>NZ_JBJUVZ010000001.1:0-1776160 GCF_046097675.1 Pseudomonas sp. UV AK001
GCTCAAAGGGCCTCCGACCGTCGCGACGGCAACCATTGGGGAAATCCTTCTGAAATGACCGCCCGGTTTTTGGTATGGTGCAGCTCGTTTTTTAACGGACTGATGTCACGCCCACGGATCGGCGCTCATTTTTGTCAAAGAGTTGCTGCAGAAATGCCTGAACCCATACCCATCAAGGATCACGAAAAAGAGACGCGCCTGGTCAACAAACGGCTGGTTGCCTGTGCCTTGTTCGTCTTCGCGATCAGCTGTGCGCTCGTGGTGCGCCTGTACATCCTGCAAGTGGTTGAGTTCGACTACCACTCGACCATCTCCGAAAACAACCGCGTCCACGTCCTGCCAATCCCGCCAACACGCGGGCTGATCTACGACCGCAACGGCGTGCTGCTGGCCGACAACCGTCCCAGTTACAACCTGATCATCACCCGTGAACGTGCCACTGATGTCAATCAGGAACTGGATGAAGTCATCAGTCTCCTGCACCTGCCCGCCGAAGATCGTACGGTCTTCGACAAGGCCATGAAGCAGTCGCGTCACCCGTTTACACCGGTGACCCTGTTCTATGAACTGACCGAAGAACAGATTGCCGTGCTGGCAGTCAACGAGTTCCGCTTGCCGGGGCTGGATGTCGAACCGCAGTTCGTTCGTCACTACCCGCTCGGCGCGCACTTCGCTCACTCGATCGGCTATGTCGGTCGCATCAACGAAAAAGAATCCAAGACCCTCGACTCCGTCGAGTACCGCGGCACGCAATCCATCGGCAAGACGGGCGTAGAGCGTTTCTACGAAGCACAACTGCACGGCCATGTCGGTTACGAGGAAGTGGAAACCAACGCTCAGGGCCGCGTATTGCGTGTCCTCAAGCACACCGACCCAGTGCCCGGCAAAAACATCGTCCTGAGCCTCGACGTGAAGCTTCAGGAAGCCGCCGAAGCCGCACTGGGCGACCGTCGCGGCTCGGTCGTTGCACTGGACCCATCGACCGGCGAAGTGCTGGCCATGGTCAGCAACCCGAGCTTCGACCCGAACTTGTTCGTGACCGGTATCAGCTCCAAGGAATATTCCGCGCTACGCGATTCCATCGACCGACCGCTGTTCAACCGCGTGCTGCGCGGCTTGTACGCGCCCGGTTCGACGATCAAGCCCGAAGTGGCGATTGCCGGACTCGACGCCGGCGTCGTCACGCCACAGACCCGCGTCTTCGACCCGGGCTACTATCAACTGCCGGACTTCGATCACAAGTACCGCAACTGGAACCACAGCGGCGACGGCTGGGTGGACATGGATGCGGCGATCATGCGCTCCAACGACACCTACTTCTACGACCTGGCGCACAAGCTCGGCATCGATCGCTTGCACGACTACATGGCGATGTTCGGCCTCGGCGAGAAAGTCTCGCTGGACATGTTCGAAGAGTCTCCCGGCCTGATGCCGTCCCAGGCCTGGAAGCGCGCCACCCGGCGTCAGGCGTGGTTCCCCGGTGAGACAGTGATTCTCGGCATCGGCCAGGGCTACATGCAGGTCACACCGCTGCAGCTGGCTCAGGCCACTGCGTTGATCGCCAACAAGGGTGTCTGGAACCGTCCGCACCTGGCCAAGACCGTCGACGGTGTGCCGCCTGTGGACGAACACCCGATGCCGAACATTCTGCTCAAGGATCCGCGTGACTGGGATCAGGTCAACCACGGCATGCAGATGGTGATGCACGACGCCCGAGGTATCGCCCGCGCCGCTGCAGCCGGTGCGCAATACCGCATCGCCGGCAAGAGTGGTACGGCGCAGGTGGTGGCGATCAAACAAGGTGAGCGCTACAACCGCGAGAAAACCCTCGAGCGCCATCGAGACAACGCCTTGTTCGTCGGTTTCGCTCCGGCCGAACATCCGAAGATAGCCATCTCGGTGATGATTGAAAACGGCGAGGCCGGTGGTCGAGTCGCAGGACCTGTCGTGCGGCAGATCATGGACGCCTGGCTACTCGACCAGGATGGTCACCTCAAGCCGCAGTACGCGGCGCCGACCAAGGCGCCGGGCGATCCTCACGTGTAAACCTCATCAGCTTCACAGCACAGGCTCACGCAGGCTGAGCATGTGCTGGAAGCTGTCGAGGAACACCGTTTCCGCCTGAGTCATCTTCTGCTCGCGATTCCACAGCAGCTGGATATCGAAATCCACCACCCCGTCCTCCGGCGGCAAGCGCCACAGCAAGCCCTGTTCGACATCCCGACGGACCAGGTGAGTCGGCAGACAGCCAATGCCGAATCCTGCACAGATCAAACGGTAAATTTCTTCGAAACTGGTAGAAGAGGCGACAATCTTGCCGGTAAAGCCCTGCTGGTCACGAAACAGCGTCAACGGCGAAAGATTACCGCCAAGCTGATCGCTGGTGAAGCTGACAAAGTTCTCCGCCGCCAATTGCTCCAGCGTCAGATTCTGCTGCCCGAACAGTCGATGTCGCTGCCCGCAAAAGTACGCATAGCGCTCACGAAACAGCACCCGTTGCTCCAGCCTTGGCTGAGGCAGGCGACATAATCCGACACCGACCGTCGCGGTCTTTTGCAGCAGTGAACTGATGATGTTCGAACTGCCCATCACTTCGACTTCCAGCTCGATTTTCGGGTGAGTTTCGTGGAAGTCCGCAAGAAACTCATCGTAATGCCGCGCCTGTACGCCGCTGACGGTGAGGATACGGATCTTGCCGACTACGTCGTCATGGCGGTTCTCGACCACGGTGCCCAAACGGGAAATATCGCCGTAGATATCTGCCGCTATCCGCAGGACTTCTTCCCCGGTTTCCGTCAGATCAAAGCGCCGTCCACTTCGGGCAATCAGCACGCAATCCAGCTGTTCTTCAAGACGTTTCAACGCCTGGCTGACCGCCGACTGAGTAATGTGCAATCGCGCAGCGGCGCGGCTCATGCTGCCTTCCTGACCGATCACCAGATACGTGCGCAGCAGGTTCCAGTCGAGTCGGTCGTTGAGAAAACGTCGGCCGATCCAGGGATTCGAGGAAGAACTCATGCAGTAGCCACGCTAATAGTAAAGATAAGATTTTGAAAATTGACTAATCCTGTCACGGAAGCGATAAAGCCCACAAGCGCCACAGAGCGCGACCGTCAGCCGCCTCGACACCTGCCCAAAACTATAAATACACAGGGTTCTTGCATGCACACCACCGCTCAGCCGCGTCGCGCCGCGGCCGCCGCCTTCATTGGCACGACCATCGAATTCTACGATTTCTATATCTATGCCACCGCCGCCGCACTGGTGCTCGGGCAAGTGTTCTTTCCCAGCAGCGACCCGGTCACCAGCACGCTCGCCGCGTTCGGCAGTTTCGCCGTTGGCTTCATCGCCCGCCCCATGGCCGGCATGGTGTTCGGTCATCTGGGTGATCGCCTCGGTCGCAAGAAAATGCTGCTGGTGACCATGGCACTGATGGGCCTGGCCACCGCTGGCATCGGTCTGTTGCCGAGTTACGCCAGCGTCGGCATCTGGGCGCCCATCGGTCTGATAACCCTGCGCTTGATTCAGGGCATCTCCGTCGGTGGCGAGTGGGGCGGGGCGGTGTTGATGGCCAGCGAACACGCACCGGCCAAACGCAAGACCTTCTATGCCTCGTTCGCCCAGCTCGGTAGTCCGGCGGGTTTGCTGTTGGCGTTGATTGCCTTCCGTCTGGTCACGTCGCTGTCGCCGGAAGACTTCCTCGCCTGGGGTTGGCGTCTGCCGTTTCTCGCCAGCGGTGTGCTGATGATGGTCGGGCTGATGATTCGTTCCGGTGTGCACGAATCGCCGGAATTCGCCAAGGCCAGGGACAACAACGAGACCGCTAAATACCCCGTGAAGGACGTTATACGTCAGTGCTGGCGACAGATCCTGTTCGCGGCCGCCGCAGTCACCATCGGCTCGGCCGGATTTTTCTTCACCAACACCTTCATGATCACCTACGTCACCCAATATCAGGGCATTCCACGAGCGACCATTCTCGACTGCCTGTTCCTGGTGACGATCATCCAATTGCTCTCGCAACCCTTGTCCGCGCTGCTGGCCGAACGCATTGGCGAAGGGCGGTTCCTGATGCTGGTCGCATTGCTGTGCATGGTCACGCCGTACCCGATGTTCCTGCTGGTCGGCACTCAAAACATTCTGCTGATGACCCTTGGCATCGCGGTCGCGGTGGTGATCCTCTCGGCGCTGTATGCGGTGATCGCCGGCTACATGACTCAGGCGTTCCCGGTGCATCTGCGCTACTCGGGCATTTCCATCGCCTACCAGTTGAGTTGCGCTGTTGCCGGCGGTACCACGCCACTGATCGGCACGCTGCTGGCCAGCAAGTTTTCCGGGCAGTGGCTGCCATTGGCGGTGTTCTTCACGCTGTTGTCGGCCCTGTCTCTGATCGGTGTCTGCGGCCTCGCGCGTCTGCGGGCCAACCCGGTCGCCCTTCACACAAGCAAAGAGGTGTATTCGTGAGTAAACCCGCCCACATCGACCCGATCGAATGGCAAGCCCGTTGTGAGCTCGCCGCGCTGTACCGCTTGATCGCGCACTTTCGCATGACCGACCTGATCGACACCCACATCACCTTGCGGATTCCGGGGCCGGAGCATCATTTCCTGATCAACCGCTACGGCGTGATCTTCGACCGCATGCGCGCCTCCGATCTGGTGCGCATCGATCAGGACGGGCGCATCGTCGACCCTGAATATGCAGGGCATCGGGTCAACGCCGCCGGCTTCGTGATCCACTCGGCAATCCACATGGCCCGACCGGATCTGAACTGCGTGATCCACACCCACACGGCCGCCGGTATGGCCGTCGCCGCGCAGAAACAAGGCCTGCTTCCGATCAGTCAGCACGCGCTGAAGTTCTACGGAAAACTCGCTTATCACACCTACGAAGGCATCGCCTTGTCGCTGGATGAGCGCGAACGTTTGATCGCCGACCTCGGCCCGCACCGGGCGATGATCTTGCGCAATCACGGTTTGCTGGTCGGCGGTTCCGGCGTGGCCCAGGCGTTCCAGGAAATCCATTTCCTGGAACGCGCCTGTCAGGCTCAAGTGCAGGCGCTGGCCGGCGGTTGCGAGCTGCATTTCCCGTCGCCGGAAGTCTGCGCCCACACCGCCGAACAGTTCGACCGCGATGAACAGGACAACATCATCGACCTGGCCTGGGAGGCCGCACTGACCCTGATCGAATCCCAGCGCGAGTCCTATCTGTCATGAACACCGTTGCACTGATGTCCCGCGACACGCTGTTGCTCAAACAATTGCAGGAAGCTTTTACCCGCCGTGCGCCGCAGCTCTCGGCAGTGCTGGCAGATGATCCCAGGGCGGTGGATGCGCAGATCGCGGCGTGCTGGTTTCCGCTACCGGACAGCCTCGCCGCGTTGCCCAATCTGCAAGTGATTCACTCGGTCGCCGCCGGCATCGATCATCTGGAGCACGATCCGTCGTGCCCGGATCTGCCAGTGTGCCGAGTGGTCGATCCCGGCCATCGCCAGGGTATGACCGAGTACGTGCGCTGGGCAGTGATTCACTTTCATCGCGGCTTCGATCAAGTGCTCGAGCAACAGCGCCAACAGCATTGGGAGCGACCGCTGCAACGCCCGGCCCATGAGTTCCGGATCGGTGTGATGGGCCTCGGCTCACTCGGCAGCGCAATCGCCCAAGACCTGGCAACCGCCGGTTACGACGTACGTGGCTGGGCGCGCAGCAGCAAGGTTTTGCCGGGCGTGCAGACCTTCGCCGGCACTGATGCCTTCGATCCATTTCTCGACGGTGTGGAATTGCTGATCAATCTGTTGCCACTCACTCACGAAACACGCGGCATCCTCAATCGCCAGACCTTTGAACGATTGGCCAACGGTGCGGCACTGGTCAACGTCGGGCGCGGCGGGCACCTGAACATCGAGGATCTGCAACAGGCACTGGCCCGTGGAAAACTGCGTGGGGCGCTGCTCGATGTCTTCGAACAGGAACCGCTGCCCGCCGATCATCCACTGTGGAAAACCCCGGGCGTGACCATCACACCACACATGGCTTCGGCGGCCTCCCACGATTGCATCGCCGAACAGATCGCCGAGAACTTCCGCCGTCTGAATGCCGGCGAACCGTTGCTCAACAGCGCGGATCGACTGCTTGGTTACTGATCCGCCAGACAGGCCTGCAAGCACTCGATGAACAGCTTCTCGGCGCGACTCATGCGCTGGTCGCGGTTCCACAGCAGATGAATGTCGACATCGGCAATCCCTTCGTGGGGCGGCAGGCGCCAGAGCAATCCGGCCTCGACGTCCACCGCCACCACGTGCTCTGGCAGGCAGCCGATGCCGAACCCGGCGATCACCAGTCGCCGCACTTCTTCCAGGCTCGGTGATGACGCGACGATGCGTCCGCTGAAGCCTTGCTGATCACGAAAAATCGTCAGCGGAGAAAGCATCCCGCCAATCTGGTCACTGGTGAAGCTGACGAAATTCTCCCGCTGCAAATCGCCCTCGACGACGTCCTTCCGACCAAATAACGCGTGGTGTTTGCCACAGAAAAACGCATAGCGCTGACGAAGGAACAGACGCTGTTCCAGGCGCGGTTGTGGGCGGCGATTGAGGCTCAGGCCGAGGGTTGCGGTTTTCTCTTGCAGGGCGCTGACGATGTCCGAACTGCGCATCACATCGACCTCAAGATCGACCCGTGGGTATTGCCGGTGGAAGTCGGCGAGGAAATCATCGAAACGCTCGGAAAAGATCCGGCTGATGATCAGCAACCTGACCTTGCCGATCACTTCGTCGGCCGGTTGTTCCAGCAGGCTGCTGACCTGGGACATCTGTCCGTAGATCTCGCCGGCCAGTTCGAAGATCTGCTCGCCGACTTCGGTGAGAGCGAAGCGCGGACCGCGCCGGGCAATCAGTTGGCGACCCAATTGCTCCTCCAGACGCTTCAGCGCCTGGCTCACCGCCGGTTGTGTCAGGTGCAGACGCGCGGCGGCGCGGCTGATGCTCAGCTCCTGGCCGATCACCCGGAAGGTGCGCAGCAGGTTCCAGTCGAGGCGGTCGTTGAGCAGGCGCTGGACGTCGCGTTCGGCCATGGGATTTCTCGATTATAAGGTTGGGTAATAGTTGGAATAATAAATAGAAAATTGACTAATCATAGCCCCGGAACGATAAATCACCTCCAGACAGGCGCCGTCAGAGCGCCTCGGATTTACCGTTTCCCTCCTGCCAGAAAAACAATCAAAGGAGCCCGACCCCATGAAGCCCCACGCTTCGAACCAGCCGCGCCGTGCGGCGGCCGCAGCCTTCATCGGCACCATGATCGAGTGGTACGACTTTTACATCTACGCCACCGCCGCCGCGCTGGTGTTCGGCGCGCTGTTCTTTCCTTCCGACGATCCTCTGTTCAGCACCATGGCCGCGTTCGGCACCTTTGCCGTGGGCTTCTTTGCCCGGCCGTTGGGCGGAATCATTTTTGGTCATATCGGTGACCGTATCGGCCGCAAGAAATCCCTGATTATCACGCTGCTGATGATGGGCGTGGTCACGGTGTGCATCGGTTTGCTACCGACCTACGCGCAGATCGGCACGGCGGCACCGGTACTGCTGATTCTGCTGCGCGTCATCCAGGGCATCGCCGTCGGTGGCGAGTGGGGCGGGGCGGTGTTGATGGCCGGCGAGCATGCGCCGAAGGGCCGGCGCAATTTCTTCGCGTCGTTCGCGCAATTGGGCAGCCCGGCGGGGTTAATTCTGTCGCTGCTGGCCTTCAGCGCGGTGACTCGTTTGCCGGAAGAAGATTTGATGAGCTGGGGCTGGCGTCTGCCGTTCCTCGCCAGTGCGCTGTTGCTGCTGGTGGGTTTGGCGATTCGTTTGGGCGTAAATGAGTCACCGGAATTCCTCGCCAGCCGCGAGCAGGCCACCAAGCAAATCAAGAAAGAACAGGCGCCGGTCATGGAAGTCCTGCGCACGGCGTGGCGTCCGCTGCTGCTGTGCATCGGCGCCAACACGCTGGGCATCGCCGGGGTGTATTTCACCAACACCTTCATGATCGCCTACACCACTCAGCAACTGGCGCTGCCACGTTCGCTGATTCTCGAATGCCTGTTCTTTGTCGCGATCATTCAGTTCTGCATCCAGCCGCTGGCGGCGTGGACGGCGGAGAAAATCGGCGCGACGCGATTCCTGTGCCTGGTGTCGCTGCTGGCAATGGCCTCGCCGTATCCGATGTTCGTGCTGGTCAGCTCGGCCCAGGCGCCGCTGATTATCCTCGGCATCGCCCTGGCGGTGGTGTGCATGGCGTCGTTCTATGCGGTGATCGCCGGTTATGTCAGCGGCATGTTCGAGACCCGCGTGCGCTACACCGCAATTTCGCTGGCCTATCAGATTTGCGGCGCGGTGGCCGGTGGGCTGACGCCGCTGATCGGCACGATGCTCGCGCACAAGTTCACCGGGCAGTGGTGGCCGATGGCGGTGTTCTACAGCCTGATCGCCGGCATCTCGCTGGTCTGCGTACTGTCCCTCGCCCGTCGTCACGCCAGCGCCCATCGCGCGGAAATGGTCCGTGCCTAACCCGGAATTTCAGGAGAACCTCATGTTGAAGATCAATGGCGAACGCCTGTGGGCGAGCCTGATGGCCATGGCCGAAATCGGTGCCACCGCTCGTGGCGGCAGTTGCCGTCTGGCATTGAGCGACGAAGACAAGGCCGGTCGTGAACTGTTCGCCCACTGGTGCCGCGAAGCCGGCATGACCTTGAGCGTGGACGCGATCGGCAACCTGTTCGCCCGCCGCGCCGGCACCGATCCGGACGCCGCGCCGGTGATGATGGGCAGCCACCTCGACACCCAGCCCGAGGGCGGGCGTTTCGATGGTGTCTACGGCGTGCTCGCCGGGCTGGAAGTGGTGCGTTGCCTCAACGACCTGAACATTCAAACTCGCAAACCGCTGGAAGTGGCGGTGTGGACCAACGAAGAAGGTGCGCGTTTCACCCCTGCCATGTTCGGCTCGGCGGTGTTCACCGGGATCATGGATCTGAAAGTCGCGCTGGCGGTGCGTGATGTCGATGGCATCAGCGTCGCAGAAGCTTTGCAGCGTACCGGTTACGCCGGTGAGCGCCCGTTGGGCGGCGCGGTGGATGCGTATTTTGAAGCGCACATCGAGCAAGGCCCGATCCTCGAAGACAACGCCAAAAGCATCGGCGTGGTCACGGGCGGTCAGGCGATCCGCTGGCTCGACGTGCGGGTGGAAGGCATGGCCGCCCATGCCGGCACCACGCCGATGCCGCTGCGCAAAGACGCGTTGTACGGCGTGGCGCGGATGATTCAGGCGATTGAAGGTCTGGCCACGGATTTTGCGCCGGAAGGCCTGACCACGGTCGGCGAGTTGAGCATCAACAAATCTTCGCGCAACACCATTCCGGGGCTGGTGAATTTCACCGTCGATCTGCGTCATCACCGCGACGACGCCATTGCCGCCATGGAGCAACAAGTCCGTGCCCGGTTGCAGGCCATCGCCGATGGCCGTGGCCTTAACCTGACGATCACCCCGCACTGGATCAGCCCGGCCACGCCGTTCGATGCCGAATGTGTGGCGGCCGTGCAAGAGGCGGTGGATGCGCTGGGCTACGCTCAGCAATCGATTGTCAGCGGTGCGGGGCATGACGCGATTCATCTGGCGCGCTACTGCCCGACGGCGATGGTGTTCATCCCGTGCGTCGGTGGCTTGAGCCACAACGAGGCCGAAGATGTGCTGCCCGAAGACGTGAAGCAGGGCACCGATGTTTTGCTTAACGCTGTGCTGGCCCGCGCCGGTCGAATCGAACAAGGAGTCTGAAGCATGCGCAGCTTTTTCCACCCCGAACAATTGCTCCACCATCCGCGCAGCTATTACTCGCGCGGGCAGATGCGCACGCCGCAGGAGGTCCCCGAGCGTGCGCAACGTCTGGTGCAGGCGGCCCACGGTCTGGGCTTCAGTGTCGAGCAGCCCGCCGACGCCGGTCTCGCGCCGTTGCTGGCGGTGCATGGCGCGCCGTATCTGACGTTCCTCCAGGAGGCGCACGCACGCTGGAAGGAAATCCCCGAAGACTGGGGTGACGAAGTGATGTCGAACATCTTCGTCCGCGAACCCAACGCCTTGCGCGGCATCCTCGCCCAGGCGGCACGTTACCTGGCGGACGGCAGTTGCCCGGTCGGCGAGCAGACCTGGCGCTCGGCTTATTGGTCGGCGCAAAGCGCGGTGGCCGGGGCGCAGGCGTTGATTGATGGCGAACCGGCGGCCTACGCCTTGTGCCGTCCGCCGGGGCATCACGCCCGGGCCGAAGCAGCGGGCGGTTTCTGCTACGTGAACAACGCGGCGGTGGCGGCGCAGGTGCTGCGCGACAAGTTTGAAAAGGTCGCAGTGCTCGACACCGACATGCACCACGGCCAGGGTATCCAGGAGATTTTCTACGACCGCGACGACGTGCTCTACGTCTCCGTGCATGGCGATCCGACCAACTTCTATCCGGGCGTCGCCGGGTTTGCCGATGAGCGTGGCAGCGGCGCGGGGGAGGGCTTCAACTTCAACCTGCCGATGGCTCATGGTTCAAGCGAGGCGGATTTCCTCGGGCAACTGGACGTCGCATTGGACGCGGTGCGCGAGTTCGGCGCCGAGGTGCTGGTGCTGTCGCTGGGCTTCGATATCTATGAGCTGGACCCGCAAAGCAAAGTCGCCGTGACCCGCGAAGGCTTCGCAACACTGGGTGAGCGCATTCGCAGCCTTGGCCTGCCGTGCCTGATCGTGCAGGAAGGCGGCTATCACCTGGAAAGTCTCGAAGACAACGCCCGGGCGTTTTTCGTAAATGCCGAGGTGTGGCAGCGCTGAGACGATCCACCTGACGAAGCGCCCTGCGGTGCTTGCCATCGCCCTGACGTTAACGTAAACATTGGCGTCAGGGCGCTGATGTGAAAAAGCGCAAAGCGGACCGCTCCGGAGCGCTTGATGACTCTAATAAAAACAACCGATCCCAAGTCTCACCACGAAGCCCGGCTGGCCCGGGAAAAACTCCATCTCGAAGGGCAGGTCCCGGATGGCGTGTTGCGTGCGGAGATCGATGCTTCGTGGCGGCGCAGCCTGAGCCACGGCGTGCATTTCAATGGCAAACATGAGCTGGCGCTGGAATCGAGCGCGAGTCTCGATGTGTTGCTGGCGAGCAATCGCCTGCTGATCGATGCGGCGATACCCGCCATCGACTACCTGGCCGAACGTCAGGGCAAGGAAGGCTTGATCATCCTCGCCAATTCCGACGCCACCATTCTTGCGGTCGAGGGACGTGCCGACCGGCTCAAGGGCAGCGGCCTGCAGGACATCACCCTCGGAGCCTGCTGGAGCGAAGCCGCACGCGGCACCAACGCCCTCGGCACGGCGCTGGTCGAAGCGCGGCCCACCCTGATCGATTGCGGTGAACATTACCTCGACCGCCTCACGGATTTTTCCTGCACCTCGGTGCCGATCCATTGCCCTCAGGGCGAAATTCTTGGCGTCCTCGATCTGACCCGCGAAGGCCCTCTCGGCCGCGTCCACGACAGTACCGCGCTGCTGAGCATGGCGGTCAGTCAGATCGAGAGCCGGGTGTTCAACAACAGCTTTCCCGATCAGATCGTCCTCGCCTTCCACAGTCGCCGGCAGTATCTGGAATCACCGTGGCAAGGTTTGCTCGCCGTCAGTCTCGGCGGGCAGATTCTGGCGGTCAGCGCCCAGGCCTGCCAGTTGCTGCGGGCCGAGCGTTCGGCGCTGGTCGGCAAGCGCTGTGAGGAATTCCTCGGGGTCGATGGCGTGCAATTGCTGACCCGTCTGCAACAGGGCGGCGTCGGCAGCGTACAGACCGCCAAAGGCGAATTTTTCTATAAGACCCTGCGTGCCCCGGCGCGCTCGGTCAACGTTGGCGGCCCACCACGCAGCGTGGCGAAAACCGCCAAGGTGCAACCGGATCTGGAAGCACTGGCCGGCAACAACGCCCGTTATGCCCGTGCCTTGCGCATGGCACGCCAAGGTCTGGCCAATGAGTTGCCGGTATTGCTGCTCGGCGAAACCGGCACCGGTAAAGAAGTGATCGCCCGCGCCCTGCACCTGGCCGGCAGCCGTAGCGACAAACCGTTTGTGGCTGTGAACTGCGCGGCAATTCCCGAAGGCCTGATCGAGTCGGAACTGTTCGGCTACCGCGAAGGCGCGTTCACCGGATCGCGCCGTGGCGGCATGATCGGGCGCCTGCAACAGGCCCACGGCGGCACGCTATTCCTCGATGAGATCGGTGATATGCCGCTGGCCCTGCAGGCGCGTTTGCTGCGCGTTTTGCAGGATCGCAAGGTCGCGCCGCTGGGTGCTGGCGAGGAGCAGGACATCGACGTCGCGCTGATCTGCGCCACTCACCGCGACCTCAAGCGTCAGGTCGAAGACAAGCAATTTCGCGAGGATTTGTTCTACCGGGTCAACGGCATCAGCGTGATGCTCCCGGCCCTGCGTGAGCGCGATGACTTCGCCGCGTTGGTCACTCGTCTGTTGGGCAAACTCGACGCACCGAACGCCGTGCTGCACGACGACCTCAATCGCCTGCTCGGCGCGTATCACTGGCCGGGCAACATCCGCCAACTGGAAATGGTCCTGCGCACCGCACTGGCCATGCGCGAACCCGGTGAAACCGTGCTGACCCTCGATCACCTGCCCGACAGCATGCTCGACGAACTCTCTGCCAGCGAGAAACCCCAGACCGGTAGCATTCGCGAAAACGAACTGGAGATGATCCGCCAGTCCCTCGACACCCATCAGGGCAACGTCTCGGCTGCGGCCGACGCCCTCGGCATCAGCCGCGCGACCCTGTACCGCAAACTCAAACAGTTGCGCTCATGATGCAGCGCCTGTTCGTGCGGCTGATCGACAGCCACAACCCCGCCGCGCTGCAAGCGGCGTTGCGCTGGCTGTATGGTTTCGTGCGGCCGCAGCGTTTGGCGATTGCCGGCCTGCTCGGTTTGTCGGTGTGCGCGTCGCTGCTGGTGCTGGTGCAGCCGTGGCTGGTCAAACTGCTGATCGACGATGGCCTGCTGGCGCGCAATTTCCCGATGCTGGTGCTGATCGCGGTGCTGATGATCATCGCCGGGTTGCTTGGCACGGCGTTGTCGGGGATCAACCGTTATCTGCACACACGGCTGTCCGGGCGGATTCTGTTTGCCCTGCGTGACGACCTGTACCGGCATTTGCAGAAGCTGTCGCCAAGCTTCTACGGCCAGCGGCGGATCGGTGATCTGATGTCGCGGCTCGACGGCGATGTGGCCGAGATTCAGCGCTTCGCCGTGGACTCATTGTTCTCGGCGGTATCGAGTGTGATCGGCCTGGTGGTAGCGATCGCGATGCTGTTCACGCTGTCGTGGAAACTCTCGCTGCTGGCGCTGGTGCTGATCCCGCTCGATGTGCTGTGGCTGCGCTGGATGCGGCGCAAGGTCGAGCGTGATGTGCGGCAGTTGCGCGAGCGTTCGGCGGACATGTCGTCGTTCATGGTCGAGACCTTGCCGGTGATGAAATTCATTCAGTCTGCCGGCCAGCAACAGCGTGAAGCGCGGCGCCTGGAAAGCCTCGGGCAGGGCTACATGAACCAGTTGCTGCGTCTGCAAGTCACCGAGTTTTTCACTCAGGCCGTGCCCGGCACGTTGACGTCGTTGTCCCGCGCCTGCGCGTTTTTGATCGGCGGTTATTGGGTGGTGCAGGGCACTTGGCAACTCGGTGCGCTGATCGCGTTTTCCACCTATCTGGGGATGGCGGTCGGGCCGGTGCAGAGCCTGTTGGGGTTGTACGTGGCGATCCAGCGCATGACCGTCAGTCTGGGGCGGGTCATGGAGTTGCGTGGTGAGGAACCCACGGTATTTTCGCCGGCCACGCCGAAGCCGTTTCCAACTTCGGGCGAGCTGCGTTTCGACGCGGTGCACTTCAGCCATCCGGGTCGCCCAAGCACATTGAGCGGCATCGAAGCGACGATTCCCTACGGTCTGAAAGTCGCCTTGAGTGGTGGCTCCGGCGTCGGCAAATCGACGCTGATCGATCTGCTGCAACGGCATCACGATCCGCAGTCTGGGCGGGTGCTGCTCGGCGAAGTGGATCTGCGCGAACTTGAACTGTTCGAGTTGCGTCGACGCATTGCCGTGGTCAGTCAGGACATCGTGCTGTTTCGCGGCAGCCTCGCCGACAACCTGACTTACGCGGTGCCGGACGCCAGCCGCGAAGCCATCGCCGAGGTCGCACGGCTGGCGCAACTCGACAGCCTGATCGCGTCGCTGCCCGAAGGCCTCGACAGCCCGTTGGGCGAGCGCGGTCAGCAGTTGTCCGGCGGGCAGAAACAGCGCATCGCGATAGCGCGGGCGCTGTTGCAGGATCCGCTGATTCTGGTGCTCGACGAAGCTACGTCGGCGGTGGACGAAACCACCGAGCGCGAGGTGATCGAAGCCATCGACCGGTTGTTTGCCGGGCGCACGCGGATTTTGATCAGCCATCGTCCGTCGACCCTGGCCGATGCCGATCTGCGTTTCGAATTGCTCGACGGTGTGCTCATTTCGAAAACGGTGCTGCATGAAGCCTGAATTGCGTATCGGCGTGGTCGACAGCGGGCACTCGGCGGCGCAACGGGTGCAGGTGATTGCCGGGCGGCGTTTCTCGTTGCTGGAGGACGGACTGGCCGAATCGGAGTTGCGCGATGATCCGCTTGGCCATGGCAGTGCAGTGATTGAGGCGATCAGCCGTCGCGCACCGGCCGCGCAGATCTGTGTAGCTCAAGTGTTCGATCAACGCGGTGTCACCAGCGCCTTGCAGATTTCTGCGGCCATTGACTGGCTGGTGGTGCAGGACGTGCGGCTGATCAATCTGAGCCTTGGCCTGCGTCAGGATCGCAGTCTGTTGCGCCAGGCCTGCGCGGCGGCAGTGGCCCGAGGTGTGTTGCTGTGTGCATCGAGCCCGGCGCAGGGTGCGGCGGTGTTTCCGGCCAGTTATCCGCAAGTATTGCGGGTGACCGGCGATGCCCGTTGCACTGACGAACAATGGTCCTGGCTCGACAGCGCGCAGGCGGATTTTGCCGCGTGTGTTCGTGGCACCTATCCGGGGCAGTCCGGGGCCAGCCTGGGGTGTGCCGCGTTGAGCGGGCATATTGCCGGTTATCTGCTGGAGCATCCGCAGACGAGCAACGCTGAAGTGATCGATTGGCTGAAACAGCACGCTCGTTATCGTGGCCCTGAACGGCGTTTCGGTCCATGACGCCGATCCTGATTCTCGGTGCCGGGCCGGCCGGCGCGGCGGTGGCGTTGGGGCTGCGAAGGCTCGGTTACGCCGTGACGTTGTTCAGCGAATGGCGCCGGTTCGCGGCGCTCGAAGGCGTGTCGCAACGGGTGCTGGAGGCGTTGCGCGGAGCTGGGTTGAATCATTCTTTGGCGAATGCCACGTTGCCGTCCCAAAGGCAGGTTTCGTGGAACGGTCAGCAGCATGCGCAGAACATCGAGTTTCTGCTGGATCGTCCGGCCTTTGATCGCGGTTTGCGCGAGGACCTGCGGCTGGCCGGGGTCGAGGTGGTTGAAGGGCGAATCCTCAATGTCCAGTCTTCGGTGGATGGTCATCGGGTCGAACTCGATGGCGGACAGAGGCTGGCGGCGGATTTTCTGGTGGAAGCCCGTGGACGCCAGGCGCCGGCGCTCGGTAAAGGACTGCGCGGGCCGGAGACGGTCAGCCTGCTCAACCGCTGGCAAGGCGCGCCGGGCGTGACCGCCAGCGCTGTGGAAAGCCTTGAGGACGGCTGGGCGTGGATGGCGCGGCGGGACGACGGCCAATGTTATTGGCAATGGACCGTGGACGTTGCCAGTGCCGGGTTGCCGGGCAAGGCGCAGTTGCTCGATCACTGCCGAGCGCGGCGTCAGGCCTCGGATTTTGCTCAAGCGTTCTTTGCTGGCGGCGTGGAGTCAGAGTTGCAACTGCACGCTCGCAGCAGCACGGCGATTCTCGCGTCACAGGTCTGCGGTGAAAACTGGATTCGTGTCGGCGACGCGGCGATGGCGGTGGACCCGCTGTCCGGCAACGGGATTTTTCAGTCGTTGTCCTCGGCGTTGCAGGCGCCATTGGTGATCAACACACTGTTGCGCAAACCTGAGCGGGCGTTGCTGGCGCAGCGTTTTCACCGTCAGCGAGTTGAGCGGTTGTTCCTGCGCTTTGCGCGAATAGGTCGAGACTTTTATGCCGATGAACATCGCTGGCTGGCTCGACCGTTCTGGCAGGCGCGGCGGCAATGGCCCGACGCGGAGGTGGCCCATGCGGCGGCGGATTTTGCCGCGCTGCGCATCGAGCGGATGCCGGTGCTGAGTGACGGGTTTGTCGATGAGGCCGAGGTGGTAATCACGGCGGATCAGCCGCTGGGGATCTGGCATGTGCAAGGGGTGGAGCTGGCGCCGCTGGTGCGGCGGTTGCGCGATGAGCCGGCGGATCGGGTGTTGGCGGGGTTGACGTTGGAGCAGGGGCGAGCCGTTCGCGGGTGGTTGTTGGCTCAGGGTTTCAGACCCTGAGCCATGAACCCAGTCATTACAACTTGATCAACACCGACTTCAACTCGGTGTAATGCTCGATCGCCGCATACCCCATCTCGCGCCCGACGCCGGACATCTTGTAGCCACCAAACGGCAGCGCCGGATCCAGCGCACTGTGGCAGTTGACCCACACCGACCCCGACTTGATCCGCGGAATCATCCGGTGCACCGCCGCCAGGTCGTTCGACCAGATGCTGGCGCCCAGGCCGTAAGGACTATCGTTGGCCATGCGCAACGCATCGGCTTCGTCATCGAACGGAATCGCCACCAGCACCGGCCCGAAGATCTCTTCCTGCACCAGCGAATGCCGCTGATCGACATCGACAATCACTGTCGGCTTGACGAAGAACCCCGGCCCGAATTGCTCGCCGCCGCAGGCGATGGTCGCGCCGCTCAACCGACCCATTTCGATGTAGCGGTAGACCCGTTCCTGCTGGCGCGCGGAAATCAGCGGGCCCATCTCCACGCTCGGGTCGAGGCCGTTGCCGAGTTTCATCGCATTGGCGATGTCGCTGATATCGGCCACCACATTGTCGAAATGCTTGCGCTGCACGTACAGGCGCGAGCCCGCGCAGCAGACCTGGCCCTGGTTGAAGAAAATCGCACTGGCCGCACCCGCAGCGGCGGTTTTCAGGTCGGCGTCGGCCATGACGATGGTCGGTGATTTGCCGCCCAGTTCGAGGGTGACGCGGGTCATGGAGTCCATGGCGATCTTGCCGATCTGCTTGCCGACGGCGGTGGAGCCGGTGAAGGTCAGCTTGTCGACCAACGGGTTGTGAGTCAGCGCGGAGCCGGCCGTGATCCCGGTGCCGGTGACCACGTTGAACACGCCTTCCGGATAACCCGCCTCCAATACCAGCTCCGCCAGTTTCAGCGCGGTCAGCGGGGTCTCGTCGGCGGGTTTGAGCACCACGGTGCAACCGGTGGCCAGCGCCGGGCCGAGTTTCCAGCAGGCCAGCAACAGCGGGAAGTTCCAGGCGACGATGGCGCCGACCACGCCCACGGCTTCGCGGCGAATGAAACTGTGGAACTGATCGTCGGGCATCAGCGGCAACGAGACGTCGACGCTGGAACCTTCGATCTTGGTCGCCCAACCGGCCATGTAGCGCAAAAAGTCGATGGCCAGTTGAACGTCCATCACCTGCGCCACTGCCGCGCTCTTGCCGTTGTTCAGGCATTCCAGTTGCGCCAGCAGTTCGGCGTCGCGCTGCATCAGATCGGCGAGTTTCCACAACAGGTTCTGCCGTTCACGCGGACGGGTGCGGCTCCAGGTGGAATCATCGAAAGCCTGACGCGCGGCGAGCACCGCGCGGTCGACATCCTCCGGTGTGGCGCGAGGCACCACACACAGCACCTCGCCGGTGGCCGGGTTGTGCAGCGGCATGGTCTGGCCGTCGGCGGCTTCGACCCAGTCGCCGCCGATCAGCATGCGTGGCGGGCGCTGGATAAAGGCCGAGGTGGCAGGGAGCAGATAGGGCAGGGGCATGGTGAAACCTCTTGTTGTTCGATGGGATCGACAAGGGCTTTCGCAATGGTTGTGCCAAATGCTCGAAGGTGGCGCACAGCCCGGTTGCATGGGCTGAGGGAGGAAGAATCTGAGTGGCAATGAGGGTGAATTTGTCTCAAAACGCGACACCCGTTGAGATGCAGGATACGCGTCCTACAAAGCCAATGCCGCTGCGATGGGGGCTGGGCGAAATCGCTCCGTTTCAGGTGTAGGAAAAGCCGCGCGTCTGACAGTTTTTACCGACTGGTGGAGGCATGAGGTACGAGCTAAGTTGCTTTGTGTATAGGGTTTTCCTGCCATGGATTTGGCGGGTCAGTGTTTTCACAAGGATGTCGATGAACAACTTAACCATTCGGTGGCTAACCAATTTCATGATAGGCGTGGGGACTGGATTTCTGGTGACGGGGTTTGCGGCGCTGTTGATCGGCGATCTGACCGATGTTGATACGATTCGGGCAGGTGCCTTGATGGCTACAAGCAGTATTTTCTTGCTCGCCACCTCTTTCGCAGTTGCCATGCTCGAGGATAAATCATGACGGCTTTAATTCTGTGTTTTTGGTCATTGGGCTTTAGTTTGCTGATCACGTATGCGTTTTACCGCGAGCGTCGAATTCAAGCTGCCCTGCGTGATTCCGGGTCATTGTCAGCCAAGACCGACACGCAAGCTGAATGTTCGACGGTTTGCGAGTTTTGTGGGCGTTACAAGGTTCACCCGGACAATTCCGTTCGCTAGGATCAGGCCAGCAAGCCAATATAGTCCCCGTCATGTACGGGGCTTGTTTATCAGTCACCTGGAGATTTCATCGCAGCTGATGCTGTCGGTTCCGCACGAACTGTCGCGCGACGCAATGTCGCCGACGCCGCAACAACTATGCTTGTCTCAGACTGAAACAACTGTCGCGAAATTGGACGCCGGCAAGCATCGCCAGCACCGTCACTTCGCCTTGTTCTTCACGTAACTGCTTGATTGAACAGCTTATCGGCAAGCTGGCACGCTCCGTGTATTGCTCACCTCAGACGTTTCGCTTGCCTCCGTTCGTGCATCGCCGCGAATGGCAGAAACCATAAAAACGATAAGCCACAAAAATAAGAAAGCACCGTGCGAGGTTCGACGTTGATGAAGAGAAAACTCCGATCAGGCATGAGCGCCAGCCTGCTGGCCGTGGCCGCTTGCGTGGCCCTGCATTCGCCCCACAGCCTGGCAGCCCGCGACGCCCAGACCATCCTCAAGGAAACCTGCCAGGGCTGTCACACCCCTGAAGCCGGCGACCAGCTGAGCCGCATCAGCCACCAGCGCAAGACTCCGGAAGGCTGGCTGATGAGCATTGCCCGCATGCAGACCATGCACGATCTGCAGATCAGCGATGAAGACCGCCGCACACTGGTCAAATACCTGGCCGATACCCAGGGCCTGGCGCCCAGCGAAACCGATGGCGTGCGTTACGCGCTGGAGCGCCGGTTGAACACCGTCGAGCAGTTCGACGAGAAAACCGCGCAGATGTGCGGCCGCTGCCACTCCGGTGCGCGGATCGCCCTGCAGCGGCGTCCGGCCCAGGAATGGGAACGCCTGGTGAATTTCCACCTCGGCCAATGGCCGTCGCTGGAGTATCAGGCGCTGGCCCGTGACCGTGACTGGTTCGATATCGCCCGCAAGGAAATGGTCCCGCTGCTGGCCAAGCGTTATCCGCTGGATAACCCGGCATGGCAAGCCTGGGTCAAAACCGCGCCGAAAGCCGAAGCTTTGGTCGGCGACTGGAGTTTCAGCGGCCACCTGCCGGGCAAGGGTGAACTGGCCGGCATCATGAGCGTCACCGCCGATGGCAGCGACACCTTCAAGGTTGCCGTCAAAGGTCAGTACGCCGATGGCAGTGCGTTCAACGGCGATGGCAGCGCGATTCTCTACAGCGGCTACGAATGGCGCGGCAACGTGAAGGTCGATGGTGTGACCATGCGTCAGGTGTTCGCCGCACAAGGCAACGCCATGCAGGGCCGGATGTTCGAGGCCGAGCACGATGAGCGCGGCCTGGACTTCGTCGCCGCAAAACAGGGTTCCCAACGCTTGCTGGCGGTGCAGCCGGGTTACGTGAAGGCCGGCAGCGAAACCGAAGTGACGCTGATCGGAACCGGTCTGAGCGGCAAGCCGAATTTCGGCAAAGGCGTGGACGTGGTCGAAGTGGTCGAGCAGAACGCCGAGCGGATCAAGGTCAAGGTCAAAGCCGCGGCCAATGCCCAGCCGGGCCTGCGCGCCGTCAGCGTCGGCAGCCTGAAAGGCCCGAGCCTGTCGGTGTACAGCAAGATCGCCTCGGTCAAAGTGGTGCCGGAATTCTCGGTGGCGCGGATCGGCGAGGGTGGCGGTTCGACGCCGAAAGTCCAGGGCCGTTTCGACGCCGAGGCCTGGGGCAAGGGCGCCGACGGCAAGCCGTATCGCATCGGCGTGTTCCCGGCGCAATGGAAGGTCGAAGCCTTCGACGAGCGCGCCAAAGAGGACGAAGACGTCAAGTTCGCCGGCACCATGCAGGCCGACGCAGGCGTGTTCACCCCGGGCGATGCCGGACCGAATCCGGCACGCAAGATGTCCACCAACAATGCCGGCAACCTCAAGGTGATCGCCGCCGTCGACGACGCAGGAAAATCCCTGACCGGCGAAGGCCACCTGATCGTCACCGTGCAACGCTGGAACAATCCACCCATTCCCTGATGTTGAAACGTGAGTTGAGCTGAGCGACAGCGATTCAGACACTTTTCGGAATGACCGCAAGTCCCCCAAGCGGGGCTTGCACAGGAGGTTTGCAATGGGCGCTATCTTGAATCTGGTCGAACGTAATCTGCACGAAGTGCACGTCGATGCTGACCGCATGTTGTTCCACATCCCCAGCAGTTCGCTGTTCGCCAGCGATGAACTGACCGGCACCATCATCGATGCGTTGCGCGGCCCCGGCTGCTCCTCGGAAGACCTGATCCAGCGCCTCGGCGCGCGGTTCAATGGCGAGGAAATCAACGAGACCCTGCGTGAGCTGATCTCGCTGGAGCTGGTCAGCGACGGCTCGCCGCTGACCCCGGACATCGCGGTCAAACGCGTCGAACGCACGGCGATCAACACCGTGGTACTCAACGTCAACACAGGCTGCAATCTGAGCTGCACCTACTGCTACAAGGAAGACCTCGACAAGCCGTCCGCCGGCAAAAAGATGGATGTCGAAACTGCCATCGCGTCAGTGGAAATGCTGCTGCGTGAATCCCCCGACGAAGAACGTTTCACCGTGGTGTTTTTCGGCGGCGAGCCGCTGAGCAATCGCAAGCTGATCGAGTACATGGTCGATTACTGCGAGAAGCGTTTTGCCGAGGCCGGCAAGTTCGTCGAATTCGTGATGACCACCAACGCCACACTGCTCACCGAAGAAACCGTGGACTACCTGAATGCCCACCGCTTCGGCTTGTCAGTGAGCATCGACGGGCCGAAAACCGTGCACGACCGCAACCGCATCACCGTGGGCGGGCAGGGTACTTACGACGTGGTGCGGCGCAAGGCCGAAATGCTGCTGTCGCGCTACAACAGCCGCCCGGTCGGCGCGCGGGTGACCCTGACCACCGGCGTCACCGACGTTGAAACCATCTGGGATCACCTGTTCAACGAGCTGGGGTTTGCTGAAGTCGGATTTGCTCCGGTGACGTCCGGCGATATCAGCAGCTTCAACCTGACCACAGACGAATTGATCGAAGTGTTCGCCAGCATGAAGCGCCTGGGTCGGCGTTATCTGGACGCGGCGCTGGAACACCGCAACATCGGGTTTTCCAACCTGCATCAGTTGATCACCGATATCCACGAAGGCCACAAAAAGGCCCTGCCGTGCGGTGCCGGGCTGAAGATGCTGGCGGTCGATCACAAGGGCGAATTGAACCTGTGCCATCGCTTTACCGGCTCGTCGCTGCCGACTTTCGGTAACGTTCACAGCGGGGTGAAACAGGTCGAGTTGAACGACTTTCTGTCCCAGCGCCTGGACCGCACCAACACCGGTTGCCATGACTGTCAGATCCGCAACCTGTGTTCTGGCGGCTGCTACCACGAGAGCTATGCCCGCTACGGCGACCCGGCCCATCCGACTTATCACTACTGCGAACTGATGCGTGACTGGGTCGACTTCGGCATCGAGGTCTACACCCGGATCATGGCCGCCAACCCTGCGTTCATCAGCAGCTACATCACTCCGCGCAAGGCTCACTGATATGAAACATCTCAAGGCAATCAATAACAAAGCGTTGAAGCTGGATCAGGCCGCGGACGAGAACCGCATCGAAGAGGTGGTGGCGATGAGCTCGGTCGCCGGCTGTGCCTCGACCACCGACCCAGGTTGGGAAATCGATGCGTTCGGCGGCGTGTCGTCGCTGTGCCAGCCGATGGAAGCCGACCTGTATGGCTGCTCCGACCCCTGCTGGTGGCCGGCCCAGGTGCCGGACATGATGAGCACCTACCCGGACTGGAACAAGGATGCCCAGGCGTCCAACGACAACTGGCGCAACCTCGGCACTGTCTTCCCGAAAGACAAGTGATCCATAAGAAGAAGGATTCCGGCATGCACAACTTCAAAGCCTGCGGCCTTGCCGCACTCGCGGTTCTGAGCGCCTGTTCGCTCCCGGTTCTGGCCGATGAAAACACCGCGCTGCAAGACGGTCACGAGTACATGTTGACCACCAATTATCCGAACAACCTCCACGTCATCGACCTGTCGACCGACAGCTTGTACAAGACCTGCAAGATGCCCGATGCCTTCGGCCCCGGCACCGTGCAGCTGTCGCCGGATCGCAAGACCGCGTACGTACTGAACAACCATTACGCCGACGTTTACGGTGTCGAGCTGGACAGCTGCAAGCAGGTATTCCACGCCAGCATCACCCAGCAGCCGGGCGAGAAGGCACGGTCGATGTTCGCTTTCACCGTCAGCCATGACGGCAAAGAGCTGTACACCATCGCCAACCCGACGCTGATGCTCAACGATCACTACGAGGTCAAGCAGCCGCGTCTGGACGTCTACGCCACCGACGCCGGAATGAACGCCAAACCGGTGCGCAGCTTCCCGGCGCCACGGCAGTTGACGATCATGCAAAGTGGCGATGACGGCACGCTGTATGTCGCTGGCGCCGATGTGTACAAGGTCGATGTGAAGAGCGGCAAGTTCGACGTGCTGATCCCCAGCCGCCACTGGAAACGCCCGAACTACAGCGCCCCGGACGTGCTCTACGTGTGGAACCAGCAGACCTATCGCCACGATTTCTCGCTGCTGTACACGGCAGCCAAGTTCAAGGACAAGAAACAGGATCCGGCCACCGCTGAATACCTGTACGGCTTGTTCAGCATCGACCTGAAAACCGGCAAGACCGAAACCACCGACTTCGGCCCGCTGACCGAAATCTACTTCAGCGGCATGCGCTCGCCGAAGGATCCAAACCTGATGTTCGGCGTGCTCAATCGTCTGGCCAAGTACGACATCAAGCAGAAAAAGCTGATTCAGGCGGCCACGCTTGACCATTCCTACTACTGCATTTCGTTCAACAAGGACGGCAGCAAGATCTACCTGGCCGGGACCTTCAACGACGTGGCGATCTTTGATGCCGAGACCATGAAACAGACCGGCAGCATCAAATTGCCGGGTGGGGATATGGCAATTACTACGGCGCAGATTTTCGTCCGTTGATTGGCGGCGTCAGGGATGACGCCATCGCGAGCAAGCTCGCTCTCACATGGGATTGGTGAACGCCATAAACCTATGTGGGAGCGAGCCTGCTCGCGATGAGGCCTTCAAAAACTCTGAATAGTCAGGCCCCGGGCACCGGGCAGCTCATGTCACCTTCCTCACACTTCAAGTACTGCTTGAGCGCTTCGGTTCGCGTCTTCGTCACCGAGGCGATGCAATTGTTGTAGATCAACGGATAAACACTCCCGCCTGCTACGCCGGATGCCGAAAACTTGCACTCGGCATCACGAAAGCCAATCCACGCCCGTTGCGCGCTCACCAGCAGTTTCTTGCCATCAGGGTTGTCCTTCAACCGGGCAGTGATCTGTTGATAAACCGCATTCAACTCCTTGTCCGCCGCCTTGTTCTCTTGTGCGGCGCACTGATTCATCGTCGCCTGATCGCTGGCATTGGTGCAGTCCACGGCGGCGTGGGCAATAGAAGTGAAAAGAAAGGGTGTCAGGGCCAGAAGCAGGCGTGGGGACATGAGTCATCTCGCTTTGATGAATGAACGTGCCGGGCAGTTTAGCGACTTCGCGGCGCCATCAGGGTTTGTGCTGCCTTGATGCGCTGAGCAACCGTTCGGCAGTCGCTGCAATTTCCTCTCCGTCATGCAGTTTTTCCAGCCAGCCGGACGGGATTCCCTGCACTCCATAATGAGCGCCGGCCAACTGGCCGACGATGGCAGCCGTGGTGTCTGCGTCATCCCCCAGATTCGCCGCTTGCAGGACTGCCGCGGCAAAGCTGTCGGTGTGCTGGAAGCACCATAACGCCGCTTCCAGGGATTCGACGCAGTAGCCACTGCCGCGAATGTCGCGTTCGTTCTTGTGCAGGTACTCGCCCCGGGCAATCGCCGCCACCTTGGGCTGGCTGAAGACTGTTTGCGGCAGAGTGCGCAGTTCCGCTTTCGATGCGCCTTCCAGAGCCTTGCCGAGTAATTCGGCAAACAGCTGGCAACATTCGATGGCCTCGGGCGCCGCGTGTGTGGTGCGTGAACTGTCGGCGGCAAATCGCCTGGTTTTCCGGGCATCGGGGAAATAAAACAGAACCACGGGCACCAGTCGCATCAACGAGCCATTGCCGGCACTGTGCGGGGCAGTAGAGCCGGCAAACGGCTCTCCGGTGTGTTGATAGCGATCCAGCGCCTGACTCACGGTCATGCCGATATCGAAACATTCGCCGGTCGAACTCAGATAACCCCATTGCCACCAGTTCAGATAGCGGCCCATCTGGTCGGCGGCATCGAAGTCGTTTTTGTTCAGCAGACTTTCCGCCAGGCACAACGCCATCGAGGTGTCGTCAGTCCATTGACCGGGCTTCAGGCGAAACGGCCCGCCACCGATCATGTCGGTCAGGGGCTGGAAGCTGCCGCGAGGCTGGAATTCGACGGTGGTTCCCACGGCATCGCCGCAGGCCAGGCCGAGCAGGGCGCCACGGTAACGTTCGGGGAGGGAGGGCAGCATGATGACGTCCTTGTGTCGTTCAATTCGCTGGGAACGTTATCAGTTTCACAGTGTTGATCCGTCCGCATTCTGACGAACCGTCACCCCCAAAATACTGCCGGATATTTCCATTAGCTCAGACAGTTGCACTGGATTGATACAACTTCGCATTGGACATGTGGTCATACAAGCCTACTGTTCAAAACAGGAGGTGACGTATGAAACCAGTACCCAACAGCTTTGAACGTAAAATCATGCTCCGCTCGCCGCGCTCCCATGTCTGGCGTGCGCTGGTCGATGCCGAGGCGTTTGGCCAGTGGTTTGGCGTGGCTCTGGAGGGCCGGCGGTTTATCGCCGGCGAATGGACCCAGGGGCAGGTCACGTACCCCGGTTATGAACATGTGCTCTGGAACGTGCTGGTGGAGCGGGTCGAGCCCCAGCAATTGTTTTCCTTCCGCTGGCACCCGTATGCGGTGAACCCGAAAATCGATTACTCCCAGGAACCGACCACGCTGGTCAAATTCGAACTGCAGGACTACGAGAACGGCACGCTGCTGAAGGTTTCCGAGTCAGGTTTCGCGCATATTCCCGATGTGCGTCAGAAAGAGGCCTACTATATGGACAGTCGTGGCTGGGAAGAGCAATTGAGCCGGCTCGAACACTTCCTCGCCGAAACCGACAGGGCACGCGAGCGTGAAGGTGGCTGATAACGAGTGGTTTGACCCGTGGTTGAAACGTTGGGCGCTGGTGCCCGACGGTGCTCCGATCATCACGCCGGGCAGCAAGCTGTTGCCGGTGCGTCAGGGCGACGTACCGGCGATGCTGAAGGTCGCGGTGGACGACGAGGAAAAGTACGGCAACTTGCTGATGACCTGGTGGGATGGCGATGGCGCCGCCCGGGTGCTCGCTCATCACGAGGACGGCCTGTTGCTGGAGCGGGCCATGGGCCGGCATTCGTTGATGCACATGGCGCTCAATGGCGAGGATGACGAGGCCACCCGGATCATGTGCCGGGCATTGGCGCGGCTGCATGCGCCGCGCCCTGCGAAGCCACCAACACTGGTGGAGCTGGCGCCGTGGTTTGCCTCGCTGCGAGTGGCCGCCGCCCGATACGGCGGCCAATATTCTGTTTGCCTGCAAATGGCTGAAACATTGCTCGCCGCGCCCCGGGACATCGTGGTTCTGCACGGCGACATGCACCACGACAACGTCCTCGATTTCGGCCCACGCGGCTGGCTGGCGATTGACCCGAAACGGGTGAGGGGCGAGCGTGGTTTTGACTATGCCAACCTGATCTGCAATCCGGAACTGCCGACAGCCGCCGACCCTGAACGTTTCCAACGGCAAGTCGATGTGATCTGTGAAACAGCGGGACTTGTGCGAAAACGCCTTCTGCAATGGGTACTGGCGTTTGCCGGACTGTCTGCCGCGTGGTTCATGGAGGATGACGAGCAAAAAGCCGCCGCCGGACAGCTGAAAGTCGCGGATCTGGCGGCTGTTACACTCAATGCCCGACACGTCTAAGGGTTTTCGGAAGGGGTGCTATGGCGAATGTCTTACACGCGCTGGTAGCTTTTTCGACTATTGCCGATTGGATCCACAGCGTAATCTAGCCTCATCAACTGAAGCACAGGGAGTGTTTCAGGATCATGGATGATCGACCATATGCAAGGATCGCTGCCGACAGGGAGTCGATAATGGTCTTGGGAAAAACCCGCTTCGGCGGGTTTTTTTTCGCCTGCAGAAAAGTGTCGCCCACAAACAGAAACACCGCCGGTCTGGCGGTGTTTCTGCATCTGCAGGTCTTACGAGGCGATCAACTGCCGCAACACGTAATGCAGGATTCCGCCGGACTTGAAGTACTCCACCTCGTTCAAGGTATCGATGCGGCACAGCACTTCGATCTTCTCCTGACGTCCGTCTTCCCGGGTGATCACCAACGTCAGGTTCATGCGTGGCGTCAGCTCGACACCGGTCAAACCCTGAATCTCCAGGGTTTCCTTGCCGGTGAGGTTCAGGCTCTTGCGGTTCTGATCGAGCTTGAACTGCAGCGGCAGCACGCCCATGCCCACCAGGTTGGAACGGTGGATGCGCTCGAAGCTTTCGGCGATCACCGCTTTCACCCCCAGCAGGTTGGTGCCCTTGGCCGCCCAGTCACGGCTGGAACCGGTGCCGTATTCTTGCCCGGCAATCACCACCAGTGGTGTGCCCGAGGCCTGATAACGCATGGCCGCGTCGTAGATCGCCAGTTTTTCGCCGCTCGGAATGTAGATCGTATTGCCGCCTTCTTCGCCACCGAGCATTTCATTGCGGATACGGATGTTGGCGAACGTGCCGCGCATCATCACTTCGTGGTTGCCCCGGCGCGAGCCGTAGGAGTTGAAGTCCCGTGGCTCCACACCTTTTTCCCGCAGATAACGCCCGGCCGGGCTGTCAGCCTTGATGTTGCCGGCGGGGGAGATGTGGTCGGTGGTCACCGAATCGCCCAGCAACGCCAGCACCCGCGCACCTTTCACGTCGGTGATCACCGGTAAAGGCCCGGCAATGTCATCGAAGAACGGCGGGTGCTGGATGTAGGTCGAGTCGTCCTGCCAGACATAGGTGGCAGCTTGCGGCACTTCGATGGCTTGCCACTGTTCGTCGCCGGCAAACACCTCGGCGTACTCCTTGTGGAACATCGCCGTGTTGACCTGATTCACCGCGTCGGCGATTTCCTTGCTGCTCGGCCAGATATCGCGCAGGTAGACCGGATTGCCTTGCTTGTCCTCGCCCAGCGGTTCGCTGCTGATGTCCGTGCGCACCGTGCCGGCCAGAGCGTAGGCGACAACCAGCGGTGGCGAGGCCAGCCAGTTGGTTTTCACCAGCGGATGCACCCGGCCTTCGAAGTTGCGGTTACCGGACAGCACCGACGCCACGGTCAGGTCGGCTTTCTGAATGGCTTTTTCGATCGGCTCCGGCAGCGGCCCGGAGTTGCCGATGCAAGTGGTGCAGCCATAGCCCACCAATGAAAAACCGAGTTGATCGAGGTACTGCGTCAGTCCGGCAGCCTTGTAATAGTCAGTGACGACTTTGGAGCCCGGTGCCAGCGAGCTTTTCACCCACGGTTTGCGGGTCAGGCCTTTCTCCACGGCTTTTTTCGCCAGCAGACCGGCAGCCATCATCACGCTCGGGTTGGAAGTGTTGGTGCAGGACGTGATCGCGGCAATCACCACTGCGCCGTTTTTCAGGCGATAGGTATGGCCGTCGTACTCGTAATCGGTTTCGCCGACCAGATCGGCATTGCCCACAGCGACACCGCCGCCGCCCTCGCTTTCCAGGCGTCCTTCTTCCTTGCTGGTGGGTTTGAATTGCAGGTCGAGGAAGTCGCTGAACGCTTGGCCGACATTCGGCAGCGAGACGCGATCCTGCGGGCGTTTCGGCCCGGCGAGGCTGGCTTCGACGCTGCCCATGTCCAGCGCCAGGCTATCGGTGAACACCGGTTCCTGACCGGGCAGGCGCCACAGTCCTTGGGCTTTGGTGTAGGCCTCGACCAGTTTCACCACTTCAGGCGGCCGACCGGACAGGCGCAGGTATTCCAGCGTCACGTCATCGACCGGGAAGAAGCCGCAGGTCGCGCCATATTCCGGGGCCATGTTGGCGATGGTCGCGCGGTCGGCCAGCGGCAGGTCGGCGAGGCCGTCACCGTAGAACTCGACGAATTTGCCGACCACGCCTTTCTTGCGCAGCATCTGGGTCACGGTCAGCACCAGGTCGGTGGCGGTGATGCCTTCCTTGAGCTTGCCGGTGAGTTTGAAGCCGATCACCTCGGGAATCAGCATCGACACTGGTTGCCCGAGCATCGCCGCTTCGGCTTCGATACCGCCGACACCCCAGCCGAGCACGCCGAGACCGTTGATCATTGTGGTGTGGGAATCAGTGCCGACCAGCGTGTCGGGGAAGGCATAGGTGCGGCCGTCTTCGTCCTTGGTCCACACCGTGCGCCCGAGGTATTCGAGGTTGACCTGGTGGCAGATCCCGGTGCCCGGCGGCACCACGCTGAAGTTGTCGAAGGCGCTCTGACCCCAGCGCAGGAAGGCGTAGCGTTCGCCGTTGCGCTGCATTTCGATGTCGACGTTCTGTTCGAATGCGCTGGCGCTGGCGAACTTGTCGACCATCACCGAGTGGTCGATCACCAGATCCACCGGAGACAGCGGGTTGATTCGCTGCGGATCGCCGCCGGCCTTGGCCATGGCGGCGCGCATCGCGGCCAGATCGACCACGGCGGGGACGCCGGTAAAGTCCTGCATCAGCACGCGGGCAGGGCGGTACTGGATTTCCCGGTCGGAGCGGCGCTCCTTGAGCCACGCGGCAATCGCCTTGAGGTCGGCGCCGGTGACAGTTTTTTCATCTTCCCAGCGCAGCAGGTTTTCCAGCAGGACTTTCAGCGACATGGGCAGCTTGTCGATATTGCCCAGGCTTTTGGCAGCATCCGGCAGGCTGAAGTAGTGGTAAGTCTTGTCGTCGACTTTCAGGGTTTTAAGAGATTTCAGACTATCAAGGGACGGCATTACGATCACTCCTTTGAATCCGCACGGCTACGGATTGAGGGGACGAATAGAGCTTAAAACTTAGCCCTGTTTTAGGTAGCTGGCTAATAACTGGACTCTATGGGCAAGTCCAAGGTTCCGACATCGGCTATCATGCGCCGGTTTTCGTGACAGGCTTTGCTTTGACGCAAGCCTGGACATCGCGCAGGGGATGAATGACCGCCCTCTGCCCAGGAGTAAGAATGAACACCCTATTCATGCATTGCCGGCCGGGCTTCGAAGGCGAAGTCTGCTCGGAGATTTCCGACCTCGCCGCCCAACTGAACGTGGCCGGCTACGCCAAGGCCAAACCGGCGACCGCTTGCGCCGAGTTCGTCTGCACCGAAGAAGACGGCGCCGAGCGCCTGATGCGTGGCCAGCGTTTCGCCGAGCTGATCTTCCCGCGCCAATGGGCTCGCGGGGTTTTCATCGATCTGCCGGAAACCGACCGCATCAGCGTGATCCTCGCGCACATGGCCGAATTCCCGGTGTGCGGCAGCTTGTGGCTGGAAGTCGTCGACACCAACGACGGCAAGGAACTGTCGAATTTCTGCAAGAAGTTCGAAGGCCCGCTGCGCAAGGCGCTGACCGGCGCCGGCAAACTGGTGGACGACGCCGGCAAGCCGCGCCTGCTGCTGACCTTCAAGAGCGGCCGTGAGGTGTTCCTCGGTCTGGCCGATGCCGGTAACTCGGCGATGTGGCCGATGGGCATTCCGCGTTTGAAGTTCCCGCGTGAGGCGCCAAGCCGTTCCACGTTGAAGCTGGAAGAAGCCTGGCACCACTTCATCCCCCGGGATCAGTGGGACGAGCGCCTGCACAGCGACATGACCGGTGTCGACCTCGGCGCGGCGCCGGGGGGCTGGACCTGGCAACTGGTCAATCGCGGCATGCTGGTGACCGCCATCGACAACGGGCCGATGGCCGAAAGCCTGATGGACACCGGTCTGGTGCAGCACTTGATGGCCGATGGTTTCACCTTCAAGCCCAAGCAGCCGGTGGACTGGATGGTCTGCGACATCGTCGAGAAACCGGCGCGCAATGCTGCGATGCTCGAAGAGTGGATCGGCGAGGGGCATTGCCGGGAAGCGGTGGTCAACCTCAAGTTGCCGATGAAGCAGCGTTACGCCGAAGTGAAGCGTCTGCTCGAACGCATCGCCGATGGTTTCAAGGCCCGCGGGATCAAGGTCGACATCGGCTGCAAGCAGCTGTATCACGACCGCGAGGAAGTGACTTGCCATTTGCGCCGCCATGACGTGAAGAAAGCCAAAGCCCGCTGAGCGCGCGACAGGTGACCGAACACCCGGCATTGGGCGACAATGCCGGCCAGTTTCAGGAGTGAATCATGAGTGAAATGATCGATACGCCGGTCGACGGCACCCTCGACGCCACGGGCCTCAACTGCCCGGAGCCGGTGATGATGCTGCACCAGCACATCCGTGACCTGGTGCCCGGCGGCCTGCTCAAGGTGATCGCCACCGACCCGTCGACCCGCCGCGACATCCCCAAGTTCTGCGTGTTTCTCGACCATGAACTGGTGGGGCAGCACGAAGAGGCCGGGACCTATCTGTACTGGATTCGCAAGAAGTCCGGTTGATCGGAAGGCAAAAAAAAGACCTGCATGTGCAGGTCTTTTTTTATGGCCGGTCAGCCCATCGAGCGGCTGATGCGAATGCGTTTGCGCGCACTGCGCGTCAGGCGGATCGACAGCATCAGCGCCGCACAGCTCAGGCCGACGATCAGGCCTTCCCACAAGCCGCTCGGGCCGCGTGGCTCGCCGAACCAGTCGGTCAGGCCGAGGGCGTAACCCACCGGCAGGCCGATGCCCCAGTAGGCGAACAGGGTCAGGATCATCGTCACCCGCGTGTCCTGATAACCACGCAGGGCACCGGCGGCGGTCACCTGGATCGCGTCGGAGAACTGGAACAGCGCCGAGTACACGATCAGCATCGCGGCGATGTGAATCACCATCGGATCCGAGGTGTAGATCGCTGCAATGTGCTCGCGCATCAGCAACATCATGCTCGCCGACAGGCAGGCGTAGGCCAGCGCGGTCCCCATGCCGACACCTGCCGCAAAACGCGCTTCGCGGGGTTCTTCACGGCCCAGAGCCTGGCCGACACGCACAGTCACGGCCATCCCCAGCGAGTACGGAATCATGAACACCAGCGAGCTGACGTTCAGCGCGATCTGGTGTCCGGCCACCACTGTGGCGCCGAGGCTGCCGATCAGCAGCGCGATCACCGCGAAAATGCTCGACTCGGCAAACACCGCGATGCCAATCGGCAGACCGATGGCCAGCAAGCGCTTGATCACCGCCCATTGCGGCCAGTCGAAACGGCTGAACAGTTCGCTCGACTTGTAGGCCGGCGCCCAGCGTTCGTAACCGGCCAGGCCCAGCGCCATGACCCACATCACGATTGCCGTGGCCCAGCCGCAACCGACGCCGCCCATGGCCGGCACGCCGAAGTGGCCGTAAATGAACACGTAGTTGAGCGGAATGTTCAGCGCCAGACCACAGAGGCCCAGCACCATCGCCGGCCGGGTGCGGCCGAGGCCGTCACTGGTGCAGCGCAGCACATGGTAGAACGCCACCGCCGGCAGTCCGCTGGCGATACCGTGCAGGTACTGCATGCACGGGCCGATCAGTTCCGGATCGACTTTCATCATGTGCAGGATCGGTTCTGCACTGAACAACAAGCCGGTCGCCATCAGTCCGACCACCAGCGCCAGCCACAAGGCCTGACGCACGATCGGGCCGATCTCGCTGTGGGTGCCGGCGCCGAAGCGCTGGGCGACTTTCGGCGTGGTGGCCAGCAGGGTGCCGGTCATCAGCAGAAACACCGGTACCCAGATCGAGTTGCCCAGCGCCACGGCCGCCAGATCCTTTGGCCCGACGCGCCCGGCCATCACCGCATCGACGAAGCCCATGGCGGTGGTTGCCAGCTGCGCGATCATGATCGGCAGGGCCAGGCCGAGCAGATTTTTCAGCTCCAGGCGAACCCGGGCAGGGCGGTTGAGGGAAGCGGCGGCAGGGCGTTCGGTTACGGAATTCACAGGCAAAGCGTCCACAGGGGTTGATGCGCAAGGCCGGGCATTCTACGCCGCTGACGTTATGGTCAGGAAAAATCCTCTGTTGCGGATTTGTAATCAACAGCCTGCTGGCTCATCGCAGTCCCAGCGCCTACACTGCCGGTCCGCCCAAGGAGCCCCGCCATGTTGATTGTTGCCGACGAAAATATCCCGCTGCTCGATGCCTTTTTTGCCGGTTTCGGCGAGATCCGCCGGGTGCCGGGCCGTTCCATTGACCGGGCCACGGTCGAGCAGGCCGACGTGCTTCTGGTGCGCTCGGTGACCAACGTCAACCGCGCGTTGCTCGAGGGCAGCCAGGTGCGGTTTGTCGGCACCTGCACCATCGGCACCGATCATCTGGATCTCGAATACTTCAACGAGGCCGGCATCACCTGGTCCAGCGCGCCGGGCTGCAATGCCCGTGGTGTGGTGGATTATGTGCTGGGCAGCCTGATGACCCTGGCTGAAATCGAAGGCGTCGATTTGAATGAACGCACCTACGGCGTGATCGGCGCCGGTGAGGTTGGCGGTCGCTTGATCAAGGTACTCAAGGGGCTGGGCTGGAACGTGAAAGTCTGCGATCCGCCGCGTCAGGCGGCCGAGGGCGGCGACTATGTCAGCCTGGAGCAGATCATCCAGCAGTGCGATGTGATCAGTCTGCACACGCCGCTGACCCGCAGTGGTGAAGGCGCGACCTGGCACTTGTTCGACGAGCAACGTTTGCAGCAGCTCAAGCCCGGCGCCTGGCTGATCAACGCCGCTCGTGGCCCGGTGGTGGATAACGCCGCGTTGCGCGAAGTGCTGCTGGAGCGTGAAGACCTGCAGGCGGTGCTCGATGTGTGGGAAGCCGAGCCTGAAGTCGATGTCGCCTTGGCCGAGCTCTGTGTGCTGGCGACCCCGCATATTGCCGGTTACAGCCTCGATGGCAAACAACGCGGCACGGCGCAGATCTATCAGGCTTACTGCGATTTCATCGGCCAGCCGGCCAGCATTCAGCTTGGCGATCTGTTGCCGGCACCGTGGTTGTCGGAAGTTTCTCTGCATGCCGACAGCGATCCAGCCTGGGCTCTGGCGATGTTGTGCCGTGGCGTGTACGACCCGCGCCGGGACGATGCGGATTTCCGCCGCACCCTGTTGGGTAGCGTTGGCGAGCAACGTGCGGCGTTCGATGTGTTGCGCAAACAGTATCCGGTGCGGCGCGAGATCGAAGGGCTGAAGGTGCGGATTGACGGTGATTCGCCGGCCCTGCGTCAGATCGTGACGGCGCTGGGCGCCGTGGCCGTATAAACCGCGGGCAGAAAAAACCCGGCCTGCAAGGGCCGGGTCAGGAAGACGGTGGCTACATCACTTTTGTTCGGCAGGCTTGACCAATCGCTTCTCCAGTTCGCGGCAAGCGTTCTGGATCATGTCTTCAGTGATTGGCACTTCACGCCCATCCTTATCGATAATCGAGCAACCCAGAGGTTGGCCGGGCTTGGTGCGGATCACTTGAATCTTGTCGTCGCTGCTGTGTTGCAAGGACATGGCCTGTCTCCTCATCAGGTTGTGTAAGCACAATAAAACCGTCAGGTGACCAGGCTGTGACAACTCCCTTCGATCTTTCCGGAACGGTATCTTCACTCAAGCAGAATTGACCGTTCGTCTCAACCCGGGCATTAGACCGATAGCATCTAGGGGGTAGTCTGGCCGGTCATAATTAACCTGACTCATTGTGATTTGCAGAGTTCCACCCCATTGAGTGTCCAGGCTGGCCCTATTAATCAGCACACGACGTGAACCTGAATGATCCCGATGCTCTCCTCGCGCCACCGCCGGGCCCTGCGCCTGACCAGTCATTTTCTCGCTCCTTATCGCTGGCAGGCCTTCGGTGCGCTGCTCGCGCTGATCGTCACGGCCGGCATCACCTTGTCGATGGGGCAGGGCATCAAGTTGCTGGTCGATCAGGGTTTCATGACCCAGTCGCCGCACCTGCTCAACCAGTCCATTGGCCTGTTCATGCTGTTGGTGCTGGGGCTCGCGGTCGGCACTTTTGCCCGGTTTTACCTGGTGTCATGGATCGGCGAGCGGGTGGTGGCCGACATCCGTCGGCAGGTGTTCAACCATCTGGTGTATCTGCATCCCGGGTTCTACGAAGACAATCGCAGTTCGGAAATCCAGTCGCGCCTGACCGCTGACACGACGTTGCTGCAATCGGTGATCGGTTCGTCGCTGTCGCTGTTCCTGCGTAATCTGCTGATGGTCATTGGCGGCGTCGTGCTGCTGTTCATCACCAATGCCAAGCTCACCAGTATCGTGGTGATCGCGCTGCCGCTGGTGATTGCGCCGATCCTGATTTTCGGGCGACGCGTGCGTAATCTTTCGCGATTGAGCCAGGACCGGATCGCCGACATTGGCAGCTATGTTTCGGAAACCCTTGGCCAGATCAAGACCGTTCAGGCCTACAACCATCAGGTGCAGGACGAACAGCGCTTCGCCGGCACCGTCGAGCAGGCGTTCGAAACCGCACGCAAACGGATTTTCCAGCGGGCCTGGCTGATCACGCTGGTGATCGTGCTGGTGCTCGGTGCCGTCGCGGTGATGTTGTGGGTCGGCGGGATGGACGTGATTGCCGGGCGGATTTCTGCCGGTGAACTGGCGGCGTTCGTGTTCTACAGCCTGATTGTCGGCAGTGCGTTTGGCACGTTGAGCGAAGTGATCGGCGAACTGCAGCGCGCAGCGGGCGCCGCCGAGCGCATTGCCGAATTGCTGCGTTCGGAGAACATCATCCAGCCGCCGGAAGCCGGGCTGGTAACCTTGCCGGAGCGGATCAAAGGCGAGCTGGCGTTGCAGGACGTGCGTTTTTCCTACCCTTCGCGTCCCGAAAGCTTTGCCGTTGACGGCTTGAGTCTGACGGTCAACGCGGGCGAAACCCTCGCGCTGGTTGGGCCATCCGGTGCGGGCAAGTCCACGGTGTATGACTTGCTGCTGCGCTTCTACGATCCGCGAGAGGGGCAAATCCTGATCGATGGCGTGCCGCTGACGAGTCTTGATCCGCTGGATTTGCGCCGCTGTTTTGCACTGGTTTCGCAGACTCCGGCGCTGTTCTTCGGCAGTGTCGAAGAAAACATTCGCTACGGTTGCCCGACCGCCACCCTGGAGCAGGTGCAGGAAGCCGCGAAAATCGCCCACGCCCACGACTTCATCGAACAAATGCCCGACGGCTACCAGACCCATCTGGGCGACGGTGGCCTCGGCCTGTCAGGCGGCCAACGCCAACGTCTGGCCATTGCCCGGGCATTGTTGGTCGACGCGCCGATCCTGCTGCTCGACGAAGCCACCAGCGCCCTCGACGCACAGAGCGAACACCTGATCCAGCAAGCCCTGCCCAGCCTGATGCAAAACCGCACCACCCTGGTGATCGCCCACCGCCTGGCCACGGTGAAAAACGCCGACCGGATTGCGGTGATGGACCAGGGCAAGCTGGTGGCGATCGGCACGCATCAGGAACTGATTGCGAGCAATCCGCTATATGCGCGGTTGGCGGCGTTGCAGTTCAGTGATGGGCATCTGGCTTCGACCGACCCAGTAACCGACTAAGTAACCGACCCAGTAGAGCGCCATAAAAAATGCCCGCATCTTTCGATGCGGGCATTTTTGTTTACGTCAATCTTTACAGGATCACTGATCGTCAAAGTACCGCTCATGCCAGTCCACCAGCGGTTGCGGCGAGTTGAGTTTCTGGCCGTAGATCACCGAGTAGGACAGCACGTTCTGCACGTACTGGCGGGTTTCGTCGAACGGGATGCTTTCGACCCACACGTCAAAGCTCAGGTGGTCGGCACCGCGCAGCCACTGGCGCACGCGGCCCGGGCCGGCGTTGTAGGCGGCGGAGGCGAGCACGCGGTTGCCGTTGAACTGGCTGTGCACCTGGCTCAGGTAGGCGGCGCCGAGTTGAATGTTCTTGTCCGGATCGAGCACCTGCTGCGGCGAGGCCAGCGGAATGCTGAATTTGCGCGCGGTTTCCTTGGCGGTGCCGGGCATCAGTTGCATCAGGCCGCTGGCGCCGACGCCGGAGCGGGCGTCGTCCATGAAGGCGCTTTCCTGACGGGTGATGGCGAACACCCAGCTCGAGTGCAGGCCACGAACCTTGGCTTCACGCACGAGGGTGTCGCGGTGGGCCATCGGGAAGCGGATGTCCAGGTCGTCCCAGTATTGCGCCTGGCTGATGGTGCGGATTGCCGGGAAATACCATTTCAGGTCGTAGGCCAGTTTGGCCTGGGCGACCATCTCGTCGCGGTTGAAGTGACGGCTGACGTGGTACCACTCGCGGCGGCCGTCGACGATCTGCCCGCGGGCGTGGAATTCCAGCGCGCGGCGCACGCCGGGGGTGTTGCGCACCTTGTTGATAGTGGCCTGGCTGAGTACCAGCGGTTTGTTGACCAGCGAATAGGGTAGCTGCGAGCGATCGGCGGCCAGGAAACCGTAGAAATCCCGCTCCCGTGCGAGGCTCTTGTACAGCGTCTGTGCTTCCGGGTTCTGCGGTTGCGCCAGTTCCAGGCTGCGGGCCTGCCAGTAGCGCCAGCGGTTGGTGGTGGCCAGATCCTGCGGCAGGCGACGGGTCAACTGATAGGCGTCGTCCCAGCGCGCCAGGCGCAGCAGAAGGCGCAGTCGCCATTCGGAAACCGTGTTGTCGCGCAGTTCCGGGTCATATTTGGTCATCACGTCCAGCGCACGGCTGTCGAAGCGACGGGCCAGGGTCAGGCCAATTTCCCGGGCGATGGCGACTTTTTCATCCCGCGAGAAATGCATGCTGCTGGCGTAGCCATCGAGCAGATCCATGGCCTTGTCCGGATCCTGGCGGGCCAGACGGCGCAGGCCGAGGCTGACGATGTCCGACATCGGTTCGTCGGCCGGGGTGAAGCGCGATGGCTGGTTGAGCAGTTCCGGTTTCTGCGCCACATCCACCAGCAGACGCCCGCGTGGGGACAGCGTGGTCAGGCCGTTGACCAGGCTGTTGGCCAGTGGATAGTTACGCGCCTGGGCGGCGAGTTTGGTGCGCTCCCAGCGTTTTTGCTCGGTCAACTGGCCATCGGCGGCCCAGATCCCGAACAGCGCGTCACACGCGGCGGGTTGCGATTTGCCGGTCAGCCACAGTTTGTCGGCATTGGCGTAACCCTCGGCCTTGTGGCCGCTGCTGATCTGGTACTGCGCGTTCAGGCAGTCCAGTTCGGTGAAGTTGAGCTTCGGATCGTAATACTTGACGAAAGTCGCCCAGTCTCCACGGTCGGCGAGCCAGCGCAACCAGCGCAGCTTCATCCAGTTGGCCTGGGGCAGGTCACCGTGTTCGGCGAGGAATTTCTCGATTTCCGCGTTGCTGGCCGTCTTCAGGCGGGCGGTCAGCTCGTCGTAGGCCAGGTACGGCTCCAGCGGATAATCGGCGAGGGCCTGGCTGTAACGGAAATACGGGCCGGTATCGCCCTTGGCCAGGGCGCGCTTGGCCTCATCGTAATACTGGCGCTGGGTGGACAGGTCCACCGCCTGGGCGGATTGAGCAGCAGCGGCGGTGAGTAGCAAACAGGACAAAACACTGAGAAGGCGACTGCGCATGAGACATCCGGGCAGAGAAATCATGACAAGTGCCAGCGTGGGCGGCACTGAATTGTCTGTAGCTTAGCCTTTTGCCAGCAGACGGCGAAAGCTTTGCGGGCCTTGCGGCACAAGTTCGCAACAAATGTTGTGCAGAGTACGTCAGCGGCGAAATTGCCGGCCTGTTCGGCCCTCGATTCAGGTAGAATGCGCGCCCGGTTTTTGGAGAAGCTCATGACCCTGCTCAAATTCAGCGATGTGTCCCTTGCATTCGGCGCGATGCCGTTGTTGGACAAGGTGTCCTGGCAGATCGCCCGTGGTGAGCGGGTGTGCATCATCGGCCGCAACGGCACTGGCAAGTCCAGCATGATGAAACTGGTCAAGGGCGACCAGAAGCCTGACGACGGCGCCGTGTGGCGTGCCCCCGGTCTGAAAATCGGCGAATTGCCGCAGGAATTGCCGGTGGCCGACGAGCGGACCGTGTTCGACGTGGTGGCCGAAGGCCTCGACGGCGTGGGTGCGCTGCTTGCCGAATACCATCACCTGAGCCAGAACATCGTCACCGACGCCGATCTGGAAAAATTGATGCACGTTCAGCACGACCTCGAAGCCCGTGACGGCTGGCGCTTGCAGACCCTGGTCGACAGCACCCTGAGCCGCCTGCAACTGCCGGCCGACAAGACCCTTGCCGAGTTGTCCGGCGGCTGGCGTCGTCGCGTGCTGCTGGCCCAGGCGCTGGTATCCGAGCCGGATCTGCTGCTGCTCGACGAACCGACCAACCACCTGGACATCGGTGCGATTGCCTGGCTCGAAGAAGCGTTGAAGGATTTCCAGGGCGCCGTGCTGTTCATCACGCACGACCGTTCCTTCCTGCAAAACCTGGCCACCCGCATCCTCGAACTGGATCGCGGCGGTCTGATCGACTGGAATGGCGACTACGCCAGTTTCCTGGTCCACAAAGAAGCCGAACTGGCCGCTGAAGAAACCGCCAATGCGCTGTTCGACAAGCGTCTGGCTCAGGAAGAAGTGTGGATTCGTCAGGGCATCAAGGCCCGTCGTACCCGTAACGAAGGCCGCGTGCGTGCGTTGAAGGCCCTGCGTGTCGAGCGCAGCGAACGTCGTGAGCGCACCGGCAAGGCCAACATCCAGCTGGAAACAGCGGAGAAGTCCGGCAAGCAGGTGATGGTGCTGGATAACGTGAGTTTCGCGCACCCGGGCGGTCCGTTCCTGATCCGCGATTTCTCCATGGTGCTGCAGCGCGGCGATCGTATCGGCCTGCTCGGCGCCAACGGTACCGGCAAGACCACCCTGCTGAAACTGATGCTCAGCGGTCTGCAACCGACCAGCGGCAAGGTGGAAGAGGGCACCAAGATCGACGTGGCCTATTTCGATCAGTTGCGCCATCAGCTGGATCTGGAAAAGACCGTGGTCGACAACGTTGCAGAAGGTCGCGATTTCATCGATATCAATGGCCAGAGCCGCCACGTGCTGAGCTACCTCGGCGACTTCCTGTTCAGCCCGCAGCGTGCCCGCACGCCGGTGAAGGCGCTGTCCGGCGGCGAGCGTGCGCGCCTGCTGCTGGCCAAACTGTTCAGCAAGCCAGCAAACCTGCTGGTGCTCGACGAACCGACCAACGACCTCGATGTGGAAACCCTCGAGCTGCTCGAAGAAGTGCTGCTGACCTTCAACGGCACCGTGCTGATGGTCAGCCACGACCGGGCATTCCTCGATAACGTGGTCACCAGTACCCTGGTCTTCGAAGGTGAGGGCAAGGTTCGCGAATACGTCGGCGGCTATCAGGACTGGATCCGTCAGGGCGGTTCGCCGCGTCTGTTGGGCGTGACTGAAAGCAAATCCGGCAAGGCCGACCTGAATTCGGCGGTGGTCACTGCCGAACCGGCCCCGGTCGCCGCACCGGTTGCTGCGGCCCCGGCTGCGAAGAAGAAACTGAGCTACAAGCTTCAGCGCGAGCTGGAAGCGTTGCCGGGCGACATCGACGCCAAAGAGCAGCAGATTGCTGCTGTCGAGGCTGAAATGGCTGAAGCCGGTTTCTACCAGCGTCCGCCGGCCGAGACGGCCAAAGTGATTGCAATGCTTGAGCAGTTGCAGGCTGAGCTGGATGCGCTGGTGGAGCGTTGGGCCGAGCTGGATGCCTGATTGTTTCCAGACATGAAAAAGCCCGGCGTCCAGTGATGGACGCCGGGCTTTTTAGCTTTCACAAGTGCCTGGGATCAGCGTTTGACCAGGTGCACCGCGAGCACATCGCAAGGTGCGCCGTGCAGGACGTCGTTGGCGGTCGAACCCAATAGCAGCGCCAAACCATGCCGGCCATGGCTGCCGACCACGATCAGGTCGCATTCCTGATCCTTGGCGAAGTGGTGGATTTCCTGGCGTGGCTGGCCGTAGGTCAGGTGGCAGTTGGAGCCTTCCAGTTCGGTGTACTTGTGCTTCAGGCGCTCAAGGCGCTCCTTGGCTTGATCGAATTGCTGCTGTTGCAGTTGTGACAGATCCATCGGTACGTCACCCCCGAAGGCCATGGCCATCGGTTCGACGATATGCACCAGCGACAGCTTGGCGCCATTGCTCACCGACAGCTCTCGGGCGCGGTGGATCACAGGGTCGCACTCTTCGGTCAGATCTACGGCGACCAGGATATGGTGGTAGGGCATGAGGTGCTCCTCGTGAGGGATCAATATTGTTAAGTATGGCTGGTTTCAAGCGCATTGGTTCCAAAGTGACGCAATGGGCTCATGACAAAACGGGAGTACACATATGACGGTCTGGCTGGTGGTGTCAATCCTGCTGGTGGTGTTGAGCCCCCTGGCGTGGTTGCGCCCGTCCCGTGCACAGAGTGGCCGGATAGCCTTGCGTACCGAGGCCCGGCGCATCGGGCTGGCCATGCAGCTGGCGCCCCAGGAGTGGCCGCACTGGCTGAGCCAGGAGCCGCCAAACCCGTGTGCGCAATACCATCGGCCACGGCGCGGCAAGCAGCCGGCGTGCTGGACGTATTGGCAGAAATCTCCGGGTGTGTGGGTCAATCAGTGGCAGGAAGTCTGTGAAGATCCGCTGCTGCTGAATCATTTCGAAAAATTGCCGGGCAACGTTTTCAAGGTCGAAGCCGACAAGCAGATGATCGCGCTCTATTGGGGCGAGAAGGGTGACGCTTCGGTTCTGCTGGAAATCGATGCCACGCTGAAAGCGCTGGCATGACTCACGGACGTTTCGCGCTGCAACGGTGCGAAACGTCTGGCAGACGAGCAATAAAAAGCCCGACATGATTCATCGGGCGGGGTTGGCCAGGCAGGCCGGAAATTCTTTTGGGCGTTGATCCGGAGTGATCCGGTCAGCAAAAGTGCGCCTGTTTTCCTTCGTAGTCCAGCCAGCGTAGCCTGTTAAACAAGGCTTGCAGTGAATTAGGGCGACTTTTCTAACTATTAATCTTATGAATGCCCTGACATGCAAGCATGCGTGGACGGGCTGCGTCTTACAGAAATGACCGCAAAGTCGCATTTCAACCCGTATTTAGGGCGATTGACAATTGTCGGAAATTCCGTGAAGGTGGCGTACCCAAATCAAACGGGCGTATGAATTGAGCGTTTGTATTGCAGACTGCTCCTACAGAATCCCGACTATCGCGTTGGCGGGTGTGCCGGGTGGATTGGTGTCAGCATTGACGAAAAAGCGTCCTGCCGAGCCATTCGCCTGCGTCCGACGTGTACTGTTCAGCTTCCATATCGTGGAGATCAGTTGATGATTTACGAAGGTAAAGCCATCACGGTTAAAGCTCTTGAAAGTGGCATCGTCGAATTGAAATTCGACCTCAAGGGTGAGTCCGTCAACAAGTTCAACCGTCTTACCCTGAACGAACTGCGTCAGGCCGTAGACACCATCAAGGCAGATGCTTCGATCAAGGGCGTGATCGTCAGCAGTGGCAAGGACGTGTTCATCGTCGGCGCCGACATCACCGAATTTGTCGACAACTTCAAGCTGCCGGATGCCGAGCTGGTTGCAGGCAATCTCGAAGCCAACAAGATCTTCAGCGATTTCGAAGACCTCAACGTTCCGACCGTGGCCGCAATCAACGGCATCGCCCTGGGTGGCGGTCTGGAAATGTGCCTGGCGGCGGACTACCGCGTCATGTCCACCAAGGCCAAGATCGGTCTGCCGGAAGTCAAGCTGGGCATCTACCCGGGCTTCGGCGGAACCGTGCGTCTGCCGCGCCTGATCGGTGCCGACAACGCTATCGAGTGGATTGCCGCCGGCAAGGAAAACCGTCCTGAAGACGCGCTGAAAGTCGGCGCCGTCGATGCCGTGGTTGCCCCTGAAAAGCTGCAGGATGCTGCCCTTGAACTGATCAAGCACGCCATCTCCGGCGAGTTCGACTACAAGGCCAAGCGTCAGCCGAAGCTGGAAAAGCTCAAGCTGAACGCCATTGAACAAATGATGGCTTTCGAAACCGCCAAAGGTTTCGTGGCTGGCCAGGCCGGCCCGAACTACCCGGCCCCGGTCGAAGCGATCAAGACTATCCAGAAAGCCGCGAACTTCGGTCGTGACAAAGCGCTGGAAGTCGAAGCCGCAGGTTTCGTGAAACTGGCCAAGACCTCTGCCGCTCAGAGCTTGATCGGTCTGTTCCTGAACGATCAGGAACTGAAGAAAAAGGCCAAGGCCTACGACGAAATCGCCAAGGACGTGAAGCAGGCTGCCGTACTGGGCGCCGGTATCATGGGTGGCGGTATCGCCTATCAGTCGGCCTCCAAGGGTACGCCGATCCTGATGAAGGACATCAACGAGCACGGCATCGAGCAAGGTCTGGCGGAAGCCGCCAAGCTGCTGGTCGGCCGCGTTGATAAAGGCCGCATGACTGCCGCGAAAATGGCTGAAGTGCTCAACGGCATTCGTCCTACGCTGTCCTACGGCGATTTCGGTCACGTTGACCTGGTCGTTGAGGCCGTGGTCGAGAACCCGAAGGTCAAGCAAGCCGTTCTGGCGGAAGTCGAAGACAAGGTCAAAGAGGACACCATCCTCGCGTCCAACACCTCCACCATTTCCATCAGCCTGCTGGCCAAGGCCCTCAAGCGTCCGGAAAACTTCGTCGGCATGCACTTCTTCAACCCGGTGCACATGATGCCGCTGGTGGAAGTGATCCGTGGCGAGAAGTCCAGCGAGCTGGCGATTGCCACCACCGTTGCCTACGCCAAGAAAATGGGCAAGAACCCGATCGTCGTCAACGACTGCCCGGGCTTCCTGGTCAACCGCGTACTGTTCCCGTACTTCGGCGGCTTCGCCAAGCTGGTCAGCGCCGGTGTGGACTTCGTCCGTATCGACAAGATCATGGAAAAATTCGGCTGGCCGATGGGCCCGGCATACCTGATGGACGTAGTCGGCATCGACACCGGCCACCACGGTCGTGACGTGATGGCTGAAGGCTTCCCGGACCGCATGAAGGACGATCGTCGTTCGGCCATCGACGTGCTTTACGAAGCCAAGCGTCTGGGTCAGAAGAACGGCAAGGGCTTCTACGCCTACGAGGCCGACAAGAAAGGCAAGCAGAAGAAAGTCGCCGATCCGTCGGTACTGGAAGTGCTCAAGCCGATCGTCTACGAGCAGCGTGAAGTCACTGACGAAGACATCATCAACTGGATGATGATCCCGCTGTGCCTGGAAACCGTGCGTTGCCTGGAAGACGGCATCGTCGAAACCGCCGCCGAAGCCGACATGGGTCTGGTCTACGGTATTGGTTTCCCTCCATTCCGTGGCGGTGCGCTGCGCTACATCGATTCGATCGGTGTTGCCGAGTTCGTTGCCCTGGCCGACCAGTACGCTGATTTGGGCGCGCTGTACCACCCGACCGCGAAGCTGCGCGAAATGGCTAAGAACGGCCAGAGCTTCTTCGGTTAAGCGCCCCCAACTAGAGTGAGAGTGAACTTATGAGCTTGAATCCTAGAGACGTCGTGATTGTCGACTTCGGTCGTACTCCGATGGGCCGCTCCAAGGGCGGCATGCACCGCAACACCCGCGCCGAAGACATGTCGGCGCACCTGATCAGCAAACTGCTGGAGCGCAACACCAAGGTCGATCCTGCAGAAGTCGAGGACGTGATCTGGGGCTGTGTGAACCAGACCCTGGAGCAGGGCTGGAACATCGCACGCATGGCGTCGCTGATGACCCAGATCCCGCACACTTCGGCCGGCCAGACCGTCAGCCGTCTGTGCGGCTCGTCGATGAGTGCGCTGCACACCGCTGCGCAAGCGATCATGACCGGCAACGGTGACGTGTTCGTGGTTGGCGGCGTCGAGCATATGGGCCACGTGAGCATGATGCACGGTGTCGATCCGAACCCGCACATGTCCCTGTACGCGGCAAAAGCCTCGGGCATGATGGGCCTGACCGCTGAAATGCTGGGCAAAATGCACGGCATCACTCGCGAACAGCAGGACGCCTTTGGCGTGCGTTCCCACCAGTTGGCCCACAAGGCAACTGTGGAAGGCAAGTTCAAGGACGAAATCATCCCGATGCAGGGCTATGACGAGAACGGTTTCCTGAAAACCTTCGACTACGACGAAACCATTCGTCCGGAAACGACCCTGGAAAGCCTGGCGGCTCTGAAGCCGGCATTCAATCCAAAGGGCGGCACCGTGACTGCCGGTACTTCGTCGCAGATCACCGATGGTGCTTCGTGCATGATCGTGATGTCGGCGCAGCGTGCACAGGACCTGGGTATTCAGCCGCTGGCCGTGATTCGTTCGATGGCGGTGGCAGGTGTGGATCCGGCGATCATGGGCTATGGTCCGGTACCGGCGACTCAGAAAGCACTGAAACGTGCCGGCCTGGGTATCAACGATATCGACTTCTTCGAGCTCAACGAAGCGTTCGCCGCACAGGCTCTGCCAGTGCTGAAAGACCTGAAAGTGCTCGACAAGATGAATGAGAAGGTTAACCTGCACGGCGGCGCGATCGCCCTGGGTCACCCGTTCGGTTGCTCCGGTGCCCGTATTTCCGGCACCTTGCTGAACGTGATGAAGCAGAATGGCGGCACCTTCGGGGTGGCCACCATGTGCATTGGCCTCGGCCAAGGCATCTCCACCGTCTTCGAACGCGTTTAAGCGTCTCGTCGATGGAAGCCGGGGCCAAGTGCCCCGGTTTTTGTTTTTGCGAATTTATTTTTGTATTTATTTTGAAAAAATTTGAGTGAGGGCCGAAGCGTGCCGATACAACCTGGGCTCTACCAACATTACAAAGGTCCGCAGTACCGCGTATTCAGTGTCGCGCGGCATTCCGAGACCGAAGAAGAAGTGGTCTTTTACCAAGCCCTGTATGGCGATTACGGCTTCTGGGTACGCCCCTTGAGCATGTTCCTGGAGTCCGTCGAAGTTGACGGCGAGCAGGTCCCACGCTTTGCTTTGGTGCAAGCCGAACCGAGCCTTTTTTCGAAGCCGTAAGGCGAGTGCGCGCAAAACCCTGCGCTTGACCTCACCTTGTAGCCACTATATATAGCGGTGCCGCGTCAGGCGCCAACCGCCTTTCACTTCTAGAATTCAGGAATTTTCTGATCCATGGGCAAATCGCTGGTCATTGTGGAATCCCCGGCTAAGGCCAAGACCATCAACAAGTATCTGGGCAACCAATACGTGGTGAAGTCGAGTATCGGCCATATCCGAGACCTGCCCACCAGCGGTTCGGCTAGCGCCAGCAAGGAGCCTGCCGCCAAGCGTGGCAAGGCAGCTGCGGGCGAAGCGCCAGCGCTGTCGCCGAAAGAGAAGGCGCGCAAGCAGCTGGTCTCGCGCATGGGTGTCGATCCGGATCATGGCTGGAAGGCCAAGTACGAGATCCTCCCGGGCAAGGAAAAAGTCATCGAAGAGCTGCGCCGGCTCGCCAAGGATGCTGACACCATCTATCTCGCAACCGACTTGGATCGCGAGGGGGAAGCCATTGCCTGGCACCTGCGCGAAGCCATCGGTGGTGACGACAGCCGCTACAAGCGCGTGGTGTTCAACGAAATCACCAAGAAAGCGATTCAGGAAGCCTTCTCGGAGCCGGGCGAGCTCGATATCGATCGAGTGAACGCGCAGCAGGCCCGTCGTTTCCTCGACCGCGTCGTCGGTTACATGGTCTCGCCGCTGTTGTGGGCCAAGATCGCCCGTGGCCTGTCCGCCGGTCGTGTGCAATCGGTGGCCGTGAAGCTGGTGGTCGAGCGTGAGCGTGAAATTCGTGCGTTCATCCCGGAAGAGTACTGGGAAGTGCATGCCGACCTCGGTACCACCAAGGGCTCGACCGTACGTTTCGAAGTGGCTCGTGAGAAGGGCGAAGCTTTCAAGCCGCTCAACGAAGCCCAGGCCATGGCGGCGCTGGAGAAGCTGAAGTCTTCCAGCTACAGCATCGTCAAACGTGAAGACAAACCGACCAGCAGCAAGCCGTCGGCGCCGTTCATCACCTCCACGCTACAGCAGGCCGCGAGCAACCGCCTGGGCTTCGGCGTGAAGAAAACCATGATGATGGCCCAGCGTCTGTACGAAGCCGGCTACATCACTTATATGCGTACCGACTCGACCAACCTCTCGGCCGATGCCGTGGCGATGGCGCGTACTTATATCGAAGACGAGTTCGGCAAGAAGTACCTGCCGGAAACGCCGAACGTCTACAGCAGCAAGGAAGGCGCACAAGAGGCTCACGAAGCGATTCGTCCTTCCGACGCCAACACCACGCCAAGCAAGCTCGCTGGTATGGAGCGTGACGCTGAGCGCCTCTACGAGCTGATCTGGCGCCAGTTCCTGGCTTGCCAGATGCTGCCGGCGCAATATCTGTCGACGACCGTCAGCGTGGCCGCTGGCGATTTCGAGCTGCGTGCCAAGGGCCGTATCCTGAAGTTCGACGGTTACACCCGCGTTCTGCCGCAAATCACCAAGCCTGGCGACGACGACGTCCTGCCGGACATGGCGCAGGGCGACGTGATGAAGTTGATCAAGCTTGATCCGACCCAGCATTTCACCAAGCCGCCGGCCCGTTACTCGGAAGCCAGCTTGGTGAAGGAAATGGAAAAGCGCGGCATCGGTCGTCCTTCGACCTACGCGGCGATCATTTCGACCATTCAGGATCGCGGTTACGTGACCCTGCACAACCGTCGTTTCTATTCGGAAAAAATGGGTGACATCGTCACCGAGCGTCTGTCCGAGAGCTTCTCGAACCTCATGGACTACGGCTTCACCGCCGGCATGGAAGAGAACCTTGATGACGTGGCTCAGGGCGAGCGCGACTGGAAAAACGTGCTGGACGAGTTCTACGGCGATTTCAAGAAAAAGCTTGAAGTAGCCGAGAATCCGGAAGCCGGCATGCGTGCCAACCAGCCGGTGATGACCGATATTCCGTGCACCACTTGCGGTCGTCCGATGCAGATTCGTACTGCATCAACCGGTGTGTTCCTCGGTTGCTCGGGCTACAGCCTGCCGCCGAAAGAGCGCTGCAAGGCCACGGTCAACCTGGTGCCGGGCGATGAAATTGCTGCGGACGACGAGGGTGAGTCGGAATCCCTGGTGCTGCGCGGCAAGCATCGTTGCCCGATCTGCAGCACGGCGATGGACGCTTACCTGCTCGATGAAAAGCGCAAGCTGCACATCTGCGGTAACAACCCGGATTGCGCCGGCTACGAAATCGAAGAGGGCAGCTATCGCATCAAGGGTTACGAAGGTCCGAGCCTGGAATGCGACAAGTGCGGCAGCGAGATGCAGCTCAAGACCGGCCGTTTCGGCAAGTTCTTCGGTTGCACCAATCCGACCTGCAAGAACACCCGCAAGCTGCTGAAGAGCGGTGACGCGGCGCCGCCGAAGATGGATCCGGTGAAGATGCCTGAGCTGAAATGCGAAAAGGTCAACGACACTTATATCCTGCGCGACGGTGCTTCAGGCCTGTTCCTGGCGGCCAGCCAGTTCCCGAAAAACCGCGAGACCCGTGCTCCGCTGGTGATCGAGATTCTGCCGCACAAAGACGAAATCGATCCGAAGTATCATTTCCTGTGCGAAGCGCCGCAGAAGGATCCAGATGGTCTGCCGGCAGTGATCCGCTACAGCCGCAAGACCAAGGAGCAATACGTCCAGACCGAAGTCGACGGCAAGCCGACTGGCTGGAAAGCGTTCTTCGACGGTGGCAAGTGGACAGTTGAAGACAAGCGTCCGGCGAAAGCCAAGGCTTGAGCAAGCGCTGATCGGATGCTGCCCTGACCGGGTGGCTTCAACAGAAAAGGCCGCATGACAACCTTCTGGTTTTCATGCGGCCTTTTTGTTTAAAGCTTGCGGTCGGATCGGCTGATCCATGACACTGTCCGACCTGTATGAAGAAATTATTTCGCTGCGGAGAGTGCCGATATGGCCCACGAGCTCTATACCCGTACCAATCAGAAGATCTATTTCGCGGGTCTGTCGCTGGAAGCGCTGGCCAGGGCTGAAGAGGGGCGGGCGATGAATTCGCTTGCGTTGATTCAGGCCGGGCGCGAATCGGCGCTGTTTCATCTCTACGGCGCATTGCTGGGGTTGTGTCACGAAATTGCAGGGTTTTACCGTCTGCCACAGGCTAACGCGCCCCGGGCGGAAACGCTGTTGACCCGCGAAGTGCTTGAGTCGATTGCAATCCCCGAGTTGGCCGAGATGGTCGAGTTGGCGGGTAATCCGGAAACCTGGCTGGCTAAATTGCTGGCTGCACATTCGGCGCTGTTTCAGCCACCGCGAGTGCCACACAAGCCAAAAGGCGATGTGACCCAGCCGCTGATTCAGGCGGTCAATCTGGATGAAGAACAAGCCCCGGAAGAGCTGAGTCGTGAAGAGTTGGAGAGCTGGCGGCAGAATCTGAAAAGTCTGGCTATCCGTTTCCGTGAAGGCCTGAACGAGTGCTGATGGCTTCTTGACCGGCGGCGACGAGATGCATGCTGCTGGTCAAGATCCCGAGCGAATCCCGAATGATGTCTATATAATCCCTGCCTTTCGTGGAGAACAGACCTATATGCCAACGTCCTTTCTAGAAATTGTCGAGCTACCAGACGGCCGAATCGAACTGCGCAGGGCCGAGGACGAGGGTTCTCTGGTGACTCTGGATTTCTCCGAGGATGCCAAGGCATTTCTGCAGGGCCAGCACGTTGAAATTGCCAAGGCGATGCTCAGCGTTGGCGTGCAGATGGCTGGTCGAATGGTTGAAGGCGAGTTTGATAAGGAAGAGGGGCCGCGGGTTCTTCATTGAGTACCGCCCGTCGATAATCGCCCCGGTTCGGCTTCTCTATCCCTTGAGAAGCCCCGCGCTCCAGATAGCGCGCACGTAGTCAGCCCAGTCGAATATTCAGGCTTTGAGCGTCCCCGGTGCGGGCGGCGCTGATCAGTTGTTGGCGTGAGCCTGAGTTGAGCGGGTTCAACCATGTCACCACGGTATGGCTACGACCCAGGCGCAGGGCTTCGCAAGCCAGTTGCTGGGCACTCTGAGTCCCACGCGGTTGCAGCAGCAGAATGCGTTCTCGATTCAGTCCTGCATCCCGCAGCCAGGCCTGGGTCAGGCTCGCTGGTGGCGCAATCAGTGTCAGCCAGCGTGCGTCCTGATCCTCACTCAACTCCCGAAGTATAGGTGCCAGCAGGTTCAGGCAGTTCCCGGCCGCACCGCGCAGCGACAGTTCACTGAACGCTTCGGGTTCGACATTCCATGGGCGTTCGGCTACATCCTTGAGGATGGGGGCCAATGGTTGCGCCAGAAAAGCCTCGAACAACGGCAGTTGTGTTTGCTGAGGTGCGTGTGGGAACTGCATAAAGCCTCCTTTAGCGGCGGATTACGCCGACACTCAAGCCTTCGATCACCAGTTCCTGATCTTTCAGGTCGACTTCGATAGGGGCGAACTCAGGGTTCTCGGCAATCAACCAGACTTTGCTGCCATCACGCTTGAAGCGTTTGACGGTCACTTCGTCGCCGATCCGCGCAACGACGATCTGGCCGTTACGTGCCTCCCGGGTCGTGTGAACCGCCAGCAGGTCACCGTCGAAAATACCGATGTCCTTCATGCTCATTCCGTGGACGCGCAGCAAGTAGTCGGCGCGAGGGTGGAAAAAGGCCGGGTTGATGTTGCAGGACTCTTCGATGTGCTGTTGGGCGAGAATCGGCGCGCCGGCAGCCACTCGGCCGATGATTGGCAGGGTGGATTCGTCGACTTTGGCTTCAAAGCCGGGGATTCGAATGCCGCGAGAGGCGCCGGGAGTCATTTCGATCGCGCCTTTGCGGGCGAGTGCCTTGAGATGCTCCTCGGCAGCGTTGGGCGATTTGAAACCCAGTTCCTGAGCGATTTCCGCACGGGTCGGCGGGTAGCCGTTGTCTTCGAGGCAGCGTTTGATAAAGGCCAGAATCTCGGCTTGGCGTGGCGTCAGCTTAAGCATATTGATCGCTCTGTCTTTTTATACAGTGACTGGGATTATATACAGTGAAGCGGTCTTGGCAATGATCGTTTTTTGCCAGGCCGCCGGACGGTCAGTGACGGCGCCGATTAATGTGGCGTCCTTGTTGTGGTTAAATATCTGACCGACCATTCCCAAAACGAACCGGCAGGCTTGACAAGGCACAGGCTGAAACGTATGTTTCAAACAAGTGTTTGTCAGGCGGAGTAGCCATGGCCCAGTCGGAAACCGTTGAACGCATTCTTGATGCTGCAGAACAGCTGTTCGCGGAAAAAGGTTTCGCCGAAACCTCATTGCGTCTGATCACCAGCAAGGCCGGGGTCAACCTCGCAGCGGTGAACTATCACTTCGGCTCGAAGAAGGCGCTGATCCAGGCGGTTTTCTCGCGTTTTCTTGGTCCGTTCTGCATTAGCCTCGATAAAGAACTGGAGCGCCGCCAGGCCAAGCCAGAGAACAAGCCTTCGCTTGAAGAGCTGCTGGAAATCCTCGTCGAACAGGCGTTGGTCGTCCAGCCACGCAGTGGCAATGACCTGTCGATCTTCATGCGCTTGCTCGGTCTTGCATTCAGCCAGAGCCAGGGTCACCTGCGCCGTTATCTGGAAGACATGTACGGCAAGGTTTTCCGCCGCTACATGCTGCTGGTAAACGAAGCCGCTCCCCGTATTCCTCCTATCGAATTGTTCTGGCGTGTGCACTTCATGCTTGGTGCTGCGGCATTCAGCATGTCGGGTATCAAGGCCCTGCGCGCGATTGCCGAGACCGATTTCGGCGTCAACACCTCCATCGAGCAGGTGATGCGTCTGATGGTGCCGTTCCTGGCCGCCGGCATGCGTGCCGAAACCGGTGTTACCGATAGCGCAATGGCCACCGCGCAGTTGCGTCCTCGCAGCAAATCGACACCGGCGCCTGCCAAGGTTTAACTGTCCATGGGTGGGCGTGGCAGCGGACATCCGCTAAGCTAGCCGCCCATGCCGACTCTCGTTCTGAACCCGTTACTCATTGAAATCACCGACCTGCCGGGCAATGCCGTTGGTTGTGGTTTCGTGGGTGACGGGTTTTTCGTTTTCAAGGAATCTCTATGACTGCTGGCCTGCAAGGCTCGTTGATGGTGGACGTCGCCGGTACCTGGCTGACGGCCGAAGATCGCCAATTGTTGCGCCAGCCCGAAGTGGGCGGCCTGATCATTTTTGCCCGTAACATCGAGCACCCGCGTCAGGTGCGCGAGTTGAGCGCGGCGATCCGTGCCATTCGTCCGGACCTGTTGCTGGCGGTGGACCAGGAAGGCGGTCGCGTCCAGCGCCTGCGTCAGGGCTTCGTGCGCCTGCCGGCCATGCGGGCGATTGCCGACAACCCGAATGCCGAATACCTGGCCGAGCAATGCGGCTGGATCATGGCCACTGAGGTGCTGGCTGTCGGTCTCGATCTGAGCTTTGCCCCTGTGCTGGACCTGGATTACCAGCGCAGCGCCGTGGTTGGCACTCGTTCATTCGAAGGCGATCCGGAGCGCGCCGCGCTACTCGCCGGAGCGTTCATCAAAGGCATGAACAGCGCCGGCATGGCGGCTACCGGCAAGCATTTCCCTGGTCACGGCTGGGCGGAAGCCGACTCCCACGTCGCCATCCCCAACGACGAGCGTAGCCTTGAAGAGATCCGCGCCAACGACCTCGTGCCGTTCGCCAGACTCAGCAAGCAACTGGCCGCCGTCATGCCGGCCCACGTCATTTATCCGCAAGTCGACGCACAGCCCGCCGGTTTCTCCCGTCGCTGGTTGCAAGACATCCTGCGCGGTGAGTTGCAGTTCGACGGTGTGATTTTCAGCGACGATCTGTCGATGGCTGGTGCCCATGTGGTCGGCGACGCCGCCAGTCGTATCGAAGCTGCACTCAGTGCCGGTTGTGACATGGGCCTGGTGTGCAACGATCGTGCTGCCGCCGAACTGGCCCTGAGCGCCGCGCAACGCATGAAGGTCAAGCCATCGCCGCGCATTGCACGCATGCGTGGTCAGGCGTTCGCCAATACCGAATACCGTCAGGATCCGCGCTGGCTGACCGCTGTCGGCGCACTCAAAGACGCTCAACTGATTGATTAAGGATTTTTCGCTATGACGGTTTACGCAATCATCGGCGGCACCGGCCTGACCCAGCTGGAAGGCCTGAGCATTCGTCAGTCGCTGGCAGTGGATACGCCTTATGGTGCGCCATCGGCTGAAGTCCAGATCGGTGAATACGCCGGCAAGGAAGTGCTGTTCCTGACTCGCCACGGCCATCCGCATCGCTTTCCGCCGCACAAGGTCAACTACCGCGCCAACCTGTGGGCTTTGAAGCAGGCCGGCGCCGAAGCAATCATTGCGGTCAATGCCGTGGGCGGGATTCATCCTGCAATGGGCACCGGACATTTCTGCGTACCCCATCAGATCGTGGACTACACCAGCGGGCGTGAGCACACCTATTTTGCCGATGATCTGGAACATGTCACACACATCGACTTCAGCTTTCCCTACAGCGAGCCGCTGCGTCAGCAATTGATTGCAGCGTTGGCCGCCGAAGGCTGCGAATACAGTGATCAAGGCGTTTACGCTTGCACCCAGGGCCCGCGGCTGGAAACCGTGGCGGAAATCGTGCGTCTGGAGCGTGATGGTTGCGACATCGTCGGCATGACCGGCATGCCGGAAGCCGCACTGGCTCGTGAACTGGATCTGGAATACGCCTGTCTGTCGCTGGTGGTGAACCCGGCGGCGGGCAAGACCACGGCGGTGATCACCATGGCCGAGATCGAGCAGGCGCTGCATGACGGCATGGGCAAAGTGAAGTCGACGTTGGCACGCGTACTGAAGGGCTGAGCCTAGCTCCGCAATGACTCGAACGAACAGGCGCTGAGGACTCAGCGCTTGTCGAACTTGTCCGGCAATGGCGCAAACAACGCCTCGATATCATCACTCTGCAGCTTCCAGTCCCCGGCCTTGCGCCCATCCAGCACACCGGCCGCCAGGTCGGACTTTTCCTCCTGCAAGTGCTGAATCTTCTCTTCGACCGTACCCCGGGCAATCATCTTGTAGACGAATACCGGCTTCTCCTGACCAATACGATACGCACGGTCGGTTGCCTGATTCTCGGTCGCCGGGTTCCACCACGGGTCGTAGTGAATCACGGTGTCCGCTTCCGTCAGGTTCAGACCCACACCGCCAGCCTTCAGACTGATGAGAAAGATCTGACGCTTGCCGCTCTGGAATTCCTTCACCGGTGTGCGCCGATCCCGGGTTTGGCCGGTCAGCAACGCATAGGGGACATTGCGTTTTTTCAGCTCGTCCTCGATCAGTGACAGCATCGAAGTGAACTGCGAAAACAGCAGAATCCGCCGACCTTCCTCAAATAACTCCTCAAGCATTTCCATCAGGCTGTCGAGCTTGCCCGATGTGCTGCCTCGAGCGGGCAGGGTGGCGTCGTTGACCAGGCGCAAATCGCAGCAGACCTGCCGCAGCTTGAGCAACGCTTCGAGAATGATGATCTGACTGCGCGCCACACCTTTGCGGGTGATTTCGTCGCGAACCTTCTTGTCCATCGCCAGACGCATGGTTTCGTACACGTCGCGCTGGGCCTCGTTGAGCTCGACCCAATGGATGATCTCGGTTTTTGGCGGCAGTTCTGTGGCAACCTGCTCCTTGGTGCGGCGCAGCAGGAACGGTTTGATTCGACCGTTGAGGTGCTGAAGTCTGACTTCGCTCGCGCGCTTTTCAATCGGCACGCGGTAATCGGCGTTGAAGCTTTTGACGTCGCCGAGCCAGCCGGGCAGCAGGAAGTGAAACAGCGACCACAGTTCGCCCAGGTGATTTTCCAGCGGCGTTCCGCTCAGGCACAGGCGCTGACGAGCATTGAGCTCACGGGCAGCCTGCGCCGCTTTGCTGTTCGGGTTCTTGATGTACTGCGCTTCATCCAGCACAAGTACATGCAGCGGCTGCTGGGCCAGACGTTCGACATCCTTGGGCAGCAGTGCATAAGTCGTGAGGATCAGGTCGTAATCGGCCAGATGCTCGAAATGCTTTTTACGGCTGGCACCGTACAGGGCGACAACCTTGAGCTGTGGCGTGAAATGCGCCGCTTCGTCCAGCCAGTTGGGAATCAGGCTGGTGGGCATCACCACCATGCACGGGCGATCCAGACGCCCGGCGTTCTTCTCGCTGAGAATATGCGCCAGTGTCTGTAGGGTTTTACCCAAGCCCATGTCGTCCGCGAGAATCCCGCCGACCTCAAGTTGCCGCAGCGACTGCATCCAGCTCAAGCCTTCAAGCTGATAAGGGCGCAGTGTCGCGTTCAGCCCTTGTGGCGCTTCGGCGCTGTAGTCGCGGATATCGCGCAAGCGTTGGGCGAAGCTACGAATCTGCTCCCCGCCTTCCCACAGCAGAGGAATGCCTTCCAGCGAGTTCAGGCGTGTGGCGTCGGCCTTGCTCAAGCGCAGGGTGGTTTCGCCCGGCTCTTGCAGATAGAACTCGCCCAGGGTCGCCAGCACCGGTTTCAACCGGCCAAGGGGCAGGGCGACTTGCAACGGCCCGTGCTCACTGTTGCGTTGCGGAATGTTCACCAGAATCAACTCATCGTCCCGTCGCCGGGCGAGGCGTTCGGGGTTGAGGATTTCCGTGTGCGAGCGCATCAGGTTGAGCAGGATCGGCAGCAGGCTCAGGCGTTCGCCATTGACGATGATGCCCAGTTCCAGATCGAACCAGTCCCGCTCCGGCGTCTGCTCGACCGTGGCGTACCAGTCGTCCACGGCGGTCAGGTCGAAACCGAATTCATCGTCGACCAGCAATTCCCAGCCTTGGGTGCGCAGCTTCGGCAGATCGTTCAGGGTGAACGTCAGCCAGGCGCTGTCGTTGACCATCTCGTAGAGTTCGCCGGCGCTTTCCGGCAGGGCCTTGCTTTGCCGGGTGGCGATGCGAAAGCCGAGAATCCGCAGTTGCTCGCGGTAGCTTTGCTCGACGTCCGGCTGGCGTTTGACTCGCAGCGTCTGTGCTTCCTGACGAATCAGGATGTCGCTGTTTTTCTGGCCGCTGACGTATTCGTCGAGGTAGCTGAAAGACAGCGCCGCACGATGCTGGATGTAACGCTGCATCTTGCCGTTGCGCGGCTCGAAAGCGCTGAACTCCACACTGGCCAGCCACAGGCGCGGTACCGGCTGCACGTTGTCCACCAGCACTTGCGGCGGAGCCTTGGGGCTGCGGTTTTCCAGGACGGCCTGGAGTTTTTCCAGCAGTTCGGCGTCTTTGGCGGCGGCCGGGTATTCGAGGGTTTCCTGCACCTGCAGCAAGACCGCCGCACAGTGTTTGCAGTTGCTGTGGACCGGGCAGGTGCACGTGGCGTCGACCATCAATAACGTGCCTTTGGCTGACTCGCGCAGATGAATCGTCTGACGATAAATGTTGCCGCCAGAGCCTTCGCAACTGGCGGTAATGGTCGCATCGCCGACCTGCACGATTCGCACCCGGTTTTCCAGGGCGTAGCGGCGGCCACGCTCCAGGCTTTGTTCCTTGAACCGGCTGACCCAGGAGGAAGCCAGCGGTTTGCTCAGAGGCGGGGACATAAGGACTTCAATCAGTCCGGAACGACTTCAGGCGCTTCCCGAGGCGCAGGCGCCGTCAGTGAAGTGATCTTGATCAGCAGGGCCAGGTGGCCGTTGTCCAGGTAGTTGAGCTGGCCGTTCTTGGTGTGGCTTTCCTGCTTCAGGCGTTCGCTGGCGGTGACCATGCCGTTGGCGTCGATCTGGTTGACCCAGAAGTCGGCGTTCACGTCGGTAAAGCGCCCGAGTTTCATTTCAATCGTGCCTTCGACGGGGAACTGACCGAACTGCTCCTGACCATCGCTGACCGCGACCTTCGCCGGTGTCTCGCCGAGTGTCTGCTGCCAGGCCTTGTGCATCAGCACGCTGTATTCGCCGCTGGCGGTGAGTTTGTTGGCGACGTCGTTCAGCGCTGTGGTGCGCTTGCTGTCATCGCCCAGGCGTTGGGCGCCGGCGGCCCAGTCTTCCGGCGCGGCGCGGCTGACGATGGCCGGCACGGCGTTCTGGCGTACCAGAATCATTTCGACCTGATACAGATCATCGGCAAATGCCGAAGGGGCGACCAGCGTCAACAACAAGGTCAGTGAGCGAAACAGGCGCATGCGGCGTCCTTCAAACAGTTTTCGGGATGAGGCGCTCGAACAGCGCCTCTACAGTATTAAAGCGCTCTTCCGGGCGCTCCATCGGCACCTGGAACTTGAACATCGTGGCGCCTTCGAATTTGTAGCGTTTTGGCTGACTCTGGATCAGTTTGATCAGAGTCATCGGGTCGACCGGCGTCTGCGCCGCGAACTCGATGCGACCGCCTTGCGGGCCGCCATCGACTTTCTTGATGCCCAGCTGCTCGGCCTGTAATTTCAGCGCCGTGATGCGCACCAGATTTTTGGTCGGCTCCGGCAGCAGGCCGAAGCGGTCGATCATCTCCACCTGCAGATCCTTCAGGCCTTCCTCGTCGGTGGCCGAAGCGATGCGCTTGTACAGGATCAGGCGTGCGTGGACGTCCGGCAGGTAATCTTCCGGAATCAGCGCCGGCACCCGCAGGTTGACTTCCGGGCCGCCGCCGAGCGGCTGGTCGAGGTTCGGCTGTTCCCCCTTGCGGATCGACTTCACCGCGCGCTCGAGCATTTCCATGTACAGCGTGAAGCCGACCGCCTGAATCTGCCCGCTCTGACCGTCGCCCAGCAATTCGCCGGCACCACGGATTTCCAGGTCGTTGGTGGCCAGCACGAAGCCCGCGCCCAGATCCTGAGTATTGGCAATCGCTTCCAGACGCTTTTCCGCATCGCCGGTGATCTGCTGGCGTGGCGGTGTCAGCAAGTAGGCGTAAGCCTGGTGGTGACTGCGGCCAACGCGGCCGCGCAACTGGTGCAACTGCGCCAGGCCGAACTTGTCGGCACGCTCGATGATGATGGTGTTGGCGCTCGGCACGTCGATGCCGGTCTCGATGATCGTCGAGGCGATCAGCACATTGAAGCGCTTGTGATAGAAGTCGCTCATCACCTGTTCGAGTTCGCGTTCGCGCATCTGCCCGTGGCCGATGCCGATTCGCGCTTCCGGCACCAGTTCGGCCAGTTCGGCGGCGCATTTCTCGATGGTCTTCACGTCGTTGTGCAGGTAATAGACCTGACCACCACGCAGTAGCTCACGCAGCAAGGCCTCTTTGACCGTGCTCTTGTTCTGTTCCATGACGAAAGTGCGCACCGACAGGCGTCGCGCCGGCGGTGTGGCGATGATCGACAGATCGCGCATGCCCGACACCGCCATGTTCAGCGTGCGCGGAATCGGCGTGGCGGTCAGCGTAAGGATGTCGACTTCGCTGCGCAGAGCCTTGAGCTGCTCCTTCTGACGGACACCGAAGCGGTGCTCTTCGTCGATGATCACCAGTCCGAGGTTTTTGATCTTGACGTCGTCCTGCAGCAGCTTGTGGGTGCCGATGACGATGTCGATGTTGCCCTCGGCCAGTTCGGCCACCGCCGCGTTCACTTCTTTGGCCGACTTGAAGCGGCTCATCACTTCCACGGTCACCGGCCAGTCGGCGAAGCGGTCGCGGAAGCTGTTGTAGTGCTGCTGGGCGAGCAGGGTGGTCGGCACCAGGATCGCCACTTGCTTGCCGCCATGCACTGCGATGAAGGCGGCGCGCATGGCCACTTCGGTCTTGCCGAAACCGACGTCGCCGCAGACCAGTCGATCCATCGGTTTCGGCGCGAGCATGTCTTCGCGCACGGCTTCGATGGTGGATTGCTGGTCCGGGGTTTCTTCGAACGGGAAGCCGGCGCTGAACGTTGCGTAATCGGCTTTCGGATCGGCAAACGCATAACCTTCGCGGGCGGCGCGACGGGCATAGATGTCGAGCAGTTCGGCAGCCACGTCGCGCACCTGTTCGGCAGCCTTGCGCTTGGCTTTCTGCCAGGTCTCGGAGCCGAGGCGGTGCAGCGGGGCCAATGCGTCGTCGCTGCCGGTGTAGCGGGCGATCAGGTGCAGGTTGGCCACCGGCACGTAGAGCTTGGCGTTCTCGGCGTATTCGAGGGTCAGGAATTCGGCAGCCTGATTGTCGATTTCCAGAATCGTCAGGCCGAGATAGCGGCCGACACCGTGGTCGATGTGCACCACCGGCGCGCCTTCGCGCAGCTCGGTGAGGTTCTTGATCACCGCATCGTTATTGGCGTCGGCGCGTTTTTCGCGACGACGACGCTGCATCACGCGCTGGCCAAACAACGGACTTTCCGCGACCAGTGCCAGCGCCGGGTCATCCAGCATCAAGCCTTCGTCGAGCGGGGCGATGGTGATCGCCAGGCGATCCTTGCTCGCGACGAAGTCCGGCCAGCTGTCGACGGTTTTCGGTCGCAGCTTCAGACGGTCCAGCAGTTCCAGCAGCACTTCGCGACGGCCCGCTGATTCGGCGGTGAACAGCACGCGTCCCGGGAATTCGTCGAGGAAGGCGGACAGCGCGGCCAGCGGTTGCGTGGCCTTGGCTTCGATCGCCAGATTCGGCAGGGCCTGCGCCGGGAAGCGCTCGCGGCCGACGCCGGTTTCCACGTCCTGCTGGCTGGCAACGACGCGCGGCCAGTTCTTCAGGCGGGCGAAGCAGTCTTCCACCGGCAGAAACAGTTCGGCGGGCGGCAATAACGGGCGCGATGGATCGACGCGGCGCTCTTCATATCGATTGCGCACGTCGTTCCAGAAATTCTCCGCCGCTTGCTCGATGCCCGGCAGCGAGAACACCTGAGTGTCCTGGGGCAGGTAATCGAACAGGGTCGAGGTTTCTTCGAAGAACAGCGGCAGGTAGTACTCGATGCCGGCCGGCGTGATACCGCTGCTCAGATCCTGAAAGATCGGGCAGCGGCGGAAGTCGACATCGAAACGTTCGCGAAAACGCGCCTTGAAACGGGTGACCGCTTCTTTCTGCAGCGGGAACTCTTTGGCCGGCAGCAGCTTGACCGAATCGACCTTGTCGATGGAGCGCTGGTTTTCCGGGTCGAAGGTGCGCAGGGTTTCGATTTCGTCGTCGAACAGGTCGATGCGATACGGCAGTTTGCTGCCCATCGGGAACAGGTCGATCAGTGCGCCGCGTACGGTGAACTCGCCGTGTTCGTAAACCGTATCGACGTAGCGATAGCCGCTGGCTTCGAGCCGCGAGCGCATTTGCTCGACGTCGAGCTTCTGACCGACATCCAGCACCAGGCTGCTGCCAAGCAGGAATTTGGTCGGCGCCAGGCGATGCAGGGCCGTGGTGATCGGCACCACCAGCACGCCATGTTCCAGCTCCGGCAGTCTATAAAGGCTGGCGATGCGCTGGGAAATGATGTCCTGGTGCGGCGAGAACAGGTCGTAGGGCAGGGTTTCCCAGTCCGGGAAATGCAGCACCGGCAAATCCGGGGCGAAGAAACTCAGCTCCTGCTCCAGCCGTTCGGCACTCTGGCTGTCGGCGGTCAGCAGTAACGTGAAGCGCTTGGCAGCGCTGGCAGCCTCGGCAATCGCCAGGCTCAGGGCGGCACCGGGGAGGTTGCCCCAGTGCTGTTTACCTGCCGCGGCAGGGAGAAGCGGTAGACGCAGAACAGGCACGGAAGGTTGAGCTCCAGGCGTTGCGACAAAGTCGGTAATTGTAGCGGCGTCCGGTGCCGCCTGTCAGTTGCAGACTGCGTCTATCTGCACGGTTTCGGCGAAATGTAGTGGTAACCATAAAAACCAGCACTTTTTTGACGATTATGTAGTGCCGAAAATGGGTAGTGTTACGGAGGGTTACAGACATCGTCTAACAGTCTTCGAAAAACCGGCTGCGCTGGAAGCCCCGGTTTTACTGGGCTGGCGGAGGGCGTTATTTTTTTGGAGCGAATTTTGTTACCGATTGCGCGACAAGCGCGCATTGCTACGAGAGGTTCTCGGCGGCATAATGTAGCCCCTTTTTTCTGCCCCTACATGTGGAAGGTTCCCGTGACTCAGAAGCCCGACCAGTGTCTTGGTGAATGGATCGACCGTGAAGCACTCGCAGAAGCGATGATTCCGCTTATCGGTCAGCTCTACCGCAATAACAATGTGGTGAGCTCGATCTATGGCCGCAGCCTGATCAACCAGTCTGTCATCGCGATTCTCAAAGCTCACCGCTTTGCTCGCCATCGTTCTTCCGACGATAGCGAACTCTCCGTCCACGAAACATTCCCTCTGCTGAAGGCCATGAGCGAGCTCAAGCTCGGCGCGGCTTCGGTGGATCTGGGCAAGTTGGCGTTCAAATTCCGCGCTGAAGGCAATGGCCGCACGGCCGAACAATTCGTTCGCGAAGAGTTGGCTGATGTTGTGGGTCAGCAAAACGCCTCCGCGCGTAAAGGCACTGATGTCGTGCTGTACGGCTTCGGTCGTATCGGCCGTCTGCTGGCGCGCATCCTGATCGAAAAAACCGGTGGTGGCGACGGCTTGCGTCTGCGCGCAATCGTCGTGCGCAAAGGCGCCGAGAACGATCTGGTCAAGCGTGCCAGCCTGCTGCGTCGTGACTCGGTTCACGGCCCGTTCGATGGCACTATCACCATCGACGAAGAAAACAACACCATCACCGCCAACGGCAACCTGATTCAGGTGATCTACGCCAAGAGCCCGAGCGAAGTCGACTACACCCAGTACGGCATCGAAAACGCGCTGATCGTAGACAATACCGGTGTATGGCGTGATGCCGACGGTCTGGGCCAGCACCTGGCCTGCCCGGGCGCTGCCCGCGTGATTCTCACCGCACCGGGTAAGGGCGCGCTGAAGAACATCGTTCACGGCATCAACCACGGCGACATCACTGCTGACGACAAGATCATCTCGGCGGCGTCCTGCACCACCAACGCCATCGTACCGGTGCTCAAGGCTGTCAACGACCAGTACGGCATCGTCAACGGGCACGTCGAAACCGTTCACTCGTTCACCAACGACCAGAACCTGATCGACAACTTCCACAAGGGCAGCCGTCGTGGCCGCGCCGCGCCGCTGAACATGGTTATCACCGAGACCGGTGCCGCCACTGCTGCTGCCAAGGCGCTGCCAGTGCTCAAGGGCAAGCTGACCGGCAACGCGATTCGCGTACCTACGCCGAACGTGTCGATGGCCATCCTGAACCTGAACCTGGAAAAGGCCACCACCCGCGAAGAAATCAACGAGTACCTGCGCCAGATGGCCATGCACTCGGATCTGCACAAGCAGATCGATTACGTCAGCTCGCAGGAAGTGGTTTCCACTGACTTCGTGGGCTCGCGTCACGCCGGTGTCGTGGATGCCGAGGCAACCATCACCCAAGACAACCGCGTTGTTCTGTATGTCTGGTACGACAACGAGTTCGGTTACAGCTGCCAGGTGGTTCGCGTGATGGAAGACATGGCCGGTGTAAACCCGCCAGCATTCCCGCGCTAAGCCTTAGCTGCAAATGAAAACGCCCCGACATTGTCGGGGCGTTTTTGTTTGTGCGCGATTTGGGTTAGCGAGGGATAGCGGCTTGTGCCGTGCGCAGTTCGTGCTTGTTGCCACGGAACAGCACCAAGGTTGCGACCAGGCCCAATACGGCTGCGCCACTGAGCCAGATCCCCGGTGCCGCCTTGTTGTCCAGCACATGGATCAGGTAAGTGCAGGCTGCTGGGGTGAAGCCACCGAAGGTCGCCGTGGCCAGGCTGTAGGCCAGCGAGAAACCGGTCGTACGCACTTCCACCGGCATGATTTCGGTCAGCGCCACCACCATCGCGCCGTTGTACGAGCCGTACAGGAACGACAGCCATAACTCGACGATCAGCAGATGGCTGAAGCTCGGGTTCGCCACCAGCCAGGACAGCGCCGGGTAAGCGGTCAGGATCGCCAGGATCGTCGCCCCCAGCAGCAGGGGTTTGCGTCCGATCTTGTCGGAAAGTGCACCCATTACCGGTAGCCAGAAGAAGTTCGACAGGCCGATGCACACCGTTACCAGCAATGCATCGAAGTCCGACAGGTGCAGTTCCGCCTTGCCGAAGGTCGGGGTGTAGGCAGTGATCAGGTAGAACGACACGGTGGTCATCACCACCAGCGCCATGCCGGCGAGGACGATGCCGAAGTTCTGACCGATCGAGCGAACGATTTCCTGCAGGGTGGGGCGATGTTTACGCGCCTGGAATTCCGGGGTTTCCTCCAGCGAGCGACGAATGACGAAGATCACCGGAACGATCATGCAGCCGATCAGGAACGGCACGCGCCAGCCCCAGTCGCCCATCTGGTCCGGGCTCAGCCAGTGGTTGAGTCCGACACCCAGCAGACCGGCGAACACCACGGCCGCCTGCTGGCTGGCGGACTGCCAACTGACGAAGAAGCCCTTGCGCCCTGGTGTGGCGATTTCCGCCAGGTACACCGACACGCCACCCAGTTCCACGCCGGCGGAGAAGCCTTGCAGCAGTCGGCCGAACAGCACGATCAGTGGCGCGGCGACACCGAGCGTGGCATAGCCCGGCACGCAGGCAATCAGCACGGTGCCGGCCGCCATCAGTGCGAGGGTAATGATCAGCCCCTGACGTCGCCCGTGTCGGTCAATGTAGGCGCCAAGGAAGATCGCCCCCAGCGGGCGCATCAAGAAGCCTGCGCCGAACGTGGCAAGCGAAAGCATCAGGGAGGCGAAAGCACTGTCGGTAGGGAAGAAGGTCTTGGCGATGGCCGTGGCGTAGAAGCCGTAGACCATGAAGTCGAACATCTCGAGAAAGTTGCCGCTGACAACGCGAAAAATCGCTTTGCCTTTGCCCGTGGAGGAGGACATGTTCAGGTACTCACTTTTTTGATTTTGTATGAAAGCGGTGCAGCCGTTTGGGAGCGAGCGGGCTCTGTGGCCATAATGGCCGGCGCGGTTTTGCTCGGAGATGAAGAATTGTTAACTGGACGGTTTGTGGTTTTCGTGGGTCTGCTCGGCGTTTTGTCCGGATGCGGCAACGGCGATTCCATGGAAAGGTTCGGCGGCCCGACCATGGGCAGCACGTATTCGATCAAGTACGTGCGTCGGGCCAATCTGCCTGCACCGCAGGAGGTCCGCGTCGAAGTGGAGAAGATCCTCACCGACGTGGATCAGCAAATGTCCACCTACCGCGCCGACTCCGATATTTCGCGTTTCAACGCATTGCCCGCCGATCGCTGTCAGACCATGCCTGCGCCGATCCTTGAATTGGTGCGGGTTGGCGAGCAGCTGTCACAACAAAGCGAAGGTTCCTACGATCTGACCGTAGAGCCGCTGCTCAATCTCTGGGGTTTCGGTCCACAAGGGCGTGAAGAAAAAGTCCCGAGTGCCGATGCGCTGGCCGAGGTGCAGAAGCGGGTGGGTTACCGGCATTTGCGTATCGATGGCGACCGGTTGTGCAAGGATGCGGCGGTCGAGGTCGATTTCAACAGCATCGCTGCCGGTTACGCGGTCGACACCATTGCCGCGCGACTCGACGCCATGGGGATTCACGACTATCTCGCCGAAGCCACCGGCGAATTAAAGGCGTCCGGGAAGAAGCTCGATGGCTCGTCCTGGCGCATTGCCCTGGAGGAGCCGCATGACGATCAGCAAGTAGCTGAGCGCGTCATTAATGTCGATGGCTATGGGCTTTCCACGTCCGGCGACTACCGCAACTATTTTCAGCAGGACGGAAGGCGTTATTCCCACACCTTCGATGCCCGCACCGGAGCGCCCGTCGTACACGACCTGGCGTCAGTCACGGTAATTCATCCTTCAGCCTTGATGGCTGATGGACTATCGACGCTGTTGCTGATTCTCGGCCCGGAAAAGGCCTGGGACTATGCCGAAAAACACGACATTGGTGCATTCTTTGTGATTCGTGCCGATACAGGTTTCGTCACCCGCACCAGTCCGGCGTTCGAACGCCTCAGTGGCGCAAAAAATTGACCCGGAACAATGCGAAAGCTGGCGTTGTAGTGCAGGCAAAAGTAGCCTACGACGCGACCAAGGGTTAATGTGCGCGGCGTTGACGCTTCTATAGACTGTGTCCGGGTTTTCAACTGGCCCCCAATTGTTCCTTCGCGCCGTCGTTCGGCGTGATTTAGCCGCCGGTGCTGCTGGCACCGCGGCCTGTTCTGAGGAGTACGCATGGCTGTCTACAACTACGACGTGGTGGTGCTGGGTTCCGGCCCGGCGGGAGAAGGCGCGGCAATGAACGCCGCCAAAGCAGGGCGCAAGGTGGCGATGGTCGACAGCCGTCGCCAGGTCGGCGGTAACTGCACCCACCTGGGCACCATCCCGTCCAAGGCCCTGCGTCACTCGGTGCGGCAGATCATGCAGTTCAACACCAATCCGATGTTCCGTGCGATCGGGGAGCCGCGCTGGTTCTCCTTCCCGGACGTGTTGAAGAGCGCCGAGAAAGTCATCTCCAAGCAAGTCGCCTCGCGTACCGGCTACTACGCCCGTAACCGCGTCGACGTGTTCTTCGGCACCGGCAGCTTCGCCGACGAGCAGACCATCGAAGTGGTGTGCGCCAACGGCGTGGTCGAGAAACTGGTGGCCAAGCACATCATCATCGCCACCGGTTCGCGCCCTTATCGCCCGGCGGACATCGATTTCCACCACCCGCGTATCTACGATAGCGACACCATCCTCAGCCTCGGCCACACGCCGCGCAAACTGATCGTTTACGGCGCCGGCGTGATCGGTTGCGAATACGCATCGATCTTCAGTGGTCTGGGCGTGCTCGTCGAACTGGTGGACAACCGCGGTCAGTTGCTGAGCTTCCTCGACTCGGAAATCTCCCAGGCGTTGAGCTACCACTTCAGCAACAACAACATCACCGTGCGTCATAACGAAGAGTATGACCGCGTCGAAGGTGTGGACAACGGTGTGATCCTGCACCTGAAGTCCGGCAAGAAGATCAAGGCCGACGCCTTGCTCTGGTGCAACGGCCGGACCGGCAACACCGATCAGTTGGGTCTGGAAAACATCGGCGTCAAGGTCAACAGCCGCGGCCAGATCGAAGTCGACGAGAATTACCGCACCTGCGTGCAGAACATCTATGGCGCCGGTGACGTGATCGGCTGGCCAAGCCTGGCCAGTGCCGCCCATGACCAGGGTCGCTCGGCGGCCGGCAGCATCGTCGACAATGGCAGCTGGCGTTTCGTGAATGACGTGCCGACCGGCATCTACACCATTCCGGAGATCAGCTCGATCGGCAAGAACGAGCAGGAACTGACCCAGGCCAAAGTGCCGTACGAAGTGGGCAAGGCGTTCTTCAAGAGCATGGCGCGGGCGCAGATCGCCGGCGAGCCGCAAGGCATGCTGAAGATCCTGTTCCACCGCGAAACCCTGCAGGTGCTGGGCGTTCACTGCTTCGGTTATCAGGCGTCGGAGATCGTGCACATCGGTCAGGCGATCATGAACCAGCCGGGTGAACTCAATACCCTGAAGTACTTCGTCAACACCACGTTCAACTACCCGACCATGGCCGAAGCCTATCGGGTAGCGGCGTACGACGGCCTCAACCGGCTTTTTTGACGGGCTCCGGCCGGTGGCCTGAGCCGGCCGGGGAGACCGATTTCAGCAATTCCCGAGGGTGGCAGTGGCCAAACCGGGAAAGTCTGTAATCAGGCTGTCAACGCCGAAGTCGGCGAGTCTGCGCATCAGCGCAGGCTCGTTGACGGTCCACACCGACACATGCAGCCCCTGACGCTGCGCCTTCTGCAGGCGTTCCGGCGTACACAGCGTCCAGTTCAGCGCCAGAATCTCACAGCCGTAGCTTGCCGCAACCTTCAGCGGGTCGAGCCAGGCATATTCGGCCACCAGACCCCGTGACACGTCCGGTACCAGATCCAGCGCCGCTTTCAACACTTCCCGCGAACTCGAGGTAATCGTCACCTTGTCGAGCAGCCCGTGCCTGACCGCCATTTCGCGAATGGCCAGAACGGTGGTGGCAGCGCGGGTGCGTGAAGCGCTTTTGACTTCGAGCTGCCAGTGATCGAAATCACATTTCTCGAACAGTTCTTCCAGGGTCGGAATCGGGCACGGTTTGATCCAGCCGGGGCCGCCCTTGCGGGCGTCGTAGGTCACCAGATCGGCGGCGGTGTGCTCGACCACCTTGCCACGGCGCTCGGTGGTCCGCTTGAGGGTCGGGTCGTGGATGACCATCAGCTCGCCGTCCTTGGACAGGTGCAGATCCAGTTCGCAACGGCGTACGCCGTGCTTGAGACATTCCTGAAAGCTGGTCAGGGTGTTTTCCGGTGCTTCGCCCTTGGCGCCGCGGTGGCCGTAGATAAGGGTCACGGTTCTTCCTTAATTAAATGCCTGATTCGTTCTGTTCGCGGGCCAGGCGTCGTTCCTGGGCCTGCTTTTGCAAGATATAGCGGGCGAGCAACTGGCGCTGGGCATCGGTCAAGTGTTCGAACTCGGTGCCGATGTCGTAGCCGTCGCCCTTGCGGTCGCAGTGGGTGACCCGGGCGCGCAGCAGCAGGCCGTGGGCCTGTGGCATCAACACCATTTTTACCGACAGGCGCGAGCCGGCGGCTATCGGTGTCGGGTTCTGGAAGTCGACACCGCCCTCGGAAATGATCACCGGTTGCGGCTCGCCGATCTGTCCCAGTGCGGTCAGGGCGATGACCTGGCTGAGCAGGTCGATGCGCTTGTTCTGGGATTTCAGGAATGCCGCGATGGCACGGTCGCGCTCGTTGATCTGTCGCAACAGGTGCTGAGATTCGAATTCGCTCAGGTGCAGTTCACTGAGCACGTTGAATAACGGGGAAGCATCCTGCAACACTTCCTGGCCTGCGGCTTCAGCAGCGGACAGGGGCCGAATTTCCAGTGCGATCGAATCCTCGATACGGTAGTATTCGCGGCGATCTTCTTCATCTAATGTCGACATGGCGAACCCATGGTAGCGGCGGTGGTCTGAGTGTAAAGCTGGTTATCGACCCCCGCCACAAGGACGTTCCTTTTCCCTCCGAACAAGCCCCGACATGTTCAGACCTCTCTTCGTATTTATCGGCACGCGTTACACCCGTGCAAAGCGTCGCAATCATTTTGTGTCGTTCATTTCCCTGACTTCGATGATCGGGCTCGCCCTTGGCGTGGTCGTGATGATCGTGGTGCTGTCGGTGATGAACGGCTTCGATCATGAGATGCGCACCCGCGTGCTGGGCATGGTGCCCCACGCGACCATCGAATCCGGTGAAGCCATCAGCGACTGGCCGAGCCTGGCCGCCAAGGTCAAGCAGAACCCGCAGGTGGCGGCCGTCGCGCCGTTCACCCAGATGCAGGGGCTGCTGACCAACAACGGCCAGGTGTCCAAGGTGTTGCTCAATGCCATCGATCCGGCGCTGGAACGCAACGTCTCGATCATCGACAACTTCATGAAGCAGGGCAAACTCGACGATCTGACGCCGGGCAGCTTCGGCATCGTCATCGGCGACAAGGCCGCGACCAAGCTCGGCGTGGGCATCGGTGACAAGATCACCTTCGTCGCGCCGGAGGTCAGCGTGACCCCGGCCGGGATGTTCCCGCGCATGAAACGCTTCACCGTGGTCGGCATCTTTCATGTCGGCGCCGGTGAACTGGACGGATACCTGGGCGTCACCAACCTGCAGGATCTGGCGAAGATGCACCGCTGGAAGCCTGATCAGGTGCAGGGGCTGCGCCTGAAGTTCGACGATCTGTTCCAGGCACCGCGTGAAGCGTGGAACATCGCCCAGCGCCTCGGCGAAGACCATTACTACGCCCGCGACTGGACCCGTACCCACGGCAACCTGTATCAGGCGATCCGCATGGAAAAAGCCATGATCGGCCTGCTGTTGCTGCTGATCGTCGCGGTTGCCGCGTTCAACATCATTTCCACACTGGTGATGGTGGTGAACGACAAGAAAGGCGACATCGCCATCCTGCGCACGCTGGGCGCCACGCCGGGCACGATCATGCGCACGTTCATGGTGCAGGGCACGGTGATCGGCGTGGTCGGTACGGCCATCGGCGCCGTGGTCGGAATCCTGGCGGCGCTCAATGTCAGCGCGGCGATTTCGGCACTCGAAGGCTTGATCGGGCACAAGTTCCTCAACGCCGACGTGTATTTCATCGATTACCTGCCATCGCAGGTGCAGAGCCAGGATGTGATCATGGTCTGTGCCGCTGCGTTGGTCCTGAGTTTCCTCGCCACCCTGTATCCAGCCTGGCGTGCCGCACGCACCCAGCCGGCGGAGGCGCTACGTTATGAGTGAGTCGGGCATGAGTGAAAAAGCAATCCTGAGCTGCCGCAACCTGGGCAAGTCCTACGAGGAAGGCCCGGAGTCGGTGGAAGTGCTGGCCAACCTGCAACTGGAGTTGCACCCGGGCGAACGCGTGGCGATCGTCGGCAAATCCGGTTCGGGCAAAAGTACCTTGCTCAACCTGCTGGGCGGTCTCGATACGCCGACCAAGGGCAGTGTCTGGCTCGACGGTGAAGAGCTGTCGGCGCTGAGCGAGAAGAAGCGCGGCCTGCTGCGTAACCGTGCCCTTGGCTTCGTGTACCAGTTCCACCACCTGCTGCCGGAATTCACCGCGCTGGAAAACGTCTGCATGCCGCTGCTGATCGGCAAGACCGCAATCCCCGAGGCGCGTCAGCGGGCCACGGCGTTGCTGGAGCGAGTGGGTCTGGGCCATCGCCTGGAACACAAACCAGCCGAGCTGTCCGGTGGCGAACGCCAGCGCGTGGCCATCGCCCGCGCTCTGGTAAACAACCCGGGCCTGGTGATGCTCGACGAGCCGACCGGCAATCTCGACTCCCACACCGCCGAAGGCATTCAGGACCTGATGCTGGAACTCAGCACCTCGATGCGCACGGCGTTCCTGGTGGTGACTCACGACATGAACCTGGCTCGCCAGATGGACCGCGTCCTGCAACTGCAGGAAGGTTGCCTGACCCCCATCTGACGGCTTGAAACCCGATGCCTGAAAAGGCGTCGGGTCTTTTATTTTTATACGGTGTCCCAGCGAATGTTCAGACCGTTATCGATCTTTATCGGCACGCGCTATACCCGCGCCAAGCGCCGCAATCGCTTTGTTTCATTCATTTCGATGACCTCGATGATCGGTCTCGCCCTCGGCGTGCTGGCGATGATCGTGGTGCTGTCGGTGATGAACGGTTTCCAGCGTGAAATGAGCTCGCGCATCCTCGGCATGGTGCCTCACGCGACCATCGTCGGCGTCAAGCCGATCGATGACTGGCAGCCAGTGGCCGCTGCCGCTATGAAAAACCCTGAAGTGACCGCCGCCGTGCCGTTCACCGAGATGGAAGGCATGCTGTCCTACAAGGGCATGATGCAGCCGATCCAGATCAGTGGCGTCGACCCGGCCCAGGAAGGCAAGGTGTCGATCGTGGCCCAGCACATTGTTCAGGGCCGTCTCGATGCCTTGAAGCCGGGGGAGTTCGGCGTGGTGCTGGGTGAAATCACGGCCCGGCGTTTCCGCCTGAACGTCGGCGACAAGATCACCCTGATCGTGCCGGAGGTCAGCACTGCACCGGGCGGCATCACCCCGCGCATGCAACGTCTGAATGTGGTCGGCATCTTCAAGGTCGGCGCCGAACTAGACGGTTCCATGGGCCTGATCCATGTGGCCGACGCCGCGACGATGCAGCACTGGGAGCCGAATCAGGTGCAGAGTGTGCGTCTGGCGGTGAAGGACCTGTATGCCGCGCCGAAGGTTTCGTCCGACATCGCCACCGGCCTTGGCTCTGATTTCAAGGCTGACGACTGGACCCACACCCAGGGCAGCCTGTTCAGTGCGATGAAAATGGAAAAGACCATGATCGGCCTGTTGCTGTTGATGATCGTCGCGGTGGCGGCGTTCAACATCATCGCGACCCTGATCATGGTGGTGAACGACAAGGGTGCGGACATCGCGATCCTGCGCACCATCGGCGCCACACCACGGCAGATCATGGCGATCTTCATGGTGCAGGGCACGGTGATCGGCATCGTCGGCACTATCATTGGTGGCGTGCTGGGCGTGATTGCTGCGCTGAACGTCAGTGAGATGGTGGGCTGGGTCGAGCGAGTGACCGGGCAGCACATCTTCAGTTCCGACGTGTATTTCGTCAGCAACCTGCCCTCGGAATTGCAGGGCGGCGACGTGCTGCTGATCTGCTCGGCAGGCTTCATCCTCAGCTTCCTGGCCACGGTTTACCCGGCCTGGCGGGCGGCGAAGATCGAACCGGCGCACGCGTTGCGTTACTCGTAAGTTCACCCATTGAGGCCGGCATTGCCGGCCTCAATCGTTTTGCGGCAACTCAATCACAAACCGCGTCCAGCCCTGAGCCGATTCGCAATGAATCTGCCCGCCATGGGCCCTGATGATCGACTGAGTGATCGCCAGCCCCAACCCGGCATGTTCGCTGCTGCCTTCCTGACGTGCCGGATCAGCCCGGTAAAAGCGGTCGAACAAACGCGGCAACAACTCCGAAGAAATCCCCTCGCCACTGTTCTCGACGGTCACTCTCAAGAATTTCGCCTGCTCGGCTATTTGCACGCGCACATCGCCTGCTGGCGGCGTGAAGCGCAATGCGTTATCCAGCAGATTCGACAGTGCCCGGCGCAGCATCGCGCGGTCACCTTCAAACCGACCTTCACCGTCACGGCTCAGGCTGACCTGAGCGTCTTCGGCCAGCGGTGCGAAAAACTCCAGCAATGCATCGGCTTCTTCCGCCAGTTCCAGCGGTTCGCGCTTGGGCACCAGCAATCCGTGGTCGGCCTTGGCCAGATAAAGCATGTCGTTGACCAGTTGCGCCATCCATTGCAACTCTTCGAGGTTGCTGTGCAGAGCTTCGCGATAATCTTCGAGTGGGCGAGGGCGGGTGAGGGTGACCTGTGTGTGGGTCAGCAGGTTCGACAGCGGGGTGCGCAGTTCATGGGCGATGTCGGCGGAGAATGCCGAGAGACGCTGAAAAGAATCATCGAGACGTCCAAGCATGGCGTTGAAGCTGTGGGCCAGTTCCGAGAGTTCCGCAGGCATCTGCGCTTCCGGGAGTCGGGCATTCAGCGATTGGGCCGAAATCCCGCGTGCCACGGCGCCCATGCGGCGCAACGGACGCAAACCGCTGCGTGCCGCCCAGGCGCCCAACAGTGCGGTGGCCAGCGCCGAAAGACCGACGGTCAGCCAGATCAGATGCTGCATGCGTTGCAGGAAGTGCTGGTGATGGGTGATGTCCAGCAGCAAGGTCAATTGCGCGGAGTCAGGCTTTTCCGGCTGTAGCGGGGCGTTGAGCAGGCGATAGTCGGTGCCGTTGTCGTTGATGGTGGCCAGGCCGGGCTGCTGCGGCAGGTTCGCCGGCATTTGCAGGGAACGGCCGAACCAGCGCCGCCCCTCGCGGCCGCTTATGCGTAACGAGACATCGCCTTGTTGGCTCAACTCATCGGTGATATGTGCGGCATCGCTGCCACTCAGCAACGTCTGACGCACATTGATCAGCTTGCTTTCGAGCAATTGCTGATCGAGTTCAATGAAGTGCGCCTCACTGGCCCGATTGAAAACCACGCCCGCCACCAGCGAAACCGTCGCGGTGCACGCGGCGAACAGCAACGCCAGCCGACTGCCGAGTGACAGGCGGCGCATCAGACAGGACGCTCTTCAAGCACGTAACCCATGCCACGCACGGTGTGGATCAGTTTGTCGGGAAATTCGTCGTCGATTTTCAGGCGCAGGCGGCGGATCGCCACTTCGATCACATTGGTGTCGCTGTCGAAGTTCATGTCCCAGACCTGCGAGGCGATCAGGGATTTGGGCAGCACTTCGCCCTGGCGGCGCAGGAGCATTTCCAGCAGGGCGAACTCTTTCGCCGTGAGGTCGATGCGCTGGCCGCTGCGTTCGACGCGGCGGCGAATCAGGTCCAGGCGCAAGTCGGCCAGTTGCAGGCAGGTTTCCTGAGGCGCGGTGCTGCCGCGGCGCAACAGACTACGCACTCGGGCCAGCAGTTCGGAGAAGGCAAACGGCTTGACCAGATAATCGTCGGCACCCAGTTCGAGGCCGTGAACCCGGTCTTCCACGGTGTCCTTGGCGGTCAGAAACAGGATCGGCGTTTCCAGCCCGGCACTGCGTACTGCTTGCAGAATCTGCCAGCCATTGCGCCCGGGCAGCATCACGTCGAGGATCAGCAGGGCGTAGTCACCGCTCAACGCCAGTTGTTGCCCGGTGTTGCCGTCCGCCACCAGTTCAGTGTTGAAACCGGCCTCGGTCAGGCCCTGGCGCAGGTAGTGGCCGGTTTTCGGTTGGTCTTCGACGATCAGCAGTTTCATGGGCAACTCGGGGTTGTAGGATCGAAAGCTTTATACCGTGGGACATTGTCACAAGCGCCAACCTGACAAAGTTGTAATCTGCCTGTCAGGTAGCTGCCAGCGCGGGCGGGCTAGAGTTTCCCACAGGCTGAACCTTTTCTTGTTGGAGTATGACTATGTTTTTGCGCAACCCTCTGGCCATCGCCGTCTGTTTGCTGGCGCTGAGTTCATCCGTCTGGGCCGACCCTGCGCACACGTATGACTTCGGCCAGCCGGCCCCGGCCGCCAAAGCCAGCCGCAGCATTGAAGTGGTGATGGGCGACATGTCGTTCGATCCGAAGGCCATCGACATCAAGGCCGGTGAGACCATTCGTTTTGTTTTGGTGAATAAAGGCCAGTTGTTGCACGAATTCAACCTCGGCGATGCAGCGATGCATGCCAAACACCAGCAGGAAATGCTGCAGATGCAGCAAAGCGGCATGCTGACGCCGACCGGCATGAAAGAAATGTCCCACGACATGGCGGGGATGGATCATGCGTCGATGGGGCACGTCATGAAGCACGACGACCCTAACAGCGTACTGGTCGAACCCGGCAAGACCGCCGAGTTGACCTGGACCTTCAGCAAGGCGACCAGCCTGGAGTTTGCCTGCAACATTCCCGGGCATTACCAGGCCGGAATGGTCGGCAAACTGACTGTCAGTCAGTAAGCACTCAAAGGCGGGAGCAAAGGCTGATAGAATCCGCTGATTCTTCAGTCAGGTTTCCGCCATGCATCCCGCAGCCGAACATTCGCCGCTGGGCAAGTCCAGCGAATACATCGCCACGTACACACCGTCCCTGCTGTTCCCGATTCCTCGCACCGCGAAGTGGGCCGAGTTGGGCCTGACCGCCGAGACCCTGCCGTATAAAGGCGTGGATTTCTGGAACTGCTTCGAACTGTCGTGGCTGCTGCCGTCGGGCAAACCGGTGGTGGCGATCGGCGAGTTCAGCATTCCGGCGGACTCGCCGAACATTATCGAGTCCAAGTCGTTCAAGCTGTACCTGAACTCGTTGAACCAGACCCCGTTCGCCGATACAGCGAGCCTGGAAGCGACGCTGGTCAAGGACTTGTCCGCCGCTGCCGGCAAGCCGGTGGGCGTACGGGTTCGCAGCCTGAAAGAGGTTGAAGCCGAAGGCGTGGTTGCGCTGCCGGGCGTGTGCATCGACGATCTGGATATCAGCGTCAGCAACTACGAACATCCGCGTCCCGAGCTGCTGCGTTGCGACGATTCGCGGATGGTGGAGGAGAGCGTGCACAGTCATCTGCTCAAATCCAACTGCCCGGTGACCAGCCAGCCGGACTGGGGCAGCGTGGTGGTGGAATACCGTGGTGCGGCGCTGGATCACGCCAGTCTGCTGGAATACATTGTCAGCTTCCGCCAGCATTCGGACTTCCACGAGCAATGCGTTGAGCGGATTTTCCTCGACCTGCAGCGTTTGCTGAAACCGGAAAAACTCACGGTGTTTGCACGTTATGTGCGCCGGGGCGGGCTGGACATCAACCCGTACCGCAGCACTGAAAGCGTGCAGTTGCCGAACCATCGTCTGGTTCGTCAGTAACCCGCAACGCGGACATGAAAAAGCCCTGCCATCACTGGCAGGGCTTTTTTGCATTTGCGGGTTTCAGATTCCCATGCTGACCAGGGAATTCACAATGTTGCGCAGGGTGCCGGCGATGGTGGGGTGTTCGAGTTCGAAACGTTCGACGGCCAGGTTCACGCCGTCGGCGAGATTGGAATCCTGTGTCTTGGTTTCCAGTTCAAGTTCCAGTTCGATCTGTTGCATCAGTGCGTGCAGGTCTGCGCGCTCGGCTTCCGACAGCGGCGGATTCTGATCCAGTTGCTCGCGCAGGGTGTTGAGCTGTTCTTGCAGTTCGCGGGCGGGCATGGTGTTTTCCTTTTATCGAGAGGCACTGGCATAGACCGCAGCCGTGCGCCAAAGGTCTATGGCTCTCCTTAAGACTAATCCACTCTGCTGCAACCTGCATGATCCGGGTCAGGGCTTTTCGCCTTTGAGACGGCGCAGGCTGATGTCGGCCAGGCAGGTGTCGAGTTCGCCCAGATGATCGATCACCGAGTGCACGCCCAGGCCGAACAGTTGCACGGTGGCCTTGCCGCGCAGTTGTTCGCGTTCTTTCTGGCTGAGGGCGTGCCATTCACTCGGGGCCAGGCCGCAGAGTGAACCGCAGGAGGCCAGGCCAATGGTCCACAGGCCGGCATTCAGGCCTGATTGCAGTAATCGCGGTTCGCCGCTGACCAGCACGCAGCCGTCCAGGCGATCGACATTCAACGTCATCAGGGCTTGCCAGCAGGCATTCGGTGCCGGCCAGGGATTGTGTGTTGCCGAATGTTGCGAAGGTTTGATCCAGCCCGGCAATCCGGATGCAAGCACCTGGGTGAGGGCAGGGGGCAAATCATCGAGCCAGGCGCAGGGGATCAGCTGGCGCTGCAGGCTGTGCAGGCTGTCGAGTGCGCCCGGTGTGGCGTCGGCGTGCTCGGTGCCGGGGCTGGCGTGATGACGGGCACGGGCGCCGAAGTCCACCAGGCAACCGCTGAGCCCGAACAGCACGGCTGTCAGGTTGGGGGCTGAAAGGGGCAAGGCTTCGGCTTGAGGCATGGAAAACGTCCCTGAAATAGAAGTCAGGCTAAGCATGGCCGGTGACAGTTGGATGACAAGTGCGTGACGATGCGTCCTACAGAGGTGTTCTCGCCGGAAATGCCTAAAACCTTGTTTCCGTCTTATACTGCACCTCTTATGACCGTGGCCCGCATGCCGCGTATGTACAATCCAAGGAGTTTTTCTATGCGCTGGAGCAACCCTCTCGCTCAGCTTTGTGTATGCGCCAGCGTGATGCTGGTTCCGTTCGTTGCCCAGGCGGCAACGGAAGAAGACCCTTGGGAAAGCGTCAACCGTCCGATCTTCCAGTTCAACGACTTTGTTGATACCTACGCGCTGAAGCCTCTTGCGCAGGGCTACGAATATGTAACGCCGCAATTCCTGGAAGACGGCATCCACAACATGTTCCGCAACGTCGGTGACATCACCAACCTGGCGAACAACATCCTGCAGGCCAAACCGGCCGCTGCCGGTGTCGACACCGCGCGTCTGATCTTCAACACCACCTTCGGCCTGCTGGGCTTCTTCGATGTGGGCACCAAGATGGGCCTGCAGCGCAGCGACGAAGACTTCGGCCAGACTCTCGGCTACTGGGGCGTCAGCAGCGGTCCGTACGTGATGCTGCCGTTGCTCGGCCCGAGCACTCTGCGTGATGCACCGTCCAAGTACGTGGATACCTACACCGCACCGTACCGCTACATGAACGACATCCCGGCGCGTAACACCATCTACGGCCTGAACATCGTCGACACCCGCGCCAGCCTGCTGTCCAGCGAGAAGCTGATCAGCGGCGACAAGTACACCTTCATCCGCAATGCCTACCTGCAGAACCGCGAGTTCAAGGTCAAGGACGGTCACGTCGAAGACGATTTCTGATTTCGACTTGTGAGCCCCGAAAAGGCGACCGAAAGGTCGCCTTTTTTTGTCCGCGCGTCCTTCCATTGAGTTACGGTTTCGAACGTTCTTATAACTCTCTGTGATTTGACAAACAAAGTCGTCAAGTGACGATCCGCGCATGCTTGAAACGCTCGAAGGATGGGAGTACCGTCTGCGCCTTAGAAGGGCACCTCTGGTGCATCCGTGTGCGGGGCAAACGCTCCGAAGCGGTGCAGCAGAGAGGCTAGAAAGCGAATCCAGTAGTCTGCGCCGGGCCTTTGCCCCGCCTGCTACGCCAACCTAATTCTGGCGCCGTTTGCCCACATGCCAAAAACCAGTGCCACGCTGCTGATAATCGATGATGACGAAGTAGTGCGCGCGAGCCTCGCGGCCTATTTGGAAGACAGTGGTTTCAGCGTCTTGCAGGCCAGTAACGGCCAGCAGGGTCTCCAGGTATTCGAGCAAGACAAGCCCGACTTGGTCATCTGCGATCTGCGCATGCCGCAGATGGGCGGTCTCGAACTCATTCGTCAGGTCACCGAGCGGTCACCACAGACGCCTGTGATCGTGGTTTCCGGTGCCGGCGTGATGAACGACGCGGTCGAGGCCCTGCGCCTGGGCGCGGCGGATTACCTGATCAAGCCTCTCGAAGATCTGGCCGTGCTCGAGCACTCCGTGCGCCGGGCCCTGGATCGTGCGCGTCTGCTGCTGGAAAACCAGCGCTACCGCGAGAAGCTGGAAAAGGCCAACCGTGAGCTCGAAGCCAGCCTGAACCTGCTCCAGGAAGACCAGAACGCCGGTCGCCAGGTGCAGATGAACATGCTGCCGGAAAGCCCCTGGACCATCGACGCGTTCAAGTTCGCCCACCAGATCATCCCGTCGTTGTACCTGTCGGGTGATTTTGTCGACTATTTCCGGGTGGACGAGCGGCGGGTCGCGTTCTATCTGGCGGACGTGTCGGGGCATGGCGCCTCTTCAGCGTTCGTCACGGTGCTGCTGAAGTTCATGACCACGCGCCTGCTGTTCGAGTCCAAGCGCAACGGCACCTTGCCGGAATTCAAGCCTTCGGAAGTCCTTGGTCATATCAACCGGGGGCTGATCAGTTGTAAGCTGGGTAAACACGTCACAATGGTCGGTGGAGTCATCGACGAGGAGACCGGTTTGTTGACCTATAGCATCGGCGGCCATCTGCCGTTGCCTGTGTTGTACACGCCTGACAGTGTTCGCTACCTCGAGGGGCGCGGTCTGCCCGTAGGACTTTTCAACGAAGCCACCTACGAAGACCACGTGCTCGAGCTGCCACCGACATTCAGCCTGACGCTGATGTCTGATGGCATTCTGGATCTTTTGCCAGAACCCACACTCAAAGAGAAAGAAGCTGCCTTGCCCCAACGGGTCAAGTCGGCGGGCGGCAGCCTGGATGGCCTGCGGCAGGTTTTTGGATTGGCCACGCTAGGGGAGATGCCGGATGATATCGCCTTGTTGGTGTTGAGCAGGAATCTTTAATGAGTACCGGTAGAATCCAGTTCGCCGAGCAGGATGGCACCTTCGTCCTGAAATTCGTCGGTGAAGTTCGCCTGACCCTGTGTTCGGCGTTGGATGCGACTATTGAAAAGATCTTCACCGCGCTGAATTTCAACGCGATCGTGATCGATCTGACCGAAACCCGCAGCATCGACAGCACAACGCTGGGCCTGCTGGCCAAGCTGTCGATCCTGTCGCGGCAAAAGGTCGGCCTGCTGCCGACCGTGGTCACCACCCACGACGACATCACCCGTCTGTTGCAATCGATGGGGTTCGAGCAGGTGTTCAATATCGTCAACCATCCCGTGCCTTGCCCGGAATGCCTCGATGACCTGCCGGATCAGGATCAGTCGGAGGAAGTCGTGCGGATCAAGGTGCTGGAAGCGCACAAGATTCTCATGGGCCTGAACGATTCCAACCGCGAAGCCTTCCATGATCTGGTGAATGCCCTCGAAAGGCATTGATTTCCCAGCCATCAGGCACAAAAAAGGGCGAACCTGTGAGGGTTCGCCCTTTTGCGTTTGCCGTCAGCCCGTTACAGCTTGGCTTGCAGCAGCGCCTCGAGTTTTTCCTGGTCGCGGGCAAACTGACGGATGCCTTCGGCCAGTTTCTCGGTGGCCATCGCGTCTTCGTTGGACAACCAGCGGAATTGCGATTCGTTGAGGCTCAGGCGTGCTTCGCCGGCGTGACCCGGGGCCAGTTTGCGCTCCAGCTTGCCGGTGTCTGCCGCCAGCTTGTCGATCAGGTCCGGGCTGATGGTCAGGCGGTCGCAGCCAGCCAGTTGCTCGATCTGATTGAGGTTACGGAAGCTCGCGCCCATGACCACGGTCTTGTAGTCGTTAGCCTTGTAGTAGTTGTAGATGCGCGTCACCGACTGTACGCCCGGATCATCGGCGCCGGTGTAGTCGTTGCCGTTGGCCTTCTTGTACCAGTCGTAGATGCGGCCCACGAACGGCGAAATCAGGAACACGCCGGCATCGGCGCAAGCAGCGGCCTGAGCGAAGGAGAACAGCAGGGTCAGGTTGGTCTGGATGCCTTCCTTCTCCAGCACTTCGGCGGCACGGATGCCTTCCCAGGTGGAGGCAATCTTGATCAGCACACGGTCGCGGCCGACGCCGGCCTTGTCGTACAACTCGATCAGACGGTGCGCACGCTTGAGCATCGCGTCCTTGTCGAACGACAGGCGGGCATCCACTTCGGTGGAAATGCGGCCCGGGATCACTTTGAGGATTTCCTGACCTACCGCGACGCCGAAACGGTCGCTGGCCAGGCCGACATCGCCCTTGCAGTCGTGAACGGCGGCATTCAGCAGCTCGGCATAGGCCGGAATGGCCGCCGCCTTGAGCAGCAGGGAAGGGTTGGTAGTGGCGTCGACCGGCTTGACCCGGGCAATCGCTTCGAAGTCGCCGGTGTCGGCAACCACGGTGGTGAACTGTTTGAGTTGTTCCAGCTTGGAAGTCATGAGCGTGCTCTGTCCTATGGGTCTGACGACATTACCCGAGCGCTGACAGCCACTCAAGGGCATGTGGATGTATCGTTAGCCCCGCAGGCAACAACCTGAAAACGGCTGTTTGAACGGGCGGGGCGCAGTATCGATAGATACGATGCCAAATCGCAGCACAGGTTCAAAGCAACTGACTGATGAAGTATGAGCGCTACTCCGAGTCCAACTGCGTTCTGGCGGCCGCTTCTGCCGGTTTCGGTTGCCCGCTTGCGGTCTGCAAGCCGAAATTCTTTTCCCGGTCATTGCTACCTGAATCACTGTTCTTCCATTCATAAATCGACGTCAGCGGAATTTGCAGCCGTTTCACATCGGCGATGAACGCCGCGACTTTGGTGGCCTGTCCGTCGGGACCGCCGTTGGAGGCCAATGCCGAAATCCCCCATTCGCTGATGACGCCCGGCAGGTGGAAGTTCTGCTGGATGAAGGTCTGCGCATTGCCGATCTGCGTCGCCGTCATGCCATAGGGATGGTAGGAAATGGCGCTCAGGCACTTGGGATACGTACCGAGAATGCTGTTCAGCGCCACGGTCGAGACCGAACCTGCGCTCGGTGGCCGGGCGAAACCGAAACCGATGACGGGAGTGGTAGTGGGATTGACTTGCAGCGCCTTGCACATCGCGCTCATGAACGGCGCAAACGTGGTGCTGAAATTGCCCGTGGGCCAGTACGTGTTCAGATCGGGTTCATTCCAGATTTCAATCGCGACCAGTTGAGAGCCGTAGGTCTGCTCCAGACTGGTGACTGCGCTGGCAAACGCCGTGCCGGCGGTGGTGGGGTCTGTCGACAGCGGTTTGATGGCGCGCACCGTCATCAGCACCGGCAACCCGGCGGATCCGGCGGCGGCAAACGCGTCGTTGAGCTGTTTCTGATAGGTCTTGTCGCCCAGGCTGTCGCTCCACGCGCCCAGGCGCACGAAACTGAAGCCTGCCGCCTTGATCTGCGCGGCATCGGCGGCGGAAAAATTCTGGACTTTGACCTGGATGCCGACCGTTCGGTGGGGCAGTGCGGGGAACAACTCGCTGGCATCAACCTGAGCCGTTGTGCCGAACAACAAAAGAGAAAGGGCGCCGAGACGTTTGAGATGTGCTGCTTTCATGTCTGCTCTCCTGATGAGAAATGACATCTAGCCAATGTTTATCTCGTTACTTTCATGCGATGCCGAAAAGGTCGAAAAGTGCACGAATGTTATTTTTTGTCGGAAAACGTTCAGCGAAAGAAGCGCCGAAAATCACAGTTATTTTTAGTCCGGTAATTCTGGTTGGGTGACTTTTGGACCCCGTGGTACTTAATGCACCGGTACTAACAGGCGAAACTGTTTCCGAGTGCAGGAAAGTCCTGTGGATTCATTTAAGTCCACGGGACATGTTGGCCGATTGACATTACACGGGAAAGTAAACCTTGTTCAAAAAGATCCTTGTCGTCTGCGTCGGCAATATCTGCCGAAGTCCGACAGCAGAACTGTTGCTGCGTAACGCACTGGCGCCCTCGACCATCACGGTCGCCTCCGCAGGCTTGTCCGCAAGGGTCGGCGAGTCCATGGAGGCAACGGCCCGCAAGGTGCTGGAAGACCGTGGGCAATGCGCCGAAGGCTTCAAGGCGCGGCAACTGACAGCGGACATCGTCAATGAATCAGACCTGATTCTGGTCATGGAAAAAGAGCATGTAAAACAAGTACTGAAGATTGCCTCTCACGCCAGGGGCAAAGTGTTTCTTCTCGGCAAGTGGCAGAACGAACGAGAAATACAGGATCCGTATCGTCAAGGGCAGGCCGCTTTTATTCATGCCCATGCATTGATTGAAGATGCTGTTGGCTCCTGGGCACAGCGCCTCGGGCATTGATGAATATTCTTCAGAACAGTGAATGGTAAGAAAGACTTATGCAGTTACCGTCAGTAGTCGGCACCCGTGACAACGATCAAGACAGTATTGATCTTCTCGGCATATTCGGCAGTTTGATCGACCAGAAATGGTTGATCGGCGCCTTCACCGGCGCGTTCATGATGACCGGCGTCGCCTATGCGATTCTGGCCACGCCGGTGTATCTGGCCAACGCGCTGGTGCAGGTCGAGCCGAAGAAGAACGACATGCTCGGCTTCTCCGACCTCAACAGCATGCTGGGCGGTCAGTCGCCGTCCGTGACCGAGATCGGCATCATCAAGTCCCGCGCGGTGATCGGCAAGACCGTCGACGATCTGCGCCTGGACATTGACGTCACGCCCAATACTTTCCCGGTGATTGGCGGCTTTCTCTCGCGCCGCTATCGCGGTGAAACCGAACTCAGCGTCGCGCCGCCACGTTTCGGGCTGAGCAGCTACGCGTGGGGCGGCGAGCGTCTGGAGTTCGCCCGGCTCGATCTGCCCAAGGAACTGCTGGGCAAAAAACTCAGCCTGATCGCCGGCGAGCAGCAGCGCTTCCAGTTGTTCGACGACAACGACAATCTGCTGGCAGAAGGCACTGCCGGTGAAGCCTTCGCACGGGATGGCGTAGAAGGGCAGATCACGCAGCTGCTGGCCAATCCCGGTACCCGATTCGAAGTGGTGCGCTACCCACGGATCGTGACCATTCAGGGCTATCAGGACGCGCTGGATATTTCCGAACAGGGCAAGGAGTCGGGAATCATCCGTCTGGCCCTGGCCAGCACCGACGCCGCCGAAGCGGTAAAGATCCTCAACAAGATCGCCTCCCTGTACGTGGACCAGAACGTACGCCGCACCTCGGCCGAAGCCGCGCAGAGCCTGGCTTTCCTGCAAAGCCAGTTGCCGCAGGTCAAACGCGACCTGGCCAAGGCCAGCGATGCGCTCAATGCCTACCAGACGCGCGGCAAGACCGTGAACATCTCCCTGGAAACCCAATCGGTGCTCGGCCAGTCCGTCGCCCTCGAAACGCGGATTTCCGAGCTGAAAATGCAGCAGGCGGAAATGGACCGCAAGTTCACCAGACAGCATCCGGCCTATCGGGCACTGATGACCCAGATCGGTGAACTGACCCAGCAACAGAAGTCCCTGGAAGGCAAGGTTGGCGACCTGCCGGCCACGCAACAGGAACTGCTCAACCTGACCCGCGATGTCGAAGTGGCTTCGCAGATCTACACCCAGTTGCTGAACAAGTCCCAGGAACTGGACATCATCCGCGCCGGCGCGGTGGGCAATGTGCGTCTGGTGGACTCGGCGGATGTCGACCTGACCAGTCCGGTCAAACCGAAGAAAGCCCTGATCGTGCTGATTGCGACCTTCCTCGGTGCCTTCGTCGGCGTCGCCCTGGTGTTGTTACGCAAGTCCCTGAGCAAGGGCCTGGAAGGGCCGGAAGCCATCGAGCAGCTCGGCTTGCCGGTCTACGCATCGATCCCTTACAGCGCCCTGCAACAGGAAGAGGACACCAAGAAAGTCCGCGCCAAAGTCACGGCGGATACACCAGCGTATCTGCTGGCCTTGCGCAATCCGACGGACCTGTCCATCGAGTCGATCCGCAGCCTGCGCACCTGCCTGCATTTCGCGGCGCTGGATTCGACCAACAACCGCATCATGATTTCCGGCCCGAGCCCGCAGGTCGGCAAGACGTTCGTTTCTTCCAACCTCGCGGCGGTCATGGCCCAGAGCGGCCAGCGCGTGGTGTTGATCGATGCCGACATGCGCAAGGGGCATCTGCACAAGACGCTGAACACACCGATCACCAACGGTTTGTCGGACCTGCTGGTCAAGCGCTGCACCCTGGAGCAGGCGATCAACAAGGTCGAAGTCGACAACTTGCATTTCATCAGCCGGGGCCAGGTGCCGCCCAATCCTTCCGAACTCTTGATGCACGCCAATTTCCGCGAGCTGCTGGCGGAACTCAGCGAGCGCTACGACGTGGTGATCATCGATACACCACCGCTGCTGGCGGTAACGGACGCGGCGATTGTCGGCCGTGAAGCGGGCATCAGCCTGATCGTCGCGCGCTTCGGGGTGAACCCGGCCAAAGAAGTCGAACTGACGATTCGCCGCTTCGCCCAGAACGGCATCGAGTTGAAAGGCGCGGTGTTCAACGGCGTCGAGAAGCGTGCGGCCAGTTACTACGGCAACGGCGGCTACGGCTATTACAACTACGAATACGCGTCCGACAAATCCTGAGTTTCAGCGATTGTTCTTACAGGCAACAAAGTGGGTGGGTTGTGAAAAAAATACTGCACGTGGCTGAAACGATTAAAGGTGGCGTCGCGACGGTGATCCGCACGATTTCGGCGTCCCCGGAAGACGAGCAAGCCAACTACGAGCTGGTGTATCTGGTGCCGCTGGATCAGGAAAAGGAACTGCACGGCATCGCTCCGCAGCAGATCCGCACCTTCGAGCGAACCGGGCGCAATGTGCCGTCATTGCTGCGTTTCGCCAGACGACTGATACAAGTGATGCTCAAGGAAAAACCCGACGTCGTGCACCTGCACAGCACGTTTTCCGGGGTGATCGGCCGTTGCGTGTGCGTGCTTCTGCGGCCGTGGCGCAAACCGAAAATCGTCTACTGCCCGCATGCCTTTTCGTTCCTGATGGAAAGCTCGCCGATCAAGCAGAAAGTCTATGCGTGGATCGAGCGTGTGTTGCAGAAGGTCACTGACACGATCATTTGCGTCAGTCAGTACGAATTGGACAAAGCCGCAGCATTCGGTATAGAGCGCAAGCGCATGCGGCTGATCTACAACGGCATTCATCCCAAGGATGACGAGCGCAAAGCCGAGAATCTCCAGCCGATTCATTTGCTCTTCGTCGGTCGGCTCGATTATCAGAAAGGCTTTGACGTGCTGCTCAAGGCCTACGCCAGGACCGGGCGCAACGACCTGAAACTGACAGTGGTCGGCAGTGCGGTCAACGAGGCGACGGTCGAATGCCCGCCAATGGACGGCGTTCAATACCTGCCATGGGTCACGCCGGCCGAGGTCAACGCGCTGTATCAACAGGCCGACGCGCTGATTGTCCCGAGTCGCTGGGAAGGTTTTGCCATGGTGCCGCTTGAAGGCATGGCGCTGGGCTTGCCGGTGATTGCCAGCGACTGCACGTCGCTGCCGGAACTGGTCACCCACGGGGTGTCGGGCTACGTGTTCCCCACCGGTGACCACCAGGCGCTGGCCGATCGCCTGAAGCAGATCCAGAAACCCGCGTTGTCAGCCCTGGGCATCGAAGGCCGGCGCATCGTCCGCGAGCGCTTCAGCGCCGCGTTGATGATCCGCCAGACCTACGACGTGTATTCCGCTCCCTCTTATTAAGTAGAACTTCGCTCATGAACGTAACGATTTTGCATGGCTACAGTGCCTCCAATTCCGGTGATGGTCTGCTGGTCGATCTGGCCATCGCGCTGGTGCAGCGCAACTTTGGCGAAGACACCGCGATAAGCGTCGTCGCTTCCGATCCGGATTCCTTCAAATACCTGCCGCACCCGCGCTTCGATGCGCCGGTCATGGCAGCCAAGGGCCTGGGCCGGGTCAAGCAGGCCGTATTCCTCAATCAGTCCTACGCCGGGCTGGCGGATCTGTTGAAGAAAACCGATCTGATCGTCGGCGTCGGTGGCGGCTACATGCGCTCCAAAAGTGCCTTCGAGCACATCAAGCTGAAACTGGGCCACGCCAAGCAACTGGAAACAGCGATCCTCAGCAAAGTGCCGTCGGTGTACCTGCCGCAAAGCATCGGGCCGTTCCACGGCGACAGCGACAGGATCGTCGGCCACTACGCCAGCGCCGACGCGGTGTTCGTGCGCGATAACCGCTCCTCGGCGCTGTTCGATGCCTGCGAAAATGTCTACCGCGCACCGGACCTCGCGGTGCAGGCCCTGGCCGGCAAAATCCTGCAGCAACCCAAGTTCACCCGCTGCGCCCCGACGCCGGCCACGGTGTGTGTGGTGCTGCGTAAACCACCGGCATGGAGCAAGGAAAAGAAGCTCGCCTACGTGGCCAACCTGAAGGTGCTGCTGCAGCGTTTGAAGAACAAAAGCAAAGTGGTCTGTGCGGTGCAGAGCGCTGTGCGGGGTAACGATGACGGCGCGTTCTATCGCGAACTGGGCATCACCGAAGACCTGCTGTCGTTGAAGGCCACGATTGCCAAATATCAACCGGACCTGGTGATTTCCGTACGTCTGCACGGGGCGATCGAATCGCTGCTCTCCGGGGTGCCGGCGTACCACATCAGCTACGAGCGCAAAGGCTTCGGCGCCTATCAGGACATGGGCGTTGAGGACTGGGTCATCAACGGTGGCGACATCGATGTCGACACCATCATCGACACGGTCTACGCGCCGAATGCGCTATCGGATTTCGGCAAGCGCCTGACCGATACCTGCCGTGAAATCGAAGCCAAAACCGTGGCCATGGATGACATCATCAAGGGCGTCATTCGATGATATTCCGCTTGTTGCTGCGCGGCGGAGCACTGGGCGCGAAGTTCCTGCTGGTGCTCGCCATCACCCATTACCTCGGTTACGAGGCGCTGGGCTTTTACGGCGTGGTGGTCGCGGCGTCGTTGATCGCATCGAAGTTCTACAGCGTCGGTTTCAGTTCCGAGATCAATCGGCTGATCAGTGTCGGCGGCAGTTCGAAGCCTGTGGTCGACAAGGTTCTGCTGCTGTATCTGGCCGTGGGATTGCTGTTGTCGGTGCTGACGGTGCTGATCTATTCACTGTTCCAGCAGGTCGAGGCGACGGCAGCGTTAATCGCCTGTGTGACGCTGGTGTTATTGACCGAGCACCTGTCGTTCGAGATCAACTCGTTCGTGTTTTCCGCGCAGAAAGCTACACCGGGTGCCTTGCTGTTTTTCATCAAAAGCGGTCTCTGGGCTCTGTTGGCCGTAGGTGGAATGATGCTCGGGTGGGTCTCGGGCATTGCCAGCGTGTTGTGGCTTTGGGTCATCGCCAACGTGTTGGTGATCGTTGTCGGTTACTTGATTGTGGTGAACGTTCATCACGGGCGTGAGGAAGGGGGGCTCGCGACGTCGACCGTGTGGAGGGCAGGTTTGCCGTTTTACCTGGGCACGGGTCTGGTTGCGCTCAGTCAATGTGTCGAGCGCTTTCTGATCGTCGACCTCGAACCTTACGCCAGTCTCGGTAAGTATGTGTACGCCTGGTCGGCGGCCAATACGCTGCAGGCGTTGTCCTACGCGGTGGTGGCAGTGGTCGGAATACCGGTGCTCGCCAAGCGTTTTCAAGGTGATCAGCAAGCGTTCACGGTCAGGCACTTGTTTATCAACAAATGGGTCATGCGTTCGCTGCTCGTATCAGCCTCAGTCGCGGCAGGGATTTATCTGTTTTTCAACTTCGTGCTCGATTACGTCGCGACATCGGTGCCACGCCCGGACAACGGAGTCCTCGGTGTGCTGATCTTTTCCTTCGCTCTGCGCGCCATTGGCGACATCGTCTGGGGTGGTTTGATCGCTTCGAAAAACAGCCGGGTGTCGCTTGCCAGCGCGGTCATATGCTTGCTGGTGTCGGTGCCGGTCAGTTACGTGTTGATCAAGCATTATTCGATTTACGGAGCGGCCTGGGGCAGTGTCTTCGGGATCACCGTGCAGCTCGGTGTGATTGCGCTGCTGACTCGCGCCACGCGCGCGAAAAAGGCTGTCGTGTCATGGGCCTGAAACTGCCGTGCATCGAGTTTCGCGGCAGGAAACTCGATTCGTCGCTGTCATTCCTGATCCTGTTCACCGGCCTGTTTCTGTCGGTGGCCATGCCGCTGCTGATCCCCCGCGATCCCGGCCCGGATGCGATGACGTTGTGGTCGTCCTATGCCCGGGCCGACAACTGTAATTTCTGGAACCCGTTCTCGCCGGATCGCTCGTCCTACGAATGTTCGGCGTTCCTGCTGCGGCCCACCGGGATCAACCTGACCAACGCCTGGGCCTACGGGATGTTCTGCAATTTCTTCCTCACGGCGATTCCCGTGGTGGTGTTCCGGCGCATGCCTTTGGCGATCTTCGGGACCCTGTGTCTGTGGGGCGTGGTGCGTTCGTTCTTCCTGGAAAACCTGACCAAGGAAATCATCGTGTCGGTGGCGGTGCTGAGCATTCTGTTCAGCTCGCTGACACGCAAATATCGCGGCGGGTTTTTCCTGTCGGCGTTGATCTACGGCGTGTTGATCCGGCCCTACTGGATCCTGTTTTCGCTGTCCTGGGTCGGCGTCTGCATGATGAAGAAGTACGTGTCGCGCATGACCTTCTTCCTGATGCTATTCCTGTTCTATCTGGCGGTGGCCATGGCGATCCAGTTGGCGCTGGGCTTTCCGGTGTCGTCGATTCGCGCCAGCAACAACGAACTGCGCACGGCGGGCGAGGAGGGTTCCAAGTCGCTGATCGTCTCGTGGCTCAGCGGCAGCGACTTTGTCTCGCAGGCCCTGGACTCGATGATTATCTTCTTCCGCCTGTCGTTCCCCGTGGAGCTGATCCTGCTGTCCGGGCCGGGCCAGGTGATCTTCGTGGCGCTGATGATCATGACCGCGCTGCTGCTGTTCAAAGTCATCACCTCGACCGATTACAAGGGCGCGCCGATCCAGACCAAACCCAAGGAACTGATCGCGATTCCCCTGGCGTTTCTGCTGGTTCAAGGCTTGTTCGAACCGGACTTCGGCTCCTTCGCCCGACACTTCTCGATGGTGGTGCCGGTGTTGTTCGTGGGCCTGGGGTTGATGCTGCGGGCGAACAAACCGGTGCGGGTCGAATCAAGAATTCTGAATTGAGGCGGGTGCTTTATGTCGAGCAAGAAAAAGTCCCTGGAGATCGAAACCCTGCGCGGCCTGGCGTGCCTGCTGTTGGTGCTCTATCACGTGATCGGTCCGTTGGGCGGCGGTTTGAAGATCGATATCGGCTCGCCGTTCCGGGTGATCGCCGATTCGATGGTGTACGTGCGCATGCCGCTGTTCACCTTTATCTCGGGTTACATCTATTCCATCTACAAGATTCGCGGCAATGACTTTTCGGCGTTCTTCACCGGCAAGGTGCGGCGGCTGATCGTGCCGCTGTTTTGCGTGGGCGTGCCGTTCTCGGTGTTGCAGGCAGTGGGGCCGGGCGTGAACAAGGACGTCGGTGTGATCGATGCGCTGTTGTCGTTCTATGTGCCGGTGAACCACTTCTGGTTCCTGCAGGCGGTGTTCATCATTTTCATGTTTGTCGGCCTGCTGGAATGGCGTGGTTGGCTGCGCTCGGCGACACGTCTGTACCTGCTGTTCGCGTTTTCCGCCGCAGTGTTTCTGTTGCCGCCGTTCAAGTTCGATGCGTTCGGCATCAACGGTGCGACCTATCTGTTGCCGTTCTTTGTGGCGGGGATGATCGGCCAGGAAAATGTCAGTGCGTTGAAGCAACGGTTCAAAGTCGTCGGCCCATTGGTGTTTGTGCTGATCTCCCTGACGCTGTTGTACATCGCTTCGTTGGATCGCGAGCTGATCATCGATCGCCGCAGCCTGATCGGCCTGACGGTGGGTTGCGTGTCCTGCTTCGCGCTGCTGTCGAGTGACATGCGCTCGAAGGCGCTGACCTGGCTCGGTGGTTACTCTTACGCGATTTTCCTGTTTCATGTGTTGTTCGCCGCCACCTCGCGCTCGGTGCTCGGGCGTCTGGGCATCAAGGACGAAAGCGTGCTGGTGTTCTGCGGCGTGGCTTGCGGGTTGCTCGGACCGGTGTTGCTGTCGACGATCTTCAGCCGGTTCAACTTCACTTCGGTGCTGTTTCTGGGCGAGCGTGCGGCGACGAAAAAACCGGCGGGGAATGTCTCCCCGGTGCCGGTTTCGGCTAAAGGAAGTGCCTGATGGTTGCAGTGGAGGACGCAGCGCCGGTCGCGGCGTCGGTGGTTGAAGTCGGTGACGCCCGCGAGCGTTTTGCCCAGTGGCGTGAAGGCAAGGCCGGGAAGGTGTTGTCGGTCTCGGTGATCGGCGACAGCTACAGCGCCGGGCAGGATTTCTATCTGAACAAACTGGTGCAGCGGCTGGTCGGCGATGTCGGTTTCGCCGGCCCCGGTTACGTCGGTTTCAATCATGGCGCAGCGCTGGGTGGCAGCCATTTCAAGTACACCCGCAGCAGTGAAAAATACTTCGGCGGCGACTGGAAGGTATCGAACCTCGGTGTGGCCAGTCCTGACAGTCGTACCGTGACCGGAAGTCCCGATGCATGGCTGCAGGTCGATGCGCATCCGAGCGAAGCGATAAACACGGCTGTCACCCAGGCGAAGTTACTTTATCTGGGCAACGGCGAATCCAGTGAACTGCGTTATCGCTGGTCGCCCTCGGCGGACTGGCAACCGCTGAATCTCACCGGCGCGGGCGTTCAGGAAGTCCCGTTGTCAGGTACATCCGCCGCGACGGACTGGTCCTTCAGGCTGGAAGTGATGAAGGGCGCGCCAACCCTGTTCGGCCTGTGGATGAGCAACGAGCAGGCCGGTTTGCGCGTGTCGAAACTGGCGGCGTCGGGTGCGGCGTCCGGCGATTTCTATCATGCCGATGGTCAATGGCAGGCCCAGTGGAAAGCGGTGGTGTCGAAGATTCCTGCGGACATCTACCTGGTCATGCTCGGCGGCAACGATCAGGGTTTCGGCGTGAAACCGGAACAGTACCTGAAGAACGTTCAGGGCCTGGTCGGGATGATCCGCGAGATTCAGCCGGCAGCGAGCGTCAACCTGATCATGCGCCAGGACACCACGCGTTCCAGCGCCTATCCAATGTCGGCCTACGCGCAGGTGCTCGAACCCTGGGCCCGCGAGCAGCATCTGGGCTACGCCAATCTGCAATGCGCGTTCGGTACGGACGTCAAACGTTATGCGGCGGCGATGATTGGCCCGGACAAGATACATCCGGTGCCGGCCACGGGAGGGAAGGTGATTGCCGATTACTTCTATCGGATGATCGTCGGCGGCAACCACGGGACTTCCTGCGGCGCCGCCTCGGAATAGGGGCTCAGCCCTTGTCGAAGCTGTCCACGTGATCCAGAAGCTCTGCGGTCTTCTGCGGCATCAACTGCGTCACGCAACGGGTTTCCACATTGATGATGATCGCCGGCTCGTTGCAGCAGAGGCGCACGCGGAATCGCCAGTCGCCGAGAATCACCTTCAGGCCGTCGCGGTCATCGACCTCCAGCGCCTGCTCGCCATAGATCCGTTTCAGATGGGCGAGCAGGGGATAGGGATCGCGCATCGTCCGGCGAATGTCGCCGGACGATGGAAACACGCCGATCCGCTCCACCAGCAGGATAGTCCCGAGCCAGGATTCGTTGGCGCTGGGCAACGGCTGATGACGAGACAACCAGCTCATCACCCCGAGGTTGTCCACCTCCCGTTCAATGTCTGTCGAATGTTGTGCGATGTTCATGGTTGCCTCGCCGGATATGGGTGGGGCGCTTTTCAGCGGCCCTTCAGGTAGACGTTGTCGTAGCAGAAGTTGGTCGCCTGCAGGTAACCCTCGGCGTCACCGCAGTCGAAGCGCAGGCCCTTGAACTTGTAGGCCAGCACACAACCGTTCTGCGCCTGTTTCATCAGGGCGTCGGTGATCTGGATTTCCCCGCCCTTGCCGGGCTCGGTGTCGGCGATCAGGTCGAAGATGTCGGGCGTCAGAATGTAGCGGCCGATGATCGCCAGGTTCGACGGAGCGTCCTGCGGCGCCGGTTTTTCCACCATGTGGTTGACCCGGTAGATGCCCTCGGAAATTGCCTCGCCGGCGATCACGCCGTACTTGTGGGTCTGGTCGCGGGGGACTTCCTGGATGGCGACGATCGAGCAGCGGAATTTCTTGTAGAGCTCGATCATCTGGGTGAGCACGCCGTCACCTTCCAGGTTCAGGCACAGGTCGTCGGCCAGCACCACGGCGAAGGGCTCGTCGCCGATCAGCGGGCGACCGCTGAGGATCGCGTGGCCCAGACCTTTCATTTCCACCTGACGGGTGTAGGAGAAGGTGCAGGTGTCGATCAGTTCGCGAGTGCCGGCCAGGAACTTCTCTTTCTCGGTGCCGCGAATCTGGTGTTCGAGTTCGTAGCTGATGTCGAAGTGGTCTTCCAGTGCGCGCTTGCCCCGACCGGTGACGATCGCCATGTGCTGCAGGCCGGCGTCCCGTGCTTCTTCAACGGCGTATTCGATCAACGGCTTGTTGACGATCGGCAGCATCTCTTTCGGCATGGCTTTGGTGGCCGGCAAGAAACGCGTGCCGTAGCCGGCAGCGGGGAACAAACATTTACGAATCATAGAAGTTTCCTGGACATTCATGGCATACAGCCATCGGTTACATTGCAATAAGGAAAAGTTGCAAGTTGATGAAGCTGTACTTTAATACCTGAGTCAGGTTGTGAGTGACAACGTTAGCTTAGTGTAAAAGAGGGTAATGTTATTAGATGTCGGCTTGATAAATAACAGTTATTTTTAGTCGGTATCTGTTGATAGTGGTGAAAGTGCGGGAGTGCTAATAAGTACCGGGCAATACAGTTTGGCCTTTAAAAATATTTCTGGCCAGCAATGGAACTGTTTTTGTTTTGGGTTGTTGTCGCCCTGTTTATGTGAAGCAAGGCACACATTAAACAAGTTGGGCTTGACACGCTAGTTGGCACTTTTCCCACTATGGACCGCGCTATGAAGATTCTGGTAACAGGTGGCGCCGGGTATATCGGCTCGCACACCACACTCGCATTGCTTGAAGCAGGTTATGAAGTTGTCGTTCTGGATAATCTTTGCAACAGCAGCGACGCGGCACTGCACGCCGTGGAAGGCATTTGCGGCAAAAGTGCGCTGATGATTCGCGGCGATGTGTGCGACCGGGCGTTGCTGGACCGGATATTCCAGCAGCATTCAATTGACGCCGTCCTGCATTTTGCCGGGCTTAAAGCGGTCGGCGAGAGCGTGCGCAAGCCGCTCGAGTATTACGAAACCAACGTCAGCGGCAGCATCACGCTGTGCCAGGCGATGGCGGCGGCGGGGGTCTTCCGGCTGGTGTTCAGCTCTTCGGCCACTGTTTACGGCGAGCCTGAGCAGATGCCGATCCGCGAGGATTTTCCTACCGGCATTCCGACCAATCCCTACGGCCAATCCAAGCTGATCGTCGAAAACGTGCTGCGCGACCTGAGCCAGGCCGAGCCGCGCTGGAGTATCGCGCTGCTGCGTTACTTCAACCCGATCGGCGCCCATGACAGCGGCCATATGGGCGAAGACCCGAGCGGCATCCCCAATAACTTGCTGCCGTACATCAGCCAGGTCGCAGTCGGCAGCCTGCAGGAGTTGTCGGTCTTCGGCGACGATTACCCCACGGCGGACGGCACCGGCGTGCGCGATTACATCCACGTCGTCGATCTGGCGGACGGGCACCTGAAGGCCTTGCAGGCCATCGACGGGCGCACCGGCATTCATACCTGGAACCTCGGCACCGGCGACGGTTACAGCGTGATGCAAGTGCTGCGAGCCTTCGAACAGGCGTGCGGCAAGCCAGTGCCGTTTCGGGTGATGCCACGGCGTTCGGGGGATATTGCCGAGAGTTGGGCCGACGCTTCCAAGGCGGAAAAAGAACTGGGCTGGAAAGCCACACGCAACTTGCAGGATATGGTTACCGATACCTGGCGCTGGCAATCGAATCATCCCAACGGCTATCTGGAATGATGGCCTTTTAGTCCAATGTTATTTTCGGTCAGGTTGTTAGATATCGTCGGGAAATTACACTGGCAATGCCTTTTGCAAGTCCGTAGATATAAACCTGCCGTTCGACTTTTATCAGTTGCGTAGGACTGTGAAAGAACAACGGATCTTGTTCGCGCTCTTTGCGACTTGAACTCTACCACCTCTAACGGAACACCCGATGTAACGGTGCAATGTTAGAAAGGAGTTGATATGAAAAAAGTGATGGCGATTGCCTTGTTGACGATGTTGAGCAACTGGGCATCCGCAGCTGAAGCGCCGCTTACTGCGGTAACCAATGTATCGGGCAGTGTCGCGGCTTCTACAGCGCCTGCTGCCAGTACTGCAATGGTTGCCAGTGCCGTAGCGGCGTCCAACAGTGGTGGAAGTGCCAACGGCGGTACAACGGGTACCACCGGTACCACGGGTACAACCGGCACGCACAACTAACTGAAGTAACTGTTGGTGCAGTACAAGGTCGCCCGACGAAAGTCGGGTGACTTTGTTTTGGATTCGCCCTTGAATAGCGTAGTGCCATTATGACTCGTAGTTTTTCTCTTTTAATGCTGGCAAGTCTCGCTCTGCAAGGTTGCATGTTTTCCCCCGGTCAACACCTGAGCACCTTTGGCATCACTCGCCAGGGCGCCAGTGAAAGCAGCCGGGTCGAGTTGATTCCGATCACCCCCAAGCTGATCTCCATGAACCGCGCCACGCAAAAGCGTGAGTCGGTGCCCACGGAATTGCTGGCGACGCCGGCCGAGTACCGCATCGGCAACAACGACGTGCTGTACATCACCGTGTGGGATCACCCCGAGCTGACCGCGCCGTCGGGCGCGCAGCAGCAGATCGATGCCAACGGCCGTCTGGTGCGCTCCGACGGCACGCTGTATTACCCGTACATCAAGGAAGTCCAGGCCGCCGGCCGGACCATCCAGCAACTGCGCGACGACATCGAACAACGGCTGTCGGCGTTCATCGCCGAACCGCAAGTGGACGTCGCCGTGTTGCGTTTCGCCAGCCAGAAAGTCGTGGTCACCGGCGCGGTCGCCAAGGCTGGCCCGCAAGCGATTTCCACCAACCCGCTGAGCGTGGTTGAAGCCCTCGGTTCGGCGGGCATCGACACCAACAATGCCGACTTGTCCGGGTTGTTGCTGACGCGCAACGGGCGGGTCTATCCGCTGAATCTGGATACCCTCAATCAACAGGATTCCGAGTTGCAGAACGTCTACCTCCAGGGTGGCGACAAACTGTATCTGCCATACAACGACAACAAGCGCATCTACGTGATGGGCGAGGTCAACCAGCCGCGCGCCCTGAGCTTCAAGACGGCGACCATGAACCTGTCCGACGTGCTCGGTTCGGTCGGCGGCCTGAGCCAGACCACCGCCAACGGCAACGCCGTGTACGTCATTCGCGGGGTGGAAAACCTCGATGTCGAGCCGGCAAAAATCTATCAACTGGAAGCCGAGTCGCCGACTGCCATGGTCCTCGCCACACACTTCGAAGTGCGCCCACAGGATGTCGTTTATGTAGGGCCTGCCAACGTGACTCGCTGGAACCGTCTGATCAGCCAGTTGGTGCCTTCGGCATCGATTGTCGGCACCGGCGCTTCCGCTGCGAAGAACTGGAGCGAATTCACCAACAACAGCAAATAAGGCCCGCCGACTTTGAAAACCTTGAATGTTGGCGTCTGCCTGATGGCGGCCTTGTTGCTGTGTGGCTGTAATCCGCTGATGGTTGCGTCGGTGACCAACCTCAAGTCGGCGGTCGTCGGCCCGGATGATATCGACGTGACGCCGGCCCAGGTGGCCGAGGTCAATTATCCGCAACTCAAACTCACCACGCCGTCCGGTTCCGGTGTGCTGGCGCTGGTGCGCAAGCGCGATGACCTGCAGTTCTGGGTGGCGTCCGGCAAGCAGGTCCTGCTGCTGCGTGACGGTCTCGCGGTGCGCAGCATCGGCCTGGGCGCGGAGGGCGACCTGGACGGCACGCGGCTGTCCGATGCCTCGCCGTTCAAGCGCGGCCTGCAACACGTTGCGGATGGCCAGACCAGCCAGCGCTGGATCGATCTCTACAAGGGCCAGGAAGTCGGGCTGATCGTCAACAGCCGCTTCACCCGCAAATCCACGGAAACCCTGAAGATTCTGAACAAGGAATACGCCGTGCTGCGTGTCGATGAACGTATCGACGTCCCGGCCATCGGCCTGCGGGCGACCAACCGTTATTGGGTCGATCCGGTGGACGGTTTCATTGTGCAGAGCGAACAGCAACTGACCTCGCAACTGCGAGTGAAGATCGTGCAGCTGACCCCAGATCGCAGGCATCTGCCATGAAGCGCTTGAGGGGTCTGTCGGCGGGTTTGATGTTGCTCGCCGGCGCAAGTCAGGCGGCGGTCACCGTCAGCGGCGATGTCGCCAACCCCGGGCCGGTGACGTTGCCGCCGGGCGGCCGATTGACCGATGTGATCAGCGAGGCCGTGCCTAACGCCGAGGGTTACTGGCTGGCCGGTGTGCTGCTGCGTCAGTCGCTGCTGGAAGAGCAGACCCGGCTCAAGGTCGGCGTGCTGTTCGACCTGGACGTGTTGCAGCGCATGGCCGATCTGTTCGACCGACCGAGCCGCAAAGCCCTCGCGGTGCGCATGGCCGAAGACGTGCAGAAGATGCCGGTCACCGGGCGCCAGATCGCGGACCTGGACCCGGTGGCGCTGGAAGTCGGCTTCGCCCGCAACATTCGTCTGGATGACGGCGATCGCCTGATCTACCCGCAGCGGGTCGATGAAGTGGAAGTGCTGGGCGCGGTCGCCGGGACCTGCCGTCTGCCTTATCAGCCGTTGCTCGAGGCCCGTGAATACCTGAGCGGTTGCGTGCTGCTGGAGGACGATGCCGACGCCGATTACCTGTGGCTGATCCAGCCCAACGGTGTTTCGCGGCGCGTCGGCATTGCCCACTGGAATCGTGAGAGCGGGCAGTTTCCCGTTGCCGGCAGCAAGATTCTGGTGCCGTTGAAGAACGATGATCTGGATCCGCCTATCCCTGAACTGAATCAGCAGTTGGCCGAATTTATTGCCACGCAGTTGGCTGAGGTGGTTCGTTGAATTTGCGTTTTGCAGCTGTGTTGTTATTGCCGTGCGGCCTGGTCCATGCCGAGCCGCGTATTACCCAGGGCGATTTTGGTGGCACCGGGCTGTTGCAGACGCCCACCGCGCGCATGTCCCCGGCCGGCGAGTTGAGCGTCAACGCCAACCGCACCGAGCCCTACAGCCGCTACAGCGTTTCGTTGCAGCCGCTGGACTGGCTCGAAGGCTCGTTTCGCTACACCGCCATCACCAACCGTCCGTACGGCCCGGAATCAATGAGCGGCAACCAGAGCTACAAGGACAAGGCGGTCGACGTCAAAGTCCGGCTCTGGGAGGAAACCCACTGGGCGCCCGACGTTTCTCTGGGCTTCCGAGACGTCGGCGGTACGGGTTTGTTCGCCAGTGAATTCCTGGTGGCCAGCAAACGCTACGACAACCTGGATTTCAGTGCCGGCATCGCCTGGGGCTACATCGGTAATCGCGGTGACATCGACAACCCGTTCGGCTATCTCGATGATCGCTTCAAGACTCGCCCGGCCCTGGAAGGCACGGGTGACGTAAACGCCGGTTCGTATTTTCGCGGCCAGCCGTCGTTTTTCGGTGGTGTGAGTTACCAGACCCCTTGGGATCGCCTGAGCCTGAAACTCGAATACGAAGGCAACGATTACAAGCGCGAACCCAAGGACAACGTGATCAAGCAGGACTCGCCGATCAACCTTGGCGCGGTGTTCAAGGTGACCGACTCCCTCGATGTGAGCGCCGCGTGGGAGCGGGGCAACACGGCGATGTTCGGCGTCACCTTCCACACCAATTTCGTCAGCCGCAAGGCCCCGGCCAAGACCTTCGATCCAACGCCGGAGCCGCTGCCGGCGAAGGCCCCGACTACGTCGATGGATCAGGTTGACTGGGCCAACGTATCGCAACGTCTGCAACAGAATGCCGGCTACCGGGTCGAGCGTATTGCCCAGCGTGATTCCGAGTTGATCGTTTATGGCGAGCAACAGCGCTACTTCCATTCCTCCAAAGCGGTGGGGCGTGCGAGCCGGGTTTTGGACAACAGCGTCAACGACGACATCGACTGGTTCACCCTGGTGAACAAGCGCTACGACCTGCCGCTGGAAGAAACCAGCGTGCCGCGCCAGACCTTCCGCGAAGTGATCAACAACGAGGAGCCGTTGCAAACGTTGCACCGCACCACCGAGGTCAACCCGGCGATGCCGCACAACGAGAAGACGCTCTACACCCAGCCGCTGCAGCACTTCAGTTATGGCGCCGGCCTGGGCTTCAAGCAGAACGTTGGTGGCCCGGATGGCTTGCTCTATCAATTCAGTGCCGACCTCGACGCCGAATTCCGCTTCAACCGCAACACCTGGTGGAGCGGGATGCTCAGCCAGAACCTGGCGAACAACTTCGACAAGTTCAAATACGACGCACCCAGCGGCTTGCCGCGCGTGCGTACGGATTTGCGTCAGTACCTGACCACGTCCGACACCACCATGCCGCTGTTTCAGGTCAGCCACGCCGAGCAGTTGGACAAAGACTTGTACGGTATGGTCTACGGCGGTTATCTGGAGTCGATGTTTGCCGGGGTCGGGGGCGAGGTGCTGTTCCGTCCGACCGGCGAGCGCTGGGCGATCGGTGCCGACCTGAACTACGTGCGTCAGCGTGAATTCGATCAGGGTTTCGGCCTGCGTGATTATTCGGTGCTGACCGGCCATATCACTGGTTACACGGATCTGCCTTACGAAACACTGGCGGCGGTCAGCGTCGGGCGTTATCTGGCGGGTGACTTTGGCGGCACGCTGGATATCTCCCGGGAGTTTTCCAACGGTGTGCGCTTCGGTGCCTGGGCGACCATCACCACGGCTGGCAGTACGGAATACGGCGAAGGTAGTTTCGACAAGGGCATCTATCTGTCGATTCCGTTCGACGAGATGATGAGCATGTCGACCATGCGCCGGGCCAACCTGGTCTGGGCGCCGCTGACCCGTGACGGTGGCGCGAGGCTCAGCCGCAGCTTCCAGCTGCACTCGATGACCGATAGCCGTGAAGACGACATGTTCTATCGCAACTTCGGGAAGATTACCGAGTAAGTCCGGGATACCGGGAAGCCAAAATGGGAGCCTGTTGGCTCCCATTCTGGTTTGTGGTGGATGGCCGTCTTGATTCATCCAGCACTACCGACGGAACGGACGTGTTCCGGGTGAGGAGATTGGCAAGTCCGAGCCCGTTGCTGAACGACCCGACGCTTTCGCGGGCTTGCCCGCGAAAGCGTCTGGCCTGTCGACATCCATATTGACTGACTCACCGAAATCGCCAGCCAATCCAGCCCCCAAATCCCGCCCACAAAAAAGGGGACTTTCGTCCCCTTGCGGTGTTGCTTTCCGAGCGCTGCGTCTCAGTAAATATCCTTCGACAACAGGGTAAACGGTGTCTTCACCAGGATCTTCACATCCAGCCACAGCGACCAGTTGTTGATGTACTTGAGGTCGATCTCGACACGCTTCTCCATCTTGTCGAGAGTGTCGGTCTCACCACGGCAGCCGCTGATCTGCGCCAGGCCAGTGATGCCCGGTTTGATTCGGTGACGCGCCATGTAGGCGAGGATCTTGCCCGAGTAGTAGTTGTTGTGCGCCACGGCGTGCGGACGTGGTCCAACGAGTGCCATGTGACCTTGCAGTACGTTGAACAGTTGTGGCAGTTCATCCAACGAAGTGCGACGGATAAAGCGCCCGACAGCGGTGATGCGCGAATCGTTGCGGCTGGCCTGCTTGACGTCACGGTCATCGTGGACGCGCATCGAGCGGAACTTCCAGACCTGAATCACCTTGCCGTTCCAGCCATGGCGATCCTGCTTGAAGAACACCGGGCCCGGCGAGCTGAGCTTCACCGCCAGCGAGATCAGCAGCAGCACCGGGCTCAACAGGATGATCGCCAGCAGCGCGACGCTTTTCTCCATCAGGCTCTTGCTCAGGGCGGCGGTCGGGCGGCTGGTCAGCGGGCTTTCATTGAGGTAAATCGCCGGCAGGCCGTCCACGACTTTTACCGAGTGGTTGAGCAGCGTCAGGCTGTTCAGGTCCGGCACCCAGACCACGTCGACGTTGGCATCCAGCAGATCGACATACATCGCTTCGATCTTCGCCGCTTCGGACAGCGACAGCGTGATGTACAGGCGACGGATATCGTGGCGTTTGATCAGCTCCAGGAGGTTTTCCTGATCGCCGACGACCCGTGGTGCGTCCGCGTCCAGAGCGGGCAGGGTGCCGTTGCTGACCAGACCTACCAGCGGCAGGTTTTCGTGTTCGCTGAGTTTCTTCGCCAGGCCCAGAGCCAGTTCGCCGGTGCCGACGATCAGGGTCTTGTGCTCGCTTTTGCGTGAACGCTGGTAGTACTTCGAAAACGCATGCAGCGGCGCATACAGCAGCGCCTGACCGAGGAAACCGTACACCGCCCAATCAAGGATCACCTGACGGGAAAACAGCTCATCGGCCTTGCAGATGAACGCAATGAAGGTCAGCCCGGCCATAGTCATCGACCAGCCCATGAACAAGCGGCCTAGACCGGTCAGGTAGTTATCGCGCTTTCGGTAGGCGCCGCTGAACGTGTAGGCCGGAACCGAAGCCAACACGGCCAGCATGGTGCACATCCGGTAATAGAACTCGACCGTTCCCGTGTGCTGCTCAGCCAATACAAATAACAGTGAAACAATAAAGCACTGTGCCAGCGCCCATTGGCCCCAGAAGGTAAGTCCCTTGAGGCCGGTGTTTCGGTTGATACGTAGAGTGAGATCCATATGCGATATCCCCAAAAGACTTCCATTCAGGTTTCGACAGTTGAAATCCGAGTTGTTAAGCAGAGTTGTTTTTGTTTTAGGTGCCCATGTTCTGAGGTAACAACATCGGTATGCCGAACTGTCGTCAATCAATAGACTAAGTTATTGGGGGAGAAGCTGTCTGACGAGTTCTAACAAGATGGCACAGTGCCAATCAATTGATGGGGGAATAATCGAACGTTAGAAAAGGTCAAAGGGTAAAGGGTGAACAAACAATAATGTGTTTGCTATCGTAGGAAGGGTGAGGAGGGAAGCATTACCGAAAAGGAGACTCAAACAAGCAAAGTGCGTTTTTATTTTTGTTGTTGCACTTGCTTCGATTTCTGGATGTGGAGGCTGTGCTTAGGCAACAACTTCCTGGATCAGGCAATAACCACGATTGCGCACGGCACGAAACAGTCGTTCACCATTGCTGGCACTTTTGAACTTGTCTTGAAGACGGCTCAGACACATTTCCAGTCCGCGATACTGTTCCGGTTCCCGGCCGATGCTGAGGATCAGTTCGTCACGACTTACGACACGCTCTTCGTGGTGCAGCATTTTTCTGACCAGTGCGGTTTCAAGGCCGGTGAGACTGATCTCGACACCTTCCTTGACCAGTGCGCCCTGGTCATTGTCCAGATGCCAGGCCTGTGTGCAGGGAGCATTGCCTTCAAGGGAGCCGGTGTCTTCTATTGCCGGCGTGTTCTGGAGTGAGTTTACCGATTGTGCCGCCAGCCATTCGGACTCGAGGGTGGCCAATATGCGCTGTGTATCATGTTCAATACTGCGAGCGACGCTTTTCCTTGTGCCGCGTGGGTAAGTGAACTCCATGAGCGTGGGAGTGGAAGAGGGCGAAGCAACACCTTCAACAAACATTTGTGCCTGGGACGTACCGAACGAATTGAAACGCTCACTGGAAAGAATGCTCTCAAGTTCACGTTGCGACGCGGAGTTATTGGTCACGACAACAAAATATTTTCGTGGGAGGGTTGTACTGGTTTCCATGTCTCTCTCCTGAATAACGCACCAAATTTGGCTAAAAGGTAATCGGCAGACGAGTTATAACGCGCTCGGAAATAATCGACAGGCAGGGTCTGGGCCCGAATATGGCCCGCGACAAGTTCCACTGGGTCTGCTTTTAGAGTAATGATTTATTGTTATGTTTAAGTGTTGCAGCGCTCATTCAATTGACAGCTTTTTATTAGGCAGGTGTTGCGATTAAAGCGATGAGACTTTAGATTGTTGTAGCGTTGCATCAGACGTTCCCTCGTATGCTGCAAATGGTGATTTCCCTGACTCAGGCGGTCGAGATCAACCCCCTCATCAGACGGTAGCCATACCCGCGAATGCTCTGTATGGCGTTCGTACCGTACACGTCCTTGATTTTCCCACGCAAGCGGCTGATGGATTTTTCCAGTGCGCGCGGGTCATAGAAATGCGTGTTGAGCCCCATGATGCCGGCGATTTCGTCGTGGCTGAGAATGTGATTGCTGGTTTGCGAAAACGCTTCCAGGATCTTCATCTCGGCAAAGGAAATGTCCAGTTTCTTGCTGGTGTCGGAGAGGCAGATACGGGTCGGGTCCAGTATCAGATCAATGTCACGCAGCCATTCTTCACTGCTGAAGAACTCATTCAGCAACTCGCCGTCCTCATCGGAAAGGGTATTGAGCTTGATACAGAAGTCTGCCCCGGCAAGATGGTATTTGATCTTGTTGTGGGCGCCGCGACCGGTAATCACCGCACAAATGATCGGCTTCAAGTTCTCGGTGCGCAGGTTCTCCACCAGCGCCAGATTGTCTTCCAGCGCTTGCGGAGTATCGATGACGATGAAAATGGCGCGATAGGCGCCGTGATATTCGTTTGGCTGATATGAACTAGTGAAAGAGTCGGCTTCCAGCGCCAGACCGGTCTGCACATGTTTGGCGATTAGCGCTCTGAAGTGTTCGGCCACAGCACGGGTACGCGCCAGGGCAAGAACACCTGGCGCGTCGTTTGTCTGGTGCGAGCTTCTAGTCGCTAAGTTCCCTGTAAGCATCATGCCTTGACTCGAAAAAGTGCGGACATCGGGATGTTAAAGCACCGGTTCTCATCTGTGACTGACAATTGGTAACATTCGCGCGATTTTTAGACGTGGCTCCCGAGTTTTTTAACAATAATTAAGCTTTTCAAGCTTTTAGTTGATTTTCTCGGGGTGCTGAACTAACGAAACGAACGTCGTTAGATGGTGGCGATGTGCAATGGTGCCACTATTTTGTAATTATGGCGACCGGTTTTTATGTCCTATGGCCAGTATGGATCGTCGCCAGAATCAGGGGAGTGTGAGGTGGGTCACATTTTAGGGGCGCAAGGTTATTTTTGCCACTAAGTGAACAAGTTCACAGACAGACGATTATTAACATGGCTTGAGTGTGTCTTTTGATAAGACATATTCTCCGTCACCAAATCGGGCAACGACTGTAGATCTGCCAATTGTTTAATTGCAGATACTCAACGCCTGAATGCAGTTGACCGGGCGCTCTTGAAGAGCGTTCTGACGGAGGATTAATGGATTTACTGACCTTGTTCAAGGTGTTGGTTTTAGGTGCGGTAGAAGGTCTCACCGAGTTCTTGCCCATCTCCAGTACGGGCCACCAGATTATCGTTGCCGACTTGCTCGACTTCGGTGGCGAACGCGCGATGGCGTTCAACATCATTATTCAACTGGGCGCCATTCTTGCCGTCGTCTGGGAGTTTCGCCCGAAGATCTTCGAGATCGTCAAAGGCCTGCCGACCCAGCGCAATGCACAGCGTTTCACCCTTAATCTGCTGATCGCATTCTTTCCAGCCGTAATTCTCGGCGTGTTATTCGCCGACGCCATTCATCATTACCTGTTCAACCCGATCACCGTGGCGGTCGCACTGGTGGTGGGCGGTATTGTGATGTTGTGGGCCGAAAAACGAAATCATGTGGTGAGTGTCGAGCATGTCGACGACATGGCCTGGTCCGACGCGCTGAAGATCGGTTTCGTACAGTGCCTGGCGATGATTCCCGGCACCTCGCGCTCCGGCTCCACCATCATCGGCGGCCTGCTGTTCGGCCTGTCGCGCAAAGCCGCCACGGAGTTCTCGTTCTTCCTGGCAATGCCTACCATGGTCGGTGCGGCGGTGTATTCCGGATACAAATACCGTGACCTGTTCCAGGCAGGCGACCTGCCGGTCTTCGCCCTGGGCTTCGTCACCGCATTCGTGTTCGCCATGATCGCCGTACGCGGCTTGCTGAAGTTCATTGCGAACCACAGCTACGCCGCGTTTGCCTGGTACCGGATCGCGTTTGGTTTGCTGATCCTGGCGACGTGGGTGTTTGGCTGGGTGAACTGGACGGAAGCGGCGGCCTGATCACTGACTGCTGATCAGCGCGGCGACAGCGAGGTCGCTCAACGCTGTATCAGGTGATTCCCGACGAAAACGCTGCAAGGCTGACGTGAAATACGCGGCTTGCAGCATGCCGTCGCTGGCGAGGTAGAGCCGCGCGTCCTCGAGCTCCGCAGCGGAGTAAACGCGTTTATGGCTGTCGGTGGTTTCTTGCGAGGCCGTAAAGGGCGTGAGCAGCAAAGAGACAAGTGTGAAACCAGACAGCTTGGTCACCTCCCATGGCGTATCGGTGTTACCCAGACACAACCCATCGCAGTGGGCCTGAACATTGGACGTGACGCAAAACAAGGCAAGGAAGGTGCAGCGCTTGAAGCCAGAGAAATTCAACGCGGGCATAAACAAAAGACATCCTGTCAGTACATCAAAAGAACCACAGCAGCAGGCAACGCTCATTCGTTGCCCGCACATTCAACGCGTCGATCAACGACCCGCCAACAACTCCGCCGCCTGATCCAGCAACGCCAGCGGATCCTTGGCCTTGTGAATATCCACCGACAACAACTGCCGAAACTTGCGCGCCCCCGGGAAGCCGGTGCCCAGGCCCAGCACATGTCGGGTGATGTGATGCATCGCCCCGCCAGTCGCCAGATGCGCGGCAATATAAGGTCGCAGCTGCGCCAAGGCCTCGGCCCGGGTGATCACCGGCGCCGAACTGCCGAACAACTGCTGATCCACCTCGGCCAGCAGATACGGATTGTGATAAGCCTCACGGCCCAGCATCACCCCGTCAAAGGTCTGCAAATGCTCATGGCAGGCCTCCATCGTCTTGATCCCGCCGTTCAGAATGATCTCCAGCTCCGGAAAATCCGCCTTCAACCGCGCCGCCACGTCATAACGCAGGGGCGGAATGTCACGGTTCTCCTTCGGCGACAACCCCTCCAGAATCGCAATCCGCGCATGCACGGTAAAACTGGTACACCCGGCATCTCGCACCGTGCCGACGAAATCGCACAGCTCCTCATAACTGTCCCGCCCATTGATCCCGATCCGGTGCTTCACCGTCACCGGAATCGACACCGCATCACGCATCGCCTTCACACAATCCGCCACTAACTGCGGATGCCCCATCAGGCACGCACCGATCATATTGTTCTGCACCCGATCACTCGGGCAGCCAACGTTCAGATTCACCTCGTCGTAACCGTGCTCCTGCGCCATACGTGCGCAAGCGGCCAGGTCCAGCGGGACGCTACCGCCCAACTGCAAGGCCAGAGGGTGCTCGGCTTCGTTGTGACGGAGGAAGCGTTCGTGATCGCCGTTGAGCAGCGCGCCGGTGGTGACCATTTCGGTGTAGAGCAGGGCGTTTTTCGACAGCAGGCGCAGGAAGTACCGGCAATGACGGTCAGTCCAATCCATCATGGGCGCAACGGAGAACCTTCTTGATAGCGTAGAGCCGGTGTTTGTTGGGTATGTAACTGAATTCTGTACCATTTTGCTCTACGTGTTTTAAGCCGGTTTCAGGGGTAAATAGGCGTTTTCTGAGGTCGGTTGGTACAATGTACCAACCACCTTTCAAATTGTACCAGTTGACTATGGCCACGATCAGAGCACGGAAACGCACCGACGGCAGCACCAGTTACACGGCACAGATACGCCTGTTTCGCGATGGGGCGCAAGTTTACCAAGAGAGCCAGACCTTCGCCCGAAAACAGGCCGCACAGGCTTGGGTACGTAAACGAGAAACCGAACTGGATGAACCAGGTGCGATCGAACGGGCGAATCGACCGGGTGCGACGATTAAGGAAATGATCGATCGGTACTTGGCCGAGATGACCAAGGCGCGCCCTCTCGGGAAGACGAAGCTCGGCACGTTGAAGGCGATCAGCGAATGCTACCTGGGGAAGTTGAACGACAGAGATGTAAGCAGCCAGCACCTGGTCGAATACGCGTTATGGCGCATGGGCAAGGAGGGCGGGGGCGTTCAGCCTCAAACCGCCGGCAACGATCTCGCACACCTGGGCGCGGTTCTCTCGATAGCTCGGCCCGCTTGGGGGTATGAGGTGGATCCGCACGCAATGGCGGACGCCCGCCGAGTGTTGAAAAAGCTCGGTTACAACATGAAAAGTCGCGAGCGCGATCGCCGGCCCACCTTGGAAGAACTCGACAAACTGCTGACGCACTTTCGGAGTATTCAAAGCCGTCGCCCGACTTCTATCAACATGCTAAAGCTGACTGGATTCGCGTTGTTTTCCACGCGTAGGCAAGAAGAGATTACCCGGATCCGGTGGGATGAATTGGATGAAGCAGGCCATCGGGTTCTGGTTCGTGACATGAAGAACCCTGGGCAAAAAATCGGTAACGACGTCTGGTGTCATTTGCCGTCGGAAGCATGGGAGATCCTTCAGACCATGCCTAAAGTGTTGCCTGAGATCTTTCCTTACAGCGCTGAATCCGTGTCGACGTCCTGGACAAGGGCCTGCAAAATCCTGGGCATTGAAGATCTGCACTTTCACGATCTGCGTCACGAAGGCGTCAGTCGTCTTTTTGAAATGGATTGGGATATTCCGCGAGTGGCGAGCGTGTCGGGCCATCGAGACTGGAACTCAATGCGCCGTTATACCCACTTGCGCGGGCGAGGGGATGTATATGCAACTTGGGAATGGTTCGAGCGCATCCTGCAGGCGCCCGTAAAACTGGGCGCCAAAACGTTGAAGTGAATTAGCTGCTGCGCGGCGCGCTATTCAGTTGGTTACTTTCTTTAACTGCTGCAGCGCGCTGTTCATCCAGGTAGGCCGACAGGTCTGCAATGTGAACACCTTTCGCACTTTTTTGGCTCGGCTCCATGCGAGTAATCGGGAGTTTTATCTGCCCGGCACCCACTTTGCGTTGAAACATATCCGTTGTCAGGTGCGTGAAATAATCCTGGCACACTCGATCCAAGGGAATTACTACTTGGCCATTGTATTGGGCCATCAGTACAAACAGCGTTTTCATAGTGCGATTCCTTCGAGTGAGTAAGTTCGATCAATTGGGGGGCGGTTGGCTGTTGATTTGCCTGCCAGTAGTTGAGCGACAACAGCGAACTCTGCCGCATCGATGTCGCCCAGCTCCTTAGCGAAAGTGGTAAGACATTCAAGCCGGATCCGCGCTGCTTCAGTTTTCCGTACGCGATAATCAAACAGCGCTGTACCTACGATTCTGATAGCCATCAGATGCCGTGCATGCGGGTCACTGTTGTTGAGTGTGTTAGCCTTTAAATCACTGCTGCTTTGGTGCCTTGCTTCCATAGTATTGCCCTCAGTGGTGGTTGATGTCGGGGGGCTGCAACTCCTCGACATCGCTTCTATTCCGTCAGTCCCGACGGGCGAGGTGAATAACCAGGTCAGCGTAATTCGGGTCTTCCTCTGTACAGGATTGCCATTCCAGTACGCTCAAAATCTGCTGTGGGCTGCACGAGTCCACCAGGATTTCGCGCTGGCCACCTGCAGCACGAACTTCAAGAATCTGCAGCAGCCCGTCCTCGCCATAAGCCCCGGCTTGAATCACTGGCTGGCTCTTCCCCAGTGCATTCAGGCGATCGATGATCTCCTGCAGCTTGTTCGTGTTGCCGTCGCCGGCATTACCCATAAAAACTTGGATTTGCATCGGTGTAGCCTCCTTTTCACGCTTTGAAGATCCAGCACTTGACCGTCGTTGGACGGCCCGGCGCCAAGGGTGTTCTGCTGTTCATCGCTGCGCGGACTGCGCTGTGTACGGCTTTATTTGCTTCCAGAAACTTGTGCGAGCGTGACTCTTTCAGCAGGTCGCGCAGGGTGGCCACGTCGGCCAGCTTCTGTTTGTGTTCTGCGGCTCGTTCGCTGAATTCGTTGAGGTTGATCGCAATGACGCTCGGGTCGCTGCTGTGATCGACCAAGGGGTCATCATTGAGCGATTCGAGGTAGTCGTAGACTTCCCAGAATTCGGCAACGGCTGGGTGGTCGGAGCTGATTGAGGCTTGGCGCTCGATCGCCATTCGGACGATCTGCCGCTGGGTCGCTGCTACCTGAGGTTCGTCCAGTTTCAGAACCAGGCGCAGGGCATCGAGCAGCGAAAGCAACTGCGCGTGGTTCTTGCTGATCCGCTCCACACGGATGTATCCGCGCAGGTCGGATCCGCAACTGCGGCAGTTACCTTGATCGCTTGGGAACTCGGTTCCGCAGTCGAAGCAGTGGGTGTGCAGCCGGCGCAGCTTTGCTTCGTGTTCGGGCATGCGCTGGGCGAAAAGCTCGAGGACGGCCGACTCTTTACTGACGGCCCGAATCAGGAAATGGCTGAGTGTGCCGCCGTCCAGGGCGTTCAGCTTGTCCGCTGCAGCGCGGCTTTCCGGGGTGACGTTCGGGCGTACAAAGTGCAGCTTGACGATGCGCGTCATGATCGCTTCGTGAGCCACCACGGCGGCGTTTTGGCTGATGGCGATGGTCCCGCGAAAAGGCGGTTCGTACGTTTCGTTGCCCGCGGTTTTGACGCCTTTGGTGGCCAACGTGCCGCCGCCGTAGAAGTCTTTCAGTTCATCCCATTCAAAGGTTTTCGCGTGCGCCCGATCGTCACTGTGGCGATCGGCCTCAAGAAACACCACCGGCATGCCGGAGACCTGCCCCATCAGGCGCGAGCGACCCGCTTTGGTCGACTTCATCGGGTCGAACCCTTCATAGCCTTCGCGGCCCAGCAACTTCCACAGCAGGTTGAGCAGGGTGGTCTTGCCGGCGCCGGCCTCGCCGGTGGCTTCCAGAAACGGGAAGGACTGGTAACGGGCGCGGATCTGCTCGCAGAACAGCGAGCCGAAGAAGAACACCAGCGCAACGAAGCCCTGGGCGCCGAAGCAGGTCCATAGCAACCGTACCCACTGTTCTTTGAAGTCTTTGCCGTCCCGCTGCAGCTTGATCGGGACACCCTTCTGCAGGGTTTTCAGGCGCAGCTTGCCGAACTCGAAATAGTCTTCGCTGTTGACCTTATAGGTAATGCCGTCCTTGATCGCGATATCGCCGTAGACGTAGCAGGCGTATTCCTTGCTGTAGCCGACATAGTCGATGGTTGATACGGTTTTGATGCCGAACAGTTGGTCCTTCATTAGCTTGTCGAGCTGCTGCCCGCTGCCGGTGAACATAGCGCCGGCGGCCATGCCGAGCAGGCGCTTTTTGAATTCACTGGCGGCGGACAGCTGGCCGCTGGTGAAGGTGTTTTTCACGCTTTCGGAGTCGTGAGGGAAGTCCACACGCAGGTAATACCAGGACTCGTCGGTGACTTCGTTGCGCTGAAAGTACAAGGCTTGTGGGTAGCAGTTGGCGATCTCCACGACGCTGCCGGATTGCTGCAGCGCTTTTTCGCGCTGTTGCGCCTGGTTGAGCAACTGGTCGTCGTGGTTCTCACTGTCCTCGATGTCGGACATGGCCCGGTTGAATTTCTCCATGTCCAATTTGAACCAGTACAGACGGTTGCCAAAGCCCAGGTGAAATTCCCCGCGCTTGTTCCAGTCGTACATGAGCAAGGCCTTTTCCGCTGCGCTTTCTGCCAGCAGCAGAGCGCCCTGATGACGGGCCTGTTTGAGGTCCGTAGCGATTTGTTCGGCGCGCTTGGCATCGTCCTGAATGAAATTCCAGCGCTGGTGCAGATCGTTCCAATCAGATTTGCGGCCGTCGCGTTGCAGGATCTGTGCTGACTCGCAGACAAAACCCAAAGCGCGGGCTTCGCGGACCCAGCGCCGGGTGTAGGCGTTAGCACTCGGTTCGTTGTCCAGCGCCCAAACCAACTTGGGCAGCTTGCCGCCCTCACGGGTTTTGATCAGCGCCTTAAGCGAGTCCCCCGGGAACGCGTTGGACGACATGGCCGACACTGCCGCGATGTCGTTGTGCACCAGGGCGATGGCATCAAAGATGCCCTCAACGATCCAGACCTCCTTGACTTCGAGCAGGTCGACGCACGGCGGGCACCACCAGACACCGCGATAGCTGTCCTTGGATTTGAAGCGCGCCTTCATCTTGCCGAATCGGTGCGGCTGATCGATCAGGCGTTCCCACCAGCCGCCTTTTTCGAGGGCGAAACGCACTGTGGCGCTGCCAGCATTGTGTTCAGGCGAGTAGAAGCTTTCCTGCGTGAACCAGCCCTGAACCAGCTCAAACCGAAAACCTCGGGCGTATTCCAAGTAGGCCCGTGCGGTGGCATTGGGGTGCTGGTCCGTCGCCGGCGCGCGCTTGCTCCAGTCTTCAAACAGATCGTCGTACAGCTCTTTCACGTGCAGCGTATGGCCGCATTTTTCCGGGCGACCACAGATCACCATCCAGGGCGTATCGAATCGGGAATACAGCTCCTTTTTTTTGCATTTGGGGCAGGTGCCACCGCGCATGTAATCGGTGCCCACGCGGTGCTTCAGTCCGAAGTCGAACTGGAGGCGTTGCAGCACGTCGTGGCGGAGATCTTCTTTCATGATTACTTCACTGCTTTGAGGCTGAGGGAGAGGGCGGCCATCAGGCGTTTTTGGGCAGCCATCACCGGAGTTCTTTCGAGGATCGAGCTGTGCCGTTTTTCTTGTGGGACATACCGGTATTCATCCGCATACCAGTAGTTGTTGAGGTTCAAGCGGTACTGCTCACGCATCGCAGCCAGAAGTGCTTCGGCCTCTGCAGGTCGCAACTGGGTGGTCAGAATTACGGCGTTTGCCATCTTGGAACCTCGATTTCGGGCGCAGCTCACCCAAACCCACGGGGTGCGGGGCAGGCGTTTGTGTGAGGGTTGGTTTTACGAGTTGGCTAAGCGCAAGCGGCCAAGGTCTGGCGCGTTGATGATTCGCTCATAAATGAGGCTGACCGGTACGGCCCATTGTCTGCCGGTGACCGGGTCGACAATCACCGTGTGCGTCGACGTGCTGCTCTGAATGTTCAGGCGTTGCCGATCGCGAACGGCAACCATGGTGGTATGTGCCAAGTGGGCGATCTTTTCAGCGACTTGCGTTTGCACGTCGTAGTCCGCAACGAGGTGTTGTACGGCTCGGCTGAACAGTTGCTGGTCGTCGCTCAGGTGTTCGCAGTGATGACGTTCAAGAAAGGACAGCGCCGCGCTCTGCAGGACATCCTGGTATTCCGGTACCGCAGACAAATTGTTCATTGAGCTTTTCCTGCGCGGTAAAGAGCGATGGCGGCCAACACTTCTGCGTGCCTCGCGGCTACGTGAAGGTTGTGTGCGTCCATTATTACTTCGGCTTCTTCATCACTGATCGATCCGTCTTCAATGGCGGCGGCAATGGCTTGATCAACACATCCCCGCTTTGCAGAAACTTGTACGGACCGTGTGTAAAGTTCGACATTGTCGAGCGTTCCAGGATCAGCCATGGGAACGAACAAGCCTCCATACATTGACGCGACGTAGTTGGGGAAATGGTGCGTGCCGCAGTCCTGCTCGAGCAGGAAAATGTGTGCGTCACTGAGTGGGCTACAGCCCGCATTTTCGTACGCATGGTTGTCGAACTTTTTGAGCTTTAGTCCCAAGCGTGCGGCGGCAGCTTCGCGTCCGCCGGTGTAGCTGCGGATGATTTCGCTCATGACTTCTTTGCGCGTGTCTAGGATTGGGTTTTTCATCTTCTACTTTTCCCTGTTGAGCGCCGCGACTACTGTTCGATCACGCCGTTTTTAATGCCGAGTAATACTGCGGCTCGGTGTGCCTCCCCACGGCGACACTGGCTTTGGCCACTCAGCACCGCATAAACGGTGCTGGGACTTAAGTCGTGTAGAAGTGCAAAGTCTTTCGCGGATTGCCCGCGCTTTTCTAAAGCTTTCCGCGCTTTCAGGCGGGCTTGCTCGCTGATACTCATCTTCGGCATAGTGCAAATCCATGCAATTTCATGTGGTGTGAAATGCAGAATGATGCATCTTGATGCATTTGTAAATATTTGGGATGAATGATTTTGCATCTTTCTGAAGAAATTGGTTCCCGCTTGCAGGAAGAGCGCAAGCGCTTCGGCATGACACAGGGCGAGATTGCCGAGGCAATTGGCGTTGTGAAGCGAACCCAAGCAAATTACGAAGCAGGAACTAGTGATGCTCCCGCTCCGTATTTGAGCAAGGTCGCGCTGCAATTCGGCTTTGACGTTCCCTACATTCTCACTGGTGTTCGCACAAACCTTGCTGAAAGTGCTTTGAGCGATATCGAAGGCTGTTTGATTAAGCAGTTCCGCAGTATTCCAGAGGACGATCAGAAGGCTATTCGCCGCATCCTTGAAGCGATGGCCGACGACGTCGCCAGGCAGAAGTCTTAACTCGCGACAATCCTGCGCAGTCATTGGGATAACTCTTATTCCAATGCACTTGCCTGCCCCCCATAAAGCCCGTTCAGCAGTGCACTTTATGGAGTAGTTAGCATGTTGGATCGCAAGAAGAACGATCAAATCAACCTCGGGCATGTCGGGTCGGAACCAACCGTACTCACGGACATCGAGCGTCGACTGATCGATCTGTATCGTCGGCTGAGTCGCGTTGAACAGCAGCAGGTTCGTCGCGTGGCTGAGATACTGGCAATCAACCCAAAGGAGAAAGTAGGGGGCTGAACGTCATTCTTTGAATGATCCCGATCGCCAACGCTGTAGCGTTGGCGGTTTGTACCTACGCTACCGCCTGCGATCCCAACTGCTCGAAAAGCTCCCGCTGCTTTGCCCTGGGCAACTCGCGAAACCGATCGATCAACATGCGTTCGAAGGTCTGCGAAGACGGACTGAGCGTGTGTGAGAACGTCAGGTTCGTCACCCACGTGTGTCCGCACCTTGCGTCCAGGCATTGGCAATACAGCTTCACGAACTCCGTTGTTACCTCTTCCCTTGAAGCAATTCGGCCCTTGTGGCCGCACTTGCATACAACTCTCATTGTGTCCCTCCCCAGGGGCAACTGATCGCCACCATGTTGCCACAATTTGTAGTGGCATTCGCTTAGAAAGGTTCTTCATGTAGTGGCATCCACTGCATTCGGCGCAGGTTTCCAGCTAAAGCGCCTGTCTTCGCGTAACTGGTCATTGAGCTGATCGAACAGCTGGCAAATCGGTCGAATTTCGTTGCTGGTGTACACGCGATCGATCTTCTCGATGTCGCCGAAACCCCCGGTGTTTTCCGGGATGATGCCGGCCAGAGCGGGGTTCATCCGCCAGGCCGCGATGACATCGTTTCGGGTGATGTTCTTCACCTTTTCCAGCTCGTCTTTCGCCTGGAAGTCGCCCACCGGGATGATCTGAATCGCGTTCTCTTTGCCGTTGGGGATGTTGACGAACATTGAGCGGAAGTTGCCCACACCTTTGCTCGCGCTGATTTGGGCGCGCAGCTCGTCTTCGTCTTCTTCGGTCAGGTCGGGGTCGTTGGTGTAGAAGATGTAGCCGGCGTGCGCGCCGTTGCTGTAGTAGCGCCGGCGGAAGAGGGTGGCGGCCTCATTCAGCAGCAACGCCTGCAGGCCGCCCAGGTAGTCCGGAATCCCGTAAATGTTCTGTTCTACGTCGTAGTCCAGGACGTGGGAGATTTCGTGCGCCTCAAACTCCATTTCCTTGTTGTCCGGCAGCAGCATCACGTAGCCGCCGTCGACCTTCACGCGCATGTTGATCGCCGGCAGGTGCTGCAGCTCCAGCACCTGGCCGAATGCGTTGGTGTCGTTGTAGAAGTACGCTTCACCAAACACCATGTAGTCCAGTCCGGCGCGTCCCATCGTCTCAGTGCTGCAGCCCGCCGAGGCGATGAACTCACGCAGCAACAGGTTGCGCTTGAACTTCGGAATGGCGCCGTGGTGCGCGTTGGCGCGCAACAGCTTGGCCAGGCCAGCCCGTGACACCGGCGGTTTGTAGATCTTGCCGTCGTCGCTGGGAAACACACCCACGTACTCGCCGATGTTGCCGGACAGCACCTGCTCCGGCTCCCCGAACGTAAACGAGCGCATTGGCTGTTGCTGTGGTTGGGCTACGTGGTGCTTTCTGCGTTTGCGGTTGGCCATGGCTGCTCTGGTTACTCGTGACGTAGCGGCTACGGCGCCGCTTGTTGGTGTTCAAAGGTTCGTTGGACAGGGCGTGCATCACCGCCCAGGCAATGTCGGCGTGACCGGTGGCCTCGGTACGGGATGCGCTGTAAGTGATCTGGCCGCTGTTAGTGGCGCCGCGCTTGATGGTCAGGAACGCCTGGGCGATGTCCGTCCAGCCCGCGTCCCACTCGATGCGACTGCCTTGGATCGTGTCCTGGGCTTTCAGCACCAGGGCGTTTTTCGCTTCCAGGCTGTAGTGAATCGGCGTTGCCTTTGCGTAGAAGTCGCGCACCAGGTCGAACACGCCGTAACCCACGCCGGTGACATCGATTCCGATGTGCTGCACGTTGAAGCGCTCGGTCAGCTTCTTGACCTGCGCGGCCTGGTAGGTGAACGAGTGGCCCCGCCAGCTGTGCTTTTCCAGAATCCGGAACTTCGCCCCGGGTTCGAGCGGCGGCGCAATGACCACGCAGGTGGCGTCGTCGCGTGTGCGGCTCGGGTCGTAGCCCAGCCAGACCGGGCTGTTGCCAAACGGGCGATCCAGATCGGAGTTGTAGTCCTCCCACAACGACAGATCCGAGTAGCAGCGCTCCAGATCCTTGAGACTGAAAGCGCTTTGAGTGCTGTCGATGAACTTGCAGTAGAACAGCTGCTGGAATTTGTCCTCGTCGTACTCCAGCTGCAGCTGCTCCAGGTCGAACAGATCGCAGCCGCCGGCGATCGCATCGTCCAGGGTGATGGTCTTGCGCCACTGGCCGTCCGGACACAGCGCGCCCTGCGTATAGGCCGCTTCACTCGGCCATTCGCCGCCGGCCTTTTTGCCGCGCTTGCTGTTGCGGAATTCGTCGCCCGACCAGAACGGATACGCCTGGTGCGACACGGCGCTGGGCGTCGAGAAATAGGTTTTGCGCCATTTCTTGTGGGTGCCCATGGCGCTGGCGACGGTGCTGAGCTTTTCGAAGTCGCGAATCCAGAAGTATTCGTCGACGTAGACGTGGCCATGGTAGCCCTGGGCGGTGCTGCTGTTGGTGCTGAGAAAGCGCAGTTCGGCGCCGTTGCTCAGGGTGATCGGGTTGCCGGTCAGCTCGATACCGAACCACTGCTGGGCGAACTGGATGATGTAGCTACGGAAAATCTCCGACTGCGATCGGCTGGCCGACAAGAACACCTGGTTATCACCGCTCAACACGGCGTCCATGAACGCTTCGCCGGCGAAGTAGTAGGTCAGACCGACCTGGCGGCTTTTGAGGATGTTCCGGATGCGGCGCGTCAGCGGGTTCTGTTTCGCCTCGAACAGCTCTTTCTGGTAGCCGTACATTTTCGAGATGAACTTATCCAGGAAGTCCACTTCGGTCAGGCCGCTGATGTCGTTCTTCGCCTTCTTTTCGCGCTTCTTGCCGCCGCCCTCGCGCCGCTCACGGCGTTGGCTTGGCTGGTGTTCGTCAGACTCGTCCGGACGGTCGGCAGGCGCTGCCGGCGCAGGTTTCGCCGCGAGTTTTTTTAGGCGCTCCAGCAGGCTTGTCAGCCGCTCCAACTCTTTCAGCTCGGCATCCGTCAGCGGATCGATCTTTTCCAGAATCAGGGTGATTCGTCGGTTGACGGCGCTCAACGGTTCTTCGTCCGTCAGCATCTCGTCCCAGCCGCCTTGGCGGATCCAGTAGTAGACGATGCGGATGTTAGGCAGCTTCAAATGCGCTTGGATTTCCTTCACCGAACAGCGGCGCAGGTATAGGCGTTTTGCGGCTTCTTTGACTTCGGTCGGGTAGTTCATGGGCCGCAGTCTATGCGGCGAAAACGCTGGAAACGCGGGGTTAAATCCCAGCATTCGCCTATATCCGGAAAATAGGAGAACGCCGAAAACCAACCGTTTGTTTGGGGCAAATCGGCTCCCTATCGTGGCGGCTCATTCAACGATTGAGCGCAGTTACCGACCATGCCCCGTTCCCTTGTCTCCTACTGGAAACGTGTTGCCACCAGCGGCCCGACCGTCGATGGCCGCGAGATCCTGCCCCAGGAACTGCGCGACATCGCCGAGACCTACACGCCTGCCAAATACACGGCGGTGATCTGGTGCGACCACGAACGCTGGCCGGGTTCCCACGGCACCGTTTTTGCCGTGCGCTTGGTTGAAGAGGGCGAGGATCTGGAACCTGGCCAGATCGCGCTGGAAGCTCAGTTGAAACCGAACGATCGCCTTCTGTACCTCAACGACCAGGGCCAGAAGCTGTTCAGCAGCATTGAAATCACCCCGAATTTCGCCGGCAGCGGAAAGGCCTATCTGACTGGCTTGGCGGTGACAGATTCGCCGGCGAGCCTCGGCACGCAAGAGCTGTATTTCTCCAATCGCACCAGCCGCGCCGCGTACTACGCCGCCTCGCAAGAACTCGGCCCCCTGCGCGAAACCGAGCCGCAGGGCGAGATCGGGCGCCTTGCCGCCATGTTCACCCGCCTGTTCAAGCGTTTCGGCATTGAAGACACGCCCACCGAAACCACCCCGCAAACCCCAACCGAGAGCAAACCCCCAATGGATGAAGCTACCGCAACGGCCTTGAAAGCCCTGCTGGCCCAGCTGCTGGTCGTCGCTGCCGGCATTCAGGCCGTGATCGAGCCTGCCGCCGAAGACGCACCGGAACCCGATCAAGCCCCGATCGATGACGTGCAGTCTGCCGTCGACGACATCGTCTCTACCGCCGAGGAAGAGAAGCAACTGAGCCGCCAGAAGAATGGCAATCAGGCGCTGGCTGCCAGCTTCGCCAAGCTGCAAAAACAGTTCGACGCGCTGCAGAACACCGGCACCGGTCGCCACCTTCCGCGTGTACATGGCGCGGCTGACAAAACCAAACCACGGGTACTTTGACCATGGCTGCTCATTCCCTGAGCGCCTATGGCGCGAAAATGTATGCCGAGCTGCAGCTTGCCCTCGCCGAAACCTACGGCGTCGACCTGGCCAGCAAACAGTTCAGCGTGGAACCGTCGGTAGCCCAAGAGCTTAACGACGCCATCACGGCAAAATCGGACTTCCTCTCGCGTATCAACGTCATCGGCGTGAGCGAGATCAAGGGTCAAAAGGTTTTCCTGGGCGTATCCGGCCCGGTGACTGGTCGCACCAACACCAAGACCACCGACCGCGAAGCAAAAGATGCGTCCGCGCTCGATGACAGCACTTACGAACTGTCATCGACCGAATCGGACGTGGGCCTGCCTTACGCGAAGATCGATGCCTGGGCCAAATTCCCGGACTTCCACAAGCGCTATTCCGATGCAGTGCAGAAGCAAATCGCCCTGGATCGCATCATGGTCGGTTTCCACGGCACCCACGCGGCAGCGCAGACCGACATCGGCGCCTATCCGATGCTACAGGACGTGAACAAAGGCTGGCTGCAGCAACTGCGCGAACAGGCGCCGCAGCAGGTACTCAAGGAAGGTAAGACACCTGGCAAGGTCACCATGGGGCCGGGTGGTGATTACGAAAACCTCGACGCCCTGGTGCATGACACCAAGCAAATGGTGGACGAGCGTCTGCGCGACGGCGGCGACCTGGTGGCGATCATCGGTTCCGACCTGTTGGCCGCTGACAAGGCCAAGCTGTACGCCAAGCAGGGTGACACCCCGACCGAGAAAGAGCGCATCGAGGACGCCCAGGTGATCGCCACTTATGGCGGTTTGCCGAGCTTCAGCTTGCCGTTCTTCCCGGTCAACGCTGTGCTGGTCACCAGTTGGGACAACCTGTCGCTGTACTTCCAGGACACGAGCTGGCGCAAGCAAACCGTGGACAACCCGAAACGTTCCCGCGTCGAGGATTACAACAGCCGCAACGAGGGCTACGTGATCGAGCAGCTGGAAAAGATCGCGCTGACCGAAAACGTGGAGCTGGTGAAGTGAGCCTGGCCCTTGCCCACAAGCGCCGCATTTTGGCTCAGGGAACTGCTGCAGTGATCGCTGCTGCAGCGGCACCGCTGGCGTATTCGCCGGCGGAAGCCCTGAGCAGCCCAGCCAACGCGAAAAAACACCTGCAGCTGATGCAGGCCTCGCTGGATGAAGACCTGAAGCGCTTGAGCGATTTAAAGAACTTGGCGAGCAAACAAACGCTTAAGCGAACTGAGTTGCTGCCCAAGTACCAGGACTTCATTCAGCGCTACATGGATTCGGGCCTGGTGATGCAGAACCCCGTCCTGGTGCAGGTGATGGTCTGGCTGTTCGACACCGAGCAGTTCGAAGACGGTCTGGAACTGGCGGACTTCGCGATCGAGCAGGGCCAGGAAATGCCGGAGCGCTTCAAGCGCAACGTGCAGACGTTCGTAGCGGACGCGGTGATCGAATGGGCTTTCCGTGAATACAACGCCCAGCGCAGCCCGGAACCGTACCTGTCCGACCTGCTGCCGCGTGTCGACGGCGAATGGGATCTGCCCGAACAGATTCCGAGCAAGTACCACAAGTTGATCGGCATGCGCGCCATGGAGGCCGAGCAGTGGGAAACGGCGCTCAAGCACCTGGAACGCTCCACCGAACTGCACGCCAAGGCCGGCAACGAGACACGCATTGCGAAATGCCGCAAGGCGATCGCCAAACAAGCACCCGCCGTCACCGGCGCCCAATAACCGACTACCCCCCCAGCGGGGAACTGTGGACGTGTGTCTGCCATTTATGGACAGCCCCACGAAAAACAGTCTCCCCGCCCTAATTCGAGCGGTCAGCAATGAGCTTTTCCGGGAAACCCACCACTGTTGTGGAACAGGCGATCGAGAACGACGGCTTTTGGCCGAACCTCTCCGTGGCCGAGTTCCAGAAGGGCTATCGCCTTCCGGCGGAGTTCCTGGGCGACCTGCTGACCGACGCTTTGTTTATCGCAATGGCCGAGGTCAACGATGACCTGGCCAAGCTCAAAACCAGCTGGCTGGCAGCGGGCATCGTCGCCGTAGGAGCAGCCGATCCGATGCTGCTGCCCGAGCGTGCATTGAAAGCCAAGCTGTACAAGCGCGCCGTGTATTGCCGCGCCAAGGCCAGCGCCCTGCAGCAGTTCGCGACCGTGACCCGCCGCGAGAGCGCCGAGAACACCGGCAAGGAAGCGCCGGAGCGTGAAGACACGTTTCTGGCATTCAGTCAGCAGGCTGTGCGCGCTCTGCAGGGCCGTGGCCGCATCACGGCGGCACTGCTATGACCAAGTTGCAGGCGTTGACCGCCTACCTGCTGGAACGACGCCTGGTCGAGCCTGAACAGCTCGACAGCTGGACGGAGCAGGTAAAGCTGTCGCTGATCTGGAAACCCGACGTCGACGGCATGCACTTTGCCGACATGCACTATCGCGCCGTGATTGTCCTGGAGCGTTTCGCCGCCAATCCGGCCCGCATGATGGCATTGGTGGGCAGTTGGCTGGAGACCCACGACGCCGACCGCGACCGCCACGAACTGCCGGCGCCGGAATTCGCCGTGGAGCCCCTGGACAGCGATCTGTTCGACGTGGAAGTCACGCTGGAATTCGTCGAGCCGCAGTATCTCTCTGAAGAACCGGACGGCGAGATCCAAGCCTTCGGCAAGACCTGGGCGTTCATCCCGTTTGACCTATGGGTCGCTGAGCGCGGCGAGGTGGCCACCAGTGGCGGGGCGTAGCACGTTCGAACTCGACGTCCGGGGACGCCTGGGCGTGCGTGAGCAACTGGCTTTGCTGGCTTTGCCACCGCAATTGCGCCGGCGTTTGCTGAACCAGGTGACCAAGCGCGTGCGGACGATGAGCCGCAAACGTCAGCGCGCCCAGCAGAACGTGGACGGTTCGGCGTTCGCCCCGCGCAAGGGCGAGAGCAAGGGCAAAAAGAAGATGGAAGCCGGCCTGGCCAAGCTGATGGTGGTCACCCGCGTGACCGCTGACGAAGCGGAACTGGGCTGGAAAAACGCCCTGACCCGATGGGTCGCCGCCCAGCAGCACTACGGCGTCAGCGAGCGACGCACCGCCGCGCAGATGCGCCGCTGGAACAAAACCCCGCCGGGCCTGGCTGCCACCGAGAAACAGGCAAAGCGCCTGCGCCGGTTGGGCTTTCGTGTGCGTCAGGCCGGCAAAAAGACCCTGACCAGGCCGTCAGTGGCGTGGATTCAAGAGCATGTGAACTACGCCAAGGCAGGTTTGCTGATCCGCATCCTGGACGACCAGCGCAGCGAGTCGTCGGGCGCGCAGAGCTGGGAAATCACGCTCCCGAAACGCCAGTTCATCGGCGCCGAAACTGAACGCGACACCGACCTGCTGATTAGCCAGGTGTTGCAACAAATCCTAACTTCACCCCGCTAACGAGGCACTGCATGGCACTCGGTCAAGTCACCGTCGACAATCTCAACCTGGGCCAGGGGCCTGTGAGCGAGATTGAGCGTTATTTTCTTTTCATCGGCCCCGCTGGCAAGAACGTCGGCCAGATCCTACCGCTGAACACGGACAGCGATCTGGACGCCGAACTGGGCGTTCCGGCCAGCGACCTTAAAACCCAGATCACCGCTGCCCGTCTCAACGGTGGCCAGCGCTGGGCATGTGTCGCGGCTCCGATCGGCGCCGAGGGCAAATGGGACGAGGCGTTGGAGAAAGCCCAGCAGCAGGGCTACTCCGTCGAATCCGTGGTGATTACCAAGCCGGTGACCGCTGCCGCCGAGCTGTCGGCGATGCATGACGCTGCGATCGCCCTGAACAACACCTACGGACGCCGCGTGTTCGTCATGGCGTCCGCGCCTGGCGTCACCGCCGAACAGACCTGGGCGCAGTACGTCAGCGAGCGCAAAGCGCTGTTGGCCAACCTGGCCGCGCCGCGTGTGCTGGTCGTACCGCAGTTGCACGGCAATGACCTGGGCGTCCTGGCCGGTCGCCTGGCCAATGCTTCCGTGAGCATCGCTGACAGCCCGATGCGCGTGGCCACCGGTGCCGTGCTGGGCCTCGGACCTGTTCCGATCGATGGCGACAAAGTCCCGCTGACCTCGGCAGTGCGCAGCGAGTTGGATCGGGCGCGCTACTCGGTTTCGCAGACTTATCCCGACTACCCGGGCGTGTACTGGGGCGACGGCAACATGCTGGACACCGCCGGCAGTGACTTTCAGGTCGTGGAATACCTGCGCATCACCGACAAGGCCGCTCGGCAGATCCGCCCGCTGCTGATTCGCCGCGTCGCCGATCGCCGCTTGAACAACACCCCCAACAGCATGGCGGTCAACACCAACCAGTTGATGGCGCCGCTGCGCGCGATGGCCAAGTCCACCACGTTCGCGGGCCAGGTGTTCCCCGGCGACATCGAGCCGCCGAAGGACGGCGACCTGGTGCTGACCTGGCTGACGAAAACCAAGGTCGCGGCCTACATCAAGCTCAAACCCCACAACTGCCCGAAAGACCTGACCGCGAACATCGCCCTGGATCTTTCCACTGACCAAACGGAGTAACGCCCCATGGCGAAGATTGGCGGCAAAAACTTTGACGTGAGCCTGGGCGATATCGCGCTGCACGTTGAAAGCTGCACTTTGGATATCACCGACAACTCGGCAGTGGCCCAAACCCGGGGCGTGCCAGACGGCACCGTGGACGGTGACGTGGCCGCTGCCGGCGAATTCGAGCTGGATACCACCAATTTCAATCTGCTGATCGACGCGGCACGCTCGGCGGGCAGCTTCCGAGGCCTTAAACCGTTCGATGCGGTGTTCTTCGCCAAGGCCGGCGAAGACGAGGAACTGCGGGTGGAAGCGTTCGGCTGCAAGGTGAAGCTGTCCAGCCTGCTGGCGATTGACCCGAAGGGCGGCGAGAAGTCCAAACACAAGGTTCCGTTCGACGTGACCAGCCCTGATTTCATCCACATCAACGGCGTGCCGTACCTGGCTGCGACTGAGATTGAGGGGCTGCGCTGATGGTGGACTGGTTCGACCGCGCCCAGGAGCTGGAGCAACGCCAACGTGACCAGGCGATCAAGGCCCAGCTGAGCAAGGCTGTGCCGGTCGGGCCGAGCCTGACCCATTGCCAGGACTGCGACAAACCAATCCCGCCGGCGCGCCAGGCGCACGGCGGCATAACCCGGTGCGTCCCGTGCCAGACGGACGTCGAGAAGAGTAAACGCCGATGACCACTGAAACTTCGCGTCTGGGAACGCTGGAGCGGCAACTCGCCGTGATCGAGCACCGCATGAACGAGTTTGAGGGTCGTCACGACACCGTGCCGACTCGCGTGACCAAGCTTGAGCAGCAATTCGAAAACATGACTGGCCAGCTCAAGGAACTGAACAAGGGGCAGCATGCGTTGACCCTTGCGGTCAACGTGATCGGCTCCAAGGTCGGGCGCTTGCTGACCATCCTGACGCTGGTTGGCGCCGTGCTGCAGATGGTCGTGCCGGCACTGCTGCGCGTGTGGTTTCCATGAGCCTGCGCGGGCGGATAGCCGCCGGTTTGATCGCGCTGGCCAGCACGCCGCTGGTGATCTTCCTGGGCACCTGGGAAGGCAACGGCCAGAACATCGTTTACGCGGACAAGCTCGCCGGCGGACTGCCCACGGTTTGCAAGGGCATTACCCGGTTTACCAGCCCGTACCCGGTCGTCGTCGGCGACTACTGGTCGCCCGCCAAATGCACCGAGGTGGAGCAGCTGGTGATTCGCAAAACGCAGCTGCAGCTGGCCGAGTGCATCACCAACCCGAATGTGGGCCAGAACACGTTCGACGCACTGACCAGTCACGGCCACAACTTCGGCGTGACCAGTACCTGCGCCAGTCGAGCGGTCGCGCATATCAACGCCGGCCGCATCGCCGAAGGCTGCAAAGCCCTGGCATGGGCGCCGGACGGCAAGACGCCGGTATGGGCCTTTGTGACTGACGCCAAGGGCCAGAAGCGCTTTGTACCGGGCCTGCACAACCGCCGGCTGGCCGAATCCCGGCTGTGTGCGGAGGGCTTGTGATGCTGCGCGAAGCCTTGTTCCTGGTCGTGCTGTGCCTGGTCGCCTGGATCGGTTTCGACGTACTCGAAGGTCAGCGCGACGAAGCCAGACGCGAGCGCGACAGCGCGAAATGGGAGGCCAGCGGCCTACGGGAAGCGGCACGCATCAGCGGCGAAATGCTCGCCGAGCGGGACGCGATCGACCAACGAAACACCAAGGAATTGATCGATGCACGCATTGAAAACGAACACCTGCGCCGCGCTGTTGGCGATGGCACTGGGCGGCTGTACGTCAGCGCCACCTGTCCCGCCTCCGGATCTGTGTCCGCCACCGCCGGCACCGCCCGCGTGGCTGATGGAGGACGCGCCGAACTCGCTGCAGACGCTCGACCTAATTATTTCACCCTCCGAGATCAACTCGCCAAAAGCCGGCAAATGATCGTCGGACTGCAGCAATACGCCCTGGGCGTTTGCCGGCGATCGCCGGCGCGCCAGGACACCACTTTTCCCAACCTCAAAAAGAGCGATACCCCATGAGCCAGCAAAACACCGAAATCACCCTGGAAGTCGGCGAAAACGAATTCACCTTCAACCTGACACCGGCGGACGTGACCAAGTACTTCAACGCCCTGACCCAGACCAACAAGGTCGCCCCGGGCAACAACCTGCTGATGACCACCGTGCTGCAGGATCAAAAAACCGTGCTGAAACCGCTGCTGGGCAACCCGGTGATGGTGATGCAGCTCGCCGGCGCGCTGCTGGAGGAGTACGCACCCAACGTTGAGGTGATCGTAAAAAAGCGCTCGAGCACGCTGAGCGCTTGAGCGAAAACGGCCTGGGCCAGCTGATGGCCCTGACGAACCGCTGGCTACCTGGTGCCGAACCCACGCCCGAGGCGATGGGGACGGCCAAGTGGCTGGAGGACGAACACTGGAGACGCATGGAGTTTGCCGTGGCTAACGGCATTGCCCTTGCGCTGAACGGGTAACGACATTGGCAGACCGTAGCGCCAGCCTGGCTTTCATTCTCAGCTTGCAGGACAAGGTCACCGCGCCCCTGGGCAAGGTGAAAATGGGCTTTTCCGAGCTTGCCGATCAGAGCGAAAAGCACATCAAGACGATCGGCCTGGGCTTGGGCGGTCTGACGGCGGGCGTGGTCGCCATTCGCGAATCCATGGAACCGGCGCTGGAGGTCAATCGTGCCCTGGGCGACGTCCGATCGCTGGGCGTGGCTGAGGACGCGCTGTCGGCGCTCAATGCCAAGTCACTGGAGTTCGCCGTGAACTACGGGGAAAACGCCAAGGACTTTGTGGCGTCCGCGTACCTCATCGAGGGCGCCATCAAGGGACTGGCCGGCAATCAGTTGGCCACCTTCACCAACACCAGCAACCTGCTGGCCAAGGCCACCAAGACCGACGCCGAAACAATGGGTGAATACGTCGGCACGCTCTACAACCTGCAGAAGTCCCAAGCCGATGCGATGGGGAAGGGGGCGTGGGTGGAAAAACTCGGCGGCCAGACGGCGCTGGCGGTGCAGCTGTTCCGCACCAGCGGCGCGGCCATGAAAGACGCCTTCAAGGAGGCCGGGGCGATCGCAACGACGTCCGGCGTCGACCTGGCTGAACAGATGGCGGTGATCGGCACGCTGAGCAGCACCATGGAAGGCGGCGACGCCGGCGGACGCTACAAGGCGTTTTTCGAAAACATCGGCGCCGCCTCCGAAAAGCTCGGCATGAAGTTCACCGACCAGCAGGGCAAGGTGCTGCCGATGATGACCATCCTGGACAAGCTTCAGGGCAAGTTCGGCGACCTCACCAGCGCGTCGGCTGGGGCCAAGCTGATGGAGGCCTTCGGCGGCGAAGGCGCCCAGGTGATCGGCGCGCTGGCCAAGGACACCGATCGGCTGCGCAATGGCATCGAGCAGCTGGGCAAGGTGCGCGGACTGGAGAATGCCGAGCAGATGGCCCGGGCGATGGTTGACCCGTGGCAGCAATGGGCGTCCCTGGTTGAAGTCATGCGAGTGGTGTTCGGTCAGGTGCTGATCCCGGTGCTGTCTCCGTTCATGGCCAAAATGGTGGACATTGGTAAAACCCTAGTGCGCTGGTCGCAGCTGTTCCCGAACATCACCCGGGTAATTGGCATCACCGCGCTGACGATCATGGGCATCGTCGCTGCAATGTCGGCCCTGACCATGGTGGTGGGCATTGCGCGCATGACCTGGTTGGGCATGCTGACCGTGTGGAAAGTCTTCCAACTGATGGGGCTGCGCACCGTCGCGGTGTTCATCCTGCAGAAGCTGGCCATCCTGGCTTATGTCGCCGTGATCTACACGCTGAGCGCCGGCCTGGCGCTGATTCGCGGGGCCATGATGCTGTGGCAGGGCGCGATCTGGTTGGTCAACGCGGCGTTGCTGGCCAACCCGGTGGTGTGGATCGTGCTCGGGATCGTCGCCCTGGTGGCCGTGATCGTCGCGGCGATCTACTACTGGGACACCTGGACGTCGGCCCTGATGAACACCGCTGCGTTCCAGTTCGTCGCCGACATGCTCCAAAAACTGTCCGACTGGTTTAACTCCATGGGCGGCTGGTCAGGCATGGCCAAGGCCGCGTGGGACAGCATCGTCGGCATTTTCACCAAGGCCGTTAACGGCGTGATCGAGCTGCTGAACAGCATCCCGGGCGTGAACATCGAAGCGCGCTTCGGCGGCATGCCCGAGGTGCCAGGTGTCGACGCCGCTGCCAGCGCTTCCGACACCGCCAACGCTGCGCAGAAAGCCCAGCAGACCATCAATGCGGCCATTCCAAGCCTGTCGCCGGCGCGTCCGTCTGCCGTGCCGCCGGGTGGCCTGCTGACCAGCATTCAGAACAACAACAGCAGCCAGAACAAGGGCACGCATGTGGAAAACGTGACCATCAACACCGGTAAGCAGATGACGCCCTTGGAGATGGAAAACATGGTCGCCATGGCGGTGGGCGGATGAGCGAGTACGTGGATCTGCTGATCGTCGGCAACGACCTGGCGCTCGATCCTTCAAACCAGCCCCGTTTGATCGATGACCGCGCCTGCATCGCCCAGGACATTGCCCACATGATCCGCGACAGCGGGCTGTTGGTGACGCTGGTGGCCGAGCGCGATCGCCTGCGTCAGCGCGACTGCATCCAGCGGATGGAACTGCTGGTGGAGGGCGACGTGCGTCTGGTGCCGGGGACGGCACGCATCACCCAACAGGAACCAGGCGTTTACCTGGTGACCGCCAAAACCCTGAAGTTCGGATCGATTGAGGTAAGTCTGTGAGCGTCGATTTTAAAAAGGTGATCGCCGATGCAGGCATCCCGACCACTGAGGCGGCGTTGAAGGCCGAGTGGGAAAAGGAAGTTGAAGCCCAGGGCGCGAAAGTGGCCAACACCAGCAGCTATTCGCCGTTCTGGCGGGTGATGACCGCGCTGGTGACCAAGCCGGTTCTGTGGCTGCTGGATTTCCTGTGCCTGACCGTGCTGCCCAACTTCTTCGTGAAAACGGCGGTCGACGCCTGGCTGGATACGCTGGCCTGGGCGGTCAATGTCGAACGCAAGGGCGCGACCAAGGCCCAGGGAAAACTGCTGTTCATCCGGGCCATTCCGGACGGTGTGCTGGAACTTGAAAAAGGCATTGTGGTGCAGTCCGCCGCAATCAATGGCAACGTCTACAAACTGGTTACGACGGCGCCGGCGACGTTCCAGCAGGGCCAGCTGCAGCTGGACGTTCCGGTCGAGGCGGCCGAGGCGGGCAGCGGTTTTAACCTGGCCCCGGGTTACTACGCGATTTTGCCGGTGCCGATCCCTGGCATTGTCCAGGTGGTGAACAAAGACGGTTGGCTGGCTTCACCAGGCGCAGATCCGGAACCCAACGACCAGTTGCGCCTTCGCGTGCGTAACCAGTTCTCGGCGGTCAACCAGTGGCACACCGACGCGGTGTATCGCGCCATGATTTCCGCCTTCCCGGGCGTGCGTCCGGATGGCGTGTATTTTGAGCACGGCGCCCCGCGCGGGCCAGGCAGCGCCAATGCCTACATCCTGTTCGATGCGGGTGTGCCGGCGGCCAGTTACTTGGAAAAGATCAACGCGCATATCCGCGACCAGGGCAACCATGGCCACGGCGATGATCTGCTGGCCATGGTGATGCCTGAAACGCCGGCCAACCTTGTGGTGAACGTCTGGCCGTTCGCCAACCAGACCGCCGCGCAGATCGCCGAACTCAAGCAAGAGGTTGAACTGTTTGTGCGGGCCGCGTATCGCGAAAGCACGCCCCGGGACTACCAGCCCACCCTGACCTATCCGCAATCAAGGTTCAGTACCAGCCGTTTGGGTGAGGAGTTACACCGGCAGTTTCCTGGTATCGAGGCGGTGAAGTTCACGCCCATGGTCGACGTGGTCAACGGCCTGTCGATTCCCCGGCTGGAGAACCTGACGGTGAACATCAAGTGATAAAGCTCAAGTTGCCGTTTTGGCTCGCCGGCACCGAGCTGTCGAAACTGACCACTGCCGCACAGTCCTGGTGGGAAACCGTCACTGGCTGGCTGCGCTGGCCCTATTCGCAGATCGATCCGGACACCTGCCACCTGAGCATCCTTGAACTGTGGGCCTGGCAGCGGGACGTGACGCGCTTCACCGGCGAGCCGGAAAGCCTGTTCCGGCTGCGCGTGAAATACGCCTTCATCAACTCGGTCGACGCCGGCAGCACCGCCGGCATGAAACGCATTTTCGAGCGCCTGGGCGTCGGTTACGTGGAGATCGAGGAGCGCCAGCCCGATCGGGATTGGGACGTTGTGCTGCTCAAGTTCAGCAACGCCCAGCTGTCGCTGAACCCCGAGCTGCTGCGCGTGCTGATTCAGCAGTACGGGCGGACGTGCCGGCGCTATGACTTCGTGACCATCACACCCGTGGGCCTGCAAATCGGCCTGATCGACTTCAACGACGACCAGCAGACGCTGGTCGCCAGCCTGTAGGAGCGCAAAGTGAGCGCCAGTATTACGTTGGCCGGCGAAGGCCAAATCGCCCTGAAACAAAGCCAGAAAAAGCCCCTGATCATCACGAAATTCATTTTCGCCAACGTGCCCGGGCTGGCCACCGAAGCGCCGGTAGATCGTGCTGCCGGCAAGCCACCAGTGGGACAGATCGTCCACACCTACGAGATCCCCAAGGAAAACGCCGGTTTTGTGAACCCCAACCAGATCGTCTACAGCGCTCAATTGGGGTCAGACGTCGGCGATTGGGACTTCAACTGGGTCGGCCTTGAAGACGCTGACGGCCTGTTGTTCGCCGTGTCCTACGTGCCGCTGCAGCAAAAGCGCAAGAACATCCCACCGCTGCAGATCGGCAACAACGTCACCCGCAACTTTCTGGTGGCGTTCGACGGCGCCCAGGCGCTGACCGGCGTAACGATCGATGCCAGCACCTGGCAGCATGACTTCACCGTGCGCCTGGCCGGCATCGATGAGCGCGAGCGCCTGAGCAACCGTGAGCTGTACGGGCGCGCCTGTTTCTTCGGCGATTCGCTGCTGTTCGAAAAGACGGCCAACGGGTTCCAGCTGCGCCAGGGCGTGGCCTATATCGAAGGCATTCGCGTTGCGCTCTCGGCGCCGCTGCCGGTGACCGGCGTTATCCCGGTGGGAAAAATCACCCTGGACGTGTGCCTGGAGCGCCAGTTAAGCGACCGCGTCGCGTCGTGGAAAGTGGTGTTCGGCGAACCGGCGGACTACACCGATTCCGCCGGCGCGCGCCACTACTGCGTACCCATCGCGCACTACCTGTCCTCGGTGGGCTTTTCGGACATGCGCCTGCCTGAGCCGATCAACGGGCCGTTGATTCAGTACCTGGCGGCGCGGGACGGTGACTACGCCAACCTGCGCGCCCGGGGCACGACGAAAGAAGACGTTCAACTGGGCAACCTGCCCAACGCCAAGAGCGATGACCCGACCACCAACAGCAGCGAAATCCTTGCGACCACGGCCGCGTTGAACAAGCTGCAAAAGCAGGTCGGCGACTCAATGACCGGCATGGTGGCCACGTTCGCCATGAATAGCCCGCCGGCGGGTTGGTTGGCGTGTAACGGTGCCGCCATCTCGCGCACGGCGTTCGCAGGTTTGTTTGCACGGATCGCCACGCACTACGGCGCCGGTGACGGGACGACCACCTTCAACTTGCCCGACATGCGCGGTCTGTTCCCGAGAGGCTGGGACGACGGGCGCGGCGTGGATCCCAGCCGAGCGTTCGGCAGCTTTCAGGACATGATGATCCATTCCCACGCGCATACAGCCTCGGCGGCAGCGGTCGGTGACCATGTTCACAGCGCTTGGACTGATGCCCAAGGCAATCACGCTCACCGAGCGTGGACGGATGCCCAGGGCGCGCACAACCACTCGGCGCCCAGCGCTCCGGGTATTGGCCAAGGGGCCGGCGGCATCAACTCCGTTCAACAGGCGGGTGGGGCGCACGAAACGTCCTGGGCGGGCGCGCACGCGCACAACATTGGAATGGATGCCGCCGGCAACCACGCGCACAACGTAGGCATCGGCGCCGGCGGTGCGCACACCCACGGCGTGACCGTCGCCGCTGCCGGCGGCACTGAAACCCGGCCCAAGAACTTGGCCCTTTTCTACTGCATCAAGTATTGAGATCGAGCATGAGCGAGAAAATCGTCTATCAGACCAACCACCTGGGAATCCTGGTGGGCACCGTGACCGCTGACGAATCGCCGCTGGAACCGGGCGTGTACATGATCCCGGGCGGCTGTGTGGAGACAGCGCCGCCGCAGATCCCCGAACATAAAGCGGCCTGGTGGAACGGCAAGGCCTGGCAGCTTGTGGACTATTTCGGCGGCGTGGTGGTGTACGACACCGCGACGGGCGAGCCGCGTACGCTCGAAGGCTTTGAGCCGGTGCCGGCGGGTTTCACCATGAAGAAGCCCGGGCCGAACCAAATCTGGAAGGACGGCGAATGGGTCGACGATATCGATGCCGTATTAGCCGCGCTCCGGGAGAAAAAGCTGCAGGCGATCGCCGCTGATTGCGCCGCCTACGTTGCCGGCGGCTTCAACTCAAACGCCCTGGGCGACGCGTACCGCTACAGCAGCGCCATCGATGACCAGGTGAACCTGAACGCCCAGGTGTTGCTGGGACAGGATGACGTTTACCCGTGTACCGATGCTGACCAGGTGCTGGCCTTCCGGCCCCACACCATCGCCCAACTGCAGAAGGTCAGCCACGACCTGGTGCGCTTTCGTCAAGGCGCCCAGCAGTGCGCCGAGTTGTTGCGCCAGTCCGTTGAAAAGGCCCTGAAAGACAAAAACCTCAAGGCGATGAAAGCCATCACCTGGACGCCGCCGGCATGAGCTGGGCGCCGGTGACGATGCGCTGGCCAGAACAGGCCACGCAATGGATGGGCGGGCTGTCCGCTGCCAAGGATCTGGCCACTGGCGAGCTGGCCAGCACCGCGCAACGGTTGGCCGGTTTGAGCGGATTGGCCAACACCAACCCGGGGCCGGTCGGCGACGCCGCGAAAGGCGCCATTGAAGCCGGACGGGCGGCGCTGGCCGAGCAGTTGGGTCAGGTGCCCGCGTGCCTGGTGGTGACGCCTTTTCAAAGCGGCGTCGGCCAAGGCAAGGGCTATCAGCGCTTCCTGTCGGCGCCGAACGTGCTGGAACACCTGGCCAAAAAACTGGAGGACGCCACCGACTCGGGCCGTCCGGTCGGGCCGCAATATGCCCTGTCGGTTCTGTTCCTGGGGACACGTCTGGAACAGTTGGCCAGCGGCCTGTCGCGTTTCAACGCGTTGTTGCCGATCGGCGACCTGGTGCGAACCGAGCGGCGCGCTCAGCACCTGATGAAACTTGAGACTGAAAAGTGGGAGATCCCCGGCGCCGGCCCGCTGCCGCGCTGGCAAGGACTGCCCCTGGAGCGCTGCACGGTGGTCAAGGCTGCGAAACAGTCCATGGCCGGCCAGTTGGCCGTGCTGGAGGGCTACGCCGCCGACAGTTCGCCGCTGGGCGATCTGGCTGCGCTGGCCGCTCGCAAGGCAGCACAGCAACAAGGGCGGGATCAACAATTGGCTGATCTGAAAAACCTGCTGGCTGGGGGTAACCCCGACGTCAGCATACGGGCGCGCCTGATTGGCCCGGGTAATCCCAGCGAGCTGCGCCAGGAGCTGCTGAGCGGCGACGCACCGGGGCATGAGTGGGTGCAATGCGCCGGCCTGCTGCTGGTGGGCACGCAAGAGGGGTTGAGTTTTGTACGGGAACTGGTGGGCCTATGACGCTGTTGCTCGATGGGCAAAAAGTCCAAGGGAAGAACCTCAAAGTCACCGGCAATCTACGCATCGAAAGCGGCGACATGTCGGGGCAGACCAGCAACACCGACAAGGCGCACAAGGGTTTTAAGCCCAAAACGTTGGCCGTCTCGCTGATGATTCCTTTTGTTGATCGGGTGCAACTGACTGACTTGATGCGTCTGGCCGAAGCCACGGCGAGCGGCGGTGAGCTGCATCTGTATCGCGTCGTGAACGACACCGCCGAGGCGTTCGGCGTGCGCCAGGTGGAGTTCTCCGAAGGCGTCAGCGCCCGCGAAGCCGACAACCTGAAAGCCTGGCTGGTGCAGTTCACGCTGAGCGAGCGCGAGTCGAACCCGGAAAAGGTCGAGGGTCGGCGTGCCGGCAACAAGGTCGACGCCCAGGGCGCCCCGGGTAGCGCGGTCGGTGAGGGTGGTAGTAACTCAGGTTCGAGCGACAACCCGGAACTGAGCGGCTTTGAAAAGGTGCTGGGCCGCGTCGACAAATGGCTGGGGAGTGAGCAGACGTGAAACTGCACAAGGTTCTGTCGATCAATGGCGCGCCTGTTCGCCTGGTCAAGGAAGACGTTCGGCTGGACGCCACCAGTCCAGGGCGGGCGAACTTCACCGTTCAGTCTGCTGAGCCGCTGAAAGGCTTGGTGACGCTGGATATCGGCTACAACGACCGCACGCTGCAGCGCCACTTCATCGGCTACGTCGAGCGTTGCACCGCCGCCAATGCCAAAGAACAGGTGCTGTTCTGCCGTGAGCTGGCTGCTGTGCTGGCCAATCCGCTGCCGCTGAACCTGCGTCACGTCGATCTGCGTGCTGTGCTGGCTGCCGTCAGCGAGCAGACAGGCCTGCGCTTTCGCGTTCCCGATCGGCCTTACGCCGGCGTGAAGGCGCCGTACTTCTACAGCCTTGCTGCCGGATACCAGGCCATGGACAGCCTGGCCCGCGTGTTCAGTATTCCCGACTTCACCTGGCACCAGCTGGGCAACGGCGAAGTGTTCGCCGGCAGCTGGGCCGACAGTTTTTTTGGCGCCCGGGCGGCGCTGCAGATCCCCACGGAGCTGTTCGACGGCTACCAGGGCAACCAGAGCGCAATGGTGGCGGCCCTTCCTGGCTTGCGACCGGGTGCAACGATCAACGCCGGCGAACGTGTCACCAGTGTGGCACTCGCCAATGACCAGATGGCTATCCGATGGAAGACGCAATCCGCCGCGCTGTAGAGCGCCAGTTCCCCGAACTCACCGGTGGTTACCACCTACCACGCTTCGCCCGCGTCATCGCCGTGGCCGATGCTCCGTCGGATGCCGGGATCTGCGACGATTACCGTCCGCGCTACGCGGTCGACATTGAAGTCCTGGGCGCCGATGACGAGCCAGATCCTGCCATCCCGACGCTTACCGGTGTCCCGCTGCCGCTGCCTACGGGGGGCGAGGAAATGGGCATTTATGCTTTTCCGGAGGAAGGCACGCGCGTTGTGGTGTGCTTCGCCTACGGCCTGCCGAACAAGCCCTACATTCAATCGATCTTGCCCCACGGTCTGAGCATGCCGAAGGTGCCGAAAGGCGACCAGGTGTGGCAGCACAGCGGCACGGCACAGCAGCGCGTCGACGCGGACGGCAATTGGTTACGCCAGACCGATGGCAAGATCCGGGATCAAGCGATCGAGCGCGAGGTTGAAGCCCTGGACAACCGCGAACAGTTCCAGAGCCACACGCGGGCGGTTGATGACCATTCGAGCGAGACGGTGGGCGGTGTGAAAAAGATCGAGGCGCTGGGCGCGCTCAAACTGCTGTCAGGCGGATCTGCGAGCTTGGCGGCGGTGGACGATCTGCATCAGGCGACTGGACGGGACTTGAACATGGTTGTAGGGCAGAAGCACAACGCCACCGTGGGTGGCGATATGCAGGAAAGGATCGAAGGTTTGCGCCGAAGCTTGGCTGGCGAAGGGCAACGCTTGCAAGCCCCGAAAAACTGGATCGGTTCAGAAAGCGTGAATCTCTTTCAGATAGTTTGCGACACATTGGACTTGTTGGAGCAGATGAATGCTCAGATTGCAGCCCATGTTCATGGGACAAGCCCTATCCCGTCCAATTCACCAGACTTTACCCGACAATCCATTATTGCAGCAGCATTAAATCAAAAACTTAACGCAGTTACCATGTAAGCTCTCTTGTAATCACCAAGTTTCTATTCCTACATAGAGCATAATTACTCACCCGACGGAGTTTCGGCTTTTTCCACTAATTTTAGATAATAAAATTGCTTATAGCTGGAAGTGTCGCGCCGAATCTCCCCCGTCATACATCTCTCATTTAAAACTGCCAGCAATGGAGAGCGAATGCGAATGTCAATTTTGTTCATGCAGCCGTGTAAGTGATCTTTAAGAGCTTCATTATCAAAGAATAATTTCTCAAAAACAAACATCGCAATTCGAGCCTCTTTGTCAACTTTAAGCTCTTTAGAAACCGCTGGCAAATCAGCTTGGTACTGAAGTTTTAAATAGTCTTCAAAACCACTCAGCGGTTCTGTTCCAGTGGATCTTAGTATACTTGCTTGTCGAGTTGCGGTAGAAAGCGTCTCTTGCGAGACGCAAAAGTCGCCTAAACTCATCGTTTTATTAAAATGCTCCATCGCCCGGTTCATATCCACAAAGTACATATCATGCCAGTGCATCCTTACGATTGCTTTGTGAATATCCTCATTCAGCTCTTTAAATATAGCGTCAAAATTACCAGCGTGACCTGAAGCCAGATTCATAAAGTTGACAGAACTTTTTACAGTGACAACCGGGAGGCTACAAAAAGCATTGGCTTCAGCTTTAAGTTTATTTATAAGCGCTCTGCTCTCTTCTACTAAAACTTTCTGCCTTTCTGACTCCTTATTTTTTCTATACTGATGAACAGCAAAAAGAAACGCCAGCGCGGTAGCTATTTGAGCAATAACGTTTATCACATCAATGAACTTGATCGGCCACCAAAATTCCGATGGAGCATGAACATAAAGCCAAAGAATTATCGCCACCATCAAAAAAACCAGATAGCTATATTTTTTAGCAAGTTTATTCAGTGACGCCCTATCAAATCCCTTTTTTTCGTAATGCATAAGAATAGAATCTCTAATTTGTCTTAGCGCGCGTTTGCCATTGCTCCATAAGACTGGAGTAAGCGTAGGGCCGTTATAATCGGCACCACCAAGATTGCGCATAAGCGCAGCCATCGATGTATTCAATACCACTTAATACAAATCCAGTCACCGCCATTCCGGCCAATGTAGCATCAAGCAGCGGTGGCAGCGGGTCAGGATCGAGTGGCATGCCCACCTCAAGACGAGCAACGTTTGCGGCCCGGCCTAATTCGTGGCAGTTAGTTGAGCTCACCAGAACGTTGCCTCGGATTGCCGGATAGCGGCGCCGCTCTTTAGGATCCAGCGCAACGCCGCGTGAGCGCATTGGTGTAACCAATACATGCATGATGCCTCCTACAGGTCAGTTTCGAGTTCGAGCAGAGCTTCGACGGCATAAGCCAGCGCCGCGTCGGCTAACTCCAACAAATCGCTGAGACGATCTGCATTGATCACGTTGCCCTGGTAAAGCGCGTGCGCTTGCCTGAGCAATGCTTTGTGATGGGCACCGGGCATTGCCAGCAACGCAGCCTTATCCCGCACCATGATCTGCCACTTCACCATCATCGCGAACGAATCCGGATTTTCGGTTTCCGCAGACTCTCTATCCATTTCCGCCTACCCATCAAAATACTGTACATAAAAACAGTATATCGATAGGCGTTTCCCTCTACATTCACTGAGCGACTGACGGCATCTGTCACAGTGAAATCTCACACCCTGGTGCAATGAAAAGTTCGGCGGGGAACAAAAAAACAGTTGGAAAAGCACTTATCCCCCTCCCGCCGGCGAGCTCTGGCTGTCTTCTTTTTGCAAATGATGGTTATGCTGAAATCGGTTGGCCCAGGCAGGGCTGCTGCGGGTGTTATCAGGTGTAAGTCAATTTCAATGTGTGCAAAGTTTTGCAAAAAATTGACGAAACTTACTGTTGGGACTGTAGTAGGTTAGACAGGTTGGCAATTTTCTGCGGCAGCGATTTGCAGGGTCTGGCCTAGCAAAAACCTGCGCTTCACCTGTTTTTCGAAAAATTGTGCGACCTTCTTTAGCTGCCTGACACAAAAGACTAAGAAGATCTGAATTTGTCGGAGAGCACCGGAGGAGCTGACTTTCAGCATAAAAGCCGCATTGCGAAGCTTTTCAACTGGGGGAGGGTGGTCGATTGCGGATCTGTACCTTATTGCTAAGAGCAATAGGCAGGAGAAAAAAATTTTAGGCTCTTGCTTGGCTCATTTTAAATTCCGGACTCGAAGCAATGGTTTCGTTCCGGTGTTGTTTTGGATGAGAACCTCTATTGTTTCTATTTCGTCATCTATCGCATTGCTCTCGTCGTTATAGACGTCAGCAGGGATCTTATTCTGCTGAAATAGTTTCAGTATTTCCGATTTTTGATTTTTAAGGGCTGCCAAATGACTTGCCGCCATTTTTAAAGTCTGCAGTGTGGTTTTTCGATACTCAACTTGTATAGGGTCGTTTAATTGTAAAAGTTCTTCGGTGTACTCGCCAAATTTGGTTCGAGGTGCCATTATGCCGCTAGTCGATTCAAACCTTAGATGTTGGCTCATAATATAGTCGCACGGATTTACAATGTAAGGGCCTTTAAGTTCATCCTTTGGCCAGTCGTTGTTTTTCCGAGAATTGCAACTGCCGCAACAGTAGTACAGGTTTTGATAGTCGCGCTCTAAGCTGGCAAATTTTGCTATTCCCTTCGGACGATAGTGATCTACACCAAAATTTAGGTTTGGTGCGCTACTATCTGGTTGCCGGCAATAAACACAAGTTCTTGCGAACTCGTGCTGTAGATAACGCTTGTAGGTTTGATAGCGTTTAAATAGTCTTGGGGTCAAAGACCGTGTGTGCTTCGACTTTGGATACTGGAATACAGTAAAATTCAAGTCGACAACCCCAGTCTTTTCGCACGGTCAAGTATAGATTGCTCTACAGATTTTATGGAATCGATAGACGCTTCTAGGTGGGTTATCTGTTCAACGGAAACTCTGGGCGAGCGCTCGATTATCCTAGAGTTAAGAATTTCAAGCCGCGCGATCAATTCTGCAGAAATGGAGTCATTTGCATATTTTATGGCAAGAAGTTTTATACGGTCTTCAGCGATTTTGCTGATTTCCAGATCTCTTCCTTGAACTTGTCGATCATTAACGAGAGGACGAATTGTTCGAACATCCGCGCTCTTAGGAAGGAGTGAGGTTGCGTCATTTTGCGGGGATGTTCTTGGTACCTTCTCCGTACCATCGATATCCGCACCAGAGAAGTTTAAACCGGCATACCTATTGGTCAAAAACTGCGTGGCGCCCAAATCGAAGTTATCTTTTGGAGGGTTGCGTCCCAAAGCAGCTTGCGAGGCATAAAAAATTGATGGTGCTGGCGCCGGGATAACATCTACGTAATAGTCCATGATTAAATCATCCTTTCCGAGTCTTGTTATCTATGGATAGAGCATTTCTAGCTTTATCTGTGATAGACCAGTCGAACAGATCAAATGCTTGGCGATGCATAATATCGAGAGCAGCAGCAGTATCAGATAGTGAAACCTCTGAACGATATGTATCAATATCTATTAAATAGTCGGGTTTGGGCGGCGCAGCGTTGGAGCGATTAAGCTGTATTCCATGCTGGAACAAGCAGCCACCGTCTTCAGCCAACAACTGCATTCTCCCGCCAAAGTCACTTATTCCAGCGAAGAGTTCAGATGTTATCGCGGCAGTTAATGCAGGGTTGATCCAGTTTATAATGTCTTCGTCTTCGCTTTTTAGTACATTAATGTACCGAAGTCCAATGCGAGTGAAGAAGTCTGAATCGATTACTTTTTCGGCGGCGTCCAGAACTTGAAGAACTCGCTCGCGCAGATTTTCGAAGCTCGAGTAAGAAGTTGTTTCAATCGATAGGGCGTTCTCTTTTAATGAGATGCTCCAGCCGCCTTTCGTTGCTCGTAATATATGTATATTACTAGATCCAGTATTTCCCGAGCCAAGGCCGAGAGTGAACTCATTGTTCATCTCTAATAATGGGTAGTCTTTACGCAGCGCTTTTACGAATGATGCAGGCGGACGTTGTTCGCCGAGCTCCATCAAAGTTGGAAAACGCAGCTCGCAAACAGCCTGTTTCAAAAAATTACGCTTATAGCGATTTTCATTGTCAGACCGAGTACGTACTAAATCGTCAGCTTTCCAACGTGCGCTCATGATGGACTCATCGTTAGGTACAAAAGGCGGCCATGATGGCATGGATTCCCAGTAGTGTCAGTACTGCATGGGGTTGCGCGTACCAGCCATCGCAAATCAAGCCCGTCCTGGCAGTATAGACGCCCGTTCACGACAGGGACGGCAGGGCATAGGTGCGAGGATTCGCCTGGATCTGCCGCGCCAGTAGATGGCTTACGGACGCTCGCACCCTTGCTGTATTGGACTGGGTGTGTCGTCATCAATCCTTCTCCCTTGCGATCAGCCTTGCCAAGCCTTGCTTGATAAAACCAGCGTTTTCACCAATCCGCTCCAGCGCGCAACGAGCGTTCTCCCCTACAGCATCGTTTCCTTGCTGCTCCGCCAAAAGCACCAACTCCATCAATGCAGCTTCTAAGGCAAGCTGATTTTCGTAAATTTTATCGAGGACCACTGGGAGGGAATATTCATTGGCCATGCTTTCGACTCCATTCGGAAAGCAGAAAGCATAGCAGGGCACCTGTGCTAGCCAATTTCAGTTCGAGGCTGGGAAAAAGGTAATTTTGGTAAGACGGTGCGAAAAACTGGCTGCAGCCCTTATAGATCGTGGCTTTTAGGTATTACCTTGGAAGGTAATATTTGGTAAGGCTGGGGGTAATATTTCACCAAGTACCTGATTTTAAAGGGTTTCGTAGGGGGGCAAAATTACTGCGACTAAGGGTAATTTTCTAACCTTCTCATTACCCTATTATTACCTTTGCTTTATCCATCTAACATGCTGATTCTATTGGGTTTTTATGGCTTTAAAAAAGAAAATTACCAAAATTACCTTTTTCCCAGGGGTCAACCTGAAACGGAGTGAGGCACAGACGGGGCGATTCGCTGGCCTTTCGTCCACGCGGTTTTAACACTCACGAAACACGCCTGAGCCGACGATAGACAGTGCCAGGATTGGAGCCGAGAACCGCTGCTTAAAATTTGCTAACGCAGTCGGCAGAGGGGATGGACAAGGAGGGAGAAGAACAGAGCTGGTACGCAACTGGTACGCGGGTTGGGAGCGAGGCGCTTGGGCCTTTATTTGCGGGAGGTAAAAGAAGGGTCAGTTCGATCCATCATAAGTCTGACTGTGCAGCGGCAATAGGTGCGCCTATTTGCTAGCCACAAATTCTTGCGCCTGTTTTAAACGAAAAAATCCACTCGTTTAAATGACTCATTCTTTCGTCATCCAAGCCCTACGCCACCTTGCGCCACCCCCTACACCTAAGACAGAATCCGCCGGCTTGTGCGTCTAGGCCGTGGCTTTTATCGTTCTCGGGTCACTGAAATCCAGTGATCGGGTTTGGTAGCCCGCTTCGTTCTAGACTCATGGCGTCTCCATGTGCAGTCCTTTTCAGGGCTCGTATTTCATGGTGGTCATGCGTGGGGCCCATTCGTGGGCGCCGGGTTCTAGTGCGACCGGTCTACCAACCCGCGTATGGCCGCCACCCAACGTTTGGTAGCGAAGGGTGATGGTTCCTTTTGGTAATCGCGCTAGAGGATTCATCCATGATCAAACCTACACCCAACCCACCCGAAACCGATCCGGTTTCACCTTATCAATTCCCAGATTCCAAAAAACTCAACGAAGCCGCCGAACGCGCCCTCGACCACTACCTCACCCCGCAACAACGCATCATGGGCAGTCACACCGAACACGACCCCATGTTCCTGGCCAACCCCGCCTACACCAGCGAATCCCTGTTGGCCAACGCCAGCGAGTCCCTCGATTCCGCCAGTGAAATGCTCAGCAACTTCGCCGCTGTACTGGAACCCTCCCACCGCAAAACCGCGCTGGGTATCGCGCAGGTGGTGATGGTCGCGGGGCTGGCGGTGAATCAGGCGCTGGATCACGTCGAGCCGAAGTCGTAAGTGCAAACACCTTCCGTGGCGAATGCCGCCACGGGAGGGCGGTGTTTCTTCAGATTTCCCCAACGTGGACGACAACTTACGCATTCCATTCCGCGTCTTTGAGTCGTTTATGAAAAAACTAGTTGTCGTGATGTTCGCCGTCCTGTTTCTCGCAGGCTGTGCCAATCAGAAGTTCAAACCCGAATACCGTACCCAGATCCACACGGTGAAAGTCCTTCCGGTGACATGGAGCTTCAAGGAAATGACCTATATGGGCCGCGAGCAGGCCTGGGGCGCTGCAATCGGGGCCGGTGTCGGCGCGGGTGTCGGGATGGCGTCCCATGCCGGGAAACTGGGCACGGCGGCGCTCAGCGGGGCCGGGTTTGCGGCGGGGTTGAAGGCTGGGGACTTGGCGTCGATGTCTACGGTCGAGGCGATTCAGTACAACATGACGAGTGCTGATATCGACCTGGGCAAACTGGTCAAGAAAGGGTTCGAGGATCAGTTGGCGGCCAGCGGTCGTTTCAAGATCGTCGCCGATAACGAGCCCGCCGATGCGCAGATCGAGTTGACGGTGGTCACCTGGGGCTTTGCGCTGACTCAAGGTTTCAGCAGTGTGGTGTATCCGACGATTGCCGTGAACGGTGCCCTGAAGCGTGGCGATGAGTTGATCTGGCAGCGCAAGGAGCCCATCACTCCGTTCAACGGCGCCAACACCTACGGTTACGAGCCGCTGCGTTATCGCACCGAGCCGGAGCTGGTCCGTGAGGCGTTGACCGGTGTTTCGCAGATTGTTGGCACTTACCTGGTCAAGGATCTGAACGAGTAATCACCGCTCTGCCTGAACCCGCGCTGTCGATAGCGAAAGTTTCATGTTGTCGGCGCGCGGGGGCGCCTAGGATGCAGCGATAAGATCGTTTCATCCAAGGGGAGCCGTGCCATGAGTGCCAATGTCGTCAAAGTGCTGTTGATCGCTGCAGCTGTCTCGGTATTGAGTGCCTGTTCGGGCTCCGGTGGGTTGACCACCACCAGTTGTTTTTCTTCGGATTGCCAGTCGCCGGAAGGCCGCGCCAGCGCCAATACGCTGAAGTTCGGCGGCACCGGTATTGGTGCCAGCCTCAACCAGTACAGCTCCGGCATGTTGCATGACGATTGAATAGAAAAGGGCGCCCATCGCGGGCGCCCTTTTTTCGTCTTGAAGCGTTTTATTGCGGCCCTGCCAGCCACTCGCCAATGACCTTCTGATACTTCCCGGTCACCTTGCTCAGGTGCAGCCACTGATCGACATACAGCTTCCAGCTCATGTCATCACGGGGCAGCAGGTAAGCCTTTTCCCCATACTGCATGAACTGCTCCGGGTTGACCGCGCACAAACCGGGTTTCTGTTTCTGTTGATACCGCGCCTCGGAAGCGTCGGTAATCATCACATCGGCCTTGTTGTCGAGCAGTTGCTGGAAGATCGTCACGTTGTCGTGCAACGCCAGTTGCGCCTTGGGCAGGAAGGCGTGGACGAAGGCTTCGTTGGTGCCGCCGGCGGGTTCGACCAGACGCACGTTCGGCTGGTTGATCTGCTCGATGGTCTGGTACTTCGATTGGTCGGCGCAACGCACCAGCGGGATCTTGCCGTCGACGTCGAGGGTGTTGCTGAAGTAGGCCTTTTTCTGCCGCTCCAGCGTCACCGAAATTCCGCCCATGCCGATGTCGCATTTGCCGGCCTGCATGTCGGGCATCAGGGTTTTCCAGGTGGTCTGCACCCACTCGATCTTGACCCCGAGGCTGTCGGCCAGCGATTGCGCCATGGCGATGTCGATGCCTTCGAAACCGCCGTCTTCGCGTTTGAAGGTGTAGGGCTTGTAGTCGCCGGTGGTGCAGACGCGCAACTGGCCCTGTTGCTGGATGGTATCCAGGTGTGAGGCTGGTTCCTGTGCCTGAGCGGTGCCGGCCAGCGCCAGCAAACCGCAGAAGATCATCGTGTTTTTTCGAATGGTCATTGTGATCGGGCTTGTGCAGTGGGAGTGCGGGCCAGTGTAGTGAAAGGGTTTGCCGGGTGTCATCTCGCGTCCGGCCCGAGCGTTCCCAGCCACGCCACCAATGCCACGATCAACAGCGCCATTCCGAGCTCCACGGCAACGCTGCGTCGTAGCGCATTCGCTGCCACTTGATGCTGGCTGTCGCGCAACGATTGCTCCAGCAACGGGCCGAGGTGAAAGCGGTTCAGCGCCGCTAAAACCAGCATGCCGGCGAACAGCACGACCTTGATCACCAGCAGCATTCCGTAGGTGCGGAGCAACATGTCGTCCAGTGTCGGGCCGACGATGAACAGGTAGTTCGCCACACCGGTCACCGAGAGGATGAGCACAATCGTCGCGCCCACGCCTTCGAAACGTTTGACGGCATCGGCCAGCGACCGAATGCGCGCTTCGCTGAACAGAGCGTCGAGCTGCGACATCAAGATCAACGCCAACATGGCGCCCATCCACGCACCCGCCGCGAGCAGGTGCAGGATGTCGCTCAGCAGGTGCCAGGCGCCATCCATCGCGCCGTGCCCGCTCCAGGCCAGAGAGGCGAGGGCGAGTGCGCCGGCAATCGACGCCAGCCACAACCCCGGCCAGATCATCACGACGATCAGTGCAACCATCCGCACCGCCCACGCCAGCCCGACATCGGTTTCGAACAGCATCATTTGCAGGTGTGGCCACAGCGCCGCGAATTCCGTTTCGCCGCTCATGGCGCGGGTCATCAGCACCAGTCCTACCATTGCCAACATTGCTCCGATCAACGCCATCCCGCGCAACATCGGCCGAAACCGCAGCGTCGCGCCAACGTTGCACACCCCGAACAACGCCACTCCGAACAACAGCAGCAAATCCACGTACAACGCCATCCGCAGCAGGATGTTGATCAGGTCGGCCATCGGTCACTTCACTTTGAACGTGACGTTGCCGGTGATCGGGTGAGTGTCCGACGACACCGCGCGCCATTCGACCTTGTAGGTGCCGGCCGGCAAGGACGAGAGCGGGGTGATGAACATGGTTTTCGGGTCGCTGCCGGCGCTGACCTTGGCCTTCATCGGCATCGGCGAGTGAGCCATGCCGGGCATTTCGGTCATCACCAGTTTGGCGCCGGAGAACTGGGTCATCAGGTTCTCGGAAAAGTGCAGTTCGATCTTCTCGGGAGACGCGCCGTCCGCGCCTTCGGCCGGGGTCGACGACAGCAGTTTCGGGTGGGCCTGGGCCAGGGTGCTCAGGAGCAGGCCGGTGGCGAGGACGAAGGAGATTTTCAGTGTGTGCATGCAAGACCTCAGTGTTGTTTTTTGAAGGGATTCAGAACCACAGCCGCACGCCAAGGACGAGTCGCGCTTCGCTGCGATCTTCGCCTTCTTCCCGTGCGTAATCGGCGGTGTGGCCGTAGGTGCGGTTCCAGGTCACGCCGATGTACGGCGCGAATTCGCGGCGGATTTCATAGCGCAGGCGCAAGCCGGCTTCGGTATTCGACAGGCCGGAGCCGACGCCTCGCTGCGGATCGTTTTTGCCGTAGACGTTGAGTTCGGCGGTGGGCTGCAGGATCAGCCGGTTGGTCAGCAGGATGTCGTAGTCGCCCTCCAGCCGCACCGCGCTCTGGCCGTTTTCGCCGAGGAACGCCGTGGCTTCGGCTTCGAAGTTGTACAACGCCATGCCTTGCAGACCGAACGCGGCCCAGGTTTGCGGGGCGCCGGGTTTGAAATCCTGGCGCACGCCGCTGACCACGTCCCACCACGGCGAGATCGCGTGGCCCCAGAGCGCCTGGATTTCCGCATCTTCAGTCTTGCCGTTGCTGCGCTCGCCTTCGGAGCGCAGCCACAGGCGATCGATATCGCCGCCGATCCAGCCGGACACATCCCAGGCCAGGGTGCTGGCGTCGTCGCCGTTCTGCCATTCGAGTTTGTCGGCGAGGAAGTAAGTGTTGATGACGCTGTCGTGCACCTGGTGCCCGCCGTGACTGGTGAACACGGCGGCGCGGTCGGCGTCGGTCAGCGCCGGGATTGGCGTGCGGCTTTCGGTCGGCGCGGCGGGCTGCATCATGCCGTCGTCCATGCTTTGCAGATCGCCCATCTGGCTGTGGTCCATGCCCTGCATGTCGCTGGCGGCAAACGCCGAGGCCATCGACAGGAGTGACAACGAAAACACGGCAAATCGAGTCATGGTCGGCGTCCTCATCCTTCCACCCGCACTTCACGGAACATGCCCATTTCCATGTGATAAAGCAGATGACAGTGAAAGGCCCAACGGCCCAGCGCATCGGCAGTCACGCGATAGGTGCGGCGGGTGCCTGGGGGCATGTCGATGGTGTGTTTGCGCACCTGGAAGTCGCCGTTTTCGTCTTCCAGATCGCTCCACATCCCGTGCAGGTGGATGGGGTGAGTCATCATCGTGTCGTTGACCAACACCAGGCGGATGCGCTCGCCGTACTTCAAACGCAGGGGCTCGGTGTCGGAGAACTTGATGCCGTTGAACGACCAGGCGAATTTCTCCATGTGGCCGGTCAGGTGTAGTTCGATCGTGCGGCCCGGGTCGCGGCCGTCGGGGTCTTCGAAGGTGCTGCGCAGGTCGGCGTAGGTCAGCACGCGGCGCCCGTTGTTGCGCAGGCCGAGGCCGGGGTCGTCGAGTTTCGCGGCGGTGGTCATGGCTTGCATGTCCACCAATGGATTGTCCTTTTCGCTGTCGGGGTGCGACTGCATCGGGCCCATGTTCATGCTGGCGTGGTCCATGCCGCTCATGTCCATCGAACCATGATCCATGCCGCCCATGCCCATGTCGTCCATGGTCACCAGCGGTCGCGGGTCCAGCGCCGGCACCGGGGCCGACAAACCGGCGCGGGCAGCGAGGGTGCCACGGGCGTAACCGCTGCGATCCATGGCCTGGGCGAACAGGGTGTAGGCGTCGGCGGCGGGCTCGACGATCACGTCATAGGTTTCGGCCACGGCGATGCGCAGTTCATCGACGGTCACCGGTTTGACGTGCAGGCCATCGGCGGCGACCACGGTCATTTTCAATCCGGGAATGCGCACGTCGAAGTAAGTCATGGCCGAGCCGTTGATCAGCCGCAGGCGCAGTTTTTCACCGGGCCGGAACAGCCCCGTCCAGTTGGAATCGGGGGCGTGGCCATTCATCAGGAAGGTGTACGTGGCGCCGCTGAGATCGGCGATGTCGGTGGGATTCATCTTCATCTGCGCCCACATCGTGCGGTCGGCGACGGTGGCGCCCCAGCCTTTTTCGCCGATGTCCTGGATGAAATCGCCGACGGTGCGCTTGTGGTAGTTGTAGTAGTCGGACTGCTTTTTCAGGGTCTTCATCAGGCTGGCCGGGTCTTCTTCGGTCCAGTCGCTGAGCATCACCACGTGCTCGCGGTCGTACTGGAACGGCTCCGGCTCCCGGGCGTCGATCACCAGCGGCCCGTAGACGCCGGCCTGTTCCTGCAACCCGGAATGGCTGTGATACCAGTAGGTGCCGTGCTGGCGAACCTTGAATTGATAGACGTACACGCCACCGGGCTCGATGCCCTTGAAGCTCAGGCCCGGCACGCCGTCCATGTTGGCCGGCAGCAGAATGCCGTGCCAGTGGATCGAGGTGTCGGCCTTGAGCCGGTTGCGCACCCGCAGCGTCACAGTGTCGCCTTCGCGCCAGCGCAGAAGGGGACCGGGCACGCCGCCGTTGATGGTTATCGCGGTACGCGACTGGCCGGTGAAGTTGACCGGGGTTTCGTCGATGAACAGCTCGAAATCGGTGCCGGTCAGTTCGTTGAGTTCACCGGGGCTGTTGAGTGCCCACACCGGCGTGCGCCACAGGCCGAGGCCGCCGAGCAGACCGCCGGCGGCCAGGCCTTTGACGAAGGTGCGTCTTGAGGTGTTGGAAAGCATGCGCTGGAAGTCCCCGTTTGACCAATGACGGGGAGGCTAACCAGCGGCAGCTTTCAGTTGGCTGAGGCGCGGATTACAGTTGCGTCAGGTTCGACTTAGAGGCCGAGTCCCTCCTGGACTACCAGCAGCAGGTTGTTTTCCGTCAACGCAATCGCATCCAGTTGTTGACCGGTCTCGATGGTCTGCAACCACCAGTGACTCTCGCCGTGTTCATCGACGGTGCGCAGCAGTGATGTTTCCTTTCCCGGCAGCACAATCTGCACGCGCCCGGCGCCATCTTCGGTGAATCGCGCAATGGGATCGAACGTCAGGCTGTGATGGTTGGCTTCGATGATCAACTGGTCGATGGCGTAGTCGTGGGTCTCGCCATCCGGTGAACTTTCGCAAACATGGGTAGGATTTCGCCGAATCTTCAGTCCCACCTCGGTGACCGGTTGCAACCAGCCCTCGATGCGGTGATACAGGTCGTAGACCACCGCCGGCCAGCAATCGATTTCCAGTTCGGCGCAGGTGATGTCGTCCGCGTGGGTGTGCCGGGTTTGCTTGAGCTTCGCGGCGAGTTCGTCTGCTTTACTCATTTCGGGATCCCTGTTTTTGGTGTCTGCTTATTAATCGTAGACCTTTCAACGTAGTACAGCTTTGCCTTGCGTCATGCGCTTGCAACACTGGCATGACTCAATCAGCCCCTGACCATTTGACGGTCAGACCACAAAAACCACGGACGCACGCGTCCCAAGGAACGGGAACATGAAAAAGCTTTTTACAATTATGGCGCTGATTGCGCTGACGGTCGGTGGCATCGGCCTGAGCTCGGCGCGCCAGTCACACGCCAACAAGGCACCGACGGAGTCGGTGGCGGGTGTGTTCGATTACTACCTGCTGACGCTGTCCTGGTCGCCGACGTTCTGCCTCACCCACAAGGGCGACCCGCAATGCACCGGCAAGGGCTACGGTTTTGTCCTGCACGGCCTGTGGCCGCAATACGCCAAGGGTGGCTGGCCGGAATCCTGCCCGCCACTGACCACGCTCTCGGCTGCTGAAACAGCCAAGGGCATGACATTGTTCCCGACGAAAAAACTCCTCGATCACGAATGGAGCAAGCACGGCACCTGCAGCGGTCTCGGTGCAATGGGTTACTTCGACGAAGCGGACAAAGCCGTGGCGGCGGTGACAATCCCGCAAGAGCTGCAACCGTTCAGTAACTCTTATTACTTCGAAGCACAGGAAATCGCCGACCTGTTCCGCAAGAGCAATCCGGGCATCCCGGCCGACGGCATCGCCGTCATCTGCAGCGGCCCGGAACTCTCGGAAGTACGGGTGTGCATGGGCAAGGACCTGCAGTTCGGCGCGTGCGGCAAGGGCGTGAAAACCCAATGCCGGGCGGGGGATATTCGGGTGCCGCCGTCGCGTTGACCTGAGCGGTAACCGACCTCAAAAACAGGCGCCTTTTCAGGCGCCTGTTTTTTTATGTTTACACCACAGGGCTTATGTCGTCCGAGGATACGCCGATACCGTACAGCGGCACGGAAGCACCACTGATTCTATAGAAGGCAAGAAGCTGAATAATGTTTGAATATATCTGGCGCAGCATCAATTCCCCTGACTACTTCCCCAACGTACTGGATTGGATGATCCATATTCTTTTCAACCCGTTCATAGTGGTGATGTGCCTGATGGCCGGAGCGCTGACCGGTAAATGGTGGAGAGCCATCCCCTACGGCAGTCTCACTTGTTATGTGGTGTTCCTGAGCCGGTCGTCATTTTATCGGTGGGGAAGCATTTTCCCCTCAGCCGGCCTTCCTGCGCTGTTCATTGATGGCGCACTGCTGGCCCTTCTTGGCTTTTATTTGAATGGCGTACTCAGAACTCGCTCGGAAGCTAAACCTGAAGGCCATTGGTTGCGCTGGCTTTATAAAAGCCTGAAGGTCGTCATGCAGATACTTGTGGTGATGTTCTGGGCACTCGTAGTGCTGTTTGTCGTCTCGGTCGCTACCCAACCGTCGTTGGTGGACTAAGAGCATGGCGAGTTCTGAAAAATAAATCGCATCGCAGGTCATCCATTTCCACTGCGCGCCGATATCAACGGGGTCGGGATTGTCTCGGTGGCACTTGGTTGCCCCGCACTATCCGGTGGGCTACGCTCACAAAAAACAAGGGTTTCGGGCCTTTGCCCCTGTCGTACCTGCCCAGGACACGCTTTTGCCTATCCCCATTCACGATCCGCATCAGGCCCCCGGCGGCACTCTCAAGCGTTTGCCCCTGCGCAAGGCGGCGGTGCTGTTCATCGTTGCCGTGTGTCTGTGCCTGTCCGGTCTGTTGTATCTGCAGATCGAACAGTCGCGGCGGCAGGATCTGGCGAATGCGCAGATGGCCTCGGCCAACCTGACCCGGGCGATGGCGCAGCAGGCCGAAGACACTTTTCTGGCTGCCGATCTGGTGATGACCAGCCTGGTCGACTGGATTCAGGAAGACGGTTATGGCGCGGCGCAAAGACCGCGTTTGCAGAGAACCTTCGCACGCCGGGTGCAGCAGCTGGAGCAGTTGCACGGCATGTTCCTGTTCGATCGCGAAGGGCAGTGGGTGATCACCTCATTCCCTGATCTGCCCCGCGGCAACGGCGTGGCGGATCGCGAGTATTTCAAATATCACCAGCAGAACGTGTCGTCCGTGGCGCACATCGGCCCGGCGATCCGCAGTCGCGAAAACGGCGAGTGGATCATCCCGATTTCCAAGCGGGTCAATGACCACGCCGGCAATTTTCAGGGCGTGCTGATGGCCGGCATCAAGATGTCGTACTTCGACAAGTTCTTCAAAAGCTTCAGCCTGGACGACAACGGCACCATGTTCCTCGGCCTGACCGACGGCACGCTGCTCGCCCGTCGGCCGTTCGACGAGTCCTTGATCGGCACCTCGCTGGCAAAGGGCGAGATCTATCAGACGTTGCTCCCCAACGCTTCTGCCGGCACGGCAATGATCGATTCGGTGGTCGACGGGGTCACGCGTCTTTACGGCTATCGGCAACTCGACAGTTATCCGCTGGTGGTGTCTGCCTCTTCATCCCGGGACACGATTCTCAAGGGCTGGCATGACCGTGCCTTTCAGTCCAGCGTGATCGTGGCGCTGGTGATGCTCGGCGTGGGGCTGTTTGGCTGGGTGTTCATCCATCAGGTGCGCGACGGTGAACGGATCGAGAAAAACCTGATCAAGGCCCAGCGGGCGCTGGAGCTGATTGCCACGCACGACAGCCTGACCGGGCTGGCCAACCGGCGCCTGTTCGAGCAGTCGCTGGAAATTGAGTTCGCCCGGGGCGCCCGGCAGTCGAGCCCGGTCAGCCTGATCATGCTCGATATCGATTTCTTCAAGCGCTACAACGATGCCTACGGCCATGTGGCCGGCGACCATTGCCTGACCCAGGTTGCCCAAGTGGTGAAGAACTGCTGCCAGCGCAAGTCCGATCTGGCGGTGCGCTACGGTGGCGAGGAGTTCGCAGTGCTGTTGCCGGACACCGACATCAACGGTGCGCTGGCGATTGCCGGGCAGATCCGCCGCAGCGTCATGGACAAACACATCACCCACAGCGGCTCGCCCACCGGTTACCTGACCGTGAGCCTGGGTTGTTATTCGTTCATTCCGCTGGGCAACGACAGCCCGGAGCTGTTCATCCAGCGTGCCGATGCGGCGCTGTATCAGGCCAAGAACGCGGGCCGCAATCGCGCGGCGGTGTTGTCCATGGACGGTGGCGTTGGTGAGTTGATGCGTTCGGATCGCTGATCGCAAACATAAAAAGAGCAGGCCATGGCCTGCTCTTTTTCGTTGGGGCGGCGGGTGAAGCGAGGCGCCTCAGAAATCCACGGTCGCCGAAACCTTCAACGTGCGCGGCGCGCCCTGGGTCAGGTAGCCGCCATTGGCCGAGGCCCAATAAGCTTCGTTGGCGACGTTTTCCAGGTTGGCGCGCAGGGTGATCTGTTTTTCATCGAGCTTGAAGGCATAGCGCGAGCCTACGTCGAAGCGGTTCCACGACGGGATGCTCTGGGTGTTGGCCGCGTTCAGGTACTGGCCGCCGGTGCGCAACATGCGGGCGCTGAGGGCTGCGCCTTCGAGTCCCGGAACATCCCAGTCGGCGCCGATGTTGAACTGGAAGCGCGGCACGCCGATGGCGCGGTTGCCGTCGTTGACGCCGTTGCTGCTGCCGTCGAGTTCGGTCTTCATCACGGTCGCGCCGCTGAGCAGGCGCAGGCCGTCGACAGGTTCGCCGTAGACATTGAGTTCGACGCCCTTGTTGGTCTGCTGGCCGTCGACCCGGAAGATTCCGTCCTGGGTGTAGCTCGACGGTTGCTCGATGCGGTAGACGCCGAGGCTGGCGCCATAGCTGCCCATGTCCAGCCGCACACCGGCCTCGACCTGTTTGCTGCGCACCGGGGCGAAGGTTTCGTCGCGGTTGATCGCGCTGGTCGGCGGCGTCGGGCCCTTGGCCAGGCCTTCGATGCGGTTGGCGTAGAACGACACGTGTTCCCAGGGCTTGATCACCAGACCGTAGACCGGGGTGGTGATCGATTCGTCGTAACTCGAAGTGCGGGCCCCGGTGGCCGTGGCCCAGCCATCGACCTTCATTTGCTGGCGGCGCAGACCGAGGGTCAGCAGCACGCGGTCGTCGAGGAAACCGAGGGTGTCGGAAATCGCTTCGCTGCGCAGGGTGTTCTTGCCGACGACGCGCGGGTCGTTGATGTCACCGGCGAACGAGGTGGCCGGCGGGCGCGGCTTGTCGGTGACGTTGTACAGATTGGTGAAGTAGCGCGAGGCGTTGCCGATGGTTTCGAACGCCGAGCGTTGCTCGCCCCAGATGCCCGCCCAGCCGAGGTTCAACTGATGGCTGACGGGGCCGGTGTCGAAGTGACCGTTGAGGCCGGCCATTGCACTTTGGTTGTCCTCGTCGTGAGGCGGATAGAGCATGCCGCCACGGGCGTTGCCGTTGAGGTCGGTGACGGTCAGCGACGAGTACACGCCGTTTTCCCGGGTGTGCTTGGCGCCACCGGACACGTAGGCGGTCCAGTTGTCGTTGAGGTCGTATTCGGCGCGGGCCATGCCGAAGGTGTCTTCGAGCTGCGAGTAGCTCCAGCTCTGGGCGTAGCTGGCGTTGGCGTGCGGCACCTTGGGGGCTTTGCTCAGGCTTGAGTCGACGTAGATCACCGAGCGGCCCTGATTGATCACCTGCTTCTGATAGCCGAAATCGGTCGAGACTCGCAGGCGCTCGCCGCGATAGTCCAGACCAACACTGAACAGCGACGAACGCTGGTCTTCTTGATCGACCGCGGTGTCGCCTTCGCGCTGCATCAGGTTGACCCGGGCGCCGAAGCGGTTGTCCTCGCCAAAACGCTGGCCGAGGTCCAGATGCGTGCCGACCCGGCCGTCGGCGCTGTAGTCGAGGGTGATGCTGCGGGTCGGGGTGTCCATGGCGCGTTTGGGTTGCAGGTTGATCCCGCCGCCGATGCCGCTGCCGCTCGGGGTGACACCGTTGACGAATGCGTTCGGGCCCTTGAACAGTTCCACCCGATCCAGCGCTTCGGTGGCGATGATCTGCCGGGGCAGCACGCCGTACAGGCCGTTATAGGAAATGTCATCGGAGGCCAGCGGCAGACCCCGGATCATGAACATCTGCGAGAAGTTGCCGAAGCCGTTGGACTGGCGCACCGAGGCATCGTTGAGCAACACATCGCCGATGGTTTGCGCCTGTTGGTCGGCCATGGTCTTGGCGGTGTAACTGGTGACGCTGAAGGGCAGGTCGTTGACCGCCTGATTACCGAGCATGCCGACCTGCGCGCGGCGGGCGATCTGTTCGCCGCCGTAGGTGTCATCGCTGCTGTCGTGGAGGGCGCTGACGGTGGTGGCGCCCAGTTCCAGCGCGCCGTCCGCCGCGACTTTCGGCGCCACGGTGTAACCATTGTTGCCGGTGCTGATCAGTTCGAAACCGCTGCCTTCCAGCAACCGGGCAAAACCGCTTTGCGCGGTGTAATTGCCTTGCAGGCCAGGGCTCTGACGATTACCGAGTTGCGCCGGGTCGAACGACAGCGGCACGCCGACGCTGACCGCAAACTGCGCCAGCACATGGCTGAGCATGCCCGGGCCGATGTTGACGCTTTGGCTGGTGCTTTCGCTGACGCTGTTGGCGGCGTGGCCGACAGTCGGCAACAGTGCGCTGAAAGCCAGGGCCAGGCTCAGGGCCTTGAACGGAAAAGTGGCGGGGCGGGGAGTGGGCAATGCGGTCATTCGGCGATCCTGTCGGGCGCGTGGAATTGAAAGGTTTATCCACTCACCGGACGAGGCGCGAAAAGGTATCAGTGAACATTGAAATTATTTTCCGAAGTCTCAGACGCGAGGCTCCACCGACAGCCAATAGCGGGTCAGGCTGTTGATGTTCAGCGGCAGGGTGTCGCTGAGCAGACGCAGGCTGGCGTCGGTGTCGCGCAGGGAAAACGCGCCGGACACACGCATCGCCGCGACGTCCGGATGACAGCGCAAGACGCCGCGACGGTAACGGCTCAGTTCGCCAAGCAATTCGTCCAGGCGCATGTTGCTGGCCAGCAGCATGCCTTTGTCCCAGGCCAGGCTGGCGGTATCGAAGGTTTCGGCGCTGTCGAAGCTGTTGAGCTTGAAGCGCTGGCGTTCGCCGGCCTTGATGATCGCGTTTTGCTTGAGCAATTCAGGGGTGATTTGCACCTGGCCCTCCAGCACCGACACCAGGCTGCGCGAACCCTCGGTGCGCACGCAGAACCGCGTGCCGAGCGCGCGGGCGAGGCCTTGCGGGGTTTCGACAATGAACGGGCGGGCGGCAGCATCGCTGGCGGTGTTGATCAGCACTTCGCCGTTGAGCAGCAGCACCCGGCGCTCGACCGGGCTATAAGCGATGTTTACGGCACTGTCGGTGTTGAGCAGCAATTGGGTGCCGTCCGGCAATTGCAGGTTCTTCTGCTCGCCGACGGCGGTGCGCTGGTCGGCGGTCCATTGCTGCCACGGCACATGTTGCGAGGCAATGCCCAACGGTCCGGCCATCAGCAGCAGGCCGAGGCGGGTGAGGGTCTGGCGACGACTGAGGCCTTCCTTGCGCGAAGCCCGTTGCAGGGTCTGGATCGCGACGTTGGCCGGCACGCTGCGCAAATCACCGAGCAGGGCTTCGGCCCGTTGCCAGGCAATGGCGTGTTCGGCGCTGCGGCTGCGCCATTGAGCGATGGCCTGATGATCTGATGGCGAGGCCGTGCCCGAATGCAGCTGCACCAGCCAGTCGGCGGCTTCACCGAGAATCTGCGGATTGATCATCGACGAACTCATCAGGCGACACTCAGGCAGGCAATGAACGCGGCGCGCATATGGCGTTTGACGGTGATCAGCGAAACATTCAGGTGTGTGGCGATCTGCGCGTAGGTCAGGCCTTCGATCTGCGACAGCAGGAAGGTGTCGCGGGTCTGCGCCGGCAGCTCGCGCAGCAAGGCTTCGATGCGCCACAGGGTTTCGAGAATCAGGTAGCGGGTTTCCGGCGACGGCACCTCGGCGGCGGGCAGGCTGGCGATGGTTTCCAGGTAGGCGCGCTCGATGTCCTGACGCCGCCAGCGGTCGATCACCAGACCTTTGGCGATGTGCGTCAGCAGTGCCCGGGGTTCGCTGCCCAGCGGTTTGACCACCTGACGGCTGAGCAGGCGCAGAAACGTATCGTGCGCAAGGTCAGCCGCATCGCAGCGATTGCCCAGCTTGCGCTGCAGCCAGCCCTGCAGCCACCCGTGGTGTTCGCTGTAGAGCGTCTGGACTTGCTGATTCAAAGGCTGATCGAAAGACGACATAGGCGGCAGATACTCGTTGCGGGCATCCGATGCCTGGCTGCAATTAGAGTGCAATTAAGAATTGATCGCATTCTAGTGGCGCGGAACGAGCGCTGGCAATTGCCCTGTTGCACTTTCTTTTCTGACGTCAGAAAGGAGTGGCCTACCCGTCTTCCGGGAGATTGGCTATTTGTTTGGCCCGGCCCCGGGACTAACGTAGCCACACATTCACTCGCCCCGGAGAACCACCATGAAACCTCGTGCCGATTTCTACACCGCTTCCCCAGATGCCCTGAAAGCGATGATCGCCCTGGAAACCGCCGTTTCGAAACTGCCGCTGGAAAAGACCCTGATCGAACTGGTGAAACTGCGCGCTTCGCAAATCAACGGCTGTGCGTTCTGCATCGACATGCACACCGCTGACGCTATCAAGGGCGGCGAAACCCCACGCCGGTTGTTCGCCGTGACGGCCTGGCGTGAAGCGCCGTTCTTCACCGACCGCGAACGCGCCGCGCTGCTGTGGACCGAGTCCCTGACCCAACTGAGCCTGACCCACGCCCCGGACGAAGATTACGAAGCCGTCGCTGCCCAGTTCTCGCCAAAAGAAATGGTCGACCTGACCGTGGCGATCAGCACCATCAACAGCTGGAACCGTCTGGCCGTGGGCTTTCGCAAAACCCCACAAGCCTGATCGGTCAATGTGCATCGGCACTCGGCGCGGCTGGTGGTTGCACCTTGCGCATCAAGGGCACCATCGCCGTGGCGATCACGAAGCACACCATGATCATCAGGAACGTATCGCCGTAGGTCTGGGTCTGCGCCTCGCGGTAGGTCAGCAGCCATAGCTGATGCAGGCCGGCGGTGATGCCGACGTCACCGCTCTGACCCAGTGCGGCGAAGTTGCCGCCGACCTGGGCCAGCCACTGGTTCAAGGCTTCGTTGCTGCTGTTCAGATGCTCGGCCAACCGGGTGAAGTGCAGATTGGTGCGGTCGTTGAGAATGGTCGCGCACGCGGCGATCCCGATTGCACCACCCAGGTTGCGCATCAGGTTGAACAGGCCCGAGGCGTGTTTCAACCGCGCCGGGGCCAAACCGCCAAGGGTCAACGTCACCGCCGGCGGCACCGCCAGTTGCTGAGCAATCCCGCGCAGGGCTTGCGGCAACATCAATTGCCCGGCACCCCAATCGTGGGTGATCGGACTGAACTCCCACATCGACAAGGCGAACAACGCCAGGCCCGCCATCATGATCCAGCGCAGGTCGATGCGATTGGCCAGAAAGGCGTACAGCGGAATCGCCATGATCTGGAACACCCCGGTGGAAAAAACCGCCAGGCCAATGTCCAGCGCCCCGTAACCGCGCACCCGGCCGAGAAACAGCGGCGTCAGGTAAATCGTCGCGAACAGACCGATCCCGGTGACAAAGGAAAAGAAGCAGCCGAGGGCGAAATTTCGATCCTTGAGGGCGCGCAGGTCGACGATCGGATTGGCCACGTGCAGCGTGCGGCCGACGAACGCCACGCCGGCCAGGGCGCTGATCCACGCGGTGGTGAGGATCGTCTGGTCGCTGAACCAGTTCCAGCGCGGGCCTTCTTCGAGGGTGTATTCCAGGCAACCAAGAAACAGCGCCAGAAACACCATGCTCAGATAATCCGCGCCCTTGAGCAGCGCCAATTCCGGCTGGTCGATCTTGACCAGCATCGGTACCGCCACGGCGACGAAAATTCCCGGTACCAGATTGATGTAGAACAGCCAGTGCCAGGACGAAACATCGGTGATCCAGCCACCGATCACCGGGCCCAGTGTCGGCGCCAGCGAAGCCACGGCGCCGATGGTCGCGGCAGCAATCACCCGCTGCTCACCGGTGAAGAAAAAGAACGCGGTGGTGAACACCAGCGGAATCATCGAGCCGCCGAGAAACCCTTGCAGCGCCCGAAAGGCAATCATGCTTTGGATGTTCCAGGCCGCGCCGCACAACAGGCTGGCGAGGGTAAAGCCGACTGCCGAAGCGCAAAACAACCAACGCGTGGAGAACACCCGCGACAGCCAGCCCGACAGCGGGATCACGATGATCTCGGCGATCAGGTAACTGGTCTGCACCCACGCCGTTTCATCGGTGCCGGCGGACAACCCGCCGCCGATATCCCGTAGCGAAGCCGAAACGATCTGGATGTCCAGCAGCGCGATGAACATGCCGATGCACATCGTGGCGAAGGCGAACACTTTGGTCGCCGTCGCCATCTCGGCGGCATTGAACGGCTGCGCGGGAACGGCGAGGGCGCGGCTCATGGCGCGCTGGCCACGGCGTTGGTTTCAGGTTGGGCGCGAGTGTCGACTTCCGCAGTCACCGACAGGCCCGGACGCAGATGACCGAGCACGCTGTCAGCCGGGTCGAGCAGAATCCGCACCGGCACCCGCTGGACGATTTTGGTGAAGTTGCCCGTGGCGTTTTCCGGCGGCAGCACGCTGAACTGCGAACCGGTGGCCGGGGCGAGGCTGTCGAGGCGGCCATGGAATTCCTGGCCGGACAACACGTCGGCGCGGATGCTCACGCGCTGGCCCGGCCTCATCCGCGCCAGTTGGTCCTCCTTGAAATTGGCATCGACCCACAGACCGCTGGCCGGCACCACCGACAATTGTTGCGAACCGGCCTGAGCGTAGGCGCCGACCCGTGCGCGGCGGTTGCCGATCACGCCATCGACCGGGGCGCGCAGTTCGGTGTAGCCGAGGTTGAGTTGCGCCAGATCACGCTCGGCCCGGGCTTGCTGAAGGGCGGCGCGGGCCTGTTGTTTCTGGGTTTCGATCACCGAGAGCTGGCGTTGCGCAGCGAGCAATTCGGCTTGGGCCTTGGCGCTCAAGGCCTGGGCAGTCTTGAAGGTGGCGTCGGCCCGTTGCGCACTTTCCACCGAGACTGCATTGGTGGTCACCAGACGTTTGTAGCGCGCGTTGTCGTCCCGGGAACGGGCGGTTTCGGCGCCGGCGGCATCGATGCCGGCGCGGGCCTGGCCGATCACAGCCTGTTGCAGTTGTTCAGTGGCGTCGAGGTTGGCCAGCAGCGCTTCTTCAGCGGCAACGGCACCTTCGGCCTTGGCCAGATTGGCGCGATAGTCCCGGGCGTCGAGACGGATCAGCACGTCGCCAGCCTTCACGGACTGGTTGTCACTGACCAGCACCTCTTCGATGTAACCGGCGACTTTCGGCCCGATCACCGTGACGTCACCGCCGATGTAGGCATCGTCGGTTTCTTCGAGAAAGCGTCCGGCGCTCCACCAATGCGCGGCGTACAACCCGGCGAGCACCAGCGCGGCCAGACCCGCAGTGGGCAACAGCAGGCGTTTGAGCAGGGGAGGTTTCGGGGCGCTGACCGGAACGGCGAGGTCGGGTTCAACGGTGGGCATGCTGGTCATGGCGTAATACCTGCGAAACGAGGGTGTTATTACGGCTGTAATATGACGTGAGTAATATTTTGTGGCAATTGATTTTTATCGCCGGTCGTCAGTTGCTTACCTGAGCCAGGCGCCGGGTGTGCTGCCGGTCATGGATTTGAAGAACGCAATGAATGCGCTGTCGCTGGCGAAGCCCAGTTCAAACGCGCAATAGCCGAGGTTGCGCCCGGTGGCGAGCAATTCCATGGCGCGCATCAGTCGCCACTGCTGGCGCCATTGTTGATAGCTCATGCCGGTTTCTTTCTGGAAGATCCGGCCGATGGTGCGGCTGCTGGCGCCGATCTGTTGCTCCAGCACGTGCAGTTCCGGGGGGAGCTTTTCGGGTGTGACAAGAAGCGGCGCCAGACGTTTGTCCCGGGGCAGAGGCAGGAGCATCGGTTGCTGCGCCGCGTCACGGATTTCGCTCAGGCACAGCCCCAGCAGATGGACGAATTTGCCCTGCTGCCAATCGGTATCGAAATCAGCAGTCGCCATCGGTTCCAGCACCGCTCGCAGCAGCGGGCTGACCTCGATCACGCAGATCTGTCGCGGCAGCTCGCGGCATAACTCGGGTGTCAGGTAGATGGAGCGATAGTCGACGCTTTGCTGCATCACCGCCCGATGCGTGACGCCACCGGGAATCCACGCCGCCCGCGATGGCGGCAGCAGACACAACTGCTGCGCCAGGGTGATGCGCGTGCAACCCTTTCGGGTGTAGAGCAGTTGCCCGCGCTGATGCCGATGCAGGCCGGAGTCGTGATCGCCGAGAGTAGAGGCGATGCCGATTACCGGCGCCGGGAAGCGATCCGGGTCAAAACGGTCGTGGGCTTCGAGCCAGGCCATGGGTTGTCCGATTTCAACGATAAATTGTCAGGGTTCGGATAATACGCCAGTCACGGCTTTTTAAACTCCTCGGCGTTTTTGTGAGGAGTCATGGTGATGAACATAGAAAGTTTTTGGTGTTGGCGATTGCGCTGCTGATGTTTCCGCAGATCGCCCAGACGTTGTTCAGCCCGGCGCTGGGGGATATCGGCCGTGCGTTCGATGTTGGTCCGCAAGTGGCGGCGCAGACATTGTCGGTGTACTTCCTGGCGTTTGCCTTTGGCGTGGTGACGTGGGGCCGGGTATGTGACCGGATTGGCCGGCGGCCTTCGATGCTCGCCGGTCTTGCGATTTATGCGCTTGCCTGCGCATTGGGCTTGAGCGTTCGCAGTTTCAACGGCTTGTTGATGGCCCAGGCGCTGGCGGCTTTCGGCGCTGCGGTTGGCTCGGTGGTGACCCAGACTTTATTGCGCGATCGTTTTCGCGGGACCGAACTGGCCCAGGTGTTTTCTCTGGTGGGCATGGCGCTGGCGGCCAGCCCGGCCATCGGTCTGTTCAGCGGGGCGAGTCTGGTTCAAGGCTTCGGCTATCGCGGCGTGCTCGCTGCGTTGTTGCTGCTGGCGTCGATCTTGTGGATCTGGAGTTGGTGCAACCTGCCGGAAACCCGTCCGCCACAACTCACCTCCGTCGGCCTGTTCGCAACCATGGACGACATGTTGCGCGATCCCGGCATCTGGCGATCAGCACTGTGGATCGCATCGTTCAACGTCGCGTTGTTCAGCTATTACAGCCTCGGGCCTTTCCAGTTCGAACGTCTCGGCCTGAGCGGCGAGTGGTTCGGCTACAGCGGCGTGATGCTCGCGTTGGCCTCAGGGTTTGGAGCATGGCTTAACAAAAAATTGCTGCAAACCGGTTGCCGCCCGCTGCAGTTGATTCGCCTGGCAGCGCTGACCGGTTTGCTCGGTGGCATCGGCGTGTGGCTGTCAGAAGCGCACGTCTGGTTCGTGCTGCCGATGCTCCTTGTGGTACTGGCGTTCGGCATGGCAATCCCGAATATCCTCGGCGCAGCCTTGCGCAATTACACGGATCGTTTGGGCACCGCCGGTGCATTGCTGGGGCTGTTTTATTACCTGCTGATCGGGGCGGGATTGATGTTGGCCGCATGGTCTCAGGCCCTCGGGGAAACCCTGATGGTCTGCAACTTGCTGGCGTTATCGCTGGCGATCCGCGCTAAAAACGCATTTGTTTAAGAAATGTAAGCGATGTAGGAAGCGTCTTGCATTTGTGTAGGAAGGCTCTGACTATCACTGCAATTGATGGGATGGCATTAAGCCATTTGATTGCAAGGATGTTGAGTGCCGTATTCGATTCGCGCTGTTTCTCGTCGTAGTTATCTGCCTCGTCCGCTGTTGTCGGCCTTGTTGTTGAGTGTGTGTGCGCCCAGCGTTTTCGCCGCCGAACTATCGAATCCAGGCCAGGAAGTGCTGCGCCAGCAGCAACAGCAACAGCGCGATCTGCAACAACTGCAACTTGAACAGCGCAAGCGGCAACTGGAGCGCGGCGCGTTCGGCCCGACGCCTGCCACCCCGGCCATTCCCGATTCGATCAAACCCGACGAACGCTGCTGGCCCCTGAGCGGCACGCGCATCGGCGGGGTCACGCTGATCGATAAGGACAAGCTCAACGCCCGGATGAAACCGCTGCTGGCGCCGTGCATGGGTGTCGGCCAGATCAACCATCTGCTGGCGACCATCACCGCGCTCTACGTGGAGAAGGGCTACATCGCCAGTCGGCCGTACCTGAGCAGCGCGCCGGCGGCGGGGCAGTCGCTGGATATCCTGATCAACGAAGGCTACGTCGAGTCCATCGAACTGGCCGACCAGAGCCTGCCGGTGTCTCTCGGTGGTGCGTTCCCGGGCATGCTCGGCAAGCCGCTGAATCTGCGGGATCTGGAGCAGGGCCTGGATCAGTTGAACCGTCTGCGCTCCCTCGATCTGACCGCTGACATCGCCCCCGGCAGCCAGCCCGGCGCGTCAAAAATCATCCTGCGTTCACGGACCTCCGGGCAGTCACGCTGGGCACTTGGTGCCGGTTTCGACAACCTCGGCAGCGCCAGCACCGGGCGCGATCGCAACACGCTGACCCTGAGCCTCGATAGCCCGCTCGAACTCAACGACCTGTTGAGCGTGAGTGCCAGCGACACCCTCAACCAGGGCGACCGCTACAACCGTAACGCCAGCCTCTACTACGCAATTCCTTATGGTTACTGGACGTTCAGCACGTTCGCCAGCCACGCCGAATACCGTGCGCCGTTCAAACTGCCAGGCACGACCCTGTACAGCACCGGCATCACCGATCAACTCAGCCTGCGCGCCGACCGCGTGTTGTGGCGCGACCAGAGCCATCAGCTCAGCGCCAACCTGCAACTGGCGCACAAGGATGTCGACAGCTATCTGGAAAACGTTCGCCTGGGCATCCAGAGCCCGACCCTGACCGTGGCCGAGGCCGGGCTCAATCTGTTCTGGCTCGACCGTGCGGTGTGGAACCTCGACTTCAACTACGCCCAGGGCCTGCGCTGGCTGGGTGCCGACGACGATGCCGATCACCAGGTCAAGAACCTGCCCAAGGCGCAGTTTCGCAAGTACCGCGCCGGCCTCAGCCAGTGGCGCAACGGCCAGCTCGGCGCGCAAGCCTGGCAATGGCAGAGCCAACTGAACGTGCAGTACAGCCCGGATCCGTTGCCGGCCATCGAACAACTGCTCGGCACCGATGATTCCGCCGTGCGCGGTTACCGGGTCAGCAGCGCGTCCGGCGCCAGCGGTGCGATCTGGCGCAACACCTTGCGCCTGCCGCTGCGCAGCGATCTGCCGGTACAACTCACCCCGCGTGTCGGCCTCGACCACGGCTGGATCAAGGCCGATCACGGCGCCCCGGTTCAACGCCTGAGCGGCGCCAGCATCGGTCTCAATCTGGGCTGGAAAAACCTGCAGGTGGATGTCGATTACCAACGCAGCCTGAACACCCCGACCGGCCTGCACCGCGAGCCTGAAACCTGGCTGATGCGGGTCGGATTACAGATATGAACGTCAGTGAACAACAGCCATCGGACCTGAGCGCGACAGCCGTGGCCTTCAACTCAACGCGCAACGTGATGCCGCACTACATGGAGAGTTTTTTATGCCAATGAATACCTTTGCGTTTCATCTTTCCCCACGGGGCAAACTGCGCTGGGCCATCGCCAGCCTGTTCCTGGTCGCTCACCTGCCGGGCGCCATGGCCGGCGGTGTGGTGGTCGCGCCCGGCCCCGGCGGCACCGCGCAACTGCAGACCCAGGGCGGCGTCCCGATCGTCAACATCGTCGCGCCCAACGGCTCGGGCCTGTCGCACAACCAGTTCCTCGACTACAACGTCGACCGCCAGGGCCTGGTGCTGAACAACGCCTTGCAGGCCGGGCAATCGCAGCTCGCCGGGCAACTGGCGGCCAACCCGCAATTGCAGGGGCAGGCCGCGAGCTTGATCCTCAACGAAGTGATCAGCCGTAACCCGTCGGCCATCAACGGCGCCCAGGAAATCTTCGGTCGCGCTGCCGACTATGTACTCGCCAACCCGAACGGCATTTCGGTGAACGGCGGCAGTTTCATCAACACGCCGAACGCCAATCTGGTGGTCGGTCGTCCCGAGCTGAACGACGGCAAACTGCAAGCTTTGAGCACCCGCGACGCCACCGGTCAGTTGCAGATCCAGAGCGGCGGCCTGCGCAACGGCGAAGGCTCGATCAACCTGATAGCGCCGCGCATCGACAGCCAGGGCGCAATCACTGCCCGTGATCAACTGAACCTCACCGTCGGGCGCAATCAGATCGACTATGCCAGCGGCCAGGTGAAAGCCGTGGACCCGGCAGGCAACACCACCGATCAACGGATCGACGCCAGCCTGTTCGGCGCGATGCAGGCCGGGCGCATCAACATCGTCAGCACCGCCGAAGGCGCGGGCGTGAAGGTCGGCGCGGTGCAAGTCGCCGGGCGTGACGGCGTACAGATCCGTTCGGCTGGCGACCTGAGCGTCAGCGGCCAGGCGATCCCGGACAGCCTCGACGTGACCCGCGCCGGCATTCGCAGCAGCCAGGGCGACGTCGGCCTGCACAGCGGCAAGGACCTGACGCTGGCCGCCACCGATGTCAGCGGTCGCGACGTGAAGGTCGATGCCAAGCGCAACCTGACCCTGACCACCGTCGAAAGCCGCAGGCTCCAGGAACAACGCGAGAACTGGAACAACAGCACCATCGGCATCACCTGGGAAACCTACGAGCGGACCAAGACCGACAGCGATTCGCGCCAGCACGGCAGCCAGATCATCGCCAGCCGCGACGCGCAACTGTCGTCCGGCAAAGACACCGAACTGAAAGCCGCCAAGGTCGACGCGAAGAACAACCTCAGCGTGCAAAGCGGCGGCGACCTGCGCCTGACCGCCGCCACTGAACGCCACACCCAGACCGATCAGGGCAAGCACCGCAAACACCTGTGGAAAGCCGACTGGGAAAGCAGCAGCGAAGAGCAGCGCAGCATCACCAGCCAGTTGAAGGGCGGCAATATCGCCCTGCAAACCGCTGCGCTGCTGCGCTCCGAAGGCGCCGAAATCGATAGCGCCGGTGACCTGCAACTGGCCGGCAAACAGGTGGAAATCACCACCGCGACCCGCACCAACCGCAGCAGCGACAACCGTTATTCCGGCGATCTGGTCGGCGGTGGTTTCTTCGGCAAGACCGGCGACGCCGACAAGGGCCAGACCCAGCATCAGGGCAGCAAGATCAACGCCGCCGGCAAGCTGCTGGTCAAGGCCGATGACGTGCGCATCAGCGGCAGTCAGGTGCGTGGCGCCAAGGACGCCAGCGTGATCAGCGACAACGGTTCGCTGACCATCGACGGCGTGCAGGACACTTCGCACAGCAACAATCACGACAAGGACAGCAAGTTCTTCGGTATCACGAAGGACGAGTCGCGCCAGAACAGCAAGGACAGCACCACCGTGCGCAGCGAGCTGGCGTCCGACAGCAACCTCAAGTTGAAAAGCGCCAAGGACATCGAAGTCGCCGGCTCCACGGTCAAGGCCGGTGGTTCGCTGACGGCGGATGCGGCCGGTGATGTGAATGTGCATTCGACGCAGAACACCCACGACAGCAGCAACAGCACGCAGACCCGTGGCTTCGATGCCTACGCCAAGGAGCAGACGGCGGAGCAGTATCGCGCCGGCGTGCATTACGAAGACAAATCCCAGACCGTCACCGCCAACGACGTCACCCAGCAGGGCTCCAGCCTCAGCGGTGGCACCGTGCAGGTGAAGGCGGGCGGCGACGTGACGCTCAAGGGCGCCGAGGTGAAATCCACCGCTGGCGACACCACCCTGAGCGGCAAAAACGTCTCGTTGCTGGCCGAGCAGGACAGCCACAGCACCTCGACCGAAACCCGCAGCACCGGCGGCGGTTTCTACTACACCGGCGGCCTCGACCGCGCGGGCAGCGGCGTGGATTTCTCGCACCGCACCTCGCAAGACACCACCGCTAAAACCACCGCGCAAACCACCGGTGTGCAGAGCAGCGGCAGTCTCAACATCAACGCGGACAAACTCGCCACCGAAGGCGCGCAACTCAAGTCCGGCAACGGTCTGAATGTCGCCGCCAACGAAGTCGACAACCGCGCCGCCAGCAACACCGAAAGCAGCACTCATACCGAGAGCAACTGGTCGGCGGACATCGGCGCCAACGTCGAGTACAAAGACATCGCCCGGCCGATTGCCGGCGCGGTGAAAGACGTGCTCGACGGCAAGGTACCGGACAAGGACGCACTGGCCAATCTCGGTCAGCCGAACGTCGGTATCGACGTGGCGGTCGGTCATGCCAGCGCTGATAAAACCGAGCAGAGCAGCAACGCCGTGGTCAGCCGGTTCGATGGCCAGACCGTGGACGTGAAAGTCGGCGGCACGCTGCACGATCAGGGCACCCAGTACAACGCCAGCGCCGGCAAAGTGAACATCAGTGCCGACAAACTGGTGGCCGAGGCGGCCAGCAACACCCACAGCAGCACTGACAACGCGGTGGATGCCAAGGTCGATGTGCGCGTCTACACCAAGACCGGTGAAGACGTGAACGTGGCTGGCAGCGGCGCGGGTGGCAGCAGCCAGTCGAGCAAGAACAGTTCCACGGCGGTGGTCGGCGGTTACGCCGGCAATCAGGGCGTGAACATCAATGTCGGCGGTGACGCGCAGTTCGAAGGCAGCCGTATCGACGGCGGGCAGGGCGGTGTCAGCGTCAAGACTGGCGGTGACCTGGCCCTGAATCAGGCCAACGACCGTCAGAGCAGCGACAGCTCCAGCCTGCGCGGCAACGGCTCGCTGACCGTCGGCACCTTGCCGGGCACCGACGGCACCAATGTCGATCTCGGCGCCGGGTTCCAGCTCGATCACAAAGGCAACCAGACCACCGACACCCAGGCCCACGTCGCCAGCCTCAGCGGCAACGGCCCGGTGCAACTGAGCAGCGGCGGCAATCAGGTGCAGCAGGGCACGAAGATCGACAGCGCTGGTGCTATCGACCTGAAGGCCGAAGGCAAGCTCGACCTGCAAGCGGCCACCGACACCCACGTCGCCACCGGCAGTAATCTCGGCGGTGGTCTGAAGGCCGGCGGCAGCAAAACCAGCAGCGAGAAGAGCCGCGATCAGGGCGGCAACCTCAGCGGCAACTTCAACATCGGTCGGGTCAACGAGAACACCCAGACCCTCACCGGTGGCCAGCTCAACAGCCAGAACGGCATCGCGTTGAGTGGTGATTCGGTGCGCCTGCAAGGCACTCAGGTCACTGCGCCAAACGTCGGCATCGACGCGCAGAAGGGCGGTTTCGTTCAGGAGTCCGCGCAGTCCACCGACAACCGCAACAACTGGAACGTTGCGCTGAACGCCGGTGGCAATCTGAGCAAAAGCACGCCGACCGCCGCCGATGAAAAAGTCAGCAGCGATCACGGCTTCAATGCCGGGGCCAAGGTGGGCGTGGATTACCTGCAAGGCACCACCCAGCAGAACAGCCAGATCAAGGCGGACACGGTGGTGCTGAACAGCGCAGGTGATGCGAGCCTGAGCGGTGCGCGAATTGATGCGCGCAACGTCAGCGGCAACGTGGCCGGTGATCTGTCGGTCGAAAGCCGTCAGGACTCCAGCACTCACGCCAAGGTCGATGTCGATCTGGGCCTGACCGCCAAGAAAACCCCGGCCGACGACAAAGGCAAACTGGCCGGCACCGACTACAAGCCGACGCTGAAAGCCGAAGGCGAATACGCGCACAAGGACAGCGTCAAACAGGCTTCCGGCATCAGTGGTAGCCAGGGTGTGAATCTCACTGTCGGCGGCGCTACGCAACTGACCGGCGCGCGGATTTCCGCCACTGAAGGCAAGGTCGATCTGGGTGGTTCGAAGGTCAGCAGCAGCGACCTGAGCAACCGCGACTACGGCGTGAAAGCCGGCCTGGACCTGCCGCACAAAACCGAAGAAAACGCACCGAAGGTTTCCCTTGAAAACGGCAACCTGAAAGTCGGCCCGGTGACCCTGAGCGGGCATCTGGACAGTCAGTCCCTGCAAGCGGGGATCGACGAAAAAGGTTGATTCACCGTCAGTGAAACCGGCGGGGGCGAGCCAGCTCGCTCCCGCTTCTGATGTGCGCCTCTCTCAAAACGGCAGCCACTGTCGTTTCCCGTCAAGTCGATGAATGCATGCGCTCTACACTCGGATGAAACCGGGAGGCCGCACCATGCACGACAACGTCCAACACCTGAGAATCCAGTTGGCCTGCGCCCTGCGCTGGGCCGCGCGCTTGAACCTGCACGAATCCATCGCCAATCATTTCAGCGTGGCCACTTCGCAGGATGGTCGCGAGTTTCTGATCAATCCTTACGGCAAGCATTTCTCGCGGATCCGCGCCAGTGATCTGCTGCTTCTCGACGCCGGCGATCCGGCCAGTCTCGACCGTCCGGACGCCCCGGACATCACCGCCTGGGCCTTGCACAGCGCCTTGCACCGCAACCAGCCCCAGGCCCGCTGCATCCTGCACACCCACAGCAAATACGCGACGACCCTGGCCTGCCTGAAGGACTCGCGACTGCCGCCGATCGAGCAGAACAGCATGCGGTTTTTCGAGCGGGTGGCGATCGATGATGGCTTCGACGGCATGGGGTTGGGTGAAGAGGCGGAGCGGGTCAGCAGGCTGCTCGGTGACAGGCCGATCCTGCTGATGGGCAATCACGGCGTGCTGGTCGCGGCACCGAGCGTGGCCCAGGCGTTTGATGATCTGTATTACTTCGAGCGGGCTTGCGAGGTGTACATCACGGCGCTGGCGACCGGGCGCGAATTGCGTGTGGCCAGTGATGAAGTAGCGCGCAAGACCTGTCGTCAGTGGCTGGAATATCCGGGGTTTGCCGACAAGCATTTCAACGCATTGATGGGCATTCTTGATGAGGAAGAGCCGGCGTACCGGCAGTGATTCATTCTTGCGACAAGTGCGCCTTGCTCAACGGCTGGCGCATCACCGGCGCGCTCCACGCCTGACGCCGGTCCTCGCTCGGCGGGCAGCCAAACCGCGCGCGGTAGGTGCGGGAGAAATGCTCCAGCGAGCCAAACCCCGAACACGCCGCCACCTGGGCCACGCTCATCTGCGTCTGTTGCAGCAGGTTGTGCGCCCGGGCCAGGCGCAGGGTGATGTAGTACTTGAGCGGCGAGAGCCCGGTCTGATGTTTGAACTGACGCTCCAGTTGCCGCCGCGACAGGCCGACTTCACTGGCAATCGCCTCGCAGTCCAGCGGTTCTTCCAGCGCCTTTTCCATCAACTGCACGGCGCGGCGGATCTTGTTGCCGTACATCCCGCTGTTGCCCAGGCCACCGTCGAGCTGATTGTCCGCCGGGGCGCGCATCTGGCCCATCAGCAGGTGCAGGCCGATTTCCCGGGCCAGATCAGGGTCGATGCGCTGGCCGATCCAGCCCAGCAGCATGTCGAGAATAGTGGTGGCGCCGGCGCAGGTCAGGCGCTGGCGTTCGAGGGTGTAGAGCTGTGGTCGGGCGCGGACCTTGGGGTAACTTTCCTGAAAACCTTGCAGGTTGTCCCAATGCACCGCCGCTTCGTAGCCGTCGAGCACACCGGCAGCCGCCAGCAATTCAGTGCCGGTTTCCACGCCGATCAACACCGCGCCGAACAACGCCTGCTTGCGCAACCAACTCTTCAGCGCCGGATTGCGACTGTGTTGATGCACCTCGAAACTGGCCAGCACCACACAGGCGTCGAAGGCCTGCTCAGAGTTCAAACCGTCTTCGGCGATGCTCGCCAGACCGTTGCTGGCCGTCACCGGGCCGGGCTGCAAGGACAACAGCGTCCACTCGAACAGCGTGCGCTGGCTCAGCCAGTTGGCGATGGCCAGCGGTTCCAGCACCGCCGCCAGACCGAAGTTGGAAAACGCCGGCAGCAACAGCACCGCCACTCGCAGCGGTGCTTCATTGCGCGGTACAGCTTCAGCAAGTCGGGTCATCGCCATCTCTGCTTTATCGTTGTTCGGTCTGCCAGTGCGGATGGGTCCACACCGGTACATCGGCGGCTGGCAGCGGGGCGAGGTTGCGGATCAGGTCACTGGCCTTTTCCGCGATCATCACCGTCGGTGCGTTGGTGTTGCCGCTGACGATCACCGGCATGATCGATGCGTCCACTACCCGCAAGCCGTCGAGGCCGTGCACCCGCAGTTGCGGGTCGACCACCGCTTCAGGGTCGCCCGCCGGCCCCATCTTGCAGGTGCCGCTGGCATGGTAGCCGGTTTCCGTGACCTGCCGCGCCCAGGCGTCGAGTTCGGCGTCGGTCTGCACCGAGCGGCCCGGCACCAGTTCTTCACCCTTGAACGGAGCCATCGCCGGTTGCTCGATGATTTCCCGCACCAGCCGTGCGCCAGCGCGCATGTCGGCCCGGTCCTGCGCGGTCTTCAGGTAGTTGAACAGAATCCTCGGCGGCCGCCGGGGTTCGGCGCTGTGCAACGTCACGCTGCCGAGGCTGGTGGGGCGCATCAGGTCGATGTGGATCTGGAACGCGTGGGTCGGCACCAGTTCGACGCTGCCCGGTTGCACCGCCAGCGGCATGAAGGTCAGTTGCAGGTCCGGGTGCTCGACGCCGGCCCGGGAACGCAGGAACGCACCGGCCTCGAAATGGTTGCTTGCCGCCAGACCGTCGTGACGCACGAACCAGCGCGCGCCGATCCACCATTTGCCCGGCGCGGTGGTCCAGCGATACAACGACACCGGTTGCTTGCAGCGAAATTGCACCACCGCATCCGGGTGATCGTTGAGGCGTTTGCCGACGCCCGGCAGATCGTGCACGACGCTGATGCCGAGATCGCGCAATTCCGCCGCCGGGCCCACGCCCGAGAGCAACAGCAACTGCGGCGAGTTGATCGCCCCGGCGGTCAGCAATACTTCCCGGCGGGCGCGCACGGTGTTCGTTTCACCGTTCTGTTCATAGTCAATCCCGACAGCCCGCCGACCCTCGAACAGAATGCGCAGCACCAATGCATCGGTCACCACTCGCACATTGCCCCGGGCCAACGCTTCGCTCAGATATCCGCGCGAAGTGCTCCAGCGCCGACCGTTGCGGGTGGTGCGATCCACTGGGCCGAAGGCTTCCTGACGGTAACCGTTCAAGTCCTCGCTGACGCCATAACCGGCCTCAGCCCCCGCCGCGATGAACGCCGCGCACAACGGTGTTTCGACATCGCCGGGAGTGACGTGCAAATGGCCGCCGGCACCGTGATAGTCATCGCCGCCATCGGCGTGAGTCTGCGCACGCTTGAAGTACGGCAGCACCTCGCGATAGCTCCAGCCGGTACAGCCCTGTCCGGCCCAGCCGTCGTAATCCCGGGCATGGCCACGGATATAGACCATGCCGTTGATCGACGACGAACCTCCGAGGGTGCGGCCTCGCGGTGTACCGATTCGCCGGCCGTCGAGGTATGGCTCTGGCTCCGACTGATAGCGCCAGTTGTAGCGCGATCCGCCCACCACAAGGCCCACGGCGGACGGCATGTCGATTGTCCAGCTCTTGTCCTCGGGGCCGGCCTCCAGCAGCAGGATGCGCACACTCGGGTCTTCGCTCAGGCGATTGGCCAACACGCAACCGGCCGAGCCGGCGCCCACGATCAGGTAATCAAACCCGGTTTCGTCCATGGTTTGCTCCGTTCTGACAAATGACGAGGGAAGGGCGGATCAGTCCACGGAATGGCCGTGAATGCCGTTGAACACCAAGCGATGAAAGTGATGCACCAGATGCTCGCTTTCGTTGCTGCGCTGGGCGTCGATCATGTAGCGGCCCTGGTCGTAGCCGAGCGAGCGCAGGCCTTTTTGCACCGAGATATTCAGGGCGATGTCCTCGGGGCCGAGGTCTTCGTTCATCCACTTCATGCACGCGGTGCTGACGGCGGCGGTCTCGGGGTTGCTGGAGTAGTAACCGAAGCGCAGCAGCGAGCGCTCGGCGTCCAGCGGAATCATGATGAACGAGCCGAGAAATTCGGAGAACGGGAAGGTGTAGAAGGTGTTGTTCGGCCACATGCCGATGTTGAAAAAGCACTCCTGCGGGTTCAGCTCGCTTTTCAGCGGCACGCCATAGGCCTCGGTCGCCGACAGATTGGCCGGTGCAGCGTAGGTCCACCAGTTGTCGCGTTTGATCAACTGGTAACCCTTGAAGTCGATCAGTCGGGCGAGGTCGATGTGGCACGGGCCGGACAGTTTGAAGTGATAACCCTCGATGGAGTTGTCCATGATCACTTTCCAGTTGGCCGGCACGATCACGTCCTGTTCCTCGATCAGGCGCATGTCGGCCAGATCCGGAAACACCCGACGCATTTCTTCGTCTGCGCCGGGGAACAGATCCCGCAGCGACGGCGCATTCGGGTCGAGGTTGAAGTAGATGAAACCGCCGAGTTCTTCGGTGCGCACCTGGGGAATGTTGAATTGCGCCAGTTCGAAATTCTTCATCCGCTCGCAACGGGGCGCACCGCGCAGGCTGCCGTCCATCTCGTAGCACCACGAGTGATAGGCGCAGCGCACCACGCCGCCGGTGGTGCCACGGCGTTCTTCGAGCAAGCGATTGCCGCGATGCTGGCAGACGTTGTGAAAGCCGTGGATCTGCCCCTGCCGATTCTTCGCCACCACCACGCTCTGATCGAGCAGATCGGTGACCACGAACTGCCCCGGTTCGGCGAACTCACTGACATGCCCGGCGACATGCCAGGCCTTCATGAAAATGTTGTCGCGCTCGGCACGGAACAGGCTGTCGTCGTAGAAATAGCGCGAAGGCAGGGTGAAGGCCTGCTCCGGATCCTGCTGATCCCAGGCGTCGACCGGGCTGTGCTGCTTGCGGGTCTGGAAACTGTGCATGAGGCGATCTCCACGGTAGGCGGCCGCTTGGGGCGGCGTGTTGTTGTGGGATCTAATCTAGGGGCGATGATGTCGGGACAATTGATGCTTTGCGACCAGTTGGCCGATGAAAATATCAACTCGACTTGAAGGTAACGATCCGAAGTGCCTCGAACACTGCGGCAAACAGGGCCGGCGCATTGATTCCGGCCCCTTTTCATATGGCTCGCCGACTCAGATTATCAATGACTGGCCGCTGGTTGCCGGTGGAGCCTGCATCGGTAGCGATAGTTCCTGACCCGTTGTGCGAATACAGTCGATGAACGACTCGATGATGTGGGAACTGCTGCGGTGAATGGGGCGGACGATGCTCACGGTAAAAGGAATGGAGGCTGCCAGTCTTCTTACTTGCAGGCCCTGGCTTGCATAAACGTTTGCCGCAAGAGGATTGATGATCGAAACACCGACCCCGCGTAGAACCATCTGACAAATCGTTGCCGAGTTGTCGACTTCAATGATTTGCCGGCGATTGATGCCTCGCGTATTGAACAGGTCATCCAGTTGATGCCGGTAGGGATCGTTGGGCGCGAGGTGGACAAAGGTGTGGTTTGCCAGAGCGGCGGGATCGATAACCGATTGGTGGCAGAGCGGGTGATGGGGCGGCAGTATGCAAACTTCATCTACCCTGAGCAGGGGCTCTGCAGTTGTCCCCATGGGGGCTCTGGAACCCTCGATCAAGCCCAGGTCATGCGACTGCAGAGACAGACTTTCTTCCAGTAAGGGAGAGTCATGAGTGGTCAGACTGATGTTCAGTTCAGGGTAATGCTGCAAGAACTTTGAAATCGAATCCGGCAACAATGTTTGCGACAGGATCGGAAGGCTGACAATGGTGATCTTTTCATATAAACCCTGTTTTATCTCTGCGGCAGCCAGGCCGATTTTTGATAAGCCATCGTAGGTTTTAAGTATTTCATTGTGCAGGGCCACACCCTGTCGGGTCGCTTTAAGTCGGCCCTTGGTTCTCTCGAATAATTGCATGCCCATTGAACGTTCGAAACTGGACAGTTCACGGCTGACGGTTGGTTGAGATGTTCCTAAAGCATCAGCGGCTCCGGTAATACTTCCGGATGCCATGACGGCCTTAAAAATCTCGACGTGCCTTATCGATACTTTCATCGTCATTCCTTTGATAATCTGGCAGCACGTTTAAAGTTTTATTATTGTCATTTTTAATAAGTTCTTATTGTTTTCGGGTTGCACCTTTGAAGTCCCGAGACCTCGATCCATGGGAGGAAGACTTACGTCGTACCTGCCGGCGCAGACCTTGGGTCGCGGCGCGATCATACACACGTCCATGCCACTTTTGAAATAATGGATCCATTTCTGATATGGACGGGTGCAAAAGATTATCTGCCATCACCGGAAAGGGTTCTGGGGACGTATCGGGATGCTGACGTGACGGTGACCGATTGCTATGATCGGTCGTACTTTACAGCCCACCTGCCAAATTGTTTTTGAATGACTGTTCAATAATGATGTTGACGTTTTCAGGGCGGTCGGTGTCGGTTTTTTCGATTTTACTTGTGCTGTTCAAATAAAATTCAGGGAGATCAAGATGGACTATGTATTGATGGTTGACTGCACGGATGTCACCTCTGCAATCATCACGGCTGCTAACAAGAGAAATCTTGGCGTTATTTTTATACGGTCCGAATTGACCCGTAATCACACGTCCTTGACGAATGAGTTCTTCACCGGAAATACCGTAGCAACCTACGATGTCGAGTCCTCTCTGGATGTCGAAACGCTTGAAAACCTCATGAAAAAGATCAGTCACACGTATCCTGTTGCGGCTGTCTTTACACCCCTTGACGATATCGTTGAACTGGTCGCGGCGGCGGCCCGGGGGGCCAATCTCAAAGGGACTTCCCATGAAGGTGTGGCCAATGCCAAGAACAAGGCTCGAGCGCGCGACCTGCTGAAGGCCGAAGGGCTGACACGTTGTGCTCATCGCACTTGCCGCACGCTCGAACAACTGCCGTCAGCGGTGGATGCCATCGGTTATCCGTGCATCGTCAAGCCCGTCTCCGGGTTTGCCAAATACCTGACCGCGCACCTCGAAACGCCGCAGGATCTGCAGCAGTTCATGACCGAGTATGAGTCGACGCGTAACGATATCGACAGCGCGTTCCGCGGCTTCATATCCGATGAGTATACCGTCGAGGAGTACATCAACGGCCAAATGTATTCAGCCGAGGTGGCGAGAAACGAGCACGGTTTCTATCCGTTGATGCTCACCAGGCGCGACCGGGCAAAACACAATGAGCTGCTCGAAATTGAGTCGACCATGGCCCCGCGGGGGCACTACGCCGATGAGCGTGCGGTGTTTGAATACTGTGAGAAAGTCGTCGACTGCCTGAAGCTGGATGTCGGGGTTTTTCATATCGAAGTCATTGTCGGCAACGGTCGCGTCGATCTGGTAGAAGTGAATCCCCGATTCATGGGTGGCGCATTGTCGACGCTGTTTCAAAAATCCACTTCGTTAAGCGCCTTTGATATTTTGCTGGATACCTACCTGGGCAAGGTTGTAGAGACTCAGGCGAAGACCCGATTGTTTTCGACCTCCCGGCGCCTGGCACCGATGCAACAAACCATCTCGCGGGCTACGGTCGATGCCGGTTACATGCAAGAACACTTCCCGTGGGTCAGGGAGCACTCGATCGCGATTCAGGAAGGGCAAGTGATATTGCCGATGACCGGTAATGACTCTTCACTCGGGTATATCCATATCGTCGCTGAACACTATTCAACGGCGCTCGAGCAAGCCAAGGCGACAATAAGCCAGATAACGGCTGCGACGGGTATCGAACTGGCGAACTGATCATATTGCGGATGGCCCATATTCACAGGAATATGGGCCACCTCATCTGTCAGCGCGTCGGCAGTGACTGGCCCGCGTCAAGTTCCAGATGCAGAAGATCATTGAACGTCTGGCGCTTTCTGATGACTTTCAGTTCATCGCCATCTTTCAAAATTTCCGGGATCAATGGACGCGTGTTGTAGTTGGAAGACATGCTTGCGCCATAAGCTCCGCAATCGTGGAAGATCAAAAGGTCACCGACTTCTACCTCCGGTAGCATTTGGGTGATGACTTCTCCACCTTCTTTTTGGGTGAACACGTCGCCCGACTCACAGAGAGGGCCGGCAATCACGGTCGGTCGCAGGCCATCGCGTTTGATTTGCCCGGTCGGGGTCATGACGCTGACGCGATGTGCCGAGCCGTACATGGCGGGTCGCATCAGATCGTTGAAGCCAGCGTCGACGAGGACGAAGGCGTTACTGCCCATTTGCTTATAAGCTCGCACTTCTGCGACCAGGATTCCGGCTTGCGCTGCGAGGTATCGACCCGGTTCGATCTCCAGGCTGACGGGGTGGCCAAGGAACTTTTCGATTTCTCGACGTGCCGAATCCCAGAGCTGGAAATAATGTTCGGTGTTGATTTCTTCCTCGCCTTCCGCATAGGGAATCGACAGACCACCGCCGGCCGAGATGGCGCTGATATCAACCCCCAGTTGCTTGACCTGGTCGACCATGGCATCGCAGACCTGTGCCAGGTGCTCGTAATCGGCGCCCGATCCAATGTGCATGTGCAGACCCACCAGTTTCAGGCCATGGTGGCGGATCAACTCCACGCTGTTACGGATCTCGGTGTGCCAGATCCCGTGTTTGCTGTGTTCCCCGCCGGTATTCGTCTTGCGCGTATGGCCATGGCCGAAGCCCGGATTGACCCGTAACCACACTTCATGCCCTGGGCTGACGCTGCCCAGTTGTTCAAGCATCTGTGGAGAGCCTGCGTTGACCGGGATTTTCAGTTCGGCCAGTCGAGGGAGGGTGGCCCGGTCAATCAAGTCAGCGGTGAACACGATGGGTGAGTGAGGGCCTTGAGTCGGATAACCCGCGCTCATGGCCCGCTCGACTTCGCCCAGCGATACGGAATCGACCAACACGCCTTCTTCGCGCATCAACGACAGGATATGGATATTGGAGCACGCCTTTTGCGCATAACGGATGACGTCAAAGGACTCCAGTCGCCGGATCTGCCGGCGAAAGATTTTCGCGTCGTACAACCAGAACGGCGTACCAACCGAGCGGCTCACACGAGTGATGGAGTCGAATAGATCTTGTGTCATGAGAATCCTTGAGTGCGTTTGCGATTACTGGACCACGTTGACCGGCCGGGTTGAAAGCCAGCGTGCTGAACATAAGATGAAGAAAGCAAAGATAACGAGACCCGCGATGACCGGGAACGCGCCGACATGATCGATAGCGTACCCGCCTGTCACTGCAACGAGGGCCATACCCAGGGGCGCCAGTGAATGGAATGTCACCATCACAACGCTGATGTCTTCTTCCGGTGTTTCCATGAGCAACTCATTGTAGGCACGCATGAAAGCAACTTCGAAGATGAACATGAAGACAAAGTAGGCGGGTATGACCAGAAAGCCTGAGGTTATCAGGAAGGGAACCGCCATCGCTGCGAGCCCCAGAGTAAATGTCTGGTCATTCGAAAGGGATGCTTCATTTTTTTTGAACAATGCGGTGGTGACGAACAAGGCACCCAGAAAAATGCCGAAGACACTCACACAATGGAACACGCCCACACCGGACTGACTGAGTTGCAGGTGAGTCATGGGAATCCAGCTGCGTGCGATCAGGTGAGCGCCCTGAAAGACCACCACACTCAAGGTCAGCACGGTCAAGGGTCTGACCAGTTGCGGCTGACGCGCGAGCAGTTGCAGGCATGAACTGAAAACTCGAGTTGCGTTTTCCTGAGCTCCCTGGACTGTCTCGACGGCCGGCAAGCCACGGTAGAGCGTGGCGGCAACGAGACTCAGGGGAGCGCACAAGTAGATCGTCGTCTGGACACCATAGCGGTCATACAGCCAGGCACCGAGCGCGCCTCCCAATGCCGAGCCCAGATAATAGGAGGTCATCATCCAGGTGTTGGCATCGGTCAGAATGGCCGGGCTGAACAGGTGCTTGACCAGTTTGGCTCGTGTGCTCTTGATGATGATCTCCGCGAAGCCCCTGAGAAAAACGGTGAGCACAATGACTGGCAGCAGCGTTTCGATCCAGGTCGCCAGCGTCGCGAACGCGATGAAACTGAGCAACTCGACGGTGATCAGCAACCGCACGGGTGTGACTCGCTGGCACAGCCAGCCTGCCAGTCCCACGAACAGGACCGGCAGGCCGAACTGGACGGCGTAGATACCGGACGCCAGCAGCGTGGAATGGAAACCGTGAAAGAGGTGGATCGACACCGCGATCATGATGGCAAAGCTGCAAAGCATGCTGAGAAACATTGCCGACCACATGCGTTTGAACGGCGAAATGCGAATCAGAGCCTGGATTTTCATGCGAGGGTGTTCCTGAATGTCGTTGACAAGGCGGCGCTCTGTTATTTCAGCCGGGGAGGAGGTCGGCGGCTCTCGCGTTTTGCAATGTGGCGGTGGACTTGTCCCGCCCGTAAGCCGGGAGTGCCTGACAGCGGTTTTCCTGTTTCTTGAGGGGAGCCAGAAGTAACGCCGGGTTCAGTTTCTCAATGGCCAGACGCTGAATCGCTTGCGGAACAGCCTGCCCGGGCGCGCTCGTGCGAACCATCAGCACCTGTTTGAGACGTTCACAAAACGCGGGCATGAGCGGGGCCGCATAGTGTGAGATGTAGCAGAGGCCAAGACTGACAAACGCCAGTTGACGGTCATCAATCGGGGCCTGGTGTGCTTTTTCCGATAGCAGACGCAAGAGCTGCACGGTGGTTTCGGCCGCTTGTCGCAGGCAGAAAGTTTCCAGGGAGTAAAGGCGTGTCATACGCTCGGCATAGCGCAGGAAGTGAACGTGCAGTTCACTGACGTCCATTTCACCGGGCGACTGCCGGGCGATGGCTTCTGCAATCTGACCCAGAGGAGTGTGCAGTTTTTGCTGGATCGCCTCGATGAACTCTTTTTCGCTGAAGTTGGCCGTCTGGGTTTCCGGATTGGCGAGCGCCAGGAAGAATCTGACGTTGTCGGCACCATAGTCCTTCAATAAGTCGGCGGCCCAGATCAAATGGCCGCGGCTGGTGGAAAACTTCTGGTTCTCCAGATGGAAGAACTCATTGGTGATAATGGCGGTTGGCGTGACCAGATCACCCTGTGCCAACTGCATGGCGAGGTGAACCAGGGAAAAATAGTAGCTGTTGTCAAACCCCATGAACTGGACCAGCTGGTATCCGCTGTCCGGGCGCCACGGCGAGTCGGGCGAGGTGGTGTTCGTCATGTGAATCAGCCCTGGCAACATCTCGGCCCATACATTCAACACCTGATCCTCGCAGCCTGGAAATGGAGCACGAATCCCCCAATGGCTCGGATAGGTGACGGGAAAGTCCTCCAGTGGCCTGGACATCATTTCATCGACGAACGCACGCAAATGAGGCCGCATGATTGTGTTGTGTTGCTGATAAAACGCGAGGATGTCGGCGCGGTAGTCTTCCAGCGGCAGTACCTTGATCGTCAGGGATCTGTACTCGATATCCTGTTCGTCCACCGCGCTGCCAAATGAAGGAAACATCAGTGTATTGGCATCGTTGGGATGCCCGCAGGTTTCACAGATGGCGCCGGCGGTGCTGCTGTAGCATTCCGGGCAAATGCCGCTCACGTAGGCTTCGAACAGGTAACGTTCCTGTTTTTTGCTGTAAGGGAAGACCACGGTCTTGTCACGGATGATCGCGCGCTGCTCCAGTGTCGAGAAAAACGCTTGGACCGCCTCGATATAGGGAGCATCGGGCGCATTGAATGAGTCGATGCCAATGTCGCCGGCCTGCAGCGTGGAACGAATCTCTTCGTTGCACCGCGCTGCCAGGGAGTGAGGCGTCACGCCGAGTTTTTCGGCCCGCGTGACGACATAGGTTTGATGATCATCACCACCGCTCAAGTACAGCACTTCATGTCCCTGGAGTTTCTGTGCGCGGCCAAAGACATCGGCGGCAAGATAGGGCCCCGACAAGTGACCGACATGCAGATCGCCGTTGGTTGTAGGTGGCGTTGCAGTGACCAGGTATTTTTTATTCGAAGGGGTGCTGTTCATGCTTCTGCTCCTTTGCTCTCGGTGCTCCAGACGCTGAAAACTTCCAGTGTTGCAGCGCTCGACGTGTTTTCGAAATGATGCCGGGTTCCGGGCTGCACCCAGATTGCATCGCCGGCCTGAATTTTTTCCGATCGGTCCCGCGCCCAGAACAGACCGGCGCCACTGCACACATAGAAAAACTCATACTCATCGTGCTCGTGTGCGAGTGATTGCTCCCCGGGACCTATCACCGAGACGGCTGCACCGTTGTCCGAGGGTTGCGGGTTGCCCCATGGCAGATAACGGGTAAAACGGCAGCCGTATTCCTGACTGGAAGGCGCGTCGGCTTTACGGGTAATGGAGTAAGAAGTCATGTTCAGATGCATTCCATGGCGAGCGCGGTTTTATCGTGCAGGTGGGTGTCCGGGGCTTTACTGGCGGCACTCAGAATGTCGTGGGCTCGGAACGGCAGGATCGATATCAGGCTGCTGGTCAGGCCATGACTGTGCTCCGTCGGCCCTTGCACAAAAAGGCGCGCAGAGACCGAGGGTCGGGTTTCAAGCGAATAATCCCTGGCCACTTTCAACGAACCATCCGGGTGGCGTAGCAGCAAGTGGTCCACGCCGCTCAACAGCCGGTGAGCGTGTTGCTGGTTGTAGCCCGTGGCGAGGATTACGGTGTCATAGCGATTGACGGTCGTGGCTTGCGTACGCTCGTCCCGCAGGGTCACGTCAAGGAATTGATCGTCCTTCGTGACGTGGGTCAGGGCGTGATAATTGAGGATCCGGGCACGGTCATGTCCCGCGAGTCTTTCTTCGTACAACTGCCCATACAACGCCTGGATCAGATCCTCGTCGACAGCCGCATAGTTGGTATGACGAAGGTGGCGCAAGGTGTGTTCTTTGATGGTCGCGGACGATTCGTAAAAGGCGTCGACGCTCGCCGGGTCGAAAATTTCATTGCTGAATGCGCTGCTGTTGGCCGGCATCAATGAGTGGTTTCGCACGGCCAGATCCACCCTGGCGTGTGGAAACTCATGGAGCACATGCTGGAAAATCTCCGCTGCGCTTTGTCCTCCGCCCACGATCAACACCCGCAATGCGGGGTTTTTCTCGGTGGCCTTGAGTGCCTCCAGGCGCGAGAGGTACTGAGAGCTGTGGAACAGCCTGGCACTCAAGTCCTGGGGGGAAATCCCACAGGGCAGTGCAGGGCTGCCCCCGGTTGCCATCACGATGTTGCGAGCGCGTTTGATCGTACGTTCACCGCTGCGCAGGTCATGGCAATGAACCTCGAATCCTTCTACTTCGCCTGTCGCGTTTTCGATTGGCGCAATCATCGACGCTGAACAGGCATATTGGACGCAGTGAGAAAACTTGTCCGCGGCCCATGCGAAATAGCCCTGGTAATCGTTGCGTGAGGGATACAACGCACGCAAGTTGATAAAGCTGTTGAGCCTCTCCTGTTCGTGGAGATAGTTGATGAACGTGAAAGGACTGGTCGGGTCTTTTTGCGTGATCAGGTCCTTTAGAAACATGACCTGCATTTTGGCACCGGGAAGCATCATGTCGCCGTGCCAGGAAAAAGCGGTCTTGTCCTCGATGAAGCCGACTGCCCCGTTGTAACCCGACGAGGAAACCGCGACGGCCAAAGCCAGGTTGGAGGGACCAAAACCAATGCCTAAAATATCGTAGGTGTCACTGCTGGGGGGTATGCAACGCATCATCAGGCCTCAGGAAATTCGTGGACAAAACCGCGGGTGGAAACGGTCACGACGGGTGAACGAAGTTCATCCTCCCGATCCTTGACACCGTTCCTTGCTCTCCCTCGATCAGGCGGGGAGATAGTGCGCAAAGAACTTTTTGGTGGGTTCCAGAACTTCCCATTGCCCCGTGAAACCGGCAGGCACGACGATGCTGTCGCCAGGTACGAACGTTTTGCTATTGCCCACATGGTCGGTAATGACCACTTTTCCACTGAGCATGAAATAGAACTCGTCTTCTTCGTAGATGCAGACGAATTTGCCCGGCGTGCTTTCCCATATGCCAGAAGTGAAGCGCTTGTCCTGGCTGCGGAAGTAGACACTGTTGACGATGTCTGGATCGCCGGAAATCAGGCGGTCGGGTCCTTTTTTCACGTTGAAGACTTCGGCTTCGGATTGGCCGAGGATCACGATGTCATCGATTTTTGGCTGCGACATTTCAATTTCCTTTTTGATGGATTGTTTCAACGAGGGCTTAGGTTTTATTCGATGAATTGCACGACCTGATGAACATTCACCGGGTTCATCAGTGAGTAGTGATCGCCGCTCAAAATCACGGGTTTCGGGTCGAGGCTCGAACCGTAGGGCGCCAGATGAGAAAAGCGCTGCGAATGGGCATTGGCCGCACGAAACAGTTGGCAATTGATCGCCATCGCTGAAGGTGGGACATAGGCCAGCAGCCGCTGATACAGCGCTTCATAAATGCGGTACAAGTTGAAAAGTTCGCGATGCCCGACCTTTCCCAGTTCCGGATGCTCATCTGCCAGTCGGTGATAAGCGGAATCGAAATTGTCTGAAGGCAAAACAGGGTTTTCACCGCTCACCGCTCCTTGCAAATAGTCATTGAAGAAGCCGTGGATCGAATCACATTGCAGGTAACCGGAAACTTGCCGGTTGTCGGCGGCGTAACTGTCGATGACAAACAACTTGCGCGGTGAATGCCCCAGACGTGCAGCTTGTCTGGCCATCTCAGTGGCGATGATTCCGCCCATGGACCAGCCAACGAGATAGGTGCGTTGAATATCGATTTCTGCTGAAAGCTGATCGAGATAGTGACGCGCAAGTGCCTCCAGGGTGTCTGGAATCTGCTCGATGGCAGGGCACTGGAGGCCATAGATGTCGAACTTCATCGAGAGCGCATTGATCAGCGGCTGATAGGAAACCAGGTGACCACCCACTGGATGGATCAGTACCAGGGGCGTTGTATGTTCCTCACCTTTTCTGAGCCGGACAAAAGAACTTGAAACGGCTGCTCGCGCTGTCAGGCTGCCAATCAGGCTGGCTTGTCTGGCGATCGTTGCGTATTCAAAGAAGTTGGCCAGTGACAGATTGACGTCGTATCGGTCATTGATCTGGCGAATCAACCTGATTGCGGATAACGAGGTGCCTCCAGCGGCGAAGAAATCCATGTCCACCGCAGAAACGCTGATGGAACCCGCTTCGTTCCACAGTCGGGCCAGTGCACGTTCGATTTCGCTGTGAGTGCCTTCATCCTCGACGAGCGCGCTGCAGGTGGGCAGAAGGAGCGCCGCCAATGCGGCCGTGTCGCGCTTCTGATTGGCTGTCAGGGGCATGGCATCGATACAGCGAATCTGCTCGGGAAGACTGTAAAGCGCAAGGTTGTCGCTGAGTGATGAGCGCAGCGCGTCCATGCCCTCAAAGGTGTCCGGATCGATGACGATGGCGGCAGCCAGACGTTTGCCGGCATTTTCGCCAATGAGCAGGCAGGCGGCTGCGGTGACGCCCTTTGTCTGCGTCAGGTATTTTTCAACCTCGGACAGATCGACCCGATAGCCCCGCACTTTGGCCTGGCTGTCCCGACGTCCGAGAAACTCCAGGGTTCCATCGGGCCAGTAACAACCGTAATCCCCCGTTCGGTACAGGCGGGATCCGTCAGGCTGAACAATAAAGCTTTGCGCTGACAATTCCGGGTCGTGATGGTAGCCGGCAGCAACACCTGCGCCGCCAATGTACAGCTCGCCTGGCACCCAGTTGGGCTGGTGCTGCAGGTCACGGCTCAGAACATCGAAGGTCTGGTTGTCCAGCGGGTAGCCATACGGAATGCTTCTCCAGTCGCGACGGACTTCACCGACTTCGTAATAGTTGGACCAGATTGACGCTTCGGTCGCTCCACCGAGCGCAATCAGGCGCACCTGCGGGCAGCACTCTTTCAGGCGCCGGGGCAGTGACAGGGGTATCCAGTCGCCGCTCAACAGGACGAGTCGCAAGGATGCCATGGCCTGGGCTGCCTGATCGCCAAGGTGATCAAGCAACATTTCCAGAAGCGCCGGGACGGTGTTCCACACGGTGACCCCGGATCGGGTCAGGCACTGACTCCACGTCTGCGGGTCGCGTTGGGCGATGGCGGGGGGCAGGACAATCGTCGCGCCTGTGGCGATGCCGCCCAGCAAGTCAAACACCGACAGGTCGAAGTTCAATTCGGACAGTGAAAGGATGCGGTCGCTGCTCGACAGTCCGAATCGACGAATCATGGAGAAAATCGTGTTTTGCACTGCGCCGTGTCTGATCGCGACGCCTTTGGGCGAACCGGTGGAGCCCGATGTATAGATGACATAGGCAAGCGCTTGAGCGTCCGGCTGGCGCAAGGTACTGGTGGCCAGTGCAGCGCTGTCGGGTTCGATGTCGATCAGTTTGAGCTCGCCGGGTTCTCCCGCCAGTTTTGCCAAACCCCTGGCATCCAGCATCAAGGTATTGACCCGGCTCTTTTCCAGAACTGCTTTGATGCGCTGGATCGGCCAGTCAATGTGCAGCGGCAGATACGCCTTGCCCGCCTGGATAACGGCCAGCGCCGCCGTGTATTGCGCCGGCGACTTGCCTGCAAGAATGCCGACGACTTCGGACACCTGCTCGCTTTTGTCGGCGTCTGTGATGGCCGCCGCAAGTACGTTCACCCGGGCGCCCAGCTCGCCATAGGTCATTTGTGTCTCGCCGCTGACGATTGCACACTGGTCAGGCAACGATTTGATGTGCTGATTGGCCAGGTCGAACAGGCCGTTTTCGTTAAAGGCAACGGTGGTGTCGTTGGCGCTCCGCCGACCCAGGACAAGCGCTGTGTCCAGAGGTATTTCCCAGGGCGTGAGCCAGTGTTCTGCGCATCCGGCCAGGTGCTTGAGCATATGCTGGTGAGTGAGTACCAGCTCTTCGATCAGGTGCGCAGGGAAGGCCGCCGCCACGTAATCGAACTGTGTGACCAGGTGGCCCGCATCCTCGAACACTTGATGGTCGAGAATGACCTGCGGGGTGTGCATCGACTTGCTGTCCAGTTCCCAGCCAGGGAGATCTATGCGTTGGGGAGGGCTGTCCTGTCCCTGGGTATCGAGTCCTGAAGCGAAGACATAAGGGATGTTGCTCAGACCCGCATCGCTGTCGGACTTGCGCATGCGATGGGCCACCTGGGTAGCGGACACCATGCTGTGCTGAAGGTCGCATACAAGTTGTGCGTGTACCGCTTTCGCACACGCCAGGAAGGTGTCGCCTTGCGGTTTCATTTCCAGCAACAAGGTCGAGCCGAAATTACCCAGTTGCTCATGAATGGGCTCGTCGCAGATGATCTGCGGTCGAGCGCTGACCAGGACAGTCAGGCAGAAATGATCACACTCTGACCACCTTTTCAGGACTTGCCCATAGAGCGTGCATAGCACGGCATTGGTCGTCAGATTGTATTGCCGAGCGCAGGCCTGGAGCCTCTGCCATGACTCAGGTTCCAGCCGGTGGGTGATCCGCTTGAACGAGGAGCGATGAGGCTGCGACGGGTGAGCGTCGCGACTCGCAGGTAGCTGCGGCCCACCGGGAAGTTCTCCCAGTCGTCGTGTCCAGTAGGCGATCGCGTTTCGATACTGCTGGCTGTGCCGGTAGTGCGTCAAAGCCTTGATAAATGATGGATACAGACTGTGTGCCTGCGCCTGGACGCCGTTGTCTGCTTTATAGAGCGTCGTAAAGTCACGGTAGATCAGGGTGATAGATCGCGCGTCCAGTACGAACAGGCGAGTGCTGAGGATCAAGTAGTGGAAGCTGCCGTTGTCGATCACGATACAGCCCAGCTGCGGACCTTGTGACAGGTCGGGAAGCAGTGTCTGCGGTGAGTCGAGCAAGGCCTTGTACCTTTCGAGTGCCTCGGCCGGGTCAGAAAAACACTCATGGATCGGAAGCCAGGGATCCGGCGTCTGATTGATCGATTGGCCACCCCGTTCAAGCGAGGCCTTGACCCTCAGCATCGGGTGCCTGACCAGCAGTGTGTTGACGGTCCGTGTCAGCCGTTCGAGATTCAGTCCGGTGACTTTGTAGCCTTGGGTGACAAACGCGGCGGTGCTCAATGTATCGAGTTCCGATTCGCCGACAAGGTAGGCCGTCTGCAAATCCGTCATGGGAAAAACCACGTTGTCGGGTTGTTTTTCCGTATCGACGACCAGGACGCCCGGGTTGCGATTGATGCACGCCAGCGCTTGAGGCGCGACACTGTTTACCTGAGCGATCAATGTTTCAGACGGGCAAGGGGAGGGGATGTCGAATGCCAGGTCACCTCGCCGTTTATTGACCGCGATGCCTTTTTCGGCCAAGGACCATAGCAAGTCCTCTATCGATTTCGCTTGAGCGTTATCAGGCAAATCAATCTGAATATTCGGGTTTAGCGACATGTTTCTTGGACTTCCCTGTTATTGCGCACTCACTGCTGCATCAAGTGCCCGGTCGCCCCTCCAGGAAGGGCGACCGGGCATTTCGGCTTTTCAGAAAAAAGAAGCCAGATGCTCGATCGTTCCGTTGTCGCTCAGCAGATCCTTGAGCTCGAAGTCGAACCCTTCCATTCGCGACCGCGCATACACTTGCAACGCCAGCAGCGAGTTGCCACCCAAGGCCAGGAACGGTGTGAACACGTCGATTTGATCCAACGCCAGGGCTTGTTGCCAGATGCCGGCCAGTCGCTCTTGCGCTTGACCGCTGGCGCCGGTGGGCTGGACTGGCAGCGATGCGTGACCACGGGTATAGGTGCCGTGGCCAGGGTTTTCGGATGCTGTGGTCCGGTTCAGTTGGCCAACCAGTTCCCCCAGGGTTTTGAGGGTGTCCATGCTGATCGCATTGAGGATCGAACGGAAATCCTCCAGCACTTCGTTGACCTTGGCCGGACTGAAGAAACCCTTGTCGTACTTGACCTGGAAGTACAGCGTCTCTTCGGGCATTGCCTCGATTGCAAAGGGATAGTTGGTCCAGCCGACGTAACGTTCCTGGCGGATCTTGATACCTTTTTTTGCACGCCAGTCGGACGTGCGCGGAAAGTTTTCGAAAATCAGCAGGGTTTCGAACAGGGGTTGATCGCTGGCGACCTCGGCCCCGGCCTGGACCAGTGGCAACGGATAGTGCTCATAGGCACGGGCTCCGACCTGGACGGCTTGCACCTCTTGAAGCCACTGATCCAGCGTGGCTTGTGGCGTGATGTTGAGGCGCATCGGCAAGCTGTTGATGAAAATGCCCACCATATCCTGCACCCCGGCCAGATCCACCGGACGATGAGTGATGGTGATGCCGAAGCAGATATCGCGCTGCTGACTGAACTTGGCCAGCACCAGCGCCCAGGCGCCCTGCACCAGAGTGTTCAGGGTCAATTGATGCTGTCTGCCGAAGGCTTGCAGGCGTTCGGTTTCCAGTTCGGTCATGTCCAGGCGGGCTTCGGCATGGAGCTCTTGAGCACTGGCGGAGAGGTTCAGCTTCTCGGCCTGGCTGATGATGGTCGGTGTGTTGAAATCCTTGAGGCGATTTTTCCAGTACGCCTGCGCGGCATCCACATCTTCTTGCGTCAGTGCGCTCACGTAGTCCCTGAACGGTCTGGCCGGGGCCAGTGCAGGTGGTGTCCCATCAAGCTCGGCTCGGTAAAACTCCAAAGAATCACTGAGCAGAATGAACAGCGACCAGGCGTCCAGAATCAGGTGGTGATAACTCATGACCAGCTTGTATTGCTGGTTGCCCAGCGTAATCAATGTCAGTCGGAACAGCGGTGCCCGCTCGTACACGAAGCCGCGTCGCCGGTCCTCGTTCAGATAGGCCTCGATGGACGATGGCACCTGGTCTGGTGCGACACCGGAAAGATCCAGTGAGGTCCAGTCCAGCGATGCGTGTTCGTGAATGAATTGCAGAGGTTCCCGCAGGCCGTCAGTGACCACCGCAGTGCGGAGGATTTCGTGGCGCTGGACCACCTGCTCCCATGCCTTTCGCAATGAAAGCTCAACCACGCTACCTTCGAGGTGATAGATGAATTGCTCGAAATAAACGCCCGAGTCAGGGTCGAGCAGGGAGTGGAACAGCATCCCTTTTTGCATGTCCGTCAGTGCAGAGCAGGATTGAGCGCCATGCGCCGCCATGACTTTACGTACGGCGTCATCGGGTACGAACGCGGTGTCGTTCGCCGCCGGGGAGCGGGCACCGACTGACGGCTCATCCAGGCTACGGCACTCCACATGCACGGCCATTTCCGCCACTGTGGGTGTTTCAAACACTTGCGTGGCCGACAGTTTTATACCGATCTGACGTGCCTTTGCACTGATCAGGAAGCCCTGTATGGAGTCCCCCCCCAGGGAGAAAAAGTTGTCGTGAATGCCGATGTTCTTCATCCCCAACACTTCTTCCCACAGCGCCGCAATCCGTGCCTGGGTGTCGGTCGTGGGCCGCGTGTTGTCTTCCGACAGTTCCAGCTCCCGAGAGCGCGAATCGCGCAGCGACTTGCGATCGACCTTGCCGTTGTCGGTATAGGGAATGGCATTCACGATCAGGAATCTGGCGGGCAGCATGTAGTCGGGCAGGCGGTTGGCCAGACTGGCGCGAAGTTGCGCAGCACTCGGCTCAATGCCGGCCTCGACGGTCAGATAGGCCGACAGGCGAGTATTGCCGCTTGGCGAGCGGATACCCACCACCACCGCTTCTTTAACGCCAGGGCAACGGTTCAGTTGAGCCTCGATTTCACCGGGCTCCACACGATAGCCGGCGACTTTCAACTGATCGTCGATTCGTCCCAGCAGGTCGATCCGGCCATCCGCGCCTTGTCTGGCGATATCCCCGGTGCGGAACGCCATTCCATAAGGCGTCTGTACAAAGCGCTCGCGAGTGAGTTCGGGCTGCTTGAAATAACCGTCTGCGATACCGACACCGGTAATCAGCAACTCACCGGGTTGATCCTCGGCGACTTTACGCAGCGATTCATCGACGATGACAGGCGTCAGTTCCGCCGGGAAACCGACAGGGACAAAACCGGCATATTGCTGTTCGGGCAGGCATTCCCAATGGCAGCTGTACAGCGCTTCGGTGAGGCCGTAGAGATTGAACAGTCGGGCCGGGATATCACAGGCGAAAAACCTTGAAGGCAGATCGCCCGGCATCACATCGCTGCTGCTGAACACATAGCGCAGCGAGCGATTCTGCTTGAATTCCGGCTCTTCGATCATGCCCGCCAACAGTGCCGGCACCGCCAGGAATACCGAAATACGGCTCTGGTTGATGGTTTGGACCAGTTTCGACGGGCTTCTGTGCTCGCCGGGCGGCAACACGACAATCACGCAACCTGAAAGCAGGGGCCAGAAAATTTCCCGGACAAGGTTGGTGACGCTCAGGGTCGTGCGCAGCAACTGGCGGTCGTTCTCGTTCAGCGGGAATCGCGTCTGCAACCAACGCTGACCGCTGACCAAGGCGCGATGGGACAGCATGACGCCTTTGGGTTGCCCGGTAGAACCCGAGGTGTAGAACACAAAGGCCAGGTGATCGGCGCTTACCGTCGGCAGGCTTTGCGCGCCAGAGATGGGCGGCGAGTCAAGCAGGTGATCAAGGGTTAGCGTGACACCGCTCCAGGCACCTTCAACGTTTGCGCTCGCCTGTTCGACGACCAGCGCCTGGGCATCACAGTGGTCGAGGATGGCGGCCCGACGCTCGTCGGTATCTTCCGGGTCGATGGGAACACAGGTACAGCCGGCCTTCAGAATGCCGATGACACCTGCCAGCATGTCCAGCGAGCGCGGCACCTGGATTGCGATTCGGCTGCCGGGGGATAGGCCCTTGCCAAGCAGGCTGCGCGCAATCTGTTCGGCCCGTTTCTCCAATTGGGCATTGGTCAACAGTGAGTCATTGAAAACAGCCGCTGTCGCCTCAGGCGCCAACGCCACTCGTGCAGTCAGAAAGTCATGTAAACATTCGTTGAACATACCCTGGGCCTCTCTTATTCAAATCCATGTGATGCTGTTGTTTTTTTCAGCGCCCAGTAGCAAGGAAGACTGCTGTAGTCGCGCTATTGGCGAACAGTCTTCAATGTGATTCAGGCCAAGTAGTCACTGCGGTTGATTCGACTGCAGATAAACGATTTTTTCAATTGGCGGCCAAGCTATATGAAAATAACGAGGAAGAAAAATATCCAGTTTTCTGTGGGTTATTCATTTTTGATATGGCTTGACAATAGTGTTTGTGCGCCAGCAGTCTGTTGGGGTTGGCAAGGATAAATAGTGACTTTCCGGGTTTAAACTCAATGCCTTTGCATAACATAAGAGTTGTGCAGAGAGTGTCTTGGTGGTGGAAGGATATGGCCGGTTTTGAATTGGTTTTCAAAGTGCATGAATCTCTGTATTCGGTATACAGGCTTAAAGGGATTCCGGATATCGCTTGTCTGTCAGCGAGCAAGGATGTTCTGTCCCTGTCGATTGCGCCGAATGAAATTACCCTTATTTGCAGAAGTGATCTTCAAGTCACGGGTTGTGAAATCGATCAGGCCAGCCTCACCTGGCGGTGCCTCGAAGTAGTCAGTGAGCACCCGGCCGATGTGGTAGGTCTGATTGCCTTTGTCAGCCATGTGCTGGCCGGGGCCGGTATCAGCCTGTTGACGATCTCGACCTTCGCCGGAGACTTGTTTTTCATCAAGGATGAGTCGCTGGTCAAGGCCAAGGATGCCTTGAGTGCTGCGGGCAACACCATTATCCAGCCTGCCGGGCTGACCAGGAGCAGACCGTGAGCCGCGTATTCTCATTAGACGATCTGGCGCAACTGGGCGAGAAGATCCGCGCGGCGGAGCCTGTGTTCCTGGACGGACGATACAGCTTCACCAAAGACCGCAATGTTCATGTGCGGGCGACATTGGCCAGGCGCGTGGATCTGGAAGAGCGGATGCAAGCCTGGCTGGCTCGCCGCCTGAGTGCCGACACCTTACTTGCCAGAGTTTCCCAACGCTGCAATGTGGGTGAAAAAGTGAAATGGCCCGAGCACTTTCCAGTGCGTATTGTCGAGGCCGATTACGAGATAGCCTTGTTTAATAATGTATTTCTCTATTTTCCTTTTGGTGCCGGACTTCGCAGTGAGGAAGAACAGCATATTTTTGGTTTTGAGCTGGTAGAAGTATCGACGCGGATTTTTAAACAAGTGCATGCGCCGATATTGCGGCTGGTGGGTTCGGGTAATGTAAATAAAATGTTCGAAGACGGTTTTTCGGATTGTTTGGAGGAAGTCGTCTGTCTGTATTCCCTGTTACATGAAATGTGTCATCGCGTGGGGGTGTGGCGAGTTGTTCCGTCGAAAGACAAGTCGTTACGCGTCAGTGGCGGGAATCTTGCCATTGTTGGAGAGCTCTGGGCGGATTTGCAACTTGTCGAGAGCGCCAGAGAGTTTCCGGAACTTGTTCTGTTCATCTTTTTGAATCGTATTTTCTGGTATGCCCGAAAAGGCTATGACGCCAATACGTCGCACGCAGATCTGAACAGTGATAATGATGCCTGGGGCGGCGCTTACCTGTGGGTGAGGTTACGCGAGGCGGGAGCGCTGTCCATTAATCAGGTCACTGGCAAACTCGATTTCGAGTTGCGCGCCATGACGGATGTATTCAGTGCCTGCTACCAGGAACTGGAGTCACTGGGTTTGGCGTGCCTTGAGGCGGGAGTCAATGGCGACGAGCTGGTCAATCAATGGAAGTCGAGTGTATTGCCTGGTCTCTTGGGTGAGCAGGTCGTGCCCTTTGAGTTGCAAGCGATCTATGCGCAATGCCGGAGGGTGCCTGAAACGTTTCAATGATGAGTCTTCATGATTCACATCGTTGACGCTCCGAGGAATCCATTGCTTCGCCTTAATGGGAAGTATTACCATTCGCTCCCCTTTCCTCAGCACGCCGCAATGATCCCCATGCTGCCCCGCAGACCCGGCTTTCTCGAGCATTACGAAGAGTTGATCGGCACCTGGACCCGTCGCCTGCGCAATCGCTCGCAGGCCGAGGATCTGGCGCACGACACCTTTGTGCGGGTGCTCGAATCCGATTCGTCGGCGGTGCAGCAACCCCGGGCGTATTTGCACCAGACGGCGCGCAACATCGCGGTGGACGGCTATCGGCGTGAGGACCGGCGGGGTGCCATGGAGTCGGAGGCGATCGATCTCAGTGAGTCGCCGACCGGCGACCCGGAGCATTACATGCATGCGATCCAGCTGGCCGATTCCATCGAACGGGCGCTCACCGAGTTGCCGGTCAACTGCCGGCGGATTTTCGTCTGGCAGAAGATCGAAGGCCTGACCCAGGCGGAAATCGCCGAGCGCCTGGGCCTGTCCAAGAACATGGTGGAAAAGTATATGATCCGCACCCTGCGGCATCTGCGTGATCGCCTGGACGGGGCGCAATCATGAGCCGCGGCGTCTTTTCATCCCCAGCCAAACAGGACATTCCATGATGGATACTCGTGATTGCGCGTGCGGGCAAACAACGGTGCGCGATGAGGCGGCACGCTGGTTTGTGCGTTTGCAGGAGCCTGCTGTCGACGCCGAACAATATCGGAACTTCGAAACCTGGCTGAACGAACATCCGCAGCACCGTGATGAATTCCAGTTGCTGCAAGGCCTGTGGACAGCGGCGGATCTGCTGCCGGCGCCACGGCTCAAGGCTCTGTGCGACACTCCGCCAGCGCGTCGCGAACGTCGTCCGCTGCTGCGTTATGCAGTGGCGGCCAGTGTGGTCGCGGTGGCCCTCGGGCTCGGTCTGTTCAGTGGCTTGAATCACCCAGCGGGTTACAGCGCCGAATTCGTCACCGCGCTGGGCGAGCGCAGGCATGTGGCATTGCCGGACGGCTCGGTGATCGACCTCAACAGCCGCAGCCGTCTGCAGGTGCGATTCGAGAAGGATCGGCGCCTGATCGAGTTGACCGAAGGCGAAGCGATGTTCAGCGTCGAGCACGACACTTCGCGACCGTTCGTGGTCGAGGCCGGCAGCGGCAAGGTCACGGTCACTGGCACGCGCTTCGATGTGCGCCGTGACGTGACGCAAACCCGGGTCGCCGTGGAGCAGGGTACGGTCAAGGTGCAGGGGCGGCATGCGCCAGACAACGAGTTCATCAACCTGACGGCCGGCCTCGGCACCCATGTCGACGCCCATGGCGTTGTGGCTCAGGCTTACGCGGTCAACCCGGCGGAGCTGACGGCGTGGCGCAGCGGCAAACTGGTGTTCAACAACGCCAGTCTCAGCGAAGTGGTCGAAGAAGTGTCTCGATACCGCGACAAGCCGTTGACCGTCGCCAACCCGGCCGTGGCCAGTCTGCGCCTGACCAGCGTGTTCAAATCCGACAACACCGACGCCTTGCTCAAGGCCTTGCCGAGCATCCTTCCGGTGGCCGTGCGGACCCACGCCGACGGCAGTCAGGAAATAATTTCAAAATAAAATTCAGGTTTTTTTCGAGTTCGTCGTCTTCCTGTTCAACTGCAACTGGTTTGCATTAACAGCCGCACACTCTTGCGATCCACAGGACTCCGTACGACGTGAAAAACACCACTGCCAACAACAAAAAATCCCCCTGGTTGCCGCTGGCGCTTGCGCTGGCGGTCAACACTGCGATGCCGCTGGCATTCGCCGCCGACGCCATTCATATCCGCGCGCAGCCACTGGGCCAGGCGCTGAGCGAACTGGGTCAGCAAACCTCGCTGCAAGTGTTTTTCAGCCCGGACCTGGTCGCCGGCAAACAGGCCCCGGCGGTCGATGGCAATCTTTCGCCGGAGGACGCGCTGCGCCAGTTGTTGCAGGGCAGCGGCCTGAACTATCAGATCAATGAAGGCTCGGTGACCCTGTCGCCAGCGCCGACCGCAGCCGCCAACGGCCCGCTGGAACTGGGCGTGACCGACATCAAAGTGGTCGGTGACTGGCTCGGCGACGCCGATGCCGCCGTGGTACAGAACCACCCGGGCGCGCGCACGGTGATTCGCCGCGAAGCCATGGTCGAGCAGGGCGCGATGAACGTCAGCGATGTCCTCAAGCGTGTGCCGGGCGTGCAGGTGCAGGACTCCAACGGCACCGGCGGCAGCGACATCTCGCTGAACGTCGGCGTACGTGGCCTGACTTCGCGTCTGTCGCCGCGCTCCACCGTGCTGATCGACGGCGTGCCGGCTGCGTTCGCGCCGTATGGTCAGCCACAACTGTCGATGGCACCGATTTCCTCCGGCAACCTCGACAGCATCGACGTCGTGCGCGGCGCCGGCTCCGTGCGTTACGGGCCACAGAACGTCGGCGGCGTGATCAACTTCGTGACCCGTGCCATCCCGGAAAAAGCCACCGGTGAAATCGGAACCACCCTGGAAACCACCCGTTATGGCGGCTGGAAACACATCGATACCGCGTTCCTTGGCGGCACCGCCGACAATGGCATGGGCGTCGCGCTGTTGTACTCCGGCGTCAACGGCAACGGTTACCGCGAGCGCAACAACGGCAACGACATCGACGACGTGCTGCTCAAGACCCACTGGGCGCCGACCGATCAGGACGATTTCAGCCTCAATTTCCATTACTACGATGCCAGCGCCGACATGCCCGGCGGCCTGACGCAGAAACAGTACGACGACAAACCGTACGATTCGGTACGCGACTACGACAACTTCAGCGGCCGCCGCAAGGATGTGTCGTTCAAGTGGATCCGCCAGATCGACGAGCGCACTCAGGCCGAAGTGCTGACCTATTACACCGACAGCTTCCGTGGCAGCACCATCGCCGCCCGCGACCAGAAAACCCTGAGCTCGTATCCGCGCTCCTACTACACGCTGGGTATCGAGCCACGTGTCTCGCGGGTATTCGATGTCGGCCCGACCACTCAGGAAGTCAGTGTCGGTTATCGCTACCTGAAGGAGGCCATGCACGAGCAGTCGAGCCGTCTGGCGCTGGTCAACAATGAGCCGGTGGTCACCAAGACTTCCGACGGCCACGTGTTCCAGGACCGTACCGGCGGCACCGAGGCCAACTCGGTCTACGTCGACAACAAGATCGACGTCGGCAAATGGACCATCACCCCGGGCATTCGCTTCGAGCACATCAACACCGACTGGCACGACCGCGCCGTACTCGACACCGCCGGCAAACGCGTGCCGGAGAAAAACCGCAGCATCGAGAGCAACGAACCGCTGCCGGCGCTGAGCGTGATGTATCACCTGTCGGATGCGTGGAAGCTGTTTGCCAACTACGAAACCTCGTTCGGCAGCCTGCAGTATTTCCAGCTGGGGCAGGGCGGCTCGGGTGACCAGACCGCCAATGGCCTGGAGCCGGAAAAGGCCAAAACCTACGAGATCGGCACCCGCTACAACGATGACGTGTGGGGCGGTGAAGTGACGCTGTTCTACATCGACTTCGACGACGAACTGCAATACATCAGCAACGATGTGGGCTGGACCAACCTCGGCGCCACCAAGCACCAGGGTATCGAGGCTTCGGTGCACTACGACATGGCGGCGCTCGATCCGCGTCTCGATGGCCTGACCGCCAACGCCGGTTTCACCTACACCCGCGCGACCTATGAAGGCGAGATTCCAGGCTTCAAGGGCCGCGACCTGCCGTTCTATTCGCGTCAGGTGGCGACCGTCGGCCTGCGTTACGACATCAACCGCTGGACTTACAACATCGATGGTTTCGCCCAGTCCAAGCAGCGTTCACCGGGCACCGGCGTGAATGCCGATGGCAGCTTCAGCAACAACTACATCACCGAAGGCACGGCGGACGGTCAGTACGGCGACATCCCGGGCTACGTGACCTGGAACGTGCGCGGCGGCTATGACTTCGGTGCACAGCTGTCGAACCTGAAGCTCGGCGCCGGGGTGAAAAACATCTTCGACAAGCAGTACTTCACCCGCTCCAGCGACAACAACTCGGGGATGTATGTCGGCGCGCCGCGTACGTTCTTCGTGCAGGCCAGCGTCGGTTTCTGACCCCGCACGGTTCGTTCCCGCACGGCGCGGGAACGAGCCGATTCAGACCTTGAGGGCTTTGCCGCCTATCGCCACCGCCACCAGCAGCGTCGCCATCAACCCGAAGGCGAAACTCAGGCTGCTGGCATGGGCGACAAACCCGATCACCGCCGGCCCCGCCAGAATCCCCGCGTAACCCAGCGTGGTGATTGCCGGCACGGCGATGCTTTCCGGCATCACCGTCTGCTTGCCCACCGCCGTGTACAGCACCGGCACGATGTTCGAACAGCCGGCGCCGACCAGTGCATAACCGACCAGCGCGGCTTCCCAGCTCGGCGCGAACGTTGCCAGAAACAAACCCGCCGCCGCCAGCAGACCGCCAAACAGAATGATCCGCGTCGCACCCAGTGCGCGAACAATCCGGTCACCAGTCAAACGACCCGCCGTCATCGTCAGCGCGAACGCCGCATAACCCAGCCCTGCATACGCCGTATCGATCCCGCGTTCCTGCGCCAGAAACACCGCGCTCCAGTCCAGCGCCGCGCCTTCGGTGAGGAACACGATGAAGCACATCCCGCCGATGAACAGCACGATCCCGTGAGGGATCGCGAACGCCGGTCCCGAGCTTTCACTGCCGTAAGGCAACATGTGCGGCACAGCCTTGAACAGCGCCGCGATCAGCACCACGACCACCACCAGCATCGCCGCCAATGGCGACAATCCAAGGCCAAGCAGGGCGCTGACGCCTGCCGCGCCGACGATCCCGCCGAGGCTGAACAGGCCGTGAAACCCCGACATCATGTTCTTGCCGCTGGCTCGCTCGACGATCACCGCTTGCAGGTTCACCGTCGAGTCCACCGTGCCGAGCCCGGCGCCGAACATGAACAGCGTGGCGATCAACGCCGGGATAGACGACACCGTTGCCAGCAACGGCAATGCCGCGCAGATCAATAAGGTGCCGCCGGTTGCCACACGCCGACAGCCGAACCGCGTGGCCAGAATCCCCGCCAGCGGCATTGCCAGAATCGAACCTACCCCCAGACACAACAGCAACAGGCCCAGCGTCCCTTCATCGAGCCCGGCCCGCGCCTTGGCATACGGCACCAGCGGCGCCCATGCGGCGATGCCGAGCCCGGCGATGAAGAAGGCGATGCGCGTGGACATCTGTTGCAGACGTCCGGGGACGAAGGTGTCGTTGGGCGTGAGACTGGTCATGGGAATCCTTGGCAAAAAACGTTTCAGCAGGGGACATCCTTGCACAGCTCTTCTGTGGGAGCGAGCCTGCTCGCGATAGCGTCGTGTCAGTCGAACTCATTGACTGATACACCGCCATCGTGAGCAAGCTCGCTCCCACAGGGAATTGCGTTTTACAGTGACGCCTTTGGCAACTTGAAACCAAGGGGCGGTTCATGACGCAGTTCTACGATGCACGGGGCAATATCTACGGGGTTATCTCACCCCGGGCGCTACGGGAGTCGGGCATCGACCTGCCCACCGATGCCGAGCAATGTGCCTTGTCTCGACAGGCGTGGAGCCGCGCCGCGATCGCCCTGTGTTGTGACTGGCCCGACGGTCAGCGACCTGCCGGCAGCAAGTCCCACTGCAGCGATGGCTTGCTGATCGGTCCGTTCCAGGCCTCACCACCCTTCGATCTGCTGATCGTCAACACCGACGGCACGCTCGCCGAGCGCAGTGGCAATGGCCTGACGATTTTCTCTCAGGCGCTGCTCGAACAGGGGCTGATGCTGGAAGAGGGGGCATCGTTGCAGGTGCATCACGACAAGCAGGATGCGTCATCGCCAGTGCCCGTTTCCGTCAAACCGGCAGAAGTGGCCGGCGTGCAAGGCTTCTGGCTGGATCTCGGGCGACCCGGTTTCGGTCCGTCAGCTGTCGGTGCAGTCGGCGTTGAGTCGGTGCGATTCAACAACGTAGAAGTCAGCCGCGTGAAGCCATTGGCGCAACTCGATCCCGCCTGGGCGCACAGTCAGTTCGTGCGCATCGGCAATCCGCATTGTGTGACGCTGGTACAGGATGAAGCCGCATTGCCGGGCAACGCACAGATGCTTGAATCGCCGCTGGCAGACAGTCTGACCGCCATCGCCTACGCCATGCCCGTCGGCGCCGGCCGGCCGTGCCCGGCCGGGGTCAATCTGCAGTGGGCGATGCACGCAGGCGATCAACGCATCGCCGCACGAGTATTCGAACGGGGCGAAGGCCCGACGGCGTCTTCCGGCACCAGCGCCAGTGCAGTGGCGTGTGCGGCCTGGCGGGCGGGCTGGGTGTCAGCGGGAGAGGTGCAGGTGCTCATGCCGGGCGGGACGGCACCGGTATTGCTGGAAGAAGAGGGCGGTGAACTGACTGGCGTGCGTCTGTTCGGCACCGCGCATCAGACAAAAAGATGAAGTCCCTTTCATGATCGTCCCCCCGGGAACGATGGATCCCTTGGACTTCACTGTGGACCGGTTGGCAGCGGTTGTCGCCTGTCAGATTTGACAGGGCGGCTCTATCGTTTTGCGATAACGCCGCCCCGACCCATAACCATGAGTTCCCTCGATTCAGTGCGCCTTGAACAGTTTCACTGCAATCACGGCAGCGGTGTCCACCGTCAGATGCAGCAGTGCCTGCGGAGTGGTCTGCGCATCCTTGAAGCATTCGACGATGACCGCTTGCGCCCCGCAGGCCTGTATCGCCAGCCGGTCAGCGTCGCGCAACTGCCGTTTCACCGCCGCACTGACCGGAATCGGTGGGTGGCCCTCGCGAACCGCTGCGCAGAATTTCAGAGAGATTTCTCTTGGCGTGGGCCCTGGTGGTGAGGCCAGGCCTGCTTCTGCAAATAAATGATTGAGTTGCTCCGCCGCACTGACGGCTCGCGGAAAACCGGCAAACGCCGAGGCCTGCAGCAGCACCTCGGTCATTTCGCCAGGCGCCAGGCCTGACGCGAGCCCGGTCTTGAGGTGCACGCTCAGTGGCGGTCCGACCATGCCCGATGCCACAACGGAGGCAAATGACACCGCCTCGCGCAATCGCGGGTCGAGACCGGGGCGTGCGTGCAAATGCCCGTACACCACGCCAACGGCCAGTTCGCCCAACGCGGGAGCGGTATGAAACAAGGCATCGAGCCGGGCGCCGCCATCGGGCACCAGATCGATAAACGTATGACGGCCTTCGCGATACAGCGTGGCCATGGGATCGGAAGCAGTTTTGGGGTTCATGTCGCGTCCTCATGCAGCAATGAGGATGGCAGCGAAGCAACTACGCGCGAACTACGGCATGACAGGGCGTCCATCGGGAAAGGTCGGCGCCGTTGCGACGCCGACCTTTACACCTTAGACGAACTCCACCACCGGCATCTGCCGCTTCATCAACACCTTGCCGCCACGGATCGAATACAGCGGCAAGCCCTGGCTGCGGATGACTTCGTAATCACTGTCCGCCGACAGGATCAGCAGGTTGGCCGGGCGACCCTGTTCCAGGCCATAGCGCTCACCGAGGTGCATGGCCTTGGCGCTGTTGTCAGTGACCAGATCCAGTGCGCTTTGCAGGTTGCGGTAACCGAGCATGTGGCAAATGTGCAGCCCGGCTTCGAGCACGCGCAGGATGTTGCCGTTGCCCAGCGGATACCACGGGTCGACGATCGAATCCTGGCCGAAGCAGACGTTCATGCCCGCTTCGAGCAACTCGTTGACGCGGGTCACGCCACGGCGTTTCGGGAAGTTGTCGAAGCGGCCTTGCAGGTGAATGCTTTCGGTCGGGCAGGAGACAAAACTGATCCCCGAGTGCCCGAGCAGGCGGAACAGTTTGGCGCAGTAGGCGTTGTCGTAGGAGCCCATCGCGGTGGTGTGGCTGGCCGTCACGCGTGCGCCCATGTCGCGGCTGCGGGCCTCTTCGGCCAGCACTTCAAGGAAGCGCGAGTGCGGGTCGTCGGTTTCGTCGCAATGCACGTCCACCAGGCAGCCGGTGCGTTCTGCCAGGTCCATCAAAAACTTCACCGAGCTGACGCCCTGATCGCGGGTGTATTCGAAATGCGGAATCCCGCCGACCACATCGGCGCCCATGCGGATCGCTTCTTCCATCAGCTCGCGACCGTTGCGGAACGACTCGATGCCTTCCTGGGGGAACGCGACGATTTGCAGGTCGATCAGGTGACGGCTTTCTTCGCGGACTTCAAGCATGGCCTTGAGCGCGGTGAGTTGCGGGTCGGTGACATCGACGTGGGTGCGCACGTGCTGGATGCCGTGGGCGGCCAGGGTCTGGATGGTCTTTTTCGCCCGGGTCTTGGTGTCTTCCTGGGTGATGGTGACCTTGCGCTCGCCCCAGCATTCGATGCCTTCGAACAACGTGCCGCTCATGTTCCAGCGCGGCTCGCCGGCGGTCAGGGTGGCGTCCAGGTGAATATGCGGCTCGACGAAGGGCGGCACCACCAGATTGCCGCCGGCGTCGAGGTCGTCGGGGCCCAGGGTCGGCGCTTCGGTCTGGCGCGCGATGCTGCGGATCAGGCCGTCTTCGAGGTGCAATTCGTGCAGACCTTCCTGGTTGCGCAGTCGGGCGTTGATGATGTGCATCAGGCAAATCCTTCTTATAGGTCTTGTAGTGGCGCGCTGGCGCGGCGGGCGCCCAGCAGGCCGGTGACGATGACATACGTTAGCGCGGCAGCGGCGATCCCCACCAGCGGCGCGATCCACGGCGAGTGAAACGCCGCGAGGGTGCCAACCGCGTAGGCCCCGAGCCCCGGCCAGTTGAAGGCCGGCAGCCGTGCGTCGGCCAGGCGCGGATAGTGACCGCGCCAGCGGAAGAAAAAGTCGGCCATGATGACCCCGCCAATTGGTGGAATCACGGTGCCGAGCAGGATCAGATAAGGCACCAGCATGTCATACATGCCCAACAGCGCGAGCAGCGTGCCGATCACCGCACCGGCCAGGGTCACGGTCTTGCGGCGCCCGGTGCGCAGCAGGTTGCAGCCGGCGACGGCGAAGTTGTAGATGGTGTTGTCCTGGGTGCTCCAGATGTTCAGTAGCAGCATGGCCATAGCCGCCATGGCGAAACCTTGCAGCAGCAACACTTCAACCACGTCGGGTTGTTGATAGACGATCGCGCCATAGGCGCCGATCAGCACCATCAGGCCGTTGCCGATGAAAAAACCGATCAGGCTGGCCAGCACCGCGACCCGCGCCGAGCGTGAGAAACGCGTCCAGTTGGTGGCCTGGGTCGCGCCGCTGACGAAGGTGCCGAACACCAGGGTGATGGCGGTGGACCAGTCCAGTGAACCGGTCGGCACCACGGCCAGCAAACCCTCAAGGCCACCGACCTTCACCGTGGCCACCCACATTGACAGCATCAGCAGCAACATCATGGCCGGCACCGCGATGTACGACAGAATCTCCAGCCCGCGATAACCGACATACGCCGTGGCGCAGAACACCAGGCCGAACAGCACCATCAGCCCGAGCACCGTACCGTCGTCCAGGGCGAAATATTTACCGAGTACCACCGCTGCCGTCGCAGTACCCCAGGCGTACCAGCCGATCTGGGTGAAACCCAGGATCAGGTCGCTGAGCTTGCTGCCCACTTCGCCGAAGCAGAAGCGCCCCATGAGCACAGAGTTCAGGCCGCTCTTGAAGGCGATGTAACCCAGTGCTGCGGCGTAAAGGCCCAGCAGCAGATTGCCGATGATGATCACCGCCATCATCTCGCCAAAGCCGAACGCCACGCCGAGCTTGCCGCCGGCAAACATGGTCGCGGTGAAGAAGGTGAAGCCCAGCAGCACCATGGCCGTCGAGGCCAGGCCTTTGCGGGCGTGCATAGGGACTTCGCTGAGGGGGTAGTCGTTGCCGGGATCGTTCTGCGTCATGGCGGGCGTTCCTTGCTGGAAAGGGGAGGACGCGAGGAGGTTGCAGCGGTCGTGCCAGTTACCGATTGGCGAGGTTATGTATAGACGAGAGATCGGATTTGGCGCGAAAGCGGTGCGCCTGCCTCCGCTGAAGCACAAAGTGGGAGCCATCAGGCCGGTTGTTTTTCGGCTCAGAGAAAACGCAGCAGAGCAGCGACAATGGCTTCAGGCGCATCTTCCTGGACCAGATGCCCGGCATTCGGAATCGGGTGAAACTGCGATCCTGGAATCATGTTGTGCAACTCGCGTCCGCGCTCAATGGGAATCCACTGATCTTCCTCGCCCCAGAGAATCTGCACCGGGCAGCGAATCGTCGGGTACAGCGGCTGCACCTCCAGCGTGTAGCGCTGATCCATCTGCGCGATCTGCCGGTAGAACGCCGCTTGCCCCGGATCGCCCAGCCACGGCTGCACGTAGGGCGCCAGTTCATCGTCGGGAATGTCCCGGTGAATGGCGCCGCGAATGTAGGTCGGCACGATGGCGCGCTGGATGTAATCCGGCAGGCCGCTGAACGCCGCTTCATGCTGGCGCACGTGCTGCACGAAAGGCGAGCCCCAGGGCGTCAGCGCCACCGGGTCGATCAGGGTCAGGGTGCGGTAATCCTTGCCGTTGAGCAGGTGCGCGCGCAGGGCGGTGGCGCCACCGAAGTCGTGGGCAACCACGTCCGGGCGTTGCAGGCCCCAGTGATCCAGCAGTTGCGCGAGCAATTCGTTCTGCACGCCGAGGGAGACATCGGCGTCCGGTTGCTCGGAGCGCCCGTAGCCCAGCAAGTCGAAGTAATGCACCCGATGCGTGGCGAAAAAATGCGGCGCGATGCGGTGCCACACATAAGATGAGAAGGGCGTGCCATGTACGAACACCAGCGGCGGGCCGTCGCCGCGCACCCCGTGGCGAATCTGTCGCCCGTTGAAATCAAAGACCTGATCCAGCAGCCAGTCCGTCATGGGCCTGTCCTCTTGGCGGGTTCGAGCCAAAAAGCATAGGCGTAAAAAAACCACCGGTCTCGGTGGTTTTTTGTGTCGCGGGATTTACTCGCCGCGATAGATGCAACCGCTGGTGCAGGTCTCGTGGATGCGGATCGCACTGAGTTCCGGCAACAGGGGCTTCAACTCATTCCAGATGAACTTGGCCAGCACTTCGCTGGTCGGGTTCTCGAGGCCCGGAATGTCGTTCAGGTAGTTGTGGTCCAGACGCTCGTACAGCGGCTTGAAAATCGCCTTGATCTCGGAGAAATCACGGATCCAGCCAGTGTGCGGGTCGAGGTCGCCGCTCAGGTGAATCGCCACTTTGAACGAGTGACCGTGCAGGCGTCCGCACTTGTGGCCGTCCGGTACGTGGGGCAGGCGGTGGGCGGATTCGAACGTAAATTCCTTGAAGATTTCCACAGTGATTTCAGCTCTGTTCAGATGGCGTTCGCCGCAGCGAATTCGGGCAGGCGGCGAGTTTACCAGCTTGTCTCCGGCTGTGCTGACTAAAGGGTCAGCAAGCGCTCGGCGAGGCGACCATTGGCAGTCAGTTCAAGGAATTCGTCGCCCAGCCGGCGGCTCTCGTCCATCGCCGCGCGCCAGTATTTCTGCCGACTCGGTGCATCGCCCATGAAGCGCTTGAAGTCGTTGCGGTCGGGGAGTTTGCCGTAGGGCAGGCGCGCCAGGTATTCCTTGGACGGCGCCAGCAACAGCACGTCCTGCAAACGCTCGGTCGAGGCTTTGCGCCACGGCAGGGTCTTGTCGAACCAGCCCGGGATCACCCGGTCGGTGAAGTGCGGATAGAGCACGATACCGTCGCCGCTGTAGGGCAGGTCGAGGTGATAGTCCAGCAGGCCGCCGTCACGAAAGGTGCCGGCGCCGGCGCCCGGCAGATCGCGCACGCCTTCCATGACCATCGGGATCGAACCGGACGCCAGCAGCGCCTGACGCAGGTTGCCGGCATCGAGGGCGACGAAGCGCGACGGGAAATCGGTCAACGCGTGTACCGGCGGCGCCAGGCGCGGGTCGTGGATGATCAGCCGTTCGAAGTGCCGCGACAGCCGCGCCCGGCCCCGCAGGTTGTCGGCGATCACCGAACCCAGCGCCAGCCCGAGCCGGCCACGATGGTCGTTCGCCAGCCCGCCGTGGCTTTTGACCACCATGATGTTCAAGCGGTAATGGGCATTGTCGAGCAGTAGCGCATCGCGGCCGTCGAGCAGGTCATCGAGCATGCGCTGCGAACTGCGGCTGACGTCGCTGATGGTCACGCCCTTGTTGAAGTTCTGCTCGGTGTACAGATGGCCGAGGCGACGAATACCTTCGGCGGCGTCCGGCAGACAGGCGCTGGCGAAGCGCCAGGAGCCGACCGACGCACCGATCAGCGAACGCTCGCGCGGAGCCGCCGGCAGCCACTCGCCGAACAGCGCCAGATCCAGCCCCTGAATCCCCAGCGCCTTCGGTCCGCCGGCCGCACCGGGCAAAGTGCCGACATCGGCAGCGTTCAGACCCTGGGCGCGGATGCGTGCCATGGCACGCGGGCCAGCCTTGAGGGTCAGGGAAGGGAACTTGATGTGGATGGCTGTCATACCGGTCTCGATCGTTAGCAAGCGAAAGATTATAAGCACATGTTGCCGACGCTGCTGAAGCTGGCCCAGTGATGGCCATTCAGTTTCAGTTAAGTTCGCACCGTTATGGTGCTCCGTAGCGGCACTGAAAATACGGAGAACCCATGAAAACCCTGACTGCCCTGAGCCTTGCCTCGTTCATCGGTCTGAGCGCGAGCCTGGCCCACGCACGGGATCTTGGCCCGGATGAAGCCCAACGTTTGCACGACGCTGGTACTATCGTGCCCTTCGAGCAGCTCAATGCCACGGCGCTGGACAGGCATCCGGGTTCCACCATTACCGACGCCGAGCTGAAAGAGAAGTACGGCAAGTACCTCTACCAGCTCGATCTGCGCGACCCGCAGGGGCTGGAATGGGATGTGGAACTGGACGCGGTCAGCGGGCAAGTGCTCAAGGATCATCAGGATACGTAATGAAGGTGAATGCTCGCGCCACCGGTCGAACCGCGTTGGCGCTTTTGATTTTCTGCTCGGTGGCCGGGGCTCGTGATCTCGATCAGGACGAAGCCCTGCGCCTGCGCCAGCAGGGGGTGATTCTGCCGCTGGAGCAGGTGCTGCATAACGCGCTGGATCGCTACCCCGGTGCGAAACTGCTGGAAGTCGAGCTGGAAGAAAAGCACGACGTCTACATTTACGAAGTCGAGTTGCTGACTGTCGACGGGGTGACCCGCGAACTCCATCTCGAAGCCGCCACCGGCCGTTTACTGAAAGACAAGGAAGATTGATCGATGCGTTTGCTTCTGGTGGAAGACCACGTCCCCCTGGCCGATGAGTTGATCGCCGGCCTGCAACGCCAGGGTTATGCCGTGGACTGGCTGGCGGACGGGCGCGACGCGGTCTATCAGGGCCGCAGCGAACCGTACGACCTGATCGTTCTCGACCTCGGCCTGCCGGGCGTGCCGGGCCTTGAAGTGCTGGCGCAATGGCGCGCGGGCGGGCTGGCGACGCCGGTGCTGATCCTCACGGCCCGGGATTCCTGGGCCGAGCGCATCGAAGGCCTGAAGGCCGGCGCCGACGATTACCTGACCAAACCTTTCCATCCGGAAGAACTGTATTTGCGCATCCAGTCGCTGCTGCGTCGCTCCAAGGGGCAGGCCAACCAGCCGACGCTCAAGGCCGCAGGGCTGCATCTGGACGAGGGCCGCCAGTGTGTCGTGCGTGACGGTGCCGATATTCAACTGACCGCTGCCGAATTCCGCCTGCTGCGTTACTTCATGCTGCACCCGGAGCAGATCCTTTCCAAAAGCCACCTCGCCGAACACCTGTACGACGGAGAGACCGAGCGCGATTCCAATGTGCTGGAAGTTCACGTCAATCACCTGCGGCGCAAGCTTGGCAAAAGCGTGATCGAAACCCGGCGCGGCCAGGGTTATCTGTTCGGCGGACAGGCTTCGTGAGATCGATCCAGCGCCGCTTGAGCCTGGGCCTGATCAGCGTGATGGTGGTTGTCGGCGTGATACTGGCGCAAACCAGTCTGTGGCTGTTCGAAGTGGGTTTGCAGCGTTACCTCGAAGCCGGCCTGCGCAATGACAGTGAAAGCCTGCTGGTGGCGCTGGTCCGTGGCCCGCAAGGCTTGCAACTGGATGAGCGACACCTGTCGCCGGCTTATCAGCGACCGTTTTCCGGCCACTATTTCCGCATCGACTTTGCCGACAGTCACTGGCGCTCACGCTCCTTGTGGGATCAAGACCTGCCACTGTTGCCGGAGCCCGGTCTGCACAGCAATCTGCAACTGGGGCCGGACGGGCAGCAACTTCTGGTGCTGCGCTCGGATTACCGACGGCTCGGCCAGTCGATCTCCATCAGCGTGGCCCAGGATTACACCCCGGTGCGGGAGAGCTTCCAGCGCATGCGTCAGATCGGTCTGGGCCTTGGTTTGGCGGGGCTGCTGCTGATCCTGATCCTGCAACGACTGACCGTGCACCGCGCCTTGCGACCGCTGGAAAAGGCTCGCGAACAGATCGCCCAGTTACAGCAAGGCCAGCGCTCGCAACTCGATGAGCAAGTGCCGGCAGAACTGGAACCGCTGGTGGCGCAGATCAACCACTTGCTGGCGCACACTGAAGACAGCCTCAAGCGTTCGCGCAATGCCCTGGGCAATCTGGGGCACGCGCTGAAAACCCCGCTGGCGGTGCTGCTGAGTCTGGCCTCGAACGAAAAACTCGATGCCCATCCCGAGCTGCGCAAGACCCTCAAGGAACAACTGGAACAGGTTCAGCAGCGGCTGAACCGCGAGCTCAACCGTGCGCGGCTGTCCGGTGATGCGTTGCCGGGGGCGCTGTTCGATTGCGACGCGGAGCTGCCGGGGTTGCTGGCGACATTGAACATGATCCACGGCGAACACCTTTCGTTGAGCTACGTCGCGCCGACCGGGCTGCAATTGCCGTGGGACCGTGAGGACCTCTTGGAACTGCTCGGCAACCTGCTGGACAACGCCTGCAAGTGGGCGGATGCCGAGGTGCGGCTGAGCGTGGTCGAGACGGCTGAAGGTTTTGTATTGAGCGTGGAAGACGATGGGCCGGGGATTCCCGAGGCACAGCGCGATCAGGTGTTCAGTCGGGGCACGCGGCTGGATGAACAGACCCATGGGCATGGATTGGGGCTGGGGATTGTGCGGGATATTGTCGAGACGTGGGGTGGGGTTTTGGTGTTGGGGGAGAGTGAGTGGGGTGGGTTGAAGGTGGAGATTCAGTTGCCCCGGCGGTGAACCCGCCCTCCACAGGAATCTGTGGTGAGCGGGTTTGAGCGTCAGACCCGAAACTGATCCATCAAACTCTGCTGCTGATTCGCCAGGCTATTGAGCGACTGACTCACCCGCGCCGACTCATTCGCCTGCCCCGACAGCGATTCCGTCACATCACGGATCGTCGCCACGTTGTTGTTGATCTCTTCGGCCACCGCGCTCTGTTCTTCAGCGGCGCTGGCGATCTGCAGGTTCATGTCGCTGATCACTGTCACCGCATCGCCGATCTGGCGCAACGCGGTTACGGCCTGGCCGACCTGTTCGACACTGCCCTGGGCCTGACGATGGCTGTTGCCCATCGAACCAACCACGTCCTGGGTGCCGTTCTGCAATTGCTCGATCACCTGGCGGGTTTCCTCCACCGACTCCTGGGTGCGGCGGGCGAGGTTGCGCACTTCGTCGGCGACCACCGCAAAGCCACGTCCGGCTTCACCGGCACGGGCGGCTTCGATGGCGGCGTTGAGGGCCAGCAGGTTGGTCTGCTCGGCGATGGCGCGGATGGTTTCCAGCACCGTGCCGATTTTTTCGCTGTTTGCCGCCAGGCCTTCGACCTGGACCATCGCCGCGCTCATGTCGGCGGCCAGGGTGTCGATGCTGGCGGTGGTGCGGTCGATCACGGTCAGGCCCTGACGCGTGGCGCGGTCGGCGTCCTTGGCCGCTTCGGCGGCTTGCGCGGCGCTGCGGGCCACGTCCTGGGCGGTGGCGCTCATTTCGTGGGACGCGGTGGCGACCTGATCGACCTGACGGTATTGCTGCTCCATGCCGGCGCTGGTCTGGGTGGCAATGGCCGAAGATTGGTCGGCGGTGTTGCGCGCATCCTGCACCGAGCGTTTCACTTCAGCGATGATCGGTTGCAGCTTGTCGAGGAAGCGGTTGAACCAACCGGCCAGTTGGCCGAGTTCGTCTTTCTTGTCATAGGCCAGACGACGGGTCAGATCGCCTTCGCCGCTGGCGATGTCTTCCAGCATGTGCGCCACGCCGAGGATCGGCTTGGTCACGCTGCGTGCCATCAGCCACACCAGCAGCAGGCCGAGCAGTGCTGCAAGCACGCCCAGGCTCAGTTCGATCAGGGTGCCCGAGGTGTTGCTGGCATCCAGTTGCTGCTTGAGTGCTTCGGCGCGACTCACCAGCACTTTCTCCGGCACATCCAGCAGCACGCCCCACGACGGACCACCGGGAATCGGCTGGAACGGCGACAGCACTTTCAGCTGCGCATTGCTGTGCAGGCTGCTGACGGTTTTGCTCGAGGCCAGCAGGCGCAGCAGTTCGGCGCCGCTGGTGGTGTCCACGGCATCCAGGCGCTGGCTGAGTTTGTTGGCGTCCGGGCTGTAACCGGCGAGCAGGCCGGCGGGGCTGATGATGCTCACGGCGGTCTGGCCGTCATAGAGCTTTTTGCTCGCGCCCTGGCTGATCGCCTGCAGGCTGTTGAGGTTGATGTCCACCGACAGCGAGGCGATGACTTTGCCGTTGACCATCAGCGGGAACACGATGCTGGTCATCAGCACCTTTTGCCCGTCGATCACATAGAAATAGGGCTCGATCACGCACGGCTTGAGCGTGGTGCGCGGGCAGGTAAACCAGGCATTGGCGGCCTGGCCGCTGGGGCCGGTGCTGGTGTCGGCCATGTCGCTTTCCGGCAGCGCCATCGAGGTCACTTTGCCAGGCGTCGGCTGTGACCAGTACAGGGCGAAGCGGCCCTTGTCGTTGCTGCCTAATTCACTTTGCCCGGCGAACAGCTCGTCCTTGCCGTCCAGTGCATTGGCTTCGAACACCAGCGACAGGCCGAGTAATTCCGGGTTGGCCTGCAGTGCGGATTTCACCTGGCGGGTCATGTCTTCGCGCAGGTCGAAGGCATCGAGGAAGCGCTTCTCGGCCTGTTCGCGCAGGAACAGCACCTGACGCGAAAAACCGTGGCCATATTGATAGGCGTCCATGAACTGCTGGCGAATGCCCGCCGCCTGAACTTCGCCCTGGGATTCGATGCGCGCCTGGGCCGATTCGGTGAGCATCTCCATGCTGGAGGCTTTGACCAGTTCAGAACTGTGCTCCATGCGATACAGCGAAAGACCCACCAACAGGGTCACGATACCGGCCAGGCAGAGGCCGGCGAGCAGGGTGATTTTCCATTGGATGGAAAGTTGTCTGAGCGACATGGAGACGTCCTTATTCGATAAATATCTGAGACTTTGCACTGTAACGGCCGCGTTTCGACTTTCTTTATGGCGCAAACGCAATATGGCGAATTGACGCACTTTGTGGCGGATATGCCGTTGTCGCCGGTTTGATCATGGAAAGTTACACAGTGACGCGACCGGTCGCTTTGACACTGCGCGCGCTCTGCGGCACAGTGCGCGCCCTTCTAATAAGACCCTCTATGCAAATCCGCTGGCGACCTTCGTGGCTTGCCGGCCGGACTCATCCTGTCTGGCGGTGAATGGCTTTACCGTCGTGTTTTTGAGGTAGTGAAATGAATGCAGTGATTGCTGCGGTCGGCGTCATGCTGATCCTCAGCCTGTCCCGGGTGCATGTGGTGATCGCGTTGATCGTCGGTGCGCTGGTCGGTGGCCTGACCGGCGGCCTGGGCATCGACGCCACGCTCAAGGCGTTCAACAGTGGCCTGGGCGGCGGGGCGACGGTGGCGTTGTCCTACGCGTTGCTCGGTGCTTTCGCGGTGGCGATTGCCAAATCCGGCCTGGCCCATGCGCTGGCCGACAAGGCCCTGGCGATGGTCGACCGTCAGCACGCATCCGGTGGCGGCAGCGTCAAATGGCTGCTGATCGGCTTGTTGTGGGTGGTGGCGATCGCCTCGCAGAACATCCTGCCGATCCACATTGCGTTCATTCCATTGCTGGTGCCGCCGCTTCTATATGTACTGACCAAGCTGCAACTGGATCGCCGGCTGATCGCCTGCGTCATGACTTTTGGCCTGATCACGCCGTACATGGTGTTTCCGGTGGGTTTCGGCAACATCTTCCTCAACCAGATCCTGCTGGCCAACGTCAGCAAAGCTGGCGTGGACATCAGCCAGGTCAACGTCATGCATGCGATGGCCATTCCGGCCGCAGGCATGGTGTTCGGTTTGTTGATGGCGGTGTTCTTCAGCTACCGCAAGAAGCGTGTCTATGATCTGGAAAAGATCGAGCAGGTCGAACAGGTCAGCGTCGCCTACAACCCGATGACCATCGGGATTGCCGGTCTGGCGATCGCTGCAGCCTTCATTATCCAACTGCTGCTGGACTCGATGATTATCGGGGCGCTGGCCGGTTTCCTGATCTTCTCGGCGTCGGGCATCGTCAAGTGGCGCGAGACTGACGGCCTGTTCACCGAAGGCATGAAAATGATGGCGATGATCGGCTTCATCATGATCGCCGCTTCGGGTTTTGCCGAAGTGTTGAAGGCCACCGGCGAGGTGCGCACGCTGGTCGAAAGCGCGGCGGCGCAGATCGATCACAGCAAGGCCATTGGCGCGCTGCTGATGCTGCTGGTGGGGCTGATGGTGACCATCGGCATCGGTTCGTCCTTCTCCACGGTGCCGATCCTCGCGGCGATTTTCGTCCCGCTGTGCGTGCAACTGGGTTTCAGCCCGATGGCAATCGTCTGCATCGTCGGCACTGCCGGGGCATTGGGCGACACCGGTTCGCCGGCCTCGGACTCGACCCTCGGCCCGACCTCCGGCCTGAACATCGACGGCCAGCACCACCACATCTGGGACACCGTGGTGCCGACCTTCCTGCACTACAACCTGCCGTTGCTGGCGGCCGGCTGGATGGCCGCAATGGTCTTGTAACACCCCAAACCGGATCGTTACTGCTCAGAACGTGGTAACGATCTGGTTAGACCTCAGCTCAACTTTTGCTTTCGCGTGCCGTTAACGCCTTTAACCACGCCAATAAAACCAAAAGAGTGAGCCCCCATGCGCCTGAGTCTCAAGGCTAAAGTCCTGTCCCTTGCCGTCCTTCCGGTCTTGCTCTTTGCGCTGGTGATCAGCCTGACCACGCTGTTCATTCTCCAGGAGCAGGCGCACAAGGAAGTCGAACAGACCCGCGAGCGCCTGCTCGGCGATGCCAAGGCCACTCTGGCCAGTTATGTCGCGGTGGCCATGACCACCATCAAACCGCTGTACGACGCTGCCGCCCCCGGTGACGCCGACGCACGGGCGCAGGTGATCAAGCTGCTGTCGGGCATCAAGTACGGCAAGGACGGCTACTTCTTCGGCTACGATTCCGAGACCGTGCGCCTGTTCAAGTCCACCGATCCCGAAGGCGTGGGCAAAAGCTTCAAGGACAACCGCGACCCGAACGGCGTCTACGTCAACCGCGACCTGGTGAAAGTGGCGAAAGACGGCACTCATTACCTGCAATACAGCTCGCCGCTGCCGGGTAATGCGCAGGTGTTGGTGCCGAAACTCGGCTACACCGAATACCTGGCGAAGTGGGACATGGCGGTCGGTACGTCGGTCAACCTCGACGGCATCGAGGCGCAAGTGGCGCTGGTCCAGGCCCAGGTTCAGGAGCGCATGGAAGGCGTGGTGCTGAGCATCGTCGGCGTGGCGGTGGTCGTGCTGCTGGTGATCGCGGTGGCGGGGCTGGTATTGGCCAATACCATTCTGCGGCCGCTGAACCTGATGAAAGCCAACCTTGACGACATCGCGGCAGGCGAGGGCGACCTGACCCGCCGTCTGACCATCACCAGTCAGGACGAACTCGGCGAACTGGCCGGCTCGTTCAACCGCTTCGTCGACAAGATCCACGGCCTGGTGCGGCAGATCACCGAGATGACCTCGCAATTGACCGGTCTGGTGACTCAGGTCTCGGATCAGGCCCAGCGTTCCGACCAGGCCATGGAGCGTCAACGCCATGAAACCGATCAGGTGGCTACGGCGATCAACGAAATGTCCGCCGCCGCCCAAGAAGTCGCCAAGAGCGCACAGAACGCCGCCGTCGCCGCGCAGCAGACCGACGAAGAAGGCCAGACTGCCAAGCGCGTGGTGGCCGGCAGCATCAAGCAGATTCATGCGCTGGTGGACGACATCCGCAGCAGCGGCGTGTCCCTCGATAGTCTGCAGCAGGACGTATCGTCGATTGTCGGCGTACTCGGAGTGATCCGCTCGATTGCCGAGCAGACTAACTTGTTGGCACTGAACGCCGCGATCGAAGCGGCCCGGGCCGGTGAGGCCGGGCGCGGGTTTGCGGTGGTGGCAGATGAGGTGCGGGCGCTGGCGTCGCGCACGCAGATCAGCACGCAGGAAATCCAGGGGATGATTGATCGCTTGCAGGCCGGTACGCAGTCGGCGGTCGAGGCGATGCGCCGTTCCAGCGAGGCGGGTGACGGCACCTCGGCTCAGGCCAATCAGGCGGGGGCGTCGCTGGATGCCATGGCGGATCTGATTGCGACCATCAATTCGATGAACGCGCAGATCGCCAGTGCCGCAGAAGAGCAGACCGCCGTGGCCGAAGAGATCAACCGCAGCGTGCATCAGATTGCGGTGGCGGTGGATAACGTGGCGGATGAGACACAGTTGGGGGCGCAGACTTCGCGCAGCCTGGCGGATCTGGGGCAGCGGCTGGGCAAACTGGTCGGGCAGTTCCGGATCTGATGCCGTTGCCGGGGCAGACCGTCAGGGTCTGTCCCAATACGGCACCTCCCCAAAACACTCGATAAAGAAATCAATCACCGTCCGCACCTTCACCGACAACCGCCGGCTCCCCGGCCACAGCACCGAAATCTGCTGCGGCTCCACACTGTTCGACACCTGATAATCCCCCAGCACAGGCACCAGCGTGCCCTCACGCACCGCCTCGCCAATCAGCCATGACGGAAACATCACCAGCCCCAAACCCTGTTCAGCGGCCTGGGTCAGGGTGTCCGCATGGTTGCCGGTAATCGGGCCTTTGACCGAGTACGGTGTCCACTCGCCCTGATCCTGCCGGAAAAACCAGCGCTGCTGACCGGTCGCGCCCTTGTAGGCCAGGCACTGATGGCGGGCGAGGTCTTCAGGATGCTGCGGCGTGCCGAAACGCTTGAGATACGCCGGGCTGGCCGCGACCTGAAAGCGGTGTGGCGCGAGTATCCGTGCCTGCATGCTCGAATCGTGCAACGGGCCGATGCGGAACAGCAGGTCGGCGCCTTCCTGCAGCGGGTCGATGTAGTGGTCGGTCTGCTGGATGTCCAGTTGCAGCTTCGGATAACGCTCGCACAATCGGCCGAGCCATGGCGTCAGATGGCGCTGGCCGAAGACCACCGGGGCGTTGATCCGTACCAGCCCGGTGGGCTCGCTTTGCTGTTCCTGCAACGCCTGTTCGGCTTCCTCCAGTTGCACCAGCACCAGCCGCGCGTGGTGGCCGAGCATGCGCCCGGCCTCGGTCGGCGTGACCGCGCGGGTGTGGCGGTAGAGCAGTTGCTGGTTCAGCGCCTGTTCCATCAACTGGATCTGTCGGGAAATCGAGGAGGGCGCCACGCCTTCGCGGCGGGCGACTTCGGAAAAGCTGCCGTGGTCGAGCACCGCCACAAACAGCCTTAGTGCCTTGAATCCCAGTTCGTTGAGTCCGTGCATCAAGTGTCCTGCTGTGCGAGTTGCGCAAAAGTGTTGTCCGGATGCTCCCATTTATCGCACAGCTGCGCCAGCCGATAATCCGCGCCATCGTTTCCTTCAGAGGTTTTGTGAATGCAGTCGTTTGATGAAGTGAGTGCCGCGCCGGCTCCGGTCGCCCGGCCGGGTTTGCGCTTGTTGCTGTTGCCGCTGGTGATTCTGGCCGGCATGGGTTTGTCGGTGGAGGCCGGGTTGCTGGGGCCGTTGGGTGAGCAGGTCGGGCACTTGTGGGCGACCTTGAGCATCTTCGGCGTCGGCTCGGCGATTCTGTTTTTGCTGTTGCTGTTTGCGGGGCCGCAGAAAGGTCCGGCGCTGACCGATCTGCCGCGCTGGCAGTTGATCGGCGGGTTTCTGGGGCCGATGTATGTGGTGGTGTTGACGCTGGCGACGCCGCATATCGGGATTGCCATGACGATGATTGCGATTTTGTCGGGGCAGGTGGGCAAGAGTGTGCTGATTGACCATTTCGGCTGGTTCGGCGCTACGCGCAAGAAGGTCAACGCTGAACGCTGGCTGGCGTTGGGGTTGATTGTGGCGGCACTGGTTTTGATTGCGCGGGGTTGATGAGATGAGTCTGGTGATTTTGTTGGCGGTGGTGGTGTTGGCCGGTGCGGTGTTGAGTGTGCAGGCGGCGATCAACGGGCGGTTGGGGGAGACTGTTGGGGTGTTGCGCAGCAGCCTTCTGACGTTTGTGGTCGGGGCGGTTTCGACCGGATTGCTGATTCTGTTTTTCGAACCGGCGCAGGCGGTGAGTCTGCTTGAGGTGCCGAAATGGCAACTCAGTGGTGCCTTGTTTGGCGTGGTTTATATGATGGTCATGGTAGGGGCGGTGCCTCGGGTGGGGACGGCTGTGGCGACGGTGGCGGTGATTGTCGGGCAGTTGGGGATGGGGATGCTGATCGACAATTTCGGTTGGCTGGGGAATTCCGCCATTGAGCTGTCGGGCGCGCGGATTCTGGCGATGGTCTGTCTGGGGTTGGCGTTGGTATTCATGTATCGCAGCAGTGTTCGGCAGGTGGGTTGATTACATATCCGTTGCTGCGGTAACGGCTTCTTAGGGTTCCGCCCTTACGGCGGGTCACTTTTGGCAAACGCCCCAAAAGTAACCAAAAGGTCTGTGCCCTGACGTACGGCCCTCGCTGTGGCTCGGGTTCCTTCGCTCCGGGATTGATCCGGGGGCATCGCCTACGGTTTGCTTCGCTGCACCTCCTCTCGATGCATGCGGCTGCGCCGCACGGTCGCTGCGCTCCCACCCCCGGATCAATCCCTCCACTCAGCCTACCGACGGGCCTTGAGATCAAAAGCTTTACTCGAGCTAACGCTCATCGTGGTGAGTGTTGGGGTATGGGGAGTGGGTGGTTTGGTTGTTGGGTTGTCTGGTGGTTTTCACCTTCTACACTGGTAGCACGGCTTGTTCCTTCAGCCTCAGACAACCACCACCAAAGGAGTCTGTTCCATGGCCGACAGAAAATGCGATTGCCCGGGATGTAGCTGCAAGATCAAGGAAGGCGAGCATTCCTACGTGGCGCACGGCAAGCACTATTGCTGTGAGGCCTGCGCTCATCACCACAAGGGCGGTGAAGAGTGTTCCGGCAAGGGTTGCCATTGCGCGCACCCGAAATAACGGGCTGCATGAAAAAGTGGAGCCTAGTCAGGCTCCACTTGCAGTTTCAGGCTGTCGTCGTCCAGGCGTTCGGTGTGGCGGACGGTGCCTTGCAGGCGTCGGCCTTCGACCCGGACGTCGACGGTTGTGGCTCGTTCGAGGTCTTCCGGTTGTGGGGCCGGGACGCGCAGGGCGAAGCAGTAGGGATCGTTTTCGACGGGTTCCAGGCCAACCGGGCAGTCGATGCTTCGGGTGACCCGGCCGGTTGCGGTGTCCAGGCTGTAGTCCAGATGCGCCGGGCTGCTGATGGTCGTCATGTGAGTTCCCCCGAAATACTTCCCACCTGCGCGCAAGCTTAGCTTGCCGGTCGCCACGTCACGTTTTCCACGCCGAATTTTTCTGCCATCGGCTTGCTGGTCTTTTGCACTTTTTCCCGGCCGAAGCGCGGTATGCGGCCCACCCCGGCGTCGCAGCTTGCCCAGTGCCACGCCTCGGTGTTGTCCATTTTGTCCGAGCGGATAATGAACGACTTTGGCGTGCCGTGAAGGGTGTAATCGATGACGTAAAGTTTTGCGTTGTTCATAAAGCCGTTCTTCCTCCCTGTGGTAATAGAAGGATCGCTGCGCACCGGGAAAATTCACTCGGATTGTCCGACGGTATCTATCAATGGCGAGGAACCGGGCGCACTGGTTACCATGACGCCTTCGCCAACCCTGATGAATGTTCGCCATGGCCCTCGCCACGCCCCCCGATCTGAGTGATACCGATGTGCCGGTGCAGCCGCTGGCGCGCACCTATCCGCGTGGGTTGTTCATTGAGCCGCACGAGCATGTCTGGGGGCAGTTGCTGTATGCGATGAGCGGGGTGATGTGGGTCGAGACCCCGCACGAGGCGCTGGTGGTGCCGCCGCAACGGGCGGTGTGGTTGCCGCCGGGGGTGCCCCACGGGATTCGGGTGGTGTCCGATTTGCAGATGCGCAATATCTACCTGCGCCCGGCGCTGGCGGCAACGCTGGATCAGACGGTGCAGGTGATCGAGGTCGGCGGTCTGTTGCGTGAGTTGATCGTCGGACTGGTGGCGCAGGGCGACAGCGGTGATACCGAGTATTACGAGGCGCTGGTCGGGCTGGCGCTGCTGGAGCTGAAACGCGCAAGGCGTTCACAGTTGAAAATCCCGCTGCCGGACGATGCCGACCGGCGGTTGATGAGTCTGTGTCAGGCGGTGATGGCCGCGCCATCGCTGGAGATTCCTTTCGAGCAACATGCCGAAAACGCCGGGGCCAGCGTGCGAACGTTGGCGCGGTTGTTCAAGGAAGGTCTGGGCATGGGTTTCGCCGAGTGGCGGCGGCAGGTGCAACTGGCGACGGCAGTCGCCGAGTTGATTCAGGGTGTGCCAGTCAGCGCGATTGCCCGGGAGCTGGGTTATTCGCCGAGCAGTTTCAGCGACATGTTCCGTCGTGAGCTGGGCGTAGCGCCTTCGCAGTTCGGTGCCGGGCAGCTTCCGGGCTGATTTGGCCGAAATTCAGAAGTCCTTGGCCGGTGCTTTCGCACAGCCTTCCCTAGACTTTGCCCATTCCCTTTGTGTGGCGGAGTGATCCCATGAACTACCTGATTTCCCTGGGCATCGGTCTGGGTGTCGGCCTGTTGTATGGCGCGCTGGATTTCCGTTCCCCGGCACCACCGGCCATCGCGCTGGTCGGCCTGTTGGGCATGCTGGCAGGCGAGCAGTTGTGGCCGCTGGGCCGGCAACTGGTCAGCGGCTGGTTGTCCTGAATTTCCTTTTTTCATTCGGTGGATGAACTCATGAAAGCACTGCAATTCGATAAAACCGGCGACCTGTCTTCCCTGCGCTTCGTCGAGGTGCCGACGCCGGTGCCGGGGGCCGACGAGGTGCTGGTGCAGATCAAGGCTGCGGGCCTCAATCCCAGTGACGTGAAGAACGTGCTCGGGCGATTCCCGTACACCACGTTGCCGCGTATTCCCGGTCGGGACTTTGCCGGGGTGGTGGTTGAAGGGCCGCAGGCGTTGATCGGTCAGGAAGTCTGGGGCACCGGGCGCGAGCTGGGCTTTTTCGCCGATGGCTCCCATGCGCAGTTCGTCAAACTGCCGGCCAATGGCGTGGCGCACAAACCTTCGCACTTGAGTTTCACCCAGGCCGCGAGCCTCGGCGTGCCTTACACCACGGCGTGGGATGCGCTGGAGCGCAGTCTGGTGAGTGCCGAAACCCGGTTGCTGGTGATCGGTGGCGGGGCGGTGGCGACGGCAGCCTTGGCGCTGGCCAAGGTGCGCGGCGCGCAGTTGCTGGCGGCGGCGCGGCGGCCGGAGCAGGTCAAGGATTTGCAGGCGCAGGGCTATCAGACGATCCAGCTGGACAAGCCTGAAGAACTCGGCGCTCAGGTCAACGCGGTATACCGCGGCGGCGCCGACGTGATCTTCGACACCACCGGGTTCTGGTTGCCTGCCTCGGTGCCGGCGCTGGCACCGTTCGGACGCATTGCGATCATCGCTGCGCCGGTGGACGGCCATGTGCAACTGCCGGCGCTGGCCCTGTATCGCAAGGGTGGCTCCGTGGTTGGCATCAACTCGTTGCTGTACGGCGTTGAAGCCTGTGCGGCGATGCTCGAGCAGTTCGGCCGGTTCTTCGACGAGGACCTGCTGCCACTGCCGCAAGGACTGGTCGAAGCACCGTTGGCCGACGGGCTGGCGCGCTATGCCGATGTCAATCAGGGCAGCGGCGACAAGGTCATCCTGATGCCTTGATGCCTTGATGCCTTGATGCTTATGCGTCCGGCACGCCGTGCTCCCACGCCGACCAGTGCTTCAGGATGTCCTGCACCAGCGGATTACCGGTGCGGTAGAGGTTTTCCAGGGCCGGCACAAATCCGCCCTGATCGGCGTACTTGAGCAGGTTGTCCACTTCGCTGCCGCCCGGCGCCGGGCGGTCGAAGTCGGAGCCGGCGCGCACCACGGCCAGGCGCTGCACGTCCACCAGGCCCTCGCGGCTGGCGCGCAACAACGCCTCGTAGGTGGAGTTGTCTTCCTGTTGGGTGGTGCAGTATTCACCCTTGTTGTCGGTCAGCAATTTGGTCCAGACTTCGGCGCGTTCGCTCAGGCGCGTGCCGGAGAACCAGGTGTTGCCCGCCAGCGTGTCGCAGCGGGTGACCACCGGCGGCTGATTGGCCGGTGCTGCCGGGTATTTCTGGCGCCACGCGGCCGATTCCTTGCTCTCGCTCAGTTCGACCTTGTGGCTCAGGGCGAAGGCCTTGGCCTGCAGTTTCGGGTTGAGTTCGAAGACCTCGGTCTTGTAGTCCAGCGGCGGTTTTTCGTTCGGGCCTTTGGTGTTGATGCCGAGGTAACCGGTTGGCCAGCTCGACGGCGCATCGCGTGAATCCAGTTCCCACTGGGTGCCGAACTCCACCAGATAATGCGCCCAGGCAGCGGTGCCGATGGTCCCGTGTTTCGGGCTGATGCCGGCAATCCCGGCGATCAGGAGGTAGCTTTTGCGCAGGTCGAATTTCGGTGACAGCGCCAGTGCCAGGGTCGAAGCGGCGGCATTGGTCTGGCCCATGCCGGTGGTCAACAGGCACACCTGCTGCGTGTTGCAGCGGATGGTCGGGTACTCGGCCGACAGGCCCGGCACGCGGATTTCCTGTTTGAGTTCGAGGCGCTCGATCCAGTTTTGCGCCTCCGGGGCGAACATGGTGATCAGCACCACTTTCGGTTGAATCGGTGCCTCGGCCGCCCAGGCGGTGGAGGAGAGCAGGGCCGCAGCGGCCAGTGATACACGCGTCATTGCTTTCATGATGGCTCCTGGATTCAGAACTGATAACCGATGCCGGCGTAGTAGCCCCAGCCGTTGGAGCGTGCGCGGAAGTTGCCGTCGCCGAAGTTCAGCTCGCTGCCGTCTTCCCAGTTGCCGCCGTTGTGGAAGTAACGGCCGACCAGGGTGAAACGCAGGTGGGTGAACGAGTACAGCAAGACGTTGGTCGCCACCGTGGCATTGGCGGTGCGCGCGGGGTTGTCCTTGTGCAGGTCCGAGCCGAAATCGAAGTTGGTGAAACCAATGTAGGTCAGCGAGGCACCGTTGCTGAATTTGTCGATCGGCACGATGTACTTGAGTTGCGCACGGTAGCCGTCCCACGAATATTCATTGCTGGCGCCGTAGTTTTCCCACTGGTAGCGCCCGTACAGGTTGGCCGACAGGTTGACCCGCGAGTGGGTGTCGATGTCGGTACCCAGACCGCTGTACAGCGTGTTGGCGCGGTTTTCCTTGCGGCTGCCGTGGTCGTAAATCCAGTCGAACGCCACGTACCATTCCTTGAACGGCCCGATGGCCAGGCTGCGGCCGGCGAGGTAGTCGATGGAGATGCGCGGTTCGTGCTCCATGAACACCGGCGAGCCGTGATCCCACACGCCTTTGTCATGGCTGTTGCCGATGTTGAAGATCTTCGGAATGTCGATGTAGCCATACAGCTCGAACGGGCCCTTGCGCCCGAAGTATTCGTATTCCAGGTAGATATCGTCGGCCGGTTGCGGTCCGAAGCTGATGTCCTTGCTGCCGATCAGCATCAGGTCCTGGTTGTACCAGTCCGACAGGTACGCGCCTTTTTTCGGCGGGCTGGCTTCGGGGCTGAGGGCTTCGCCCTGGGCGGATTCTTCGGGCAATGCAGGTTGCGCCAGCGCAGTGTGGCTGAGAACTCCGGTAACGCCGGTCAGTAGCAAAGAAACAGCAAAGGTGCGCGCAAACGGCGCGCGAAGAAAGGATGCAGCGTGCATTCAAAGTCCTTTTTGCGGGGCGAGGCCCGGGTTTTGCGGGGCGGTATGGTTTTGTGACGAAAACGTCGAGATTGACGATTCGCAAACGTTTGCACAAGCCGTACCACTTCTTCGGGTGTTTAACAAAAGGCGTAAAGACAGGCCTGTCTTCAATGGCGGTGAATCAGCCAAGACAGCGGGTTCGCGCGCATCTCCATCGTCGGCGGGCAGCCTCCCGTCCGGGACTGCAAGACGCACCAGGACGCGTGTTGCGGGCTGGCCAGCCCCTGTCCTGGATGGGGCTAGTATTAAAGTATTAACACTATTTAATCCGTGCCCCATGTCAGGGCGTCTACTAGCTTTGTCACCAATCAACGGTTTTGTGATGACCGTCGCAGTCTTGATTCGCGTGTGGAATAAGCACCGCTTTACACGCGCTCAAGGAAGAAATTGGCCACGACAAGGAGTAGCCCGTGGAAGCAAGGTTTGGTGTCGCCCTCGTTTCGCGCTTTTCCCCACTTTCCCTTGCAGTGCACCTGAGCGTCGCCGGACTTCTGTTCGGCGGGGTCAGCGAGCAGGCGTTCGCCACCTGCTCGGCCGCGGGCTCCACGATCACCTGTTCGGGTGTTCCGACTCTGCCGCTGTTTCTCAATGACTACAGCAGCGCCAGCAGCGGCGTGACGGTCAACGTCACCAACGGCGCGCAGATGAACGCGACGCTGGGCGGCAAGGTGATCAACCTGACCGGGGCCAACATCAACCTGAACAACTCCGGCACCCTTGACCCGGCGTTGCTCGGGCTGGTTTCGATCCTCAGTGGCGGTGCGTTCATCGGCACCGGCGCGACCAGCACGGTGAGCATCGCCAACAACACCACCGGGATCATTCGCGGCACCGGCATGTTGCTCGGCCTCAACCTGACCAGCATCGACGGTCTGGGGATTGCCGTGAACAACTCGGTGTCGGGCACGACGACCATCACCAACGACGGCACAATTACCTCGACCGGGCTGTCGGTCGGCGGGATCACCCTGGCCGATACCCCGGTGGTCGGGGTGTATGGCGGTTCGCAGGTCAACATGACCAACAGCGCCAGCGGCACGATCAACGGCCGGATGGCGTTCGAAACGTCAGTGGCGGGCAACACCTTCACCAACGCCGGTAACATCACCGGCGGTTTGTCGATGGGGGCGGGCAGCACCAACACCTTCTACGCGATCACCGGTTCCAGCGTTAACGTCGGTGACGGCGTGCAAGTCTCCGTGGGCCTTGGTGGCCTGATCGGCGTCAACCTGACCTTCGCCCCGACCGGCAAGATTGACGGCGGCGCAGCCGGTACCAACACACTGATCCTGCAAAACCCGATCGGCCTCGGCGGCGGCACCACCGGGACCGGCACGGCGTCCAGCGCGGTCTATGTCAACTTCAACAACCTGACCCTCAACAGCGGCACCTGGACCTTGCAGGGCCCGTTGGTCAGCGGTGCGACCACCCTCAATGGCGGTGTCGCACAGTTCAACGACAACGGCGCGTTCGGCAGCGGAGTGCTGACGTCCAACGGCGGCATCCTTCAGGCCAGCAACGCCGGTTTGACGCTGGCCAACCAGATCAACCTCGGTGCGGGCGGCCTGACCCAGCAGGGCATCAACGGCACGACCCTGAACGGTGTGATTTCCGGCTCCGGCGGCCTGACCAAGATCGGCAGCGGTCAGCTCAACCTCAACGGCATCAACACTTACACCGGCAACACCGTGCTCAACGGCGGTGTGGTGCTGGTGGGCAACAACCAGGCGTTCAGCACCGGCGGCATCACCGTCGGCGGCTCTTCGAGCATCTCGGCGACGGCGCCGATTTCGCTGGCCAACGCGATCACGCTCAACAGCACCCTGACCGCGACTGGCACCGGTGCGCTGACCCTGGGTGGGGTGATCAGCGGCGCCGCCAACCTGACCAAGACCGGCAGCGGCAGCCTGACCCTCAACGGCATCAACACCTACACCGGGATCACCAGCCTCAGCGCCGGCACCCTGCGCGTGGGCAACAACAACGCTCTGGGCACCGGGGTCCTCAACACCAGCAACGGCACCAGCCTCGACAGCACCGGCAACGTGACGCTGGCCAACAACGTCGGCATCACCGGTGCGTTGAACGTGCTCGGCAGCAACGCCCTGACCCTGGCCGGCATCGTCTCCGGCACCGGCGCGATCACCAAGAGCGGCAGCGCCAGCCTGACCCTGACCGGCAACAACACCAACAGCGGCACCACCGCACTCAACGGCGGCACCTTGTTCGTCGGCAGCAACACCGCCCTCGGCACCGGCGCATTGAACGCAGCGGCCGGCACCACGCTGGATGCGACCACGGCGGTGACGCTGGCCAACGCTGTGGCGCTGGCGGGCGGGCTGACCATCGGCGGCACTCAGGCGCTTGGCCTGAGCGGCGTCATCAGCGGTGCTGGCAATCTGATCAAGGGCGGCACCGCGAACCTGACCCTCAGCGGCAACAACACCTTCTCCGGCGGTACGGCGCTGAATAACGGGACGCTGATCGTCGGCTCCAACACCGCGCTGGGTACCGGCGCGCTGACCACGGCGGCGGGCACCACCCTCGACGCCAGCACCACCGTGGCGCTAAGCAATGCGGTCGCCCTCGGCGGCAATCTGAACATTGCCGGTAACGCCAACCTGACCCTCGGCGGCGTGGTCAGCGGCAGCGGCGGGCTGACCAAGAACGGCGCGGCCAACCTGATTCTCAACGGCGCCAACACCTTCAGCGGCGGCACCACACTGAACGCCGGCACCCTGACCGTCGGCAACGCCGCCTCACTGGGCAGCGGCGCCCTGACCGTCGCCAATGCTGCGACACTCGACAGCAACACCTCGGTCATCCTCAACAACAACGTCGCCCTCAACGGCAACCTGTCCATCGGCGGCAGCAACGGCCTGATTCTGGGCGGCGTGCTCAGCGGCGCCAGTCAGTTGATCAAGAACGGCACCGCCAACCTGACCCTCAACGGCGCCAACACCTTCACCGGTGGCACCGCACTCAACGCCGGCAGCCTGACCGTCGGCAACGGCGCGGCACTCGGCACCGGCACGCTGACCGTGGGCGGGGCGGGCGCAACGCTCAACAGCAGCGCCAACGTGACGCTGAACAACGCCATTGCGCTGAACGCCAACCTCACCGCCGGTGGTGCCAACCCGCTGACCCTCGGCGGCGTGATCAGCGGCGGCAGTAACCTGATCAAGACCGGCTCCTCGACCCTGACCCTGACCGGCAACAACACCTACACCGGTTCTACGTCGCTGAACGCCGGGACACTGATCGTCGGCTCCAACACCGCGCTCGGCACCGGCGTGCTCAACGCCGGCAACAACACCACGCTGGACGCCAGCACCGCGACCAGCCTGGCCAACAACGTCAACCTCGGCGGCAACGTGACCATCGGCGGCAGCAACGCGCTGACCCTCGCGGGTGTGGTCTCCGGTGTCGGCGGCCTGACCAAAAGCGGCCCCGCCGACCTGATTCTCAACGGCGCCAACACCTATTTCGGCAACACCGCACTCAACGTCGGCAAGCTGATTGTCGGCAGCAACACCGCGATCGGCAGCGGCGCATTGAACGCAGCGGCGGGCACCACGCTGGACACCAACACCGCCGTCACGCTGGGCAACCAGGTCAACCTGGCCGGTGCGATGAATGTGGGTGGCAGCGCAGACCTGACCCTCACCGGCACTGTCGCCGGAGCCGGCAGCCTGGTGAAAAACGGCGCGGCCAATCTCAACCTCAATGGCACCAACACCTACGTCGGCGGCACCACGCTGAACGCCGGTACGGTGACCGTCGGTAACAGCTCGGCCCTCGGCACTGGTGCCTTGACCGTCGGTGGTGCAGCGACGCTCGACAGCAGTTCGCCGCTGGTCAGCCTGGCCAACGCGGTCGTGCTCAATGCGGCACTGAGCGTCGGCGGCACCCAGGACCTGACCCTCGGCGGCGTGATCAGCGGCGCCGGCCAGTTGATCAAGAACGGCGCGGCCAACCTGACCGTCAACGGTACCAACACCTACAGCGGTGGCAGCACGCTCAACGCGGGTACGCTGACACTGGGCTCGGCCGCTGCCTTGGGCAGTGGCGGCCTGACCGTCGGTGGCGCTTCGACGCTGGATACCAGCACCGGCATGAGCGTCGGCAACAACATCACCCTCAACGCCGGCCTGACTCTGGCTGGCAGCAACACCCTGAACCTCAGCGGCGTGATCGATGGCGCCGGCAGTCTGACCAAGGACGGCTTCGGCGACCTGACGCTCAGCGGCAACAACACCTTCACCGGTGCGCTGAACATCGCCTCCGGCAGCGTCACCACCGTGAGCAGCGGGGCGCTGGGCAACACCTCCGGCGCCAACATCAGCGCCGGTGCCAATCTCTACCTCAACAGCAGCGCCAGCCTCAACGGGCTGAGCGGCAGCGGCAGCGTGCAGGTCGCCGGCGGCAACACCCTGACCGTGGGCGGTGTGAACAACACCAGCACCTTCGACGGCGACCTTGGTGGCAGCGGTACCCTGACCAAAGTCGGTACCGGGACGCTGAACCTCACCGGCAGCAGCGGCATCACCGGCAACACCAACGTCAACGGCGGTACGCTGAACCTCACAGGTTCGCTGGCCAGCACCCAGCTCAACGTCAACAACGGTGCGACCCTCACGGGGACCGGTTCGGCGCTTGGCGTCATCACCGTCAACAGCGGCGGTCATCTGGCGTTGTCCTCGGGCAATACCTTGTCGACCTCGTCGCTGATCCTTACGGCCAACAGTAATGTCGACGCGAGCCTCGCCACACCATCGACCAGCTCGCTGATGAACATCGGCGGCAACCTGACCCTCGACGGTAATCTGAACGTCACCGATGCCGGCGGCTTCGGTGTCGGTGTCTATCGCCTGTTCAACTACATCGGTGCACTGACCGACAACGGCCTGACCGTGGCCGGCGTGCCGGTGGGTTACGGCCTCGGCGACATCCTCGTGCAGACCCTCGGTAACCAGGTCAACCTGGTGGTGTCGGCGCCGAACACCAACCTGCGTTTCTGGGACGGCAGCCAGACAATCCCGAACGGCACGGTGGATGGCGGCACTGGCACCTGGGATGCCGGCGGCACCAACTGGACCAATTCCAACGGCACGCTGAACCAGACCTGGGCCGGCGACTTCGCGGTGTTCCAGGGCACGGCCGGCACGGTGTCGGTCAACGGCACGCAACTGTTCACCGGAATGCAATTCCTCACCAATGGCTACAACGTGGTCAACGGTACGTCGGGTCTGCTGACCGCCGTCAACGGCAGCGGTGGCACCACGGCGATGCGGGTCGATCCGGGCGTGACTGCCACGGTCGGTGTGAACATCAATGGTAGCGGCATCCTCAACAAACTCGACGCCGGCACCCTGGTGCTCAACGGCGCCAACAGCTACACCGGCGGCACGCAACTGGACGGCGGCACCCTGGTCGTCGGCAGCAACACTGCACTGGGCACTGGCGCGCTGATCGCCAATGCCGGCACGCAACTCGACAGCAACACCGCCGTGACCCTGGCCAACGCGACCACGTTGAACGGTAACCTCACCGTGCTCGGCAGCAATGCGCTGACCCTCAACGGTGTCATTTCCGGTACCGGCGGTTTGATCAAGAACGGTTCGGCCAGCCTGACCCTCGGTGGCAACAACGCCTTCCTCGGGCCGGTGGCACTGAACGCGGGTGGTCTGATTCTGGCGTCGAACAGCGCGCTGGGCTCGGCCACCCTGAACGCGGCCAACGGCACCACCCTGGATGCCAGCGGCGCCTTCAGCGCGGCCAACGCGATCAACCTGGCGGGTAACCTCGCTATCGTCGGCAGCAACGATCTGACCCTCAGCGGTGCCATCAACGGCGCCGGCAGCCTGACCAAGAACGGCGCGGCCAACCTGATCCTGAGCGGGGCCAACAACTTCCTCGGAGGCATCACCCTCAATGCCGGCAGCCTGACCGCCGGCAGCAACGGCGCCCTCGGTCTGGGCAACCTGACCGTGGCCGGTGCCTCGGCGCTGGACAGCAACACCTCGGTGTCGCTGGGCAACAACGTGGTGCTCAACGCCAACCTGACCAACACCGGCAACAGCGACGTGGCCCTCAGCGGCGTGGTCAGCGGCACCGGCGGCCTGATCAAGAACGGCGCCTCCAACCTGACTCTCAACGGCATCAACACCTACAGCGGCGGCACTACGCTGAACGCCGGCACCGTGACCCTCGGCACGTCGGCGGGCCTGGGCTCCGGCGCGGTGACCGTGGCGGGCGCATCGACCCTCGACACCACGGCGCCGCTGGTGCTGGCCAACAACCTCAACGTCAATGCCAACCTCAGCGTGGCGGGCAACAACAACCTGACCCTCGGTGGCGTGATCGCCGGCGCGGGCACCCTGACCAAGAACGGTCTGGCCGACCTGACGCTGACCGGCAACAACACCTTCAGCGGCACCTTCGACGTGCAGTCCGGGAGCCTGACCACCCTGGGCAACTCGGCACTGGGCAGCAATGCCGGAGTCAATCTCGGCGCTGCGGCGACCCTCAACCTCGGCGGTTCCGGCAGCCTCGCCAGCCTGACCGGTAGCGGTACAGCGCTGATCGGCGGCGGCAACACCCTGAGCATCGGCGGCAACAACGCCAGCAGTATTTTCGACGGCGTACTCACCGGCACCGGCGAACTGAGCAAACTCGGCACCGGTACGCTGACCCTGACCGGCCTCAACAGCCTGACCGGCAACACCACGGTCAACGCCGGCACCTTGAACGTCAGCGGTTCGCTGGACAGCGCCAACGTACTGGTCAACAGCGGCGGCACCCTGACCGGCGGCGGCTCGCTCGGCGGGGCGGTGACCGTGGCGGACGGTGGTCATCTGGCCGGCGCCACCGGCAGCACCCTGTCGGTCAACTCGCTGGTGTTCAACGCCAACTCCAACTTCGACGTCGGCCTCGGCGCGCCGGTGTCCGGTGGCGGCAACGCGCTGGTCAACGTCGGTGGCAACCTGACCCTCGACGGCACTCTCAACGTCAGCGACATCGGCGGTTTCGGCAGCGGCGTGTATCGACTGATCAACTACACCGGCGGCCTCACCGACAACGGCATGCTGATCGGCACTGTGCCGGGCAGCGTCACCCCGGGCGATCTGACCCTGCAAACCGCGCTGGCCAACCAGATCAACCTGCTGGTCACCGCACCGGGCGTCACCGTGCAGTTCTGGGACGGCAACCAGCTCGTCGCCAACGGTTCGGTGGATGGCGGCAGCGGCACCTGGGGCAGCGGCACCACCAACTGGACCGATGTGAACGGCACCACCAATCAGGCCTGGACCAACAGCTTCGCGGTGTTCCAGGGCGCGGCAGGCACCGTGACCGTCAACGGCGCGCAAACCATCACCGGCATGCAGTTCGTCACCGACGGCTATAGCCTGCAGAACGGTACGGCGGGTTCGCTGAATCTGGTCAACGGTTCGCTGGGCAATGCCACCGTGCGGGTCGATCCGAACGTCACCGCCACCGTGGGCGTTGCGCTCAACGGCGCCGGCACGCTGGGCAAATATGACACCGGCACCCTGGTGCTCAACGCCGCCAACGGTTACACCGGCGGCACCGCGCTCAACGGCGGCAAGATTGTGGTCGGCAACAATGCGGCCCTTGGCACTGGCGTGTTGACCGCCGCCAACGGCACGGCGCTGGACAGCAATACGGCGGTCAGCCTGGCCAACGCGGTGGTGCTCAACGGCGGACTCACCGTCGCCGGTTCCAACGCCTTGACCCTCGGCGGTGTGGTCAGCGGCAGCGGCAGTCTGATCAAGACCGGCCCATCGAGCCTGACCCTCAACGGCAGCAACACCTACAGCGGCGGTACCCAGCTCGCCGGCGGTACGCTGGTTCTGGGCAACAACAGCGCTATCAGCAGCGGTGCACTGAGTGTGTCGGGTAACGGCACTCTCGACAGCACCTCGGCGCTGCAACTGGCCAACGCCATCAACCTGGGCGCGCAACTGACCCTGGCCGGCAACCAGAACACCACGCTGATCGGTGCGATCACCGGCAGCGGCAGCCTGGTGAAAAACGGCAATGGCGACCTGCTGCTCAGCGGCGCCAACACCTACAGCGGCGGCACCACGCTGAACGGCGGCAGCACCCGTGGCGACACCAGCAGCCTGCACGGCGCCATCGTCAACAACGCGACGCTGACCTTTGAGCAGAACAGTGACGGCAGCTACACCGGCAATCTGACCGGTGCCGGCACCCTGAACAAAACCGGCACCGGCGCCTTGCTGCTGACCGGCAACAACACCTTCACCGGCAACACTTCGGTGCAGGCCGGTACGCTGAACGTCAATGGCGTGCTCAACAGTGCCAACGTCAATGTCGCCAGCGGCGCGAAGATCGGGGGTGGCGGCCAGTTCGGTGGGGCCGTGCAACTGGCCAACGGTGCGACCCTGCTGGGTGGCGGGCATTCGACCGCGTTGTCGGTCGGTTCGCTGGCGCTGTCTTCGGGGACCAATCTGGACTTCACCCTCGGCTCGGCCGCCAGCTCCACGACCGTGGTCAACGTTGCCGGCAACCTGACCCTCGACGGTACGCTGAACATCACCAACGCCGGCGGCTTCGGCACCGGTGTGTATCAACTCTTCAGTTACGGCGGCACGCTGACCAACAACGGTCTGGTCTACGGCAGCCTGCCGGTTTCGGCGGCCAATCTGACCCTGCAAACCGCGCTGGCCAATCAGGTCAACCTGCTGGTACAGAACACGCCGGGCGAGGTGCAGTTCTGGAACGGTGGCAAAACCAATCCGGACGGCAGTATCGGTGGCGGCAGCGGTGTGTGGGGCCCAGGCACCAACTGGACCGACCCGACCGGCACTCAGGCGCTGGGCTCCAACGGCCAGTTCGCGGTGTTCGGCGGGCAGGGCGGTACGGTCACCGTGCAGGGCAATCAGAACTTCACCGGGCTGCAATTCCTCGTCAACGGCTACAGCCTGGTGCCGGATGCCGGTGACACGCTGACCCCGGTCAACGGGCCTGGCGGCACTCCGGCGCCCATTCGCGTCAATGCCGGCGCCACCACGCAAATCGATGTGCCGCTGGTGGGCACGGGCGGGATCGAGAAACTGGACTCCGGCACGCTGATCCTGACCGGCGCCAACACTTACAGCGGTGGCACCACCGTCAGCGGCGGTACGCTGATCGGTAACACCAGCAGCCTGCAAGGCAACATCATCGACAACGCTTCGCTGGTGTTCCAGCAGAACGCCAATGGCCAGTTCAACGGTCGTCTCAGCGGTGTCGGTGCGATGGCCAAACGCGGTGCCGGAACCTTGTTGTTGACCGGTGACCAGCCGTTCAGCGGCACCGTGTCGGTCGATCAGGGCGTGCTGCAAGTCGGCAGCCGTGCGGCTCGGGCTTCCCTGGGCGGCCAGGTTACGGTGGCCAACGGCGCGGGTCTGAGCGGTAACGGCAGCGTCGGTTCGGTGGTCAACCACGGTGTGGTGGCCTCCGGTGGCGGCGACGGCACCCTGAGCGTGGCGGGCAACCTGACCAACGCTGCCGACGGTGTTCTGGCCCTGACGGTCAGCTCGCCAACCGCAACGCCTCTGGCCGTCGGCGGCACGGCAACCCTGGGCGGTGGCCTGCAAGTGAACAGCCTGGCGCCGTTCACCGGCAACACCGTGTACTCGCTGATCACCGCCGGCGGTGGCGTGAATGGTACGTTCAGCGCCGCCGATCTGCCGCAATACGCGTTCCTCGATACGGCGCTGGTGTACAGCCCTGACGCGGTGAACCTGGTGGTCAGCCGCAACGGCAATTCGTTCGCCGACGTTGCCGCCACCCGCAACCAGCGCAACACCGCCTCGGCGTTGATGCGCAACGGTCCGGCAGGCGCTGCGCTGCAGAACGAAATCGTCAACCTCAGCGTGGCCGGTGCGCGTCACGCCTTCGACAGTCTGTCGGGGGAAATCCATGCCAGCACCGCGAGCGCGGTCCTCGAGGATTCACGTTTCGTGCGTGAAGCGGTCAACGACCGGATGCGTCAACCGACTTGCAGCGCGTCGGATGATCCACGCCGCACACTGGCCCCGAGCGACACCCAGCTGAGCAGCAACGGTTGCCACGGTGAAATGGTCGGCTGGGCCCGTGCCATCGGCGCCTGGGGCGACATGGGCGGCGACAGCAACACGGCGAAAGTCGATCGCAGCCTCGGCGGTTTCATGCTCGGCACCGACAAGCAACTCGACGATCAATGGCGCGCCGGTATGGCAGCGGGCTACACCCGTGGCAACCTCAACGCCCACGACCGCAACTCCGATGCCAAGGTCGACAGCTACCACCTGGCGGCGTACCTGAGTTCGCAGTTCGATGCCCTGGCCGTGCGCCTCGGCGCGGCTTACAGCTGGCACAGCATCGAGACCAAACGCGACGTCAGCGTCGGCGCCTACAACGACCGTCTGAAGGCCGACTACGATGCCCGCAGTGCCCAGGTGTTCGGTGAAGTGGGTTACGCCATCAATGCGGCAGGTGTAGCCATCGAACCGTTCGCCGGCCTGGCCTACGTCAACTACGACAGCGACACCGCCAAGGAAAAAGGCGGGGTGGGGCGCCTGAAAGGCGATGCCGATCAGGACATCACCTACTCGACCCTCGGTGTGCGCATCGGCAAGCTGGTGACCCTGGCCAACGGCAGTCAACTGACCCCGCGTGCAGCCATCGGCTGGCGGCATGCCTACGGCGACACCAAGCCGGATGCCGACCTGACCTTCATCGACGGCGGCGCGTCGTTCAGCACCCAGGGTGTGCCGATCGCCAAGGACAGCGCACTGCTTGAAGCCGGCGTGGACTTCCAGATCAGCCCGACCGGCAAGCTCGGCATCGGCTATTCGGGCCAGGTGTCCAGCGACAACAACGACAGCGCAATGACCATCAGCTTCAGCCAAAGCTTCTGATCGTGGTCGAAGCACTTTGACCGCCCGAAAGGGCGGTTTTTTTTGCTCGGCAATCCCCTCTGCTAGAATCCGCCCCATTCCCAGCCAGAGGTTGCCCCATGAGCGAACCCATCCGTCTGACCCAATACAGCCACGGTGCCGGTTGCGGCTGCAAGATTTCGCCGCAGGTGCTGGAAGTGATCCTTGCCGGCAGCGGCGCGCAGAACCTCGACCCGAAGCTGTGGGTCGGCAACGCCTCGCGCGATGACGCGGCGGTGTATGAAATCGATGCCGAACGCGGTGTGGTGTCGACCACCGATTTCTTCATGCCGATCGTCGATGACCCGTTCGACTTCGGCCGTATCGCCGCGACCAACGCCATCAGCGATATCTACGCCATGGGCGGTGACCCGTTGATGGCCATTGCCATCCTCGGCTGGCCGGTCAACGTGCTGGCGCCGGAAGTGGCGCGGGAAGTGATTCGCGGTGGTCGTGCGGTGTGCGACGCGGCGGGTATTCCGTTGGCCGGTGGCCATTCGATCGATGCGCCGGAGCCGATCTTCGGCCTGGCCGTCACCGGTCTGGTGGAAAAGCGCTTCATGAAGCGCAACGACACCGCCACCGCCGGATGCCTGCTGTACCTGACCAAACCGCTGGGCATCGGCATCCTCACCACCGCAGAAAAGAAGGGCAAGCTGCGTAACGCCGACATCGGCGTGGCCCGGGACTGGATGTGCACGCTGAACAAGCCCGGCAGCCGTTTCGGCAAGTTGTCCGGAGTGACCGCGATGACCGACGTCACCGGTTTCGGCCTGCTCGGGCATCTGGTGGAAATGGCCGATGGCAGCCACCTCACCGCGCGCATCGCCTATGACCGCGTGCCGCGTCTGGACAGCGTCGAGTACTACCTCGATCAGGGCTGTGTACCCGGCGGCACCTTGCGCAATTTCGACAGCTATTCAAGCAAGCTCGGGCGCGTGCAGGAACTGCACAAGCGGGTGCTGTGCGATCCGCAGACCAGCGGCGGCCTGCTGCTGGCCGTGACCCCGGAAGGCAACGCCGAATTCCTCGCGGTAGCCGCAGAGCTGGGCCTGAACCTGGCGCCGATCGGTGAGCTGGTCGAGCGACAGACCCACGCAGTCGAGGTGATTTGATGCTCCGCGACTGCACCGATTACCGCGACATTTTCCTCAACGACCGGCCGCTGATGGATGCCCGCGCGCCGGTCGAGTTTCACAAGGGCGCGTTCCCCGGCGCGGTCAATCTGCCGCTGATGAATGACCTCGAACGGCAAAAGGTCGGCACCTGCTACAAACAGCACGGCCAGCAGGCCGCGATCGAACTGGGCCACCATCTGGTGTCCGGTGCGGTGAAGGCCGAACGCATCGAGGCCTGGGCCGAATTCGCCCGGGCCCATCCCGACGGTTATCTCTATTGTTTTCGCGGTGGCCTGCGCTCGCAGATCACCCAGCAGTGGCTCAAGAGCGAAGCCGGGATCGACTATCCGCGCATCGGTGGCGGCTACAAGGCACTGCGCAACTTCCTGATCGACACCCTCGAACAAGCGGTGACCCAATGTGATTTCGTGCTGCTGGGCGGCATGACCGGTACCGGCAAGACCGAACTGCTGGTGCAGTTGCGCAACAGCCTGGATCTGGAAGGCCACGCCAACCATCGCGGCTCCAGCTTCGGCAAGCGCGCCACCGGCCAGCCGTCGAACATCGACTTTGAAAACCGCCTGGCCATCGATTTCCTCAAGAAACGCGACGCCGGTATCGACCAGTTCGTCCTCGAAGACGAGAGCCGGGTGGTGGGCAGTTGCGCGCTGCCACTGCCGTTGTATCAGGGCATGCAGCAGTACCCGATGGTCTGGCTGGAAGACAGCTTCGAGGATCGGGTGCAGCGCATCCTGCGCGATTACGTGGTGGACCTGTCGGCCGAGTTTTCGGCGGTGCATGGCGAGCAGGGGTTCGAGCTGTTCTCCGAACGCTTGCTCGAGAGCCTGAACAATGTGCAGAAACGTCTGGGCGGCGAACGCCATCGACGGATGCTGCTGTTGATGGAAGACGCGCTGGTCGAACAGGGGCGCAGCGGTTCGGTGGACTTGCACCGGGGCTGGATCGAGGGGTTGCTGCGTGAGTATTACGACCCGATGTATGTGTTTCAGCGCGAGAAGAAGGGCGCGCGGATCGAGTTTGCCGGGGAGTGCGGGGCAGTGATCGAGTATCTGCGCCAGCGGTTGAATCAGAAGCGCTGAAGCGAGAGCCCCGGCAGGGGCTCCACAACACTCAGGTCGGGCAAGTGACCTTGCCGTTGTCCAGCCCCTGCTTGTAGCTGTGACTCTGCAGGCTGGCCTTGCCGTTGTGCCAGGTCAGGGTCAGCACGTACAGCGAGTCATAGTCGCCGGACGCCCAGTCCTCGGTGATGCTCTGTTTCTCGCCAACGGCCTTGCCGGCGACCTTGTTGATCAGCTCCGGCAGGTAGCCGTGGGACCACGCGGTGTAGATGATCGAGTTGTGGTACTTGTCGGCGATCAGCTCCCGAGCCAGGTCGCTGGTGTCATTGGCCGAGAACTCGATGTTCACCGGCAGGCCGAGCTTGATCGCGGCGGGGCTGATGGTCATCAGCGGGCGAATGTAGCTGTAGGAGTTGTCCAGCTCGCCTTCTTCGACGTTGCGCGTCGGGTTGGCGGCGAACACGTAGTCGGCCTTGCCGAATTTCTCCGGGAGCAGGGTCGACAGCTCGATGGCGCGGTTCAGGCCCTGGCAGTTGAGCTGGCCGAGGCCGCCGGCAGGTTTTTCCCCGTGACGCAGGAAGATCAGGGTCTGGGTGCCGTCCACCGGTTGCGCGCGGCTTTCGCTGGATTCCAGGGACAGGAACAGCGCGCTCATCGCCAGCAGCGAGGGCAGGGCAACGTAGGCGCGATGTTTGAAGCGTCTGGCGACTTTCATCAAGTTCGTCATGAAATAAAGGGTCTTCAGTCTGTTCGGTTAAGGCTGACAAACCTCTGCACCGCAGGCTGCCGGGGCCGGGTGTTTTCCCTGTCTTGAGTGGTTTCCTTGGAGCCCTCTGAAGGCCTTTGGTTCGATCCGTTTGGCGGGGCCCACTTTAAAGGCGTCGCCGCACGGCTGAAGGGCAGGTTAACGACAGGATGTTGCGGATTTAAGTAAGTCCGCAGGCCAGGACAAAAAGAACCCGAGCCAGCGCGGAAAACGTGGATTATGCTCAGGCCTTTCATTTTGTGACTGGATGCTACACATGACCGATCTGTCCGCGTTCCCGATCACCCAGAAATGGCCGGCGCAGTACCCCGACTGGATTCAGCTCTATTCCTTGCCGACCCCCAACGGCGTCAAGGTCTCGATCATGCTCGAAGAGATCGGTCTGCCCTACGAGCCGCACCGCGTGGGTTTCGACACCAACGATCAGATGTCCCCGGAGTTCCTGTCGCTGAACCCGAACAACAAGATCCCGGCGATCCTCGACCCCCACGGCCCCGAGGACAAACCGCTGCCGTTGTTCGAGTCCGGCGCGATCCTGATCTACCTCGCCGACAAGAGCGGCCAGTTGCTGGCCCAGGAAGGCGCACTGCGCTACGAAACCATTCAGTGGCTGATGTTCCAGATGGGCGGCATCGGCCCGATGTTCGGCCAGATCGGCTTCTTCAACAAATTCGCCGGCAAGGATTACGAAGACAAGCGTCCCCGCGACCGCTACGTCGACGAAAGCAAACGCCTGCTCAGCGTCCTCAACACCCGCCTTGAAGGGCGCGACTGGATCATGGGCGAGCGCTACACCATCGCCGACATCGCCACGTTCCCGTGGGTGCGCAACCTGATCGGGTTCTACGAGGCGGGCGATCTGGTCGGCATCAAGGACTTCCCGAACGTCACTCGGGTGCTGGAGCGCTTTCTGGCGCGGCCGGCGGTGGTGCGCGGGTTGACCATCCCTTCATAAGTCGGTGTGAGCCGGGTGCGCACATTATTGCGTGCCCGGTAATGCACTGTTGATTGATCCAGGTTTGTACCCCGTCCCCCGCAAGGCATAAGCTTCGCCCCCTACGACTTTCGTCTCATCTGCCCGTTTTTCAGGAAAGGCCTCATGTCCAGTCAGTTCCCCGAAGCACGTCCACGCCGTCTGCGCCGCAATGCGAGCCTGCGCAGCCTGTTCCAGGAAACCGAGTTTTCGCTCAACGATCTGGTGCTGCCGATCTTCGTCGAAGAAGAAATCGACGACTTCGTGCCGATCAAAAGCATGCCCGGCGTGATGCGCATTCCGGAGCGCAAACTGGCCGGCGAGATCGAGCGTTACGCCCGTGCCGGGATCAAGTCGGTGATGACCTTCGGCGTGTCCCATCACCTGGACGCCAACGGCAGCGACACCTGGCGTGAAAACGGTCTGGTCTCGCGCATGTCGCGGATCGCCAAGGACGCCGTGCCGGAGATGATCGTGATGTCCGACACCTGCTTCTGCGAGTACACCGACCACGGCCATTGCGGCGTGATGCACAACCATGAAGTCGACAACGACCAGACTCTGATCAACCTTGGCAAGCAAGCCGTGGCTGCGGCCCGTGCCGGTGCCGACGTGATCGCGCCGTCGGCCGCGATGGACGGCCAGGTGCGGGCGATTCGCCGGGCACTGGACGATGCCGGGTTCACGCAGATTCCGATCATGGCTTACTCGACCAAATTCGCTTCGGCGCTCTACGGCCCGTTCCGCGAGGCCGGTGGCAGCGCGTTGAAGGGCGACCGCAAAAGCTATCAGATGAACCCGATGAACCGCCGCGAAGCCTTGCGCGAATCGCTGCTCGACGAGCAGGAAGGCGCCGATGCACTGATGGTCAAACCGGCCGGCGCGTACCTGGACATCATCCGCGACATCCGCGAAGCCTCGAACCTGCCGCTGGCGGCGTATCAGGTCAGCGGCGAGTACGCGATGATCAAGTTCGGCGCCCAGGCCGGGGCCATCGACGAAGACCGCGTGGTGCGCGAAAGCCTCGGTGCGATCAAACGCGCGGGTGCGGATCTGATCTTCACCTACTTTGCGATGGACCTGGCCCTGGCCGGGATCTGATCCTTTAGGGGCAATTGAAAAACGGCCGGATCCCGTGATCACGAAAATACCGTTCGATCACCTTCGGATCCGCGCTGTTGTCGGCAATCGCCACGTAGGTATCCGGGCGCAACAGGTAAAAGCCGTTGCGCCCCAGTCCCGCCGTTTCAAACGCCGGGCGCCAGTCGAACACGTGCAGCGGCAAGTGATGTTCATTGCACCAGGCGATCATCTCGTCGCTGGTGTCGCCGTACACATGCACCTGCCAGCACGGGTTGCGCAACGGTTCGTAATTGTCCCCCTCGCCATCATGGGCCCACGGCAAGCGGTCGCCGCCGTGGACGTGCCCGGCCACGCCTTCGCTCAACGCCATGCCCCGATAGTTGACGGTGATTTGCGACACCGTGCGAAACAGGAATTCGCGGCTGGTCTCGAATGAGGCCATTTTCGGGATCACGAACGGTGCCAGCCGTGTGCGCAACAGGTCGGCCATTCGCCCTTCGGCGGTGACGAAGCTGAAGACCTTGTCGGTGGTCGACACCAGCCGCCGGGCGAAGGCGATGCGCTCGGTTTCGTAGCTGTCGAGCAGCTTTGGCGTGGCTGCGCCGCCGAGCACCGCCGCGAGTTTCCACGCCAGGTTGATCGCATCGCCGATGCCGGTGTTCATGCCTTGACCACCGGCGGGGCTGTGTACGTGGGCGGCGTCGCCAAGCAGAAACGCCCGGCCCTTGCGAAAGTGATCCGCCACCCGATGATGCACGCGGTAAGTGGAGAACCAGTTGACGTCCTCGATGTGCACGTTCAAGTGCTCGATGGCGCGGCTGCTGACGTCGGAAAACTCCAGGGTTTCGGCGCGATCCGCACGTTCGTCGCGCACCGTGCCGATCAGTCGCGCACGACCTTCGCCGGCCAGCGGGAACACCGCGAGAAAGTCCGCTTCATCCAGATCCAGATGCAATTCGCCGTTGAGCGCCGGGCCGCTGGCCTGCACGTCGGCGACGTAAAAGATCTGCTGATAGGTGCCACCGGGGAAACCGGTGTCGAGGGTCTTGCGCACCACCGAGCGGGCGCCGTCACAACCCGCCAGGTAGCAGGCCTGACAGATTTCCTGTTCACCATCCGGCAGACGCAAATGGGCGGTGAGACCATCGCCGTTTTCCGTGAAACTCTCCAGCGTCGTGTTGCGTTCGACCGTCACGTCGTAGTCTTCGAGGCGGTCGATCAGCAGTCGCTCGTGTTCGTCCTGCGGGTAGATTTCCAGAAAGGCGTAAGGCGTCAGGCCTTCGCCGATGCGGTTGAGCGGCAACTGCGCCACGGCTTTGCCCTTGACCCAGAAATTCGCCGCCGCCACCCGATGCCCGTTGCGCACCACGGCTTCGGCAAGGTCCAGTTGCCGGTACAGCTCCAGCGTTCGCGCCTGCACCGCCAGTGCCCGTGAGGTGGTGCCGGGGCCTGAGGTCTTGTCGAGGATGCGCACGCGCACGCCCAGTTTGCTCAGCCACAGGGCCAGTACCAGTCCGGTGGGGCCCGCGCCGATGATCAGAACGTCACTGCGGTTCATGGTCTGTCCTCCTCGCGTGCCCTTTGCCACTGAGTGTGCAGCAGCAAGTATGGATCAGCGGGCGGGCACGGCCAGTTGGCCTGCCAAACGGGGCGATGGAACAGCGCCGCCGGCCCGCAGTCCTATCCTGCAACCCGGGATTGGGCGTAGGGTAAACCCGGCTCAACGGACTTTATGGAGCGTTATGCAAAGCCCTCGAATATTTCTCAGCCTCGCCGCGCTGCTGGTGCTGGCCGGTTGCGCCGGGCAGCGCAGCCAGGAACCGGCCCCGCGCGCACCGGCCGAGGTCAAGGCGCAGATCGTGCGCCTGCTGCCGGCGAAAACCGCCGACCGCCAGGGCTGGGCCACGGACATCTACACCGCGTTCGCCGCCCAGGGCATCAGCCCGACCACGCAAAACCTGTGTTCGGTGCTGGCCGTCGCCGAGCAGGAATCCAACTTTCAGGTCGACCCGCCGGTACCCGGCCTGGGCAAGATCGCCCGCGACGAGATCGACCGGCGCGCCGCCAAAGTGCACATCCCGAGCCTGCTGGTCAGCGGCGCCTTGCAGGTGCGCTCGCCCAACGGCAAGAGCTACAGCGAGCGCCTGAGCGCGGCACGCACCGAGAAAGACCTGAGCGCCATTTTCGATGACTTCATCGGCATGGTGCCGATGGGGCGCACGCTGTTTGGCGGTTTCAACCCGGTGCACACCGCCGGGCCGATGCAGGTCAGCATCGAATTCGCCGAGCAGCATGCCAAGGGTTATCCGTATCCGGTGAACGGCACGATTCGCCACGAAGTGTTCACCCGCCGTGGCGGCATGTACTTCGGCATCGCCCATTTGCTGGGTTACCCGGTGAGTTATCGCGAACCGCTGTACCGTTTCGCCGACTTCAACGCCGGGTGGTACGCCAGTCGCAACGCGGCGTTTCAGAATGCGGTCAGTCGCGTGTCGGGTGTGCCGCTGGCCCTGGATGGCGACCTGATCCGCTACGACTCGATCATGCCGGGTACCACCGAACTGGCGGTGCGCAAGCTTGGCAAGCCTTTGGGCATGCGCAATCCGGTGATCCGCGAGCAACTGGAGAAGGGCAACACCCCGGGATTCGAGGAGACCAAGCTGTATCAACGGGTTTTCGAACTGGCGGACAAGGCCGAAGGCAAATCATTGCCCCAGGCGGTGCTGCCGGGGATTGTCCTGCAAAGCCCGAAGATCACCCGCAAACTGACCACCGCGTGGTTCGCCAAGCGGGTCGATGAGCGTTATCGGCGCTGCATGGCCCGGGACTGACGCTTCAGTCATCGGCTCGCGGCGGCGATATCCGCCGCGCCTTCTACACTCCAGGGCAGACGGGGAGTCGCTATTTCGAGGGGGGAACATGTATCAACTTTACGGCCACAGGAATTCAGGGGCAGCGGCCATCGAGGCGGCGCTCGAACTGTGCCAGATCGCCTATCGCTTCATCGACACCGAAGCCAGCGCCGAAGCTGCGCAGGAACTGGCCAGGCTCAATCCGCTCAAGCAGATTCCGACCCTGCAACTGCCCGATGGCAGCGCACTGACCGAAAGCGCGGCGATCCTGATTCACCTGGGGCTGAGCTTTCCCAAGTCAGGCCTGCTGCCGGCCGATACCGCTGACCGTGACCAGGCCATTCGCGGACTGGTGTACATCGTCAGCAATTGCTACGGGGCCATCGGCGTCATCGATTACCCCGAGCGCTGGCTGGTGATGCCGGACGAAGCGTCGCGGCAGAACCTCATGGCCGGTGCCCGGGAGCGATTGCACTGGATGTGGGAAGTGTTCGCCGACCAGTTTTCCGCCGAGCTGTATCTGGACGATGAAACACCGGGAGCACTGGACGTGCTGGCGGCGGTGGTCACGCGCTGGGCCGGCACCCGCGAACACCTGCGCCAGGCCCGGCCGGGGTTTTATGCGTGGCTGCAACGCATCGACCGGCACCCGGTGCTGGCGCCGGTCTTTGCAAGGCATTGGCCCGGTTGATCATTCCCCGCGAATGTACTGCTCCAGCTGTTTGATCAGCTCGGCCTGTTCGGCAATCGCTTCCTTGACCAGGTCGCCGATCGACAGCAGGCCCAGCAGTTTGCCGTTCTCGACCACCGGCAAGTGACGCAGGCGCTTGTCGGACATGATGCTCAGGCAGGTGTCGACCGTCTGGTGGGTGTCCACCGTGATCACGTTCGCGACCATGATGTCTCGTACCGGGGTGCCGACTGACGAGCGCCCGTGCAGCACCAGTTTGCGTGCGTAATCACGCTCGCTGATGATGCCCACCACTTTTTCGTCCTCCACCACGAGCAAGGCGCCGACGTTTTTCTCGGCCATCTTCATCAGCGCTTCGAGCACCATGTGATCGGGCTTGATCTGGTGCACTTCCTGATTTTTCTGATCTTTGAGCTTGAGCAGCTGGGCGACGGTTTTCATGGCGGTTACTCAGGTGTTGTCGTTGTTCTCCAAGCATCGTAGACCGTGGCGCACAGAGCAAGGTCGCAAAACGGCAGATAACACGCAAAAAACGTCATTTCCCGGTAAATGGCTTCAACCCACTGCCGATTGCAGGTGTGACCACAAGCACTCACAAGTTTCGAAACAGAGTCCGGAGCGAACGGCGCTGCGTTTTTTGTAGACTCCAGGGCCCTCAATGTCATGGATGACAGCATCAAATGCAAAATGTACGGATCAGCAGTCAACAACCGCCCAAGAATGCAGCGGCCCGATCAATCGCAAGTTCAATGCCTTCCTGGTTGTTGAAGTCCAGAGATGCTCATCGTCTCGCCATGCGGACGGCGGCCAGGCGTGATCTGCCCTGGTATCACCAGGTGCACGCAGCGCAACGCATGGCCCTCAAAAAGGCACTTGCGGCCAGTTGGCACTCACGCAACGAGTCCGACAGGGTTTTTGGTCGTCTCCAGCAAATTGAAGCGTTCGCCGAGCCGTTATTGGTCGAAGCGCTCAAGACCCGATTCGCCGTCACAGTTGATATCAGAAATACCTTCCTCAGAACGTATCGTTCAACGGGGTTGGCCGGTGGATTCGAAGTGCGGACAGTGTCCTTGCTCGACGCGGCGTTGAACAACTTCGAAGCAAAGGAAACCCGCGCTGGCTATTTCGACGCCGCAAGCCAATTCATAACCCGACCTTCGGCGGCGGAACAGTTCGAGATCGTGCCGATCAAGTCACGGCTGTCGGTCGAGGCCTTTGCCTCACTCTGTCGTGAGCTGGACATCGGGCGTCGATACCAGACTTATCTCGACGTTTTTTTTGACTTCACCCAACCGGTGGTCAAGGCACGGCTGAAACTGGCTTTCCAGGCCTGTGAAAAAGACGCTCTGGTGGTGGCGAGCGAACTCGCACTCATGAAAGGAGACATTGATTCGCAGACCCATGCGCTGCTTTTGCGGCTGGCACAAGGAGACCGGTCATTAACGCTCGGCGCAAAATCCCTGCATTGTCATACGGTGACGATGATGGGCGTCGATCTGAGTTCAATCCTACTGATCGCGGGAGATCTCGAGGGCAGTCGTTCGGTCGAACCCGTCATTGCCTACGTCCCTCATGACCCCCATCACCCGATCAGGCGCTATCCCTCGGCTGCACGATTCGCTGCAGTGTTGACTGAGCAGTTGCGGACTCCGGCTTACCAGCAATTTTTCAGTCGTTTCGTTCCTCATCGGCACCGTGGAAATTTCTTCTTTCAGCTCAATGAACGGCTTGTAGAACTGCAATGGCATGCGTCCGTTCCTGGTACGCAACAGCCGACGTGGCGCCCCGAGCCGGTTGCCAGTCCGGACTTGAGACTGACCAGCGCGAGGATTGTCGGTGATGTGTGGGAACACGCCTTTGCCCGCCACTTGAACCAGTTGTTTGCCGATGCCAGGACCCGGGCCGTTCCTGCCGGTGATGAAGACGCGAAGTCGCGTTGGGCGCGTTGGGACAGTTTTCAGAAAGTCGTCGTCACGGTGCTGGAAGCCGGTGCATTCGTCGCAGCCCCCTTTGTGCCGGTGCTGGGCGAGCTGATGCTGGCCTATACCGCCTATCAGCTGCTGGATGAAACGTTCGAGGGCATCGTGGAGTGGTCCGAGGGGCAGCGTACCGAAGCGGCGGAGCATGTGCTCGGTGTGGTTGAAGACCTGATTCAGTTGGGGGCATGGGCAGCGGCAGGTAGTGTGCTGGGCTCTGAAACCGCTCAAGTCATCACCGTGGATCGAACGGATGGAGGTCGTTGATTCAGGCGAGGGTCGATCACGTTTACGCATCGCAGAACCGGAAACGATCCTCCTGCAGGACCCGGTGCGAATCGACGAGACGCCTCTGGGTACGGGAGATATGCCAAGTCTGGAGCAGAGGTTCAAAACGCTGTATCCGCAATCGACCGAAGCGTCGTTCAATGCCTTTGCCCGGGAGTCGGGCACACCTTCTCGGTTACGGCAACGCATTGGTGAGCAAGAACAAAGCTTTCAGGCACTGAACGACACTCTGGACGGGTGGGTGGCCATCGAAAGGGGCGAGTTGTTACCGATGGATCAGCGCTACCACAAGGGGCGTTTTGCCGAGGCGATCAAGCGCTGCTGGCAAGCCGCGCATACACCTTCGGCGAACGGTTGCATCCTGGATCTGGACTTTCACTGGACCAGTGACTTTCTGGAATATCTGCCGGCGCTGGACGTAGAGTTCCCGCATGTGAGTACCTTGCGGTTTCGCAGTGCGGAGTTGCGTACCAATATCGATGGATTTCTGGATTATTTCCCCGATTTGAAATCACTGGACTTGAGCGACAACAAGCTTGTGGCACTGCCGCGCCTGAAGGGGAGCTTGAGGGGGCTGGAGTCGTTGGATATGTCCGCCAACCAATTGACCTTGAGCGCTGAAAGTGTCGCGGAACTGGCGGAGCTGACTCATCTGCAAACGTTGAATCTTGGAAACAACCCGGCGTTGTCGCTGCCGCCGGATGTCAGTCGCCTGTCTGAACTGGTGAGGCTGGATCTACATGACAGTGGTCTGGTCGATTGGCCCCAAGGATTGTTTGCCCTGCCAAGGCCGCGGGGTTTCGAGCTGGATCTGCTGGACAATCCAATCGATCGACTACCTCAAGTGGTACCTGGCTCCGAACAGGCCCGACTGGTTGCCCGTACACGTTTGAGCCGTGACCGATTGCCTGACCCGGTTCGTGAACAGTTTCAGACCTACATGCGTTCAGTCGGTTATGACCCCGCGCGCAGCTATCCGCCCAAGGGTGAGAAAACCAGTGTGCACTGGCTGGAGGGTGTGAGCGGCTCGGAACTGCTGGGCAGGCAAGCCACGTGGAATCAGCTTGAGGCGCAAGCGGACTCCCAGGGGTTTTTCGAAGTTCTGGAGCAGTTGGTCGAATCGGCAGATTACATCGAAGCTGCGAATCGTGCGGAGCTGACGCAGCGGGTTTGGCGAATGATTGATGCGGCCGCGCAAGACGCGCCGTTGCGCGAAGAGCTGTTTGGCATGGCCAGCCATCCAGAATCGTGCGCAGATGCCGGTGCGCAGATATTCAATGAAATGGGCATCAAGGTATTGATCCGCGAAGCGTATCTGGCGGGCACTCCCGAGCAGGTTGAAGCTGCACTGATTGCGCTGGCCAAAGGCAAATCCCGACTGGATCAGGTCAATGAGATTGCACGGGCCACTGTCAGGTCCCGTCTGCAGGCCGGTGAATCATTTATCGCAGTGGATGAAGACGGGGACATGACTGGCACGATCGACGAGGTGGAAATTTACCTGTCGTTCCAGACTGGCCTGGCGCAACGGTTGGAGCTGCCGTGGCAATCGCGGGGCATGTTGTTCAGGGAGATAGGCGAGGTCACGGATGCCCGGATTGAACAGGCCTATGACTCCGTTCTGGGACTTGAGGCTGGTGAAGGGCTGGTCAACCAGATCATAGAACAACGCTTCTGGCGCAAATATCTGAAAAGCCGGCATCAGCAGGCGTTTGCGCAGAATGCTCTGGATTTCAACGCAAGGCTGGAAGTGTTGCTCGGGCGACAAATGACGGGGTCGCTGACGCAGCAGGTGTACGAGCGAGAGTTGCTGGCGTTGGCCGAGGAGCGTAAAGCGTTATTGAAAACGCTGACGCTGGATGCGTTGAACAAGGCGACATAGGCCGTCGCGAGATAATCACCGGTCAGGTTCTCCCTGACCGGCTTTCGTCTATCTGCACGCAGCTTTACTGCAGTGCACCCAGCTGGTTTTTCCAGATCTCGTGCGTCAGGCCGGTGGAGCCTGTCAAAACTTTAAAGGGTTTGACCGCATTGTCGTAAGTGGCCACCAAATGCCCGGCGCAACTGAAGCAGGCTTCAAAAGCCTGAGCGTGTTCAGCGTTTTGCAGTCGTTGCGTCACCAGCGAGATCGACCCTGGATCGGTAGATCCGGTCAGGGTTTGCTGGAGGTAGAGGGAGACACTGGCAGCCTGCACTTCTGCATGAGCCCCCGGCAGGCCTCGACTGACCGGCAGATGCATGTTACTGGCTTTAACATGCCGCTCCATGCGATCCAGTATCGCATCGTGGATGGAAGGCACTTCGTATTGCATCCCGGAGAGGCCGAGCGGCTCGGTTGATGCGCCTTTGTACACTTTGACCGCGACATCTTTGTCGGCCAGGCGCTTGATGTATTGCTCCTTCATGTAGTCTTTCAAACGTCCGAGGTCAGTGACCTCATAGACGCCCAGGGACGCGAGATTGTCATTTCCAAGTTTGTAATCGACGGCTCTGGACAGATGGATCCCCTGTTTGGCCCTCGTCAGGGGTTCCTTCTCCAATGGGATATTGATGAAGTCCGTGAGGATAATGTCCTCTTTCGCGCTTGCCCCCGGGATCAGTGCGCCGGCGTGTGCCACGGCAACGGTGTCTCGATATTTCTTCGAGTATCGAGAATCCGGGTTTGCCGCCAGTCTTTTCTTGATTTGTGCAGGGGTGCCTGTCGCGGCATTTTTGCCCGCCGTGATCATGGCAGTCGTTCGGCTACTGACTCGCTGGTTGAGCTTTTCGCCAGTCAACCCAAGCACGTCTACAGCACTGACGGGATTGTTCCTGACGATCGCATACAGATTCCATCCATCCACCGCACCAGCCGGGTCAGCGCTGATCCAGCGCTGGCACCACCAGGCGTAGTAGCGCCTTTCATAGGCATAGAGCCCGGTTTCGTCCATTTCCTCGCCCGAGTGGCGCAGGGTCTTGTAACTCACTTCCCGGGCCGAGCCAGCCGTCAACGCGGCCGTACCGCCAAAGGGGTAGTAGTCTTCCTGGCTGATCAGGCGGCCCTGCTGATCGAGCTCAAGCATGCCGGAGTGCTGGATGTCGTCGAGGCAGTAGCGCACTTGGTCGTTGTCGACTTCAGCAGGGCGCCCGGCGAGCCAGTGCAGGCAGCGCACATTGCCGATCGCATTCGGCAAGGTAATGACATGCAAGACCTCGCCGGTTTCCCGCGTGCGGATTTCCAGGCCGTGCAGGTAGTACACCTGGTGAAAATGCGAGGTGGACGGGGTATGAGTCTCGTGCCGTTTGGAAACCCTCCTGCCACCGCTGTAGCGATAGGTTTCCTTGTCATCCGGCTCGCCGCTGCGCTCGATCAGTGTGACGCTGGCCAGTTCGTCATGGATGTTCCATGCCAGGGGTTGGCCCGGGTGTAGCTGCTGAAGATTGCCATGACGATCAAACAGCGTGGAGAAGTCCGGATCGGGATCCCCTGCCTGCCATGGCACGCCCCGGTTGCTTGAAGGCTGAATGAACATCTGTCGGGTATACCCACCCACCGCGCGGTTATGCACCATCTGGATCAGATTGCCGCCTGCGTCGTAACTGTAGGTCTGGCGGTAATTGAGATGATGGGCGGGATCGCTCGGCACCGGACGGCCCGGGGTGCCGGTCGCAGGCAAGGCGTCATGACCGGTAGCGCTGATCAGTCGGTACAACGAGTCATAGGTAAAGTGACGTATCCCGTTGATAAGCTGGTTGGCAAAAAACTTCGGTTGAAAGGTGTGATCCTGAAGGCTGACCACGTTGCCGGTCTTGTCGTAGCCATACTCCAGATACTGGCGCAGGGGCTGGCCGGGCACACCAGCCTTGATGGTGGCCAGCCAGCCATTGGCATTGTCGTAATCCCAGGTTCGAATCACCCCATTGCCCAGTGTCTGTTCCACGGGCAGCTCTTCCGCGTTGTAACGAGAGTCTTTGAGAATCTCCTGGACGGTGTGGCTGCCGGCCAGTTGCAACGTTACCTGTATCAGTTGTCCGGCGATGTCATATCGAGATTCTTGCAAGTGACCACCGGCATCGGTCTGGCTGAGTGGCTTGCCGTCGGCGCCGTAGTGCCATCGAGTGGTGTAGGCACTGCTATCGAGCGTTTGGGTTTCTGCAAACGGCAACCCCGACAGACTGAAGGGGCCGAAGTCCGTTGATCCTGAAGGATCGACTTTGTGAATGAGCTGCCCGCGCAAATTTTGTCCGGGATCAGCGTCGGCCCGGCCGAAGGTCAGCGTTTCGATATCGGTTTGGTCATTCACTCCGACGGCAATCAGGCGCATACGGCTGTCGTAGTGATTGTTCCAGACGTAGCCACGTCCATCCCAGCGGGTGAGTATCTGATCGGCCAAACCGGGCAGGTTCGCGCGATCGCCGGAGTCGACGCTCTCGGTCCTGAGCACTTGCCCTTGCAATCCATACACGCTCACCAGATTGGCATTGAGTGCGCTGCCAAAGAGGCGGGGATCCCGGCACTCCACCAGGCGGCCAGCGGTGTCGTAGTGATTTCGGGTAATCAGCGACTCCGTAGGTGCCCCCACCGTAGTGCGTAGACAGGACACCTCGCGAACCGGCAGGCCTCGCCCGTCCATCACGATGAGTGAAGGCGTACGGTGATGTACGGAGCTAGTCAATTTGCCCGATCCTGCAGTGCATCGCACCAATGAGAGTTCGAGGTAATTTCTCTGCGAATGCTATCAACATCGATGTGATGGGTAACCTGTCAACTTTGACAGTGCCCAGGCTTTGGCGCTCGTCAGCAATATCGCCCCGAGACGCGTAAACTCGCCACACTGGTTCAATTCTCGAGGTCGCAGTGGTGGATTTACAGCAGGGCTTCGTCCTGACCCGGCATTGGCGCGATACCCCGGCCGGCACCGAAGTCGAGTTCTGGCTGGCGACCGACGCCGGGCCGCGCCGCGTACGCCTGCCGCATCAGCCGTCGGTGGCGTTCATTCCGGCTGTGCAACGCGAGCAGGCCGAGCGAGTGCTGGCGGATGAAAAGAACGTCGAACTGCGCCCCCTGGCCCTGCAGGATTTCGAGCATCGCCCGGTGCTCGGGCTGTATTGCCAGCAGCACGGTCAGTTGATGCGTCTGGAAACCGCGCTCAACCGCCACAGTGTCGATGTCTTCGAAGCCGATGTGCGACCGCCCGAGCGCTACTTGATGGAGCGTTTCATCACGGCGCCGGTGTGGTTCAGCGGCACGCCCGATGCCGACGGTGTGCTGCTCGACGCCCACCTCAAGCCTTCACCCGACTATCGTCCGCAACTGCGACTGGTCTCACTGGACATCGAAACCACCGAGCAGGGCGAGTTGTATTCCATCGCGCTGGAAGGTTGCGGTGAGCGACAGGTGTACATGCTCGGCGCGCCGAACGGTGATGACAGCCTTGTCGACTTCGACCTTGAGTACTGCGAATCACGCACGCTGATCCTCAAGAAGCTCAACGACTGGTTCGCCCGTCACGACCCCGACGCGATCATTGGCTGGAACCTCGTGCAGTTCGATCTGCGCATTCTCCACGAACATGCCCGACGTCTCGGTGTGCCGCTCAAGCTCGGGCGCGGGGGCGAGGAAATGCAGTGGCGCGAACACGGCAGCCGCAATCATTACTTTGCGGCAGCGGCCGGGCGGTTGATCATCGACGGTATCGAATCCCTGCGTTCGGCGACCTGGAGTTTCCCGTCGTTCAGCCTGGAGAACGTCGCCCAGACGTTGCTCGGCGAGGGCAAGTCCATCGACAACCCGTACCAGCGCATGGACGAGATCAACCGCATGTTCGCCGAGGACAAACCGGCACTGGCCAAGTACAACCTCAAGGACTGCGAGCTGGTCACGCGGATCTTCGCCAAGACTGAACTGCTGAAGTTTTTGCTGGAGCGCGCCAGCGTCACCGGTCTGCCGGCGGATCGCAGCGGCGGCTCAGTGGCGGCGTTCACTCATTTGTACATGCCGTTGATGCACCGTCAGGGCTTTGTGGCGCCGAACCTTGGTACCAATCCTCCGCAGGCCAGCCCCGGCGGGTTTGTCATGGACTCGCAGCCGGGGTTGTACGAGTCGGTTCTGGTGCTCGACTACAAAAGTCTTTATCCGTCGATCATCCGCACCTTCCTGATCGACCCGGTGGGGCTGATCGAAGGCTTGCAGCATCCGGATGACGCCGATTCGGTGCCGGGTTTTCGCGGCGCTCGCTTCTCTCGCACCCGGCATTGCCTACCGTCCATCGTCGCCCGGGTCGCCGAGGGTCGCGAGACTGCCAAACGCGAACACAACGCGCCGCTGTCCCAGGCGCTGAAGATCATCATGAACGCCTTCTACGGCGTGCTCGGTTCCAGCGGTTGCCGGTTTTTCGATACGCGGCTGGCGTCGTCGATCACCCTGCGCGGCCACGAAATCATGCTGCGTACCCGGCAGCTGATCGAGGCTCAGGGCCACGCGGTGATCTATGGCGATACCGACTCGACGTTCGTCTGGCTGCGTCGTCCCCACGGTCAGGAGGAGGCAGCGCAAATCGGCCGGGCATTGGTTGCGCACGTCAACGACTGGTGGCGCGAGCACGTGCGCGAGCAGTACGGGCTGGAAAGCGCCCTCGAATTGCAGTTCGAAACTCACTACAAACGCTTCCTGATGCCGACCATTCGCGGCGCCGAGGAGGGCAGCAAAAAACGCTACGCCGGTCTGGTGACCCGCGCCGACGGTAGCGAAGAAATGGTCTACAAAGGCCTGGAAACCGTGCGCACCGACTGGTCGCTGCTGGCCCGGCAATTCCAGCAGGAACTGTACGAGAAGATCTTCCAGCGCAAGCCGTATCAGGATTACGTGCGCGAATACGTGCGCAAGACCCTGGCCGGCGAGTTCGATGAGCGACTGGTCTACCGCAAGCGCCTGCGCCGCACCCTCGACGACTATGAGCGCAACGTTCCGCCCCACGTGCGCGCCGCACGGCTGGCCGACGATTACAACGCGCAGCACGAGCGGCCACGGCAATACCAGAACGGCGGCTGGATCAGCTACGTCATCACCCTGGCCGGCCCCGAGCCGCTGGAAGTACGCCGCGCGGCCATCGACTACGACCACTACATCACCCGCCAGCTGCAACCGGTGGCGGATGCGATCCTGCCATTTGTCGACGACGATTTCTCAACCCTGATCGGGGGGCAACTGGGCCTGTTTTGAGTCCAGCAGTTGCAGGGTCCATTCGTCCTGAATGCCGTGGAAGTAGCGCTCCAGCGCCTGATGCCAGAGGCTGTCGTCGTCCGCGAACTGGGCGAACAGGGTCATCGATGAGTGGAATTTCAGGTCGTCCGGGTGGCCGAAAATCTCGGCAATCGAACGCTGCGGCACATTGAGCACAAGCTGCGCGCAGGTGCGCAGCCGGGCACCGAGCAGCTCATGGGCCAGATAGGCCCGGGCTTCACCGGCGGAGCCGATGGCGAAGCGCCGGGACATCTCACTGCCCCCGAGCCCGGCGAACTGCGGAAACACAAACCACATCCAGTGGCTGCGCTTGCGGCCCTCGCCGAGCTCGCGCTGGACCCGCTCGAACACCGGGTCCTGGGCGAGCACGAAACGTTGCAGGTTGAATGGATCGTCCTGATCAGTGCTTCTCATGGCGAAGCCCTCTGTCAGTCGGCGGTGGCTCAGACCATGGCCAGCCGCTGCTTGCGTTGTGGCGCGTGAAACGCCTGGTCCAGCGCCGCCAGATCCCCGGCATCGAGTTGCAGCTGCGCCGCTTGTGCATTGAGCTGCACGTGTTCCGGGCGCACGGCCTTGGGAATCGCAATCACCCCATCCTGACGCAGAATCCACGCCAGCGAAACCTGTGCGGGGGTCACGTCGTGACGAGCGGCGATCTGTTTCAGCACCGGCTCGGCGAGCATCGCGCCGCCCTGGCCGATCGGGCAGTACGCCATCAGCGGCATGCGCTGTTGCTGGCACCATGGCAGCAGGTCGAATTCGATGCCGCGCTCTTCCAGGTTGTACAGCACCTGATTGGTCGCGCACGCCGATGAAGACAGTTCTTCGAGGTCGTCCACGTCGAAGTTCGACACGCCCCAGCGCCCGATCTTGCCGTCCTCGCGCAGGCGCTCGAAGGCCTCGACGGTTTCGTCCAGCGGATACTGGCCGCGCCAATGCAGCAGATAGAGATCGATGTAATCGGTGTCGAGCCGGCGCAGGCTGCGCTCGCAGGCCTGGGGAATGCCTTTGCGGCTGGCGTTGTGCGGGTAGACCTTGCTCACCAGAAACACTTGATCGCGCAGGCCGGCGATGGCTTCACCGACCACGCTTTCGGCACCGCCCTCGGCGTACATTTCGGCGGTGTCGATCAGGGTCATGCCCAGCTCGATGCCGCTGCGCAGGGCCGCCACTTCACGCTTGTGCGCCGAGCGGTCTTCGCCCATGCGCCAGGTGCCCTGGCCAATCACCGGAACCTGTACGCCAGCCAGTTCGAGGGTACGCATTCAAACCTCCTTTCCGAAACGGTCGATACCTTGGTGGGCAGCAGGATAGCCCACGGGTTCCGTCCGGTTCCAGAAAGGAGGCGAGGGCGGCTACTTCGCCGAAAACTTCAACACCACACTCTGCGTGTAGGTCTGTCCTGGATCCAGCCGGGTGCTCGGGAAGTTCGGCTGGTTCGGCGAGTCCGGATAGTGCTGGGTCTCCAGGGTGAACGCACCCCAGTGCGGGTAGACCTTGCCACCCTTGCCCTTGACCGTGCCGTCGAGGAAGTTGCTGGTGTAGAACTGTACGCCGGGTTCGTTGGTGAACAGCTGCAAGTGGCGACCGGATTGCGGGTCGCTGACTTCGGCGGCGAGTTTGCTGACGTTACCCTTGGTGTCCAGCGCCCAGTTGAAATCGAAGCCGCCGTGTTGCGGTTCGGCGAATTTCAGTTGCGGGTGATCGACCTTGATGTGCTGGCCGATGGCGGTGGGTTGGGTGAAGTCCATCGGCGTGCCGGCCACGGGCGCCAGTTCACCGGTCGGGATCAGTTTGGCGGTGACCGGCGTGTAATGGCTGGCGTGCAGGGTGGCGACTTGCTTGAGGATATCGCCGTTGCCGGCGCCGGCGAGGTTGAAGTAACTGTGGTTGGTCAGGTTGAGCACTGTCGGTTTGTCGGTGCTGGCCTTGTAGTCGATGCGCAGCTCGTTGTTATCAGTGAGGCGGTAGGTGACTTCGGTGATGAGGTTGCCGGGGAAACCCATTTCGCCATCCGCCGACAGGTAGGTCAGGGTCACGCCGACCGAATCCTTGTCTTTGGTTTCCTGTGCCTTCCAGACCTTTTTGTCGAAGCCCTGAGTGCCACCGTGCAAGGCATTGGTCTTGTCGTTCTGCGGCACTTGATAGCGTTTGCCGTCGAGTTCGAAGGCGCCGCCGGCCAGGCGATTGCCGAAGCGGCCGATGGTCGCGCCGAAGTACGCGGTGCCTTTCTGGTAACCCTGCACATCGTCGAAACCGAGGACGATGTCGTCGAGCTTGCCGTGTTTGTCCGGCACCTGGAGCGCCTGCAAGGTCGCGCCGTAGGTGATGACCGTGGCCTGCATGCCGTGGCTGTTACGCAGGATGTATTGCTCGACGGGCGTGCCGTCATTGGTTTTGCCGAAGGCTTTGTGTTCGCTGGACAGACCGGCGGCCTGGGCGGTGAGGGTGGCGATCATCAGGGACAGTCCGAGGCCGCAGAGTGAGTGTCGGGATTGAAGCATGGTTGACCTTCCTTTTTTGTTGTTGTTTTCAAAATCACTAAATAGTCATGCTAATTGTCGTGCGAATGAAAATTTATAGACGATTAAACGTTTATTGCAAAAATAAAGTCGGACTAAATAGTGGTTCGTCAAACGCCGAAAGTCGGGAAACCGCTGCGGCACTGCACTTTTGCGCAATCCCCGGCTCTATCCATGGCCAGGTTGCGGTGACTCCCGCCGCACAGGAATGTGTCCGTCAAAGAATTCATGCCGAGATTTTTGCCCCACATCGCTGCATTCATTCATCGCCCGTGCCTGTTGCTGGCCTGCCTGTCGACGCTGTTGCTCGGCGCTTGCAGCCATCAGGACGGCAACAATTTCATCAGCCAGATGCGCGAGGGCAGGCCTCAGGAGTTTCTTCAGACCAGCGTCGACCGCATGGCCACCCTGGCGATGCGCGACAACCTCGACAGCCTCTATCGCTTGATGGGCAAGTTGTACTTGCGCAACCCGGACGAATTGCGCAAATCCGGTTTCCTCGACATCCGCACGGCGGTCAAGCAGGTGCGGCTGGCCATCGAACAGCAGCAACCGCTGCCGACCCTTGGCGGCAAAAAAGATTTGGCGGCACTGAGTTACGCCATGAGCCCGGAGTTTCTCGGTGACCGGGTCGGCGCGTTCATCTATGCGATCGGCAGCATGCTGGTCACGGCCCACGGCAACCGCATCGAGTTCTACATGACCGATGCGATCAACCCGACCTTCGTCAACAACGCCGCGCGCAACATCGAAAAAGCCACGTGGATCCTCGCCCAGCGACAGAACAAGGAAGGTCAGCCGCTGCTGTTCTCCAACGAAATTTCAGAAGAGGGCAGCAACCTGAGCTTCGCGACAGAGTTCGGCAAAGTCGTGGCGCGCCTGGATCTGCTGACCCAGATGCTCGACGAACGCTACCGGCGCATCGGTTTGAATTACGCCCAGAGCCTGCTGTTTTTGAATTTTTTGCCAGTGCAGTGAGCTGAGTCGGGTAGAGTGGCGGACGATAAGGTTTGTATACAATCTTTCGTCCGATTTGACTCAAAGGGAGCTGCACCTGTCATGACCGACCCCGCAAGCGCCGAATACACGAGCCTGGAAAGGGCCACCCGCACCGACAAACTGCCTTACGCCGCGTTGCTGGCGTTTGCCATGACCGGCTTCATTGCCATCCTCACCGAAACCCTGCCGGCCGGTCTGTTGCCGCAGATCGGCGCCGGCCTCAACGTCAGCGAAGTGCTGGCCGGGCAACTGGTGACGCTGTATGCACTGGGCTCGATTGTCGCGGCGATTCCGCTGACGGTCGCCACCCGGGGCTGGGGGCGCAAGCGGGTACTGCTGATGACGGTTGGCGGGTTTCTGCTGTTCAACACCGTCACCACGTTTTCCACTCATTATGGCGTGACCCTGGCGTCGCGGTTTCTGGCCGGGATGGCGGCAGGGCTTTCCTGGGGGATCATGGCCGGTTACGCGCGCGGGATTGTGCCGGTGCATCAGCAGGGCCGGGCGCTGGCGATTGCCATGCTCGGCACCCCGGTGGCGTTGTCGCTGGGCACGCCGGCCGGCACCTGGCTGGGCAATGTGATCGGTTGGCGCGCCTCGTTCGGGATCATGTCGGCACTGGCTCTGGTGTTGGCGGCGTGGATCGTCATCGCGGTGCCGGACCGTCCGGGCCAGGCCCGCGCCGAACGTTTGCCGCTGATGCAGTCACTGCGCTTGCCCGGCGTGCGCCCGGTACTGTTCGTGGTGCTGACCTGGATGCTCGGCCACAACATTCTCTACACCTATATTGCACCGTTCCTGATGCAGGCCGGCCTCGCCGAGCGTGTCGATCTGGTGTTGCTGGTGTTCGGTCTGTGTTCGCTGCTGGGGATCTGGATCATCGGCCTACTGGTGGATCGCTGGTTGCGCGGACTGGCGCTGATCAGCCTCGCGGTGTTTGCCGTGACCGCACTGGTGCTGGCACTGGCCGCACCGTCGCCGTGGCTGATCTATGCCTGCATGGCGGTGTGGGGATTGTCGTTCGGCGGTTCGGCGACGTTGCTGCTCACCGCCGCAGCGGACTCTGCCGGTGAACATGTCGATGTGGTGCAGGCGATGCTCACCACCTCGTGGAACGTGGCGATTGCCGGTGGCGGATTGTTTGGCGGGTTGCTGCTGGACCGGGCCGGGGCGATGTCGTTTCCGTGGGCGCTGTTGATTTTGTCGCTGATTGCGCTGGCTACGGTGTGGATCAATTCCACCCACAGTTTCAAACCTGGTCGGCGACAGCACTGAAGCATGAAATGGCATAACGATAGATCGGATCGATATAGGAGGTTATAAGAAAAATCGCTATGCTGCGGGCCAGATTTTTCCTGTCGTCTTCTGGATGTCTTCATGGAATTGGCAAATTTCGGTCTGGTGATTGCCGGGCTGGTGGTGGGCTTTATCGTCGGCATGACCGGTGTCGGCGGCGGTTCGTTGATGACGCCGATCCTGCTGTGGTTCGGTATTAACCCGGCCACGGCGGTGGGCACTGACCTGCTGTACGCCGCCATCACCAAATCCAGCGGCGTGCTGGTGCACAGGAAGAACAAAAACATCGACTGGGCCATCACCGGCTGGCTGACCCTGGGCAGTGTCCCGGCGGTGGCGATGACCTTGTGGTTCCTCAGCACCCTGCACACCGCGCCGGACGCGATGAACGCAATCATCAAGCAGGCGCTGGGCTTCGTGCTGTTCGCCACGGCGCTGGCGATTCTTTTCAAGAAGCGCCTGCTGGAATTCGCCCATAAACGCGCCGGCGGCAACTACAACCCCAGCGGCACTCGCTTGAATATCATGACGGTGATCACCGGCCTGATCCTCGGCACCATGGTCGCCCTGACCTCCATCGGCGCTGGCGCCCTCGGCACCGTTGCGCTGTTCATCCTTTACCCGCTGCTACCGACCCGCCGCCTGGTCGGCACCGAAATCGCCCACGCCGTACCGTTGACCCTGGTCGCCGGTCTCGGCCACGCGAGCATGGGCAACATGGACTGGGGCGTGCTGGGCTTCCTGCTGGTGGGGTCGCTGCCGGGCATCTGGCTCGGCAGCCACTTGACCGGTCGGGTCTCCGATGAACTGCTGCGCCCGTGCCTGGCGACGATGCTGGTGCTGATCGGTTACAAGCTGGCGTTCTGATCCGCGTGCCGGCATGACCCGGCAAGCTCGACAGTCGCTCCGGGGCGGTCATAAAAGGTAAACAAACGGGCGACAGGATCGCGCCCGTCCGGTTGCGCAAAATCGTTGCTGACCTACGCTTTGAACAAGGCGAAACATATTTGCCGGGCAACCCCGGAACAATCGCCACGATGCGCAATCATTAGAGCGTGGATATCAAAAGGAGATGCGCATGCTCATCAGGTCATTGACCCTGACACTCTTGCTGGCGATTGCCGGCCCCTTGTTCGCCGGGGACAACGATTCCCCTCTGGATGTCGACAAAGGCAACTACCGCCCCTTGATCGTCATCGCCAGCAGTACGGTCGACCCGGTCTGGGTGAGCCTGAAAAAGTCCCTTGAGGATCCGGCCAACAAGCAGGGGATCGCCGACCGCAAGCTCAAGGTCTACACCATCCTCAATATGGCCGGGCAGCTTGACGGCAAGGATCTAGGCCAACAGGACACCATGGCGTTGCTGCGCTCGCTGAAGCTGGGCGCCGGGGCCTATCCGAAAGTTTTTCTGATGGGCAAGGACGGGGAAACCAAACTGTCGGCCGCCGGGGACGAGGCAAAGTCGGTGGACCTGAAGAAAGTCTTCGACACCATCGATGCATTGCCGGCCGCCGAGAAGGAACTGGTCGCCGCGCCCCCACCTCCAGCGGCCGCCGAGGCAGCACCGGCCAAGGGGACGAAGAACGGCAAACCGGCAAAACCTGCGAAACCCGCCAAGCCGCCGGAAATGCCGGATGATTGAGAGCGCGGTTCGGGTGACCTGAACAAAAAATGGCGAACGGGTTTTACCGTTCGCCATTTTTATTGCCCGCGTGTCACCCGTTGTAGTGATACCCGCCTTATGAAAATAGTTGCCGCATATTCCCAGTGGAATGAGTTACGCAACACCCTTCAAATCCATCGGATTTTTCCTGCAACGCGCGTCGGCACTGGTGATCTGGTGCTCCGAGACCCATGCCGATAACCTTTCCGGGCCGCTGCAAAATCAGCGGTCGGATGTGGAAGTCCGGGGATAACAGGGAAGCGTATGTGCGCCTTTGACCAGATGTTGGTATTTTTTATGCCACCATCGTCGTTTATGGCAGCTATGCGCAGGAGCACTCTCAAGTGCACCGGGTTTCTCTGACCCCGGACTTCCACACCTGCGCAAAGCTGCCACCCTCTCGTGGAAGGGAGTTCGGCAGTTTCTCCCTTAATGTCAGAGGTATTCACACATGAAAAAAACAGATCCAAACAGGCCGGAAACTCCCACGAACCCAGAGTCCCCCGAACACATTGTCACCCCCAAACCCCGCTACATCCCCATCACCGGCATCGACTGCCAGATCCCCTGCCTCCTGATCGACCGCGAAGCTCCGGTAGACGTACTCCACGGCACCGCTGCATACCGCTTGCGCAGCGTGACCCAATTGCTGGAAACCATTTCGCTCGGAGAAGGCTCTGGCCACGACGCCTTGCTGCTGCAGGATTTCGCCCGGGTGCTGGCGATCCCGCTGCGCGACAGCTGCGACCTGATGGATGTACTGGGCTGGAAGCTACAGGCGTAGTTTTCAAACCCTCAAACAAAAACGGGCGACCTTCTCAGGTCGCCCGTTTTTTATGGCGTGATTACCGGGTCAACTCACCCAGAATCCTGTGCGCGATTTTCACCCGCTCTCCATTCGGATAATTGCGGTTCGCCAGAATCACGATCCCGACATTCTTCGACGGCACGAACGCCACGTACGCACCGAAGCCACCGGTAGCGCCGGTCTTGTTCAGCAGCACGTTCGCCGGCTCAGGTTGTGGCGGATTCAGCCATTTGACTTTGTGCGGTTCCATGGCCATCGGCGTGGAGTTGCCGTCCAGCAGGCGCTCGAGGCTGATCGGGTAGGCGTAGCGTTCCCAGCCCAGGCCCTGGGTCATGTCCCCGACGGTGTAGTAGCCGGTGTGGGTGAGGGCGATGGCTTTTTGCAGCGGTGTTTCGAGTTTCGCGCTGTCGAGGTTGGCCTGGACGAATTGCAGCAGATCGGCGGTGCTGGTTTTCACGCCGTAGGCTTCGGAGTCCAGTGCGCCGGGGCTGACTCGAATCGGCTTGTTGTTCTTGTCATAGCCCTGGGCATAGAGCTTTTGTTCAGACGCCGGCACCGACAGGAAGGTGTGCTTGAGTCCGAGTTTCGGCAGCAGGGTTTCGGTCATGATCTGATCGAACGGCTGGCCGAGGCTTTTTGCTGCCAGGTAACCGAACAGGCCGATGCTCGGGTTGGAGTACAGACGCTGGCTGCCGGCCGGATAAGTCGGTTTCCACTGTTGGTAATAACCAAGCATCTTGTCGGAAGAATCCGCGGCATCCGGGAATTGCAGCGGCAGGCCGCCGGCGCTGTAGGTGCCCAGTTGCAGCAGGCTGATCTGGTCGAAGGCGCTGCCTTTCAGCTCGGGCCAGTGCTGGCTGGCCTTGTCGGAGAATTCCAGTTTGCCGCTGGCCTGGGCGTAGGCGCCGAGGGTCGCGGTGAAAGTTTTGCTCACCGAGCCGATTTCGAAGAGGGTGTTTTCACTCACCGCTTGCCCGGTGCTCTTGTCGGCAACACCGTAGTTAAAGTAATGCGCTTTGCCATCGACGGTCACGGCTACGGCCAGACCCGCGATGTCCTGTTTCTGCATGACCGGTGTCACGGTGGCCTTCACCAGCGCCTGCAACTGATCGTCGGTTTGCGGGGCGGCCAGGCAAGTGGCGGCGGCGAAGAAGAGTCCGAAAGCGCTGAGGGACTTGAGTTTGTTCAGGTTGATCGAAAACATGCTTGAACCACTCTCCATGAGTGTTGATGGTGTTATCCCGCTACACTGCGAGCGTTTTCCGTCGGGCCGGCTGATCGGCGCCGCCAAATCTAGGCAGTCCGGCGTCTTTCGACAAACGATGAAAACTCGGATGAGCCATTAGAAAAATTTGGGACTTGGCATGATTCGACCTCAATTGCCTTTGAATGCATTACGCGCCTTCGAAGCTTCTGCGCGTCATTTGAGCTTCACTCGCGCCGCCGTGGAGTTGTGCGTGACCCAGGCCGCCGTCAGCCATCAGGTCAAAAGCCTGGAGGCGCAACTCGGCGTGATCCTGTTCAAACGCCTGCCCCGTGGGCTGATGCTGACCGGCGAGGGCGAAACCCTGCTGCCGGTGCTGACCACGTCGTTCGATCATATCGCGCAGATGCTGGAGCGTCTGGCGGGCGGGCAATATCGGGAAATGCTCACGGTCGGCGCGGTGGGTACTTTCGCCGTGGGCTGGTTGTTGCCGAGGCTGGCGGACTTCCAGGCGAAACATCCGCTCATAGATTTGCGGCTGTCGACCAACAACAACCGGGTGGACGTGGCCGCCGAAGGGCTGGATTACGCGATCCGGTTTGGCGCCGGGGCGTGGCACGGTATCGAGGCGACCCGGTTGCTGGAGGCGCCGTTGACAGTGCTCTGTGTGCCGGAAATCGCCCGGCAATTGCACACGCCGGGGGATCTTTTGCAGCAGCGTCTGCTGCGTTCCTATCGCACCGATGAGTGGCCGGACTGGTTTCACGCGGCCGGTCTGGCGACCCATGCCGCGCCGCCCCAGAGCATCGTGTTCGACTCGTCGCTGGCGATGATGGAAGCGGCGTTGCAGGGCGGCGGGGTGGCACTGGCGCCACCGTTGATGTTTGCCCGGCAACTGGCGGCGGATTTGATCCGCCAACCCTTTGCCATCGAAATCACCACTGGCAGCTACTGGCTGACGCGGTTGCAGTCACGGCCGGAGACCTCGGCGATGGCGGCGTTCAGGCACTGGTTGCTGGAGGCCGCGCAGGCTTAGCGCACCAGACACGGCCGTTTGTTATCGAACGTCCAGCCCGGAATCAGAAACTGCATCGCCACGCTGTCATCCCGTGCACCCAGTCCCATGCCTTTATAGAGTTCGTGGGCCCTGGCCACCTGATCCATGTCCAGTTCCACGCCCAGCCCCGGTTTCTTCGGCACCTGCACGCAGCCGTCGACGATTTGCAGCGGTGCCTTGGTCAGGCGCTGGCCGTCCTGCCAGATCCAGTGGGTGTCGATGGCGGTGATGTCGCCCGGCGCGGCGGCCGCGACGTGGGTGAACATCGCCAGGGAAATATCGAAGTGGTTGTTGGAGTGCGAGCCCCAGGTCAGGCCCCATTCGTGGCACATCTGCGCCACGCGCACCGAACCCTGCATGGTCCAGAAATGCGGGTCGGCCAGCGGGATGTCGACTGACTGCAACTGGATTGCGTGGCCCATTTCGCGCCAGTCGGTGGCGATCATGTTGGTGGCGGTTTTCAGGCCGGTGGCGCGGCGGAATTCAGCCATCACTTCACGGCCCGAATAGCCGTTTTCCGCACCGCACGGGTCTTCGGCGTAGGCCAGCACATGATGCTGGTCGCGGCACAGACGGATGGCTTCTTTCAGTGACCAAGCGCCGTTCGGGTCGAGGGTGATGCGGGCGTCGGGGAAGCGCTCGGCCAGTGCGGTCACCGCTTCGATTTCCGCATCGCCGCTGAGCACGCCGCCCTTGAGCTTGAAGTCCTTGAAGCCATACCGCGCGTGGGCAGCCTCGGCCAGACGCACCACGGCGTCGGCGGTCATGGCTTTCTCGTGACGTACGCGGAACCAGTCATTGTCGGCATCCGGTTCGCTGCGGTAGGCGAGGTCGGTTTCCCGGCGATCGCCCACGTAGAACAGATAACCGAGCATCTTCACTTCGTCGCGCTGCTGGCCTTCGCCGAGCAATGCCGCCACCGGCACGTCGAGGTGCTGGCCGAGCAGGTCGAGCAGGGCAGCTTCCAGCCCGGTGACCGCGTGAATGGTGATGCGCAGGTCGAAGGTTTGCAGGCCACGGCCGCCGGCGTCGCGGTCGGCGAAGGTCTGGCGCACCTGGTTGAGGATCTTCTGGTAAGTGCCGATCGGGCTGCCGACCACCAGGCTGCGGGCGTCTTCGAGGGTCTGGCGGATGCGTTCGCCGCCGGGCACTTCACCGACGCCGGTGTGGCCGGCGTTGTCCTTGAGGATGACGATGTTGCGGGTGAAAAACGGCCCGTGGGCGCCGCTCAGATTGAGCAGCATGCCGTCGTGGCCGGCCACCGGGATGACTTGCATCTCGGTGATGATCGGGGCTCTGGCGATGTCGTGTGCGGTCATTTGGGATTGTCCTTTCAAGCGTGTTTCGGCGCGGCATCGGCCACGGCGACGTCAGGTGCGGATTTGGGTGTCATGCGGGCGGCGAACACGATGATCGCGGCGATGATCGAGGTCGCGGCCAGACCATAGAGGCCGCCCTGGATCGAACCGGTGTGTTGTTCCAGCAAGCCGAAAGTGGTGGGGGCGACGAAGCCGCCGAGGTTGCCCACCGAGTTGATCAGCGCGATCACGGCAGCGGCGATCCGCGCATCGAGATAGGCCTGCGGGATCGGCCAGAACAGCGACGATGCGGATTTGAAACCCAGTGCGGCAAAGCAGATCGCAACGAACGCGAAAATCGGCCCGCCGGTGGTGGACATGAACATCCCCGCAGCGGCGATCAGTAATGCCGTGGCGACCCACGCCTGCTGGTGTTTCCACTTCGCCGAGAACGAGGCGAACGCGTACATGCCGATGATCGACAGCAGCCACGGAATCGAGTTGAACAGGCCGACCTGGAAGTCGCTCATCTCGCCCATCTTCTTGATGATGCTCGGCAGCCAGAACGTCGCGGCGTAGATCGTCAATTGAATGAAGAAGTAGATCAGGCAGAACAGGATGATCTGGCGATCCTTGAGCAGTTTGCCCAGCGACGGCCGGACCGGCGTCGCGGCTTCGCGGGCCTTCTGTTCGTCGTCGATGGCTTTGACCAGCGCATCCTGCTCGGCGCGGGTCAGCCACTTGGCGTCGTGGGGTTTGGCGTCGAGCCAGAACCAGACGAATACGCAGAGGCCGACCGAGAACATCCCTTCAATGAAATACATCCACTGCCAGCCGTGCAGGCCCAGACCTTCGATCTGTAGCAGCAGGCCGGACAGCGGGCCGGAAATCAGCGAGGCCACGGCCGAACCGCTGAGGAAAATCGCAATCGCCTTGCCGCGCTCGGCCCCCGGCAACCAGCGAGTGAAGTAGTAGATCACCCCTGGAAAGAATCCGGCCTCGGCCACGCCGAGCAGAAAACGCAGGATGTAGAAGTGGGTTTCGTTCTGGATGAACGCCATGCCGGCGGCCACCAGACCCCAGGTGAGCATGATGCGGGTCAGCCAGATTCGCGCGCCGACCTTTTGCAGCAGCATGTTGGAGGGGACTTCGAACAGCGCATAACCGATGAAGAACAGCCCGGCACCGAAACCGTAGGCCGCGGCACCGATGCCGAGGTCATGTTCCATGTGGGTGCGGACGAAACCGATGTTCACCCGGTCAATGTAATTGACGATGAACATGATGACGAACAGCGGCAGGACGTGGCGTTTGACTTTGGCAATGGCGGAGGACAGCACCGAATCGGCGCCCTCGTTCATCCCGGCAATGGATGATTTCACTTGGTTTTCTCCCACTCGTTATTTTTATGCGGGGTGTGGCTGAGTGCTGCGTTGTTGATAGACATCATACAACTGAATTTTTTTGTCCTACAAGTGAGAGCGCTCAATCAAATTTATCTACGGGGAAGGGTTTTTATGCTTTTCTGGATTTGATGTGCCGTATTTGTTGGGCTTTAAAGGATGGTTGCGGGCCAGGGTGCAGAGTGCCAGTCCAGCAAAAGTGGAGTGTTGGCGTGAAAACAGTGAAAGTTTTCTAGCGAAAATCGCTTGTTGTCATACAAGTTGAGCGCCTGAAATCATAGGAGCTCATACAAGTCATCGCCTGCAGTGCTACGATCGGCTTGCCCCGATCACCGGAACCGACCATGCAAGAAGACCTCGACGCCCCCGCCCGCAAACGCGCGCACAACCTGGCCCATGACCTGGTCGAGAAACTCACCCAGAGCATCCTGCTCGGCCAGATGCTGCCCGGAGACAAATTGCCGTCGGAGAACTCGATCGTTCAGGAACACGGCGTCAGCCGCACCGTGGTGCGTGAGGCGATTTCCAAGTTGCAGGCGTCGGGGCTGGTGGAGACGCGGCACGGCATCGGCACGTTCGTGATCGAGCGCGCGCCGGAGCAGGGGCTGCGGCTGAATGTCGATACCGCGCTGGGGGTGCGCAGCATTCTCGAATTGCGCATGGGTCTGGAGACGCAAGCGGCGGCGCTGGCTGCGCAACGTCGCAGCGAACAACAACTGCTGCAGATGCGTCAGGCGCTGGACGATTATCAGAGTCTGTTGGCCAACAACGACAGTTGCGTCGAGGCCGACCGGCGCTTTCATCTGTTGATTGCAGAAGCCACCGGCAATGTCTGCTTCACCGAAATCATGCAGCACCTGGGCAGCGCGATGATTCCGCGCACCCGGGTCAATGCGGCCGAGCGCGGGGCGGTGGATTTGAGCAAGCTCGGGCAATTGGCGAACCTGGAGCATGAGGCGATTTTCAACGCGATCAAACGCCAGGATCCGGAGGCGGCGCGTGCGGCGATGTGGTTGCACCTGAGCAACAGTCGCGACCGGTTTTCGGCGGGCGGCGCCTGATGCCGCCGCGACTCAAGTCTCGATGGCCCGGACCACCGCCGGCCTTTCCAGATTCAACGCCAGTACACTGATCAACACCACCGCCGACCCCACCAGCACCAGCAGTGTCGGGCGTTCGCCCAGACACACCGAAGCAATCCCCATCGCGGTCGGCGGAATCAGATACAGCGTCATCGTCGCCCGGCTCAGGTCCACGTGCTTGAGCACGAACGCCCACGCCAGATAGGCGAGGGCGCTGGGAAATACCCCCAGAGCGAGCACCGCCCATTGCACCCGCAGCGGCGCACTGGCCACGCTGTCGGCCAGCCCCGGCAAGTAGATCAACAACAGCAGCGTGCCGGACCACACCGTGTAGCAAACCAGCGTCAGCCCGTCGTAGCGCCGGGCGTGGTGTTTTTGCAGGGCGAAGTAAACGCTCCACGAAACGGCGGCCAGCAAAATCAGCAAACCATGAGCGTCGATGCTGCCGAGGCCGCGATCGCCGCTCACCACAATCACCACGCCGACGAATCCTGTCAGCACACAACCCCAGCGCCAGACGCTGACCCGATCCTTGAACAGAAACCGCGCCAGCAGCGTGCTGAACAGTGGCGTCGATTGCGCCAGCACACTCGACGCGCCGGCGCTGACGCTTTGCTGGCCGATGTTCAACACGACGTGATGCAGGCTGACGGCGAAGAAGCCCAAGGCAAACAACAGTGGCAAATCCTGTAGGCGCGGCAGGTGAATGCCCTTGAAGCCTGCAATCACCGCCATGAACAGCGACGCCAGCAGAAAGCGCAGCAACGCCAGATGACCCGGATCGTAGGCTTGCAGGCCGATGTGGATGCCGGTCGGCGAATAGGCCCAGCAGCCGACGACGAAGGCCATGGCCAAGAGGATTTTCAAAGGCGAAGTGGAGGGCATGAGCGAGGCACCAGCAGGGTTGATGCACCGAGTATCCGGGCGGCCAATCATTCGCCACAACTGACTTATACTGCGCGAACCGTTCACTCAGAGTGATGAATATGGAGCTGGCGCAAATCCGCATGTTCAAGACCGTGGCCGAGGTCGGCAGCATCGCCAAAGCCGCGGAAAAGCTGTTTTGCGTGCCGTCGAACATCACGGCGCGGATCAAATCCCTGGAAGCGGAGCTGGGAGTGGCGCTGTTTCTGCGCGAAGGGCGGGGATTGCGGATCAGTCCTGCCGGGCAGACCTTTCTGGCTTATGCAGAGAAGATTCTGGCACTGACGGTCGAAGCCAAGCGGGCGGTCGATCCCGCTGCCGAGCCGTCCGGGCCGCTGCGCATCGGCGCCATCGAGTCTTCGGCAACCGGGCGTCTGCCGCGCTTGCTGGCGAAATTTCACAAGCGCTATCCGAATGTGGCGCTGGAATTGACCACCGGCACCTGGGGCCAGTTGCTCGACGATACGGTCAGTCATCGTCTGGACGGCGCCATCGTCGCGGTGGACGTCGAGCGTTCGCAGCTCAAGCGCACGCCGATGTATCGAGAGGAACTGCTGCTGATCGCTTCGACTTCTTTCGGGCCGATACGCGACCTCGACGATTTGCAGGACAAGACCGTGTTCATGTGGCCGCAGGGCTGTCCGTATCGCGCCGCGCTGGAGCACTGGCTGTTGCGTCAGGGCCTGGCGTTGCCGATTGTCAGCCTGGCCAGTTACGGGGCGATTGTCGGTTGCGTGAGTGCCGGCGCTGGCGTGGCGCTGGTGCCCAAAGGCGTGTTCGAGCAGTACGCCAAAGGCGCCGGATGTGCGGGTTACGAATTCCCCGAACTGACGGCCATCGACAATTTGTTCTACTGGCATGAAAATGCCGGGGTGCACCCGGCGCGTGAGGCGTTTGTGGCGATGTTGCGCGAGGAGTTTGCCTGAGCCGGATCAGGTCCCGCTCACGTCGCGCATCAACAAGCCGAAGCGCAGATCCACCGCATCCGGAATCGGCAGGTACACGGTGTGCCCGTCCCCCGGCGCCACGTCGATGGCCTCGCCCTTGAGGCTCTGCAATTCATGCAGATCAAAATGGAAATTGCCCTTGGGCGTCATCAGTTCCAGATGATCGCCCAGGGCAAAGCGGTTCTTCACTATGACCTCGGCCAGCCGATCCCGGCGCTCGCCGGTCAGCTCGCCAACGAATTGCTGACGTTCCGACACCGAACTGCCGTTCTGGTAGTTCTGATATTCGTCGTGCACGTGCCGGCGCAGGAAACCTTCGGTGTAGCCGCGTTGGGCGAGGGATTCCAGATCGGTCATCAGGCTGCGGTCGAATTCGCGACCGGCCACCGCATCGTCGATGGCCCGGCGGTAGACCTGAGTGGTGCGGGCGCAATAGAAGTGGGATTTGGTCCGGCCTTCAATCTTGAGCGAGTGCACGCCCATGCGGGTCAGGCGCTCGACGTGCTGCACGGCGCGCAGGTCCTTGGCGTTCATGATGTAGGTGCCGTGCTCGTCTTCGAAGGCCGGCATCATCTCGCCGGGGCGGTTGGCTTCCTGCAACAGGAACACCTGATCGGTGGGGGCGCCGAGGCCGAGGGTCGGTTGCGGTTCGAAGGTCTGCACGATCTCGCCGAGCTGGTTTTCGGTGGCCTCCTGCGCCGAATATTTCCAGCGGCAGGCGTTGGTGCAGGTGCCCTGATTGGCGTCGCGCTTGTTCATGTAGCCGGAGAGCAGGCAGCGGCCGGAATAGGCCATGCACAGCGCGCCGTGGACGAACACTTCCAGCTCCATGCCCGGCACCTGCTCGCGGATTTCGCCGATCTCTTCCAGCGACAGCTCCCGGGACAGGATGATCCGGCTCAGCCCCTGTTGCTGCCAGAACTCGACGCTCGCCCAGTTCACCGTGTTGGCCTGCACCGACAGGTGAATCGGCATCTGCGGAAAGTGCCGGCGCACCAGCATGATCAGGCCGGGGTCGGACATGATCAGTGCGTCCGGCGCCATCTCGATCACCGGCGCCAGATCCTTGAGGAAGGTCTTGAGCTTGGCATTGTGCGGCGCGATGTTGACCACCACATAGAAACGCTTGCCCTGGGCCTGGGCTTCACGAATGCCGAGGGCCAGATTGGCGTGGTCGAACTCGTTGTTGCGCACCCGCAGGCTGTAGCGCGGCTGGCCGGCGTAGACCGCATCGGCGCCGTAAGCGAAGGCGTAGCGCATGTTTTTCAGGGTGCCGGCGGGGGCGAGCAGTTCCGGGGTGAAGGAGGGCGTCATGGCGGTGTCGGTCGCAAAAGCGCGGGAGGGTAAACGAGGTGCAGCGAGGGTTTATTGATCTGGATCTATGCTCCATGAACAAAGATGGCACTCGCGCGGGCGTGGGCTGACTAAGTTGGGCGGGCGCGCGTGGCGCCTGACTGACATGGACCGGACATGAACCAAAAGAGTCTGCAATTCAAATCCCTCACCGTGCTGTTGCTGCTGGTGACGGTGGCCTTCATCTGGATCCTGCTGCCGTTCTACGGCGCGGTGTTCTGGGCGGTGATCCTCGGCATCGTGTTCGCGCCGATGCAGCGCCGGTTGCAGCAGAAGTACGGCTGGCAACGCAACCTGACTTCACTGTGCACCCTGAGTGTCTGCGTGGTGATCGCGATTCTGCCGGTGATCGTCATCAGCGTCTTGCTGGTGCAGGAAGGGGCGACGCTCTACGACAACATCGAAAGCGGCAAGCTCGACATCGGCGCGTATCTGGCGCAGTTCAAGCACAGCCTGCCGCCGTATTTTCAGCATCTGCTCGACCGTTTCGGCATGGGTGAACTCAATGCCGTGCGCGAGAAGATCGTCAAGGCGGCGATGCAGGGCAGTCAGGTGCTGGCGACCCAGGCATTCAGTTTCGGCCAGGGCACCTTCGATTTCGTGGTGAGTTTTTTCATCATGCTGTATTTGCTGTTCTTCTTTCTGCGCGACGGTGCCGAACTGGCGCGCAAGGTGCGCACGGCGGTGCCGCTGGAAGAGCATCACAAGCGGCGCCTGCAACTGAAATTCAATCGGGTGGTGCGCGCCACGGTCAAAGGCAACCTGCTGGTGGCCATTACGCAAGGCGCGCTGGGCGGGGCGATTTTCTGGTTTCTCGACATACCCAGCGCGTTGCTCTGGGCAGTGTTGATGGCGTTTCTGTCACTGCTGCCGGCGGTGGGGGCCGGGATTGTCTGGGCGCCGGTGGCGGTTTACTTCCTGCTCAGCGGGATGATCTGGCAGGGCGTGGTGCTGGGGCTGTTCGGGGTGTTCGTGATCGGCCTGGTGGATAACGTGCTGCGTCCGGTGCTGGTGGGCAAGGACACGCGCATGCCGGACTACATGATCCTGATTTCGACGCTGGGCGGGATGGCGGTGTTTGGTCTTAATGGTTTCGTGATCGGGCCGCTGATCGCTGCATTGTTCATGTCGAGCTGGGCTCTGTTCGTCGAAACCAGACCTAAGGTGCAGTTGCCTTAAGCCTTGAACGGGCCGTTGATCAGTCGTTGCGACAGCGCCTGGGCGGCTGGCAGCGAAGTGAGCGGGCCGCTGACCGGTTCGCCGTCGCGCACCAGATACCAGCAGGCGAGCAGTCCAAGCTCTCTGAGGGAGGCGGGAACCGCGCTGCCGACAACGGACATGATTTGAACCTGTGCCATGAAAAGTACCTCCATCAATCTATGGAGCTACCTTAGGGACTTGGCCGTTTCAGGGACAATCAACGCTTTCGATAGTGGACATTGATACCGTTGAGGGCTTGGTCAATCGACCACTTGATCGAGCATGTGCACGATCTCATGCTCGTTGAGCAAGCCCTTGCGCACCAGGTTTTCCGCCAGCAGCGACACAAATTTCGCCGTGCGATGGCCTTCAAGGTGCTTGAGCTCGGTCAGTGCGTTGTAGACCTTGCTCGAGGTGCATAAACCGACGATGCGGTGCGGATTCTGTGTTGGCATTCCAGTCGTCCTTGTTTTTATCAACCTGTTGTATGCGGACGGATTCAGATTGCGGTTCCGTCATGACAAATAGATGACCGTTTTGTGTTTCGGCCCGACGGTCGAGTCCATCATGCCGACTTTAACGGTTCAAACTGTCCCCACAGCGACCTTGGCGAGATTTTTTCAGACGCTGGCCGACGGACGGTTGGCTTTCTTGAGGCCAATAAAAAGCCCCGCTGTAAAAGCGGGGCTCTGTCTGTGTGCTTACCAGCGACCACCGTAGTAGTGCGGGTGGCCGTAATAACCACGGGGCGGACCGTAGTAGACCGGGCCTGGAACGTAAACCGGTTGTTGTACGTAAACCGGGGCCGGCTGGTAGTAGACCGGTGGTGGCGGTTGTTGCACGTACACCGGCGCCGGTTGAGCGTAAACAGGCTGTTGAACATACACCGGACGATCCTGGTTGATGAGCGCCGAGCCGATGATGGCCGAGCCGACGATCGCACCAAATACCGCCGGGCCCTGCCAGCCACCGCCGTGGGCTTCTGCCTGACCCGTGATCGCGAATGCACCAATCAACAAGGCCACGATGGGGAGTTTACGAATCATGATTAATCCTCGGTTCTTCGACCCGGCGTCCGGGCCTGCAACAGGCTCGGGATAGCGCGGGGATACTTCTAAGACAGCAACATTTGGAAAAACAGCACGGCGGCTGGGTAAATTTTGTGTAAGGTCTGTACCGACTTGCTTACCGGGTTTCAGGCAACGGCTGTGATGCCCGGAACAGACCGCCTTATGATCGTTCAGAACCCGATGGTCTGGCTAATCCCGTCCATCCGAAAGTGCATTCGAAGGAGACTCCCATGCAGATGAACCCCAACAAAGACACCCAACTGTGCATGTCCCTGTCTGGGCGTCCCGGGAATTTCGGTCTGCGTTTTCATAACCATTTGTACGAACAACTGGGCCTGAATTTCTACTACAAGGCCTTCAGCAGCCAGGATCTGCCAGGAGCCGTCGGCGGGATCCGGGCGCTGGGCATTCGCGGTTGCGGGGTGTCGATGCCGTTCAAGGAAGCGAGCATTGCGCTGGTCGACGAGCTGGATGCCTCGGCAGCGGCGATCCAGTCGATCAACACCATCGTCAACACCAAGGGCCATCTCAAGGCCTACAACACCGATTACATTGCTATCGCCCAGTTGCTGGAAACCCACGCGGTGCCGAAGGACTCGACTTTCGCCCTGCGCGGCAGCGGCGGCATGGCCAAGGCTGTGGCCAGTGCCTTGCGTGACGGCGGCTACAAAAATGGTCTGATTGTCGCCCGCAACGAGCGCGCCGGCCGTGCGCTGGCCGATTCCCTGGGTTATCGCTGGCAGGCGGATCTGGGTGAGGAGCGCCCGCAGATGCTGATCAACGTGACGCCGGTGGGCATGGACGGTGGTCCAGAAGCGGGGCAACTGGCATTTGAAGTCGACGTGATCAAATCTGCCGATACTGTGTTCGATGTGGTGGCGATCCCCTCGGAAACCCCGCTGATCGTGCGTGGCCGCGCCGAAGGCAAAAAAGTCATCACCGGGCTGGAAGTGATCGCGATCCAGGCGCTGGAGCAGTTCGTGCTGTACACCGGCGTGCGGCCGACGGTCGAGCAGTTCGATGCAGCGGTGGCGTTTGCCCGCAGTTGATTGATCCCGGTGTCGGGGTTGGTCATTGCCTATACTGCCGGATCAGCAGGCACAGACTTGCCCCACGACAAAAACCGAGGTTTGCATGCACCCGCCCATTCTCAACCTGAATGATGTCGAACTCGAACCGTTGCCCGAAGCCCTGGCCCCTGAAGGCGAAACCGCCGGGCGTTACCAGCAGCGGTTCGCCCGGGTCGGCCAGCAACTGGGCGCGCAGAAGCTCGGTTATCGGCTGTATGCGCTGCCGCCGGGCATGCGCGGCAGCCCGTTCCACAGTCATCGGGTCAATGAGGAAATGTTCTACGTGGTGGCCGGGGAAGGGGAGGTGCGTCTGGGGGCCGAGCGTTTCCCGATCCGCGCCGGCGACGTGATCGCCTGCCCGCCGGGCGGCCCGGAAAAGGCGCATCAAATCATCAACACCAGCTCGCAGGAGCTGCGCTATCTGGCGGTCAGCACCCAGCAGCAACCGGACATCTGCGAGTACCCGGACTCGAACAAATACGCGGTGATGGATAACTTCAGCATCGATGCCGAGGGCAATGCCTCGGGGTTCGTCGCAGTGGCGCGGCAGTCGGACGGGGTGGATTACTGGGACGGCGAGTGACGCCGCCCCTATTGCACTTATTCGAGGCGGGCCAGACGCTCTTCCAGCGCCGCAATCCGCGCTTCCAGCTCTTCGATACGCTCCACTGACACACCGCTGGCAGCGCCGCGATCACTCGGACTCTGTCGCGCCGCGATAATCGCCTCGATGTCAGCCGGATCACCCAGCGCGTGGGTGTAGCGGTCTTCGCGCTGGCCGGCCTGACGCGGAATCAGCACCGCCAGATCCCGGGCGATCAGGCGTTCCAGTTGATGCACCACTTGTTCGGCGTCTTCGAATTCATGCATGCGACCGCTGCGGGTCAGCAGTTCGTTGACGGTCTGCGGGCCGCGCAGGAACATCAGCCCGGTCAGAATCATCTGTGCCGGCACCAGCTCCAGGGCCTTGTCGACCTTGTGCTCCCAGCGATCGGCGCGACTGCCCATGACCAGTTTGGCGAAACCGCGACCTTCGAGAGCGCGCAGGCTCTGGCCGACCTGGCCCTGAGTCAGGTTCATCACAGGTTCCCGGCTGGTTTTCTGATTGCAGGCCAGCACCAGCGCGTTGAGGGTCAGCGGATAGGTTTCCGGGCTGGTGGCCTGTTTCTCGATCAGCGAACCCAGAATGCGGATTTCCGTGGCGTTGAGCCGTGGTTCGTTGACGTTGGTTTCAAGTTCTGTGGACATCGCGCGTTCCCTCTGCAGTCGAAGGCGCCTAGCCTAATCCTTGCTGGATAAAAGACAAGTCGCGCGGCCCGCGAGCATGGCTATAATCGCCCCACGATTCACCCAGCCACCACGTGAGACTGCCATGACCATTTCCCTGTACGCCGCATCCGTCCCGGTTTTCCAACAAATGCTCAACGCCCTGAGCGATGTGCTGAAAAAAGCCGAAGCCCACGCCACCGCGAAAAACATCGACCCGAACGCCTTCCTGCAAGCGCGTCTGTACCCGGACATGTTCCCGCTGGTGCGTCAGGTGCAGATCGCCGTGGACTTCGCCAAAGGCGTTTCCTCGCGTCTGGCTGAAGTCGAAATCCCGAAATACGACGACACCGAAACCACCTTCGCCGAGCTGCAAGCGCTGATCGCCAAGGTCCTGGCCTTCATCGGCGAGATCAAGCCTGAGCAAATCAACGGCAAGGAAGGCATCGAGATCGTGACCCGTCCGGGCACCCCGAAAGAGAAGCGCTTCAGCGGCCAGGCCTACCTGCTGAGCTACGGCCTGCCGCAGTTCTTCTTCCACGTGACTACTGCTTACGACCTGCTGCGTCACAACGGCGTTGAAATCGGCAAGCGCGATTACATGGGCGCGTTCTAAACAGCCCGGCAACAAAAAAGCCCGCCAAGGTTTGCGCCTTGGCGGGCTTTTTGTTGCGCTCGGTTTTTACGCCGGACGCTGGGCTTTCTGTTCTTCGCCCAGGCAAGCCGCAGCGGTGAACAGCACGTCGGTGGAGGAATTCAGCGCCGTCTCGGCCGAATCCTGCAGCACGCCGATGATGAAGCCGACCGCCACCACCTGCATGGCGATTTCGCTCGGAATGCCGAACAGGCTGCACGCCAGCGGGATCAACAGCAGCGAGCCGCCGGCTACACCGGACGCACCGCACGCGCAGATCGCCGCGACGACGCTGAGCAGGATCGCGGTCGGGATGTCCACGGCGATGCCCAGGGTGTGCACGGCGGCGAGGGTCAGCACGGTGATGGTGATCGATGCACCGGCCATGTTGATGGTCGCGCCCAGCGGAATCGAGACCGAATAGGTGTCTTCGTGCAGGCCCAGGCGTTTGCTCAGTTCCAGGTTGACCGGAATGTTCGCCGCCGAGCTGCGGGTGAAGAACGCGGTGATGCCGCTTTCACGCAGGCATTTCAGCGTCAGCGGGTACGGGTTGCGGCGCAGCTTCCAGAACACGATCAGCGGGTTCATCACCAGCGCCACGAAGGCCATGCAGCCCAACAGCACCGCCAACAGGTGGGCGTAACCGACCAGTGCGCCAAAACCGGAAGTGGCCAGGGTCGAAGCCACCAGGCCGAAAATCCCCAGCGGCGCGAAGCGGATCACCACGCGCACGATCAGGGTCACGCCGTTGGACAGGTCGCTGACCACTTCCCGGGTGGTATCACCGGCGTGGCGGATGGCGACGCCCATGCCGATGGCCCAGGCCAGAATGCCGATGAAGTTGGCGTTCATCAGCGCGGTGACCGGGTTATCGACCACGCTCAGCAGCAGACTTTGCAGGACTTCACCGATGCCGCCCGGTGCCGTCACGGCAACGTTGTCGGTGGACAGCACCAGATGCGACGGGAACAGGGTGCTGGCAACCACGGCCACCGCCGCAGCGCCAAAGGTGCCCAGCAGATAGAGGAACAGAATTGGCCGGATATGGGTTTCCTGGCCGTGCTTGTGGTTGGCAATCGAGGCCATCACCAGTACGAACACCAGAATCGGCGCCACGGCTTTCAGTGCCGAGACGAACACCTTGCCGATGAAAGCGGTGCCTTTCGCGGCCTCCGGTGCGAGCAGCGCCAGGGCGATGCCGGCAATCAGGCCGATCAGGATCTGCGTGACCAGACTGAGGCTTTTCAGGCGTTGCATTAGAGAAGGGGATGAAGCGGTCATAACGGCATCTCTGCTTTTTTATAGGGTGCAAGGTTGCGTGATCCGGGCGATGAATCGGGGGCAGGCCACAGACACGAACCGAAAGGAATGACGCGACAGCCACGCCGTTGAACGGGTGGCTGAACAGGGTGTACGTTTTTCAGGGCGCGGACTTTATCACAGCGTAGGCCTTATCCTTCAGGCCTGTGACGATCTGCCACCGAAACGTTCGGCAACATAGACAGGTTTGTGCAAGTCACTCGGGAAACACTCTGTTAAGATTGCGCATCCTTATTTTCAAGTTCTGCCGGCGGGCCTTCGGGTCAGCGCTGGTGTCGTCGTTTTGCTGGAGTTCCTCATGCTGTTGCCCATCCTTCTGTTGTCTGCCGCCGGATTCACGGTGCTGACCACGGAGTTCGTCATCGTCGGCCTGTTGCCGGCGATTGCCCGCGACCTGGAAGTCACCATCCCGCAAGCCGGGTTGCTGGTGACTCTATTCGCTTTCACCGTGGCCATGTTCGGTCCTTTCTTGACCGCCTATTTCGCCCGATTCGAACGGCGCAAACTGTTCATCACCATCCTGATCATGTTCGGTCTGGCCAACACCGTAGCGGCATTGGCGCCGAACATCTGGGTCATGGCCCTCGCGCGGTTGATCCCGGCACTGGGGTTGCCGGTGTTCTGGGCGCTGGCCAGTGAAACCGCCGTGGACATCGTCGGCCCGGACTTCGCCGGTCGCGCCATTGCCAAGATCGGCTTCGGCATCGTCTGCGCCACGGTGTTCGGCATTCCGGTGGGTACGCTGATTTCCGATGCATTCGGCTGGCGCAGCGCGTTCGCCATTCTGGCGGTGATCGCGTTCGCCAAGGCCTTGCTGCTGTTTGTCTACCTGCCGAAAACCAGCCTGCACCAGCATCAGGTCAGCTTCGCTTCGCAGTTCAAGATCCTGCGCAGCCCGCTGATGCTTGGTCATGTGCTGCTGTCGATCCTGGTGTTCAGCGGCATGTTCACCGCCTACACCTATCTGGCGGACATTCTCGAGCGTCTGGCCGGCTTCAATGGCACCGTGGTCGGTTGGTGCCTGATGGGCTTCGGCGCGGTCGGGCTAATCGGTAACTCGCTGGGCGGGCGCGCGGTGGATCGCCATCCGCTGATGGCCTCGGTGATGTTCTGTGCGTTCATGATCCCCGGGATGGTGGCGCTGGTGCCCAACATCAATTCCTCGCTGGGTCTGGCGGCGGCCATGGGCATCTGGGGCGTGACGCAGGCGGCGCTCTTTCTGGTCAGCCACGTGCGCTTGATGAAAGCCGCTCCTGAGGCGCCGGCTTTCGCCGCGTCGCTGAACATCGCCGGGGCCAACCTGGGGATTGGTCTGGGCGCGATCATTGGCGGTCGGGTGATTGACAGTGCCGGCCTGGGCTTCGTCGGTTTCGCCGCAGCCGGGTTCATTCTGCTGTCGATCTTCCTCGCCATGGTGTTGATGGTGCTCAAGCCGCGCGACGTCTGCGCGCCGGCTTAAAACTCTGTAAACAGCTCGCGTCGGGCACCTTCGGTAATCGCTTTGATGCCGGGGTGCTTGACCTTGCGTTCCACTGAAATCGCGTAAAACGACTCGCTCACCGCATCGGTCTGACCGATCAACTCGACGCCGTACTGGCGCTTCACCTCATCGGCAATCACGCTCGGCCCGATGAAGATCCCGCTGCCGGACTGGCCGAACGCCTGCATCAAGGCGCTGTCATCGAACTCCCCGACAATTCTTGGCTGAATTTGCTGCTCGGCGAACCAGCGCTGCAAACGGCTGCGCACCACGGTTTCCGCGCCGGGAATCAGCAGCGGCGCGCCGTGCAGACTACGGGGGAAATCCCGACCGTATAACGCCGCCAGCTCGGCGGTGGCGAAGAAACTGATCCCGCATTCCCCGAGTTTCTGGCTGTAGCCCTTGATGTCCAGGTGCGACGGCATCGGGCTGTCGGAGATCACCAGGTCCAGGCGCTGGATCGCCAGGTCCGCCAGTAATCGCTCGAGTTTGTCTTCGCGGCAGGTGATGCGCAGCGGCTCGCTGAGCTCCATGGTCGGCGCGATCAGGCGATAGACGATGGATTTGGGCACCACGTCCGCCACGCCGACCCGGAACAGGATCTGCTGTTCGTTGGGCTGGGCACGCAACATCAGTTCCAGTTCGCCGCCGAGCTGGAACATCTGCTCGGCGTAGGGCAGGGCCTGGCGCCCGGCTTCGGTGAGTTCGAGTTGCCGGCCGACTCTCTGGAACAACTCGATGCCGTAGGTCTGTTCCAGCAGGGAAATCTGCCCGCTGATGGTCTGCGGCGTCAGGTTCAGTTGCTCGCAGGCGCGCACGATGCTGCCGGTCTTGGCTACCACCCAGAAGTAATGCAGTTGTCGGTAATTGAGCATGGCGTTCGGTCCGTCAAATACAGTTCGTATAAATCGAAGTATAGCCGCTAAAAATACGAATTTTCCTGAAGTGTTTGTCTCCCTAGAATGCCCAGCCATCGACGGGCGGTCTGTGACCCTGTCTGTTCATTCGAAGGAAGCCTTATGAAATACACGATCCCGGCACTGATGTTTACGTCTTTACTGCTTATGGTGGGCTGCGACCAGGCTGAAAAAAGCGCCCAGCAATTGATGGGCAAGGCCGCCGAGAGCGCCAAACAGGCGATCGACGACACGCACAAAGCCGCCGAGCAGGCGCTCAGCGAAGCCACTGGCGGCCTGATCGAGAAAAAAGAAGCCCCGGAAAAAGATGCGGAAAAATCCGAATCTTCCTCCAAGACCATCTAAACCGTCTTACAAGAGTCAGGACTGACCCATGGAATACCTTTTAGAACTCGCTTCCAGCCCGACGGCCTGGATTGCCTTGGCCACATTGGTGGTGATGGAAATCGTGCTCGGCATCGATAACCTGATCTTCATCTCGATCCTGACCAACAAGCTGCCCGAGCAGTACCGGCAGAAGGCCCGCCGCCTCGGTATCGGCATGGCGCTGATCATGCGTCTGGCCCTGTTGAGCACCATTGCGTTCATCGTGCAGTTGACCGCGCCGGTCATCGAGATCCTGGGCCAGGCGTTTTCCTGGAAGGACATGATCCTGATCGCCGGTGGCTTGTTCCTGGTGTGGAAGGCGACGACCGAAATCCATCACAGCATGGACCCGGTGCCGGACGATCCGAAGTCGGCGACCTCGACGGTGACTCTGGGTTTTGCCGCCGCCATCGGGCAGATCCTGATGCTGGACATGGTGTTCTCGATCGACAGCATCATTACCGCGGTCGGCATGACCGAACACTTGCCGATCATGGTGATCGCGGTGGTGGTTTCGGTACTGGTGATGCTGTTTGCGGCTGACCCGCTGGCCAAGTTCATCAACGACAACCCGTCGGTGGTGATGCTGGCCCTGGGCTTCCTGATCATGATCGGCATGACGCTGATCGCCGAAGGTTTCGGCGCCCACGTACCGAAAGGTTATGTGTATGCCGCCATGGCGTTCTCGGCTGCGATCGAGGTGTTGAACATGATGTCCCGTCGCGCCAAGCAGAAGAAACTGGCTGCCCAGGCGTAACCGCTGGAAAAGCGAAGGCCGCGTCACTCGCAAGAGTCACGCGGCCTTTTTCGTTTGAATCGATTGAAAGACGTCAGTGCGCGGTGGCGTGACGGGCGCTGTGTTTCTCGATCTTCTTGATCGGTGCTGGTTGCACAGGGTGGTGATGGCGACGGGAAATCCGCAGCACGCCCCACAACATGGCGGCGGCAACGGCCAGCCAGCCGGCAATCAACATCACAATGGTCATGGTCAGGCTCATCGGTGCCTCCTCTTTGCCCTGCATCGGGCGCTCACTCTTTTGCTGTCTTTCGAGTGACAGTCTAGTCGCTGGCGTGTTTCAGGCTATTGACCAAAGGTCGGTGGTGACCAATCACTTCGCTCTATGCAGCCGATGCATCTGCCCCTTTGGGCTATACCGCAGCGTTGTGCCGTCCTATGATCCTCGACCAAGCCGGAACACGATGACCGGTAACTGATCAAGAGAGTGACGATGGTGCAGCTATTTTCCCGGATTCGCATGGCACTGCTGGTGGCCGGTTGTGTGACAGCTTTGGTGGGGTGTGCGGGCAGCGTGGCGCCGGAAGTCCAGCGCCTGCCGGAGCGCGTTGAGCTCAGTGGCACCTTCTATCGTGGCGAAGCCAATCAGAGCGGGCCACAGGTGTTGGCCAGTCTGCTGTCGCAGCAAGGCATCGTGATCACTCCGGGCCTGCTGGAAAAACCACTCCACCTGCCGGGCGCCGAGGACAAGCTTCAGCAGAATATGCAGAACCTGGCCCGCGAATACGGCATGGTCGTGTATCCGGTAGATGCCCGTTTGCCGGCGTTGCTGACTCAGGTGGCGGCGGGTTACCCGGTGATGGTGCGTTTCAGCGAGGGATCGGCGTTCTGGGCCGAGCCGCGGTACGCGATCCTTTCCGGCTATGACCGCAAGAAGCAGAAGGTTCTGCTGCGCGCGGGGATGAACCGTCGTGAGTTGATGAGTTTCAGTTCATTCGAGTCTGCGCTCGAGAAGTCGGGTGGCTGGGCGGTATTGATTCAGAAACCTTCGCAGCTCCCGGCAGCGGTCGATCGTCAGCGTTGGCTGAAAGCCGCTGATGAACTGGCGCAGGCTGGCCAGGAGCGCGAGGCGGCACAGGCGCGCAAGGCGTTGGCGGGGCAGTGAGGTTCCGTCCGTCTCCTGACGGGCACCCTGGCGCGCAGCTACGCTCATAAGGGTAATGCCCGGTTTTTTCGGGTGATTACCCGAACGAGAGGTGCGTATGAGTACCGATTCGAGCTTTGACGACCATAAACCGGACAGTGTGCCGACCACGCCGGAGCCGGACGTTGATCCGGTGCTGGATCCGGACAGTCCGCTGCGCGATCCATTGGCTCGCCCGGCTGTGGTGACTCCGGAACATCGGCGCGACCCCAGTGCCGGCGACGGAATTCCCGATGATGACCAGATGCCGCTGCCCAACGACTGAACCGGCAGGCGAAAAAAAGCCCCGAATGTTCGGGGCTTTTTCTTGTGTCGCGATTTACTTGGACGCTTCGACCACGCCGCTCTGGCGGCCCTTGAGGTTCTTCTCGGCCTTGTATTGCTGGGCCACCGCCGGAACGTTGGTGCTCCGGCCGGTTTCCACCCAACTGCGGATGCGGCTGGCATCGGCGAAGTGGGTGTACTTGCCGAACGCATCGAGAATCACCAGGGCGACCGGGCGGTTGCTCATCCGGGTCACCAGCACCAGGCAATGCCCGGCCGGATTGGTGAAGCCGGTCTTGGTGATCTTGATGTCCCAGTCGGCCTTGTTCACCAGGTGGTCGGTGTTACGGAAACCCAGGGTGTAATTGGGTTTGCGGAACGAGACGGTTTTTTCCTTGGTGGTGGTGAGTTCAGTCAGGATCGGATGTTTTTGCGCAGCCATCAGCAACTTGCTCAGGTCGCGGGCGGTGGAAACGTTGCGCTCCGATAGGCCGGTCGGTTCCACAAAGTGGGTGCTGGTCATGCCCAGCGCCTTGGCCTTGGCGTTCATCGCCGCGATGAAGGCTGCATAACCGCCCGGATAGTGATGGGCGAGACTGGCGGCGGCGCGGTTTTCCGAGGACATCAAAGCGATCAGCAGCATCTCCCGGCGCGGCAGTTCGCTGCGCAGTTTGACCCGGGAAAACACGCCTTTCATTTCCGGGGTGTGGCTGATGTCGACGTCAATCCATTCGTCCATGTTCTGGTGGGCTTCAACCACGACCAGGCCGGTCATCAACTTGCTGACGGAAGCGATCGGCACGATCACGTCCGGATTGCTGGAGTAGATGACTTTGTTGGTCTGCAGATCCATCAGCAGGGCGCTGCCGGAGGCAATCTTCAACTGTGAAGCGTCTCGTGGGGCAGCGGTGGTTTCGGCGGCGTTGACCGTTGGCGTGAGGAGCGTGCCTGAAAATGCAAAAACCAGGCTCAGGATGGACAGACGAATATTCACGCGGGCGAACTCATGAAGGTTGGAAATGCCGTTTTTTGTAACGGACTGTGTCGTAAAACGACGCATTCTAGGAGTATGGCTGAAGATCTGTCGATGGTTGTTTGAAGGGCATGAAAAAGTCGTGAAAAGCCCTGTAAAAATAGGGGTTTCCGGCGAACGGTAAAGGTTTTTTCGAGGATACGAAAAACCCCGCACAAGGCGGGGTTCTTCTGGAGCGGAAAAAGCGCTTTAAGCGTGCAGGGTTTCTGCCGCGTAGAGGGTGTTTTCCAGCAGGCAGGCACGGGTCATCGGGCCGACGCCGCCTGGTACTGGTGTGATCCAGCCAGCGCGGGGCAGGGCGGTTTCGTACACGACGTCACCGACCAGTTTGCCGTCGTCCTGACGATTGATGCCGACGTCGATCACGATCGCGCCTTCCTTGATCCACTCGCCCTTGACCAGGCCCGGCTTGCCGGCGGCAACCACCACCAGATCGGCGCGGCCAACGTGGCCGGCCAGGTCCTTGGTGAAGCGGTGGGTCACGGTCACGGTGCAGCCGGCCAGCAGCAGCTCCATGGCCATCGGACGACCGACGATGTTGGAAGCGCCGACGACCACCGCATCCATTCCGTACAGATCGACACCGGTGCTTTCCAGCAGGGTCATGATGCCTTTCGGCGTGCACGGACGCAGCAGCGGAATGCGCTGGGCCAGGCGACCGACGTTATAAGGATGGAAACCGTCGACGTCCTTGTCCGGGCGGATGCGTTCCAGCAGTTTGGACGCGTCCAGGTGCTCAGGCAGAGGAAGTTGAAGAAGAACGCCGTCGATTGCCGGGTCGTCGTTCAGCCGATCGATCAGATCGGTCAGTGCTTCCTGAGTGGTTTCGGAAGGCAGGTCGTAGGCTTGGGAGAGGAAGCCGACCTCTTCACAGTCTTTACGCTTGTGCGAGACATAAACCTGAGAGGCAGGATCGCTGCCGACCAGGATCACCGCGAGGCCAGGAGTACGCAAGCCTTGCTCGCGACGTTCGGCTACCCGTTGAGCGATCTGCTGGCGCAGGCTGGCGGCGATTGATTTGCCGTCGATTAGTTGTGCAGTCATTGCGCGTGATTAACCATCGAGAGGGGAAAAAAAGAGAACGCATTCTCGCATGTCAAACGGTGAGGGCAAAGGCGCTTGGTCAGCAAATTCCCCTAAGCCCTTTAATTAAATGAATTTTTTTCAAAAAGGATTTGACGACCTGCAGGTCGCTCTATACTATTCGTCGCACTTGTCGGGCACAGCCTAGCACTGGTTAAGAAGGTCGAGCGAAATCAAGGTTTTGCGAGACTGGAAAGCACTTAGTTTGTAGTCCTCCAAGGGTACAGCTAACAAGGCGCCCGTAGCTCAGCTGGATAGAGCATCCGCCTTCTAAGCGGATGGTCGCAGGTTCGAGTCCTGCCGGGTGCGCCATTAGGCAGCTTTGGCACAAGTAACGCGATATGGTGGGCGTAGCTCAGTTGGTAGAGCACGGGATTGTGACTCCCGTTGTCGTGGGTTCGATCCCCATCGTCCACCCCATATTTCGAAAGGCGCCAGATGTAACAGTCTGGCGCCTTTGCTTTAAAAAGCTTCATCCGCGGATGTGGTGGAATTGGTAGACACACTGGATTTAGGTTCCAGCGCCGCGAGGCGTAAGAGTTCGAGTCTCTTCATCCGCACCAATCAAAGCTTCATTCATGCCGTTGGTAGGGTGAAGTTCTACAAAGAAGTTGTTTGGCTTCTTTGACACGCAATATGGTGGGCGTAGCTCAGTTGGTAGAGCACGGGATTGTGACTCCCGTTGTCGTGGGTTCGATCCCCATCGTCCACCCCATATTTCGAAAGGCGCCAGATTTAACAGTCTGGCGCCTTTTTTGTTTTACGGTTTCGAGATTTCGGCGACTGCCGGTTTCGGGTCGCAGGGCAGGGCGCTTCGTCGTATCAATGTTGCTCGATGATGCTGCACTGCCCGTCGACCTTGCTTGCGAGGTCGGCTGTCAGGGAGGTGATTCAACCGCCTCTATATATAGAAGAGGTTGGCGCAGGGCCCTGGCTTGATTGGCTGTATTTGCTAACAGGGCGAGGCGCAACCGTTTGTCCCCGCCTTCAATTTGCCTGCTGTTTTTTTACCCGTTTTCAGTAGGGTGACTTCTTGAGTTTGACCTACTAGAATGCTTGCCCTTGATTCTTGGGTCGGAAACGGCCGGCTAACGTCTGTGCAACGAGGAATATCCATGCAAGTTTCTGTTGAAAATACTACTGCTCTTGAGCGCCGCATGAGCATCACCGTGCCGGCTGAGCGCATCGAGACTCAGGTCAACAAGCGTCTGCAGCAGACTGCCAAAAAGGCCAAGATTGCTGGCTTCCGTGTTGGTAAAGTGCCTATGAGCGAAATCAAGCGCCGTTTTGGTGCTGATGCGCGTCAGGAAGCGATTGGCGACGTGATTCAGTCCTCTTTCTACGAAGCTGTGGTTGAGCAGAAGCTGAACCCGGCCGGTTCGCCGTCGATCGAGCCCAAGTCGCTCGAAGCTGGCAAGGACCTGGAATACGTAGCCGTATTCGAAGTGTTCCCTGAGTTCACCGTTGCCGGTTTCGAAGGCATCACCGTTGAGCGTCTGAGCGCTGAAGTGGCTGACGCCGATCTGGACAAGATGCTGGACATCCTGCGCAAGCAGAACACCCGTTTCGAAGTGGCCGATCGCGCTGCCCAGAACGAAGACCAGCTGAACATCGATTTCGTTGGCAAGGTTGACGGCGAAGTGTTCGCTGGCGGCTCCGCCAAGGGCACTCAGCTGGTGCTGGGTTCCGGCCGCATGATCCCTGGCTTCGAAGAAGGCCTGGTTGGCGCCAAAGCCGGCGAAGAGCGCGTTCTGAACCTGACCTTCCCAGAGGACTATCAGAACCTGGACCTGGCTGGCAAAACCGCCGAGTTCACCGTAACTGTCAACACCGTTTCCGAGCCAAAACTGCCTGAGCTGAACGAAGAGTTCTTCGCCCAGTTCGGCATCAAGGAAAGCGGCATCGACGGCTTCCGCACCGAAGTTCGCAAGAACATGGAGCGTGAGCTGCGTCAGGCTATCAAATCCAAGGTCAAGAATCAGGTAATGGACGGTCTGCTGGCCACCAACCCGATCGAAGTGCCAAAGGCTCTGCTGTCCAATGAAGTTGACCGTCTGCGCGTGCAGGCTGTTCAGCAGTTCGGCGGCAACATCAAGCCTGACCAGCTGCCGGCCGAGCTGTTCGAAGAGCAAGCCAAACGCCGCGTTGTTCTGGGTCTGATCGTGGCTGAAGTGGTCAAGCAATTCGACCTGAAGCCAGACGAAGCCCGCGTTCGCGAAATGATTCAGGAAATGGCTTCGGCTTACCAAGAGCCTGAGCAGGTCGTGTCCTGGTACTACAAGAACGACCAGCAACTGAACGAAGTCCGTTCGGTTGTGCTGGAAGAACAAGTTGTGGATACTGTTCTGCAGAAAGCTAGCGTGACCGACAAATCGGTCTCTTACGAAGAAGCGGTCAAGCCGGTAGAAGCTCCAAAAGCCGACTGATTGTTTCTGCGTTAGAAGCACACACCATAAGCCAGCCTTCGAGCTGGCTTATGCGTATTCAAGACATGACTATTTGGGAGTGACTGCAGAGCATGTTCCGTAATTCCTATATTCAGCAGAACTCTGATATCCAGGCCGCCGGCGGCCTGGTCCCGATGGTTGTCGAGCAATCTGCTCGTGGCGAGCGCGCCTATGACATCTACTCGCGTCTTCTCAAGGAGCGGGTAATCTTTCTGGTGGGTCCGGTAGAGGACTACATGGCCAACCTGATCTGCGCGCAACTGCTGTTCCTTGAAGCGGAAAACCCGGACAAGGACATCCATCTTTACATCAACTCCCCGGGCGGCTCGGTTACTGCAGGCATGTCGATCTACGACACCATGCAGTTCATCAAGCCAAACGTGTCGACCACCTGCATCGGTCAGGCCTGCAGCATGGGCGCATTCCTGCTGACCGCAGGTGCACCTGGCAAGCGTTACTGCCTGCCGAACTCGCGAGTGATGATTCACCAGCCACTGGGCGGTTTCCAGGGTCAGGCGTCGGATATCGAAATCCACGCCAAGGAAATCCTCTTCATCCGCGAGCGTCTGAACACGCTGATGGCCAAGCACAGCGGTCGCACGCTTGAAGAAATCGAGCGCGATACCAACCGCGACAACTTCATGAGTGCAGAAGCTGCGAAGGAATACGGCTTGATCGACGAAGTGATCAACCAGCGTCCAGCTTAAAATAAGCAGCTCAAAACAGGCCTGATCGGCTGGTCCGATCAGTGGCGGGCTTGAAAAAGCCCGCAATAGCCTTCATCTTGTGTTGCAAGCCTATCGGATTTGGATCGAACGAATGACTGACACCCGCAACGGCGAGGACAACGGCAAGCTGCTCTATTGCTCCTTCTGTGGCAAAAGCCAGCATGAAGTGCGCAAATTGATTGCCGGCCCCTCGGTCTTTATCTGCGACGAGTGCGTCGACCTGTGCAACGACATCATCCGCGAGGAGGTGCAGGAAGCACAGGCCGAAAGCAGCGCGCATAAATTGCCTTCGCCTAAAGAAATCAGCGGCATCCTTGACCAGTACGTCATTGGTCAGGAGCGTGCGAAGAAGGTTCTCGCGGTAGCGGTGTACAACCACTACAAGCGTCTGAACCAGCGTGATAAAAAGGCTGACGACGTCGAACTCGGCAAGAGCAACATCCTGCTGATCGGCCCGACAGGCTCCGGTAAAACCCTGCTGGCCGAAACCCTGGCCCGCTTGCTGAACGTTCCGTTCACCATCGCCGACGCAACCACCCTCACCGAGGCGGGTTACGTGGGAGAAGACGTCGAGAACATCATTCAGAAGCTGCTGCAGAAGTGCGATTACGACGTGGAAAAGGCCCAGATGGGCATTGTCTACATCGATGAAATCGACAAGATTTCGCGCAAGTCCGACAACCCGTCGATCACCCGGGACGTTTCCGGTGAAGGCGTGCAGCAGGCCTTGCTCAAGTTGATCGAAGGCACGGTCGCTTCCGTTCCGCCGCAAGGTGGCCGCAAGCATCCGCAGCAGGAGTTCCTGCAGGTCGACACCCGTAACATCCTGTTCATCTGTGGTGGTGCGTTCTCCGGTCTGGAGAAAGTGATCCAGAATCGTTCCACCAAGGGTGGCATCGGTTTCAACGCAGAAGTGCGCAGCAAGGAAGAAGGCAAGAAAGTCGGTGAATCCCTGCGTGAAGTCGAGCCTGACGATCTGGTCAAGTTCGGTCTGATTCCGGAATTCGTCGGTCGTCTGCCGGTCCTCGCGACGCTGGACGAGCTGGATGAGGCTGCATTGATGCAGATTCTCACCGAGCCGAAAAATGCCCTGACCAAACAGTACGCCAAGCTGTTCGAGATGGAAGGCGTGGATCTGGAATTCCGTTCCGACGCGCTGAAATCGGTCGCCAAACGTGCCCTGGAGCGTAAAACCGGTGCCCGTGGCCTCCGTTCGATTCTCGAAGGTGTGCTGCTCGACACGATGTATGAAATCCCCTCGCAGTCCGAGGTGAGCAAAGTCGTGATCGATGAGAGCGTGATCGAAGGCAAGTCCAAGCCACTGTATATCTACGAAAACAGTGAGCCGACGGCCAAGGCAGCGCCGGACGCGTAAGTGTCCACCCTGCCGGAACAAAGAAGGGGCCTTCGGGCCTCTTTTTTTTTATGTCGTTTTTTACATCCGCTTTGCGCTTGTTTTTTTTCAAGGCAGCCCCCATCTTGGTTTCAAGCTTAATTCCATCTGATTACGGCCATATGGCCGCCGTAGAGGCGAAATCATGAAGACCACCATCGAATTGCCTCTCCTGCCATTGCGTGATGTCGTTGTGTATCCGCACATGGTTATCCCGCTGTTCGTGGGGCGCGAGAAATCCATCGAAGCCCTCGAGGCCGCGATGACGGGCGACAAGCAGATCCTCCTGCTGGCCCAGAGAAACCCGGCTGACGACGATCCCGGAGAAGACGCTCTGTATCGCGTCGGTACCATTGCCACAGTACTGCAACTGCTCAAGCTGCCTGACGGCACCGTCAAGGTTCTGGTCGAAGGCGAGCAGCGGGGTACTGTCGAGCGTTTCAGTGAGGTCGATGGCCACTGCCGTGCCGAAGTCTCCCTGATCGACGAAGTCGACGCCGCCGAGCGCGAGTCCGAAGTCTTCGTGCGCACGCTGCTGTCGCAATTCGAACAATATGTTCAGCTGGGCAAGAAAGTCCCGGCTGAAGTCCTGTCGTCGCTCAACAGCATCGATGAGCCGGGCCGTCTGGTAGACACCATGGCTGCCCACATGGCGCTGAAGATCGAGCAGAAGCAGGAAATCCTCGAAATCATCGACCTGGCTGCCCGGGTCGAGCACGTTCTGGCTCTGCTGGACGCCGAAATCGACCTGCTGCAGGTCGAAAAGCGCATCCGCGGCCGCGTCAAGAAGCAAATGGAGCGCAGTCAGCGCGAGTACTACCTGAATGAGCAGATGAAGGCCATTCAGAAGGAACTCGGCGACAGCGACGAAGGCCACAACGAAATCGAAGACCTGAAAAAGCGCATCGACGCTGCGGGTCTGCCGAAAGACGCCCTGGCCAAGGCCACCGCCGAGCTGAACAAGCTCAAGCAGATGTCGCCGATGTCGGCTGAAGCCACCGTCGTGCGGTCCTACATCGACTGGCTGGTACAGGTGCCGTGGAAGGCCCAGAGCAAGGTACGCCTGGATCTGGCCCGTGCCGAAGACATTCTCGACGCCGATCACTACGGCCTGGAAGAGGTCAAGGAACGCATCCTTGAGTACCTCGCCGTGCAGAAACGCGTGAAAAAGATTCGTGGCCCGGTGTTGTGCCTGGTCGGTCCTCCGGGCGTGGGTAAAACCTCGCTGGCGGAGTCGATTGCCCACGCCACCAACCGTAAATTCGTGCGCATGGCCCTTGGTGGCGTGCGTGACGAAGCGGAAATCCGTGGTCACCGTCGGACTTACATCGGTTCGATGCCAGGAAGATTGATTCAAAAGATGACAAAGGTGGGCGTCCGCAACCCGCTGTTCCTGCTCGATGAAATCGACAAGATGGGCAGCGACATGCGTGGCGATCCGGCGTCGGCGTTGCTTGAAGTGCTCGATCCGGAGCAGAACCACAACTTCAACGATCACTATCTGGAAGTCGATTACGACCTGTCGGATGTGATGTTCCTCTGCACCTCGAACTCGATGAACATTCCGCCGGCGCTGCTGGACCGGATGGAAGTGATCCGTCTGCCGGGCTACACCGAAGACGAAAAGATCAACATCGCCGTCAAGTACCTGTCACCAAAGCAGATTGCCGCCAACGGCCTGAAGAAAGGCGAGCTGGAATTCGACGAGGAAGCGATCCGCGACATCATCCGTTACTACACCCGTGAAGCCGGTGTGCGTGGCCTCGAGCGGCAGATTGCCAAGGTCTGCCGCAAGGCAGTCAAAGAACATGCGCTGGAAAAACGCTTCTCGGTGAAAGTGACAGCTGATCTGCTGGAACACTTCCTTGGCGTACGCAAATTCCGCTACGGTCTGGCCGAGCAGCAGGATCAGATCGGTCAGGTGACCGGCCTGGCCTGGACTCAGGTCGGCGGTGAATTGCTCACCATCGAAGCGGCCGTCGTGCCGGGCAAAGGGCAACTGATCAAGACCGGTTCGCTGGGCGACGTAATGGTCGAATCGATCACTGCGGCCCTGACAGTTGTGCGCAGCCGTGCCAAGAGCCTGGGCATTCCCCTGGACTTCCACGAGAAGCGCGACACCCATATTCACATGCCGGAAGGTGCTACGCCGAAAGACGGTCCGAGCGCCGGTGTAGGCATGTGCACCGCGCTGGTGTCGGCTTTGACGGGTATTCCTGTGCGCGCTGATGTCGCCATGACCGGCGAGATCACCCTGCGTGGTCAAGTCCTTGCCATTGGTGGCCTGAAGGAAAAACTCCTCGCCGCACACCGTGGTGGAATCAAGGTCGTGATTATTCCGGAAGAGAACGTGCGTGATCTGAAGGAGATTCCTGACAATATCAAGCAGGATCTGCAGATTAAACCGGTTAAATGGATTGACGAGGTCCTGCAAATTGCGCTGCAATACGCGCCGGAGCCCTTGCCGGATGTGGCTCCGGAGATTGTCGCGAAGGATGAAAAACGCGAGTCCGATTCCAAGGAAAGAATTAGCACGCATTAATACGTCTTTGGCTGGGGGGCTTGTTGACAGTTTTTTAGAGCCCTTGTTATAAAGCGGCTCTTAAGTGTCTGTAGGCCATTCAGCACTCGTTTTTGCTTTCACCAAAAAACTTAGAATCATCTCAAAATAGATATAAGGGGACTTAGAGTGAACAAGTCGGAACTGATTGATGCTATCGCTGCATCCGCTGATATCCCGAAAGCTGCTGCTGGCCGTGCGCTGGACGCTGTAATCGAATCCGTCACTGGCGCTCTGAAGGCTGGCGACTCCGTAGTTCTGGTAGGTTTCGGTACTTTCTCGGTAACCGATCGTCCAGCTCGCATCGGTCGTAACCCACAGACCGGCAAGACTCTGGAAATCGCGGCAGCCAAGAAGCCAGGTTTCAAAGCCGGTAAAGCCCTGAAAGAAGCCGTCAACTAAGTTTGATTCAGGTTTTTACCCATCCGGGTCGGGGTCATGCCTGACTTGGCAGCGGAGCGGTAGAGCAGGCAGTTTGGAATAATTGTCTGCTACGCCGGGATCGAGGGTTCGAGCCCTGTCCGCTCCGCCAGTTACGAGAAGGCGCATCCTCGGATGCGCCTTTCTTCTATCCGGATTCTACCCACGCTCCACGGTTGCCTAATTTTTGAAGTTCAACCGTTTCTGGGGGACGCATGCTGCAGAATATCAGGGACAATTCACAAGGCTGGATTGCCAAGACCATTATCGGGGTCATCGTTGCACTGATGGCCCTGACCGGTTTCGATGCCATTTTCAAGGCCACGACTCACACCAACGAGGCGGCCAAGGTCAATGGTGAAGAAATCAGCCAGAACGAGCTGAGCCAGGCCGTTGACATGCAACGCCGTCAGCTGATGCAACAGCTGGGCAAGGACTTCGATGCTTCCTTGCTCGACGAAAAAATGCTGCGCGAATCGGCCCTCAAGGGTCTGATCGATCGCAAGCTGCTGCTGCAAGGCGCAGAAAAATCGAAGTTCGCCTTCTCCGACGCGGCGCTGGACCAAGTGATCCTGCAAACACCTGAATTCCAGGTTGACGGCAAGTTCAGCTCCGACCGTTTTGACCAGGTGATCCGTCAGCTGGGTTACAGCCGCATGCAATTCCGCCAGATGCTGGCTCAGGAAATGCTGATCGGTCAGCTGCGCGCCGGTGTAGCGGGTAGCGGTTTCGTGACTGACGCTCAAGTGCTGGCCTTCGCCCGCCTGGAAAAGCAGACCCGTGATTTCGCCTCGCTGAACATCAAGGCTGATCCGGCCGCCGTGAAGCTGACCGACGATGAGGTCAAGGCTTACTACGACGAACACGCCAAGGAATTCATGACCCCGGATCAGGTAGTCATCGATTACCTCGAGCTGAAGAAGGCTTCGTTCTTCGACCAGGTCGCCGTCAAGGACGAAGACCTGCAGGCGGCGTACCAGAAAGAAATCGCCAACCTGTCGGAACAGCGTCGTGCGGCGCACATTCTGATCGAAGTGAACGACAAGACCACCGAGGCCCAGGCCAAGGCGAAGATCGAGGAAGTCCAGGCACGTCTGGCCAAGGGCGAGAAGTTCGAAGCGCTGGCCAAGGAGTTCTCGCAGGATCCGGGCTCGGCCAACAACGGCGGTGACCTGGGTTATGCCGGTCCTGGTGTCTACGACCCGGCCTTCGAGAAAGCCCTGTATTCGTTGAACAAGGATCAAGTGTCCGAGCCGGTTCGCACCGATTTCGGTTTCCACCTGATCAAGCTGCTGGGCGTCGAAGCGCCGGAAGTGCCGACCTTCGCCAGCCTGAAAGACAAGCTGACCCACGAGCTGAAAGCCCAGCAGGTCGAGCAGCGTTTCGTCGAGGCGACCAAGCAGCTGGAAGACTCCTCGTTCGAGGCGTCTGATCTGGCTCAGCCGGCGCAGGATCTGAAACTGACCGTGCACACCTCCAAGCCGTTCGGCCGTGAGGGTGGCGAAGGTGTTGCGGCCAACCGCGCCGTGGTCACTGCCGCGTTCAGCAACGAAGTGCTGGATGATGGTGCCAACAGCACCGCCATCGAGCTGGATCCGGATACCGTGATCGTGTTGCGTGCCAAGGAACACCTCAAGCCTGCGCAACTGCCGCTGGAAGCCGTGGCGACTGCCATTCGCACCCAGTTGGCCAAAGAGCACGCCAGCGCGGCTGCCAAGACCAAGGCGGAGCAACTGATCGCCGGTCTGCGTGACGGCAAGACCCCACTGGACAAGGCCATCGACGGTCAGAACTGGAAAGTCACCCAGGCGGCGACCCGTGCCCAGGAAGGTGTCGATCCTGCCGTGCTGCAAGCGCTGTTCCGCATGCCGAAACCGGCGGCCAAGGACAAGCCGACTTTCAGCAGCGTGACACTGCCTGATGGCAGCCTGACCATCGTGCGTCTGAACGCTGTGAACGAAGCCGCTGCGCCGACCGATGAAGAGAAAGCGCAATACCGTCGCTTCCTCGCTTCGCGTGAAGGCCAGCAGGACTTCGCGGCGTACCGCAAGCAGCTGGAAAGCGAAGCGGACATCAAGCGTTTTTGATGCCTGACTGAGCGATAAAAGAAGCCCCGGATGAAAGTCCGGGGCTTTTTTTTGCCCGCTATTCAGCGCGTGGGAATCCATGTTGCCGGGCATTCGCGGTCGCCCAGAGGGTCAGAATCAACAAGCCCGCAACGATCCAGGGAAAGGCACTGACGCCCGAATTCGCCAGCAACAGGCCACCCGCCAGTCCGCCACCGGCAATGCCGACATTCCACAGGGTCACCAGCATCGATTGTGCGGTGTCGGCGGCGTCCTTCGCGGTTTTTGCCGAGGCCGTCTGCAGCAGTGAGGGCATTGCGCCGAAGGCCAGTCCCCATACCGCCGTGGCGGCGTAGACCACGCCGGGCATTTCCCGCCACAGAGCCAGGGCCACGGCGGAAAGCATGAACAATGTGGCGCTGATCAGTACCAGCTCTCGCAGCCAGCGATCAATCAGGCTGCCGACGATCCACAGGCTCAATACCGACGCCAGACCAAATACCAGTAACACCCGGTCGATTTGGGCACCGAGCCCGGAGGGTTCGAGGAACGGCGCGATGTAGGTGTACAGAAGGTTGTGAGCGACCACGTAGGACAGCGTCACGAACAACACGGACCGCACGCCCGGCAGGGTAAACACCTGACGCAGGGGCAGGCGTTTTCCGGCGCGCTCGCCGGCAAAGTCTGGCACTTGCCAGCGTACCCAGATCACCAGCAGCACGGTCATCGCGCTCATGATCGCGAAGCTCAACCGCCAGCCGACCACGGTGCCGAGCAGCGTGCCGGCCGGTATGCCCAACGAAAGCGCGAGAGGGGCGCCGAGCATGGCCACAGTGATGGCGCGGCCCTGCAGATGCGGGGCAACCATGCGGCTCGCATACCCCGCCAGCAACGCCCAGAGCAGTCCGGCAAACACGCCGGCAATAAAGCGCGCTATCAACGTCAACCAGTACCACTCCGACAACGCGGTGATGCTGTTGGCAATGGCAAAACCGCCAATGGCCGATAACAGCAGCGGTCGGCGACGCCAGCCTCGGGTGGCGATGGTCAGCGGAATGGCCGCCAGCATCGATCCGATGGCGTACAGCGTGACCAGTTGCCCGATCAGTGCCTGAGAGACATCGAGACCCGCGCTCATCTGCGGTAACAGTCCGGCGGGCATGGCTTCGGTCAGTACGGTAATGAATCCGGCGGTGGCCAGTGCGAGCAGGGCACCCAACGGTAATCGCTCTGCGGGTTCGACCGGGTTGGCAAGCGTTGCAGAAGTGAGTTGTGCATCGTTCATGAGCCAGCATCCATTTTGCCGAGGGAGATGAAGGCCACAGGGTAGGGCTCTGCACATTCGGGAAAAACAGGTTAGGGTTCCGAACATCTCGGACAGGAATGTCGTGAATCAGGGGGAAAGAATGGACAGTCTGGGCAGCATTTCGGTGTTCGTGCAGGTGGCGGAAACCCGCAGTTTTACCGAGGCGGGCCGCTTGCAGGGCGTGTCATCTTCGGCGGTGGGCAAGAGCATCGCGCGGCTGGAGGCGCGGCTTGGGGTCAGGTTGTTCCATCGCACCACCCGCAGCATCACGCTCACCAGTGAAGGCGCGCTGTTTCTCGAACGCTGCCGCAAGATTCTCGCCGAGGTCGAGGCGGCTGAATTCGAGTTGTGTGATGCCGCATCGGCGCCTCATGGCAAGTTGCGGGTCAGCTTGCCCCAGGTGCATGAACTGGTGATGCCGGTCATGAATGGATTCATGGCGCTGTACCCGCAGATCGAGCTGGATCTGGACCTGACCGATCGCATGGTCGATGTCGTCGAGGAAGGCTTCGATGCGGTCATCCGTACAGGAAAACCTCGGGATTCGCGACTCATGGCCCGGCCCCTGGGGGAATTTCACATGGTGCTGGTGGCCAGCCCCGGGTATCTGCGCGAACGCGGTGTGCCGCTGATCCCCGCCGATCTGGCAAAGCACGCCTGTTTGCGCCACACGTTTCACGCCACGGGCAAACTGGAACCCTGGCCGCTGAAGCGCGAGGAGGGCGTTCCGGAGCCGAGTTTGCCGACACGCCTGGTCAGCACATCAATTGAAGCGGTCGGCCATGCGGCACTGGCCGGCCTGGGCATCGCCTGCCTGCCTGACTTCATGATCCACGAGGCGCAAAGGCAGGGGCGCCTGCAGCGGGTGCTGGATGAGCATCTGGAGCACGTCGGACAGTTCTGGGTGCTATGGCCATCAAGTCGCCATGCAACTGCCAAATTGCGGGTGTTCATCGATCATTTGTCGGCGCGACTTTTTCCGGTCGCCGAGGGTCAGTAGAGTTGTAACTGTTTTAAGACACTAATCCGTACGCCGCGGGGCAGCGATCTGTTGCACAATACGCCCCGGACCGTTTTCCCTCAGGATGTTTAATGTTGAATTCTATTCCCGTGCGTTTTTTCGGGTTGGCGTTGTTGCTGACCGCCGCTGCCGGCTGCTCCAAGGACAAGCCTATCTACGAGCATGAGAACTTCGACGACTCCGGCACCTTTTCGCGCAACTATCCGGTCACCGATGCCGCCAGCTGCGAAGCCGCGCGCCGTGCGTTGCTCAGCCAGGGCTACATCATCACCAGCAGCGACCCGAAACTGGTCAGCGGGCACAAGAGCTTTCAGCAGACCGGTGAAACCCACATGGAGATCAGCTTCAACGTGGTGTGCACCGATGACGGCAGCTCCGCACACCACGCGACAGTGTTCGCCAACGCCCTGCAGGACCGCTACGCGCTGAAGAAGACCAACAACTCGGCCAGCCTCGGGGTTGGCGTGTTGGGCTCGGTGTCGATGCCGATCGGCTCCTCTGACGACTCGATGGTCAAGGTGGCCAGCGAAACCGTGTCCTCGCAGAAGTTCTACGAGCGCTTCTTCACCCTGGTCGAGCTGTTCCTGCCGGCCGAAGCGAAGAAAGCTGCCCACATCACCGAGAAGCCGAAGGCCGATCTGGGCGTACCGGAACCCAAGGCGGCCCCTGCACCAGCAGCGTTGGCCCCGGCGCCGGCTGCTGAAGCGACACCTGCTGCCGTGCCTGCAACTCCTGCCGCGACTCCGGCCCCTGCGGCTGCAGAACCGACGCCGGTCAGCTCGGAGCCGGTCGTTCCGCCGGCCGAAGCCGCACCGATCACCCCGGCACCGGGTTCGGAACTGGTGCCTACACCAATGCCGGCAACTGAAGTCATTACGCCACCTGCCAACCCGACCGACCTGCCGCCACCTTCCGAGCCGATTCCGGCCATGCCTGCCTCCGGGCAATGATCTTCACGCCATGGGTTCGACAACTGTCGGACCCATGGCGTTTTCATCGAAAAATCCCGCGATAAATCCCTGACCGCCTGCTACGTTTATTTCATGAAGGCCGTGTTTCATTTTTCCTTCATACGGGCACTTTATGCTCGAGGCGCTGGTCATTTGCTCCAGGCCATTTCAGCAAAGCAGTGAGGGGGGTTACACGATGGATGACTATCAAGAAGAACTGCTTGAATTCCAGGCTTACGAACTGGATTCGCCGGAGCCTGCGGAAGACGCCACCGAGCTCTGAGGCTTCAACCGGTCTTGCGGTGACTGCGGCGAAACTCGCCCGGTGTCTGGCCGTTCCAGCGCTTGAAGGCGCGCTGGAAAGCTTCGGCCGAGGCAAAGCCCAGCAGATAGGCGATTTCACCGAACGCCAGTTCGGTGTCGCGAATGTAGGTCATCGCCAGATCACGGCGAGTGTCGTTGAGGATCGCGCGAAACTGCGTGCCTTCTTCGGCCAGTTTGCGCCGTAACGTCCAGGTCGGCAGCTTCAGGCGTGCCGCCACTTCTTCCAGGTCGGGTTCCCGGCCGCCATTGAGCAACGGCCCGAGCAATTGCGTGATGCGTTCACGCAGGCTGCGGGTTCGCGTCAGTTGTTCCAGTTCCCGTTCACACAGTTGCAGCAGATGTTTCCAGGTGCTGGGGCAATGTTCCGGGTTGCGTGCGGCCAGGCTGGCGAGACTCAGGCGCAGTTGATTGTGTTCGGCGCCGAACTGGATCGGGCACTCGCCGAGCACGGTGTAGGCGTCGCGGTAGTCCGGTGTGTCGAACTCTATTTCGATTCGTTCCGCGCGCAACGGTTTGGGGCTGACGCCGGACAACTGATGCAGCCAGCCGGCGATGATCGAATCCACCACAAAACGGTTATAGGCGTTGTACGGGCTGATCGAGTAAAAGCGCAGCCACGCGCCGCTGGCGTCTTCGTGGAAACTCGACTGGCCACGGTAATTGGAGCCGTACAGCGGTTCGAAGCGCGTCAGGCAGCGGGCGGCCTCGCGCACCGTCGGTGCCTGTGCGGCCGTGACGCCGGCCAATCCCGCCTGGCTCAGGCGACTGAGCTGGCCCATGCGCAAACCCAGTGCCGGATCGCCGGTCAACTGGATCGCACCATGCCCCAGGCGCATGTAGCGCGGGATCGACAGGCGTGCGCCGGCCTCGGCCAGTCGTGCGGTGTCGAGGCCGTATTGTTCGAGCAACGGCTGCGGGTCGGCGCCATGGCTGCGCACGGCATCGGCCAGGCTATGGACGAAGCCCACCGACAGATCCCCGAGACGCATCGGCAGCGGCTTCATGGTCTACAACCAGAGATTGAGCAAACGCGCGCCACGGGCCTCGCCGTCGGCGAACTGCTGGCCGTTGCTGCTGAGGAAGCTCTGCCCGGAACTCGGCTTGTCCCAGAACTGCCCGCGCAGGAACACGCTCATGCCGGCAATCGCCCGGCTCGCTGGTGGTTGTGCCGTCAGGGTCAAACGGTGCCAGGCCTGGCCTTCGCTGACCTCTCCCGGCTTGAGGCTGACCGAGTCCGGCACATTCAAGCCCCTGTAACCCTGCCAGGGCTGATCCCACACGCCATGCCCGATGACGAACGCAGGAACCGCGATCAGTTGCGCACCTTGTTCGTCGAGCCTGCGGTAGTTGTCCGGATACCAGCTGTCGTTGCCGATCAGCACGCCGAGGCGTCCGGCGGGGGTGTCGACCACATTGATCTGTGAAGCCTCGCCGGTGCCGGTCGCTTGATCCTGATCGAAGATCGGGCGCATCTGCCGCTGTGGCTGGCCGAGCGGGGCGCCGTCACGACCGAACACCACGCTGGTGTTGTACAGCGCACCGCTGCCGGCCTTGAGTCGGCCGTCGATGATGTTCGGCTCGGGCAGCACGATCGAGCCGGCCACCAGAGTGATGTGGAATTCCCTGGCCAGACCGCCGAACAGCAGCTGATAGTCCTTGGCCATGTCTCGGGATTTCATCCGCAGGTGGGCGTCATCCAGACGACTGCTGCCCCTGGCGGTGAGCCAGGCGCGGGCGAACTGCAACGGATTGCTGGCGGCCAGCCAGTTCATCGCCTCTTCGAGGGTGGGCGCCTGGTACAACTCGTCTTTTTCGCCGCTGATCATCAGCCAGGTGCCGACATGCTCGGGCAGCACCACGATGGTTTTGTCATTCAGCAGGCCCTGATCCTGCGCCTGCTGCAGATAGGCCGCGAGTTTGCGGTGCAGGCGCTCGGAGCTTTGGTAGTCGGTGGGGAACAGTTCCGGCTGAATGCCCAGCAGGTTGCCACGATCGGCGCGGGTGCCCTGATCGACCGCCAGTTTGATCCGCAGGTCCGACAGGTAATGACCGGCCGGGCGGTCAGCCGCCCACATGGCGTAGAAGGTGAGCGCGGCGACGAGCGCCATGGAAAAGGTCAGGTACAGAAGTTTGCGCATGAAATCCAACAACAGCCGGGTACAGAGTGTGGGACTAGGGTAGGGCCCATGCCTGCGCTTGCCAAGGGGCGCTGCGCATTTGGATCAATAACTTGTCAGTTACGGTCATTGAGTGACAGCGATGCGACTCTTAGGCTGTCGAACATGACTGACGGGGGACGCAGAGCTCCCGCATTTTCCGTGATCGCTCGCTGTGGAGTTACCGATGACCGCCACTTACCCGCACCTGCTGGCCCCGCTGGACCTGGGATTCACCACGCTGCGCAACCGCACCCTGATGGGCTCGATGCACACCGGCCTGGAAGAGAAGCCGGGTGGCTTCGAGCGGATGGCGGCGTATTTTGCCGAGCGCGCCCGTGGCGGCGTCGGCCTGATGGTGACCGGCGGTATCGGCCCGAACGATGAGGGCGGTGTGTACTCCGGCGCAGCCAAGCTGACCACCGAGGAAGAAGCCCTCAAGCACCGCATCGTCACCCGTGCGGTGCATGAAGCGGGCGGCAAGATCTGCATGCAGATTCTCCACGCCGGCCGTTATGCCTACAGCCCGAAACAGGTCGCACCGAGCGCAATCCAGGCGCCGATCAACCCGTTCAAGCCCAAAGAGCTGGACGAAGAAGGCATCGAGAAACAGATCAGCGATTTCGTCACCTGCTCGGTACTGGCCCAGACCGCCGAGTACGACGGCGTGGAAATCATGGGTTCCGAAGGCTACTTCATCAACCAGTTCCTCGCGGCCCACACCAACCACCGCACTGACCGCTGGGGTGGCAGTTACGAAAACCGCATGCGCCTGCCGGTGGAAATCGTTCGCCGGGTGCGTGAGGCGGTTGGCCCGAACTTCATCATCATCTTCCGTCTGTCGATGCTCGATCTGGTGGAAGGCGGCAGCACCTGGGAAGAAATCGTCACCCTGGCCAAAGCCATCGAGCAGGCTGGTGCGACAATCATCAACACCGGTATCGGCTGGCACGAAGCGCGGATTCCGACCATCGCCACCAAAGTGCCGCGTGCGGCGTTCAGCAAGGTCACGGCCAAGCTGCGTGGCTCGGTGAAGATTCCGCTGATCACCACCAACCGTATCAACACCCCGGAAGTCGCCGAGCAGATCCTGGCCGAAGGCGATGCCGACATGGTGTCAATGGCGCGGCCGTTCCTCGCCGACCCGGATTTCGTCAACAAAGCCGCTGAAGGCCGCGCCGACGAAATCAACACCTGCATCGGCTGCAACCAGGCCTGCCTCGATCACACCTTCGGCGGCAAGCTCACCAGTTGTCTGGTCAACCCGCGTGCTTGCCACGAGACTGAGCTCAACTATCTGCCGGTCAAACAAATCAAGAAGATTGCCGTGGTCGGTGCCGGCCCTGCCGGTCTGTCCGCTGCCACCGTGGCTGCCGAACGCGGCCATCAGGTGACGCTGTTCGATTCGGCCAGCGAGATCGGCGGCCAGTTCAACGTCGCCAAGCGCGTGCCGGGCAAGGAAGAGTTCTACGAAACCCTGCGTTACTTCAAACGCAAGTTACAGACCACCAACGTCGAGGTGTGCCTGAACACTCGCGTTGATGTGGCGAAACTGGTCGAGGGCGGTTACGACGAAGTCATCCTGGCCACCGGCATTGCGCCGCGAGTACCGGCGATTCCGGGCGTGGAGAACGCCAAAGTGTTGAGCTATCTGGATGTGCTGCTCGAGCGCAAACCGGTGGGCAAGCGCGTGGCGGTGATCGGTGCCGGCGGTATCGGTTTCGACGTGTCGGAATTCCTTGTCCATGAAGGCGTGGCCACCAGCCAGGACCGTGCTGCGTTCTGGAAAGAGTGGGGCATCGACACGAACCTGGAAGCCCGTGGTGGCGTGGCCGGGATCAAGGCTGCACCGCACGCTCCGGCCCGTGACGTATTCCTGCTGCAACGCAAGAAATCCAAGGTCGGCGACGGTCTGGGCAAGACCACCGGCTGGATTCACCGCACCGGTCTGAAGAACAAGCAGGTGCAGATGCTCAACAGCGTCGAATACCTGAAGATCGATGACGAAGGCCTGCACATCCGCATCGGCGAAACCGGCGAGCCGCAAGTGCTGCCGGTGGACAACATCGTCATCTGCGCCGGTCAGGATCCGTTGCGCGAGTTGCACGACGGTCTGGTGGCTGCCGGGCAGAATGTGCACCTGATCGGCGGCGCTGACGTGGCGGCCGAGCTGGATGCCAAGCGTGCGATCAATCAGGGTTCGCGTCTGGCCGCCGAGCTCTGATCCACCCTAGAATGCCGGCTCTTTTTACAGAGCCGGCTTTCATGTTTCTGCCTCCCTCCGATTGGCTGGCCCCAGCCCCCCTCGAACCGCTTCATCTGGACTGGCTCACTGCCGCCGGCATTGAAGTGGCGATCCTGCGTCTGGACCGGATTGATCCGCTGATCAGCGGCAACAAGTGGTTCAAACTCGTCGAACACCTGAAAGCCGCCGATCATGCGGGTGCCGAAGGCATCATCAGCCTGGGCGGCGCGCACTCCAATCATCTGCATGCACTGGCTGCGGCGGGCAAGCGCCTGGGATTTTCAACGGTCGGCCTGTTGCGCGGGCATCAGCAGGACACGCCGACGGTCAGGGATCTGCAGGATTTCGGCATGCAGTTGCACTGGCTCGGGTTTGGCGGCTATCGGGCGCGGCATGAACCGGGGTTCTGGCAGCCGTGGCGGGAGCAATACCCGACGCTGTATCCGGTGCCCGAAGGTGGTGGCGGGTTGCCGGGTGCACAGGGTTGCGCATCACTGAAGGATCAGGTCAGTCAACAACTCGGCAAGCTCGGCTGGGATGACTATCACGGCTGGTGGCTGGCCTGTGGCACCGGCAGCACGCTCGCGGGACTGGTGCTGGCAGAGGCGGGTGAACACCCGGTGTACGGGGCAATGGCCGTGCCCGATGATCACGGCGTCGCGGGCAATGTCGAGGCGATTGTCGGTGATATCGGCGACTACGAACTGATCGACGCCAGCCGTGGCGGCTTCGCCAAAGTCGATGCGCCGTTGCTTGAATTCATCGCGCAGACCGAACGAGCCAGCGGTGTTCCCCTCGAGCCGCTGTACACCGGCAAGGCCTTGCTCGCGCTCAAACAACACATCGAGGCGGGCCGTTTCAAGCGTGGAACGCGCCTGATCTTCGTCCATACCGGCGGCTTGCAGGGCCGGCGTGGATTCGACGGTCAACCCTGATTGCGCTTGGGCATCATCCGCAACAGCGTGTTATCGCCCACCACATAATGGTGATACAGCCCGGCCAGCGCATGCAGGCCGATCAGCCAGTAGCCGATGTTGCCGATCAGTACGTGCCAGTGTTCAACCTGCTTGGCGAAGGCTTTGTCCTCGTGCACCAGCAACGGCAGGTCGAAACCGTAGAACATCACTTGATGGCCCTCGGCGCTGGTGATCAGCCAGCCCAGGATCGGCATGGCGATCATGAACAGGTACAAGACCCAGTGCATCAGCCGGGCCAGTGCGGTCTGCCACTGCGGTGAGGCGGGGAAGATCTTCGGCGCCGGGCCTATGCTGCGGGCCAGCAGGCGAAACCACACCAGCACGAACACGGTCAGGCCGAGCATGTAATGCACTTCGCGGATCAGCGAGCGGCCGCCACTGCCCTTGGGAAAGATGCCTCGCAATTCCATGCTGGCATACACCAGCACCAACAACACCAGCATCAACCAGTGCAACAGGACTGACACGGTGCTGTAGCGTGATTCGGAACTTGTCCACGGCATACGGTATTTCCTCACGGATCAGGGTCGAAACGTGCCGTTCTTGAGCGACGGCATGCTTTAACTGTAATCCGCTTTGGCCGAATTGCCCGCGTCTAAAAACTCTTTCATTGCGCGAAATCAGGGGTTTGCCCAAAAAAAACGCCAGTGTCGGGCAGACACTGGCGTTTTTGTTTGCTGCAGGCCGCGTTATCAGCTGCTTTGCGGCATCTCACCCTTGGCCAGGCGCTTGTTGATGTCGGCGATCACTTCCGGCAGGTCGGTGATGGTGTCGATCATGTAGTGCGGACGCGAGCCTTCGAACAGGGCGTGGATACGCTTGCGTTCGCGGGCCAGAGCGTCGCTGCCCAGTGCGCGATAGCCTTCGTAATCCAGGCCCAGCGCGTTACCGGAGCAGATCAGCGCCACGGTCCACATCCCGGCGCGACGACCTTCGAGAATTCCCGGTACGGTGTCGTCGATCTTCACGCAGGCGGCGACATCGTCGATGCCCAGCGCAATCACGTTGGCCAGGGCCTGGGCCGGCCATGGGCGGCCGTTCGGCACTTCGTCGGTGGCCACGACGTGGTCGGCGATGTAGCCATTGGTGGCGGCCAATGCCACGACCTTGTCCATTACCTGTTTCGGATAGCCCGAGCAGGAGCCGATCTTGATCCCTTGCTGACGCAGGTTGGCGATGGTCTCCAGTGCGCCGGGAATCAGCGCCGAGTGCTCGGCGATTTTCTCGATCTGCAGCGGCATGAAGCGGTTGTAGATCGCGGTCACGTCATCGTCGGTCGGGGTGCGGCCGAACGCCTTGCGATAGCGCTCGGCAACCTGCGGCTGGTCGCACAGGGTGCGGATGTGATCCCACTTGCCCATGCCCATCGGGCCCCGGGCTTCTTCGATGGAAACCTGGACATCGAATTCGGCGAAGGCTTCCACGAAAATCTGGGTCGGGGCGAAAGAACCGAAATCGACCACGGTGCCGGCCCAGTCGAGGATGGCGGCTTGCAGCTTGCTTGGGTTGTTGTAGTTCATGCTGGTCAGAATCCTGTGTTGGCAATGCAATTCAAATGGGGGAGCGGGCCGGGTGAATCAGATGTCGAGCACTTCCATCTCGCGCAACACTTCGCCCACCGCCGCGACGGCTTCGCGCATCTGCGCCGGGGTGACGTGGCCGATGCAGCCGACGCGGAAGGTTTCGACCTGGGTCAGTTTGCCGGGGTAGAGGATGTAACCCTTGGCCTTGACCCGTTCGTAGAAGTCCTTGAACTGGTAGCGCGGATCTTTCGGTGCGTGGAAGGTCGCGATGATCGGCGCCTGAATGGCGGCGGGCAGGAAGCTGCGCAAACCGAGCTTGCCCATCTCTTCCATCAGCGCCTGGCAGTTGGCGGCGTAACGCGCATGCCGCGCCGGCAGGCCGCCTTCTTCGTTGTATTGCAGCAGGGCTTCGTGCAGCGCGGCGACCACGTGGGTCGGCGGGGTGAAGCGCCACTGGCCGGTCTTTTTCATGTAGCTGTGCTGGTCGAACAGGTCCATCGCCAGCGAATGGGAGTTGCCGGCGGCTGCGGCCAGGGATTCCTTGCGGGCGAACACGAAGCCCATGCCCGGTACGCCTTCGAGGCATTTGCCGGAGGCGGCGATCAGTGCATCGAACGGGACTTTTTGTGCATCCACCGGCAACGCGCCGAAGGAGCTCATGGCGTCGATGATCAGGCGTTTGCCGTGCTGTGCGACGACCTGGGCGATTTCCGGCAGCGGATTGAGGATGCCGGTGCTGGTTTCGCAGTGGATCAGCGCGACGTGGGTAATGTCGCTGTCGGCACGCAGCAGACGGTCGACGTCGGCGGCGGTGGTCGGTTCGTCTTCAGCGGTTTCAAAGGTGCTGAACGAGCGGCCGAGGACTTCACAGATTTTCGCCAGACGCTTGCCGTAGGCGCCGTTGATCAGCACCAGCACCTTGCCATCGCGAGGGACGAGGGTGCCGATGGCAGCTTCGACGGCGAAGGTGCCGCTGCCCTGCAAAGGCACGCAGTGGTGGCTGTCGGCGCCGTTGATGATGGCCAGCAGTTGCTCGCAGAGGCTGGCGGTCAGTTGATTGAAGCGGTCATCCCATGACCCCCAGTCGACCATCATCGCCTGACGGGTGCGGGCCGAGGTAGTCAACGGGCCGGGAGTGAGCAGGATGGGTGCGGCAGTACTCATTCGTATGTCCTCGCGATAGCGCTGTGGGATGAAGCTACGAGGCATACGTTGCAATTCGGTGGATCATCAATCAAATTGTTTGTTGTTATGCCAGCCATCAGTGAGGGTTATTCATGAACCTGTTCCAGCTCCGCGCCTTCGACGCCGTGGCCCGGGAAGGCAGCTTCACCCGTGCCGCCGCGCGGTTGTTCATCAGCCAGCCGGCGGTCACCGGGCACATCAAGGCGCTGGAGGAGCATTACCAGATCACCCTGTTGCGACGGACGGCGCGCCGGGTCGAGCTGACGGAGGAGGGCACCAAACTGGCGGCAATCACCCGGGCGATGTTCGGCATGGCCGAAGAGGCCCAGGCACTGCTTGAAGCCAACCGGCAGTTGCTGACCGGGCGTCTGGAGGTCGCGGCGGACGGCCCGCACATGGTCATGCCGATGCTCGCCAGCCTGCGGGCGCGATATCCGGGGATCACGGTGAATTTGCGGTTGGGCAATGCCCAAGAGACTCTGGCGGCGTTGTTGTCCGAGCATGCCGACGTGGCGGTGCTGACCGAAGTCGAGCCGCGCAAGGGCCTGCACCTGCAAGCGCTGAGCGAATCGCGGATCTGCGCACTGGTGCCGGCCGCGCATCCGTGGGCGACTCGCAGCGGCGAGGTCAGGCTCAAGGAGCTGGATCAGGTGATCATGGTCCTGCGCGAACCGAGTTCGATTACCCGGCGCACGTTTGATCAGGCCTGTGCGCAGGCTTCGGTGAGTCCACGGGTGTTGCTGGAACTGGACAGTCGCGAGGCGGTGACGGAGGCGGTGGCGGCTGAATTGGGGGTTGGCGTGGTGTCATCGGTGGAGGTCAGCCACGACCCCCGAGTGGTGGCGGTTCCCATCGCGGGAGAAGGGCTGGTGAACCGGCACATGATCGGTTGCGTGGAGCGGCGGCGGGAATTGCGCTTGATTCAGGCGTTCTTCGGTTTGGTGCCGGTCTGAACAAGACTTTCGCGCACCATCTCGAGAAACGTCGCCACCACCCGCCGCGAACTTTGTTCGCGCAGGCACACCAACGTTTCGGTCAACCGCCGGGTGCAATCGGTGATCGGCAGCGCGCAAACCCGTGAGTCCGCACCAAACTCCGCCGCCGACACCACGCCCACGCCAATCCCCACCACCACCGCCTCACGCGCCGCTTCCCGGCCTTCGACCTGGATCGCCGGGCGGATGCGGAAACCGGCGCGGGCCATTTCTTCTTCCAGGGTCTGACGAGTCACCGAGCCGTGTTCACGCAGCACCAGTGGCGTGTCATCGAGGTCGGCCAGGCAGATCGATTCGCGTTCGGCCCACGGATGATGACGCGACACGAACGCCACCATGGGATCGTTGCGCAATGGCACGCACAGCAAGCGTTCATCGCTGACATCGCGCCCGAGCAGCGCCAGATCGGCCTGATAGTTGAACAGGCGGAACAGCGATTCATCGGTGTTGCCGGTTTCGATCTTCACGCTGATCCCCGGATAGCGCTCGCAGAACCGGGCGATCTGCGGCAGCACGTGCACCGGCGCGTCCACCGCCAGAATCAGGCTGCCGGTCTGCAGAGCCTGAGATTCCTGCAACAACTCCTGGGCTTCGGCCTCGACCACGAACAGGCGCTGAGTGATTGCCAGCAGGCGTTCGCCCAGATCCGTCAGGCGCACCGAGCGTTTGTTGCGATGGAACAGCAACACACCGAAGCGCTCCTCCAGCTTGCGCACCTGATCGGAAATCGCCGGTTGCGTCAGATAAAGCCGCTCGGCGGCCTTGGTGAAGCTTCCGTGCACGGCCACGGCGTGAAAGGCTTTGAGCTGGGCGTGGGAAACCGACATGACTGACTCCAGTAACAAGCTGAGCTTATGTGTGAAATACGATAAATCGATTTTATTTATTAAACAGTAATTGCTTTGATCCGCTCACGCCAACGCTGACTGCCCGGTCGGGCAGCGACGCTGGCCATGAGCCTGTGCGTGCAACAGCAGGACTCATCTGACCGGTATCGCCGAAGGGACGGGGTGATATCGCAGTGCTCAACAATAAAAAACACAGGCGTTTACTTAACGATTCTGCCGGCACACTCACACCCTGAGGTCAGAACCACAATGAACAAGCACATCGGCACCATTGCGCGTTGGCGCATGCAGATCTTCGCTGTCACCTGGCTCGCTTACGCCGCGTTCTATTTCACCCGCAAAGCCTTTTCGGTGGCCAAACTGGGCATCGCCGAAGACCCCACCTTCATGCTCGACAAAATGGCCATGGCCAACCTCGACGCGATTTATCTGGCGGCCTACGCCATCGGTCAGTTCACCTGGGGCATGCTCGCCGACCGCTTCGGCCCGCGGGTCGTGGTGCTCGGCGGCTTGCTGATTTCCGCCGCTGCCGCGCTGGTGATGGGCAGTTTCGCGACCTTGCCGATCTTCGCCACCTGCATGCTGATTCAGGGCCTGGCGCAATCCACCGGATGGTCGGGATTGTGCAAGAACCTCGGCAGTTTCTTCCCCGCCGAACAGCGCGGGCGGGTGCTCGGGTTATGGAGTTCCTGCTACGCGTTTGGCGGCCTGGTGGCGTCGCCGTTCGCCGGTTGGTGGGCTTACACACTGATCGGTTCGTGGCACGCGGCGTTCATTTCCAGTGCGGCGGTGGTGGCCGTGGTGGCGCTGTTGTTCTTCATCTTTCAGCGCAACAAACCGGAAGATGTCGGCCTGCCCGCCGTGGAGCCGGAGCCGCTCATCAGCGCCGAAGAAGCCGAAGCCAACAGCAAACTCAGCGTCTGGGAACCGCTCAAGGAAATCCTGCGCAACCGCACGGTGCTGGTGCTGGGTCTGGCGTATTTCCTGCTGAAACCGGCGCGTTACGCGATTTTGTTGTGGGGCCCGGTGATCGTCTTTGAACAGATGCCCACGGTCGGCAAGGTCGGGGCGGCGATCATTCCGACCGCGTTCGAACTGGCCGGGCTGCTCGGGCCGATCATGATCGGCATGGCCTCGGACAAACTGTTCGGCGCCCGGCGCATGCCGGCCTGCGTGTTGAGCCTGCTGGCGCTGACCGTGACCCTCGCGCTGTTCATGGGCGCCTTGCACACCGGCAGCGTGATGTTGGTAGTCGCGTTGTTGTTCGTGATGGGCCTGACCCTGTATGGCCCGGACTCGATGATCAGCGGCGCAGCCGCCATCGATTTCGGCAAGGCCAAGGCCGGCGCCACGGCGGCCGGTTTCGTCAACGGCTGCGGCTCGGTCGGCGCGGTACTTGGTGGTTTGCTGCCGGGCTACTTCGACTCTGTGACGGTGTTCATCGTGTTCGCCGGTTGCGCGCTGTTTTCGGCGCTGGTGCTGATACCACACTGGAACAGCCGCCCGGTCGGCGTCATGGAACCCCGTGCCTCGGTGCCCAATCGGGCCCTGACCATCAAGCCTCTGCGTAACTGAAAAACCTGCCTCGCGGCCTGCTGCGGCATTCGCGGCAGGCTGTGCCGTGGCCGATTGACTGGAGAATATTCATGAGACCGTTTTGGCTGGAGCAGGCCTTGCAGCTCGATTCGTCCGAACCGTGCCCGCCGCTGCAAGGCGAAGTGCGCACCGACGTGTGCATCGTCGGCGGCGGTTACACCGGGTTGTGGACGGCGATCATGCTCAAGCAGCAGAACCCCGAACTCGATGTGTTGCTAATCGAGGCCGACATCTGCGGCGCCGGCGCCAGTGGGCGCAACGGCGGTTGTGCGCTGTCTTGGTCGGCGAAGTATTTCACCCTCGAGCGGCTGTTCGGCGTCGAAGAAGCGGTGCGGCTGGTCAAGGAGTCCGAGCGCAGCATCCACGCCATCGGCGAGTTTTGCGAACAGTACGGCGTCGATGCCGATTACCGCCTCGACGGCACGCTTTACACCGCCACCAACCGCGCGCAGTGCGGTTCGACCGATGCGGTGATTGCCGCGCTCGAGCGCAACGGCATCAACTCGTTCACCCAGCGTCCCGTTGCCGACGTGCAGCGCATGGCCGGTTCCGACAAGCATCTGGAAGGCTGGTTTTCGCCGGCCGCCGCCAGTGTGCAGCCGGGCAAACTGGTGCGTGGTTTACGTCGAGTCGCGCTGCAACTCGGCGTCAGGATCCATGAAAACACCGCGATGACCGGGCTTGAGGAGGGCCGTCCGGCGCGCATTCAGACGGCCAGTGGCAACGTAGTCGCCGACCGTGTGGTTCTGGCCATGAATGCGTGGATGGCCCGTGCCTTCCCGCAGTTCGAACGCAGTGTGGCGATCGTTTCCAGCGACATGCTGATCACCGAACCGCGCCCGGAACTGCTGCAGGAAATCGGCCTGACCAGCGGCGTGACCGTGCTCGATTCGCGGATCTTCGTGCACTACTACCACAACACCCCGGACGGCCGGATCATGCTCGGCAAGGGCGGCAACACCTTTGCCTACGGCGGGCGGATGCTGCCGGTGTTCGACCAGCCATCGCCTTATGCCGGATTGCTCAAGCGCAGCCTCGACGATTTCTTCCCGGCTTTCGCCGATGTAAAGGTCGACGCAACGTGGAACGGCCCGTCGGATCGCTCGGTCACCGGCCTGCCGTTTTTCGGCCAGATGAGTGCCAGCGGCAATGTGTTCTACGGTTTCGGTTATTCCGGCAGCGGTGTCGGACCGTGCCACATGGGCGGGCAGATTCTCGCCTCGCTGGTGCAAGGCCTCGACAACCCGTGGACGCGCTCGCCGCTGGTCAACGGACCACTGGGTTACTTCCCGCCGGAACCGATCCGCTATCTGGGTTCGCTGATGGTGCGCAACGCCATTCGCCGCAAGGAGCGCGCCGAGGATCACGGTCGGCGGCCTCGGCATCTCGATGTGCGCCTGGCGAAATTCGCCGCCGCTGCCGGCAAGGCCGACAAGGGGTGAGCATCAGGACGAAGGCGGGGCGCGGTTGAGCAGCCAGTCGAGCAACAGGCCGTTGTCGGACGGTTCCCGGGTTTTGCGTGCCGGGCGAGGCTGGCTGACGTCCAGGCACAGGATCGGCCGATCCGGGTCACTGTCGAGAAAACTCACCCACACTTCGCTGCCGGCACGGGGCAGCACTTCCCTGTTGACCCGGCCACCGGTGCCGACCACGGCAATCGTCAGCCATATGCCGTCAGTGTCGGCATTGTGTGTCAGCGCGGGCCATAACCGCACGGCGAGTCGACCCATATCGTCCAGCTGCGCAGGTTGCCCGGGCAAGCCCAGCACTTGCGCCGGGTGGTAGCCCGGAATGCTCGGGCGCGGTTGCCGCAGCGGCGGGCGATATTCCGTCGACCAGGGCTGTGCAGTGAAATCGTTGTGATAACGACGGGGTGTGGACATCGGATCGAGAATCGATGGTTGCTGTCCGTGATGGCGCAACTCGGTGATCAGCCATTGGTCGTTGAACGCGCGAACCGGATGATCCGTGACCTGCAGCAATCGGCCGCTGAGCAGCTGCAGGCAATCGCTGCGCCCCTCAATGCAGCGGTAGTGGCAGCGCTGGCGCTCCATCTGTCGACGGCTGCGCTGATCAGCGTAGCGTTGGCCGGTTGGCGGAAGTCCTCGCAGGGGTATGACGCCTGTCACCGCGTGATTGGCCGCTTCATTTTCGTTGCCTGGCTGCCCGCGTTCTCGGACGGTGGGCGACACCTGCGCCGTGACGGGGTCGTGACGCAGAAACAGCGTGCTGAGAGACGGGGCACGTGTCTCGTTCTCCGGGTTGAAGGGCACGGGTATCGGGGGCTGCGACAGATTCAGGCTGTCATCGGCAAACACCACGACATGGCCATCCGGTCGGTGCTCGAAGTGATAGTGGATGCCTTCTTCTTCGCACAGTCGATGCAGCAGCGCCAGGTCCGACTCGTCGTACTGGATGCAGAACGGGCGCGGCGGGTAGTACCCCACTGTCAGATCGAACCGGAAGCCGTGCGCGGGCAGGCGATGTTCTGTCAGCAACCGCTCGAGAATGTCCGGCACGCTCAACCGGGTGAACACCCGGCGTCTGGGCTGTTGCTCCAGTTTCTGCAGGTCTGGCACGAGCACCACCTGATAACCGATCCGGTGGGTGCCGCGGTGTTCGCAACCGGCGCTGTGAAGGGTGCCGTGGAGGCCATGATCTTCACTCAACTGCAGGAATGCCGGGCGATGCAACAGACTGGCGGGAGCCAGGGCCGGGGCCAGGCCAATGACTTCAATTTCGAATCGGTAGGGTCGGTTCAACGCTTCGTGGCCGCTGAAGCGCAGTACCGGCAGGCACAGGCCACCGTCGGTGAGTGTCAGCGTGAAGGGACTTTCCTTGTCATTGAGCATTCGGACGGGCTCTGTCGGGTAATACGGGCCACAGAGGTTACGAAACCGCAGTGCAAAATGGGCATGACAAACCGGTTTTTCAGAATCGCCCTACAAGGTGCGTAGAAGATGTCGACACGTGACGGAATTTTTGGTCGATTGCCGACTTTAGGCCGTATAAACTTGGCGCCACGCGTCGGCCAATAGATGTCTCGGCGCCACAGATCAAGAGAGTGAGTAATGGGCGCACAGTGGAAGGTTAAACACAAAGAAGCGGCAGCCAACGCCAAGGGCAAGATCTTCGGCAAACTGGTGAAAGAAATCACCATCGCTGCCCGCAACGGTGCCGATACCGCCACCAACGCACACCTGCGTCTGGTGGTCGAACAGGCCAAGAAAGCCTCGATGCCCAAGGAAACCCTGGATCGCGCGATCAAGAAAGGCGCGGGCCTGCTGGGTGAGACCGTTCAGTACCATCGCGTGACTTACGAAGGTTTCGCTCCGCACCAGGTTCCGTTGATCGTCGAGTGCGTCACCGACAACATCAACCGCACCGTGGCGGAAATCCGCGTGGCGTTCCGCAAGGGCCAGCTGGGCGCTTCCGGTTCTGTAGCGTGGGACTTCAACCACGTCGGCATGATCGAAGCCTCGCCGGACACCCCGGACGCCGATCCGGAAATGGCCGCGATCGAAGCCGGTGCCCAGGACTTCGAGCCGGGCGAAGAGGGCGCGACCCTGTTCCTGACCGATCCGACCGACCTCGACGCCGTGCAGAAAGCCCTGCCGGAGCAAGGCTTCACCGTGCTGTCGGCCAAGCTGGGCTATCAGCCGAAGAACCCGGTCAGCGGCCTGAGCGACGAGCAGATGGCAGAAGTTGAAGCGTTCCTCGAAGGCCTCGACAACCACGACGACGTGCAGGAAATGTTCGTCGGCCTGGCCGGCTGATCCGCTGCGTCAATGACGCCGCCATCGCGAGATCGCTCGCGATGGCGGTGTAGCGTTTACAACGCTTCCAACTGCTGCACGACCTCGCTGAACCCCGGCCGCGCCAGCACATCCGGCTGACAGCAGCGCTGTTCCAGTGCCTCTAGCCGCACACGCCGATCCGCACTCAGCCCCGAGTCGATTCGCGCCAGCAATTCTCCCAGCAAAATGCCGAAGGCTCGCACTTCGATGCGTTGCAGCGCGCGGGTTTCCAGGTTGTCGGTGGTGGCATGGAACGATGCCGCGCCAAAATCCCCCAGCAGACAATCGCCCTGATCGTTCAACAAGATGTTGTGCCCATAAAGATCGCCATGGGTGATGCCTTGTTCGTGCAGATGCTCGGCGACCGACGCAATCCCCTTGGCGATGCGCAAGGCGACATCGGCACTGAACCGGCAGTCATCGGTGTAGATATCCCGCGAACAGGACGCCAGGCTCGGCAACGCGGCGAGGTTGCGATAGCTCGGATCGATCAGTTGCATCACCAGCCCTTGCTGGCCCTCGGGATGATTGCCGATGCGGCCCTCGACCCGGATCAGGTTCGGGTGCAGCCCGGCGGTGATGCAGGCGTTCATCTCGTGCAACGGTGAGCCGTCACTGGTCATCTCGCCCTTGTAGAGCTTTACCGCCACAGAACGCTCAGGCTGGCCGCCCGGCTGCCACGACGCACGGGAAATGACCCCGGACGCGCCTTCGCCCAGCCGCTGTTCGAGACGCAGGCTCGACCAGTCGATCAACGGCGTGGCTTCCAGCGCGACGGCATCGGCTTCGGTTTCCAGCGGATTGCCGGCGTAGGCCAGCCAGGTCAGGCTCGGCAGGGTCAGCAGCCACTGCGGCAGTTCCGTCAACTGGTTGGCAGCGATGCGGATCAATTCCAGCCGATGGCACTGGCTCAGCGATGGCGGCAACGCGCGCAGACGGTTACCGGCAAGCATGAGCTTTTGCAGGAGCGGCCGCTCGCCCAGTTCGGCGGGCAGGGTTTCGATGAGGTTGTCGGTCAGGATCAGCCAGCGCAGCTTCGGTGGCAGTGCAGCGCCGGACACTCGGACGATCCCGTTGGCCTTGAAGCCGATCATGCTCAGGGCCTGGCACTGACCGAGGCACTCGGGCAACTCGGTGAACCGGTTGTCGGAACAGAACAGCACCCGCAGACGGGACAAACGATGCAAGTCGTCCGGCAGGCTGCTCAGTTTGTTGCCGCTTAGGTTAAGTACCTCCAGCGTGTCGGCCAGGTCGAAGATCTCTTGTGGGAACTCGGTCAAGCCTTCGACCAGATCCAGCCGGGTGATGCCCGACAGTTCGCCGGCGCGCAATTGAGCAAGGGTGTGCATGTAAAAAGGTCGCTATCGAGAGGGCGCCGTGACGCCGGGAATGGGCGGCATGATAACGGCAAATCAGGCCGGTTCGCGCACTTCCGCCAATTGCCCCAGCCGGCTGCGGGTGCGAGCCAGATCGATGGCGTTGCCGGCCAGGCTTTCATGCAAAGGCTGGCGCCCGAGCAGCGTCAGGTGTTTGTCCTGGTCGTAGAGCACGTCGATCAGGTTGATGAAGCGCTGCTGGATGGCGATCGAGCATTCGTCCAGCTCCGGCAGTTCATCGATGATCCAGTGGTCGAAGCGCCGGCACAGTTCCAGATAATCCATCACGGCCGTGGGCTGTTCGCACAGGTCATTGAAGGTGAAACCGACGCGGCGGCCTTCGCACAGACGCGCCTGCAAGACCCGGTTGCCAACCGTTATCGGTTGCGGCGCGGTATCCCGTGGCGGCAAATCCAGCGCCAGCCGTTGTGCCGTTGTGGCCGGCCACACGTAATGGCCCTGGGTGAACAGCTGATGTGCGTGATTGCGCGCCTGGCTGCGATAGTCGTGGGGGCCGCCGACTTCCATGACCTGCATGCGCGCGTTGATCAGGTCGATCACCGGTTTGAACCGCGCGTGATACAGCGGGTTGGGCAACAGGCCTTCCGGCGGATAGTTGGAGGTCACCAGCAACAGGATCCCACGCTGGAACAAGGCCTTGTACAACCGGGTGATGAGCATCGCGTCGCCGATGTCATGCACATGGAATTCGTCGAAGCACAGTACCCGGCAGTCCTGCAGTAATTCATCAAGGGTGGCGCCGAGGGCGTCGTCCTGTTCGCGATGCCGGAACATGCCCTGATGCAGGCGGGCGAAGAACTCATGGAAGTGCAGGCGTTGTTTTTGCTGGATCGGCAAGGCCTGAAAGAAGCCGTCGAGCAACCAGCTCTTGCCGCGTCCGACGGCACCGTACAGGTACAGACTCGGCGGGGTTTGCGCGGCAGGGCCGAACAACATTCCGGCCTGTTGCGCCATGCAGTCGATCACCCGCTGCTGGCTGTGGCTGAGGGTATAGCCCTGGCCATGGGCTTTAAGCCGGAAGTAATCGCGGATTGACTGGGCGCTGGCGCAATGGCCGGCACTGGCCAGATTTCGCTTGCCGAACAAACGGCGCAACCCTGAAAGGCGCTGGGACAGACGCGAACGTTCGGGCGGTCGGGCGGGCACGGTGAGGTCACTCCGTCATCGTCGGGCCGGCTCCCCCCGAGCGCGGCGGCGTAGTGTAACCAGATGGGTAGTTTGCCTTCCACTGCGCTTTATCGGCCAAGAGTCTTTCTGGACAGTAATCTGCGGCGCGTACAGGTTTTTTCAGTGCCATGGGGTAACGGATCGACAACTTTTCGAAACATATCCCGCACGTTCAGTGGATCCAATCGACTGGCGCAATCGGCGTCCGTTGCTAACCTGAAACACTGTAACGGCAGAGACGCTGTCGCCATCAAGGATCGGACGGTGAATGCAAGGGTGGTCTGGGCATTGCTGGGCGGGCTCGCAACACCGGTGCAGGCGGCCGACCTGCAGGTCGAAGTGCGGGTCGATGTGCAGCGCGGTTGCCAGTTGATCGGTCAGCAGCGCGGAGCCGGCATCGAGCAACTGGGCGTGCTCGACTTCGGCAGCGCCGCGCGCCTTGACGATCCGGCCGGGCCACTCGGGGCGGCGCTGATGAATGCGCGATTGCCGCGCCTGGAATGCAATCCCGACACGCCGTATCAGCTGCGCGTCGATGGCGGACTGCATGGCGGGACCGGCGAAGTGCGCTACATGACGGGCGAGGCGGGTGGCAAAGCCATTCCTTACCGTTTGTACCAGGACGCCGCACGGCGGGTGCCGCTGGTGGTGGACGTGCCGGTCAGCGGGCGGGTGCCCGACAGCGGTTCGGTGGACCTGCCGCTGTACGGCCGGATAGAGCGGATGGCCGAGGTGCCGAGAACCGGTCGGTATTCGGATCTGGTCAAGGTGACGGTGACCTGGTGATCGGCCGGGAGCATGTGCGGCAGGAGCGTTCAATGACGAACGCGGTCAGGGATCGGAAGGAGTAGGGATGCAATGACAGGCAAGCACTGGCTGGTCATCACCGCAGGCGCATTGCTGTTGCTCACCGAAGATGCCCAGGCGGCCATCAACGGGCAGATTCACGCCCGTCTGACCCTGATCGCCGGCTGCGAAGTGACCAATACATCCAGCCCCGCCAGCCCGGTGGGCGATTTTGGCAAACTCGATTTCGGCCAGCAGGGCCCGACCTGGAACGCCCCCATCAAGGCCAGCCTGGCCAACGACAGCAGCGGCAGGCTCAACGTGGCCTGCAACCCTTCGGTGACCGGTTTCACCGTGAGCATCGACGGCGGCACTCATGGTGACGGCAATACCCGTCGCCTGAGCAATGGCCGCCAGACCATCCCCTATCAACTGTTTCTCGATGCGTCGGGCAGCCAGAGCTACAGCATCGGCCAGCAACACAATTTCGCTGTCACCAGCGGCGCGCAGATACCGATTCCGGTATTTGGCTCGGTGGTGGCGAACACCCGTGCGGTACCGGCCGGTGTCTATACCGACACCCTGACGGTGACGCTCGATTGGTAAACCGTAGAGGAAGGACACCATGGGTACGATTGCATCAAGGATAGGTTTGTCGTTGCTCGGCCTGACGCTGGCCACCAGCGTCAATGCCGCTACCACGGTCACCGGTCAGATCACGTCCAGCCTGATCCTGATCAGCAGTTGCCAGGTCAACGGTTCGGGCGGTTCCACCGGGCTGAACTTCGGTGCCCTGAACTTCGGTACCGCCAACAGCCTGTTCACCACCGCGACCGGGCAGGTGCTGGGCGGCGGTGGCGGGGCGTTGTCGATTCTCTGCTCGGCCGGCACCACGCCGTCGGTCAAGGTGCGGGCCGGCGCCCACGACGGGTTGTCGCCCGGCGGTACCCGCGCGCTTTACGACGGTGTTGCCAACTACGTGCCCTACGACTTGTACACCGATGCCGGGCACTCGCAATTGCTGGCCATCGACGGCGTGATCAACCTCGCCGCCAGCACCGGTGTGGCGCAAACGGTGAACATCTATGGTCAGGCGGTGGGCAAGGCCGGCCTGCCGGCGGGTACTTACACCGACACGATTTCCGTTGAACTGACGTTCTAGTGCCATGGGCCGGCATGGTTGTGCGGCGCTGCTTCTGTTGTGTGCGGGGGCTGTGCCGTTGCCGCTGGCGGCGGTGACCAGCCAGAGCTTTCAGGTCAGCGCGACGATCACCCCGGGCTGCCTGGTGGTGGGGGGCGTATCGAACTATGGCGGGTTGAACTTCGGATCGCGCTCGGCCCTGGCTACCGGCACGGTGCAAGTGGCATTGACCGGCGGCGTGCAGTTGCAATGTACGCCGGGGGTGACGCTGAACATGACGGTAGATGGCGGTCAGTACAACAGCGGCGGGCGCCGGATGCAGATCAGTGGTGGCAGCGCGAAGGTGGCCTATGCGCTGTTTCGCGATGCGGCCTACAGCCAGAGCCTGGGCATCGGGCAAAGCGTGGCGGTGGCCTATAGCGATGCGAACAACATCAGCCTGCCGATCTACGGTCAGGTGCAATTGCCGGGCAATCAGCCCGGGGGGACGTACAGCGACGTGTTGCAGGTGCAACTGTCGTGGTGATGAATGGCACAAGGAGCGGGTTTATGGGGGTTGTCTCGTCACGGCTGTTACGGGCGGGTTGCGCAATGCTGGTGTTGGCTTCACTCGGAGCGGTCAAGGCTCAGGCGGCCAGTTCTGTGCTGATCTGGCCCATCGATCCGGTGCTCGAAGCCGATCAGCAGGCCAGCGCGTTATGGCTGGAAAATCGTGGCAGTGAAACCGCGAATCTGCAGATTCGCGTGTTTGGCTGGAGCCAGAACGGTTACCAGGAGCAATACCAGAACCAGCGTGACGTGATCGGCAGTCCGCCCGTGGCGAAGATTGAGCCGGGGCAGAAACAACTGGTGCGCCTGACCCGGACCAAAGAGGTGCCGCCCGGTCAGGAACTGGCTTACCGGATCATCATCGACGAGATTCCTTCGGCGCAGCCGCCTGTCGCTGATGCAGGAAAGACGGCTGCGGCCATTCGCTTCCAGATGCGCTATTCGGTGCCCCTGTTTGCTTACGGTGCCGGCCTGTGGAGCAAGGAAGACACGACCCGGCAGCGTGATCCCAAGGGCATCGGCCTGCCGCAACTGAGCTGGCGCACGGTCTCGGTCGACGGCAAACCCTATGTGGAAGTGCGCAACCAGGGCGCGGTGCATGCGCGGCTGACCGATGTCGCGCTCAAGCAGGGCGGGCAGAGCAAGCCGTTGGCGGAGGGTCTGTTGGGTTATGTGTTGCCTGGCGCGGTCATGCGCTGGCCGGCGCCGGGATCAACAACGGGAGAGCTGGCCGGTCGGATCAATGGCGCGGCACAGGTGCAGAGCATCGCTCCGGCGAAGTAAGGATTTCGGCCTGCGGGCCGGGTAGTGCGGGGCCGCCGGGCAAGCGATTGGCCGGCGGGCAGCAGCGGTTTCAGGAGGAACCAGTCCATTGACGGACGAAGCACGCTAATGAGCCCGGGATGGGCTCGCCGTATTCAGCGTCCGTTGTGGCTTGTCACCGGCGCGTGTTGCCTGATGTTCATTCATCCATCCGGGGCCGGCGAACTGCCGCCGCCTCCCAGCGGCATGGAGGCCGTCAGCGATGCACAGTTGTTTCTGGAACTGGTGGTCAACCAGATGAATACCGGACGCGTAGTGGCGGTGGAACAGCGCGGCGGGCGGCTGTTCCTGCCGGCCAGCGTGTTGCGCGACACCGGCATGACACTGCCCGAAAGTGCCGGCACCGAAGTCGATCTCGACGGTCTGCCGGGGCTGCACAGCGACTACGACAGCGTCGGCCAGCGATTGCTGCTCGACGTGCCGCCGGACTGGCTGCCGGAGCAGTTCATCGGCAATCGTCAGGTCTATCCACGTACCCCGGCGCTAAGCAGTTTCGGCGCTCTGTTCAACTATGACCTGTACCTCAACGACACCGACGACGCGGGGACTTATCTGGCGGCGTGGAACGAGGTGCGGGTGTTCGACAGCTGGGGCACGCTGTCCAACACCGGGCAGTACCGGCGCACCTTGTCGGGGGATTCGGTCAGTACGCTGAACAATGGCTATCTGCGCTACGACACCACATGGCGTTACTCCGACGACGAGCGGATGCTGAGCTACGAGGCGGGGGACGTGGTCAGCGGCGCCTTGCCGTGGAGCAGTTCGGTGCGTCTGGGGGGCGTGCAGTTCTCCCGGGATTTTGCGGTGCGTCCGGATCTGGTGACTTATCCGCTGCCGCAATTCGCCGGTGAGGCGGCAGTGCCGTCCTCGGTGGATCTGTTCATCAACGGCTACAAGTCCAGCAGCACCGATTTGCAACCGGGGCCGTACACCCTGACCAACATCCCCTTCATCAACGGTGCGGGCGAAGCCGTGGTGGTGACCACCGATGCACTGGGCCGACAGGTGTCGACCACCGTGCCGTTCTATGTCACCAGCAGCCTGTTGCAGAAGGGCTTGAGCGATTTCTCGATCAGCGCCGGTACGCTGCGCCGGGATTACGGGCTGAAGGACTTCAGTTACGGGCCGGGCGTGACTTCGGGCAGCCTGCGTTATGGCATCAGCGACAGCTTCACGCTGGAAAGCCACGCAGAAGCGGCCGATTCACTGACCCTCGGCGGGCTCGGCGGCAATCTGCGGCTGGGCAATTTCGGGGTGCTCAACAGTGCGATCAGCCAGAGCCGTTTCGATGGTGAGGGCGGTCAGCAATACAGCCTCGGTTATCAGTACAGCGCCCAGCGTTTCAGCTTTTCCTGGCAACGGCTGCAGCGGCGTGACCAGTACGCCGACCTCACGGTGGTCGACAGTCCTTACACCAGCCTCAGCAAGCGCAGCGAGCAGGCGACCTTGAGCCTCAACCTTGAGCGCTGGGGCAGTCTGGGTGTCGGCTATTTCGATATCCGGGCGGCGGACGATTCCCGCACGCGGTTGCTCAACCTGAGCTGGAGCAAACCCTTGTGGCGCAACAGCAGTTTCTACCTGTCGGCCAACCGCGAAATCGGCGATGCCAACTGGGCGGTGCAGGCGCAACTGGTGATCCCCTTCGACCTGCGCGGCAGCCTCGCCATCAGCAGCGAACGCAGCAAGACCGGGCAGACTCAACAACGCGTCAACTACAGCCGCGCCGTACCGTCCGAGGGTGGGGTGGGCTTCAACCTCGGTTATGCCAACGGCGACGGTCCTGATTACCGGCAGGCTGACGTGACGTGGCGACTGCAATCGGTGCAATTGCAGGCCGGTGTCTACGGCACTTCGGACGCCGAAACCCGTTGGGCCGATGCCAGCGGTTCGCTGGTGTGGATGGATCACCAAGTGTTCACGGCCAATCGCATCGATGATGCCTTCGTCGTGGTCAGCACCGATGGTTACGCGGATGTGCCGGTGCATTACGAGAACCAGCAGGTAGGCCAGACCGACCGCAACGGCCATTTGCTGGTGCCGTGGAGCAGCGCCTACTACCGTGGCAAATATGAAATCGATCCATTGAACCTGCCGGCCAACGTGCGCAGCCCGAATGTCGAACAGCGCATTGCCGTGCGCCGTGGCAGCGGTTATCTGCTGGAATTTCCGCTGAGCCGGGTAATTGCCGCGAGCATCGTGCTGGTGGATGCGCAGCAGCAGGAGTTGCCGCTCGGCAGTGGCGTGCTGCATGAGGAAAGTGGCACGCGCACGGTGGTGGGCTGGGACGGACTGGTCTATCTGGAAAACCTGCAGGCGCAGAATTCGCTGCGGGTGACCCTGGCAGATGGCAAGACCTGCCAGGCGCAGTTCAAAGTTGACCTGCAACAGGATCAGATTCCACTGATCGGGCCATTGGTGTGCCAATGACGTGGGTACGGCTCTGTCTGTGGCTGGCACTGATGTTGCCGGGGGCAGCGCAGGCGCTGTGTTCGGTGGTCACCACCACACCGGCCGGGTTCGGCACGATCAGTTCGATTGCGGTTCGCACCACGTCGCAACCCAGTTCCACGCTGAACGGTGGTTTGAGCTGTACGGGGTCGCTGTTGTCGCTGCTGGCCAACAACGATCACTTCTGGGCCACGGTGACCTCCACCCAGAGCGGCTTGCTCGGGCCCACTGGAGATGTCATCGGCTACACGATCTACGCCAACAACAGCACCAGTTACCCGCTGACCCGGGGCACGGCTTATGACTTCGCCCGCAACGGCATTATCGATGCGCTGGGATTGCTAGGCGGCACGGTGCCGAAAACCGTGCCGCTGTACCTCGGCACCACGATTGGCAGCAATGTGGCAGCCGGGGTGTACACCGAAACCCTGAGCATTTTCTGGAACTGGAATTACTGTTCGGGCATCGGGGTCGGGGGACTCTGCCTGGGTCGCGACATCAACAGCGGCACCACGACGCTGACGGTCAACCTGACCGTGTCCAACGATTGCACCATCACCGCGCCCAACATCGCTTTCGGCAGCGCACCGGTGATCAGTGCGTTTACCCCGGTGACCGGGCAGACCATCAATCTGGCCTGTACCAAGGGCAGCGCCTACACCGTGGGTTTGGGCGACGGGCAGAACGCGATCAGTGTCGGTGGCCGACGGCGAATGATTTCCGGCAGTAACTATCTGGCCTACGACATTTTCAAAAGCGCCGGCACCACCCGCTGGGGCAGTGTCGGCGCGGCGCGTCGGGCCAGCACCGATGCCGAGGTCAATCCCGGCAACGGCCTGGGCACCGGCAGCCAGATCTTCAATTACAACGCGAAGATCTACACCGACCAGACCACGCCGCCCGCCGGCACCTATCTGGACAATGTGGTGCTGGATGTCGGGTTCTGAACCGGTCAGAAGCGCTCGGTGTGCTGGAGCAACGGCGCCGCCGGGGTGTCGGTCGGGCTGACCATTGCATAGTTGTAACCGTCGCCGGACCAGTACTCGGCCTGCAGATCCCCGTCACGTCGGCTACCCCGTGGCAGGAAGGTGTTTTTCGGCCCCGGCGGGCGCACGTAGAAACTGACCTTGTGCCCGGTTTGATCCTCATACATGACCATCGCTGCCGGGCCTTCATCGGTACTCAGCAGGCGGCCGCTGACCGGTTGAAACCCGGCTGCCGTCAGGTCCGGCAGACGGTTGGCCTGCGTGAAGTAGCGGTCGAGCCAACGCTGCATGTCACCTGCGCCGCCGTCCTTGTAGTCCGCCGGCAGAATCCCTTGCTGAGCGATCAGGCGGTACGCCTGCAGGGCATCGCTCATCGGCGCAATCGAGCGCACGAGGGTCATTTCCCGGGCCTGCCAGCCACTGACACCGCCGAGGCTGACCGCTATCAGCAACACGGCCGCGCTGGCCCAGCGTCGGTGTGATCGATGCTTGAGCCGCTGGCGGATCAACGCCGGGTCCAGATCCGGGTTGGCCGGTTGTTGCAAGGCGCCACCGAGGGCCGCGCGCAGGTGCTGGGCATCCTGTTGCCAGGCGCGGATCAACGCGGCGTCTTCCGGGTGGCTGGCCAGCCAGTTTTCCAGCACACGCCGGTCGGCGTCGCTGAGCTGGTGGTCGATGTAGGCGTGTAAATCACGCTCGCTGGGGGGCAGGCTGATCATTTGAGTATCCGCAAGGAAGGGCTGCTGATTTCGCCGTCGCTGAGCTGGCGCAAAGCCTGGCGGGCGCGGGACAGGCGCGACATCACGGTGCCGGTGGGGACGTCGAGAATCTCGGCGACCTCCTTATAGGTCAAGCCTTCCACCGACACCATCAGCAACAGGGCGCGCTGTTCGGTGGGCAGGCGATCGAAGGCTTGCAGGGTCGATCGGGCAATGACAGTGCGTTCCACCGAGGGCTCGGCGTCATCGCGACCGGTGAAGAATTCGAGCATCCGCGCGTAGCGCCGGGAACGCCGGTGCGCATCGAGGAACTGGCGGTACAGGATCGAAAACAGCCACGCGCGCAGATCGCCCTCGGCGCGCTTGTCACCCCAACTGGAGAGGGCACGTTCAAGGCTGGCCTGGACCAGGTCGTCGGCGCTGCTGGTGTTGCGCGTCAACGACACGGCAAAGCGCCGCAATCGGGGGATCACTTCGCGAAGTTGTTCGTCGAGTGTGTTCATGGCAGGGGCATGCTCTGGCTCAGAAGCGCGGTAGTCATAAAGAAAGACGCCTCTCGACACAGCTTATTCCATCCCGCGGGCTGAAAGATTTTATAACCCGCTACGTAGGAAAACTCACCGCATCTTGTAGTCCGTGTAATGGATTCAAATTCCCCGGCTCAACCCGTCCGACAAGCGCAAACAACCACCGAAGCAGCCTGACGGCGGCGGGTGGCTGATTTGGCTGGAACGACAATTTGAGCAATAGGGATGTTTGAGATGCATGCAATCGCAATGGGTACCCCGTTCACATCGCCTGTCGAATCTGATGCGTGGCGTCAGTTCGGATGCGGTCCGGTGGTCGAACCTGGATTCTCGTTGATCCATCGCGCAATCGAAGAGCAGGCTGCGGCAAATCCGCAGAATCTGGCCGCATGTTTTCAGGGGCAAACACTCTCGTACGGTGAACTGAACCGCCAGGCCAACCGGCTGGCGACAGTGCTGAAGGCTCATGGCGTGATGCCCGGTGATCATGTCGCCCTGTTTGTCGAGCGGTCTATCCCGATGCTGGTGGGCATGCTTGCCGCATTGAAGGTAGGGGCCGCCTATATTCCCCAGCATGTTGGCATAACGCCTGCGACTCAATTGCGCCACATCATGGAAGTCGCTTCGACGCGGGTGGTGCTGACGCTTTCCACACTGGCGCCTGCCATTCCCCTGACGGCGGGGCAGCACTGCATTCATCTGGACGCGTTCATCGATTCGCCAGGTTCGATCGCCGATGACTTGAACGTGGGGAGTGGCGCGCCGTCCGAGGATGCGCTGTGCTTTGTGTTGTTCACGTCCGGCACGACCGGGCAACCCAATGGCGTCAGGGTTACCCAACGCAATGTCTGCAATATTCTGCTGACCGCTCCCGGCAATCTCGGTATGCGGCCAGGTTTGAAAGTCGGCCAGATCCTCAACATCGCTTTCGACATGGCGGCCTGGGAAGTTCTGGGCTGCCTGGCTCATGGCGCAACACTGATGATTCGCGGCAAGGACATCGCCGAGACGGCCGAGCAATGCGATGTATTGATCGCAACGCCATCGATTCTCGCCACGCTGGACCCCGCGCGCTGCAGTCAGGTGAAGGTGGTAGCCCTTGCAGGCGAACCCTGTCCGCAGCCGTTGGCTGATCGCTGGGCGTCCTTTTGCAATTTTTACAACGCCTGTGGGCCCACCGAAACCACCATCATCAACACCCTGCAGCATTACAAAGGCACGGGCCGGCTGACGATCGGCAAACCGACGCCGAACAACACGGTTTATGTGCTGGATGAAGCGGGGCAATTGTGCGGGCCGGGCGAGCAGGGCGAGATGTGGGCCGGTGGCGATTGCGTGACGGCTGGCTATCTGGGCAACCCCGCACTGACTGCCGAACGCTATCGTCTCGATCCATTTCTGGGGCAGGGACGCATGATGTTTCGCACCCGCGATCTGGGGCGCTGGACCGATGAGGGCGAACTGGAGCACCTGGGACGTGTGGATGATCAGGTGAAAGTCAGGGGCTTTCGGGTCGAGCTGGATTCGGTGTCGGCCGCACTGGAGTCGACACCGGGTTGTGAGCGCGCCGTCACATTGAAGTTCGATAACCGCAATCTGGTGGCTTTTGTCTATCCCGCTTCCACGGATGTCGATGCGGCACGACGCCGTTGCGAAGAGCGTCTGGCCTATTACTGCGTTCCTTCGATGATTCTGCCGGTCGATGAAATTCCACTGACCTCGCGGGGCAAGGTCGACAAACGGCTGTTGCTCGAGCGAGCGCAGACGCACCACGCACAGCGTGTCGCCGCCGAACAGGAGGCGGTGCAATGAGTGGCCTGGACACAGGCGTCACTTTGCCCGAGCCGCGTGCATTATGGCGACGTTTGGGCACGCTGCCGCTGTTTTCCCATTACAACCGACTGGTCGCGCTTGTGCTGATCTGCAATTTCGCTGCGCTCGGGCATGGATTGACTGCCGGACAGTGGTGGTCAGCGTCGGGAAGCGATCTGGAAGCGCTATCGCAGCTGGTGTTGTTCAACCTGTCGATGGCGATTCTGGTTCGTCAGCAATACCTGATCAACGTGTTGTTCTGGCTGGCCACTCGTGCGCCCACGACCTGGCCTTTGGCGATTCGTCGGTCTCTGGCCAAGGTCTATCACTTTGGTGGTTTGCACAGTGGTGGCGCGATGGTGGCGATTGCCTGGTTTATCGCGTTGTTCGGCTCGCTGGTCTGGCAACGGATCGAAGGCGTAGGTGGGGTTTCGCTGACGCTGTTGGCGATCAGCGGCACGTTGCTGGGGTTGTTGTTGCTGATGGCGATCATGGCGATGCCAGGGATTCGTTCGCGCTTTCACAACGGTTTTGAACGTACACACCGTTTTGCCGGTTGGGCTGCCTTGCTGCTGTTCTGGGCCATGACGCTGGTGTTTGCCCGGGACCGCAATCCTGCGATGGATCTGACACAGGTGTTGCTGACGTCGGTGTCGTTCTGGATGCTGCCGGTGCTGACGCTCAGCATCGCGTTGCCCTGGCTGCGTCTGCGCAGGGTGCCGGTGACGTTGGTCAAACCCTCGTCACACGCGGTCATTGCCCGCTTCGATCACCATACGCCGTTCGCCGGATCCTCCACCGCGATCAGTCGCAATCCGCTGTGGGAATGGCATTCCTTTGCCAACATTCCTGCACCAGGCGAGCGCGGTTTTCGTTTGATCATTTCCCGGGCGGGTGACTGGACAGGCGAACTGATCGAGCAACCGCCAACCCATGTCTGGGTCAAGGGCATCACCACCGCCGGGGTCGCCCGTATCGAAACCCTGTTCAAGTCAGTGGTTTATGTCGCCACCGGCAGCGGGATCGGCCCGGTGCTGCCGCATCTTTTAGCGAAGCAGGTACCCATTCATCTGATCTGGTCGACCCGCAGTCCGCGAAAGACCTACGGCGATGCGCTGGTCGATGAAATTCTTCAGGCCCAACCCGATGCCCATATCTGGGACACCGATCTGTTGGGCAAGCCAGACCTGGTGACGCTGGCTTACTCGGCGGTTCAAAGCCACGGCGCAGAGGCGGTAATTTGCATTTCCAACCAGACGTTGACGGAGCGTGTGGTCAAGGAAATGGAGGGGCGGGGCATTCCGGCCTACGGCGCGATCTGGGATTCCTGACGGGCGTATTACCGTTTTCCTTCCCCTTACATAGAAAGAGACTGCGATGAATATATTGATCGAAAGACTGGGGCGCGTGGTGTTGATCCGCCTCAACCGGCCCCACGCCCGTAACGCGCTCAGCGCACAATTGATGCGTGAGCTGCTGGAAGCCCTGCAAGCACTGGATGGTGATCCTGGCGTCGGGTGTTTCCTGATCATCGGTACGAAGGATTACTTCGCGGCAGGCGCCGACATCAAGGAGATGTACGAAAAGTCTTGTCTGGACATGATTCAGGAGGATTACTTTGCTGGTTGGGACGCGTTCGCCGCGCTGCGTACTCCGAAGGTCGCGGCAGTCGCGGGGTTTGCCTATGGCGGAGGGTGCGAGTTGGCAATGATGTGTGACGTAATTGTGGCGGCCGAGTCCGCAACGTTTGGTCTGCCTGAAATCACTTTGGGAGTGATGCCGGGCATGGGTGGCACGCAGCGTCTGACCCGTTTGATCGGTCGTGCAAAAGCCATGGACATGATTCTCACGGGCCGCTCGATGTCCGCTTGTGAGGCGGAGCAGTCGGGTCTGGTATCGCGGGTGGTCGCCACCGAGGATTTGTTCGAAGAGGCATTGGCGGTTGCACGGCGGATTGGCGGATTCCCTCGCATCGCGACACGAGCTGCGCGGGAGGCGGTGGACCGGGCCGATGAATCAGGGGTGCGCGAAGGCCTTCTGTTCGAGCGACGCTCGTTTCACGGCTTGTTTGCCACGCCCGGCCAAAAGGAGGGCATGCAGGCATTTCTGGAAAAGCGCGAGCCACGGTTTGATCTGATGTAGTCGGACCGGAGGTGGGCTCGCGCGTCACCGCGTGAAAGAAACTACAGTTCAAAGGGAATAAACCTACGAGGCGTGCGTCTCATAGCACCTTTCCCTATGGCCGATGGCCCTGGAGTCTTTCATGGTTGATCGCAGCTCACCGCCCGGCGGGCCACAACGCCCGCCATTGAGTGCCGCGAGCCTGGTGTTGCGTCTCGGCGGTATCGCCGTGGTTGTCGCAGCCGTGGCCGGGACGTTTGCCTACGTTCACGGCAACTTTGACCCACAACGACTGACGCCCAAGGCGTTGGTCGATGTGCTGGAAAAGAACAACGGCGTGCATCCCGGGTTTCGTCGCAATCATGCCAAGGGTGTTTGCGTCATCGGCCATTTCGAAAGCAGTGGTGAGGCGCGTCCTTACTCTGTCGCACAAGTGTTCAATGAGCCACGCACCCCGGTAGTCGGTCGATTCGCGCTGCCGGCGGGTAATCCTTATGCGCCGGACAGCGCTGTACCGATTCGCAGCCTGGCGCTGCGTTTTACTCAGGCCAACGGCCAGCAGTGGCGCACCGGGATGAACAGCATGCCGGTGTTCCCGGTGGGCACCCCTGAAGCGTTCTATCAGTTGCAGCAGGCGCAATCGCCGGATCCGGCGACCGGCAAGCCTGATCCGGCCAAGGTCCCGGCATTTTTTGCTGCCCACCCGGAAGCCGTGCCGTTCCTGACCTGGGTGAAGATGGCCAAACCTTCGGCCAGCTATGCCACGGAAACCTACAACAGTATCAATGCGTTTTATCTGGTTGATGCCAGCGGCAAGAAGCAGGCCGTGCGCTGGAGCATGATGCCATTGGCCCAGGACGCTGCGGGTGCTGCGGCTCCGGAAGGTAGCGACTTTCTTGAGAAGGACCTGGTGCAACGTCTGGCCGAGGGGCCGCTGCGCTTTCAGTTGAACATTACGTTGGCCAATTCTGACGATCCGGTGAACGACGCGAGCAAGGTCTGGCCTGCCGGTCGCAAAATGCTGAACGCCGGCACCCTGGTGCTGGAAAAGACTCAGCCGCAGCTCAGTGGCGAATGCCGCGACATCAACTACGACCCACTGGTCCTGCCTGCCGGGATTGAAGGTTCCGACGACCCGTTGCTCGCTGCTCGTTCAGCCGGCTACGCCGATTCCTACCTGCGTCGCACCAGCGAAGTCAGTCAATTGCCCACTGGCAAACAGGAGGCACGCCCATGAGAACGCCACCGACGCATTTCAATCCGCTGGCGCGACTGCTGCACTGGCTGATGGCACTCATGATCATCGCCATGTTGTTCATCGGTGCCGGCATGGTGACTTCGGTGTCGGCGCGGCATGAATGGCTGATCAACCTGCACAAACCTTTAGGCATCGCAATTCTGTTGCTGGTGATCGTGCGCATTCTGGTGCGATTGGGTACGCGTCAGCCGCCACTGCCGGAGGATCTGCCGGGCTGGCAAGTGATGGCAGCCAAGGCGTCGCACCTGTTGCTGTACGCCTTGATGCTGGTGTTGCCGCTGCTGGGCTGGGCGATGATCAGCGCGGCGGGGGATCCGGTAATGCTTGGCCATTCGTTGCAATTGCCGTCGATCCTGCCGGCAGATGCCCAAGTGTTTGCGCTGTTGCGCAAGGCGCATGGTTATCTGGCGTATCTGTTGTTTCTGACCGTGCTGCTGCACCTGGCGGCGGCGCTGTTCCATGGTTGGGTGCGCCGCGACGAGGTGCTCGACAGCATGCTGCGGGGACGCAATCGCAACTGACCGCAGACGTTAATCCGGCGTGGCGAGGGAGCATATTTGCTCGCCACGTTTTTGCGGTGCCAATGTTCGCCACCAATACAGCAGCGCGACGATGTTGATTCCCGCCCCCAGCCAGCAGACGCCCGGCCATCCTGCCCAGGCGTACATGGCCGTCGAGGCGATGGAGCCCAGGGCGCTGCCAATCGAGTAAAACAGCATGTAGCCGGCGGTCAGTCGGCTTTGTGCCTCTGGGCGGACGCTGTAGATCATGCTCTGGCTGGTGACGTGCACTGCCTGCAAGCCCAGATCGAGGGTGATCACGCCGAGCAACAGCGCCCACAACGAAGTTTGGGTGAACGCAATCGGCAGCCAGGAGCCGAGCATCAGCAGCAATGACAGGCCGCTGACCCATTGCCCGAATCCGCGATCCGCCAGGTCTCCGGCTCTTGCGGCGGCCAGTGCACCCGCCGCGCCGGCCAGACCGAACAATCCGATTTCACTGTGGGAAAGCGACAGCGGCGGGGCGGCCAACGGCAAAACCATCGGCGTCCACAGGACCATGGCGCTGGCGAAGGTCAGCAGGGCCAGAATCGCCCGTTGCCGCAGCACTGGTTCCTCTCGAAACAGGCTGAGCACCGAGGTAATCAACGCGGCGTAGGAGGTTGCCGGTTGCGGACTCTCGTCCCTGGGCAGCACGCGATACAGCAGCAGTGCCATGACCAGCGTCAGCCCCGCCGACAACAGATAAATCGCCCGCCAGCCTGCCAGATCCGCCATCCCGCCCGCCACGGTGCGCGCGAGCAAGATGCCGACCACGATGCCGCTGGTGATCACTCCTACGACACGACCGCGTTGCGTCGGGATGGCCAGTGTGGCGGCATAGGCCACCAGTACTTGAGTGACGACGGCGAGCAGGCCGGTCAGGGTCATGCCGATCAGCAGCCAGATGCTGTTGGTGGCCAGCGCGATCATCAGCAATGTTGCGGCCGACAGCAGGGTTTGCGTGACAATCAAACGTCGGCGGTTGAGCAGATCGCCGAGCGGCACGAGCAAAACCAGCCCGACGCCATAGCCGACCTGGGTCAGCGTGATGACGATACCGATGCTCGCGGGCGACAGGTTGAAGGCTTCGGCCATGGCGTCCAGTAACGGTTGCGCGTAATACACGTTGCCCACGGCCAGGCCGCAGGCAATGGCGAACAGCAGCACAACACCACTGCCGAGATTTTGCGCGTTCATGTCCTGATTCCTTTTCTGGTTTCAAATGGAAACTGGAATGACGGTAAGTAATCTGGTTTTGTTTTGCAACCTGATTGGGTAAAAGTGCGGCGCAAAAAAAGATCGCAGACAGGGCTACGATCTTTCATGGGGCGAGAAGCAGGGGGGGGATCAGCGCAGGGTGTCGACCATGTCGGCGATGGTGGTCAGCACGTCCTTGCCCAATTGTTTCGAGCGTTGGCCCGACCAACCGGTGAGCGGGTTCGGCGCATCGTCGTGATCCTTGAACGGCATCTCCAGGGTCAACGACAGGCAGTCGAACTTCTGGCCGACACTGTTGCAGGCCAGGGTCATGTTGGCCTGACCCGGTTCGTCACGGGTGTAGCCGTACTTGGTCTGGAAGTCTTTGGTGGTGTGTTTCAGGTGGCTGCGGAAGTGCTCTTCGAGTTTCTCGATCCGTGGCGTATAGCCCGGATTGCCTTCGCAGCCGGCGGTGAATACGTGGGGAATTTCTTCGTCGCCGTGTACGTCGAGGAACAGATCGACGCCGTACTTTTCCATCTGCTGCTGTACGAAAAGCACTTCCGGGCTGACTTCCTGACTGGCGCTCTGCCAGGCCCGGTTCAGGTCCTGGCCCATGGCGTTGGTGCGCAGGTGGCCGTGGAACGCGCCGTCCGGGTTCATGTTCGGTACCAGGTACAGATCGGCACTTTCCAACAGCTTGTTCAGCCCTGGATCGTTGTGATGTTCCAGACGCTCGATCACACCTTCCATGAACCACTCGGCCATGTGCTCGCCCGGGTGCTGCTGGGCGATGATCCAGATCTTGCGCCGGCCTTCGGCGCCGGTGCCTTTGCGTAGCAGCTGGATGTCGCGGCCCTCGACGCTTTTGCCAGTGGCCAATAGTTCGGTGCCGGCCTTGGTCAGCGCTTGCTCGATCAGCCAGTCATGACGGCCACGGCTGTAAGGTTCGAAGTAGGCGAACCAGGCGTGGGTCTGCTCGGCTTCAAGGCAGAAGCGCAGGCTGTCGCCTTCGAATTGGGTCGGAATGCGGAACCAGTTGACGTGGTCGTAGGAAGCGACGGCCTGATAGCCGGTCCAGGCCTTGTTGTAGGAGGACTGGCTGGCGTTGACCAGGCGGAACCAGTGTTCCTGATGAACATGCAGGCCGCTGGCTTTGAAGTGGAACCACTGGAAATGGGCGCTGCGGGTATCTGGCCGAATTGCCAGAACCGGGTTGAGCGGGTTGCTGATGTCGATGACTTGGATGTTGCCGCTGTCGAAGTTGGCGCTGATGTCGAACGAAGATTTGGCCACGGTCATAATCGGTTCCTGAATATGATTTTTATGGCGGCTACTTTACACGCAAGACAGGGGTGAAACCGAGGGAAATTGCGGGGTGTGGCGGGGGGCGTCTTCCATGACGCGGGTGCAGCTTAGTAGCTGTGCGATTGATTCTCAAGTGCTAATTGGCATTACTTTTCCCCAATGCGGACGGGGTTCCCTTGCCAAGCGATATTCTTTTGATATTATCCGCGCCACCGAATTTGCAGCACCCAAAGACTTCATTAGCCTGAAGCCAAAAGCCAGAAAACTGGCAAAAAAAAGACCCGGCAAAAAGCCGGGTCAAAAACCGTGATTAGCCTGATGAGGAGATAGTCCAGAAGACCGACCTGAGGTCTCTGGTCCATCGACTGATCTCGCGACCAGTTGCTTGCAATAATAATCATTATCATTTGCAAGTCAAACGTTTTTATCTGCGCGATTGGAAAATTCTTTCCTGTCCGTCTTTAGCGAACACCGCCATCGAGCGAGTGATCGACCATCGCCCGTGCCATGTCCACCATGTGCACGACCGAAAACGCCAGATCCCGACTGACGCCTTGCAAGCCGTCTGCAGCCTTGAATGCAGTGGCCGCCGCACATCGCAGCAAATCCGAGGCGTGGACCAGGGATTCTTCGCCACTCAAATTACTGTTCACGCCGAAAAAACGTTCTTCCACTTCCTGTTCTGACACAGCCGGTTTCAAGTAATAGTCCAATGCCCGCTGCGCGGCAGCGCAACCCTGTGGAGACTTGAAAGTGGTATCCATCTGGAGGTCGGGCAGGTCGTTGCTGGTGATATTCATGGTGAAAGGTCACTCCTTGGTCGATTCAAATCCGTGAACCAAGAATAGTACCTAGAGTATTTGTGACCAGAATTTAAATACTACAATATGTGTTTTGCCGGCCGAAGGCGGGCACGTATGGTGCCGCACATGGATAAATGGATTGAGTTGGTCAAGGCCAAAATGAGTGAACTCAACGTCACTCAAGTCGAACTCGGCGAGCGCGTCGGCATGTCTCAGGGCGGTATCGGCCATTGGCTGAACAAACGCCGTGAGCCCGGCATCACGCAGATGAACCGCGTGCTGAAAGCGCTGGGCATGGAGTATCTCGAAGTCGCGGTGGTGATCCGCGAACCGCAAGTCGACAAGGACGACGAAATGCCGCTGGCGCAGAAGTACAACCCTTACTTCCGCTACCCGGTCAGCGATTGGAAGACGCCCATCGAGGCCCGTGAAGCCCAACCGGCCTATTCGAGCGGCAAGGACAAGCGACGTTTCGAACTGACGGACTACCACGCCCGTGGCCCGGCGTTCTGGCTCACGGTGACGGGTAATGCGATGACCGCGCCCACCGGGCAGAGCATCGGCGAGGGGATGATGATCCTGGTGGATCCCGCGCTGGAGGCAGAGCCCGGAAAACTGGTGATCGTCCAATGGCCGGACAGCGATGAAGCGATTTTTCGCAAACTGATCGAAGAGGGCGGCCAGCGTTACCTGATGCCGCTCAATCCGACCTGGCCGAAAGCCTTGTTCACCGACGAGTGCCGAATCATCGGTGTCGTGGTTCAGGCATCGGCCAAATACTAGTCAGATCGATCCTCGCCAGGCGTAGGATCGATCCACCTCTCAAGCGTCTTCCAGCTCGACCAGCGCGCTGCCTTCGCTGACCATTTCGCCTTCCTGGCAATACAGCGCCTTGATCACGCCGGCATGGGGCGCGCGAATGCTGTGCTCCATCTTCATCGCTTCCAGCACCACCAATTGAGTACCGGCCTCAACCGATTGCCCGGCCTCTACCAGCACACGCACGATGCTGCCGTTCATCGGTGCCGTCAGACCGCCCTGATGACTGTGACTGGCTTCGACAGCGCTGATCGGGTCGTACGTTTCAACGCGTCGCAACTCGCCGTCCCATTGCAGATACAGAACCTCTCCACGACGAATCGCACGCAGCTGTCGACGCAGCCCGTCATGCTCGATCACCAGTTGCTCGCCAATCAGTTTTGCACTGCCGCCAGCACCGAGCGTCAACGCCCGATCCTGCCCCTCGCAGCTCAAATGCAAAGTGATCTCACGGGGTAATCCGGCACGCAAACCGCTGTGCAGTGCCCAAGGCGAAGCCGGATCATCCACTCGAGCCGTCCCCGGCAGGCTCTGCGCAAAAGCCTGCGCCGCCGCATCCCAGAATTCATCGCTCAGCGCAGCAGGCGCTGGCAGCAACTGTTCCTGATAACGCGGGATGAACCCGGTATCCAACTCCGCCGCCGCGAACGCCGGATGACCAATGATCCTCCGCAGAAAGTTGATGTTGGTCTTCAATCCGCCAATCGCAAACTCATCGAGCATGCTCAGCAGCCGCAACCGCGCCTGCTCACGATCCTCGCCCCAGGCAATCAGCTTGCCGAGCATCGGGTCGTAGAAAGGCGAAATCTCATCGCCTTCCTCAACGCCACTGTCCACACGGCGCCCCGGACCCGCGGCGGATTCGCGATACAGCTCCAGACGCCCGGTGGCCGGCAGGAAATCATTCGACGGATCTTCCGCATACAGCCGCACTTCAATCGCATGCCCGTTCAGCGGCACCTGATCCTGAGTGATCGGCAACGCTTCGCCACGGGCGACGCGAATCTGCCAGGCCACCAGATCGAGCCCGGTGATGGCTTCGGTGACCGGGTGTTCGACCTGCAACCGCGTATTCATCTCCATGAAGAAGAATTCGCCACGAGCATCCAGCAGAAACTCCACCGTGCCGGCGCCGACGTAACCGATGGCCTGTGCCGAACGCACCGCCGCTTCACCCATCGCCCGACGCAGTTCCGGACTCAGCCCCGGAGCCGGTGCTTCTTCGACGACTTTCTGGTGACGTCGCTGAATCGAGCAGTCGCGCTCGTTCAGGTACAGGCAATTGCCGTGCTGGTCGGCGAACACCTGGATTTCCACGTGGCGCGGCTTGAGCAGGTATTTCTCCACCAGCATCCGCGAATCGCCGAACGACGACTGCGCTTCACGCTGAGCCGAGGCCAACGCTTCCGCCAGTTGGCTGACGTCTTCAACGACTTTCATGCCCTTGCCGCCACCGCCGGCAGTGGCCTTGAGCAGCACCGGATAGCCGATACGCTCACAAGCATCGCGGAAGGTTTCCAGATCCTGGGCCTCACCGTGATAACCCGGCACCAGCGGCACGCCGGCAGTTTCCATCAACGCTTTTGCGGCGGATTTGCTGCCCATCGCGTCGATGGCCGAGGCGGGCGGGCCGAGGAAGATCAGGCCGGCCGCTTCAATGGCGCGGGCAAAACCAGCGTTCTCCGAAAGAAAGCCATAACCCGGATGAATCGCCTGAGCGCCGCTGGCCTTGGCCGCCGCGATCAGTTTGTCGATTTGCAGATAACTGTCAGCCGCTTTGCTGCCGCCCAGATCGACGCGGATATCCGCTTCACGGCTGTGCCGCGCTTCACGGTCGGTGGCACTGTGCACGGCCACGGTGGTCAAGCCTAGCGCCTTGGCGGTGCGCATGACCCGGCAAGCGATTTCGCCACGGTTGGCCACCAGCAGGGTGGTGAGAACAGGTGCGCTCATCAACGCGGCTCCTTGATGGTGGTTGCGGCTTGCCAGCTCGGCGGACGCTTCTGCAAAAATGCCCGCAGACCCTCCTGGCCTTCCGGGCTGACGCGGATGCGGGCGATCGCGTTTTCGGTGTAGCGGCGCAGGGCCGGAGTCAGCGCGCCGTTGCCGACTTCACGCAGCAGATCCTTGCTGGCGCGCATGGCGGCCGGGCTGTTGAGCAGCAAGTTGTCGATCCATTGTTCGACGTTCTGCTCCAGTTCAGTCGCCGGATAGCTCTCGGACAGCAAACCGATTTCCCGCGCCCGCTGCCCGCCGAAACGTTCGGCCGTCAGCGCATAACGCCGCGCCGCACGCTCGCCGATGGCTTGCACCACGAACGGACTGATCACCGCCGGCGCCAGGCCAATGCGCACTTCCGACAGGCAGAACTGCGCGTCATCGGCGCCAATCGCCATGTCGCAGCAACTGATCAGCCCCAATGCGCCGCCGAACGCCGCGCCTTGCACTACTGCCAGGGTCGGGATCTTCAGTTTGGCGAGGTTGTACATCAGCTCCGCCAGTTCCCGGGCGTCGTCGAGGTTGGTGTGGTAATCGAGTTCGGCCGATTGCTGCATCCAGGCCAGATCCGCGCCGGCGCTGAAATGTTTACCGCGTCCGCGTACCAGCAGGAAACGCAGGCTGGCGTCGCTGGCGACCTTGTCCAGCGCCAGGATCAATTCGCGGATCATCTCGGCGTTGAACGCGTTGTTCTTTTCTTCGCGGCTCAGCCACAGGGTCGCGAAACCCCGTGGATCGCTCTGCAATTCGAGGGTGTTGAAGTCGCTCATGAGGTTCTCCCGATCACATCCGGAACACGCCGAAGCGGCTCGGTTCGATAGGCGCGTTCAACGACGCGGACAAGGCCAGGGCCAGCACATCGCGGGTCTGCGCCGGGTCAATGACGCCGTCGTCCCACAACCGGGCGCTGGAGTAGTAGGGATGACCCTGCTCTTCGTACTGGTCGAGAATCGGTTTTTTGATCTCGCTTTCCTGTTCGGCGCTGAAGGCCTGGCCGCTGCGTTCGGCCTGCTCGCGCTTGACCTGGACCAGCACGCCGGCTGCCTGTTCGGCGCCCATCACGCCGATTCGCGCGTTCGGCCACATCCACAGGAAACGCGGATCGTAGGCTCGCCCGCACATGCCGTAGTTACCGGCGCCAAAGCTGCCGCCGATGATCACGGTGAATTTCGGCACCTTGGCGCACGCCACGGCGGTCACCAGTTTCGCGCCGTGCTTGGCAATGCCACCGGCCTCGTATTTCTGGCCAACCATGAAGCCTGTGATGTTCTGCAGGAACAGCAGCGGGATGCCGCGCTGGCAGGCCAGTTCGATGAAGTGCGCGCCTTTTTGCGCGGCTTCGGCGAACAGGATGCCGTTGTTGGCGAGGATCGCGATCGGGTAGCCGTGCAGATGGGCGAAGCCGCACACCAGCGTGGTGCCGAACAAGGCTTTGAATTCATCGAACACCGAACCGTCGACCAGGCGCGCAATCACTTCGCGCACATCGAACGGCTGCTTGGCGTCCGCCGACACCACACCGTACAACTCGTCGCTGGCGTACAGCGGCGCAATCGGCGCGCGCTGCTGCACTTCGCCGAGCTTGCGCCAGTTGAGGTTGGCGACACTGCGGCGGGCGAGGGCGAGGGCGTGCTCATCGCTTTCGGCGTAATGGTCGGCGACCCCGGAGATCTTGCAATGCACGTCGGCCCCGCCGAGGTCTTCGGCGCTGACCACTTCACCGGTCGCAGCTTTCACCAAGGGCGGGCCAGCGAGGAAAATCGTCGCCTGATTGCGTACCATGATCGCTTCGTCAGCCATCGCCGGCACATAAGCGCCACCGGCGGTGCAGGAGCCCATGACCACGGCAATCTGCGGAATGCCCATGGCGCTCATGTTGGCCTGGTTGAAGAAGATCCGCCCGAAATGCTCACGATCCGGGAACACCTCATCCTGACGCGGCAGGTTGGCGCCGCCCGAGTCCACCAGATAGATGCATGGCAGGCGGTTCTGTTGGGCGATGGTCTGGGCGCGCAGGTGTTTCTTCACGGTCAGCGGGTAGTACGAGCCGCCTTTCACGGTCGCGTCGTTGGCGACGATCATGCACTCGACGCCTTCCACGCGGCCGATCCCGGCAATCACGCCAGCGGCCGGCACGTCTTCGCCATAAACGGCGTGGGCGGCCAACTGGCTGATTTCCAGAAACGGCGAGCCCGGATCGAGCAAGCGGTTGATCCGTTCACGGGGCAGCAGTTTGCCGCGCGAGGTGTGCCGTTCCTGAGCTTTCGCGCCACCGCCCTGTGCCACTTGGGCGAGCAGGGTGTGCAGGGCGTCGACCTGTTCGAGCATCGCCGCGCTGTTGGCAGCGAACTCCGCTGAACGAGGGTTGAGCTGGGTATGCAGGATAGCCATGGACAGCTCCGGTTAGCGGGTTTCGTTGAACAGTTCGCGACCGATCAGCATGCGACGGATCTCACTGGTGCCAGCACCGATTTCGTACAGCTTGGCGTCACGCAGCAGACGGCCGGCCGGGAATTCGTTGATGTAACCGTTACCGCCGAGAATCTGGATTGCGTCGAGGGCCATTTGCGTGGCGCGCTCGGCGGTGTAGAGGATCACGCCGGCGGCGTCCTTGCGCGTGGTTTCGTTGCGCTCGCAGGCCTGGGCCACGGCGTAGAGGTAGGCGCGGCTGGCGTTGAGCTGGGTGTACATGTCGGCGACTTTGCCCTGGATCAGCTGGAATTCGCCGATGCTCTGGCCGAACTGTTTGCGGTCGTGGATGTACGGCACGATCAGGTCCATGCACGACTGCATGATTCCGGTCGGGCCACCGGACAGCACGACGCGCTCGTAATCGAGGCCGCTCATCAGCACTTTCACACCGCCGTTGAGCACGCCGAGGATGTTTTCTTCCGGCACTTCGACGTCATCGAAGAACAGTTCGCAGGTGTTGGAGCCGCGCATGCCGAGCTTGTCGAACTTGTTGCTGCGGCTGAAGCCTTTCCAGTCGCGCTCGACGATGAACGCGGTGATGCCATGCGGGCCTTTTTCCAGGTCGGTCTTGGCGTAGATCACGTAGGTGTTGGCGTCGGGGCCGTTGGTGATCCAGGTCTTGCTGCCGTTGAGCACGAAACGGTCGCCGCGTTTATCGGCGCGCAGTTTCATCGAGACCACGTCGGAACCGGCATTCGGTTCGCTCATCGCGAGTGCGCCGACGTGTTCGCCGCTGATCAGTTTTGGCAGGTATTTGGATTTCTGTTCGTGGTTGCCGTTGCGGTTGATCTGGTTCACGCAGAGGTTGGAGTGGGCGCCGTAGGACAACGCCACGGAAGCCGAGCCACGGCTGATTTCTTCCATCGCCACGACGTGCGCCAGGTAACCCAGGCCCGCGCCGCCGTACTCTTCCGGCACGGTGATACCCAGCAGGCCCATGTCGCCGAACTTGCGCCACAGATCGGCCGGGAACAGGTTGTCGCTGTCGATCTGCGCGGCGCGCGGGGCGATCTCCTTGGCGACAAAGGACTGAACCTGATCGCGCAGCATGTCGATGGTTTCGCCGAGGGCAAAGTTCAGGGATGGGTAGCTCATGGGTCACCTTTTGGCTTTTTTGTAGGGTAGGGAGAAGGGCGTTTCAGTTCTCACCTTTACGTTAACGTAAGCCTGTGACGAATGGCTGTCAATCACCCTTTACGTTAACGTCAACTTGAGCGAGAGTAGGGCCAGTTCTGAACGGTCGGAGCTGATATGGCTCCGGTCCAACACCCACTAATAAAGACAATAGGGGTCGTCATGGATCAACCCAGTGCAAACCCGCAACGCAGCTATACCCGTGGTTCCCAGGACAAAGCCTTGCTGGCGATGACCATCGGGCAGAAGTTCGACGAGACCGTCGCGCAGTACCCGGACGGCGAGGCGCTGGTGGTGCGCCATCAGCAGCTGCGTTACACCTGGCGGCAACTGGCCGACGCTGTGGACGTGCATGCCAGAGCGTTGCTGGCGTTGGGTTTGCAGGCCGGCGACCGGCTCGGCATCTGGGCGCCGAACTGCGCGCAGTGGTGCATCACTCAATTCGCCACTGCGAAAATCGGCGTGATTCTGGTCAACATCAACCCGGCCTACCGCAGTTCCGAATTGGAATACGTACTCAAGCAATCCGGCTGCCAATGGCTGGTCTGCGCCGGCGCCTTCAAATCTTCGAACTATCACGGCATGCTGCAAGGCTTGCTCCCGGAACTGGCCGAGCAATCCATCGGCGAACTGCACAGCGAGCGCCTGCCGGAACTGCGCGGGTTGATCAGCCTCGATCCGCAGCCGCCTTCGGGTTTTCTCCCGTGGTCGCAACTGGCAGATCTGGCCGCCAGTGTCTCTCCAGAACAATTGCGTGAACGCCGCGACAGCCTGCACTTCGATCAACCGGTCAACATCCAGTACACCTCCGGCACCACCGGCTTCCCCAAGGGCGCGACCCTCAGTCACTACAACATCCTCAACAACGGTTACATGGTCGGCGAAAGCCTCGGCCTGACCGCTGCCGATCGCCTGGTGATCCCGGTGCCGCTGTATCACTGCTTCGGCATGGTCATGGGCAACCTCGGCTGCATCACCCACGGCAGCACCATGATTTATCCGAACGATGCCTTCGATCCTCTGCTGACCCTGAACACCGTCGCCGAAGAAAAGGCCACGGGGCTGTACGGCGTACCAACCATGTTCATCGCCATGCTCGATCAGCCGCAACGCGCCGAATTCGACCTGTCGACCCTGCGCACCGGGATCATGGCCGGCGCGACTTGTCCGATCGAAGTGATGCGCCGGGTCATCAACGAAATGCACATGAGCGAAGTGCAGATCGCCTACGGCATGACCGAAACCAGCCCCGTGTCCCTGCAGACCGGGCCATCCGACGAACTGGAACTGCGCGTCACCACCGTCGGCCGCACCCAGCCACAACTCGAAAGCAAAATCATCGACGAGGCCGGCAACCCGGTTCCACGCGGCACCATCGGCGAGCTGTGCACCCGCGGCTACAGTGTGATGCTCGGCTACTGGAACAACCCGCAGGCCACCGCCGAAGCCATCGACGCGGCGGGCTGGATGCACACCGGCGACCTGGCGAGCATGAACGACGAGGGTTACGTGTGCATCGCCGGCCGTAACAAAGACATGATCATCCGTGGCGGCGAGAACATTTACCCGCGCGAACTGGAAGAGTTCTTCTTCACCCACCCGGCGGTGGCGGACGTGCAGGTGATCGGCATTCCTTGCTCGCGTTACGGCGAGGAAATCGTCGCCTGGATCAAATTCCACCCCGGCCACAGCGCCACCGAACAAGAGCTGCAAGCGTGGTGCAAGGAACGCATCGCCCACTTCAAGACGCCGCGTCATTTCAAGTTCGTCGAGGAGTTTCCGATGACGGTGACGGGCAAGATCCAGAAATTCCGGATGCGCGAGATCAGTATCGAGGAGTTGCGTAGCAACGAGGGCTGACGGTGGGATCTGTGGGGGCGTTGCTCCCACAGCGTCCTGCGGGGTTTCGGAAGGCCAGACAGCACAAAGGGGAGCCGAAGCTCCCCTTTAATTTTGTCGTCGCGTGCTCTTTTTTATTATTGAGGGGCGGTCTGTTGTTGTTTTTGGCAACCGTGGCCCTTTACCGCTGTTTTTGGCGACCCCCATCCGGGGTCAAGAGCAAACGTATTTTTTTGAGCGCTGATCTGCTTTCTCGTCTAGCGATCCAACCGATTCGGGAGCTACCTGAAGGTAGTTTTATTGTTCTCTGCCCGGTTGCGGGTCATTCCGAGGAACACCCTGAAAAGCACACCTTCTCCAAAAAAATCTGTTAGCTGCGTCTCTGCCGTGTTGTTTTTGTTATGTCAGAGTCGGTACGTCTTATTTTTATTGGTTTGCTGCTTTTTATTCTTGTTATGCCATAGAGATAGCAGAAGCCGTGCCAACTTTTAAAAACCCTTGTAAATCAATGGCTTGAGATTTTTGAAGGATTTTTCCTTCAGGCAAAACCAGACAGTTTGTTTCCGTGTTACTCGCCTATGCCCACGTTTCGGACACAGCGGTAACACCTTCGCCCTCACTGTGCGCTACGGGCCCTGGCCACGCGCGAACCGGTCGGGCGACCCAGTACCGCGCTGATCTGCTGGCCGGCGGCAATCAAGGCGTCGAGGTCGATACCGGTCTCGATGCCCAGGCCGTTGAGCAGGTACACCACGTCTTCGGTGGCGACGTTACCGCTGGCGCCCTTGGCGTACGGGCAGCCGCCGAGGCCTGCGATAGAGCTGTCGAACACCGCGATGCCTTCCAGCAGGCTGGCGTAGATGTTGGCCATGGCCTGGCCGTAGGTGTCGTGGAAGTGGCCGGCGAGTTTTTCTCGCGGTACCTGTTTCGATACCACTTCGAACAGACGGCGGGTGGCGCCAGCGGTGCCGGTGCCGATGGTGTCGCCCAGCGACACTTCATAGCAGCCCATCGCGTACAGCTCGCGGGCCACCATGGCCACTTGTTCCGGCGCGACCTCGCCTTCATAAGGGCAGCCCAGCACGCAGGACACGTAACCGCGCACGGTAACGCCGTGCTGTTTCGCCGATTCCATGATCGGTGCGAACCGCGCCAGGCTTTCGCTGATCGAGCAATTGATGTTGCGCTGCGAAAACGCTTCCGATGCAGCCGCAAACACCGCGACTTCCTTGACCCCGGCCGCCAGCGCGTCTTCAAAACCGCGCAGGTTCGGCGCCAGTGCGCCATAGGTCACGCCGGGCTTGCGCTGGATCTGCGCGAACACGTCGGCGGAACCGGCCATCTGCGGCACCCACTTGGGCGAGACGAAACTGCCGACTTCTATATAGCCGAGGCCGGCGGCGCTCAATGCGTCGACCAGTTGCACTTTGTCGGCAACGCTGATGGGCTGGGCTTCGTTCTGCAGACCGTCACGCGGGCCGACTTCGATCAGGCGTACTTGGGAGGGGAGGGACATGGCGTTGACCTGTTGTAATTATCGGGATGCTACTGCGCGACTTGCTGACTCTTGAGCGTCTGCTCCAGCGCCTGCACGCAGCGTTCTTCGGCGGTGTCGAGTTCCAGCTTCATCTGTTCGATGTCCAGCAATTGCTGCTCGAGCTGTTCCCGGCGCTCGCTGATTTTCGCCAGCATGCTGTTGAGTTGTTTGGTGTTACCGCTGGAAGGATCGTAGAGCTCGATCAGCTCGCGGCACTCGGCCAGCGAAAAGCCGATGCGTTTGCCCCGCAGGATCAGTTTCAGGCTGACCTTGTCGCGTGGCGAGTAGATGCGTTCCTGGCCTCGGCGCTCAGGGCTGAGCAGGCCTTGTTCTTCATAAAAGCGGATCGCCCGGGTGGTGATGTCCAGCTCGCGGGCGAGGTCGGAAATGCTGTAGGTCTGGCTGCTCATGAAAGCGCTCGAAAAAAGGTCTTGGCGCTAAGCTAATGGCAGGTTGACGTTTACGTCAAGTGGCGGGCGCCTGCAGCTTGTCGAGCTTCTTCTCGTGCGCCGTCACTTGCTGGCACAACTCGATCATCTGCTCGCGCATCCAGCGGTTGGCCGGGTCCTGATCGGTGCTTTCGTGCCAGTACAAATGGGTTTCCACCGGCGGCACATCATTGACCGGCAGATTGAACGCATGCAAGTCATGACGGCGGGCGAAACGCTCCGGCACGGTCATCACCATGTCGGTCTGCTGTAACACCTGGGACGCCATCAGGTAATGCTGCGAGCGCAGGGCGATCTTGCGCTGGATGCCCATTTTGCCCAGCGCTAGATCAACATGGCCCAGACCACTGCGACGGCTGGAAATATGAATGTGCGTCAGCGACAGGTAATCGTCGAGGGTGAATTTTTCCTTGGTCGCCAGCGGATGGCCTTTGCGCATCGCGCAGACGTAACGGTCTTCCATCAGCTTGACGTGACGCACCTGCGGGTCGGTGTTGAGCGGTGCATCCACCGCAAAGTCGAGACGCCCGGCGGCCAGTTCCTTGGTGGTTTCCCGGCGTTTGGACAGGAAACTTTCGATGATCACCGTCGGCGCCAGACGACGCAGGCGCTGGAACAGTGGCGGCAGAATCACCGCTTCGGTCAGGTCGGTCATGCTGATGCGGTAGGTCTTGACCGCTTGCGAGGGGTTGAAAATGCGGCTTTCCTGAACCGATACCCGCAACAGTGACAGCGCGTTGCGCACCGGGCCGATGATGTTCTGCGCCATGGGCGTCGGCACCATGCCTTGGGCGGTGCGCACGAAGAGCGGGTCGTTGAAAGTCTCGCGCAACCGCGCCAATGCGTTGGACACCGCCGGCTGGGTAATGCCGACAATCTGCCCGGCTCGGGTCAGGTTGGCTTCGGTGTAGATCGCGTCGAAGACGATGAAAAGGTTGAGGTCGACCTTGCTCAGATTCATTACGCGGCTCTCTTGTTATAGATGGATGGCACGGGTCAGGGCGGCCAGGAAAATCAACCAATCATATATCGGTGATGAATGTTTATACACGCCGAGAATAGGCTAGGTAAATTATCAACGCTGTTCTAGCATCGATTGCATGACTTAAACAACCTCTGCCACAGAAGGTAATTGCTCATGGATTTCGCTTATTCGCCCAAGGTTCAGGAACTGCGTGAGCGCGTGACCGCGTTCATGGACACTTACGTTTACCCGGCCGAAGCCGTGTTTGAACGGCAGGTTGCCGAGGGCGACCGCTGGCAGCCGACCGCAATCATGGAAGAGCTCAAGGCCAAGGCCAAGGCGGAAGGGCTGTGGAATTTGTTTCTGCCTGAGTCGGAACTGGGCGCCGGCCTGACCAACCTCGAATACGCGCCATTGGCGGAAATCATGGGCCGTTCGCTGCTCGGCCCCGAGCCGTTCAACTGCTCGGCGCCGGACACCGGCAACATGGAAGTGCTGGTGCGTTACGCCAACGAAGAACAGAAACAGCGCTGGCTCGAACCGCTGCTGCGCGGCGAGATCCGCTCGGCGTTCGCCATGACCGAGCCGGACGTCGCGTCCTCCGACGCCACTAACATGGCCGCCCGTGCCGTGCGCGATGGTGACGAGTGGGTGATCAACGGCAAGAAATGGTGGACCTCCGGCGCCTGCGATCCGCGCTGCAAGATCCTGATCTTCATGGGCCTGAGCAACCCCGACGCCCCGCGCCACGCCCAGCACTCGATGATCCTGGTGCCGGTCGACACCCCCGGCGTGAAGATCGTCCGCCCGTTGCCGGTGTTCGGTTACGACGACGCACCTCACGGCCACGCCGAAGTGCTGTTCGACAACGTGCGGGTGCCGTACGAAAACGTCCTGCTCGGTGAAGGACGCGGCTTCGAAATCGCTCAAGGTCGCCTTGGCCCTGGCCGGATTCACCACTGCATGCGTTCGATCGGCATGGCCGAGCGCGCGCTGGAACTGATGTGCAAACGTTCGGTGAGCCGCACCGCGTTCGGCAAACCGCTGGCGCGTCTGGGCGGTAACGTCGACAAGATCGCCGACTCGCGGATGGAGATCGACATGGCTCGCCTGCTGACCCTGAAAGCGGCGTACATGATGGACACCGTGGGCAACAAGGTCGCCAAGAGCGAGATCGCACAGATCAAGGTCGTCGCACCGAACGTCGCGTTGCGGGTGATCGACCGGGCGATCCAGATTCATGGCGGGGCAGGGGTGTCGAACGATTTCCCGCTGGCCTACATGTACGCCATGCAACGCACCCTGCGCCTGGCCGACGGCCCGGACGAAGTGCACCGCGCGGCGATCGGAAAGTTCGAGATCGGCAAGTATGTGCCGAAGGAAATGCTGCGTAGCGAGCGCTGATTCAGCGCCTGTTCGGTCCCACGCAAAACGTGGGATCGGACAGCGTCAGCTCAGTAAACCCACACCTCAACCCGCCGATTCTTGATCCTGCCTTCATCCCCGCTGTTGGTCGCCACCGGCATCAACGCGCCAAACCCGCGCACTTCGCGCAACACCACGCCGTTCTTCACCAGTTCCCGACGAACAGCCATCGCCCGCAGCTTCGACAGCAAATCCGCCCGGGCCGGGTCGTCCTTGGCATCGCCGAATCCCACGAGTGTTACCGCGCGGTCGGTCTTGTCGTGGTGCTTTATATAGTCGAACACCCGGGCCAGATCCTGGCGGGCCTTGTTGTCGAGGCTGGCGCTGCCTTCTTCAAAACGGAAATTCACCGTCAGACGCTGGGCATGCCGGCTGAGGGATTGATAACCCTCAGGCATCAGCGCATTCGGCGTGACCGAAATGGCGTGCACGGTCTGGGCGATAAAACCGTTGGCCGCGACAATCGCCTGGCCCTGGCGGCTTTGCGCAAAATCCACCAAGGCTGCGGCCCATGGATTTTGATTGTCGGGTGGCAAATAGAAGAACAGCCGGCGGGACAGCGGATAGTCTTCGGTGGCGATCAGGCTGGCCAGTGGCAGCATGGCCTGGGACTGCCCGTCGACGATGGCCACGGCCTTGGCCTGGCGCACATAGGGCAGGCCGATGAAACCGATGCCCTGCGGATCAGCGCTGACTGCATCGGACAATTGCTCGCTGGACTCGAAACGTTTCGCCGAACTGTTCAGAGTTTTCCCACGACGGCTGAGGACAAGTTCCTTGAACGTGTCGTAGGTGCCGGACTGATCATCCCGCGCATACAGATGAATCGTCCCTCCCTTGCCGCCTAGTTCTTCCCACGTCTTCGCCTCGCCGCTGAAGATCCGCGCCAGTTGCTCGGTGTTCAGTTGGTTCAGCGGATTGTCGGGGTGAAGGATGATCGCCAGGCCATCGATGGCGATGACCTGCTCGGCGCCGGGGCTTTTCAGATCGCCAAGCGAAACAAGGCTGGCGAGTTCGCTGTCCTTGATCGGGCGGGAAGAGGCGGCCAGATCGGCGCTGTTGTTTTTGAGCGCGGAGAAACCGGTGCTGGAACCATGGGCGGCGATTTCCACCACGACCCGTTTACCTTGAGCCGTGAGGCCGACGACCCGTTGCTCGTTGGCAGTGTCCGGGGTTTCGCTGTGGACTTTCACCAGTCCCTGTTCTTCCAGCAGGCCTTCAACCAGCGCCGGGCCGAGGGCCGCGCCGATGGTGTTGGAGCCCTGGATGCGCAATACCGGGCCGTTCTCGGGAATGGGCAATGCCGCGGCCGAAACCTGCAGCCAGGCACTCAGGAGAAAGACGAACAAAACGCGCAGGGTCATGCCGGCACCGAATGCAGCCAAGGGGATTGCCGGGGAGATTAAGTCAGGGACGTTTCTGAAAGATGACAGTGTTCAGGCTGTAGGAGCGAACTCCCACAGCCATTTGCGGTAATTGCGCTATCAGCTCAATTCAAGCCAGATCGGCGCATGATCCGAAGACTTTTCCATCCCGCGCAGTTCATAGTCGACACCGGCGGCTTTCACCCGTGGCAGCAAGCCATGGGACGCCAGAATCACGTCGATCCGCAGACCGCGCTTCGGCTCGTCTTCAAAGCCACGGCTGCGGTAGTCGAACCAGCTGAAGATATCGGCCACGTCCGGGTTCAGGTGACGGAAGCTGTCGGTCAGGCCCCAGTTTTTCAGGCGGACCATCCACTCGCGCTCTTCCGGCAGGAAGCTGCATTTGCCGGTTTTCAGCCAGCGCTTCATGTTGTCCGGGCCGATGCCGATGTCGCAGTCTTCCGGGGAAATGTTCACATCGCCCATCACCACCAGCGGCTGTTCATTGTTGAACTGGCTTTCCAGCAGCGTTTGCAGATCGCTGTAGAAGCGCTGTTTGGCCGGGAACTTGGTCGGATGGTCGCGGCTTTCGCCCTGTGGGAAATAGCCGTTCATGATCGTCACCGGCACGCCGTTGGCGTCGGCGAAAGTGCCCCAGATAAAGCGCCGTTGCGCGTCTTCTTCATCGGTGGCGAAGCCTTTGTGCACGGCAATCGGCTCCTGGCGCGACAGCAGGGCAACGCCGTAATGGCCTTTCTGACCGTGGAAATACACGTGATAACCCAGGGCCCGCACTTCTTCCAGCGGGAACTGGTCGTCGTGGACCTTGGTTTCCTGCAGGCCGATGACGTCCGGCTGATGCTTTTCGATCAGCGCCGCCAGCTGATGCGGGCGGGCCCGCAGTCCGTTGATGTTGAAGGAAACGATCTTCATGGTCGGCAGTCCTGGCAAAAGGGCGATGCTAGCTGACATGTAGGATCTGGGCCAGCGTGGCGGTAGTCCATATGCGCTGCTAATGTCTTTCGGGTGTGGGAACGATCCCTTCAGCCCAAGGCTCGTATAACAAGAACGGGGCCTGTTGAGTCCCGTCCAGGGAGAATCACCGTCATGCCTGAAACCTCGACCGCCATCGCCGACATCCACATGCTCGACCGCGGCTATTCCCGTGAAGCGCGATCCCTGCTGTATCAGGCTTACCGTCACGAGCCGACCTTCGCTTACCTGTTCGAGGCCGAACGCCCGGGTTACGAACAACGGGTGCGAGCCACGGTTCGGGAGCTGGTCAAACAGCATTTCCTGCAGGATCTGCCGGCCATCGGCCTGTTGGTCAATGATCGGTTGATCGGCATCGCCCTGATCGCGCCGCCGCAACGGCGTCTGGGCGTCACCGAGAGCTGGGCGTGGCGTTTGCGCATGGTGTTGAGCACCGGTTTCCGCTGCACCCGGCGTTATCTGGAATACCACGCCGCCGTTGAAGCCTGCGTGCCGACCGATTCGGTACACATGTTGCCGCTGCTCGGCGTGCATCCACAATTTCAGGGCAAACACTTCGGCGAACAGCTGCTGCAAGCGGTGCACAACTGGTGTGCAGTGGACGAAAGCTCCCAGGGTGTGATCCTTGATACCGGCAACCCGCGTTACCTGGAATTTTACAAACGTCAGGGTTATGAGGAGATCGGCGAAGTCGCCGTCGGACCGGTACGTGAGCACGTGTTTTTCCATGCCAATCCGCAGGTGTTACAAACTGCAACGGCATAACCATCGAACTTTTTCAGAAAAGTCTGGTTCTATCACGCTCCCAAGCACGTGATAGCATCCGCCCCTATGAAGTTTCCAGGAAGATTTACCAGTGGCGTGCTCATGCTGTTAACCAGCTGCGCGGCGCTGGCGCAAAGTGAATTGGATGTGCGGGTCAAACCGTCCAACGATGAACTCAAGGCCAATATAGAAGGCTATATCGGCAGCCTCGGCGATCGTGACGAAGAAGCCTTGCAGCGCTTCAGTCGCGGTGCCGAAGAGCAGGCGCGCAAGGCCGCCCAGGCTTTGGGCTACTACCAGCCGCAGATCGACAGCGAAGTGAAGGGCGGTGAAAAACCGCGCCTGGTGCTGAAAATCGATCCCGGCGAGCCGATTCGCCTGCGCAATGTCACCGTGCGCGTCGACGGAGCCGCTGCCGCCCTCAAATCCTTTCGTGTACCGAAGAGCGACGTGCTCAAGCCCGGCGCGGTGCTCAACCATGGCCGCTACGAAGACGCCAAGCGCCTGATCCAGAATCAGGCGTCGCGCTTCGGTTTCTTCAGTGGCCATTTCACCAGTCAGAAACTGATGGTCGATCCCCGCGCCGGAGTTGCCGACGTCGAATTGATCTACGAAAGCGGCCCGCGTTATGCGCTGGGCAAAGTCAGTTTTGAAGGCGACACACCGTTCGACGAAGACCTGCTCCAGCGCATGGTGCCGTTCAAACCGGGCGAGCCTTACGACTCCGAGCTGATCGCCGAACTCAATCGCGACCTGCAATCGAGCGGCTATTTCGAAGGCGTGCGGGTCGACGCGGCGCCGACCGCCGCCAAGGACGACGTGATCCCGGTCGCGGTCAAACTCGACACGCGCAAGCCGCGCACCATGGGCCTCGGTCTCGGTTACTCCACCGACGTCGGCCCGCGGATCAAGGCCAACTGGACCCGTCACTGGGTCAATCCGCAGGGCGACAGTTACGGCTGGGAGGCCGAGCTCTCGGCGCCTCGGCAGAACGTCGGTCTGTTCTACGACATTCCGCTGGACCCGCCGCTGACCGACAAACTGCGCTGGGCCGGTGGTTATCAGTACGAAGACATCGACGGCTCCGACACCCTGAGCAAACTGCTGACCTTCGGCCCGGAATGGCACAGCAAGCTGCCCAGCGGCTGGCAACGGGTGATTTCGCTGAAATGGCAGCGCGAGGAATACCAGCTTGGTGACGATTCGGGTCTGAGTACCTTGCTGATGCCCGGCATCAGTTACTCCTACCTGAAAAGCGACAATCGCATCGACCCGCACAACGGCTATCGCCTGACCTTCGAAAGCAAGGTGGCGAAAGAAGGCCTCGGCTCGGACAACAACCTGCTGTACGGCACGGCGCTGATCAAAGGCCTGACCACGGTGTTCGACAACCACCGATTCCTCGGGCGTGTCCAGGTCGGTGGCAGTGCCACCAACGGTTACAGCTCGGTGCCGCCCTCGCTGCGGTTCTTCGCCGGTGGCGACCAGAGTGTGCGCGGTTACGACTATCAGAGCCTGTCCCCGGAAAACTCCAAAGGCGACCGCATCGGTGGGCGCTACATGGTGGCCGGCAGCGTCGAGTATCAATACTCGATCGCCGAGAAGTGGCGGATCGCGACCTTTGTCGATCAGGGCAACTCTTTCAACAAACTCGAACTGCCGAACCTCAAGACCGGGGTCGGTATCGGTGTGCGCTGGGTCTCGCCGGTGGGGCCGATCCGCCTCGACCTGGCCCATGCGCTGGACGACGACGGCGGCATCCGGCTGCACTTTTCCATGGGGCCTGAGCTGTGAAGCGTGGTTTGAAAATTTCGGCGCTGGCGCTGTTGTCGCTGGTGCTGCTTATTGTATTGAGCATTGCCGCCGTGCTCGGCACCCAGGCTGGCAGCCGTTGGGTGCTGGGGCTGGTTCCGGGTTTGATTGTCGACAATTTCCAGGGTCGCCTCGGTGGACAGTGGAGCGCCGATCATTTGCTCTGGCAACAGGATGGCAGCCGCGTCGAGCTCAACAAGCCGATCTTCGAATGGTCGCCGCTGTGCCTGACACGCATGACGCTGTGCATCGAGCAGCTCAAGGCCGATCAGGTCATTTTGCAATTCCCGCCCGGCGAAGAAACCACCGAAAGCGGCCCGATCAAACTCCCGGACCTGCAATTGCCGGTGGCCATCGAGCTGGGTGACGTGCAAGTCGGCAGCCTGTTGTTCAACGGCAGCGAACAGCTCAAAGGCCTGCAACTGGCGGCGCACTGGACCGCCAAGGGCATGCAGATCGACAGCGTGAAACTGCAACGCGACGACCTGAGTCTGAATCTCTCCGGCCTGTTGCAACCGACCGGTAACTGGCCGTTGAACATCGCCGGTGATCTGACCCTGCCGTCGCCGGGAACCGGTCCATGGACGCTGGCACTCAAAGTCGACGGCGATCTGCTCAAGACCCTCAAACTGCACGCCGACAGCCGTGGCTACCTCGACGGCCAGTTGAGCGGCGAGCTGCAACCGCTGGCGGAAAACCTGCCGGCCAAGGTGCGCATCACCTCGGAGGCGTTCAAGCCGAGCGCCGACCTGCCGGACACTTTGCAACTCAATCAACTGGTATTGACCGGCGAAGGCGACCTGAAAAACGGTTACCAATTGCTCGGCAATGCGACGCTGCCTGCGGATAAAGGCCCGGTGGCGCTGTTGCTCAAGGGCAAGGTCGATACCAAGGGCGCACAGATCGCCGGCCTCGATCTGACCGCCAATGACAAACAAAGCCTCAAGCTCACCGGCAATGTCGACTGGAGCAAAGGCCTCAGCGCCCAGGCCAATATCAACTGGCAGGATTTCCCGTGGCATCGGCTCTATTCCGAGATCGACGAACCGCAAGTCGCCTTGCGCACGTTCACTGGCGAAGTCTCCTACACCGACGGCCAATACCTCGGTAACTTCGTCGCCGCACTGGATGGCCCGGCGGGGGCGTTCAGTCTGAGCAGCCCGTTCAGCGGCAACCTCAAGCAGATCTTCCTGCCGCAATTCAAACTCGAAGCGGGGCAGGGCAAGGCTGAAGGGCATGTGAACGTGCAGTTCGCCGACGGTATTGCCTGGGACACGGCGCTGGAACTGTCTGCGCTCAACCCGGCGTACTGGATGGCGGAATTGCCGGGCACACTGGCCGGGCCGCTGAAAAGCACGGGCGAAATGAAGAATGAACGCCTGAGCCTCAACGCTGACCTCGACCTCAAAGGCAAACTGCGCGGGCAACCCGCAGTGCTGCAAGCCAAGGCTGACGGCGCCGGCGAACAGTGGAATCTGAATGCCCTGCAAATCCGCCTCGGCGACAACAGCATCAACGGCAAGGGCAGCCTGCAACAGAAGCTCGCCGGGCAGATCGACATCAAGCTGCCGCGTCTGGCCCAGCTCTGGCCGCAGCTGCGCGGGCAGGTCAACGGTCGGGTCGATGTCGCGGGTACGCTGAAAGCCCCGCAAGGCAAGCTCGACCTGCAAGGCTCGCAACTGGTGTTCCAGGATAATCGCCTGCAAAGCCTCAACCTCGATGCCACCCTCGACAGCGCGCAGCGGGCGAAAATCGATCTGAAGGGCAGCGGCATCCAGGCCGGCGACACGAACCTGGGTGTGCTGACCGTCGGCGCTCAGGGCGATATCAAAAACCAGAAGCTCAACCTCGACCTGCTCGGGCCGAAGCTGAAACTTGCGCTGGGGCTGGACGGCAATCTGGACAAAGGCAACTGGCGCGGGCGTCTGGCCAGCGGTGACATTCAGGCCGGTGGTCAGGACTGGAAGCTGCAAAACCCGGCGAAACTCGAGCGTCTGGCCGATGGCAAGATCAACTTCGGCGCCCATTGCTGGATGTCCGGCAATGCCAGCCTGTGCGGCGAAGACCAGCGTTTGATGCCGGAGCCGAAGCTGCGTTACCACCTCAAGCAATTCCCGATCGAAAGCCTGGCGCAATGGCTGCCCAAGGATTTCGCCTGGCAGGGCAAGCTCAATGCCGACCTGCAACTGGACCTGCCGGCCAGCGGCCCGAACGGCCAGATCAGCGTCGATGCCAGCGGCGGCACCTTGCGCATGAAGGAAAAGGATCAGTGGCTGGACTTCCCGTATCAGACCCTCAAGCTGACCAGCAAACTGACGCCGAAACGCATCGACACTGATCTCAATTTCGTCGGCGGCAAACTCGGTGAACTGATGGTGCAGGCGCAGCTCAATCCGCTGCCGAAGAACAAACCGCTGAACGGCTCGTTCCGTCTCAGCGGGCTGGATTTGTCGGTGGCCCGGCCGTTCGTGCCGATGGTCGAGAAACTCACCGGGCGCCTGAATGGCAGCGGCACGATTTCCGGTGGGCTGCTCGCGCCGCTGGTCAACGGCACCGTGCAACTCAGTGACGGCGAAGTGTCCGGCCCGGAACTGCCGTTGCAGTTGCAGGATCTGCGACTGCAAGCGGTGATCGCCGGCGAATCGGTGCGCCTGGATGGCGGCTGGAAAAGCGGCAAGACCGGGCAAGGCAGCCTCAGCGGCAACGTCGCCTGGGGTCAGGCGCTGATGGTGGATCTGGCGCTCAAGGGCACGCAACTGCCGGTCACCGTCGAACCCTACGCCAAGCTTGAAGTGGCGCCGGACCTGAAGATTTCCATGGCCGGCGACGAGCTGGCGATTGCCGGCAAGGTGTTGGTGCCCCGAGGTGAAATCACCGTGCGCGAACTGCCGCCATCGACGGTGAAAGTCTCCGATGACACGATCATCGTCGGCGCGCAGACCGAAGAGGGCAAACCACCGATGGCCATGAAGATGGACATCGACGTGGTGGTCGGCGAGGACAAACTGAGCTTCGCCGGGTTCGGCCTGACCGCCAATCTGCAAGGTCACGTGCACATCGGCGACAACATGGACACCCGTGGCGAACTCTGGCTCAACGACGGTCGTTACCGCGCCTACGGCCAGCGCCTGACCGTACGTCGTGCGCGTCTGTTGTTTGCCGGGCCGATCGATCAGCCGTATCTCGACATCGAGGCGATTCGCCAGACCGACGACGTGATCGCCGGCATCCGCCTGAGCGGCAGCGCCGAGCAGCCGACCACGCAGATCTTCTCCGAGCCGGCGATGAGCCAGGAGCAGGCGTTGTCCTATCTGGTGCTGGGGCGTCCGCTGAGCAGCAACGGCGAAGACAACAATATGCTCGCGCAAGCGGCGCTGGGTCTGGGGCTGATGGGCAGTTCCGGCGTGACCAGCAACCTGGCCAAGGATCTGGGCATCCAGGATTTCCAGCTCGACACCCAGGGCAGCGGCAATACCACCAGCGTGGTGGCCAGCGGCAATATCTCGGAGAAGCTCAGCCTGCGTTACGGCGTCGGCGTGTTCGAGCCGGCCAACACCATTGCCTTGCGCTACAAGTTGAGCAAAAAGGTCTACCTCGAAGCCGCCAGCGGCGTGGCCAGTTCGCTGGACATCTTCTACAAGCGGGACTTCTAGGCCTCGCTCCCACAGAGCCGGATCGTGTCACCACGATCCGGCTTTTTTTTGATGTATTAGACTGACCTCAGCTTCAAGGCTGCAGATTGCGACTGCCCGAAACGTCCCGGGGGCGTCTATGGTCCGTTTGAGTATGGTCTTGCTCGGTAACGACTTTGTCCGCCGGCGCTGGTCAGCACTGGCGCTGACCGGTGTTGTCTGGGGCGCGGCCGGGGGGGCGATCTTCATCGATGCGCTGGACGGTGTCCTGTATTTCCCGCTGCATGTGTTCGGCTATCTGTTGTTGCTCGAAGCCTTGATCATCTTGCTGGTGCCGGCCCCGCAAACCGGCACGGCGGCGGCGTTGCGCAAGGCGCGGGGGCTGGCTTTTCTGCTGTTGGGGCTGCTGATCGTCGACCGGCAACATGCTGCCGGCCTGATTCTCGCGGTGCTGTTCGGTGCGGCTTTTCTGCTCGACGGCGGCTTTCGTTTGGCAGCAGCAGTAGTGGTGCGCTTCGTCGGTTGGCAAATGTCACTGCTGGCGGGGCTGTTCGAGATTGGTTTCGCGCTGTTCATCCTCGAACCGTACCCGACGCTTTACAAGGGGACGGTACCGTTCTGCATCGGCATGAGTATCTTTCTCTCGGGCTGCGCCTTGTTGCAGCAGGCCTTGCGGTTCAGGAACGGGCATACGCCGGTGGCACCTTCCCCGGTGTACGCACCGGCAAACGGTGGCGCGTTGGTGATCCATGTCTGGACGCCCAGCGGTACGGTTGACGACACCCTGGTGCGCAACCGGTTGCTCAACCGTTATATCGCGGCGGTCGATATCAACGGCGTTATCTCCGCCGGCCATGCGGCACTGGAATGTGGGCCGGATCTCTACATCAGCCATTATCCGCTGGACGACATTGATCGTTCGGCGGGGGATTTCGTACGGTTGCTGCGGGCCACGCCGAACAACGATGTTCCCGGCAGGTTTCTGCAGGACTATGCGAGCGAAGTTGCCGACTGGTGCCCGTCGTCGGTTCAGGTCAGTTTCGTGCATTACGACGCCGCACGGCTGCAGGCGTTCTGGGCGGACTATCGGCAGAACACCACCTACAACCTCACCAGTCGCAATTGCTCAAGTGCCGTCGCGCACAGCCTGGAAGCGGCACTGGAAGGTGCGATGAATCGCGGCCATTCGAGCATGCTGGATTTTGCCCGGGTCATCATCAGCCCCGAGTTCTGGGTCGCGGCCCAGGTGCGCAAGCGCGCCGAAGCCATGGCCTGGACGCCGGGGTTGGTGCTCGATTATGCGTTGGCATTGCATGCCGCCATCGAGCCGGCGCCCCCGGGCTGGCACGGCATTTACGCGGGAGCCCGACGCGCCTGCGGTTATATGGCGACCGCTTTGCGTGGACAGGAAGTCCATCCCCTTCAGCCACCCTCGATGAATCATCCCTCCGACAAATCCTGAGCGGCTTCATGCCGAGTCGCTGCCCGGCAGAAAAACCCAGTCCGCTGGTCAACTAATTACAAAGCAACCTAACTATTACGTTGACATTCGCTGCCTAGGCAGTAACATCTCGACATACATTCACTGCCTAGGCAGTTATTAGGTGCGCACATGAAGCATTTCACCCCGGACGAATTCAAGCATTGCCATCTCGGCCTGTTGCTCGGCCGTGCAGCCTTGCTCAAGGACAGGATCATCGACACCCACATGGAACCCCACGGCATCACCGCCGCGCAGTTCAAGGTGTTGATCATCATGGCCCAGTACGGCGTCGACACCCCGGCCGAGCTGTGCCGCCACCTGTCGCTGGACAGCGGTTCGATGACCCGCATGCTCGACCGTCTGGAGCAGAAAGACTTCCTGGTGCGCCAGCGCAGCGAAGGCGATCGCCGTCAGGTGCAGTTGAAGCTCACCGGGCAAGGTCAGGCGCTGGCCGATCGTCTGCCGCACATCGGTGCCGACGCCATGAACGAGTTGGCCGGCGGCATTACTCCGGACGAGTTGAAAACCCTGGAATACATCCTCAAGAAAATTTTGCTGGCGGCCGGTGACCCCATCACCATCCAGCGGTTAGGTGAACACAATGAGCGGTAAAACCTTGCGCAGCAGCCTGACACTGGTGCTGTCGGCGATGATCCTCGCCGGTTGCGCCAACTACAGTGGCCTCGATACCCATGGCAAAAACCTTGATGCGAAAGACCTCAAGGTCGGCCAGTCCCTCAACGGCGTGACACTGTCCCCGGCCGCGTGGCCGAAGAGCGACTGGTGGACCAGCCTCGGCGATCCGCAACTCGATGGTCTGATCCGCGAAGCCCTGCACGATAGCCCGGACATGCAGATCGCCGACGCCCGCGCCCATCAGGCCAGCGCCGCCGCGTATGCCGCCGATGCCGAGCGTTATCCGACCCTCGACGCCAGCGCCGGAATTACCCGTTCGCGCCTGGCCAAGGATCAGGACCCGCGAGGGCAGGGCGATGCCTACGCCACCGTGCGCAACATCAGCGCCGGCTTCAATTACAACTTCGACCTCTGGGGCGGTCAGCGTGACGCCTGGGAAGCCGCACTTGGTCAGGCTCGCGCGGCTGAAGTCGACCGTCAGGCGGCGCAGCTGACCCTCGCCGCCGACGTGGCCCGGGCCTACAGCGATCTGGGTCAGGCCCATATCGTTTATGACCTGGCCAACGAAGACCTCAAGCGCACCAAGCAGATGCTCGACCTGAGCCAGCGTCGTTTGAGCTCGGGGATCGACAGCCAGTACCAGTTCCAGCAGACCCAAAGCCTGGAAGCCAGCTCCGAAGCCAGCCTGATCGACGCCGAAAAGCGCCTGAACAGCGCGAAAATCGCCCTGGCGGTACTGCTCGGCAAAGGCCCGGATCGCGGCAACGAAATCGCCCGGCCGAAAGTCCTGCAGGCCAGTGCCGTTGCTGTTCCATCTGTTCTGCCCGCGGAACTGCTCGGTCGTCGCCCGGATCTGGTTGCCGCGCGCTGGCGTGTCGAGGCCGCGAGCAAGGACATCGACTCGGCCAAGACCCGCTTCTATCCCAACTTGAACCTGTCGGCCTCCGCTGGTGCCGAATCGTTATTGGGTGACGCGATGTTCGGTTCCGCCAGTCGCTTCTTCAACATCGCGCCGACCATTTCGCTGCCGATCTTCGACGGTGGCCGCTTGCGCGCCAACCTTGACGCTCGCGACGCCGATTACGACCTGGCCGTGGCGCAGTACAACAAAAGCCTGGTGAAAGCCCTGGGTGATGTCGGCGACACCATCAACCAGTTGCGTGACATCGGCCGGCAGATCGGCGCCCAGCAGCACGCGACCGAGATTGCCCAGGATTCTTACAACACCGTGGTCCAGCGTTACGGTTCCGGAATCGGCAACTACCTGGACGTGCTCAGCATCGAGCAGCAATTGCTGCAGGCCCAGCGTCAGCTGGCGACCCTGAATGCCGAGCAGATCGACCTGTCGATTCAACTGATGCAAGCGCTGGGTGGCGGCTTCCAGGGGCAGACCCTGACTGCCGCCAACGCCAGCCCAGCCACCACGCACAACTAATTCAAGGTATTTGTCATGGCCACTGCCGAAAACACTCAAGCTCAAGACAACACCCCCGACACCGGCAATCCGCGCAAACGCAAAGTGATGCTGCTGGTGCTGGCCGTCGTGGTTGCCCTCGCCGGTGCCGGCGTCTGGGCGTATCACGAATTCATCGGTCGCTGGAACGAAAGCACCGATGACGCCTACGTCAACGGCAACGTCGTGGAAATTACCCCGCTGGTCACCGGCACCGTGGTCAGCATCGGCGCCGACGATGGCGATCTGGTCCACGAAGGTCAGGTACTGGTCAACTTCGACCCGAACGACGCCGAAGTCGGCCTGCAAAGTGCCCAGGCCAAACTGGCGCGCACCGTGCGTCAGGTTCGCGGCTTGTACAGCAACGTCGACGGCATGAAAGCCCAGGTCAACGCGCAACAGGCGAACGTGCAGAAAGCCCAGGACAACTACAACCGTCGGAAAAACCTCGCCGCCGGCGGCGCGATTTCCCAGGAAGAGCTGTCCCACGCTCGTGATGACCTGACCTCGGCGCAAAACGCCCTGGCCAACGCCCAGCAACAACTGAAAACCACCAGCGCGCTGGTGGATGACACCGTGGTTTCGTCGCACCCGGACGTGATGTCGGCCGCAGCCGATCTGCGCCAGGCCTACCTGACCAACGCTCGCAGCACGCTGATCGCGCCGGTCACCGGTTACGTCGCCAAACGCACCGTGCAACTTGGTCAGCGTGTACAGCCGGGCACCGCGCTGATGGCGGTGATCCCGCTGGATCAACTGTGGATCGACGCCAACTTCAAGGAAACCCAGCTGCGTGACATGCGCATCGGCCAGCCGGTGGACATCGAATCCGACATCTACGGCAGCGACGTGAAATTCAGCGGCACCGTCGACAGCCTCGGGGCGGGCACCGGCAGCGCGTTCGCCCTGTTGCCGGCGCAGAACGCCACCGGTAACTGGATCAAGATCGTGCAGCGTGTACCGGTGCGGATTCACATCAACGCCGAAGAGCTGGCCAAGCATCCGCTGCGCGTCGGTCTGTCGACCAATGTCGAGGTCAACCTGCACGACCAGAGCGGCCCGGTACTGGCGCAGCAGCCGCCGCAACAGGCCTCGTTCAGCACCAGCGTCTACGACCGTCAGTTGGGCGAAGCCGACGCGATGATCGCGCAACTGATCCACGACAACAGCGCTGCAGTCAGCAAGACCGCGCAACGCTGATTCGCCAATCCCTTCGCTGCGCCCCGTAACGGGCGCGGCGCCCGTCTCCGCTCCAGAAAATTCGGCTCCAAAGGATTCGCGATGAGCAATAACGCCTCTTTTTCGCCGCCCAGCCTGTTGCTCAGCACCATCGGCCTGTCGCTGGCGACCTTCATGCAAGTGCTCGACACCACCATCGCCAACGTGGCGCTGCCGACTATCTCCGGCAACCTCGGTGTGAGTTCGGAGCAGGGCACCTGGGTCATCACCTCGTTCGCCGTGAGCAACGCCATTGCGCTGCCGCTTACCGGCTGGCTGAGCCGGCGTTTCGGCGAGGTGAAGCTGTTTCTCTGGGCCACCATGCTGTTCGTGCTGGCCTCGTTTCTCTGCGGTATTTCCACTTCGATGCCCGAGCTGATCGGCTTCCGGGTCCTGCAAGGGCTGGTGGCCGGGCCGCTGTACCCGATGACCCAGACGCTGCTGATCGCGGTGTATCCGCCCGCCAGGCGCGGCATGGCCCTGGCGTTACTGGCGATGGTCACGGTGGTGGCGCCGATTGCCGGCCCGATTCTCGGCGGCTGGATCACCGACAGTTACAGCTGGCCGTGGATCTTTTTCATCAACGTGCCGATCGGCGTTTTCGCGGTGATGGTGGTGCGTTCGCAACTGGCCAAGCGTCCGGTGGTCACCAGCCGTCAGCCGATGGACTACGTCGGGCTGATCACGCTGATCATCGGCGTCGGTGCGTTGCAGGTGATCCTCGACAAGGGCAATGACCTGGACTGGTTCGAGTCGAACTTCATCATCATCGGCGCGGCGATTTCGGTCATTGCCCTGGCGGTGTTCGTGATCTGGGAAATGACCGACCAGCATCCGGTGGTCAATCTGCGGCTGTTCGCCCACCGCAACTTCCGCATCGGCACGCTGGTGCTGGTTTTGGGTTACGCCGGGTTCTTCGGTATCAACCTGATCCTGCCGCAGTGGCTGCAGACCCAGATGGGTTACACCGCGACCTGGGCCGGTCTGGCGGTGGCGCCGATCGGCATTCTGCCGGTGGTGCTGTCACCGTTTGTCGGCAAGTACGCGCACAAGTTCGACCTGCGCCTGCTGGCCGGGCTGGCGTTCCTGGCGATCGGCCTGAGCTGCTTCATGCGTGCCGAGTTCACCAACGAGGTGGACTTCCAGCACATCGCCCTGGTGCAACTGTTCATGGGCATCGGTGTGGCGCTGTTCTTCATGCCGACCCTGAGCATCCTGATGTCGGACCTGCCGCCAAGCCAGATTGCTGACGGCGCCGGCCTGGCGACGTTCCTGCGGACACTGGGCGGCAGCTTTGCGGCGTCGCTGACCACCTGGATCTGGATTCGCCGGGCGGACCAGCATCATGCCTACATGAGTGAAAGCATCAGCACCTATGAGCCCGCGACCCGTGAGGCGTTGAATCAATTGGGCGGGGCGGGTAATCCGGCGTATGCGCAGCTCGATCATGTGCTGACGAGTCAGGCGTACATGCTTTCCACCGTGGATTACTTCACGCTGTTGGGGTGGGGGTTTATGGGGTTGATTCTGATTGTCTGGCTGGCCAAGCCGCCGTTTGCTGCGAAGGCAGGCCCTGCTGCGTCCGGGCACTAAGATCAAAAGCCCCTCACCCTAACCCTCTCCCGGGGGGAGAGGGGACTGACCGAGGTGAATGTTCGGATTACACCGACCTGAGATGTCGAGTCGAACTCAGGGCTTGAAGGATCTAGCTTGCGAGCGCGAGTCGAACTCAGGTTTGAACAGCATGAAGATCGGCTCCCTTTCCCCCTCGCCCCCCTGGGGGAGAGGGCGGGGGGTGAGGGGGTGGCGATCTTCAGCCGTGCGGCAATGCCAGCGGCGGTGCGAAGTCGAAAGGCGCCAACACAAACCCGTTCTCATCCACCTGCAACGCCCAGCCCTGACGATCCCAATCCCCCAGCACAATCCGCTTAGCCGCCTGATCGCCGATCTGCAACTTGTGGATGGCCGGGCGGTGGGTGTGCCCGTGAATCAGGGTTTTCACCCCGTATTCCTGCATGATCCGCGGAATTTCTTCCGGCGTGACATCGACGATGTCATTGGCCTTCATCCGCGTCTGCGCCCGGCTCTCGCTGCGCAGTTTGCGCGCCAGTTTGTGCCGGGTGCTCAACGGCAGGTGCCGCAGGATGAACAGAGTGACCGGGTTGCGCAGGTAGCGACGCAGCTTCATATAGCTTTCGTCGCGGGTGCAGAGGCTGTCGCCGTGCATCAACAAGACCGGCTCGCCGTAAAACTGCACGACACTCGGATCTTTCAACAGCGTGCAGCCGGCTTCCTTGCAGAAAGCCTTGCCGAGCAGGAAGTCGCGATTGCCGTGCATCAGAAAAATGGCCGTGCCGCTGTCGCTCAATTCGCGCAGGGCCTGGCAGATGGAACGCTGGAAAGGGGTCATGGCATCGTCGCCGATCCACGCCTCGAAAAAGTCGCCCAGAATGTACAGAGCACTCGCCGAGCGGGCGCGTCCGGCGAGCAAATCCAGAAACGCCCGGGTGATGTCCGGGCGCTCCTCTTCCAGATGCAAGTCTGAAATCAGCAATATCACGCTTCGATGATCTCGGCTTTCTCGATGATCACGTCGTCGCTTGGTACGTCCTGGTGGCCAGCCTTGGAGCCGGTCGAGACTTTCTTGATGCTGTCGACCACTTCAGTACCGGCGGTCACTTTACCGAATACCGCGTAGCCCCAGCCTTGAACGTTCTTGCCGCTGTGGTTCAGGAAGCTGTTGTCGGCCACGTTGATGAAGAACTGCGCGGAAGCCGAATGCGGCTCCATGGTGCGGGCCATGGCGATGGTGTACTTGTCGTTGGAAAGACCGTTGTCGGCTTCGTTCTGGATGCTTGGACGCTTGTCTTTCTTTTCCTTCATGCCTGGCTCGAAACCGCCGCCCTGGATCATGAAGTTACCGATGACACGGTGGAAAACGGTGTTTTCGTAGTGACCGGCTTTGACGTACTCGATGAAGTTGGCCACGGTGATCGGGGCTTTTTCAGCGTTCAGTTCGATGACGATGTCACCGTGGTTGGTGGTCAGTTTGACTTGAGTCATGGTCAGTACTCTTCATAAGGAATTCGTGGTCTTGGAGCCTCACGCCCCGCAACCGGTTCAGCCTGCTTAGGCCAAGGTGGGCAGTTTAGCGTGACAGGCGCGAATTTCGAGGCAGTTTTTCAATTGCCGGCGATTAAATGCGCGCCTTTATAAGGGTGTGCTCTGTCAGGCCCTTGACAGCATCGGCTATGATAGCGGCTTTGTTTTGTCTGGCCCCCTTTGCGGCCGCGCACATGTAAGTCAAGGATCCTATGAGCAAGCCCACTGTCGACCCTACCTCGAATGCCAAGTCCGGCCCTGCCGTGCCGGTCAATTTCCTGCGGCCGATCATCCAGGCAGACCTGGACTCGGGCAAGCACACCCAGATCGTCACCCGTTTCCCGCCTGAGCCCAACGGCTACCTGCACATCGGCCACGCCAAGTCGATCTGCGTGAACTTCGGCCTGGCCCAGGAGTTCGGCGGCGTCACGCACCTGCGTTTCGACGACACCAACCCGGCCAAGGAAGACCAGGAATACATCGACGCGATCGAAAGCGACGTCAAATGGCTGGGCTTCGAATGGTCCGGCGAAGTGCGCTACGCCTCGCAATATTTCGACCAGTTGCACGACTGGGCCGTCGAGCTGATCAAGGCCGGCAAGGCCTACGTCGACGACCTGACGCCTGAGCAAGCCAAGGAATACCGCGGCAGCCTGACCGAGCCGGGCAAGAACAGCCCGTTCCGCGACCGTTCGGTGGAAGAGAACCTGGACTGGTTCGCCCGCATGCGCGCCGGTGAGTTCCCGGACGGTGCCCGCGTGCTGCGCGCCAAGATCGACATGGCCTCGCCGAACATGAACCTGCGCGACCCGATCATGTACCGCATCCGCCACGCTCATCACCATCAGACCGGTGACAAGTGGTGCATCTACCCGAACTACGACTTCACCCACGGTCAGTCGGACGCCATCGAAGGCATCACCCACTCGATCTGCACCCTGGAGTTCGAAAGCCATCGTCCGCTGTACGAGTGGTTCCTCGACGCACTGCCAGTGCCGGCGCACCCGCGTCAGTACGAATTCAGCCGTCTGAACCTCAACTACACCATCACCAGCAAGCGCAAGCTCAAGCAACTGGTCGATGAAAAGCACGTCAACGGTTGGGACGATCCGCGCATGTCCACGCTGTCGGGCTTCCGCCGTCGTGGCTACACGCCAGCGTCGATCCGCAGCTTCTGCGACATGATCGGCACCAACCGTTCCGACGGCGTGGTCGACTTCGGCATGCTCGAGTTCAGCATCCGTCAGGACCTGGACGCCAACGCTCCGCGCGCCATGTGCGTGCTGCGTCCGTTGAAGGTCGTGATCACCAACTACCCGGAAGACCAGGTCGACAACCTCGAACTGCCGCGTCATCCGCAGAAAGAAGAACTCGGCGTGCGCAAGCTGCCGTTCGCCCGTGAAATCTACATCGACCGCGATGACTTCATGGAAGAGCCGCCAAAGGGCTACAAGCGCCTGGAGCCGAACGGCGAAGTGCGTCTGCGCGGCAGCTACGTGATCCGTGCCGACGAAGCGATCAAGGACGCCGACGGCAACATCGTCGAACTGCGTTGCTCCTACGATCCGGACACCCTGGGCAAGAACCCTGAAGGCCGCAAGGTCAAGGGCGTGATCCACTGGGTGCCGGCCGCTGCCAGCATCGAGTGCGAAGTGCGACTGTACGATCGCCTGTTCCGTTCTCCGAACCCGGAGAAGGCCGAAGACAGCGCGAGTTTCCTGGACAACATCAACCCTGACTCACTGCAAGTGCTGACCGGTTGTCGTGCCGAGCCTTCGCTGGGCAACGCACAGCCGGAAGACCGTTTCCAGTTCGAGCGCGAAGGTTACTTCGTCGCGGATATCAAGGACTCGAAACCAGGTCAGCCGGTATTCAACCGTACCGTGACCCTGCGTGATTCGTGGGGCCAGTGATCAAGTCTTAAGGAATGACCGTGCTTTCGATCTACAACACGCTCACCAAGAGCAAAGAAGTCTTCAAGCCGCTGGATGGCAACAAGGTGCGCATGTACGTCTGCGGGATGACCGTGTACGACTACTGCCACCTGGGCCATGGCCGCAGCATGGTCGCGTTCGACCTGGTGACCCGCTGGTTGCGGTTCAGCGGTTATGACCTGACCTACGTGCGCAACATCACCGACATCGACGACAAGATCATCAACCGGGCCAACGAGAACGGCGAGTCGTTCGAAGCGTTGACCGAGCGCATGATCGCGGCGATGCACGAAGACGAAGCGCGCCTGAACATCAAGAAGCCGGACATGGAACCGCGCGCCACGGATCACATCCCTGGCATGCACGCGATGATCCAGACCCTGATCGACAAGGGTTTCGCCTACGCCCCGGGCAATGGCGACGTGTACTACCGCGTCGGCAAGTTCATGGGCTACGGCAAGCTCTCGCGCAAGAAGATCGAAGACCTGCGCATCGGTGCGCGGATCGAGGTCGACGAAGCCAAGGAAGATCCGCTGGACTTCGTGCTGTGGAAAGGCGTCAAGCCGGGCGAGCCGAGCTGGGAATCGCCGTGGGGCGCCGGGCGTCCGGGCTGGCACATTGAGTGCTCGGTGATGTCCACCTGCTGCCTGGGCGAGACCTTCGACATTCATGGCGGCGGCAGCGACCTCGAGTTCCCGCACCACGAAAACGAAATCGCCCAGAGCGAAGCGGCCACCGGCAAGACCTACGCCAACGCGTGGATGCATTGCGGCATGATCCGTATCAATGGCGAGAAGATGTCCAAGTCCTTGAACAACTTCTTCACCATTCGCGACGTGCTCGACAAGTACCACCCGGAAGTCGTGCGTTACCTGCTGGTGTCGAGCCACTACCGCAGCGCGATCAACTACTCGGAAGACAACCTCAAGGACGCCAAGGGCGCCCTGGAACGTTTCTACCACGCGTTGAAAGGCCTGCCGAACGTGGCGCCGGCTGGCGGCGAAGCCTTCGTCGAGCGTTTCACCACGGTGATGAACGACGACTTCGGCACGCCGGAGGCCTGCGCGGTGCTGTTCGAGATGGTGCGTGAGATCAACCGTCTGCGCGAGAGCGATCTCGATGCGGCGGCCGGTCTGGCGGCGCGCCTGAAAGAACTGGCCAGCGTGCTGGGTGTGTTGCAGCTCGAAGCCGATGACTTCCTGCAGGCCGGCGCCGAAGGGCGTGTCGATGCAGCTGAAGTCGAAGCGCTGATCGCTGCGCGTCTGGCGGCACGTGCCGGCAAGGACTGGGCCGAATCCGACCGCATCCGCGACCAGCTCACCGCCATGGGCGTGGTGCTGGAAGACGGCAAGGGCGGCACGACCTGGCGTCTGGCTGACTGATTGCTGTGATTGCTACAAACAAAACCCGCCTTGTGCGGGTTTTTGTTTTTCTGCTGGTTGGGAGACTTGTGTTGACCTGAGATTACGCCCTCACCCTAACCCTCTCCCCCAGAAGAGGGGACTGAATGGGGGATGCTGAAGATATCCGGTGGCCTGAAAATAAAGCTTTGAATCAACAATCGACTGGATCTTTCAGGTCGATGTAGTACGCCAGACGCCTCGGTCGGCTCCCTCTCCCCTTGGGAGAGGGCTGGGGTGAGGGGTTGCTTTTGGCGTTCGCGTAGGTCCTGATGTTGCACGCAGCAGGAAGCTCATCAGCGGCGAATCCAACAACGGAGACATCATGGCAAACCACTATCGCGAACTCCTGATAACCCCCGGCGCAACGGGGTTGGTGCTCGCGAGCGCTATCGCGCGATTGCCGCAGGCGATGATCGGCATTGGCATCATTACCATGTTGGTGGAGCAAACCGGTATCTACTGGCTGGCCGGTGCAGTCGCCGGAACGTTCACCCTCGCCAATGCACTGATCGGCCCGTACATCTCGAAACTCGTCGATCAGCGTGGCCAGAGCCGTGTGCTGCCTGTCGTGACGACTTTCAGCATCGGCATGTTGCTGGCGCTGATCCTTGCCGTCTATATGAGGGCACCGGCGGCATTGCTTTTTGTCCTGGCTGCATTGGCGGGCACCATGCCGAGCATGCCGTCGATGATCCGGGCCCGCTGGACGCAACTGTTCCGGGGCAAGCCGCAGCTGCATACGGCGTTCTCCCTGGATACGGTGCTGACCGAACTCGCTTACATCATCGGCCCACCCTTGGCGATCGGTTTGAGCGTGAGCCTTTTTGCCGAAGCCGGGCCGCTGGTCGCGGTCGGGTTGCTGGCCGTCGGGGTGACGGCGTTTGTCCTGCAGCGTCAGACCGAACCCAAGGTTGTTGTGGGTCAAACGAGACATACGGGGTCAACTTTGCTGATTCCCGGCGTTCCCACCATCGTGCTGGCGCTGTTGGCGATGGGGGCAATCGGAGGCTCGATCGATGTCGCCGTCGTCGCCTTCGCCAATGCGCAAGGCTGGCCTGCCTCAGCGACCTTCATCCTCGCCGCCTATGCGTTCGGCTCGCTGGTGGCGGGCCTGACGTTCGGGGCCTTGAGGATTTCCCTGCCGATAGAAAAGCAGTTCTTTATCGGGATCCTGGTCACGGCCATCACAGGCGTATTGCCTTTGTTCTCACCTGACGTTTACGTCCTCTCGGCGATGCTGTTTATCGCCGGCATATCCTTTGCGCCAACCATGGTCGTGGTCATGAAGCTGGGGACGATCATCATCCCGCCATCGAGGATCACCGAAGGGCTGACCTGGATGACCACCGGCATCAGCATCGGCGTCGCCCTGGGAGGTTTGCTCTCGGGTTTGATCGTTGATGCCTATGGCGCTCGGGCAGGTTTCGGCGTAGCCGTTTTCGCCGGGCTGGGGATGCTGATAGTGGTGCTGGCGGGGCTGCGTACCTTGGGTGCCGTATCAATGAGTGTTGAACCGACCTGCCAGTAACCTGCGTTGTATGAAGCCACAAAAAACAAAACCCGCATCAGACGGGTTTTGTTTTTTGTGGCGGGTCTTAACTCAAGAGCCCGGTGCTGACCGCGACGATCAGGAAAACCCCCAGTACTGCGCGGTAAATCACGAATGGCCAGGTGGAGAACTTCTCCAGAAAGCGCATCAGGCCCCAGATCGCGAAAAACGCCGAGATGCTGGCAATCACCAGGCCGAAAATCAGGTGCGCCCAGGCTTGCGCCGGCAATTGCGCATGGAACAACACCCACAACTCCTTCAACCCCGCCAGCGCGATGGCCGGCAGCCCGAGCAGGAAGGAGAAACGTGCCGCCTCTTCACGCTTGAAATTGAGAAACAGCGCCGCCGTCAGCGTCGACCCAGAGCGCGAAACGCCGGGAATCAGCGCCCCGATCTGAGCGATACCCACGATCAGCGCATCGCGCAGACGCATTTCGCCGACGGTGCGGCGATGGCGACAGGTGAGTTCGGCGATGGCCAGCAGCACCGCCATCACCACGCAGGAAATCCCGATCACCATCAAACCGCGCAACGGCGAGTTGCAGGCGTTGAGCGTCGAGGACAAGGCGATGCCGGCAATACCGATGGGGATGGTTGCCAGCACGATGGCCACCGCGAGGATGAACCACTGATTGTTGAAATCCCGTTGTCGCACCGCCTCCAGGCTGCCGGTCGCAACCTGTCTCACATCGCGCCAGAAATAACTGACCACCGCCGCCAGTGCGGCCAGTTGCATGGCGGCGGAAAACGCCGAGCCGGGGTCCGGCCAGCCTAGCAGGGCCGGGACGATACGCATGTGGGCGGTGGAGGAAACGGGCAACAGCTCGGTGATGCCTTGAATGACGCCGAGGATGCCGATTTGCAGGTAATCCAGCGAGGCGAAGCCGATATCAAGGCCGGTAGAACAGATGTTGGTCAAAGAACTTACCCTGTGAGGATCAGGAAGAGGGGGCGAAAACCTGAAACATTTCGTCACAGTCTAGCGGGTACGGTCAATGGGTGCAGTGAAGGGTTTTTTAGGGTGATCGGACCCACGCCTTCGCGAGCAAGCTCGCTCCCACAAGGAATTGGGGTACGGCGCAGATTAAATGTGGGAGCGAGCTAGCTCGCGATTGACGGCGCAGCCGTCAGCAGTCAGCCTGGCGCAAGCGCTTATAAAGGGTATTGCGGCTCACCCCCAACCGCCGCGCCAGATGGGAAATATTGCCCCCGGCCGCCTGCAGTTCCCGATTCAACGCCTCACTGTCATTCAGATCGATCCCCAACGGTTCTGGGGTTTCCAGCGGCTCCATCTCCAGATCGACAAAAAAATCATCCGGCAGATGCTCAGGCCTTACCGGTTGTTCTTCGGCCATGGCCAGCGCGACCTGCATCACGCTGCTGACCTGACGCAGATTGCCCGGCCAAGGGTGGCGGTCGAACAACTCCAGCACTTCGCGGCTCAATCCCGCCCATTGCGTCGGTTCGCGATGTTGTTCCCACAACCGCTTGAACAGCGCCTGTTTGTCACTGCGCTCGCGCAGCGGTGGCAGTTCCAGGGTGAGGCCGCCGATGCGGTAGTACAAATCTTCGCGAAAGCGCCCCAGTTGCACCTGTTCGCGCAACGAGCGGTTGGTGGCGGAGATGATCCGCAGATCCACCGGGAACAACTCGCTGCTGCCCACCGGTTGCACGCAACGCTCCTGCAACACCCGCAGCAGGCGGGCCTGGGTCGGCAGCGGCATGTCGCCGATTTCGTCGAGGAACAACGTGCCTTTGTCGGCCTTGCGGATCAGGCCGATGCTGCCTTTCTGGTTTGCGCCGGTGAAGGCGCCTTTCTCGTAGCCGAACAGCTCGGACTCCACCAGTTCGGCGGGGATCGCCGCGCAGTTCACGGCGATGAACGCCTGTTTGCTGCGGGAACTGGCCTGATGCAAGGCTTTGACGAAGACTTCCTTGCCGACCCCGGTTTCACCGTGAATCAACAGCGGGATGTCTTTCTCCAGCAGTCGCTCCGCCTGGCGCACGGCTTTTTCCACGCGGCTGTCGCCGAAGTGCAGGGTGCTCAGGCTGATTCCCGTCGGTGCGGCGACTTTCGGTTCGGTGGGTCCGGACTCCGCAAACACCCGCGCCTGAATCGGTGCCTGTTTAGGCCGCTTCAACAGGCACTGGAATCGATTGCGCCCCGACGTCTGCAAGGAAAACGGCAAGCCGTCCGGTTGATTGAGTAACTCCAGCAACGACACCTTGAACAAACTCTCGACACTCACCCGCGACAGCCGCACGCCTAACAGATTGTCAGCCCGACGGTTGGCCGACAGCACCTGACCGCTCTCATCAAAGATCAGTAAACCCGCCCATTGGCTGTCGAGGTTGTTCAACCCGGTGTTGAAGGTCAGTTGAAAATGCTGGCCGTGGAACAGGTTGAGGATCAGCCGGTTCTCCACGGTCTGGCTCATCATCTTGACCATGCCGAGGGTATGGGAGGGCGGCAGGTAGCTGTCGCTGGACACATCGAGCACGGCGATGACCTTGCGCTCGGCGTTGAAAATCGGCGCGGCGGAACCGGTCATGAAGCGGTTGGCCTTGAGGAAATGCTCGTCGTGCTCGATGTGCACCGCCTGCTCGCAGGCCAGCGCCGTACCGATGGCATTGGTGCCGCTGGCGTGTTCCATCCAGCTTGCCCCGGCCTGAAAACCCCGCGCCAGATTCGGTTCGATAAAGCGCTGGGTACCCCAGGACGTCAGCACCTGGCCCTGATTGTCGGCCAGCATGATCAGGCAGTTGGAATTGCTCAGGATGTTCTCGTAGTACGGCAGCACTTCCTGGTGGGTGGTCTGCACCAGCGAATGGTGACTGTCGAGCAACCGGGCGATACCGGAGGCGGGCAACTGATCGAACGCCGGAGCACTTTGATGCTTGAGACCGAAGGCGCGGCAACGGGACCAGGAGTCCTGGACGATGGCTTCGTGGGAAAGCGGCGGGGCAGGTGCGGACATGGCAGTCAGCCTCTGAAAGCAGCGTTTTTATTATTGTTATTAGGCCCGTTGGGACCTGAAAAGCATCGATAGAGTGTTGTTCACTATTGTTCATTGTCAATCGTTGAACTGTTCAAATGTGTTCAGCAATGAAGGTGGTTTGCCCGCGTTTTCGGCGATTTTCGCGGTGAATCAACGGCTTGGGATTTCTGGCACGAATGTCGCTCTGTTGCACACGTCGCTTGACTCCAATAATAAAAAGGCCGAGCCATGTCACTCACCCTGGAGCACGTCAGCCGCACCGTCGAGGGCCAGACCTGGATCGACGATGCGAACCTGAAATTCGAACCCGGATCCTTCAACGTCCTGCTCGGGCGCACGCTGTCCGGCAAGACCAGCCTCATGCGCCTGATGGCCGGTCTGGACAAGCCCGACAGCGGCCGCATCCTGATGAACGGCGTCGACGTCACCCAGCGCCCGGTGCGTCTGCGCAACGTGTCGATGGTTTATCAGCAGTTCATCAACTACCCGACCATGACGGTGTTCGAAAACATCGCCTCGCCACTGCGTCAAGCCGGGATCTCCAACGAGCAGATCCAGAGCAAGGTGCAGGACACCGCGAAGATGCTGCGCATCGAGAAATTCTTGAAGCGCTATCCGCTGGAGCTGTCCGGCGGCCAGCAACAGCGCACGGCCATGGCCCGGGCGCTGGTCAAGGATGCCGAGCTGATCCTGTTCGATGAACCGCTGGTCAACCTCGACTACAAACTACGCGAAGAACTGCGTCAGGAAATGCGCGAGCTGTTCAAGGCGCGCCACACCATCGCCATCTATGCCACTACCGAGCCCAACGAAGCGCTGGCGCTGGGCGGCACCACCACCATTCTTCACGAAGGCCGGGTGATCCAGAGCGGCCCGTCGACCGAGGTCTATCACCAGCCGCAAACGGTGCTCGCGGCTGAGCTGTTCTCCGAGCCGCCGATCAACCTGATGCCGGGGCGCATCGCCGGTAACGAAGTGAGTTTCGCCAACTTCGTGCACTTCCCGTTGAACGTCGATCTGCGCCCGGTGGGCGAGGGCGAGTTCCGTTTCGGTGTGCGCCCGAGCCATATCTCGCTGGTGCCGAGCAACGATGACGACCTTGAATTGGCCGTGACCGTCGAGGTGGCGGAAATCAGCGGTTCGGAAACCTTCCTGCACGTGCGCAACGAGCATTTCCTGCTGGTGCTGCACCTGCCCGGCGTTCACGAATACGACGTCGATGCGCCGATCCGCATCTATATCCCGACCCATAAACTGTTTGTGTTCGATGCGCAGGGCCGTCTGGTGCAGGCACCGGGCCGGCGTGTCGCGAGGGTTGCCTGATGGCCGAAATCCGTTTGCAGTACCTCGCCCACAGTTACAGCAAAAGCCCAGGCGGGCCGGAAGATTACGCGATCCGCGAAATGGACCACATCTGGGAGCAGGGCGGTGCCTATGCCTTGCTCGGGCCGTCGGGTTGCGGCAAGTCGACCTTGCTCAACATCATTTCCGGCCTGCTCAGCCCTTCGCAGGGGCATGTGCTGTTCGACGGCAAAGCGGTCAACGACCTGACCCCGGAGAAGCGCAACATCGCCCAGGTTTTCCAGTTTCCGGTGGTCTACGACACCATGACCGTGTTCGACAACCTGGCCTTCCCGTTGCGCAATCAGGGCATGGCCGAGGCCAAAGTCCACAGCAAGGTGCAGGAAATCGCCGAAGTCCTCGACCTGCAAAACCTGTTGAGCAAAAAGGCGCGCAACCTCACCGCCGACGAAAAACAGAAAGTCTCCATGGGCCGTGGTCTGGTGCGCGACGACGTTTCGGCGATCCTCTTCGATGAGCCACTGACGGTGATCGACCCGCATCTGAAGTGGAAACTTCGGCGCAAGCTCAAGCAGATCCACGAGCAATTCAACATCACCATGGTCTACGTCACCCACGATCAACTGGAGGCTTCGACCTTCGCCGACAAGATCGCGGTGATGTACGGCGGTCAGATTGTTCAGTTCGGCACGCCCCGGGAGCTGTTCGAGCGCCCGAGCCACACCTTTGTCGGCTACTTCATCGGCAGCCCCGGAATGAACCTGATCGAGGTGCAGCCGCAACCGGGCGGGGTGGGTTTCAACTCGACCCATCTGCCGCTGTCCGACGCCTTGCAACGGCATATCGAACACGGCCAATGGAAGAACCTGAAGGTCGGCATCCGCCCCGAGTTCATTCATGTGTGGGACGAGCCGTTTGACGACGCGATGCAGGCGCGGGTCGTACACGTCGAAGACCTTGGCACCTACAAGATCATGACCCTGGATCTGGACGGCGCACCGCTGAAAGTGCGTCTGGCCGAAGACAAACCGGTGCCCCAGGGCACGGCGTACATCAGTTTTCCGGCGCAGTGGCTGATGGTCTATGCCGATGAGTTCCTGCTCGAAGCCAGCGAAGAGGTGCAGCCATGAACAAGGTGCAGAACAACAAGGCCTGGTGGCTGGTGTTGCCGGTGTTTCTGCTGGTGGCCTTCAGTGCGGTGATCCCGATGATGACCGTGGTCAATTACTCGGTGCAGGACATCTTCGACCAGTCCAGCCGCTACTTCGTCGGCGCCGACTGGTACAAGCAGGTGCTGCTTGATCCGCGTCTGCACGACTCGTTGCTGCGCCAGTTCATCTATTCGGCGTGTGTGCTGCTGATCGAAATTCCGCTGGGAATTGCCATTGCGCTGACCATGCCGACCAAGGGCCGCTGGTCGTCGGTGGTGCTGATCGTGCTGGCCATTCCGCTGCTGATTCCGTGGAACGTGGTCGGCACCATCTGGCAGATCTTCGGCCGCGCCGACATTGGCCTGATGGGTTCGAGCCTCAATGCCATGGGTATCAGCTACAACTACGCGGCCAACACCATGGATGCGTGGGTCACGGTTCTGGTGATGGACGTCTGGCACTGGACGTCGCTGGTGGCATTGCTGTGTTTCTCCGGGCTGCGGGCGATTCCCGATGTGTATTACCAGGCGGCGCGGATCGACCGGGCTTCGGCCTGGGCGGTGTTCCGTCACATCCAGTTGCCCAAGCTGAAGAGCGTGCTGCTGATCGCGGTGATGTTGCGCTTCATGGACAGCTTCATGATCTACACCGAGCCCTTCGTGCTTACCGGCGGCGGGCCGGGCAATGCCACGACCTTTCTGAGTCAAACGCTGACCCAGATGGCCGTAGGCCAATTTGACCTGGGGCCGGCGGCGGCGTTTTCGCTGGTGTATTTCCTGATCATCCTGCTGGTGTCCTGGCTGTTCTATACCGCCATGACCCACAGCGACGCCAACCGCTGAGGCCCGGCCATGAGCAAGAGAAAAGTGATCCCGTTGCTGCTCTACATCCTGTTCCTGCTGGTGCCGATCTACTGGCTGCTGAACATGTCGTTCAAGAGCAACACCGAAATCCTCGGCGGCCTGACGCTGTTTCCCCAGGATTTCACGTTGCACAACTACAAGGTGATCTTTACCGATCCGAGCTGGTACACCGGTTATCTCAACTCGCTGTACTACGTGAGCCTGAACACGGTGATTTCCCTGAGCGTGGCATTGCCGGCGGCTTATGCGTTTTCCCGTTATCGCTTTCTCGGCGACAAGCACTTGTTCTTCTGGCTGCTGACCAACCGCATGGCGCCGCCGGCGGTGTTTCTGCTGCCGTTCTTTCAGCTGTATTCGTCGATTGGTCTGTTCGACACCCACATCGCGGTGGCGTTGGCGCACTGCCTGTTCAACGTGCCGCTGGCGGTGTGGATTCTCGAAGGGTTCATGTCCGGCGTGCCCAAGGAAATCGATGAAACCGCCTACATCGACGGCTACAGCTTTCCCAAGTTCTTCGTGAAGATTTTCATCCCGCTGATCGGTTCCGGCATCGGGGTGACGGCGTTTTTCTGCTTCATGTTTTCCTGGGTCGAACTGCTGCTGGCACGCACGCTGACTTCGGTGAATGCCAAGCCGATCGCGGCGGTGATGACGCGCACGGTGTCGGCGTCCGGCATCGACTGGGGCGTGCTGGCAGCGGCGGGGGTGCTGACCATCCTGCCGGGCATGCTGGTGATCTGGTTCGTTCGCAACCACGTGGCCAAGGGCTTTGCCCTGGGCCGGGTCTGAGGAACTGATGATGGAATGGATGAGCTGGACCGTCCCGACGGCGGCGTTTTTCATCGTGATTGGCTTGATCCTGGTGGGCATGACCACCTGGGAACTGCGCTCGCCGAGCATCCTGCGGCGCGGGTTTCTGCCGATTGCCACCACCCGTGGCGATCGCTTGTTCATCGGTCTTCTCGGCAGCGCCTACCTGCACCTGCTGGTGATCGGCGTAACCGACTGGAGCATCTGGGTGGCGTCCGCGTTGTCCCTGGTGTGGCTGTTGGCTGTGATGCGTTGGGGCTAGTCGAATCGCTCGGCAATGTTGCTCCAGAACTTAAACAGGAGGTCTCTATGTTCGACAAAAACAATAAGCTGCGACATAGCATTTCATTGGCAGCCATGCTGGCACTCAGCGGTTTGAGCGCATCCGCCTGGGCCGATGCCTACGAGGACGCGGCAAAAAAATGGATCGGCAGCGAGTTCAAGCCGTCGACCCTGACACCGGAGCAGCAACTCGAAGAGCTGAAGTGGTTCATCAAGGCCGCCGAGCCGTTTCGCGGGATGGACATCAAGGTTGTTTCGGAAACCCTGACCACCCACGAATATGAATCCAAGGTGCTGGCCAAGGCCTTCAGCGAAATCACCGGGATCAAGCTCACCCACGACCTGCTGCAGGAAGGCGATGTCGTGGAAAAAATGCAGACGGTGATGCAGTCGGACAAGAACATCTACGACGGCTGGGTCAACGACTCGGACCTGATCGGTACACACTTTCGCTACGGCAAGACCGAGTCGATCACCGACCTGATGGCCAACGAAGGCAAGAACTTCACCTCGCCGACCCTCGACATCAAGGACTTCATCGGCATTTCCTTCACCACCGCGCCGGACGGCAAGATCTACCAACTGCCTGACCAACAGTTCGCCAATTTGTACTGGTTCCGCGCCGACTGGTTCGAACGCGCCGACCTGAAAGCCAGGTTCAAGGAAAAATACGGCTATGACCTGGGCGTGCCGGTGAACTGGTCCGCCTATGAAGACATCGCCAAATTCTTCAGCGAAGACGTCAAGGAAATCGACGGCAAGCGCATCTATGGGCACATGGACTACGGCAAGAAAGACCCGTCGCTTGGCTGGCGCTTCACCGATGCCTGGTTCTCCATGGCCGGTGGCGGCGACAAGGGCCTGCCCAACGGCTTGCCGGTGGACGAGTGGGGCATCCGCGTCGAGGACTGCCACCCGGTGGGTTCCAGCGTGACCCGTGGCGGCGACACCAACGGCCCGGCGGCGGTGTTCGCCACGACCAAATATGTGGACTGGCTCAAGGCCTACGCGCCACCGGAAGCGGCGGGCATGACCTTCTCCGAGTCCGGCCCGGTGCCGTCACAGGGCAACATTGCCCAGCAGATCTTCTGGTACACCGCGTTCACCGCCGACATGACCAAACCGGGCCTGCCGGTGGTCAACGCCGACGGCACGCCGAAATGGCGGATGGCACCGTCGCCGCGCGGCCCGTACTGGGAAGAGGGGATGAAGCTGGGTTATCAGGACGTGGGTTCCTGGACCTTCATGAAATCCACGCCTGAGAAACAGAAACTCGCGGCCTGGTTGTATGCGCAGTTCGTGACTTCGAAAACCGTGTCGCTGAAGAAAACCATCGTCGGCCTGACGCCCATCCGCGAGTCGGACATCAACTCGCAAGCCATGACCGACCTGGCACCGAAACTCGGCGGTCTGGTCGAGTTCTACCGCAGCCCGGCCCGGGTGCAATGGACGCCGACCGGCACCAACGTGCCGGACTATCCACGTCTGGCACAACTGTGGTGGAGCCACATCGCCGAAGCCGCCAGTGGCGACAAGACCCCGCAACAGGCGCTCGACGGCCTGGCCAAGGATCAGGACGCGATCATGACCCGTCTGGAACGCTCCAAGGCCCAGGCAACCTGCGCCCCGAAAATGAACCCCGAGCGCGACGCGCAATACTGGTTCGACCAACCGGGTGCACCGAAGCCGAAACTGGCCAACGAGAAACCGAAAGGCGAGACCGTGAGCTACAACGAACTGCTCAAGTCGTGGGAAGCGGCACGCAAATAAGCGTTTTTGCGGGACGGGACGGCACCTTCGGGTGCCGTTTTTTTCAGCCCTCGATTTCACGTTTCACCGCCCGGCGCACGGTTTTGAGGATGGCGCTTTCGAAGGCGTTGTGCCCGGCATGCAGCAGTCGGCAGTGAATGTCCATGCGTTGCCTGAGCCAGCGTACGCTGGCCATGCCGAAGGTATCGCGGATGCCCTGGATCAGCAGGGTGTTGTCGTCGAGGGTCAGCTTCTGGTCCCTTGGCCGGAAGAAATAGCCTTGAAGGTGGTAATGCAATTCCAGACGGATGGCGAGTACCGCTTCCTGATCGACGAAGCTCTCCAGTGTGCCGGGGCAAACCGTCTGGCCCGTGCGGCGCAGAACAGCATTCAGCCATTCGATGGCGGCAACGCGCTGTTGCAACGGGCAGCCTTCGCCGAGTATCCGGAAGATGTCCCTGGCGCGATGGCCTGACGCGGTTTGCGGCAATTGTGCCGGCCCCTAATTGAGTGCCCGGTCGTACGCCCGGACATTGGCTGCAAAAGGAACGAAAACCGAAACCAGTGTGGTTTTCAGCAGGTGCTGCGGATAGCGCTGCTGGTACTGGATTGCCAGCCAACTGCCCCACGAAACGCCGAGCACACTGATCTTTTCGAAGCCGAAATGCTGGCGCAGAGCGTCGATGTCTTCGACACACTGGCCTGTGGTGTTGTCGCGTAATTCGCCGTAAGGCCTCGAGCGGCCGCAACCGCGCTGGTCAAACAGGATGATGTCGAAACGGCGCAGGTCGAAGAATTCCAGGTGATGGCGGCTGATTCGCCCGCCGGGGCCTCCATGCAGGAAAAACACCGGTTCGCCTCCTGTGATTCCGTGCCGTTCCCAATAGAGTTGATGACCGTCGTCCGTCGGGTAAAAGCCTCTGCCTTGCAGGGAAAACGTCATGCGGTCGCGACCTTCAGGTAATAGAACTGGAACAGTTCCGTTTGTCCCGGACGTGCCGCGACGCTGGATTCCAGTTGCAGTTTGTGGGCGGCGGCGAGCCAGACGACAGGGATCAGCACCGGGGTGTGACCGAAAACGAGGAGGGTGCCGCCAGGTTTGATGCAACGGATCAGTGATTCGAATGCGGTCCGGGCTTCACGGCGGGTCAAGACTTCGGCGTTGAGGAAACGCAGGATCAGTACATCGCAGTGAATTCCGGCATCAAAGGCGTCACGCGCATCGAGCAAACGAAACTCGACGGACGTGCTCCCATGAACTTGTCGGGCGTGTTCGATCATCGAGTCTGAGCGATCACTCCCCAGGCACAGGCAGTCGGGCAGGGCGCGGGCGAGGTGAGCGATGAATTCGCCCGTCGAACAGGCGGGGTCGTAGATCAACGCACCGGTTTCGGTGATTGCCTGGAGCAGCCCCGCGCACTGTTCGCGCAGGTGTTGTTCATCGTTGTTCAACTGTTCGGCCAGTGATTCGCTGCATTGCCAGAAATCATCCGGACAGACCGCTTCCCGTCCTGCCGCGTCAACCATTGGAAACGGGAACAGAATCTCGCTGTCAGCCAGACGCAGTGCTCGTTCAAAGACCTGCGCTTTCTGTTCGACAGAGGCCGTCCGATAGCCGATCGACAAACCTTCATCCCCCCATAGTGAGTGGAGAAGCGGACCCAGCAACATGCAGGGTTTGAGCACGCTGCTGGCCCGCCATCGAAAATGCCGGTCACGTTGCAGGCGCTTGCGGCCGACCCAGACCTCGCCATTCACCCGCAGGAAAAAAACGTGATGCAGTCCGCTGCCTGGCGGTTCGAGGTAATGGCCGATGCCACCGTTCTCGTTCAGGTGTCGGGCCATGGAGCTTGCCAATGCCAGTTCCCGGGAGCGATCGAGTCGGTTCATGGGGCGGCTCTCTCCAGAGTACGACCCCGGGCCTGCGGAATGACAACGTTACCGCTGGCGACCACGAAGAACCTCTCCAGTCCGGGAATCACCACGTTGAGCAGGGTTGTGCCGAGCCCGGTTCGCTGCAGGATCGAAGCACCCGGCGTACGGCCGTGGCTTTGCAGGTCTTGAGTCAGCAAGTGGAGTTGATCGTCCACGGACATGTCCTCACTGACGCCGGGCAGCGCTACTTCGTGTTGCGGGCAGCGATGCAACAGCGTCTGCGGATCAAATTGCGCGCAGCGCAGCAGGCGCGGGAAGGGCTGCAGGTTGCGCAGTGCATTGGTCAGGGTCTGGTGGTATTCGGGCTCGGCGGCATTCAATTGCAATTGCACCAGTTCACTGAGCGCACGCCATGCGGCGTGACGTGGGTCGAGTGAACAGCCGCTGCCGTATACCTGTGGATGAGCTCCCGGCTTCGTCGTGAAGGCCAGAAAGGTTCGTGCCTTGAATTCGCTGCTGATATCCGCCAGCACGATTTCGCCGCCGATTTCCTGTTCGGCATCGGCCCACAGACGACCGAGGTCATCGCCGTCACTGAGGCGGACCACCCGTCGCAGAGGCGGGTAGTTTTCGTAATAGAAATGGTTGAGCAGAAACAGCGATACGGCATCGCGTTCGATGCATTCGTTGGCGGCGTGCAGCATCGCTTCGCTGTAAGTGGCGCCAATGGCGGTGCCGCTGTTGCTGGCGTAACGTCGCACGGCACGGCAGTCCGCAGTGCCCGGTGAAGAAGGCTGAAGTGAACCGTTGGGAGACGTCAGCGCAACCGGATAGGAAAAACGGTCATGCCACGGTGGACAGACATAGGTTCTGCAGGGGATGCGCACGTTTTGCTGACAGGTGAGCCTGTGCAGAAGCGAGTCATCGGCAAAGATCGGCGAGTCTTTGAAATAGCGCTCCGTCTCGTGGTGAACATCGGTCGCAGAGAGTTCATCCGTCCAATAATGTTCGAGGGCTTCATACAGCGCGCCCAGGTGTGCCTGATCCGCATAACCCTTGCCGCCGCCACGGGCATGACGATTGTCGCTGCCGTGAAGACTCGCCTGAACGGCGACCACCTTGCTGCCGAGTGTGCGGGTTACCGGCGTGAGGCCGAGGCGTGAAAGCTCGGCCTGAATCCGTCGCTCTGCCTGATCGGCCGTCAGCTCACGTTCGGCCATCCTTGTCTTGTCCATGGGTACCTTCCTGGAAAACCCGCGAGGGCGCGCGGCCCTCGCGGGTCTTGTCACTCGGCGTTCAGTTCCGCCTGTTCTTCTTCGGTCAGTTGCATTGCTTCGATCTGCTCGGCCGAAGGGGTTTCCTGTTCGTCGAGTTCATCGATCTGGTTGGCGTTCCAGCTTCCCATGTAACCCATGAGGTTTCTCCTTGGTTTGTTGTTTGAGTGTGCTGTTGCAAGCACGAGCCGAATCTAAGAGGGCAGTGACGAGGGGGTCAAAAATATCCAGACGTTTCCGTTCGCGGTTTTTACCCGCGCCGAAATACGTACTGAAAAATCTTGAATGGACGCATCAGGATCAACGCAAAGGCTTGTTTTAGAGGGGATAGAGCTGCTTGCAAGACGGCGAACGACACGATCAGGAACCCGTCGTCTGCGAAGTTTTTCCTTGTCCTTGTCAGACGCTTCATCGTGAGACTGACGCAAAATCGCACTGAAGGATTTGCATGGAGGTATGGCGCACTTGTGCGGTGATTTTTCTGACGAAGATTGAGAAAACACCGGACAAATTTGTTGGAAGGGTTTAGTGCCTTTCCGCAAGAACAGGGAACACCAGACTGAAAACCGTCATCGCCCCCGGACGGCTTTGCACCTGTGCGGTGCCCGAATGCAGGCTCATGATCGAGCGCACGATGGCCAGCCCCAGTCCCGTGCTGCCCTGTGAGCGGGTGCGGCTGCTGTCGACCCGGTAGAAACGGTCGAACAGATGTGGCAAGTGCTGCGCTTCGATACCCGCGCCAGGATTGCTTACCCGCAGTGCCACTTGTGTCGGTGACTGTTCAATGAACAGCGAAACGGTTTTGCCGGGCGGGCAGTGGCGCAGGGCATTGGACAGCAGGTTCGATATCGCCCGCTGGATCATCAAACGGTCGCCCGACACCCGGGCGCTGCCGACCACCTTCAGATGGATCTGTTTGTCCTGCGCTGACAGGGAAAACAGGTCGGCCACCCGGAACGCCTCATCTTCCAGTGCAATCGGTTCGAACGACGCGTGCGCCAGCGGCTGACTGGCCTGGGCCAGAAACAGCATGTCCGAGACAATCCGCGCGACGCGTTCGAGCTCTTCGGTGCACGACACCAGCACGTCCGTGTATTCCTCGACCGTACGCTTGCGCGAGAGGGTGACCTGCGCCTTGCCCATCAGGTTGTTGATCGGCGTACGCAGTTCGTGGGCCAGATCGTCGGAGAACTGCGACAGTTGCTGCACACCGCTGTCCAGGCGATCGAGCATGACGTTGATGCCCTGCGCCAGTTCACTCAGTTCCTGAGGCATGTTCAGTACCGACAACCGGTGGTCGAGGTCCTGTGTGGTCACCCGGGCCGCGACTTTGCGAAACTCGCGCAGCGGCGCCAGTCCACGCTGCACCGCGCCCCAGGCGGTCAGACCGATGAACACCAGCAGCAACGGCAAGGCCATCAGCGTCGAGCGCAAATAGGCGCTGAGCAGGGCCTGATCGTGGGCATTGTCCATCGACAACAACACCGGCACGTTGCTGCCGTCCTTCAGGCGAATCAGCTTCGAGGCGGTGAGAAATTTCGCACCTTCGGCATCGATGCTGTCGGTGTACGACAGCTGATCGGTCGTCGCCCGCACCGCTTTCAATTCGATCCGTGGGTCCGTCAATCCTGACCCGGACTTGAGCAGAGGCGAGCGCAAATTGCCCCGGTCATAAATCGTCAGCGTCAGGTTGTCATGCCCCATGACCTGATCGAGCAGAATGTGCGGCTTGCCACTGACTTCATTGGCATCGACGTACAGCGACAGGCTGTGTTCCACCTGCGCCATTTTCTTTTCCAGGCTGTCACGGGACAACGCGTTCAGTTCATGGGTCAGGGCGAAATACGCGAGGATCGCCAGAAACACCACCAGCAGCGCACCAAGAATGCTGACGGTCAGGCCCAGTCGCAGCGACAGGCTGGCCGGTTTCATTCCCGGGCCTCCAGCACATAGCCGACACCACGCAGGGTGTGGATCAGCTTGCTGTCGAACGGGTCGTCGATCTTCGCCCGCAAGCGACGGATCGAGACCTCGACCACGTTGGTGTCGCAGTCGAAGTTCATGTCCCACACCAGCGAGATGATCTGGGTGCGGGTCAGCACTTCGCCGGACTGGCGCATCAGCAGATGCAGCAGAGCGAATTCCTTGGTGGTCAGGTCGATGCGCTGCGTGCCGCGAAACGCCCGGTGACGGCCCGGGTCGAGTTCCAGATCGGCGACCTTGAGTACCTGGGGCACCGGGATGTTTTCGCTGCGGCGCATCAGGGTCCGTACCCGGGCCAGCAGTTCGGGGAACTCGAACGGCTTGACCAGATAGTCGTCGGCGCCCAGATCCAGTCCCCGGATCTTGTCCGCCAGGCGCCCCCGTGCGGTGAGCATCATCACCCGGGTGGAGTGAGTACGACGCAGTTGTTCAAGCACGCTCCAGCCGTCGAGTTCCGGCAGATTCACATCCAGAATGATCAGGTCATAAACCTGTTGTTGCGCCAGATGCAATCCATCGGCGCCATTAACGGCGTGGTCAACGATATAACCACTTTCGGTCAGACCCTGATGCAAGTATTCGGCAGCTTTAAGCTCGTCCTCGACGACAAGGATTCGCATGATCTTTCACCACTTTTATTCAATGGATATTTAATTAAGGTGGCCCGGAAAGTTGTTGTTTTTGTAAGGTCTTCCGGACGGTTTTTGTTGCTGAATGGTGTGCAAGGTAAAGGCTGTAGTGGCTACAGAGTCAACGTGTAAGCCCTTTAAAACGGCCATCCGCGACAGCCTGTCGCAGCAATGGAGCGGTTTTTTCCTGCATTAGAATTCGGCAAGTGCTGTTCGGCAGATAACTAATCAGTATTTGTTTCCATGTGTTGCTACAACGCCATTCGAATCCGGAATCCTAGAGCAAAACAACTTCGATGAACGCTTGATAACGGATTTGTAATTTTCCAGTCACCTTGTCGATAAGTTCAAAACCCTACCGTGGCGCAATCAAAGATTCTTGATTAAAGGAAGTCTTCCATTGCCCGGTTTAATAGAACGGACGGCGCGCTCACGCCTGAAAAAAACCGCCAGCGGCCTCTTGTTGCTGGCCTGTACAGGTCTTGCCAGTGCATCGACCCTGACCCTCGATCAAGCCCTGCAAACCGCCTTCGCCAGTAACCCGGATCTGGCCGCTGCGCAGTGGGAAATCGGCATTGCCGAAGGTGACCGCAAACAGGCGGGCCTGATCCCCAATCCCGAGGTTTCGTGGGAGGCCGAAGACACCCGACGCCAGTCGCGCACCACCACGGTGATGCTCAGCCAACCGATCGAGCTAGGCGGCAAGCGTGGCGCGCGGATCGATGTAGCGAGCCGTGCTCAGGATGCCGCCGGCATGGAACTGGAGCGCAAGCGCAATGCGTTGCGCGCCGACGTGATCCAGGCGTTCAACGGTGCGCAAACTGCGCAGCAACGTTTGCAACTGAGCCGTCAGTCGCTGCAATTGGCCGAACACGGCTTGCGTGTGGCCCAAGGGCGGATCGAGGCGGGCAAGTCGTCGCCGGTGGAAGGCACGCGGGCGCAAGTGCAGCTCTCGGAAGTGCGCCTGGAGCTGAGCCGCGCCGAGCGTGATCAGGCCAATGCGTACCAGCAACTGGCGCAGGTCATGGGCGCACCGTTGCCGTCTTCGACCACGGTACAAACTTCGACTCCAGGCCTTTCCAGCGCGCCACCGCCCACCCGTTTGCTTGAGCGCCTCAACGAAACGGCGGAGCTGCGTCTGGCGAAATTGCAGATCGATCAGCGCGAAGCATCGCTGGGGCTGGAGAAGTCCCAGCGGATTCCCGATCTCACCGTCAGCATCGGCAGTCAGTACAGCGAAACCGAGCGCGAGCGGGTCAACGTGGTCGGGCTGTCGATGCCGATTCCGCTGTTCAACCGCAATCAGGGCAATGTGCTGGCAGCGGCGCGGCGTGCCGATCAGGCACGGGATCTGCGCAACGCTACCGAGCTGCGCCTGCGCACGGAAATCCAGACCACGCTTGAGCAATGGCAGACCGCCAACGGTGAAATCCAGGCGTTCGATCGGACCATCCTGCCCGCCGCGCAAAGTGCGGTCGACAGCGCCACTCACGGTTTCGAAATGGGCAAGTTCGGCTTCCTCGACGTGCTCGACGCTCAGCGCACATTGATCGCCGCTCGCAGCCAATACATCCAGGCGGTGAGCGAGGCGACCGACGCCCGGGTCCGCATCGAACGCATTTTTGGCGACCTCGGCGTCAGCCGTTGAATTTCAATTTTCTGATCACTGCGCGATGGCACGGCGCAGAGGAGTTTCCATGGATAAAAAAATGATCGTGGTCGCTGCGGCGACCTTGGCGCTCGGCATTGGTATCGGCTCGATGTGGGCGGGCAACGCAGGCATCGATGCGCACGCCGATGAGGCCTCCGAACATGCGGATCACGCTGAAGAAGGCGCCGCCGCTGAAGGCGAGCATGGCGAAGAAGGACACATCGAATTGACGGCGGAGCAGATCACGGCGGCGGGGATTCAACTGGCCGAAGCGCGAGCGCAAAGCATCAGTCTTGGCCTGCCGTTCCCCGGCGAAGTGCGCTTCGACGAGGACCGCACCGCCCATGTGGTGCCGCGTGTACCGGGGGTGGTCGAGTCGGTGTCGGTCAATCTCGGTCAGTCGGTGAAGAAGGGTCAGTTGCTGGCCGTGATCGCCAGTCAGCAGATTTCCGATCAGCGCAGCGAACAGGCGGCCGCACAACGCCGTCTGGCCCTGGCGCGCACGACGTTCGAGCGCGAGAAAAAACTGTGGCAGGACAAGATCTCCGCCGAACAGGATTTCCTCCAGGCCCGCCAAGCCCTGGAAGAAGCCGAGATTGCCGTGAGCAACGCCCGGCAAAAGATCAGCGTTCTCAGCGGCAGCGTGGTCGCCACCGGTGGCAATCGCTATGAACTGCGGGCGCCGTTCGATGGCGTGGTGGTGGAAAAACACCTGACGCCGGGGGAGGTGGTCGACGAGACCACGGCGGCGTTCACGCTCTCGGACTTGTCGCGGGTGTGGGTCACCTTCGGTGTTTCGCCAAAAGATCTCAACAAGGTGCAAGTGGGCAAACCCGTCACCGTCAGCGCGGCGGAATTGAACGCTGAAGTCCGCGGCACCGTGGCTTACGTCGGCAGCCTGCTCGGTGAACAGACCCGTACCGCGACCGTGCGCGTCACTCTGGAAAACCCGCAAGGCTCATGGCGCCCCGGCCTGTTTGTCACCGCGCTGGTCGCGACCGACAGCCGTCAGGCCAAGGTCGCCGTACCGGAAACCGCGATCCAGACCGTCGAGGACAAACCCACGGTATTCGTGCGCACCGACGACGGCTTCAAGGCGCAAGCGGTGGAGTTGGGCAGCCGCGCGGCGGGGCAGGTGGAAGTCACCGCCGGACTGGAACCGGGCGTGCAAGTCGCCAGCGCCGGCAGCTTCGTCCTCAAATCGGAGCTGGGCAAAGCCTCGGCCGAGCACAGTCATTAATCGCGGAAGACTCCCATGTTCGAACGCCTGATCCAGTTTGCCATCGAGCAGCGCATCATCGTGCTGCTCGCCGTTCTGCTCATGGCCGGCCTCGGCATCGCCAGTTATCAGAAACTGCCGATCGACGCCGTGCCCGATATCACCAACGTCCAGGTGCAGATCAACACCGGCGCGGCCGGGTTTTCGCCGCTGGAAACCGAACAGCGCATTACGTTTCCGATTGAAACCGCGATGGCCGGCCTGCCCGCATTGGAGCAGACCCGTTCGCTGTCGCGCTCGGGGTTGTCCCAGGTCACGGTGATCTTCAAGGACGGCACAGATCTGTTCTTTGCCCGGCAGTTGGTCAACGAGCGGTTGCAGTCCGCCAAGGAGCAATTGCCCGAAGGTGTGGAGGCGGTGATGGGGCCGATCTCCACCGGGCTCGGCGAGATCTTTTTGTGGACGGTCGAGACGAAAGAAGGCGCGCTGAAGGATGACGGCACGCCCTACACGCCGACCGATCTGCGGGTGATCCAGGACTGGATCATCAAGCCACAACTGCGCAACGTCCCCGGCGTGGCCGAGATCAACACCATCGGCGGCTTTGCCAAGGAGTACCAGATTGCCCCCGATCCGAAAAAACTCGCGGCCTACAAGCTGACCCTCACCGATCTGGTGACGGCGCTGGAACGCAACAATGCCAACGTCGGTGCCGGCTACATCGAACGCAGCGGCGAGCAATTGCTGATTCGCGCACCGGGGCAAGTGGCGAGCACCGAGGACATCGCCAACATCGTCATGGCCAATGTCGACGGCACGCCGATCCGGATCAAGAACGTTGCCACCGTGGATATCGGCCGCGAGCTGCGCAGCGGCGCCGCCACGGAAAATGGCCGTGAAGTGGTGCTGGGTACGGTGTTCATGCTGATCGGCGAAAACAGCCGCACGGTCTCCCAGGCCGTCGCCGCCAAGCTCGAACAAATCAACAAATCCTTGCCCGGCGGCGTGATCGCGGTGCCGGTGTACGATCGCACGCATCTGGTCGACAAGGCCATCGCCACGGTAAAGAAGAACCTCGTCGAAGGCGCGATTCTGGTGATCGCCATTCTGTTTCTGTTCCTCGGCAACATCCGCGCTGCGCTGATTACCGCGATGGTGATTCCGCTGTCGATGCTGTTCACTTTCACCGGCATGTTCAGCAACAAGGTCAGCGCCAACCTGATGAGCCTTGGTGCGCTGGACTTCGGCATCATCGTCGACGGCGCGGTAGTGATCGTCGAAAACACCCTGCGGCGACTGGCCCATGCGCAGCAGCATCACGGGCGTCTGCTGACCCGATCCGAGCGTTTCCATGAAGTGTTCGCCGCAGCGAAAGAGGCGCGGCGACCGCTGATTTTCGGCCAGTTGATCATCATGGTGGTGTACCTGCCGATCTTCGCCCTGAGCGGCGTCGAAGGGAAAATGTTCCATCCGATGGCGTTCACCGTGGTCATTGCGTTGCTTGGCGCCATGCTCTTGTCCGTCACCTTTGTGCCGGCCGCGATTGCGTTGTTCGTGACCGGCAAGGTCAAGGAAGAAGAGGGCGTGGTGATGCGCGGCGCACGTCGCGTTTATGCACCGGCGCTGGCCTGGGTGATGTCGCATCGTGCTGTTGCCGTGGGTGCGGCGCTGGGTGTGATCGTGCTCAGTGGCGTAGTTACCAGTCGCATGGGCAGCGAGTTTGTGCCGAGCCTCAGTGAGGGCGATTTTGCCTTGCAGGCGTTGCGCGTGCCCGGCACCAGTCTGACGCAATCGGTGGACATGCAGCAGCGGCTGGAAACACTGATCCTTAATAAAGTGCCGGAAGTCGAGCGCGTGTTCGCTCGCACCGGCACGGCGGAAATCGCCTCCGACCCGATGCCGCCGAACATCTCCGACAGCTATGTAATGCTCAAGCCGAAAGACCAGTGGCCGGATCCGGGCAAATCCCGCGAAGCCTTGATGGCCGAGCTGCAACAGGCCGCTGCGACGCTGCCGGGCAGCAACTATGAACTGTCGCAGCCGATCCAGTTGCGCTTCAACGAGCTGATCTCCGGCGTGCGCAGCGACGTGGCGGTCAAGGTGTTCGGCGATGACATGGACGTGCTCAACGCCACGGCGACGAAGATTGCCGCCGCGATGCAGAAGGTCAATGGCGCGTCCGAGGTCAAGGTCGAGCAAACCACCGGTCTGCCGGTGCTGACCATCAACATCGACCGCGACAAGGCGGCGCGTTACGGGCTCAACGTCGGCGATGTGCAGGACACCATTGCGGTGGCTGTTGGCGGGCAGAAGGCCGGGACGATGTACGAGGGCGACCGGCGCTTCGACATGGTCGTGCGTTTGTCCGACGCCATGCGCAAGGACATCGAAGGGTTGTCGGCGCTGCTGATTCCGGTGCCGGCAGCGGGTGGTGATGCCGCCAGTCAGATCGGTTTCATTGCGCTCAAGGACGTCGCCAGCCTCGATCTGGTGCTGGGGCCGAATCAGGTCAGTCGCGAGAACGGCAAGCGCCTGGTGATCGTCAGCGCCAACGTGCGTGGGCGTGATATCGGATCGTTCGTCGCCGAGGCGGGCGAAGTGATCGAGCGCGACGTGCAGGTGCCGGCGGGTTACTGGACCACCTGGGGCGGGCAGTTCGAACAACTGCAATCGGCGGCCAAGCGCTTGCAGATCGTGGTGCCGGTGGCGTTGCTGCTGGTGTTCGGGTTGCTGTTCATGATGTTCAACAACCTCAAGGACGGCTTGCTGGTGTTCACCGGGATTCCGTTCGCACTGACTGGCGGGGTCATGGCGTTGTGGTTGCGGGACATTCCGCTGTCGATTTCGGCGGGTGTCGGGTTTATCGCCTTGTCCGGCGTGGCGGTGCTTAACGGGCTGGTGATGATCGCGTTCATCCGCAATCTGCGGGAGGAGGGGCGTTCGCTGTCCGAGGCGATCAACGTCGGCGCACTCACGCGCCTGCGACCGGTGTTGATGACCGCGCTGGTGGCGTCCCTTGGCTTCATTCCGATGGCCCTGGCGACCGGCACCGGGGCCGAGGTGCAGCGACCGCTGGCGACGGTGGTGATCGGCGGAATCCTGTCCTCGACCATTCTCACGCTGCTGATCCTGCCAGCGCTGTATCAGATTGCGCATCGCCGGGACGAGGAGTCGCCCACGGCAGCCTAGTCACTTTTAGCCTCAACAACAGGCCCGCAAATGCGGGCCTTTCTACATAACGGATATGTAATTTCGGCGCCACCGTCACGAAAGGTTCGGATTGTTACCTTGATCCCGTCAGTTACTTAAATGAGGAATCAAACATGAAACCTGTACAGATCGGTGCGTTTTTCTTGGCGTTGGCGGTGTCTTCCCTGGCGATGGCCGAAGGTGGCGGTGACCGGACCTTCGACCGGATGATGACCAACAACGACCGTTCCATGGAGCTGTTCGTTGCCAAGGAAAAGGCCCGGGATCCCGTTGTCGTGAACGACAAGAAGGCCGAACAGACCCAAGACCTGTAAGCGTGCTGCCAGTGAATGAGCCCGTCATCGCGCATCGATGGTGGGCTTTTTTATGAGTCGTGTTTTGAAGGAGCTGGATATGAAATTTCTCAAGTTGTTGGCATTCACCGGTGTCATGGCGATGTCCTTGAATGCGTTGGCCGAAGGCGGTGGCGACAGAACGTTCGACCGGGCGCTCAGCGCCAATGCCCAGGCCATGGAGCAGTACGCGGCCGCCCAGGGCAAAGCGGCGCCGGTGGTCAAGGAATATACGTACGGAATGAAGCTGGATGTGAAGAAAGTGGTGAGCGTTGTCCGGCCGAAAAATGAATGTGCGGTGGTGCCGGCTGCGATGACTTATGAAGATTCCAAAGGGCAGCTCAACACCGTCACGTACAGCGTAATGGGGACCTGCCGTCAGCAGGGTGGATAGCGCCTGTAGCGGCACAAGCGCCCGGTTCATGTTCAGTGAGTCGGGCTTTTTTCAGGCATAAAAAAGGCGCCCCGAAGGACGCCAAAAAATTCACCTCTTACCAAAGGAGCAAGGAGCTTCTAAAGGTGAATGTGTTGCTCGTGAAACTCAGAGAATCGCCAGCGGGTATTCGACAATCACCCGTACTTCATCCAGATCCGACTCGAATGCCGTGGCACGGGTGGTGGCCTGGCGCAGACGCAGCGACAGATCTTTCATCGAACCGCTCTGCACCACGTATTTGACTTCGATATCACGCTCCCAACGCTTCTGGTCGGTCAGCGGATTGCCTTCGGCATCGCGGCGCATGTACACGGCGTTGGCGTTGGAGTAATCGGCGTCGGTGCCACGGGCATAACGGGTCATGAACGACAGGCCCGGCACGCCGTAAGTGGTCATGTCGAGGTCGTAGCGCACCATCCATGAGCGCTCTTTCGGCGAGTTGAAGTCGCTGTACTGGATCGAGTTGTCGAGGAAGATCGAGTCGGACTGGCGCAGGTAATCGAAATCATCGTTACCGTTGTTGCGCTGGTGGGAGAGGGCCACGGAATGGGCGCCGAGCTTCACGCCGACCCGGCCGCTCCAGATGTTGTTGTCGAACTCGCCGAGCAATTGTTTACCCTCGTCGACCGCTTTGTAATAGTTCAGGCCACCGAACAGCGACAGGTCATCCGACAGCGGATACGTCCAGGCGGTGCCGGCGTAATACTGGTTCCAGGCCTCTTTCAGGCGACTGGTGTACAGGCTGAAACTGAGGTTTTTGTTCAGCGCATAATCGCCGCCGCCGTAAGCGATCCAGGGCGAGTTGACCGGGCCGGCATAGAAGGTCGCGAAATTATCGCGCATGTCGCTGGACACCGGCTGGCTCATCGCATGCAACCGGCCACCCTGGATCGACAGCCCCTCGATGCTGGTGTTGGTCGCCGTCACACCGCGAAAGCTTTCCGGCAGCAATCGCGAGTCACCCGCCGCAACCACCGGGTTGGCCGGGAACACATCGCCGATTTTCACCACCGTATCGAAGGCCCGCACTTTGGCGGCACCGCCGACCTTGGTGTATTCGTCCCGCGCTTTACCGTCGCTGTCGACCGGCAACACATCGAACGAACTGCGGCCACCGTTGCGTCCGTCACCGGTGTCGAGTTTCAGGCCGATCATCGCGAAAGCATCCACCCCGACCCCGACGGTGCCCTGGGTGAAACCGGATTCGAACTTGCTGATGACAGCATGGGCCCAGGCCTCGGAATAACCATTGCCCGTTGGGCTGGACTGGCCGTTGCGGTGATCACGATTGAAATAGAAGTTACGGTTGAGCACCGTCAGGCTGCTGCCTTCGATAAACCCTTCGGGTTTGTCTTCTGCAAACACCGTGGACGGCCCGGCGCCGACAACCACTGCTAAAGCGGCCATCGATATTTTTGTGTTGTTAACCATCAATCACTCCTGGGTTCGGCAGAACGGGAACGTGCTTCGGCGTGGGTTTTATTGTTCGACGGGCAAGGGCCCGCCGGTAGGATCGCCGGGTGACATCGTTGCAGGCTGCGGATAACGGGGAGGTGATTGGGGGATTACAATTTTGTTAGATCCCGGAAGTCAGGTCAGAGCCGCAAGGTGGTCGATCGTTTGTGGAAAACGCTCGACCAGTCGAATGAGTGTCGTTGCTTGGGCATTTGGCGTTGCTCGACCTTGTTCCCAGTTTTCGAGGGTTCGAGTGTTGGTTCGCAGGTACATGGCGAAAACTGACCGGGAAAGGTTGAGTTGCTGGCGGATCGCAACCACTTCCTCGGCCGTGATCGGCAATAGTTTTGGTAACTGGACTTTGTGGGTACGAAGGGTGACCTTGCCCTGGCGCTCGTCGGCCAGAGACTCAAGGCCCTCCATCAGTTCGGAAAAAATGTCACGTTTCATATTTGGGTTCTCGTGTTGATTTCTTTATCCAGCGCCTGTTTGAAGACTCTTTTCTGGGAAGGCAACAGATCGTCATGCTCGTTTTTGCTGTACACGGTGAACAGCCAGAATTGGTCAAAACCGGACCACCAGTAATAAATCACTCGTAATCCGCTGCGCTTGCCTTTACCGCGTCGTTGGTCGCAGAAGCGAATTTTGCGCAGCCCGCCCGTGCCTTCGATGAGATCGCCCGCTTCGGGATTTTTCAGCAACTCCAACTGAAAGCTGCGGAACAGATCATCATCCAGGTAATCGTCCCGGTGCTTCTGGAACGCGGGTAATTCGATAAAAAGAGCATCCATGTTCTGTACGTTACCTGCGTATAGTTTTGTCCCGATGATCGAATTGGTCAAGGCCTCCAGGCCATCCTTTTCGCCCCCTTTTCAACGGTAGTCACCGATCGCAAAAACGCCTGTAGGACGAATCAGCCAGTATGGCGGGAGCGTTCGACTGAATAGGGAGGAACCTTGTAATTGACGTGACCGAACAATCCGCAGCACTATCCAGCCATGACTGCCCAACACCGAATGACCATGATGTGCTCCGCTATGACCGCTTCCGGCGGGCCATAAGGTCATGCATGTCTGGTCAATGACGTGTTACCCAAAGCCCCGCCAGAAATGGACGGGGCTTTTTCGTTGCCTGTCCGCACATGGCTCATGGAGAGAGAAATGTTCGAAATCAAAAGAGCTACCCCGGAGGATGCCTGGATAGCGTTCGAGATCCGGCGACTGGCGATCCGTCACCAATGCATCGGTGCCTACAGCGGGCAGCAAATGCTCGACTGGACAAAAGGCTCGGCGCAGGACGGTTACGACACGCTCATGCAAAAGCATTTTTATCTGGGTTACGTTGAGGGTGAGCCTGTGGCAACCGGCCTGCTCGATCTGGAGCATCGCGAAATTGGCGCAATTTTCATCCACCCGGATTTCATGCGGCGCGGTCTGGGCAAACGAGTGCTGAGCTTTCTTGAAGCGCTGGCACGGAGTCTGGGACTGGCAGAGGTTTGTCTGGATGCGACATTGAATGCCGCTGATTTTTATCGACGCTGCGGTTACGTCGGCGAGGGGAGTGCGGTTTATCATTCACCTTCAGGTCTGCAACTGGCCTGCGTGCCGATGGTGAAGAAACTGTGATGGCATAAACGCAAAAACGGCACCCGAAGGTGCCGTTTCTGTTTGCAGCCATTCCAGCAGGGCAATCAGCCCGCCAGACCCGCCTGCTGAACCAGGGTCAGCAATGGTTGCGGGTACACACCGAGGAAGAACGCGACCACAGCGATGGCCAGCAGCATTACGCCGCCTGCTTTCTGTTCCCAGTGCAACTGGGCGTCGTGGCGGCGCAGGTTCGGTTCGATCAGGTACAGGGTGACCATCACGCGCAGGTAGTAGAACACGCCGATGGCGCTGCCCAGTACCAGCGAACCTACCAGCCACCATTGGTGCGATTCGACACCGGTAGCGATGATGTAGAACTTGCCGATGAAGCCTGCAGTCAGCGGGATACCGGCCAGGGACAGCATCATCACGGTCAGTACGGCGGTCAGGTACGGACGGCGCCAGAACAGGCCGCGGTACTCGTACAGGGCGTCTGCGTCACGGCCGTTGTACGGCGAGGACATCAGGGTGATCACGCCGAAGGCGCCGAGGCTGGTGATCACGTAGGTGACCAGGTAAACGCCGATGGCTTCCACCGCCAGACCCTTGCTCGCCACCAGTGCGATCAGCAGATAGCCGAAGTGCGCGATGGAGGAGTAACCGAGCAGACGCTTGAGGTTGCTCTGGGTCAGGGCCAGCAGGTTACCGAACAGGATCGAGGCGATGGCGATGATGGTCAGCACGTTGCTCAGAACACCACTGCTTGCGGCAGGGGAGATCTGGAACAGACGAACCATTACCGCGAACACAGCCACTTTTGACGCGGTGGCGAGGAACGCGGCCACCGGTGCCGGAGCCCCTTCGTACACGTCCGGCGTCCACAGGTGGAACGGTACCAGCGACAGCTTGAACGCCAGACCGATCAGCATCATGCCCAGGCCCAGTTGCGCCAGCGAGCTTGGCAGGTTGGTGGTGGCCAGTGCCTGACCGATACCTACGAAGCTCAGGGAACCCGAGTCTGCGTACAGCAGCGCCATACCGAACAGCAGGAACGCGGAACCGGCGGCCGACAGCACCATGTACTTGATGCCGGCTTCCAGCGAACGCTTGTTGAAGAACGCGTAGGCCACCAGGCCGTAGACCGGTACCGACAGCAGTTCCAGACCGATGAACAAACCGGCCAGGTGCTGCGCGCTGACCAGAACCAGGCCACCGGCGGCGGCCATCAGGATCAGCAGGTACAGTTCTTCACGGTTGCCCGGGTAACCCGAACCGCCGTCGCCGAGGTAGGCGTGGGCGAGGGTGACACAGGCGAGGGTGGCGACCAGGATCAGCGCCATGTACAGGCAGGCAAAGGTGTCGATCTGCAGCAATGGAGTCACGGCCAGAGGCGCGACTTTCAGGGCCGGCAGGATCGACAGCAAGGCCAGGTTCAGACCCGCCACCGAAATCAGGAAGGTCTGCGAGTGGTTGCGGCGCCAGGCGATTGCCAGCATCACCACGATAATGGTGAGGCTGGTGATCAACAGTGGCGCTAGCGCAATAAAGTGTTGAATCGTGAATTCCATAGCGCTCTTACCGGGCCGAAGCGAGTTGAGTGAAGGCGGTGCCGAGCCACTGCTGCACGCCATGCATCGTGGCGGCAGAAGTGTCGAGGAACGGTTGCGGGTAGACGCCGAGGTAAATCAGCAGTACCGCAAGGCCCAGCACCATGATCAGTTCGCGACCGTCCATGCCATGCAGGATCGAATCCGATTTCGACGGACCGAAGTAGGCACGGTGGATCATGATCAGCGAGTAGACCGAACCGAACACCAGACCGGAGGTGGCAATCGCGGTGATCCATGGCGCACTGGCGAAAGTACCGATCAGGATCAGGAACTCGCCGACGAAGTTACCGGTGCCCGGCAGACCCAAGGAGGCGGCTGCGAAGAACAGGCTGATCGCCGGCAGGTAAGCGATACGCGACCACAGACCGCCCATCTCACGCATGTCACGAGTGTGCAGACGCTCGTACAGCTGACCGCTCAGGATAAACAGTGCCGCCGCCGACAGACCGTGGGCCAGCATCTGGATCACGGCGCCTTGCAGCGCCAGTTGGCTGCCGGAGTAGATGCCGATCAGTACGAAGCCCATGTGGGAAACGGACGAGAAGGCAATCAGACGCTTGATGTCGGTTTGAGCGAACGCCAGGAACGCACCGTAGAAAATCCCGATCAGACCGAGGGTCATGGCGATCGGCGCGAACTCGGCCGAGGCGTTCGGGAACAGCGGCAGGGCGAAACGCAGCAGACCGTAGGCCGCGGTTTTCAGCAAGATACCGGCGAGGTCGACGGAACCTGCAGTCGGCGCCTGGGCGTGAGCGTCAGGCAGCCAGGAGTGGAACGGAACCACCGGCAGCTTGACCGCGAAGGCGATGAAGAAGCCGAGCATCAGAATGTACTCGGTGGTCATCGACATCTTGGTCTTCAACAGGTCGGCGTAGTTGAAGGTGATCACGCCGGTGCTGTTGTAGTTGACCAGTACCAGGCCCAGGATCGCCACCAGCATGATCAGGCCGGAAGCCTGAGTGAAGATGAAGAACTTGGTCGCTGCGTAGATACGGGTTTTCTTGCCGTCCGAAGAACTGTGACCCCAGAGCGCGATGAGGAAGTACATCGGCACCAGCATCATTTCCCAGAAGAAGAAGAACATGAACAGGTCGAGGGCGAGGAATACGCCGACAACACCGCCCAGGATCCACATCAGGTTCAGGTGGAAGAAGCCAACGTGACGTTGAATTTCTTTCCACGAGCAGAGTACCGACAGGATACCCAGCAGACCGGTCAGCAGGATCATCAGCAGCGACAGGCCGTCGAGGGCCAGGTGCACGTTGATGCCGAAGCGCTGGATCCAGACATGCTTGAACTCAAGCGCCCAGGTCGGATCGGCGCCAGGCGCCGGAGCAAATGAATAGTCACCGTGGGCCCACAGCCAGAGGCCGAGGGCGAGTTCCAGGGTCATGGTCAACAGCGCAATCCAGCGGGGGAGGGTAGCGCCGAAGCGCTCACCCATCCAGCACAGCAGGCCGCCGATGAAGGGGATCAGGATTAGCCAAGGCAGAATCATGACGGGCTCGTTTCCTTTCGCAAATTCGCAAGGTTCATATCAGACCGCTACCAGCACGACAGCGCCGATTACCAGTACGGCACCAGCAGCCATCGAAGCAGCGTACCAACGCAGTTGACCGGTTTCGGTACGGCTCAGGGCAGTGTGACCACCCTTGGCCATGCGCGGGATCAGACCGATGGTCTGGTCGAGCGGGTCTTTGCGCAGCATGTGGCTGATCGCAAGGTACGGCTTCACGAACAGTTTGTCGTAGATCCAGTCGAAGCCCCAGGCAGCGAACCACCAGGCCGAAAGGAGACGGCCGATGCCGCTGTTGGCGATCGCGGTCACGAAGCGACGCTTGCCGAGGAACAGCAGGGCCGCCAGCAGGATACCGGCCAGGGCGATGGCGCCCGAGGCGATTTCCAGACTGTGCTTGGCTTCGCCACCGGCATGGCCAACGCTCTCAGGCAGTACGCCGTGCAGCGGTGGAACGATCATGGCGCCGACGAAAGTCGACAGCACGATCAGCACCGACAGTGGCAGCCAGTGAGCGATGCCGTGACCGGCGTGGGCTTCGGTCTTGGCTTCACCGTGGAACGCGATGAAGATCAGGCGGAAGGTGTACAGCGAGGTCATGAACGCACCGACCAGGCCGGCGTACAACAGACCGTTGTGGCCGCTGGCGAACGCTTCCCAAAGGATTTCGTCCTTGGAGTAGAAGCCTGCGGTCACCAGCGGCAGGGCGGCCAGAGCGGCACCACCGACGATGAAGCTGGCGTAGGCCAGCGGCAGTTTCTTCCACAGGCCGCCCATCTTGAAGATGTTCTGCTCGTGGTGGCAGGCAACGATCACCGCACCGGACGCAAGGAACAGCAGGGCCTTGAAGAAGGCGTGAGTCATCAGGTGGAAGATCGCGCCTTCCCAGGCGCCAACGCCCAGTGCCAGGAACATGTAGCCGATCTGGCTCATGGTCGAGTAGGCGAGGATACGTTTGATGTCGGTTTGTACCAGTGCGGCGAAACCGGCCAGTACCAGGGTCACACCACCGACGATTCCCACGAGATGCAGGATGTCCGGCGCCAGGGCGAACAGACCGTGGGTACGGGCGATCAGGTAGACACCCGCAGTAACCATCGTTGCGGCGTGGATCAGTGCCGAAACCGGGGTAGGGCCGGCCATCGCGTCCGCCAGCCAGGTCTGCAGCGGCAGTTGAGCCGATTTACCGACCGCACCACCCAGCAGCATCAGGGTTGCCAGCACGATCCAGAAATCGCCGACCTTGAAGTGCTCAGGCGCCTTCACCAGCAGTTCCTGGACGTTCAGCGTGCCCAGTTGCTGGAACAGGATGAACAGGCCGATCGCCATGAACACGTCGCCGATACGGGTGACGATGAAGGCTTTCAGTGCGGCGTTACCGTTGTTGCGGTTGCTGTAGTAGAAACCGATCAACAGGTACGAGCACAGGCCCACGCCTTCCCAACCGAAGTAGATGAACAGCAGGTTGTCGCCCAGCACCAGGAACAGCATGCTGGCGATGAACAGGTTGGTGTAGGCGAAGAAGCGCGAGTAACCGGCTTCACCGCGCATGTACCAGGAAGCGAACAGGTGGATCAGGAAACCCACGCCGACCACCACACCCAGCATGGTCACGGACAGGCCGTCCAGGTACAGGGCGAAGTTAGGCTGGAAGCCTTCGACCGAGATCCACTTCCACAGCACATGCACGTACACGCCACCTTCCGGTGGAGCGACGTTGAACTGCCAGATCACGTAGGCCGCGACGATGGCAGACAGGCCGATGGAGCCGACACCGATCAGCGCCGACAGGTTTTCCGAGAGGCGGCCGCGCGAGAACGACAGCAACAGGAACCCGATCAGAGGGAATACGAAAGTCAGAAAGAGTAGGTTCATCCGCGCATCTCACTGGCAGCGTCGATATCGAGCGTGTGGAAGCGGCGATACAGTTGCAGCAGGATCGCCAGGCCAATACTGGCTTCGGCGGCTGCCAGGCTGATCACCAGGATGAACATGATCTGTCCATCCGGTTGCGCCCAGCGGGCGCCCGCAACGATGAAGGCCAGTGCAGAGGCGTTCATCATCACTTCCAGACTCATCAACACGAACAAAATGTTGCGGCGGACCATCAGGCCGACCAGACCAAGGCAGAACAGGATGCCGGCAACCGCCAGACCATGTTCGAGAGGGATAGCAGGCATGTCTTACTCCTTCGCCTCGTTACGGCCCAAATGGAACGCCGTGACGGCTGCAGCGAGCAGCAGCATCGAGGCGAGTTCGACCACCAGCAGGTACGGACCGAACAGGCTGATGCCCACGGCTTTCGCGTCCACGGTGGTTTGACCGATGGCCTGACCGCTCTGGTGAGCGAACAGCACATACAGCAGTTCGGCCAGCAGCAGGGCGGCGAGAATCACCGGTCCTGCCCAGATGCCGGGCTTGAGCCAGGTGCGTTCCTGCTGAACCGAGGCCGGGCCCAGGTTCAGCATCATCACCACGAACACGAACAGCACCATGATGGCGCCGGCGTAGGCGATCACTTCCAGCACGCCGGCGAACGGAGCGCCGAGGGCGAAGAAGGTCATGGCCACGGAGATCAGCGAAATGATCAGGTAGAGCAGGGCGTGCACAGGATTGGTGTTGGTGACCACACGCAGTGTGGACACAACAGCGATACCCGATGCGAAATAGAAAGCGAATTCCATCGTTCTTCCTTAAGGCAGCAAGCTCTTCACGTTGATCGGCTCGGCTTCGTTTTGTGCGGCGCCTTTCGGCTTGCCCGCAACGGCCATACCTGCAACACGATAGAAGTTGTAATCAGGGTTTTTGCCGGGGCCGGAGATCAGCAGATCTTCTTTCTCGTACACCAGATCCTGACGTTTGAACTCGGCCATCTCGAAATCCGGGGTCAGCTGGATCGCGGTGGTCGGGCAGGCTTCCTCGCAGAGACCGCAGAAAATGCAGCGCGAGAAGTTGATACGGAAGAAGTCCGGGTACCAGCGACCGTCTTCGGTTTCAGCTTTCTGCAGCGAGATGCAACCCACCGGGCACGCCACGGCGCACAGGTTGCAGGCTACGCAGCGTTCTTCGCCATCGGGGTCGCGGGTCAGGACGATACGGCCACGGTAGCGTGGCGGCAGGTAGACCGGCTCTTCCGGGTATTGCAGGGTGTCGCGCTTGCGAAAGCCATGACCGAAGATCATGACCAGGCTGCGCAACTGGGTACCGGTACCCTTAATGATGTCGCCAATATATTTGAACATGGGTCAAATCCTCACTGAACCGCAACTGCAGGCGTGTTCCACAACACGATTGCAGCGGTCACCAGCAAATTGATCAGGGTCAGTGGCAGGCAGAATTTCCAGCTGAAGTCCATCACCTGGTCATAACGCGGACGCGGGATCGAAGCGCGCAGCAGGATGAACAGCATGATGAAGAACGCGGTCTTCAGTGCGAACCAGACGAAGGACAGTTGCGGCAGGATGCCGAACGGACCGTGCCAGCCACCGAAGAACAGGGTGACCAGCAGCGCCGAGATCAGGATGATGCCGATGTATTCACCGACGAAGAACATGCCCCATTTCATACCGGCGTATTCAATGTGGTAACCGTCGGCCAGTTCCTGTTCCGCTTCCGGCTGGTCGAACGGGTGACGGTGAGTCACAGCCACGCCAGCGATGAAGAAGGTACAGAAGCCGAAGAACTGCGGAATGATGAACCACAGGTTCTGCGCCTGGTACTCGACGATGTCGCGCATGTTGAACGAGCCGACCTGCACCACGATGCCCATCAGGGCCAGGCCCATGAACACTTCGTAGGACACGGTCTGCGCCGAGGCACGCAAGCTGCCGAGGAGGGCGAACTTGTTGTTACTCGACCAGCCGGCGAACAGCACCGCGTAGACCGACAGACCGGCCATGGCGAAGAAGAACAGCAGGCCGATGTTCAGATCCGCCACACCCCAGGTCGGGGTGATCGGGATGATCGCGAACGCGATCAGCAGGGCGGACATGGCCACCACCGGTGCCAGGGTGAAGATCACCTTGTCGGCAAACGGCGGGGTCCAGTCTTCCTTGAAGAACATCTTCAGCATGTCCGCTGCGATCTGGAACATGCCGAACGGGCCAACGCGGTTCGGACCGTAACGGTCCTGCCACCAGCCCAGCAGGCGACGTTCGACAAAGCTGAGCAACGCGCCTGCGACCACAACGGCCAGCAGGATCACGATGGCTTTGATGACCGTCAGGATCACATCGATCACTTCAGGGGTGAACCAGGTCATTGCGCTGCCTCCTGCAGACCATCAACGGATACGCCGGCGAATGCCGGTGGAATGCCGGCGATGCCCGCAGGCAATGCCACCAGACCTGCGCCCAGCTCTTCATTGATGCGCAGCGGCAGACGCAGGGTCTGGCCGGCAACGTTGAGGCTCAGCAGTGCGCCGTCGTTGACGCCCAGGCGATCGGCTTCGGACTTGGCCAGAGCAACGTAGGCCGCCGGGATGCGTTCCTGAACCGGAGCTGCTTTCGAAGAGTTCTCTTCGCTGCCGAACAGGTGGAAGAACGGCACGGCTTGCCAGGTACCCGGCGCCGGGTTGAACGCGCGTGGCGCTGCGGCGAACCAGTTCAGCGAATCACCGGTGCTTTCGATCAGGCGGGTGCCCGGATCGCCAGCGCGCAGATGACCACCGACTTCGTCCTGGAACTTGTTCCAGGCTTGCGGCGAGTTCCAGCCCGGCGACCAGGCGAACGGTACTTGCTGACGCGGTTCGGCGGAGCCCGAGTAACCTTCCATCGAGAAGGCGAACGCGGTGTCCTTGTCTTGCGGGGTGCGCGGTTCGTGAACGCTGATGTTGGCGCGCATTGCCGTGCGGCCGGAGTAGCGCAGCGGTTCACGGGCCAGTTTCATGCCTTTGATACGGAACGCGGCGGACGGTGCAGCATCAACGATGCCGGCCAGTTGCGCGGTGCTCGAGGCAACGGCGGAGGTGACGTGGTCGAGTTGCGTCCAGTCGATCGGCTGGTTCAGCAGGGTGGCGCGCAGGGCGTGCAGCCAGCGCCAGCCTTCGTGGACCAGAATGCTCGCGTCCATGTATTGCGGGTCGAAAACCTGGAAGAAGCGCTGGGCGCGACCTTCCTGGCTGACCAGCGTACCGTCGCCTTCAGCGAAGCTGGCAGCTGGCAGAACCAGATGCGCGCGATCGCTGGTGGCGGTCTTCTGGTGGTCGGCAACGATCACTGTTTTCGCAGCGTTCAGTGCCGCATCGACCTTGGCCTTGGCGGTACGGGTGTACAGATCGTTTTCCAGAACGACGATGGCGTCGGCCTTGCCGTCGATGACCGCTTGCAGCGCGGCATCAACCGATTCGCCACCGAGCATGGCCAGGCCGAGGCTGTTGGCTTCCGGCACGATCAGGCTGATCGAACCGTTCTTCTCGCGCAGTTTCAGGGCCTTGGCGATGTTCGCAGCCGCTTCGATCAGGGCTTTGGAGCCCAGCGAAGTACCGGCGATGATCAGCGGGCGCTTGGCGGCGAGCAGTGCATCGGCGATGCGCTTGGCCAGTTCCAGGGCTTCGGCGTCCAGACCTTCGACGGCCGGTGCGCTGGCGTCCAGGGCGTGAGCCACGGCGAAACCGATGCGGGCCAGGTCGTCCGGAGCGGCGTGTACACACTCTTCGGCGATGTCGTCGAGCTTGGTTTCAGCCAGGCTGGCGATGAACAGCGGGTTCAGCTCGTGCTGACCGATGTTCTTCACGGCGGCGTCGAGCCAAGGCTGGACGCGCATGGCTTCGGCCATGTCTTCGGCCTTGCCTTTTACCGACTGACGCAGAGCCAGGGCCATGCGGGCGGCGGTCTGGGTCAGGTCTTCACCGAGGACGAACACGGCGTCGTGGTCTTCGATGTCGCGCATGTTCGGCACTGGCAGCGGGCTGTCTTTCAGCACTTGCAGGACCAGACGGATGCGTTCCAGCTCGGAGGCTTCGATACCGGAGTAGAAGTGCTCAGCGCCGACCAGTTCACGCAACGCGTAGTTGCTTTCGAGGCTGGCTCGCGGCGAACCGATACCGACGATATTGCGACCGCGCAGCAGGTCGGCGGCTTTGTCCAGCGCGTCGTCCAGGCTCAGCTTGGTGCCGTCGGCCAGCAATGGCTGACGTGGACGGTCGGTGCGGTTGACGTAGCCATAACCGAAACGGCCACGGTCGCACAGGAAGTACTGGTTCACCGAACCGTTGTAACGGTTTTCGATGCGACGCAGTTCGCCGTAACGCTCGCCCGGGGAGATGTTGCAACCGCTGGAGCAGCCATGGCAGATGCTCGGCGAGAACTGCATGTCCCACTTACGGTTGTAGCGCTCGGAGTGAGTCTTGTCGGTGAACACACCGGTCGGGCAGACCTCGGTGAGGTTGCCGGAGAACTCGCTTTCGAGGGTGCCGTCTTCAACGCGACCGAAGTACACGTTGTCGTGGGCACCGTACACACCGAGGTCGGTGCCGCCGGCGTAGTCCTTGTAGAAACGCACGCAACGATAGCAAGCGATGCAGCGGTTCATTTCGTGGGAAATGAACGGGCCCAGTTGCTGGTTCTGGTGGGTGCGCTTGGTGAAGCGATAACGGCGCTCGTTGTGGCCGGTCATCACGGTCATGTCTTGCAGGTGGCAGTGACCGCCTTCCTCGCAGACCGGGCAGTCGTGCGGGTGGTTGGTCATCAGCCATTCGACGACACTGGCGCGGAACGCCTTGGATTCTTCATCGTCGATGGAGATCCAGGTGTTGTCGGTGGCCGGGGTCATGCAGGACATGACGATACGACCACGGGTGTCGTTCTCGTCGGTGTATTGCTTGACCGCGCACTGGCGGCAGGCCCCGACGCTACCAAGCGCGGGGTGCCAGCAGAAATAAGGGATGTCGAGGCCCAGCGACAGACATGCCTGTAACAGGTTGTCTGCCCCGTCGACTTCGAGCGCTTTGCCGTCTACGTGGATAGTGGCCATGGTTCAAAGGTCTTCGTTGGCCCGGTGTCAGCGGGCGTGGCTAATGGAATCTTGTTATCCGTCCGAATCCAGTCAGCCCCGAAAGGCGTCATCGGACGAAAGGCGAAGGGCACGGACCCTTCGCCTTTTTTTAAGCGTTTACGCGCCGACTACAATCGGCTTCGCCAGAGGCGGGACGGCGGCGCTTGCAGGCGCGATACCGGCTTCGAACTCTGGACGGAAGTATTTGATGGCACTGCCCAGCGGCTCCACGGCACCCGGTGCGTGAGCACAGAAGGTCTTGCCCGGGCCGAGGAAGTTGACCAGACCCAGCAGGGTCTCGATGTCGCCTGGCTGGCCGCGACCTTGTTCGATGGCCATCAGCAGCTTGACGCTCCATGGCAGGCCATCACGGCAAGGGGTGCAGAAACCGCAGGATTCGCGAGCGAAGAACTGCTCCATGTTGCGCAGCAGGGACACCATGTTGACGCTGTCGTCCACCGCCATGGCCAGGCCGGTACCCATACGGGTGCCCACCTTGGCGATGCCGCCGGCGTACATTTGGGCGTCGAGGTGTTCCGGCAACAGGAAACCGGTACCGGCGCCGCCTGGCTGCCAGGCCTTGAGCTTGTAACCGTCGCGCATGCCGCCGGCGTAGTCTTCGAACAGCTCGCGACCGGTCACGCCGAATGGCAGTTCCCACAGGCCAGGGTTCTTGACCTTGCCGGAGAAGCCCATGAGCTTGGTGCCCATGTCTTCGCTGCCGTCGCGGGCCAACGATTTGTACCAGTCCACGCCGTCGGCAATGATCGCCGGCACGTTGCACAGGGTTTCAACGTTGTTCACGCAGGTCGGCTTGCCCCACACGCCAACGGCGGCAGGGAAGGGCGGCTTGGAGCGTGGGTTGGCGCGGCGGCCTTCGAGGGAGTTGATCAGTGCGGTTTCTTCACCGCAGATGTAACGCCCGGCACCGGTGTGGACGAACAGCTCGAAATCGAAGCCGCTGCCCAGGATGTTCTTGCCCAGCAGGCCCGCTGCCTTGGCTTCTTCCACGGCACGGTTCAGGTGCTTGGCGGCGGTGGTGTACTCGCCACGCAGGAAGATGTAGCCACGGTAGGTTTTCAGCGCGCGGGCGCTGATCAGCATGCCTTCGATCAGCAGATGGGGCAGTTGCTCCATCAGCATGCGGTCTTTCCAGGTGTTCGGCTCCATTTCATCCGCGTTGCACAGCAGGTAACGGATGTTGATGGATTCGTCCTTGGGCATCAGGCCCCACTTCACGCCAGTGGGGAAGCCTGCACCGCCGCGACCCTTGAGGCCGGCGTCTTTCACGGTCTGGACGATGGCGTCCTGATCCATGTCGGCGAAGGCTTTGCGCGCAGCGGCGTAACCGTTCTTGGCCTGGTACTCGTCGAGCCATACGGCTTCGCCGTCGTCACGCAGGCGCCAGGTCAGCGGGTGAGTCTCGGCCGAACGCTGGATGCGGTTGGCCGGACCGAAAGAAGTCAGGGTCATACGTAGCCCTCGAGCAGTTTGGCGACGCCGGCAGGCTGGACATCGCCAAAGGTGTCGTCATCGATCATCAGCGCCGGTGCCTTGTCGCAGTTGCCGAGGCAGCAGACCGGCAGCAGGGTGAAACGACCGTCGGCGGTGGTCTGACCCAGGCCGATACCCAGGTTGTTCTGGATTTCGCTGACCACCGACTCGTGGCCGCCGATGTAGCAGACCATGCTGTCGCAGACGCGAATGATGTGACGGCCGACCGGCTGACGGAAGATCTGGCTGTAGAACGTGGCCACGCCTTCTACGTCGCTGGCCGGGATGCCGAGGATCTCGCCGATGGCGTACAGAGCGCCGTCCGGCACCCAGCCACGTTCCTTCTGAACGATCTTCAGGGCTTCGATCGACGCCGCGCGCGGGTCTTCGTAGTGATGCAACTCGTGCTCGATGGCCGAGCGCTCGGTTTCACTCAAGGTGAAACGGTCTGTCTGGATAAGCGTGCTGTTCATGCTTAGCGGTCCACGTCGGCCATAACGAAGTCGATACTACCCAGGTACGCAATCAGGTCCGCGACCATGCTGCCTTTGATCACCGAAGGGATCTGCTGCAGGTGGGCGAAGCTCGGAGTACGGATCCGGGTACGGTAGCTCATGGTGCCGCCGTCGCTCGTCAGGTAATAACTGTTGATGCCCTTGGTCGCTTCGATCATCTGGAAGGATTCGTTGGCCGGCATGACCGGGCCCCACGAAACCTGCAGGAAGTGCGTGATCAAGGTTTCGATGTGCTGCAGCGTGCGCTCTTTCGGCGGCGGCGTGGTCAGCGGGTGATCCGCCTTGTACGGGCCTTCCGGCATGTTGCGCAGGCACTGGTCGATGATCCTGACGCTCTGGCGCATCTCTTCGACGCGAACCATGCAGCGGTCGTAGGCATCGCCGTTGGCGGCCAGCGGTACTTCGAACTCGAAGTTCTCGTAGCCGGAGTACGGGCGCGCCTTACGCAGGTCGAAGTCGCAACCGGTGGAACGCAGGCCGGCACCGGTGACGCCCCATTCCAGGGCCTCTTTGGTGTTGTACTGGGCAACGCCGATGGTACGCCCCTTGAGGATGCTGTTCTGCAGGGCCGCCTTGGTGTATTCGTCGAGGCGCTTTGGCAGCCATTCAACGAAGTCTTTCACCAGTTTTTCCCAGCCGCGCGGCAGGTCGTGGGCGACGCCACCGATGCGGTACCAGGCCGGGTGCAGACGGAAACCGGTGATGGCTTCGATCACCGTGTACGCCTTCTGGCGGTCGGTGAAGGTGAAGAACACCGGGGTCATGGCGCCGACGTCCTGGATGTAGGTACCCAGGAACAACAGGTGGCTGGTGATCCGGAAGAACTCGGCCATCATGATGCGGATGACGTCGACCTTCTCTGGCACCTTGATGCCGGCCAGCTTCTCGACCGAGAGCACGTACGGCAGGTTGTTCATCACGCCGCCGAGGTAGTCGATACGGTCGGTGTACGGAATGAAGCTGTGCCAGGACTGACGCTCGGCCATCTTCTCGGCGCCACGGTGGTGGTAGCCGATGTCCGGAACGCAGTCGACGATCTCTTCACCGTCCAGTTGCAGGATGATGCGGAACGCACCGTGAGCCGAAGGGTGGTTCGGGCCGAGGTTGAGGAACATGTAGTCCTCGTTCGGGCCGGAACGCTTCATGCCCCAGTCTTCCGGACGGAAGCGCGCGGCTTCTTCCTCGAGCTGTTGCTTGGCCAGGTTCAGGCTGAACGGATCGAATTCGGTGGCGCGCGCCGGGAAGTCCTTGCGCAGCGGGTGACCTTCCCAGGTCGGCGGCATCATGATGCGCGACAGGTGAGGGTGACCTTTGAAGTCGATGCCGTACATGTCCCAGACTTCGCGCTCGTACCAGTTGGCGTTCGGCCAGATGCTGGTGACGGTCGGCAAGCTGAGGTCGCTCTCGGACAAGGCGACCTTGATCATCACGTCACTATTACGTTCCAGCGACATGAGGTGATAGAACACGGTGAAGTCGGCGCCCGATGGCAGCCCTTGACGCTTGGTGCGCAGACGCTCGTCCACGCCGTGCAGGTCATAGAGCATGACGTACGGCTTGGGCAGGTTGCGCAGGAAAGTCAGGACTTCAACGAGCTTGACACGGGCCACCCACAGCACCGGCATGCCGGTGCGGGTCGGCTGAGCGGTGAACGCTTCGGCGCCAAAACGGTTGTTCAGTTCGACGACCACATCCTGGTCGTCTGCCTTGTAAGGCGGGATGTACAGAGCACTGCCTGTAGTCATGGTTATTTTTTCGCTTTCGGTCAACGTAAAGAATGAAGCCAGCTTCTCGTTTCTTTGAAACAGATCTGGATCAGACTTCGTCAGGGCTACGCAGATTGGTGACTGCGATTCGCTGTTCGCGGCGCTGTTCCTTCTGCGAAGGCATGTCGGCGCGATAAACGCCTTGATCGCCAACGACCCAGGAAAGTGGGCGACGCTCCTGGCCAATGGATTCCTGCAACAGCATCAAGCCTTGCAGAAATGCTTCTGGACGGGGCGGGCAGCCAGGTACGTAGACGTCCACGGGCAGGAACTTGTCCACCCCTTGAACCACGGAGTAGATGTCGTACATGCCACCGGAGTTGGCGCACGAACCCATGGAGATAACCCATTTCGGCTCGAGCATCTGCTCGTAGAGACGCTGAATGATCGGCGCCATCTTGATGAAGCAGGTCCCGGCGATAACCATGAAGTCGGCCTGACGCGGTGATGCCCGGATAACTTCGGCGCCGAAGCGCGCGATGTCGTGGGGCGCCGTGAAGGCGGTGGTCATTTCCACGTAGCAGCACGAAAGACCGAAGTTGTACGGCCACAGGGAGTTCTTACGTCCCCAGTTGACCGCGCCACTCAGCACGTCTTCCAGCTTGCCCATGAAAATGTTTTTGTGGACTTGATCTTCTAACGGATCGGAAACGGTTTCCCGCTGGCCGATCGGATACTGCTCGTTAGGAGCATCGGGGTCGATTCTGGTGAGATTGTATTGCATTGCCAAAGCCTCATTGTTTCAGCTTCGCCTGCCGCTTGCGACGAGCTTCCGGAGCCCAGTCAAGGGCGCCCACTCGGAACAGGTAGACAAGACCTGCCAACAGAATTGCTATGAAAACGAGAGCTTCGACGAATCCGGTCCAGCCGCTTTCGCGGACGGACACAGACCATGCAAAGAGAAAGAGGGCTTCGATATCGAAGATCACGAACAGCATCGCGACCAGATAGAATTTGGCTGAGAGCCGCAAGCGGGCGCCACCGGTAGGTAGCATGCCGGACTCGAACGGTTCGTTTTTGCTGCGGCCCCAGGCTTTTGACCCGAGGAGGCTGGAGACGCCGAGCATGAAGGCGCACAGGCCGACTACACCCAGAAGGAAAATGGCAAAGCCCCAGTTGTGGGCCATGAGTCCTGTCGCTTCGGGCATGCTGGAAATCCTTAACAGAGAGCAAAGGTCTCTGAGCTTGATAAAGAAATAAGGCAGTGACGATATGTCGCAGCAATCAATCGCGCTGATTTTATGGCTAAACACCCTGCAAGTAAAATTCCTATAGCGAAATTATTTATTGGAATAAGGACATAGCGCACCTCTATGGCCCTGTAGCCCATGCGTTGCGGGCATTAGCCGGGATTTCACGAATTATGTTTTGTAGGAAATGTAACGAACATAGTTGCTGCTAAATGATAATTAATATCGTTTGGAGTGGTTTTGTAACTGTTTAGCGATTGGGCAGTTGGGAAGTTGTCTTATATCCGCGTTACTGCAAGTAGCGGCGGCGCCCGTTTTAACCGATTTTTGTGACGTGGATACCGCTCTGGATCAATGTTTCGCGTGAAAGGCTGTGCCAGTCCTGAGGCGATCAGCACGTCACAGGCAAAAAAACGCCCCGAACCAGTCGGGGCGTCAGTCTTTCGGCAATGCGGTTAGCTTTCTATACGGTCCGCAAAGGCCGTTTGCTCGGTGAAGTCGATCAGTGGAACTGTTCTTCTTCGGTCGAACCGGTCAGCGCGGTCACCGAGGACGTGCCGCCCTGGATCACGGTGGTCATGTCGTCGAAGTAGCCGGTGCCCACTTCCTGCTGGTGAGCCACGAAGGTGTAACCCTTGGCGGCGTCAGCGAATTCCTGCTCCTGCAGCTTCACGTAGGCGGTCATGTCGTTGCGGGCGTAGTCGTGCGCCAGGTTGAACATGCTGTGCCACATGTTGTGAATGCCGGCCAGGGTGATGAACTGGTGCTTGTAACCCATGGCGGACAGTTCGCGCTGGAACTTGGCGATGGTCGCGTCGTCCAGGTTTTTCTTCCAGTTGAAGGAAGGCGAGCAGTTGTACGACAGGATCTGGTCCGGGTATTCCTTCTTGATCGCTTCGGCGAAGCGACGGGCTTCTTCCAGGTCTGGTTTAGCGGTTTCGCACCAGATCAGGTCAGCGTATGGCGCGTAGGCCAGGCCACGGGCGATTGCCTGGTCCAGACCTGCACGAACCTTGTAGAAACCTTCCTGAGTGCGGGTGCCGGTTACGAACGGCTGGTCGTACGGGTCGCAGTCGGAAGTCAGCAGGTCGGCAGCGTTGGCGTCGGTACGGGCCAGGATGATGGTCGGTACACCGGCAACGTCGGCAGCCAGACGAGCAGCAGTCAGCTTCTGTACGGCTTCCTGGGTTGGCACCAGTACCTTGCCGCCCATGTGACCGCATTTCTTCACGGAAGCCAGCTGGTCTTCGAAGTGAACGCCGGCGGCGCCTGCTTCGATCATGCTCTTCATCAGCTCGTAGGCGTTCAGTACGCCGCCGAAACCGGCTTCAGCGTCAGCCACGATTGGCGCGAAGTAGTCGATGTAGCCTTCGTCGCCCGGGTTCTTGCCGGCTTTCCACTGGATCTGGTCGGCACGACGGAACGAGTTGTTGATGCGCTTGACTACGGTCGGAACCGAGTCCACCGGGTACAGCGACTGGTCCGGGTACATCGATTCGGCGGAGTTGTTGTCCGCAGCGACTTGCCAGCCCGACAGGTAGATCGCCTGGATACCGGCTTTAACCTGCTGCACAGCCTGGCCGCCGGTCAGGGCGCCCATGCAGTTGACGAAATCTTTCTCTGGGCGGAAGGACGGCTTGGCACCCTGGGTGACCAGGTTCCACAGCTTCTCGGCGCCCATTTTCGCAAAAGTGTGCTCTGGTTGAACCGAGCCACGCAGACGGACGACGTCAGCAGCGGAGTAATTGCGAGTCACGCCTTTCCAGCGCGGGTTTTCAGCCCAGTCTTTTTCAAGGGCTGCAATTTGCTGTTCGCGTGTCAGTGCCATGGAGATAAACCTCGTCGCGTCTTTATGAAAAGTTGTTCTGCGGTGGAAAATTCCTTGCGCTCGCTGACCAGAAGCTTAGGTGGTCAGGTCGGGTTCGGCGGGGCAGGCGACGGGATGAACGATGGGCTCGAGGGGAAGTGAGCAGGTAAAGGCGAACTGGCGGGCGCATTCGGGCGTCGTGGGCCTTTATACGAACTACAGTGTAAAGCCGGGTTACCTAATTACGCTTCCGTCCCTCGGGACAACTTCGTTCCAGTCGGCAACCTCGTCAAACACACCTTGTGGGCGGTACAGACACGAAACGGCTCGCGGGGATGGGTGCGAGCATCGCTTCGAAGGCCCTTGCCAGGGCCTCTGATTAGCGGGAGCGAGGCCATCATGCCTTCGCTTTTTTGGCTCGTCAAACGTTTTGTAGTGCTTTTTTTCAAGCACTACATCTTTCGTCTAATACGACTAATCAGTCAGTTTTCGGTGCTTTAGTCCAGCGTGTCGACTTTCACCCGCAACGTCATGTCATCCCGACCTTGAGTCGAGTAGCTGCGGGCCAGGCCCTGTTTGTCAGCCTGAGTCTCACGGTTCACGCCGGCCAGGGTGATCCATTCGCCCAGGCGTCCGGTGACAGTTGTGTCGGTGCTCTGCACGTTCACTACATCGGGACGTTCCTGGCTCATGCGGTCACGGTTGGTACTGATGGCCAGGTGAACGGTGTCGCCAGTGACGCTGGCGGTGACGTAGAAGCCTTGCGTGACGTTGCGATATTGGGTCTGGCTGCTGTAATCGCCGTAGGAGTTGGTCTGGCTGCTGGTGATCGGCACGCTCTGGCCGACCTGGATCAGGGCGGGCGCGCCCTCGCTGGCCTGAATCTGCTGAATGCCGCCGTCACGGCTGGCAGTGCTGTAGTTGATGATTCTGGTTTGCTGGTCGCCGGTGTTCTGCTGGTTGTTTTCGTTGGTGTCAACGGTAATCAGCAGGCGCTTGGGGGCGGTATCGAGCTGGGTGAGCAGGGCTTTCAATTCCTGGATCTTGTCCGGTTCAGCCTTGACGATCAGTTGATTGCCATAGGCGCTGACCTGGCCGTCCTTGCCGATGAAGTCCTGAGCTACCGGCAGCATGTCGGCGCTGGTGTGGTACTTGAGGGGCACGATTTCTGTGGCTGCCAGCACCGAAAAACTGCAACCGAGCAGCAGGGTGGTGAGCAGTGTGCGTAGGGACATGTCCGTTATCTCCGCTTTCGAAAGGCTTGATATTGCCAGTTTGTCGGCCCGGGGTGGGGCAAGTTGAATCCTAGACAGCAAAACGCCCCGGCATCGGTCGATGGCGGGGCGTTTTGTGGTGCTCATCAAGCGTTATGCAGAATGGCGAACCATGTCGACATGCGGAATCCCGGCTTCCAGGAACTCTTCGCTGACCAGATTGAACCCCAGGCGCTCATAGAACGCCGTGGCCTGCACCTGCGCGCTGAGCATCTGCTGCTTCAGCCCGCGAGTTTCGGCTTCTGTGATGACCGCTTGCATCAGCGCATCGCCGACCTTCAGTCCGCGCCAGTCCTTGAGCACCGAAACCCTGCCGATGTGCCCGTCGGGCAGCAGGCGGGCGGTACCGATCGGAAAATCGCCTTCGAAGGCCAGGAAATGCACCGCCGTGGCGTCATCGGCGTCCCACTCAAGCTCGGGTGGAACCGATTGTTCGGCAATGAACACCGTTTCGCGAATGCGGCGGATCTCGGCGTTGTCCTTTTGCCAGTCTGCAACACGTACGCGAATCTTATTCATCGTCGGCGAACCCCAGGCTGCCCTGTTTGACCAGTTCGCACAGCAGGCCACGACCATCTTCGTCGCTCAGCCAGTCGCCGAGGTTGTCGGTGTGCAGGGCGTCAGCCGAGCAGATCAGCTTCAGCAGCTCGCGAAGCTTGCCCGGCAGGTAACGGCTCTGACCGCTGGCGAACAGCAGCAGATCGTCATCGACTTCCGACCACGCCAGGCGTGCGCTCGGGTTGCGGATCAGGATGGCGCCGTCTTCGAGGGCGCTGAGGAAGTCTTCTTCTTCGACTTCTTCCGGGCCGACTACCAGCTCCGGATAGCGCGGCTCGGTCATGTACTGGCCGAACCAGGTCAGCAGCAGACGCTCGTCGCTCATGTGCTCGGCGAGCAGTGCCTTCAGGCGGCCCAGAGCGTCGTGCTGGATCTGGTGCGGATCATCGCTGACCGGCTTTGCATCTGCGTCGGTATAGCGCTCTTCGTCAGTCAGGAACTGGCTGAGGAAGTCGGTGAAGTGGGTCAGCACTTCAGCGGCGCTTGGTGCGCGGAAGCCGACCGAGTAGGTCATGCAGTCATCGACGGCCACGCCGCAGTGGGCCAGGCGCGGCGGCAGGTAGAGCATGTCGCCCGGTTCCAGGACCCACTCTTCGGTCTCGTGGAATTCGGCGAGGATGCGCAGGTCTGCGTGCTGCAACAGCGGGCTCTCGGAATCGCACATCTGGCCGATTTTCCAGTTGCGCTTGCCGTGGCCTTGCAGCAGGAACACGTCGTAGTTGTCGAAGTGCGGGCCGACGCTGCCACCCGGGGCGGCGAAGCTGATCATCACGTCGTCGACGCGCCAGCTCGGCAGGAAGCGGAAGTTCTCCAACAGTTCGCTGACTTCCGGTACGAACTGATCGACAGCCTGCACCAGCAGCGTCCACTCGCGCTCTGGCAGTTTGCTGAATTCGTCTTCGGCGAACGGGCCGCGACGCAGTTCCCAAGGGCGCTCGCCGTGCTCGATCACCAGTCGCGATTCAACTTCTTCTTCCAGGGCCAGGCCGGCGAGCTCGTCGGCGTCGATCGGGCTTTCGAAATCAGGAATCGCCTGACGGATCAGCAGTGGTTTTTTCTGCCAGTAATCGCGCATGAACTCGCGCGCCGTAAGACCACCCAGAAGTTGAAGAGGAATATCGGGATTCATATGTAACCTATTGAAAAAAAGCATTTTTCAGACGGGAATAAAAACGCCCGGCGCGGCCGGGCGTCTCAAACGGGTCAAGCAGTCGATCAGATGCGTTTGGCTTGCGCTACAGCGTTGCCGATGTAGTTGGCCGGGGTCAGTTGCTTGAGCTCGGCTTTCGCTGCGGCCGGCATGTCCAGGCCATCGATGAAAGTCTGCAGCGCTTCAGGGCTGATGCCCTTGCCGCGAGTCAGTTCTTTCAGCTTCTCGTACGGGTTTTCGATGTTGTAGCGGCGCATTACGGTCTGGATCGGCTCGGCCAGGACTTCCCAGCAAGCGTCCAGATCGGCAGCGATCTTGTCAGCGTTCAGTTCGAGCTTGCTGATGCCTTTGAGGCTGGCTTCGTACGCGATCACGCTGTGAGCGAAGCCGACACCGAGGTTGCGCAGAACGGTGGAGTCGGTCAGGTCGCGCTGCCAGCGGGAGATCGGCAGTTTGCTCGCCAGGTGCTGGAACAGCGCGTTGGCGATGCCCAGGTTGCCTTCGGAGTTTTCGAAGTCGATCGGGTTGACCTTGTGCGGCATGGTCGACGAACCGATTTCGCCGGCGATGGTGCGCTGCTTGAAGTAACCCAGGGAGATGTAGCCCCAGATGTCACGGTCGAAGTCGATCAGGATGGTGTTGAAGCGCGCAATGGCGTCGAACAGCTCGGCGATGTAGTCGTGCGGCTCGATCTGCGTGGTGTACGGGTTGAAGGCCAGGCCCAGCTCGTCTTCGATGAAGGCGCGAGCGTTGGCTTCCCAGTCGATCTGCGGGTAGGCCGACAGGTGAGCGTTGTAGTTGCCGACAGCGCCGTTGATCTTGCCCAGCAGCGGAACGGCAGCGACCTGAGCGATCTGACGCTCGAGACGGTAAACCACGTTCGCCAGCTCTTTACCCAGGGTGGTCGGCGAAGCCGGCTGACCGTGGGTACGCGACAGCATCGGTACGTCGGCAAAGCGCAGGGCCAGTTCGCGGATGGCGTTGGCGGTCTGGCGCATCAGCGGCAGCATCACGTCGTCACGGCCTTCGCGCAGCATCAGGGCGTGGGACAGGTTGTTGATGTCCTCGCTGGTGCAGGCGAAGTGGATGAATTCGCTGACCTTGGCCAGTTCCGGCAGCTTGGCCGCCTGCTCCTTGAGCAGGTACTCGATCGCTTTCACGTCGTGGTTGGTGGTGCGCTCGATCTCTTTCACGCGCTCGGCGTGCTCCAGCGAGAAGTTCTCGGCCAGTTCGTTCAGAACGGCGTTGGCTTCGGCGGAGAAGGCTGGTACTTCCGGGATGCCGGCGTGAGCGGCCAGGCGCTGGAGCCAGCGCACTTCAACCAGAACGCGGGCACGGATCAGGCCGTACTCGCTGAAAATCGGGCGCAGGGCCTGGGTTTTGCCGGCGTAGCGGCCGTCAACAGGGGAAACCGCAGTGAGCGAAGAGAGCTGCATGGGGTGTTCTCGGACAGTCGGGCAACGAAATGGGGCGCGTATCATACATGAAAAAATCCGCCGGTCCGTCGCCAACTGACCGGCGTATTACGCGTTACAGACTACAAAGCTTTTATTGCACGGCGATTTACTCGCTGCGCATCAACGGATACAGCTCTTTGAGCAGCTTGCGACGACTGATCACCAACTGCCAGCGATGACCGCCGAGCTGACGCCACAGGCGTGCCGAACGAATGCCGGCGAGCAGCAGGGCGCGAATCTTCGAGGCGTTGCTCGGCTGCTGCAGGTTGCGCATGTCGCCGTGCACCTGAATGCGTTGGCGCAGCGTGCTCAGGGTGTCCTGATACAACGCACCGCAGGCTGCGATCACGTTTTCGTGGGCCGGGCCGAAATGTTCGACCTGCGACTGGATCTGCGGCAGACGCTTGCCGATCACGTCGAGCATGTCGTTGCGCTTGGCCAGTTGCCGCTCAAGGCCGAGCATCGACAGGGCGTAGCGCAATGGCTCGCGTTGCAAGGTGCTCGGGTCGCGTTCGAGGGCACCGATCAGCGCGCGGTAACCCTCGCGCAGGTTGATGTCGTCGCCGCCGTACACGTCCAGCGTGTCTTTGGGGTCGCGAACCAGCAGGCTGCCGAGCATGCAGCTCAGGCCGGCCTCGTTGGTCTGGCCGGTCTTGGCGATCCGGTCCACCAGCACGGCGGCGAGAAACACGCCGCCCAGGGCCGTCAATTGCTCCTGCGTCGGGCTCATGCCTGGCCGCTCCACGGCTCGGCGACTTCGATCACGCCGCCACCGAGGCAGATTTCGCCGTCATAGAACACCACCGACTGGCCCGGCGTGACCGCGCGCTGCGGCTCGTCGAACACGGCGCGATAGCCTGTCGCGGTTTTTTCCAGGGTGCAGGCCTGGTCGCTCTGGCGATAACGGACCTTGGCGGTCAGGCGCAGCGGCTGGCTCAGATCGATCGGGTTGACCCAGTAGATTTCCGAAGCGAGCAGGGCGCTGGAGAACAGCCACGGATGGTTGTTGCCCTGGCCGACGATCAGCTCGTTGGTGTCCAGATCCTTGCGCAGCACATACCACGGCTCGTCGCCGGCGTCTTTCAGGCCGCCGATGCCCAGGCCCTGACGCTGACCGATGGTGTGGTACATCAGGCCATGGTGACGGCCGATGACTTCGCCTTCGGTGGTCTTGATCTCGCCCGGTTGCGCCGGCAGGTATTGCTTGAGGAAATCGCTGAAACGACGCTCGCCGATGAAGCAGATTCCGGTGGAATCCTTCTTCTTGGCGGTGGCCAGCTCGTATTTCTCGGCAATGGCGCGGACTTCCGGCTTTTCCAGCTCGCCGACCGGGAACAGGGTCTTGGCGATCTGTTCGCCGCCGACGGCGTGCAGGAAGTAGCTCTGGTCCTTGTTCGGATCCAGGCCCTTGAGCAGTTCGGTACGGCCATCGATGTCGCGGCGGCGCACGTAGTGGCCGGTGGCGATCAGGTCGGCGCCGAGCATCATGGCGTAGTCGAGGAACGCCTTGAACTTGATCTCGCGGTTGCACAGGATGTCCGGGTTCGGCGTGCGTCCGGCCTTGTATTCGGCCAGGAAATGCTCGAACACGTTGTCCCAGTACTCGGCGGCGAAGTTGGCGGTGTGCAGCTTGATACCGATCTTGTCGCACACGGCCTGGGCATCCGCCAGGTCGTCCATGGCGGTGCAGTATTCCGTTCCGTCGTCTTCTTCCCAGTTCTTCATGAACAGGCCTTCCACCTCATAACCCTGCTCGATCAGCAGGAGAGCGGAAACGGAAGAGTCCACGCCGCCGGACATGCCGACAATGACGCGCTTCTTGGATGTGTCAGAAGGGGCTGGATCACGCATAGGGATTCAATGAGTGTCTTGAAAAAGGACGCGATTCTATCAGGCTCACGGCCTCAAGGCTAAAGGGAAGGGCGGATCAGTTCGAGACCGAAGCGATTGCCGGCCAGATAATCATCGATGCAGCGGATGATCAGCTCGCTGCGCCAGTTGTCTCGCTGGGCCAATAATTCGTCGCGGGTCAGCCACTTGGCGCCGACGATGCCGTCGTCCAGTTGGTAATCCGGGTGGTGTTTCACGGCTTTGGCGCTGAAGCATACGCGCTGGTAAGTCACGCCGTTGCTCGGTGCGGTGTACAGATAAATGCCGATCACGCTGGTGGGTTCGACGTCCCAGCCGGTTTCTTCGAGAGTTTCGCGCACGGCGGCTTCGATCAGGGTTTCGTCCGGGTCCAGATGACCGGCGGGCTGATTGAGTACGTTACGGCCGGCCTTGTGTTCCTCGACCATCAGAAAACGACCGTTGTCCTCGACGATGGTGGCGACGGTGATGTGGGGGAGCCATTGCATTGATTGAATCTCCTGGGCGGAAGGCAGAAACACAAACCCCGGCGCATGGCCGGGGTTTGTGATGTTCCCTTTACAACCTTATACCAGCGCAGCAATCGCCGCGTTGAGGGTTGCGCTCGGGCGCATGGCCTTGCTAATCAGCTCGGCATTGGCGTGGTAGTAACCGCCGATGTCCACTGGCTTGCCTTGAACGGCATTGAGCTCGGCGACGATGGTCGCTTCGTTCTCGGTCAGGGTCTTGGCCAGGGTTGCGAACTGCGCTTGCAGTGCAGCGTCTTCAGTCTGGGCAGCCAGGGCTTGAGACCAGTACATGGCCAGGTAGAAGTGGCTGCCGCGGTTGTCAATGTTGCCGACTTTGCGCGATGGCGACTTGTTGTTATCCAGGAACTGGCCGGTGGCCTGATCCAGGGTCTTGGACAGAACCAGCGCTTTCGGGTTGTTGTAGTTCACACCCAGGTGCTCGAGAGAAGCGGCCAGGGCCAGGAATTCACCCAGCGAATCCCAGCGCAGGAAGTTCTCTTCGACCAGTTGCTGCACGTGCTTCGGAGCCGAACCGCCGGCACCGGTTTCGAACAGGCCACCGCCGTTCATCAGCGGCACGATCGACAGCATCTTGGCGCTGGTGCCCAGTTCCATGATCGGGAACAGGTCGGTCAGGTAGTCGCGCAGTACGTTGCCGGTCACCGAAATGGTGTCCTTGCCGTCGCGGGTGCGCTGCAGGGTGTACTTCATCGCGTCGACCGGCGCCATGATCTGGATGTCCAGACCGGCGGTGTCGTGATCCTTCAGGTAAGCCTGAACCTTCTCGATCACCACGCCGTCGTGGGCGCGCATCGGGTCCAGCCAGAAAATGGCCGGGGTGCTGCTTGCGCGAGCGCGGTTGACAGCCAGTTTGACCCAGTCCTGGATCGGCGCGTCTTTGGTCTGGCACATGCGGAAGATGTCGCCGGCTTCAACAGCCTGTTCCATCAGCAGGGTGCCTTTGCTGTCGGTTACGCGAACCACGCCGTCGGCCTTGATCTGGAAGGTCTTGTCGTGGGAGCCGTACTCTTCAGCCTTTTTGGCCATCAGGCCAACGTTTGGCACGCTGCCCATGGTGGTCGGATCGAAAGCGCCATTGGCTTTGCAATCTTCGATCACGGCCTGGTAGATGGTGGCGTAGCAACGATCCGGGATCACGGCCTTGGTGTCGTGCAGCTGGCCGTCGGTGCCCCACATCTTGCCGGAGTCACGGATCATGGCCGGCATCGAGGCGTCGACGATAACGTCGCTCGGCACGTGCAGGTTGGTGATGCCTTTGTCGGAGTTGACCATCGCCAGGGACGGACGAACGGCGTAGACCGCTTGCACGTCAGCTTCGATCTGCGCTTGCTGCTCGGCCGGCAGGGATTTGATGCGGGCGTACAGGTCGCCGATGCCGTTGTTCAGGTTGAAGCCGATTTCTGCCAGCACGTCGGCGTGCTTGGTCAGGGCGTCCTTGTAGAACTCGGCAACGATCTGGCCGAACATGATCGGGTCGGAGACCTTCATCATGGTGGCTTTCAGGTGAACCGACAGCAGCACGCCTTGTTGCTTGGCGCTGTCGATTTCAGCGGCGATGAACGCGCGCAGGGCCTTTTTGCTCATCACGGAGCAGTCGAGGATCTCGCCCGCCTGAACGGTGGTTTTTTCTTTCAGGACGGTCGCGGTGCCGTCTTTGGCGATCAGCTCGATCTTCACGGCGTCAGCGGCGTCGATCAGGGCAGCTTTTTCGCTGCCGTAGAAATCGCCGGTGCTCATGTGAGCGACGTGGGACTTGGAGTCCTTGGCCCAGGCGCCCATCTTGTGCGGGTGCTTGCGCGCGTAGTTCTTGACCGACAGCGGAGCGCGACGGTCGGAGTTGCCTTCACGCAGAACCGGGTTCACGGCGCTGCCCTTGACCTTGTCGTAACGCGCCTTGGCGTCTTTGTCGGCGTCGCTGGTCACGGTTTCCGGGTAGTCCGGCAGGTTGTAGCCCTGGGCTTGCAGTTCTTTGATCGCGGCTTGCAGTTGCGGAACCGAGGCGCTGATGTTCGGCAGCTTGATAATGTTGGCTTCAGGCGTAACGGCCAGGTCGCCCAGTTCGGCGAGGTGGTCGGCTACGGCTTTGTCGCCCAGTTGCTCGGGGAAGCTGGCCAGAATGCGTGCTGCAAGAGAGATATCGCGGGTTTCCACGGCGATATCGGCCGAGGCGGTGTAAGCCTCGATGATCGGCAGCAGGGAATAGGTGGCGAGGGCTGGAGCTTCGTCGGTGAAGGTATAGATGATCTTCGAGCGGGTGGGCATATTCGGATTAACTCTCTCTTCTTTGCTAAAGCGTGCGCAGAAACTCGAGGGGCGCCGGGTAAGCGCGTTCGTTCAAAGTCATCCATGAACCGAATGTCGAGAATCTTCGCGGTGATGTTGGGTGCATCAGTAGAGCGTCAAGCAGTCGGACTGCGGTAACAACCCGACCAATCAGGCGGAAAGTCTCGTGCTAGAGAGGCCAGCCGTCGTGACCCTTTGGTCAGCGGGCGGCATTATACATAGGTAGCTGGCAATCTGCCGATGGTTCATATGCAACGATTCTCGTCCATTGGTCTAAAGGTCGCAGGGCGGGGTGGGGCGTAGAGTCGTCGTGAATGCTTGAGATTGGCGCTTTTCCCTTTGCTTTCAGGCTTGTACGAAACTAGATGTGGTCGCGCCCGGAACAGAGGGTTTGCGTGTTGATTCAACTGGGTTACGCTCGAACCAAGCCAGATGTTCAATCCAAACAATGGAGTTCAGCATGGGTTACACGAAGATTCAGGTTCCAGCCGTCGGCGACAAAATCACCGTCAACGCAGACCATTCTCTCAATGTCCCTGATAACCCGATCATTCCCTTCATTGAAGGTGACGGCATTGGCGTCGACGTCAGCCCTGTGATGATCAAAGTGGTTGATGCTGCCGTGGCCAAGGCCTACGGGGGCAAGCGCAAGATTTCCTGGATGGAGGTTTATGCTGGCGAAAAAGCAACTCAAGTCTATGACCAGGACACCTGGCTGCCCCAGGAGACCCTGGACGCCGTCAAAGATTACGTCGTTTCCATCAAGGGCCCGCTGACCACCCCGGTCGGTGGCGGTATTCGCTCCCTCAACGTTGCCCTGCGTCAGCAACTCGATCTCTATGTGTGCCTGCGCCCGGTTGTGTGGTTCGAAGGCGTGCCGAGCCCGGTGAAAAAGCCCGGCGACGTCGACATGGTGATCTTCCGCGAGAACTCCGAAGACATTTATGCCGGTATCGAATGGAAGGCCGGATCCCCCGAGGCCACCAAGGTCATCAAGTTCCTGAAAGAAGAAATGGGCGTCACCAAGATCCGTTTCGACCAGGATTGCGGTATCGGCATCAAGCCGGTTTCGAAAGAAGGTACCAAGCGTCTGGTGCGCAAGGCCCTGCAATACGTGGTGGACAACGACCGCAAGTCGCTGACCATCGTGCACAAGGGCAACATCATGAAATTCACCGAGGGTGCCTTCAAGGACTGGGGCTACGAGGTGGCGCGTGATGAATTCGGCGCCGAACTGCTGGATGGCGGCCCGTGGATGAAATTCAAGAACCCGAAAACCGGTCGCGAAGTCATCGTCAAGGATGCCATCGCCGACGCCATGCTCCAGCAGATCCTGCTGCGCCCGGCCGAATACGATGTGATCGCTACCCTGAACCTTAATGGTGACTACCTGTCCGACGCCCTGGCGGCGGAAGTGGGCGGTATCGGTATTGCGCCGGGTGCCAACCTGTCCGACACCGTGGCCATGTTCGAAGCAACCCACGGTACTGCGCCGAAATATGCCGGCAAGGACCAGGTCAACCCGGGTTCGGTGATTCTGTCGGCCGAGATGATGCTGCGCCACCTGGGCTGGACCGAGGCGGCCGACCTGATCATCAAGGGCACCAACGGCGCGATCAAGGCCAAGACCGTGACCTACGACTTCGAACGTCTGATGGAAGGCGCCACGCTGGTGTCGTCGTCGGGCTTCGGTGAGGCGATCGTCAAGCACATGTAAGAAAGGCTGCTGCAACGAAACCGCCCGGCTCGAGTGATCGAGCCGGGCGGTTTGTTTTCTGGCAGGTGTTCTGGTTGCTTCAGCTGGTCACTGACTGGTGATGAGCTGCTGGCGAGACGGCGTCTTTTGCGGCCTCGACATTCTGAATTTTTGTGGCGTGCAGGCCTTTGGGCCCTTGCACGATCTCGAATTTGACGATTTGCCCGGCTTTGAGGGTTTTGTACCCGTCCATTTCAATGGCGGAGTAGTGCGCAAAGAAATCGATTTCCTTGCCGTCCTCGTCTTTCCCCTCGCGGGCGTCGGTGTTGATGAAACCGAACCCCTTGGCATTGTTGAACCATTTCACCTTGCCGACAACCATGCTCAAATCCCTCTGCAACAGTCTCCATCGCTGGAGTATCATCCAATTCATCCGCAGTCGAATCCGTTAAAAAGATTGACTCCGCGGATCTTTTTTACCCACTGTGGGTTCTATTGGTTGTAACACCGTTTTCCCGATAGTCAAGGTGACCGGGCAGTCGGAGTTGAAAACGTGTCAAGCCGCCCCCACCACTGTATTTGCACAACTGACGAACCTTTCTTTCCATGCATGCAATCAGCCAGATTCGACTAACATTCAATCAGGATCGCCCTGATTTACACGACGACGATTCAGCGGGTATTGCTGTTCAGGAAGCAAAGCCTGCGTTACAGGCGCCGCCGATGTACAAGGTGGTTTTGTTTAATGATGACTACACACCGATGGATTTCGTCGTCGAAGTGCTCGAGGTGTTTTTTAACCTGAATCGCGAGCTGGCGACCAAGGTCATGCTGGCCGTCCACACAGAAGGGCGGGCAGTATGTGGAGTGTTTACCCGCGACATCGCCGAGACAAAGGCCATGCAGGTCAACCAGTACGCCAGGGAAAGCCAGCATCCGCTACTCTGTGAAATCGAGAAGGACGGTTAATCGCCGACCACTTGGGTATGAGGTGAAGCTATGTTAAACCGCGAGCTCGAAGTCACCCTCAATCTTGCCTTCAAGGAGGCTCGTTCGAAGCGTCATGAGTTCATGACCGTCGAACACCTGCTGCTGGCCCTATTGGACAATGAGGCTGCCGCCACCGTATTGCGTGCCTGCGGCGCAAACCTCGACAAACTCAAGCACGACCTGCAGGAGTTCATCGACTCCACCACGCCGCTGATCCCCGTCCATGACGAAGATCGCGAAACCCAGCCAACCCTGGGCTTCCAGCGTGTGCTGCAACGTGCTGTCTTTCATGTACAGAGCTCGGGCAAGCGCGAAGTAACCGGCGCCAATGTGCTGGTTGCAATCTTCAGTGAGCAAGAGAGTCAGGCAGTGTTCCTGCTGAAACAGCAGAGCGTTGCACGAATCGATGTCGTCAACTATATCGCCCATGGCATTTCCAAGGTGCCGGGGCATGGCGATCACTCTGAAGGTGAACAAGATATGCAGGACGACGAGGGCGGTGAGTCTTCTTCTTCAGGCAATCCGCTGGACGCGTATGCCAGCAACCTCAACGAACTCGCACGCCAGGGCCGGATCGATCCGCTGGTCGGGCGTGAAACGGAAGTCGAGCGTGTCGCGCAGATTCTCGCGCGTCGGCGCAAGAACAATCCGCTGCTGGTTGGCGAGGCGGGCGTGGGTAAAACCGCGATTGCCGAAGGCCTGGCCAAGCGCATTGTCGACAACCAGGTGCCGGACCTGCTGGCCAACAGCGTCGTCTATTCCCTCGATCTGGGCGCCTTGCTCGCAGGCACCAAATATCGCGGCGATTTCGAGAAGCGCTTCAAGGCGCTGCTCGGTGAGCTGAAAAAACGTCCGCAGGCGATCCTGTTCATCGACGAGATCCACACCATTATCGGTGCGGGTGCTGCGTCCGGTGGCGTCATGGATGCCTCGAACCTGCTCAAGCCGCTGCTGTCGTCTGGTGACATTCGCTGCATCGGTTCGACCACGTTCCAGGAATTCCGCGGCATCTTCGAAAAAGACCGTGCCCTGGCGCGTCGTTTCCAGAAGGTCGATGTGGTCGAGCCGTCGGTGGAAGACACCATCGGCATCCTGCGTGGTCTGAAAGGGCGTTTCGAGCAGCACCACAACATCGAGTACAGCGATGAGTCGTTGCGCGCCGCTGCGGAACTGGCTTCGCGCTACATCAATGACCGGCATATGCCGGACAAGGCCATCGATGTAATCGACGAGGCGGGCGCCTACCAGCGTCTGCAGCCGGTCGACAAGCGCGTGAAGCGCATCGACGTGCCGCAGGTCGAGGACATCGTGGCGAAGATCGCACGGATTCCGCCAAAACACGTCACCAGTTCCGACAAGGAGCTGCTGCGTAACCTGGAGCGCGACCTGAAACTGACAGTGTTTGGTCAGGATGCGGCGATCGATTCGCTGTCGACCGCGATCAAGCTGTCCCGTGCGGGCCTCAAGTCGCCGGACAAGCCAGTCGGTTCGTTCCTGTTCGCCGGGCCTACCGGTGTCGGTAAAACCGAGGCCGCGCGGCAATTGGCCAAGGCGCTGGGGATCGAGCTGGTTCGTTTCGACATGTCCGAGTACATGGAGCGCCACACCGTATCGCGTCTGATCGGTGCGCCTCCGGGTTATGTCGGTTTCGACCAGGGCGGTCTGCTGACCGAGGCGATTACCAAGCAACCGCATTGCGTATTGCTGCTCGATGAGATCGAGAAGGCGCATCCGGAAGTCTTCAACCTGCTGCTGCAGGTGATGGATCACGGTACGCTGACCGACAACAACGGGCGCAAGGCGGATTTCCGCAACGTGATCGTAATCATGACCACCAACGCCGGTGCCGAAACCGCGGCGCGTGCTTCGATCGGTTTCACTCATCAGGACCACTCGTCCGATGCGATGGAAGTGATCAAGAAGAGCTTCACGCCGGAATTCCGCAACCGCCTGGACACCATCATTCAATTTGGTCGCCTCAGTCATGAGGTCATCAAAAGCGTGGTGGACAAGTTCCTCACCGAACTTCAGGCGCAGCTGGAAGACAAGCGGGTGCTGCTGGAAGTTACCGACGCTGCGCGCAGTTGGCTCGCGGCCGGTGGCTACGACTCGGCAATGGGCGCTCGCCCGATGGCGCGTCTGATCCAGGACAAGATCAAACGTCCGCTGGCGGAGGAGATACTGTTTGGCGAACTGGCCGAGCATGGCGGTGTGGTGCACATCGACATCAAGGATGGTGAGCTGACGTTTGACTTCGAGACTACGGCGGAAATGGCCTGATGGCTGGTAAATGAAAAGGCGCCTTCGGGCGCCTTTTTGTTGTCTGTTTGTTTGGTGTGAATATCCGTTGCTGCGGTAACGGCTTCTTGGGGTTCCGCCCTTACGGCGGGTCACTTTTTCCAAACGCCGAAAAAGTAACCAAAAAGGCTTTACCCTGACGTTCGGCCCTCGCTGTGGCTCGGGTTTCTTCGCTCCGGGATCGATCCGGGCGCATCGCCTACGGTTTGCTTCGCTGCACCTCCTCTCGATGTGTTTGGCTTCGCCAAACGGTCGCTGCGCTCCCACCCCCGGATCAATCCCTCCACTCAGCCTGCCGACGGGCCTTGAGATCAAAAGCTTTACTCGAGCTAACGCTCATCGTGGTGAGTTGCTCTTGATCTGGCTTTTGCTCTGGCTCTGGCTTTTGATTTTTTGCCCCTTCGGCAGGCCGAACGGAGGTGTCCATCAGGGGGTAGGCGCGCAGCGCCGTGCGGCGAAGCCGCATACATCGAGAGGAGGTGCAGCGAAGCAAACCGTAGGCGATGCCCCCTGATGGACACCGTAGCGAGGGAACACTGAGCCTAAGCGAAGTGCCGTACGCCGGGGCCAAGACTTTTTGGTTACTTTTGAGGCGTTTGTCAAAAGTGACTCGCTGTAAGAGCGAAACCGCCAGCGGCAGCACCCGAAGCAACGGATATACACCCAAAACTCAAGCACAAACCCAAAGAACCAAATCCCAGACAAACAAAAACGCCCGGCATTAAGCCGGGCGTCTTGTATTGACTTGATTAGCGAGCGCGGTAAGTAATACGCCCTTTGCTCAAGTCATAGGGCGTCAGCTCGACGCGCACTTTGTCACCGGTAAGAATACGAATGTAGTTCTTGCGCATCTTGCCGGAAATATGCGCGGTTACGACGTGCCCATTTTCCAACTCCACACGAAACATGGTGTTGGGCAGGGTGTCGACGACAGTGCCTTCCATTTCGAAGCTGTCTTCTTTCGACATGCAGTAAAGCCCTCGGTATCCAATGAATGGCCCGGTGCAACTGCGCCAGGCAAAAGCGGCGTGCATTGTGCCCGAAAAATGGGGTTTACGCCAAGGGGTTTAGGGCTTGCATTCAGTTCAGGATGACCCAGCGCTGATTAATCAGCAGTTCGATAGGCCGATATTGGGTCTTGTAGTTCATCTTTTTGCAGTTTTTGATCCAGTAACCCAGGTACACCGCTTCGAGGCCCAGCCGCTGGGCTTCGCCGATCTGCCAGAGGATGGCGTAGCGTCCCAGGCTGCGACGCTCTTCATCCGGTTCGTAAAAGGTGTAGACCGCCGACAGGCCATTGGGCAGCAGGTCGGTGACAGCAACGGCCAGCAACCGTCCGTCGAGCCGAAACTCGTAGAAGCGTGAGAAGGGCAGGTCGCGAACCAGAAAAGTCGAGAATTGATCACGGCTTGGCGGGTACATGTCGCCATCGGCATGACGCTGTTCGATGTAGCGCTGATAAAGATCGAAATACTCTTCGCTGAAGGCCGGTTTGACCGGGCGCACCTGCAGGTCGGCGTTGCGTTTGAAAATGCGCTTTTGTTGGCGATTCGGGTTGAACTGCGCCACCGGAATGCGCGCAGGCACGCAGGCATTGCAGTTCTGGCAATGCGGGCGGTACAGATGATCGCCGCTGCGACGAAAGCCCATTTCCGACAGGTCTGCGTAGACATGCACATCCATGGGCTGGCTCGGATCGAGAAACAGGGTAGTGGCCTGTTCCTCGGGCAGATAACTGCAGGAATGAGGCTGAGTGGCATAAAACTTCAACCGCGCCAACTCGGTCATGATCAACCCTCAGGGGTAAGCTGGTGAATTAAGTGTAAGCCACGCGCGCAAAAGTCGCTCAGCAAACCCAGGTGGCAAGGTTGGGTTGGTCGAGGTGTCGAGCCAGATATTCGGCAAATGCGGGGCGCGAAATTGCCCGGGCGCCCAGGCTGTGCAGATGATCGGTAGGCATCTGGCAGTCGATCAGCACGAAGCCCGAGTCTTTGAGGTGTCGCACCAGCGTGGCGAAGCCGTACTTGGAGGCATTGTCGGCACGACTGAACATTGATTCGCCAAAAAACAGTTGTCCCATCGCCAGGCCGTACAGTCCGCCGACCAGTTCGCCCTGGTCCCAAACTTCCACCGAGTGGGCGAAGCCCCGCTGGTGCAGTTCAATGTAGGCATCCTGCATGGCCTCGGTGATCCAGGTGCCATCGGCGTAATCCCGTGGCGCGGCGCAGGCGCGGATAACCGCTTCGAAGTCCTTGTCGAAGGTCACTTGATAGCGTTGCTGACGCAGCAACTTGCCCAGGCTGCGCGAGACATGCAGTTCGTCGGGAAACAATACGGTGCGCGGATCCGGTGACCACCAGAGGATGGGCTGTCCTTCGGAGAACCACGGAAAGCAACCGTGGCGATAGGCCTGGATCAGGCGATCGGCGGACAGATCGCCGCCGGCCGCCAGCAATCCGTTGGGATCGCGCATGGCCTTTTCCAGTGGCGGGAAAGTCAGTGAGTTGCGTTGTAACCAAGTCAGCATGGCGTCCAGGCTTGCAGAAGGGGAGGGCGGTGGGCAGCGGGGCCCGTTGCAAAGTGTGCCGTTAAATGGCGCGAATGTCCTCCCGAACCTGCGCGAAGTCGACGCTGCTGCAACTTGCCTTCCGGGATGCGGTCGTAGACGGGCGACAAGCTTGAGGGCGCATGCTTCGCTACGTTCATCAAATACACCTCATAAGCCTTTGTCACAAAAGACAATGCATGCTCAAATTGCGTCGCAGGTTTGGTCTGCTTGGCTATGCTTGAACATGGGGTTCGAAGCATGGCATCGAACGCGCAAACCCGTACAATGCCGGGCTGTTACAGAATATTCGCAGCGTGCCGTGTTTATAAAAGACCGGGCGCAGTGTTAAAAGTAGTCTCAGTTGCGCCCGTCAATTTTTTACCTGCCTGGATTGGGCAGTTTTTTATCGTCATTCAATAGATGGACGCGCCGCTGGCGCAGGAAAAGAAGCGTTTTGAAGAAATCCACGGAAGCACCAAAAACAGTCGTTCCGCTTTGGCGCCAGCAATTGCACTACCGGCTCAAGGAAGGTGCGTTGATCGCCATCGGCGCTCTGTGCCTGTTCCTGATGATGGCCTTGCTGACCTACGGCAAGGACGATCCGGGCTGGAGCCACAACAGCAAGATCGACGACGTGCAGAATTTCGGCGGCCCGGCGGGTTCCTACAGTGCCGACATCCTGTTCATGGTGCTGGGTTACTTCGCGTACATCTTTCCGTTGCTGCTGGCGATCAAGGCGTATCAGATCTTCCGTCAGCGCCACGAGCCGTGGCAGTGGAGCGGCTGGCTGTTTTCCTGGCGCTTGATCGGCCTGGTGTTTCTGGTGCTGTCCGGCGCCGCGCTGGCGCACATTCATTTCCATGCCGCCACCGCGCTGCCGGCCGGTGCGGGTGGCGCGCTGGGCGAAAGTCTCGGTGACCTGGCCCGCAATGCCCTGAACATTCAGGGCAGCACATTGCTGTTCATCGCACTGTTCCTGTTCGGCCTGACCGTATTCACCGACCTGTCGTGGTTCAAGGTGATGGACGTCACCGGCAAGATCACCCTCGATCTGTTCGAACTGTTCCAGGGCGCGGTCAATCGCTGGTGGTCGGCACGTACCGAGCGCAAGCAACTGGTGGCGCAACTGCGTGAAGTCGATGACCGGGTGCACGACGTGGTCGCGCCGACCGTTACCGACAAGCGCGAGCAGGCCAAGGTCAAGGAACGCCTGATCGAGCGCGAGCAGGCCCTGAGCAAACACATGTCCGAGCGCGAGAAACAGGTTCCGCCGGTCATCGCCCCGGCCCCGGTCAAGGCGCCGGAGCCGAGCAAGCGCGTACAGAAAGAGAAGCAGGTGCCGTTGTTCGTCGACAGCGCCGTGGAAGGCACCTTGCCGCCGATCTCGATCCTCGATCCTGCGGAAAAGAAACAACTCAATTATTCGCCCGAATCCCTGGCTGCGGTCGGCCACTTGCTGGAGATCAAGCTCAAGGAGTTCGGCGTCGAAGTCACCGTGGACTCGATCCATCCGGGCCCGGTCATTACCCGTTACGAAATCCAGCCGGCTGCCGGTGTGAAGGTCAGCCGTATCGCCAACCTGGCGAAAGACCTTGCACGTTCGCTGGCCGTGACCAGTGTGCGGGTGGTGGAAGTGATTCCGGGCAAGACCACAGTCGGTATCGAAATCCCTAACGAAGACCGCCAGATCGTGCGCTTCTCCGAAGTGCTGTCGACCCCCGAGTACGACAACTTCAAGTCGCCGGTCACTCTGGCCCTGGGTCACGACATCGGCGGCAAACCGGTCATCACCGACCTGGCGAAGATGCCGCACCTGCTGGTGGCCGGTACCACCGGTTCCGGTAAGTCGGTGGGCGTGAACGCGATGATCCTGTCGATCCTGTTCAAGTCCGGCCCGGAAGACGCCAAGCTGATCATGATCGACCCGAAGATGTTGGAATTGTCGATCTACGAAGGCATTCCGCACTTGCTGTGCCCGGTCGTGACCGACATGAAGGACGCCGCCAACGCCCTGCGCTGGAGCGTTGCCGAGATGGAGCGTCGCTACAAGCTGATGGCGAAGATGGGCGTGCGAAACCTGTCCGGCTTCAACGCCAAGGTCAAGGAAGCCCAGGACGCCGGCGAGCCCCTGAGCGATCCGCTGTACAAGCGCGAAAGCATCCACGACGAAGCGCCGCTGCTGCAGAAGCTGCCGACCATCGTCGTGGTCGTGGACGAATTCGCCGACATGATGATGATCGTCGGCAAGAAGGTTGAAGAGCTGATCGCCCGTATCGCCCAGAAAGCGCGGGCTGCCGGTATCCACCTGATCCTCGCGACCCAGCGTCCGTCGGTTGACGTGATCACCGGTCTGATCAAGGCCAACATCCCGACGCGCATGGCGTTCCAGGTATCGAGCAAGATCGACTCCCGGACCATCATCGACCAGGGTGGCGCCGAACAACTGCTTGGCCACGGTGACATGCTCTACATGCCGCCGGGCACCAGCCTGCCGATCCGGGTTCACGGCGCCTTCGTGTCCGACGATGAAGTTCACCGGGTGGTGGAAGCCTGGAAGCTGCGCGGTGCGCCGGAATACAACGACGACATCCTCAACGGTGTCGAAGAGGCGGGCAGTGGTTTCGAAGGCAGTAGCGGCGGCGGTGACGGCGATGATCCGGAAGCCGACGCGCTGTACGACGAAGCCGTGCAGTTTGTACTGGAAAGCCGCCGCGCCTCCATCTCCGCTGTACAGCGCAAGCTGAAGATCGGTTACAACCGTGCGGCGCGCATGATCGAAGCCATGGAAATGGCCGGGGTCGTGACGTCCATGAACACCAACGGTTCCCGCGAAGTCCTGGCCCCGGGCCCGGTGCGCGACTGATTCAAATGCAATGGGCGGTGCATGAAGCGCCGTCCACTTTCCCACGCGTATTCAAGAGGACTCCCATGCGTCTTATCCGCATGCTGCTGCCGGTACTGGCTCTGACCACCCTCACGGCTCACGCCGATGACAAGGATGTGGCTCGCCTGACCCAATTGCTGGAAACATCCAAGACCCTGACCGCCAATTTTTCCCAGCTGACCCTCGACGGCAGCGGCACCCAGTTGCAGGAAACCACTGGCGACATGACCCTGCAGCGTCCGGGCCTGTTCTACTGGCACACCAACGCGCCAGCCGAGCAGACCATGGTGTCCGACGGCAAGAAGGTCACCCTGTGGGACCCGGATCTGGAACAGGCCACCATCAAAAAGCTTGATGAGCGCCTGACCCAGACTCCAGCCCTGTTGCTGTCCGGTGACGTATCGAAGATCAGCCAGAGCTTCGACATCAGCGCGAAAGAGGCGGGCGGTGTGATCGATTTCACCCTGAAGCCGAAAACCAAGGACACCCTGTTCGACAGCCTGCGCCTGTCGTTCCGCAACGGTCTGGTCAATGACATGCAACTGATCGACAGCGTCGGCCAGCGCACCAACATCCTGTTCACCGGGGTGAAGGCCAACGAAGCGGTCCCGGCCTCGAAGTTCAAGTTCGACATCCCGAAGGGTGCCGATGTGATCCAGGAATAACCTCAGAGGTTTCAACGGTACGTGATGGATCTGTTTCGCAGTGCACCGATTGCCCAGCCACTGGCTGCCCGTTTGCGGGCGACCAATCTGGATGAGTACGTCGGTCAGGAACACGTGCTCGCTCGCGGCAAACCACTGCGCGAAGCGCTGGAGCAGGGCGCCCTGCATTCGATGATCTTCTGGGGCCCGCCGGGCGTGGGCAAGACCACCCTGGCTCGGCTGCTGGCGGAAGTCTCGGATGCGCACTTCGAAACGGTCTCGGCGGTGTTGGCCGGCGTCAAAGAGATCCGTCAGGCGGTGGAAATCGCCAAGCAGCAGGCCGGCCAGTACGGCAAGCGCACGATCCTGTTTGTCGATGAAGTGCACCGCTTCAACAAGTCCCAGCAGGATGCGTTTCTGCCGTACGTTGAAGACGGCACGCTGATCTTCATCGGCGCGACCACCGAAAACCCCTCCTTCGAATTGAACAACGCATTGCTGTCGCGGGCGCGAGTCTACGTACTCAAGAGCCTCGACGAAGCGGCGTTGCGCAAACTGGTGCACCGCGCCCTCACCGAAGACCGTGGCCTGGGCAAGCGTCATCTGACCCTCAGCGATGAAGGCTTCCAGATGCTGCTGTCCGCCGCCGATGGCGATGGCCGACGTTTGCTCAACCTGCTGGAAAACGCCTCGGATCTGGCCGAAGACAACAGCGAGATGGGCACCGAGCTGCTGCAAAGTCTGCTCGGCGACACTCGCCGACGATTCGACAAGGGCGGCGAAGCGTTCTACGACCAGATTTCCGCGCTGCACAAATCAGTGCGCGGCTCCAATCCGGACGGCGCGCTGTATTGGTTTGCGCGAATGATCGACGGCGGCTGCGATCCGCTGTACCTGGCCCGTCGCGTAGTGCGCATGGCCAGCGAAGACATCGGCAATGCCGACCCCCGCGCCCTGAGTTTGTGTCTGGCCGCGTGGGAAGTGCAGGAGCGCCTCGGCAGCCCCGAAGGCGAACTCGCCGTGGCACAGGCCATCACATACCTGGCCTGCGCGCCGAAAAGCAACGCGGTATACATGGGTTTCAAGACTGCGCTGCGCGCCGCCGCTGAGCATGGCTCGCTGGAAGTGCCGCTGCACCTGCGCAACGCACCGACCAAACTGATGAAGCAACTGGGTTACGGCGACGAATACCGCTACGCCCATGACGAGCCGGACGCCTATGCCGCCGGCGAAGACTATTTCCCGGAAGAACTCGACCCGATTCCGTTCTATCAGCCCGTGCCCCGTGGCCTGGAGTTGAAGATCGGCGAGAAGCTCAACCATCTTGCCCAACTCGATCGTTTAAGCCCCCGGCAGCGGAGAAAATAGTGGTTCCATTGATCGTTGCAGTCTCCGTCGGCGGGGTTGCCGGCACCTTGTTGCGCTTCGCCACCGGCAATTGGGTCAACGCCAATTGGCCGCGGCACTTCTATACCGCGACGCTGGCCGTTAATATCGTGGGCTGCCTGTTGATCGGCGTGTTGTACGGCCTGTTTTTGATACGCCCGGAAGTACCCATCGAGGTACGTGCCGGGTTGATGGTCGGCTTCCTCGGGGGGCTGACGACTTTTTCATCCTTTTCACTGGATACGGTGCGCCTGCTGGAAAGCGGGCAAGTGCCGCTGGCCCTGGGCTATGCGGCTATCAGCGTATTCGGCGGGCTGCTCGCGACGTGGGCCGGCCTGTCCCTGACCAAACTTTGATAACGAGAAACCGACATGCTCGATTCCAAACTGTTACGTAGCAACCTCCAGGACGTAGCGGACCGCCTGGCTTCCCGTGGCTTTGCCCTGGATGTCGCGCGCATCGAAGCGCTGGAAGAACAGCGCAAGACCGTCCAGACCCGCACCGAAGCACTGCAGGCTGAGCGTAACGCGCGTTCCAAATCCATCGGTCAGGCCAAGCAGCGCGGCGAAGACATCGCGCCGCTGATGGCGGACGTCGAGCGCATGGCGGGCGAACTGAGCGCCGGTAAAGTCGAGCTGGACGCGATCCAGACCGAACTGGACTCGATCCTGCTGGGTATTCCGAACCTGCCGCACGAATCGGTACCGGTCGGCGAAGACGAAGACGGCAACGTCGAAGTCCGCCGCTGGGGCACCCCGACTGCCTTCGACTTCCCGGTTCAGGACCACGTAGCCCTGGGCGAGAAGTTCGGCTGGCTCGACTTCGAAACCGCCGCCAAGCTGTCCGGCGCACGTTTCGCCCTGCTGCGTGGCCCGATTGCCCGTCTGCACCGCGCACTTGCGCAGTTCATGATCAACCTGCACGTCACCGAGCACGGCTACGAAGAGGCCTACACGCCTTATCTGGTTCAGGCCCCGGCGCTGCAAGGCACCGGTCAACTGCCGAAGTTCGAAGAAGACCTGTTCAAGATCGGTCGTGAAGGCGAAGCCGATCTGTACCTGATTCCGACCGCAGAAGTGTCGCTGACCAACATCGTGGCCGGTGAAATCGTCGACTCGAAACAACTGCCGATCAAGTTCGTCGCCCACACCCCGTGCTTCCGCAGCGAAGCCGGTGCGTCGGGTCGCGACACTCGCGGCATGATCCGCCAGCACCAGTTCGACAAGGTCGAGATGGTGCAGATCGTCGAGCCGTCGACGTCGATGGACGCGCTGGAAAGCCTGACCGCCAACGCCGAGAAAGTCCTGCAACTGCTGGGTCTGCCTTACCGTACCCTGGCGCTGTGCACCGGCGACATGGGCTTCAGCGCGGTCAAGACTTACGACCTGGAAGTGTGGATCCCGAGCCAGGACAAATACCGTGAAATCTCGTCGTGCTCCAACTGCGGCGACTTCCAGGCCCGCCGCATGCAGGCGCGTTTCCGCAACCCGGAAACCGGCAAGCCTGAGTTGGTGCACACCCTGAACGGTTCCGGCCTCGCGGTCGGTCGTACCCTGGTGGCCGTGCTGGAAAACTACCAGCAGGCCGACGGTTCGATCCGCGTACCGGACGTGCTGAAGCCGTACATGGGTGGCCTCGAGGTCATCGGCTAAATGAAATATCTGCCGCTGTTTCACAACCTGCGCGGCAGTCGTGTGTTGGTTGTCGGTGGGGGGGAGATTGCCTTGCGCAAATCCCGCCTGCTGGCCGATGCCGGTGCGCTGCTGCGGGTGGTCGCACCTGAAATCGAAGCGCAACTGCGCGAACTGGTTGCCACCAGCGGTGGCGAATGCCTGTTGCGTGGCTACGTCGAAACGGATCTGGACGGTTGCGGGCTGATCATTGCCGCCACCGACGACGAAGCGTTGAACGCGCAAGTCTCCGCTGATGCTCATCGGCGTTGCGTGCCGGTCAACGTAGTCGACGCTCCGGCGTTGTGCAGCGTGATCTTCCCGGCGATCGTCGATCGTTCGCCGCTGATCATTGCAGTCTCCAGCGGCGGCGATGCGCCGGTGCTGGCCCGGCTGATCCGCGCCAAGATCGAAACCTGGATTCCGTCGACCTACGGCCATCTGGCCGGTCTGGCCGCGCGGTTTCGCGATCAGGTCAAAGGCCTGTTCCCCGATGTGCAGCAGCGTCGCGGTTTTTGGGAAGACGTGTTTCAGGGGCCGATTGCCGACCGGCAGCTGGCCGGGCAGGGCGCCGAGGCCGAGCGTCTGTTACAGGCGAAGATCGACGGCGAAGCGACCGTGGCCACCGGCGAGGTGTATCTGGTCGGCGCAGGGCCGGGCGATCCGGATCTGCTGACCTTCCGTGCCTTGCGCCTGATGCAGCAGGCCGATGTGGTGCTGTATGACCGCCTGGTGGCTCCGGCGATTCTTGAGCTGTGCCGTCGTGATGCCGAGCGTGTCTACGTCGGCAAGCGTCGCGCCGATCACGCCGTGCCGCAGGATCAGATCAACCAGCAACTGGTGGATCTGGCCAAGGCCGGCAAGCGTGTGGTGCGGTTGAAGGGCGGGGATCCGTTCATCTTCGGCCGTGGCGGCGAGGAGATCGAGGAACTGGCGGCCCATGGCATCCCGTTCCAGGTCGTGCCGGGCATCACGGCGGCCAGCGGTTGTGCGGCCTACGCCGGGATTCCGCTGACCCATCGCGATTACGCGCAGTCGGTACGTTTCGTCACCGGGCACCTGAAGGACGGTTCCACCGATCTGCCGTGGGCCGACCTCGTCGCGCCGGCGCAGACGCTGGTGTTCTACATGGGTCTGGTGGGGTTGCCGGTCATCTGCGATCAGTTGATCAAGCATGGTCGTGCAGCCGATACCCCGGCGGCGCTGATCCAGCAAGGCACCACGGTCAATCAGCGGGTCTTCACCGGTACGCTGGCCGATCTGCCGCGTCTGGTGGCGGAGCATGAAGTGCATGCACCGACACTGGTGATCGTCGGCGAAGTGGTGCAACTGCGCGAGAAACTGGCGTGGTTCGAGGGCGCTCAGGGTCAGGTCTGACTCTGAAGGGATCGTTCCCGCGCGGTGGGAACGATCCTGCTCTCAACCTCTGTGCCAAACCCCTTTTCCGCCCAACCGGTCCCGGTCATGGGCAACAGTAAAGTCCTGCTCCGGCCCCTTCGGCACAACCCCGGTCGGGTTGATGGTCTTGTGGCTGCCGTAGTAGTGGTTCTTGATGTGCTGGAAATCCACGGTCTCGGCAATGCCCGGCCACTGGTACATCTCACGCAGCCAGTTCGACAGATTCGGATAATCGCTGATCCGCCGCAGATTGCATTTGAAGTGCCCGTGATACACCGCGTCGAAACGAATCAGCGTGGTGAACAACCGCACGTCCGCCTCGGTCAGGTATTCGCCCGTCAGATAACGGTTGGCGCCCAGTACCTGCTCCAGATGATCGAGTTCGGCAAACACATCGTCGAACGCCTCTTCATAGGCCTGCTGCGAGGTGGCAAACCCGGCGCGGTATACGCCGTTGTTCACTGCGGGGTAGATCCGCTCGTTCAGCGCATCGATCTCGCTGCGCAATGGCGCCGGATAGAAGTCCAGATCGTTGCCGGTCAAGTCATCGAAGGCGCTGTTGAACATGCGGATGATTTCCGCCGATTCGTTGCTGACGATGCGCTTGAGTTTCTTGTCCCACAACACCGGCACGGTGACGCGGCCGGTGTAGTCGGCGGTGTCAGCGGTGTAGCGCTGGTGCATGAAGTCGAAATGGTCGAGTTTGTCGCCGGTCGAGCCGAGGTTCTGGTCGAAGGTCCAGCCGTTTTCCAGCATCAGCCAGCTGACGACGGAAACGTCGATCAGACTTTCCAGGCCCTTGAGCTTGCGCAGGATCAGCGTACGGTGAGCCCACGGACAGGCAAGGGAGACGTAGAGGTGATAACGCCCGGCTTCGGCGGCAAAACCGCCTTCTCCGCTCGGGCCCGGCTCGCCGTTGCGAGTGACCCAGTTGCGGCGCTGCGCCTGTTCGCGCTGGAACGCGCCGTCCTTGCTGCTTTCGTACCACTTGTCCTGCCAGCGGCCGTCGACGAGTAAACCCATGATCAAGACTCCAGAAACCAATAATCGTTGGAGTGGAGTCTATTCCGATGAGTTCGAACAAAAAGCGCAAAGATCGGGCGTGAATGATCGGTTAAATCGATTTGTTCCGCGCGGCCCAGTATTGCTCGGCGGTTTCGAACGCCTGTTCCCGGTTTTGGCCAAGACCACGCAGCGCCAGTGCCATGGTCGAAATCAGTGCCATTTGCGGGTAGCTGTCGATTACATCGCCGCGCCAGACAGCTTTCAGATGCTCGACATCCAGCGACGCGGGTTTGACGTGACGCTGCGCCGACAACTGCGGCCATTCCTCGTCCCAGCTCTCGCCGCCAGTGGTGCCGTACAAGTGACTGTCGGCATCCGGGTTGATCTCGATTTCGCCGCCGTCACCCTTGATCACGATCGCCGTATCGCCGAGCAGACCGCTGGCATCGCGGTGCACCGCTTGGTAGCCGGGGTGGAAAATGCTCTGCAAACCGCAACGCGCGCCCAACGGATTGAGAATCCGTGCCAGCGAGTGGATCGGCGAGCGCAAACCGAGGGTGTTGCGCAGGTCGATCATCCGTTGCAGCTGTGGCGCCCAGTCCATCAGCGGCATGAACGCCAGGCCACCGTTGTCCAGCGCCGCGCCGACCTGTTGCCAGTTGCGGCACAGCGGGATGTTCAGCTCGCCCAGCAGTTGTTCGGAATACAAACGCCCGGCGGTGTGCGCGCCGCCGCCGTGCATGAAGATGCGCACGCCGTTCTGCGCCAGGCACTTGGCCGCCAGCAGATACCACGGCAGGTGACGCTTCTTGCCGGCATAGGTCGGCCAGTCCAGATCGACCTTCAGTGCTGGCGCCTGCAAGCGTTCGCGCAGGGCCTCGGTGAAACCAGCCATTTCCTCGGCGCTTTCTTCCTTGTGCCGCAGCAGCATCAGGAAGGCGCCGAGCTGGGTTTCTTCGACGGCTTCGTCGAGGACCATGCCCATGGCTTCTCGGGCTTCTTCACGGGTCAGGTCACGGGCGCCGCGCTTACCTTTGCCGAGGATGCGCACGAACTGGGCGAACGGATGCTCGGCGGGCGTTTCGAGGGTCAGCGCTGGATAGTCGGTCATAGGCAATTCGTCGGTTTGGGCAGGCCCGCCAGTTTCGCGGCGAGTTTGGCAGGGGTGCCTTTGAACAGTCGGTTCAGGTGCAGGCTGTTGCCTTTCTCCGCGCCGAGCTTGAGCGCGGTGTACTTGATCAGCGGCCGGGTGGCCGGCGACAGCTGGAATTCGGCATAGAAGCTGCGCAGCAGTTCGAGGACTTCCCAGTGTTCCGGGCTCAGTTCGATGTCTTCGACGGCGGCGAGGGCGCTGGCGACTTCTGCCGACCAGTCGTTGAGGTCGACCAGGAAGCCGTCCTTGTCCAGTTCGATGGCGCGGGCGCCGACGGTCAGCGCATTCATAGCCAGGTGTTGACCTTGTCGTGGTGGATCGACAGTTCGACGAAGGCCGGGTAATCGATAGCCTCGGCCCAGTCCGGAACCTGAACGGCACGGGCTTGCGCATCTTCGGCCAGCACGAACAATTTCACCTTGCGGGATTCCAGTGCAATGAACGGCGCAGTGCCGGGTTGCAGCGCGTAAGCGGCATCACCACACAGCAGCAGCGCGTCGGCAGTGCCGAGCAGGCGCAGGCAACTGGTCAGGCGTTCGTCGCCGAACGGGGAATGAGACAACACATGCAAAGTCGACATCAGAGGGTGATCACCTGGTCGTAACGGTCAATAAGGGCGGTGATTTGTTCGGCGCTCAAGGGTTGAGCTTCGTCCAGTGAACGATCGCCGAGGCCGCGAACACTGGCGCTGTCGGCGCAGTAGAACAGCTCTTCGACGCCGAACATCGGCAGTGCCTGCAGGTTGGCGCTCAGGTCTTTTTGTTGCAGTGCCCTGGCGTTCTGCCCGGCGGCCAGTTGCAGCACGCCGTCGTCGAGAAACAGCAGGCCGATCGGCAGATCGAAGGCACCGCCAGCCAACACGATGTCCAGCGCTTCACGGGCGCCGGGGCCGGACCATGGCGATTGACGGCTGATGATCAGAAGGGATTTGGCCATGTCATGCACCTCCGAAACAGATGAGGCGGTCGGCGTCCTGCACAGCATCATGCAACTGACCGAGACCGGACAATTCCCACGGCGCGCTGACGGCCACGGCATCACGCTGATAACGCCCGGCTTCCTCGGCATTCAACACGCCACGGCGCAGGGCGGCGGCTATGCACACCACGCCGTCGAGGTTTTGGTCAGTGATGAAATTGCGCCACTGTTTGGGCAGGTCCAGTTCGTCCTGCGGCGTGACCACGGCGTCGGACGCGTTATAGACCCCGTCCTGATAGAAAAACAGCCGGACAATTTCATGCCCGCCGGCCAGAGCAGCCTGCGCGAACAGCAGGGCGCGGCGCGAGGAGGGCGCATGGGCGGCGGAAAACAACGCAATGGCGAACTTCATGACGGACTCGATCAGCAAAACTGCGGCCATGATAAAGCTTTCTCGGCGGGGCGGCGAAGTCGATGTTGCCGCAGACGTCAGCGCGGCATGTATCCCAACTGCCAGCGCCGGGGGATTTTCAGCGAGACCAGGCCAATCAACGCAGCCAGCAAACCGCTGGCGTACAGCGCCTTGAGCCCCAGGTGATGTTCCAGCACGGCACCGAGGATGGCGCCGATGAACATCCCGCTCCACGGCACCAGTTGCACACGCCAGCCGTTGCGTCGCTCGCCCATGATCCAGCGCCCCAGGCCGCGGCCGAACCGTGAAAGCGCACCGGTTACATAGGTCAGCCCGACGGCCAGACCGTTCACTTCCTCCACCGCAGCATTGAGCATGCCCATGGCGATGATCGCTGCCAGCAGGGCCGGCAATTGCACCTCGGACGGCCAGGCGGCGGCCCCGCAGAGCAGCGTCGCGATGCACAGCAGCAACGGCAGTGCGCGGCGCCCGCCGAGGCGACCGATCACCACACCGAGGGCGTTGCCGACGATGAACGTGGCGACCAGGATCACCAGCCGCAGCGTCAGACTTACATCGCCATCACTGATCGCTACTGCCAACCGTGTGGTGTTGCCGCTCATGAATGAAACGAAGTCGCCACTGGCCATGAAGCCGATGGCATCGGTCATCCCCGCCAGCACCGAAAGCGCGGCCACCATCGCCAGGCCTATGCGACCGCGCCATTTTTGCGTGTGCAAGTGGCCGGGGCTGGCGCGGTGAGTCGAGGCGGTTGGCAGCATTGGCGCGGATGTCCTTGCGTAGAGATCAGGGTTCTATGCCATAAAGGTCGCAATATTCCAACCAGTCCATCCCGGCCATCTCCGCGACTTCGCGGTGCACTTCCAGGCGGCGCGCCTGATATTCCTCGGGAGTGGCTGCAGTCAGTTGCAGCGTCAGTTCCCAGGCGAACAAGCCCTGGCTTTCGGCCTCGGCTTCAAAGGCCTCGTGCAGACGCTCCTCGCGGTACTGTGCCGGGGTTTCGCCCTTGGCCTGGGCCAGTAACGGATTGAGATGGTCGAGGGTTTCGCGCAGCTCGGGGCGTGCGTCGAGAAACAGTTTCAGAGCATGTTCATGTCGCTGGTCGGTAGGCGCCATGGGGGTTCCTTGTGGGGCTGATGACCTTAATGTGCCGCAGCTGTCGGCGGGTGTCGCGCGCTAAATGCAGTAAAGCAGAACGATTTTGCGCATTGCGGTGATACAGTCCGCTTTTTTCCGAATGAGCGAATGCAATGCGAATGCTGATGGTGGCACTGGCGGCAACCCTGCTGGCCGGTTGCGCGGGTTCGGTGATGGAAGACGCCCGCACTCAAACTCCTTATAAGGTCCTGAATTCGGACAAGCCTGAAAAAGTCGTGGCCGAATGTGTGCAGTTCGCCTGGCAGGACGAAGCAGTGTTCGGCGTGGATGCGGCGGCGTACCTGCAACCGGGCAAGAAGGGCGGCTCGACGGTCTACACCCGTTCGGCGGAGTCGTTCGTCGACTTGACCACTGATGCGTCCGGCACGGTGCTGAACTACTACGCGCAGAAGGACGACTTTGTCGCCAAGCGCCGGTTGGCAGCGTTGGCGACCTGTCTGTAACGAGCGGTTGAGTGCGCTGAAGTGTCTGACCCTCGCCAGTTAGCTGGCGAGGGGGACGCTGAACTCAATCAATCAAGCGCTTCTGGAAAAAATGCCGCTTGTGCCCCAGCGGATAATCCTTGATCTCGCCACACTCGACATAGCCAAGCTTCTTGTAGAACCCGGGCGCCTGAAACTCAAAGGTGTCGAGCCAGATTCCCACGCAGTCTTTTTCTCGCGCAAATTCCTCGACCATCTGCATCAGTTTCGAGCCGATACCCTGGCCCCGGCCTTCTTCCGGCACGGCCAGCAACTCGATGAACAGCCACCGATAGAACGTGTGCCCATAAAGGCCACCGAGGATCGCGTCGTTATCGTCGCGCACCAGCAGCGCGACCGGCTCGTACAGCGAAGGCCCGGCCTTGGCGATGTTATAGGCACGCAGGGGCGCCAGGATGGCTGCGCGCTGTTCTTCGGTGGGGTCCTGTGACAGCTCGATCCGCAACGTCATGTTGTCTTCCTTGTAGTAATGAACCCCCAGCCTATCGTGCGGCAGTCGATTGAAGCAATCGCCCGGAACCGTTGCTCCCGCGCCGGGGTCTAGCCCTTGAAGGCGTTCATTCCGAATGCGTCTGCCTGGGAGAGTCCATGAATATTTTCGAAGCCCTTCGCGAGAGCCACGACCGCCAGCGCGGCTATGCCAAGACCTTGATCAAGACCAGCGGCGACACCCCGGAACGCGTCGAAGCCTACAAGCAACTGAAGGCCGAGCTGCAAGCCCACGAGACCGCTGAAGAGCGTCACTTCTACATTCCGTTGATGGAGTTCGACAACGGGGTCGATCTCAGTCGCCACGCCATCGCCGAACACCATGAAATGGACGAAATGATGGAGGAGCTCGACGAGACCGAAATGTCCAGTCCAGCCTGGCTGGCCACAGCGAAAAAGCTCTCGGACAAGGTCCATCACCACCTGAAGGAAGAGGAGCAGAAGTTCTTCCAGATGGCCGGCAAGCTGCTCGACGACAAACAGAAAGAACAGCTCGCCGGGCAGTATGAAAAGGAGTTCAAGGCGCAACTTCCCTGAGTGCTTGAATGCAGGTTTTTGTAATGACGCCGTGTAGGCTTTTTGCCATGCGTTGGGTGAGCGTCGTCGCAATGTACTGTATTTATATCCAGTATTTTCGGTGTTTTACGGATATCACTGCGGCAGGCTGCGACAAAACCGCCGATGGACAAAAAATCCCCCTCCGTTAGCTTGAAGACCTCTCCCCGGAAAGGAGAGTTCTTAAATCAATGGAGTGAAAAACATGAATCAACCACAAGCTCAAACCCAACTACGACACGGTCGCGTCATTTCCCCTGCAAGCCGCGGTGCGGTGGCCATCGAACAAGGATTGCTCGGTGGCTGGCAGGTCAACGAGATGGAAGGCGGCAAGAACTTCCCGGCACTGGTGGCCGGCCCGTTCCCGGCACCTTTCGAGTCGGACAACCCGAGTGTCGTGCCTCCGACTGACGGTCACATTCTCAGCGGCGGCAAGGACGACGCCCGTGACTGTGTGAACTTCACCGACGAGGAAATGAGCAAGAAGCTCGGTCGCCCGTTCACCTGGCCGCTGCTCAACGTCACCCCTGGCCAGACCCTCGAAGTGAAATGGGAATACACCGCGCCGCACACCACTCGCGGTTACCGCTGGCTGATCACCAAGGATGGCTGGGACCCGAAACAACGCATCACTCGTGCGCAACTGGAAACAAAACCGTTCGCCGAGGACTTCTATCCGCAAGTGCCGTACTACAGTCATTCGGCGGAGCTGAAGGCCAAGGTCAATCACGCGGTGAAACTTCCGGCCAACAAGCAAGGTCGTCACGTCATCGTCCTGATGTGGATCGTCGCCAACACCGGCAACGCCTTCTATCAGGCCTTCGATGTGGACTTCAAATAAGTCCGCAACACCTACCTACACGTTCTGAAGGATTAGAACATGTCAAATATCGACTTCACGTTAATGCAAAACCAGGCGAGCGACGCGGCTTCGCTGATGCCGAGCATCGCCGGCAAGAAGATCCTCATGGGCTTCTGGCACAACTGGCCCGCGGGCCCGAGCGATGGCTACCAGCGCGGTCAGTTCGCCAACATCGCTCTGGAAAACGTGCCCAAGGACTACAACGTGGTTGCGGTCGCGTTCATGAAGGGAAGCGGGATTCCGACCTTCAAGCCGTTCAACGTCTCCGATGCCGAGTTCCGCCGTCAGGTTGGCGTACTCAACAGTCAGGGCCGGGCGGTGCTGATTTCCCTCGGCGGCGCCGATGCGCACATCGAATTGCGTGCCGGTCAGGAGCAACCGCTGGCCAACGAAATCATCCGTCTGGTGGAAACCTATGGTTTCGACGGGCTGGACATCGATCTTGAACAGAGCGCGATTGATTTCGCTGCCAACAAGACCGTGCTTCCGGCCGCCCTGAAACTGGTCAAGGATCACTACGCAGGCCAGGGCAAGCATTTCATCATCAGCATGGCGCCGGAGTTTCCGTACCTGACCACCTCCGGCAAATACGTCGGCTACCTGCAGGCACTGGAAGGCTATTACGACTTCATCGCGCCGCAGTTCTACAACCAGGGCGGTGACGGTGTCTGGGTCCCCGAGGCCAATAACGGCAACGGGGCGTGGATCGCGCAGAACAACGATGCGATGAAAGAGGACTTCCTCTATTACCTGACCGAAAGTCTGGTGACCGGCACTCGCGGGTTCACGAAGATCCCTGCGGACAAGTTCGTCATCGGCCTGCCAGCCAACGTTGACGCTGCTGCCACCGGTTATGTGATCGACAAGAATGCGGTCGGCAACGCGATGAAACGCCTGGCGGTCAAAGGGCATCCGATCAAGGGTCTGATGACCTGGTCGGTAAACTGGGACAACGGCACCAGCAAGGATCGTGTGCCGTACAACTGGGAGTTCAGCCGGCGTTATGGACCGCTGATCAACGGCGTGGCGGCAGCCACGCAGGTGCCAGATGTCGCAATGGCCGACATGGCCCGTCAGCGGTAAATCGAATGAAAAAGCCCGGTAGCGCTGCCGGGCTTTTTTTCGCCTAACATGGGGCTTTTCCGGTCAAGACAGAGGATGAAGCGTCATGCCCAACACCGCCGAGCGGATCAACATCGTCGACACTCAGGTGTTGTCCCACGACTGGTACCTGCTGAAGAAAATCACCTTCGACTACCTGCGCAATAACGGTGAATGGCAACGCCAGACCCGCGAAGTCTATGACCGTGGCAATGGTGCGGCGATTCTGTTGTTCAACCGTGATAAGCGCACGGTGGTACTGACTCGTCAGTTCCGCTTGCCGGTGTTCGTCAACGGTCATGACGGTCTGTTGATCGAGGTGGCTGCCGGACTGCTGGAAGGCGCGGCGCCGGAGCAGCGTATCCGCGACGAGGCCGAGGAAGAAACCGGTTACCGCGTGCACGATGTAAGGAAGGTGTTCGAGGCGTACATGAGTCCGGGCTCGGTGACCGAGAAGCTGCACTTCTTCGTTGCCGAATACGACGCGGCGTCAAAGGTCAGCGACGGTGGTGGCCTGGAGGAGGAAACCGAAGAACTGGAGGTTCTGGAGTGGCGCTTCGACGATGCAATGGCAGCGTTTCAACGTGGCGAAATCTGCGATGCCAAGACCATCATGCTGTTGCAGTACGCGGCGATGAATAACTTCTTCGGCGCTTAAAACAGCTCACCGGTTTTGCCGATGTCTGACCACTGGCCACCTTCCAGTGTCAGCAAGCGCTCCTTGGCTTCAAGGCCGCCGGCAAACCCGGTCAGTTTTCCCGAAGCACCAATCACCCGGTGACAGGGCGCGATGATCGAAATCGGGTTTCTGCCGTTCGCCGCGCCGACGGCGCGTACCGCGCTGGGATGGCCGATCTGTTCGGCAATCTGGCTGTAGGTGCGGGTCTCGCCGAACGGAATGGTCAGCAACGCGGCCCAGACCTTTTTCTGGAACTCGGTGCCGGCAAAGTCCAGCTCCAGATCGAACGCACTTCGCGTTCCGGCAAAATATTCTTCCAGCTGTCGCGCGGTTTTCACCAATACCGGGTTGTCGGGTGCTTCGGTCATCGGCCCGAGGCGCACCCGGTTTGGTTTGTCGTTTTCCCAGAGGATGGCGGCCAGTCGTGAACCGTTCGCGACCAGCTTCAACTCGCCGACGGGCGAGGGCAGGGTGATGAACGTGTAGGCCATGGGGAAAACTCCGGGTCGGGTCGGCAACAGCGCCCAGCATACTGCCGGATCGGGGAGGCGCAAACCGCAATCGCGACCATACTGGCTGATGCTCTTGAAGCGCTTTCCTACCTTATAAAAAGAAGAGACCGACTCATGAAGTACGAACCTTTTGCCAAATCGCTGATCGCGACCTCATTGGCGCTCAGCTGCCTCATGGCCCATGCCGCCTCGGTTGCCCCGGTCGCCGCCGAAAACGGCATGGTGGTCACCGCCCAGCACCTGGCCACCCACGTGGGTGTCGATGTTCTGAAAAGTGGTGGCAATGCGGTGGATGCGGCGGTCGCCGTGGGCTACGCACTGGCGGTGGTTTACCCGGCAGCGGGCAACCTCGGTGGTGGTGGTTTCATGACCATTCAACTGGCGGACGGACGCAAGACCTTCCTCGACTTCCGGGAAAAAGCCCCGCTGGCCGCGACGGCCAATATGTACCTCGACAAGGATGGCAACGTCATTCCTGACCTGAGTACCCGTGGCCACCTCGCGGTGGGCGTTCCGGGCACGGTCTCCGGCATGGAGCTGGCGCTGACCAAGTACGGCACCAAGCCGCGCAAGGACATGATCGCGCCAGCCATCAAACTGGCGGAAGAAGGCTTCGAGCTGGAGCAGGGTGACGTCGATCTGCTGGACTACGCCACCGACGTGTTCAAGAAGGACATGAAAGATTCCGGCTCGATCTTCCTCCATAACGGCGAGCCGATGCAGGTCGGGCAGAAACTGGTGCAGAAGGATCTGGGCAAGACCCTGCGTACCATTTCCGAGAAAGGCGCCGATGGTTTCTATAAAGGCTGGGTAGCCGACGCCATCGTTACCTCCAGCCAGGCCAACAAGGGCATCATCACCCAGGCCGACCTCGACAAGTACAAGACCCGCGAACTGGCCCCGGTGGAGTGCGACTATCGCGGTTACCACGTGGTGTCGGCGCCGCCGCCAAGCTCCGGCGGGGTGGTGATCTGCCAGATCATGAACATCCTCGAAGGTTATCCGATGAAGGATCTGGGCTTCCATTCGGCCCAGGGCATGCACTACCAGATCGAGGCAATGCGCCACGCTTATGTGGATCGCAACAGCTATCTGGGTGACCCGGATTTCGTGAAAAACCCGATCGAGCACCTGCTGGACAAGAACTACGCGACCAAGCTGCGCAATGCGATCCAGCCACAGAAGGCCGGTGTCTCGGCTGAGCTGAAACCTGGCGTTGCGCCGCACGAAGGCAGCAACACCACGCACTATTCGATCGTCGACAAGTGGGGCAACGCGGTTTCGGTTACCTACACCCTCAACGACTGGTTCGGCGCGGGCGTGATGGCGAGCAAGACCGGGGTGATCCTCAACGATGAAATGGACGACTTCACCTCGAAAGTCGGCGTGCCGAACATGTACGGTCTGGTGCAGGGTGAAGCCAATGCCATCGCCCCCGGCAAGGCGCCGCTGTCGTCGATGAGCCCGACCATCGTGACCAAGGATGGCAAAGTAGTGATGGTGGTGGGCACGCCGGGTGGCAGTCGCATCATCACGGCGACTCTGTTGACCATGCTCAACGTCATCGACTACGGCATGGGCCTGCAGGAAGCGGTCGATGCGCCGCGCTTCCATCAGCAGTGGATGCCGGAGCAGACCAACCTCGAGGACTACGCCGCCAGCCCCGACACCAAGAAAATTCTCGAGAGCTGGGGTCACAAGTTTGCGGGCCCGCAGGACGCCAACCATATCGCTGCGATTCTGGTCGGAGCGCCGTCGCTGGGCGGTAAACCGGTGGGCAAGAACCGCTTCTACGGCGCCAACGATCCACGGCGCAACACCGGGTTGTCTTTGGGTTACTGAGAAGGGTAAAAAGGGGGCGGGCACACGTCCGCCCCTGTCTCAAGGACCGATCAAGGAAGGCTCACCATGACCACCGCATTGCTGATCATCGATGTCCAGCGCGCCCTGTGCACAGGCGAATACGAATGCCACGACATCAAACGGGTGATCGACACCATCAACGGCCTCAGCGCCCGGGCGCGCAAATCCGGCATTCCGGTGGTGCTGATCCAGCACAACGAAAAAGACAGTCCGCTCGCCCACGGCGCCGAGGGCTGGCAACTGGCTGATGGCCTGGCCACCGCGCCGGGCGATCTGCGCGTCGACAAGACCGCCAACGACTCGTTCTACCAGACCAACCTGCAGAAACTGATCCCCCGGGAAGACTTCGACCGCCTGGTGATCTGCGGCCTGCAAACCGATTACTGCGTCAACGCCACCGTGCGTCAGGCCCATCAACTGGGCTATGACGTGGAGCTGGCGGCCGACGCGCATTCCACCGTCGACAACGGCAACATGAGCGCCGAAGACATCATCGCCGAGCACAACAAGGACTGGGCGCACCTGACCGGTTCGGTGGCGCGGATCGATGTGAAGCCGGCGGCTGACATTGCGTTCTGATGGTCGTTTGCCGAAGCCTTCGGTTGTCTGCGCGCAACCGGTGAAATTTCCAGAGCATCGATAGCCGGAGCGCGGCATACTGCCGCCGCCTCAGGAATGGAATCTGTCGATGCTCGCTTTCAATCTCCGTCACGCCTTGCTGCTGACGTCCCTCGTTTTTGCTGCCAACACCTACGCTGCCAGTTTCGACTGCGCCGGCGCTTCCAGCCCGGTTGAAAAAGCCATTTGTGCGGATCCGTATACCTCGAGTCTTGATGAGAAACTTGGGGTGCTTTGGCGGACAACGTTGGCGCAGGTGGCTGACTCGCAAGCGCTCAAGGCCGATCAAAGAGCATGGTTGAAGAACCGCAGCCTTTGTGGCGCTGAACCGGCGTGCTTGCGTCGTGAATATCTGATGCGCCTGACTGAGCTGCAATATGCGACCAGAGCGTTCAACTGGGATGCCACATGGCAGTTGATTCCTCACGGGGTGAACTCGGGGTCTGAAGTGATCATCAAGCGTCAGGACGCTACACACATCCGCTTTGAGGTTTCAGCACAGGAGGGCGCCAACTCTGGTGATCTGGAAGGTATTGCTGTGTTGAACGGTGGCGAAGCCCGTTTCGAAGAGGGTAGTTGCACGCTTGTTTTTCGAGCGATCAATGGTGTTCTGGACGTCACACAGAATGGCGATGACGTTGATTGCGGCGGCGGTATGGGGGTCTTTTACTCAGGTCGTTATGTGGCGTCCGATAAGCCGGTTTCGCTGAATTACAACCTGTTAAGCCTTGGACTTGCTCGTACGCAGCAAGAGGATCAGGCGCTGCATAAACTGCTCAAGGGTGATTATCAGAAGCTGGTGGACCGTACGAGCACCATGACTGTCGGCGACCCGGCGGTTGATGTGCCTGATGCAGAGGTCATCGAGATGTGGGTGCGTGGACTGGGCAATATGAACGCGGCCATTCTGATGCGTGGGGCCAGTAACCGTTTCTGGGTGCTGATGTTGGTGCCTGAGAATGGGGGACATACGCGAGCCCGTTATTACACCAATGTACCGGAATGGAAAAAGCGCCTGCCTGCTCAGTTCCAGGCATGGTACGAGCGGATGGAAGGTGACCGCGCACTACCTCTGGACATCATGCCCTGACCCTCCCGTTCAAGTCGCAAACATCAACCTGCGAACATCACTCACCGGCTCGGACACCACGCCGCCCAGCACCAGCCGCGTGATGGTATCCGCCGCCCTTTCATAATCCTCATCCTGCGGCACTTCGCGCCCGGTGATGCGCCCCATCTGCCAGCCGATATTGGTGTAGGTGCGCGTCGCCGACCAGATGAACAGCATCAGGTGCTCGGGATCCACCGGGGCCAGCAAGCCGCGCTCGATCCAGCTGCGCAGGCACTCGACATTGCGCCGGGCTTCGGCGTGCAGCAGGTCGCGGCATTCATCGGGTAGCTGGCGACCGCCCAGCAGCAGTTCACCACTGAACACCTTGGCAATCGCCGGATGCTCGCGGGCGATGCGGATGCGTGCCGCGACGTAGGCACGCAGGCCGATCAACGGGTCGTCACTTTCGCGCAGCACCGCCGAGGCTTCCAGCAGCGGCTCGACGAAGCCGAGCAGCACTTTGCCGTAGAGGTTTTCCTTGCTCTGGAAGTAGTAATAGAGATTGGCCTTGGGCACCCCGGCGCGGGCGGCGATGTCGCGGGTCTGGGTCGCGTCGAAGCCGTTGGCGGCGAACTCTTCGCTGGCGGCCTTGAGAATCTGTTGCTGGTTGCGTTCGCGGATGCTGCTCATGGAAGGCGTTGAAAGTCTGGCGATTTCGGTATCGAAATATACAAAACTATATAGCGATTAAGCCAGCGAACTCGACGGACAGCGCTATGCTGCTGCAATCATTTGACGGGATCGGGGAGGGGATATGAGTCTTCAGGCAATACGCGCCAGTGCGGAACATCTGGAGGCGGTGGCCGAACTGTTCGACGGTTATCGCGGCTTTTACGGTCAGCCATCGAATCTCAAGCAATCGCGGGCCTTCATCGCCGAACGCATGGCCGGCAATGAATCGGCGATTTTTCTGGTTGAAGATGAAAACGGCGAAGCGCTGGGATTCGTACAGTTGTACCCGACGTTTTCTTCGATAGACGCCCACCGGACCTGGTTGCTCAGCGACCTGTTCACCACGCGGGCCGCTAGAGGCCGTGGCGTCGGGCGATTGCTGATGAACACCGCACGCGACTTCGCCGTGGAAACCGGCGCCAAGGGCCTGGTACTGGAAACCGCCACCGACAATTTCACGGCACAAGGGTTGTACGAATCCCTTGGCTGGGTGCGTGACACAGGCTATTACACCTACAACCTGGACTTGCGACAGGGCTGATTCGGTCAGTCGGCCCGGGCCAGCAATCGTTCGATCTGCGCCAGTTCCCAGGTGCTGAGCAGGCTGACCGGGTCGGTGCCGAAACGTTGAGTGGTGTCGAGTGTCCATACGCGACCTTCCGGGGACCGGCATTGCAGGCAGTGGTGCAGGCGTTGGCCGTCAAAGTCGAATGACAGGAACCAGCCGTCGATCTCGACCGACATCTGGCCGGCCCCGGATTCCTGTGCAATACGCCGTAATGCGCAAACGCCCAATGCCGCATCGCGCAGGCGCTGGCAGACTTCGCGGGTGGATAGCGGTGACATGTTCAAACCCGTCGATCAACGAAGCGCGCAAGCATAAAGCGCCGGGCCGTCCCTGTCAGCGATCGCTGGCCCGTGTCCGGGCAATTGCGTAACATCCGCACCCTCTTTTTCCCGCGAATACAGCGGCCGCCAGTCGCGGCCGCGCTGTCAGGTAAGCCATGAAACCGATTCGTCTGCGCGCCGATGTCCTGGCCGGACTCACCACCTCGTTTGCCCTGTTGCCCGAATGCATTGCGTTTGCGCTGGTGGCCCACCTCAATCCGCTGATGGGCCTGTACGGCGCCTTCATCATTTGCACGCTGACCGCGCTGTTCGGCGGGCGGCCGGGCATGGTTTCCGGTGCGGCCGGTTCGATGGCGGTGGTGATCGTCGCGTTGGTGGTGCAGCACGGTGTGCAGTATCTGCTGGCGACGGTGTTGCTCGGCGGCCTGATCATGATGGCGTTCGGGCTGTTGCGCCTGGGCAAACTGGTGCGCATGGTGCCGCACCCGGTGATGCTCGGGTTCGTCAACGGTCTGGCGATCATCATTGCGCTGGCGCAACTGGAGCATTTCAAGAGCGGCGAGCAGTGGCTCAGCGGCACCCCGCTGTACCTGATGACCGGGCTGGTGCTGCTGACCATGGCCATCGTCTACATTCTGCCGCGCCTGACCCGCGCCGTGCCGCCGGCACTGGTGGCGATCCTCGGCGTCGGGGCGCTGGTCTATCTGCTGGGCCTGCCGACCCGCACCCTCGGCGACATGGCGCACATCGCTGGCGGTCTGCCGACGTTCGCGCTGCCGGACATCCCGTACAACCTCGAAACCCTGCGCATCATCGCGCCCTACGCGATCCTGATGGCACTGGTCGGCCTGCTGGAAACCCTGCTGACCCTCAACCTCACCGATGAAATCACCGAAACCCGTGGCTACCCGGATCGCGAATGTGTGGCGCTGGGCGCGGCGAACATGGTCTCCGGTGCGTTTGGCGGCATGGGCGGTTGCGCGATGATCGGCCAGACCGTGATCAACCTCAGCTCCGGCGGGCGCGGGCGATTGTCCGGGGTGGTAGCGGGCGTGCTGATTCTGCTGTTCATTCTGTTTCTGTCGCCGCTGATCGAGCGGATTCCGCTGGCGGCGCTGGTGGGCGTGATGTTCGTGGTGTCGCAGCAGACGTTTGCCTGGGCCTCGTTACGGGTGCTGAACAAAGTGCCGCTCAACGATGTGCTGGTGATCATCGCGGTCACCACCATCACAGTGTTTACCGATCTGGCCACGGCGGTGCTGTGCGGGATCATCATCGCGGCGCTGAATTTTGCCTGGCAGCAGGCACGCGAACTGTACGCCGATGAACATCTGGAAGCCGATGGCAGCAAACTCTATCGCCTGCACGGCACGCTGTTTTTCGCCTCGACCACGCCGTTCCTCAATCAGTTCGACCCGGCCAACGATCCACAGCGCGTGACGCTGGACTGCCGGCATCTGAGCTTTGTCGACTATTCGGCCATCGCCGCGCTGAAAACCCTGCGCGAACGCTACGCCAAGGCCGGCAAGCAGTTGCAGGTGTTTCACCTGTCCGAGCGCTGCAAAAAACTGCTGAAACGCGCCGGGGTCGACCACGACTGAGATCGACCCCGGTCACGGATCAGGCATCGATAGCCGGGAAATCGATGTCGGTCAGTGCGGCGTTGTTGAGGTAGTTGGTCAGGGTCTGCACGGCGACGATGGCGATCACTTCGATGATCTTCTTGTCGTCGATGCCGGCAGCGCGCGCGGCGGCGATCTGCTCATCGCTCAGATGGCCACGGGTTTCCGTCAGTTGATGGGCGAGGGTGGCGAAGGCATTCAGCCGACCATGACGGGCCTCGATGATTTCTTCTGCTGCCAGCCCGGTCTTGCTGGCAAACAAGGTGTGCGCCGCCAGGCAGTAATCACAGCCGTTGACCTGCGACGTGGCAAGGTAAACCGCCTCTTTTTCCTTGGCGCTCAGGGACGTTTTGCCCAGCGTGGCGGAGACTTGCACGTAGGCATCCAGTGCAACGGGGGCAACCGCCAGGGTCTTGAACAGGTTCGGCAGGAAACCGATTTTTTTCTGCACGCCTTCCAGGGTCGGGCGGGTGGCGTCGGTGGCGTTTTCAAGGGTGATCGGGGCAATGCGGCTCATGGTGATTCTCCGAAAGTCCGGTGCGAAGTGCGCCGGGGATGGAGGTCATGTTATTGAGCGAGGCTGGTGCCTTGGGTGCAAATCGTCGAGGATATGCGACAGATCGTCCAAACCTGTCGTCGAGGATTCGTCCATGGATCGCTTGTCCACGTTGCTCAGCCACTTCGGCGTGAATGCCGGCACCTTCCACAGCGGTACTTTCTGCGGCATCAGCGCCTATGGTGGCGATCAGGTCTGCGGCCATGTGCATCTGTTGCAGGCCGGGCAAGTGCTGCTCAAACCGGGGAATGACCCCGAACTCACCCTCAGTGAACCAACCCTGATTTTCTTCCCCCGACCGTTTGCTCACCGACTGTTCGCCGACGAGGCCATGAACACGCAACTGGTGTGCGCCTCGCTGACCTTCGATGGCGGCGCAGGCAATGCGCTGGCGGGGGCGCTGCCGGATTATCTGGTGCTGAAACTCGCCGACCTGCCGGAAATGACCAGCACTCTGGAATGGCTGTTCAAGGAGGCATTCGATGGTCATTGCGGGCGCGAAGCGGTGATGGATCGGCTGTTCGAACTGTTGGTGATTCTGCTGCTGCGCCATCTGATCAGCAGTCGCAATCAGCAGCCGGGCATGATGGCGGGGTTGGCAGACCCAAAGATTTCCCGTGCATTGAGCCTGATGCACGACCAACCGGCCAAGGCCTGGAGCGTCGCCGAACTGGCCGCGACCGTGCATTTGTCCCGTGCCGGTTTTGCCGAGCATTTCCGGCGAGTGGTGGGGCAGACACCGGTGGATTATCTGGTGAGCTGGCGCATCAGCCTCGCGCAGAAACGTCTGCGCGAAGGGCGGCCGATTGCCTTGATCGCCGAAGAAGTCGGCTATGAAAGTCCTTCGGCGCTGGCCCGGGCGTTTCGACGCAAGACCGGGCTCAGTCCACGGGAGTGGAAAGCGGGAGCGAACTGAAGCTTATCTCGCGAATTTCTTCGCCCCGGCCACGCACAGGATCACGCCCAACGTGACCACCAGCATGCCGACGCTGACGTGTTCATGCAGCAACGTCGCCGCCAGCGCCAGGCCAAAAAAAGGCTGCAGCAACTGCAACTGCCCGACCGCCGCAATCCCGCCCTGCGCCAGGCCGCGATACCAGAACACAAAACCGATCAGCATGCTGAACAGCGAAACGTACGCCAGGCACACCCACGCCGACACGCTGATGCCGCTGAACGAGGCGGGCGCCCGCCATACGCTGAGCACGGCCATCACCGGCAGCGACAACACCAGCGCCCAGCAGATCACCTGCCAGCCGCCGAGGCTGCGCGACAGTTTGGCGCCTTCGGCGTAACCGAGGCCGCAGGCAAGAATCGCCGCCAGCATCAGCAGATCGCCGGTGGGCGACGCGGTCAGCCCTTGTGAGATTGCAAAACCGACCACCAGCGAACTGCCCAGTAACGAAAAGATCCAGAACACCGGGCGCGGTCGTTCACCGCCGCGCAGCACGCCGAAAATCGCCGTCGCCAGCGGCAGCAATCCTACAAACACAATGGAATGCGCCGACGTCACGTATTGCAGCGCAAGGGCGGTCAATAGCGGGAAACCCACGACCACGCCCAGTGCCACGATCAACAACGAAAACCACTGATTCCGCGGCGGACGTCGTTCGCGAAACAGCCACAACAGGCACAACGCCAAGACCCCGGCGATGGTGGCGCGGATGACGGTGAGGAACACCGGGTCGAATTCCAGCACCGCCAGTCGCGTGGCCGGAAGCGAACCGCTGAAAATCACGACGCCGATGAAACCGTTGATCCAGCCGCTGGTTTTTTCCAGGGCCGGGGCGGGCAGATTCGTGGTTTGTTCCATGTCGGTCACGCTCAAGAGTGGGGTTGCTTGTGGCTCATCCTAGGGTTGAGAATCAGCACAATCAAAGAATTGTCATGGATACATCCCGACATGCCGCGTTCCCGTTACAAGACCCTCGTTGATACCTATGCCGCCGACATTCGCAGCGGTCGCCTGTTGCCCGGCACGCGTTTGCCGACCCATCGACAACTGGCGGCGAGCGAAGGACTGGCGCTGGTCACAGCGTCGCGGGTGTATGCGGAGCTTGAGGCGATGGGGCTGGTCAGCGGCGAAACCGGGCGGGGCACGTTTGTCCGGGAAACTTCGTTATTGCCAGGGCAGGGGATCGATCAGAAAGACATTGCCGTCGGCATGATCGACCTCAACTTCAACTATCCGTCGCTGCCGGGACAGGCCGATCTGCTGCGCACCGCTTTGCGGCAATTAGCGCTGTCCGGCGACCTCGAAGCGCTGCTGCGTTACCAGCCTCACGCCGGTCGCCAGCATGAGCGGGCATCGGTTGCCCGGCACTTGCAGGCCCGAGGCCTGAGTGTCGACGCCGAGCAGGTGTTGATCGTCAACGGCGCCCAGCAAGGTCTGGCGGTGACGTTGATGGCACAGCTCAATCCCGGCGATGTGATCGCGGCCGATGCGCTGACCTATTCAGGTTTCAAGGTGCTCGCCGAAGCGTTGCACCTTGAAGTGGTGGCGATTCCTGTGACGGCAAACGGCCCGGATCTGGCGGCGCTCGACAGGCTCTGCCGCAGTCGCCCGGTGCGTGCCGTCTACAGCATGCCGACCCTGCACAATCCGCTGGGCTGGGTGATGCCGCTGGCGCAGCGTGAACACTTGGTAGCGATTGCCCGACAGCATGATCTGACGATCATCGAAGACGCTGCCTACGCCTTTCTGGTCGATAACCCGCCGCCACCGCTGGCGGATCTTGCGCCGGAGCGCACGGTGTACGTCTCGGGGCTTTCGAAAAACATCGCTACGGGCCTGCGCGTCGGCTTCATTGCGGCGCCGCTGAAAATCGTCCCGGCACTGGATCGCATCATCCGCGCCACCACCTGGAATACGCCGGGGGTGATGACCGCGATGGCCTGCGGCTGGCTCGACGACGGCACCGTTACTTTGTTGGAGGCGCAAAAGCGCGATGACGCCCGGGCCCGTCAGGTGCTGGCCGCGGAAATCCTGCAAGGCTTGCCGATGGTTGGTCATCCGTCTTCGTATTTCCTGTGGCTGCCGCTACCGGAAGACGCAAGGTCCGATCAGGTGGTGATCGAGCTGATGAAGGAGCAGATCTCGGTCACCAACGCCGAGCCGTTCACCGTATCGGCCCATGTGCCCCACGCGATCCGGCTGGCGCTGGGCTCGGTGGACATGCTTGTCCTGCGTCAAGCCTTGCTCAAAGTCCGGCAGGTGATCGCGGCTTACCTGTAGCGCAACGCTCCCCGCAGGATTACCCTTGGCGCCGCCGAAGATCTGGATGCTCCCGATGAAAAACACCGCGTTACTGACCCTCGCCCTGATCCTCAACGCAGGCCTGCTCGGCACTCCCGCCCTGGCGGCGGGCGACGCCGAGGCCGGCGGCAAAATCTTCCCGCGCCTGTGCGGCGGCTGCCACCAGGTCGGCGAATCCGCCCGCCCCGGATTTGGCCCGCAACTCAACGGCATCATCGGTCGCCCGGCAGGGACGTCGGCGAACTACGTGTACTCCGATGCGATGAAGAACTCCGGCATCACCTGGAACCGCGAAACGCTGACGGCGTATCTGAAAGATCCGAAAGGCGTGGTGCCGGGGACGCGGATGATCTTCTGGGGGCTGAGTGATGAGGAGAAGATTGATAATTTGTTGGCGTATCTTCAGTCATTCACTGAGCAATAACGAAGGGCCGTGGGCGTTGTGGAGAGCAGTGCCGGTATTCCACGCGCTTCATGAAACATTTCCAGATTGATACCAATGTGCCATTGCCTCCAGTAAAGTGTGCGCCGCCCGAGAGATGGATCCCGGGCGTTTACCCATGGAGTCTTGCAGTGAAATACCTCAGCAAAGTAGTCGCCGCCGCACTGTTCGGTGTGGTTCTGGCAGGTTGCACCGGCACCCCGATGAACAGCAAACACTACGACAGCAATCAGTACACCGTGATCGGCCACAGCGAAGCGACCGCCACCGGCCTGATGCTGTTCGGCGTGATCCCGATCCGGCAGAACAGCCGTTTCGTCCGTGCGCAAGAGGCCGCCATCCAGGCCAAGGGCGGCGATGCGATGATCAACACCCAGGTTCAGGAAAACTGGTTCTGGGCATGGGTTCTGAGCGGCTACACCACCAAGGTCTCCGGTGACGTGGTCAAGCTGAAAACCGTTCAGTAAGCGACGGTTGGATGTGAAAAAGCCCGGCGAATGATGCCGGGCTTTTTATTGAGTTGGCGGCAGACTTTCCATGCAGGCACAGAGCCGTCAAATGAGTTTGCGTCGCACCGCCAATGCAATCGAGGCGAAGCTCTTGCCGGTTCCAGGATTTGATGCCGAGGTATTCTGCAACGCCGAAATGTCTTCCCAGCGATCAACGGATTCAATGCGCTCGTGCGAAGCGTCCGTATCGATTTCAAACGCGATGAAGCGCTCATCCTGGTTCAACAGGCGCCCGAAGAGCCGAGGCATGCCTGGAAAGTCGATTTCCAGTTCGATCACGATTGACTTGGACCAATCGACGCCTTGAGATTCCCCGAATCGGCGCAGTGAGGCAGGCACACCACGCTCGCGCCATTCGTGGGCCGTCAGCATCAGGCGATGGGCGGTGACTTCGTTTTGCTCCTGTACGTTGAGCTGTTTTTTCTTCAGTAGTCGTTCAATGTCCATGGAAACCTGAATCTCGGCGCGGTAACCGCAGCTTACCCGGCAGTCGCAAGAAACGCGCGCAAAGAAAAGCCCGGCTGATCAGGCCGGGCTTTTCTTTGTCTTGCGAAAGCGTTTTCAGGTCATGCGACGCGGCGTTCGATCAGACGATCCGAACCACCTTCGGCAACGCGACGTTCTTGCAGACGATCCGAACCACCTTCGGCAACGCGACGTTCTTGCAGACGATCCGAACCACCTTCGGCAACGCGACGTTCTTGCAGACGATCCGAACCACCTTCAGCTACGCGGCGTTCCTGCAGGCGATCCGAACCACCTTCGGCAACGCGGCGTTCTTGCAGACGATCCGAGCCACCTTCGGCAACGCGGCGTTCTTGCAGACGATCCGAGCCACCTTCGGCAACGCGGCGTTCGATCAGACGATCCGAGCCACCTTCGGCAACACGGCGTTCCAGCAGACGATCCGAACCACCTTCAGCTACACGCTGTTCGATCAGTCGATCCGAACCGCCTTCGGCGATCATGGTGTGCGCGGGTTTGGCTGCAAAAGCGTTGACTGCAAGTACCGAGAAAGCGATGCCGAGAAGGATTTGGCGTTTCATGATCGTGTGCTCCGGGGTGTTGTTGGGTTGGTATGGAGCAGATGTTACGCCCGGGATTTTTTATGAGAACTTCATTGGCGTGATGGTGACTATCGACGCCAGCGATGGATGCCTGAACCCCGATTCACGGGGCCGTCGCCCGAATGCATAGCTCCCCGGTGGCACGGGTCAGGGCCAGCTCGTGCAACGCATCATGAGTCAAACCGCTACGCGCCTTGGCCAGCCATACCGGGCAATTCGGGTCGTGCCGGTAGGGAGTGAAGTCGGCGTATTGCTGCAACAGACGGGTTTGCAGCTCATCCAGACGCGGCCGAATCTGTTTGCCCAGATCCGGACGCGGCGTGTCCGGCGCAGCGCCGGCCGCCTGCCACTTCACGAGCAAACCGTATTGCACCAGTTTGTTGGCTTCCATCTGCGCGGCGATCAATTGCGCCACGTCTTCCGGGTCGAGCTTGCGTTCGGTGGCCAGCGTCCGGGCATTGGCAATGACCTGGGCTTCGCGGGGACTGTCCTGGATCGGCTTGCCGCTGTCCCATTTGGTCAGGGCGACGAGGTCGCCGATGTTCAGGCGTTCGTTCAGGGTACTCAGCAGGCTTTGCAGCGCTTCAGGCGCTGGTGTCGGGGCGGCGTTGGCTGTCGTCGCCAGAACGGCAAAAAGGGTAGAGGTCAGCAGGGTCGAGACGCGGGACATGGGATCGGTTCACTTCCATTTTAGACAGGTGGTGGAGATTACGAAGTTTTAATGCAAAGGGGTACGACCTGAACGGCTGTGCATACCTTAGACTCTCCCACATTGCCTCCTCCCGAGACGGACTCTCAATGCAAACCCCCGCCCAAAACCCCCTCTGGAAAACCTACCTGCTGTTCCTCGCCCCGATGGTGCTGTCGAACTTCCTGCAGTCGATGTCGGGCACGGTCAACAGTATCTACATCGGCCAGATGCTCGGCACTCAGGCGCTGGCGGCGGTGTCGGGGATGTTTCCGATCATCTTTTTCTTCATCGCGCTGGTCATCGGTCTGGGGGCCGGGGCAGGGGTGTTGATCGGTCAGGCGTGGGGCGCGCGCGAGTCGCATATGGTGAAGGCGATTGCCGGGGCGACGCTGTTGCTGGGGGTGTTGATCGGGCTGGTCGCGGCGGTGTTTGGCAGTGTGTTTGCGCGTCAGGCGTTGCAGGGGTTGGGCACGCCGGCGGACGTGCTGGATGATGCGGTTTCCTACGCCCGGGTGATGATGTGGACCTTGCCGTTTGTGCTGGTGTACGTGTTGTTCACTCAGCTGTTGCGCGGGGTGAGCGACACGCTGTCGCCGATGCTCGCTCTGCTGCTGTCGACCGTTGTCGGTCTGGCGCTGACCCCAGCGTTCATTCGCGGCTGGTTCGGCTTGCCGCAACTGGGCATTCAGAGCGCGGCGTTCGCCGGTCTGGCCGGTACGCTGGCGGCGATGGCGTGGCTGGCGTGGAGCCTGATCCGCAAGGGCCATCCGCTGGCGCCGGATCGGGAGTTCTTTGCGTCGTTGCGGCTGGACGGCGAGATTCTCGGCAAGGTGTTGCGCATCGGCCTGCCGACCGGGGTGCAGATGATCGTGCTGTCACTGTCGGAGCTGGTGATTCTGACTCTGGTCAATCAGCACGGCTCCCAGGCGACGGCGGCCTATGGCGCGGTGACGCAGATCGTCAACTACGTACAGTTTCCGGCGCTGTCGATTGCAATCACCGCATCGATCCTCGGTGCCCAGGCGATTGGCGCCGGGCGGCTGGAGCGCATGGGGCCGATCCTGCGCACCGGGTTGTGGATCAACGTGTGCCTGACCGGTGGCCTGATCGTGCTCGGTTACCTGTTGTCGCACTGGTTGCTGGGGCTGTTCCTCACCGAAGACTCGACCCGGGCCATGGCCGAGCACTTGCTGCACATCATGCTGTGGAGCCTGTTGATCTTCGGCTTTCAGGCGATCATCGGCGGCATCATGCGCGCCAGCGGCACGGTGCTGGTGCCGGTGGCCATCGCGATCATTTGCGTGGTCGGCGTGCAATTGCCGGCGGCGTACTGGCTGGACGGGCAGTTTGGTTTGCAGGGTGTGTGGATGGCGTTCCCGGTGGCGTACCTGGGGATGCTGGTACTGCAGACGCTGTATTACAAACTGGTCTGGCAGCATCAGAAGATCGAACGGCTGGTGTAGGGCTGACCGTCAGAAAACGCAGGGCCGTTCCCGGAGGAACGGCCCTTTTTGCTTTCAGCGGCCAGCGTGAATCAGCGGCCGCTGGTGATGCCACGGCAACGCCTGCTCCAGTTGCGCGGCCAGACGCAACAGAACATCGTCAGCCCCGAAGCGAGCGGCCAGTTGCACACCGATCGGCAGGCCGCTGTGTGACATGCCCAATGGCAGGGAGATGGCCGGTGTTCCCGCAACGTTGAACACCGGGGTGAAGGGCGAATGCTCGAAAACTCGCGCCGTCCATTGCAGGCCGTCCAGAGTCTCGGCGCCGCGATTGTAGAGACCGATGGCTTGCGGCAGTTGCGGCAGGGTCGGGGTCAGCAGGATGTCGATGGACTCGAACCACGCGGCCACTTGCCGGGCGACGCTGTTGCGCACTTCCAGCGCGGCGGCGAAATCCGTACCGCGCGATTGTTGGCCGAAGGCGTAACAGGCGAGGGTGGCCGGCTCCAGGGTGCTGCGATCGACGGGGCGCCGGATAGCGGTGGCGAGATGATCGATCCAGCGCACCAGACTTGCACACCAGATGTGCGCGTTGGCCTCGACGAACGCGTCCCACGACAGGCCGAGCGGCGCCCGCACGGTTTCTACCTGATGGCCGAGGGATTCAAGCTCTCGGGCAACACGGGCCGTGGCATCACTGATCTCGGGATCGACGCTGGCCCCGTTCCACGGCGCATCGAGCAAACCGATACGCAAGCGTCCCGGATCGCGGCCGACCTGAGCCAGAAAACCTTCGGCCGGTGCCGCCGTGTAGTAAGGATCTCCCGGCGCACAGCCCTGCACCACATCCATCAGCGCCGCGCTGTCGCGCACCGTCCGCGACAGGCCCAATTGCACGCCGAGCCCGGCAAACACCTCGTCCATCAATGGCCCGTGGGAGCTGCGGCCGCGCGTCGGCTTGAGGCCCACCAGCCCGTTGAAGGCGGCCGGAACGCGGATCGATCCGGCAGCGTCGGTGGCATGGGCGATCGGCACGATGCCCGCCGCGACGGCAGCCCCGGCACCACCGCTTGAGCCTCCGGCGGAAAGTTGTGGGTTCCACGGGTTGCGGGTCGGGCCTTGCAGGAGGGAGTCGGTTTCGGTGCTGAACGCCATTTCCGGGGTGGTGGTGCGCCCCAGCGTCATCAGCCCGGCGGCGTTGAAGCGTTGCATCAGCGTGGAATCGCTTTGCGCGACCAGCCCTTGGGCCAGTCGGCTGCCCAGTTCATTGCGCCGCCCGGCAGCGGTGATCGCCAGGTCCTTGATCAGAAACGGCACCCCGGCCAAAGGGCCGCTGCCCGTGGTTGCGGTCGGTGTCCAGTGCTCGATGACGGCGTTGATCGATGGGTTGACCTGCCGTATCGCTTCGATGGCCAGAGCGGTCAGCTCTTTGGCGTGGACTTCGCCTGAGGCAACCAGTTGCGCGAGGCCGATGCCGTCATGTTCGGCGTATTCGTTGAGGTTCATGGATAGCACTCCGAGAGGGAGCGTCGATATTAGGTCGCAGGGTTTCAGATGATTAGCCCATAATCACGGCATGAAATGTGCCATGAGTGGCACAGTTGATTGTCCTCAGGCAGGCCCGAAATGATCCGTGACTTGAACGACACGCTGGTGTTTGTCTGCGTGGTGCGCCTCGGCAGTTTCACCGCAGCCGCCCATACCTTGCAGATACCGAAAACCACGGTCAGCCGCCGGGTGCGCGAGCTGGAGCAGGCCATCGGTGTGCAACTGCTGCGTCGCACCACCCGGCAGTTGAGCCTGACCGAGGCCGGCGCGGTGTATTACGAGCAGTGCAAATCCATCGCCGACACCCTCGAGCACGCCGAACGGGCGGTGCATCAATTGCGTGACGGGCCCCGTGGCTGGTTGCGGGTGACGGTGCCGTTTTCATTCGGGGTGAGCTGGTTTGCGCCGCTGTTGGCCGGGTTTCGTCAGGCGTATCCGGAGATTCGTCTGGAGATTCTGGCGTCTCATGTGCCGATGGATCTGGTGGGCGAGGAGATCGATGTTGCACTGCGGCTGGGGGCTTTGCCGGACTCGAGTTTGATCGCCCGTCGGCTGGCCAGTTTCCCCACTGGCATTTACGTGGCCCCGGAATATCTCGCCCGTCACGGAACGCTGCAATCCCCGGAAGAATTGCTTCACCATCAGACGTTGACGCTGCATCAGGCTCGGCGCGATGTCGGTTATGTCTGGCCTTTGCGTCGGGAAGGGGGGCGGCTGAGAGACTATCGAGTCGAGCCCGCCATCCTCGCCAACGACCCGGCGCTGTTGCACGACGCGTTACTGGCAGGCGAGGGACTGAGCCTGGCGATGGATCAGAGCATGAAAACCGATGTGCAGGCCGGACGCCTGATCCGGGTGTTGCCGGAGTGGATCGGCCCGCCGCAGGATCTCCACGCGGTCACGGCTCGCGAACATCTGCCATCGCCCAAGGTGACGGCGTTGATCGGTTACCTGAAGGCGCACATGCCGGACGGAGTGGCGTAAGCGGCGGTTGTTTGCTTAAGTCAATCGAGGCCCACCGAGGCGCCGGAGCATCCCATGTCGATTCGATTGTTGTTGGCTGCCGTGTGTTGCCTGATCGTCATGCCGACGGCGCAGGCGGTGGAGTACACCCGGGTCAATACCGCCGCCAGCCAGATCAGCTTCACTTACAACCAGATGGGCTCGCGGATGTATGGCACGTTCGGCAAGTTCGATGCGACGCTGGACTTCGACACTGCCAATCTGAGCAACGCCCGCACCACGTTGCACATTGACCTCACGAGCATCGACGCCGGCAGCGAGGACGCCAATGCCGAACTGGTAAAACCGGCGTGGTTCGACACGCAAAAGTTTCCGACGGCAGTGTTCGAATCGACCGGTTTCAGCCGTGTCGATGAAAACCATTACCTGGTGGCCGGCCGGCTCACCCTCAAAGGCATCACCCATGAAGTACAGGTGCCGGTGCATCTGAAACCGGACAACAGCATCGGCATCTTCGACGGTGAACTGGTGCTCAAGCGCGATGCTTTCGGCCTCGGTGCCGGGGAGTGGGCCGACACCGTGGTCTCGAACGACATCGCGATCAAGTTCAAGGTCGTGGCGCCGGCCCAGTGACCGGACTCAATACGCCCGCCAATGGCCCGGCACCCAGCGCCACTGGTTGCCGGCCCAGCGGTAATGCCCGGCGACCCAGTGATAGCCCGGCGCAGGCATCGCCGGAACCACTTCGACAATCGGTGGTGGTCGGTGCGGGCGCGCCGGTTCGACGACACAACCCGACAGGGTGATTGCCACCAGCGTGGCGGTGAGCAAGGTTTTTAGGGTTTTTGACATGGTGATGTTCCTGGTGGGTAACGTTGGCGGACGGTTGTGCGATCAACGCACCCAATGGCCTTCAATCCAGTACCAGTTCGGCCCGCGCGCCTGCCAGTGGCCCGGTTCCCAGCGTGCGCCACGGTGACGCACCGGTTGCCAGTGACCGGGCATCCAGACATAACCACGACCTTCCCAGCGCCAATGGCCGCGATCCCAGGCATAACCTGCCCGTGGGCCGGGCATCGGTTCCATGCGCATCGGTGGCGGTGCTTCGCGGATGATCATTTCGGGTTGGGCAAACACGGGGGAACTGGCCAGCGCGGCCAGCGTCACTGGCACCAGCAGCAGGGCTTTTCGCCATTTCAACAGGGAACGCAGAACGTTCATGACAACTCCTCAGGGCCTGCGTCGGGAAAGTGAACGCAGCTGAAGAATTGGACGCCAAATCGGCGAAAGATCCGACGCCGGCCGGATGAAATTTTTGTCAGGAACGGCGCCGGAAAAAGAGGATGAATCAGTAGAAGCGATCTTCTTCTTTCATGGCCTGGATCTGCCAGAACGTCCTGCCCGAGATCAGCAGGAACAGAACCCCGAGCAAAAGGCCGCCGGTCATGATGTAGAAGCCCGGGCGGTAGCTGTGCAGTTCGGCGGCAATGGCGTTCTTCTCCGGCAGCCATCGTGAAACCAGCAGAGGGATCGGCCCGCCCACTTCATATTGCGTGTGCTCGGCGTAGCGCTCGTCGACGAACTGATCTTCGTGGCTCTGCCCCTGATCGTCGGTGTAGCGGTAGTGAAGGATCTTGCCGTTCCGGTTCATCCGGATCTCTTCCAGTTGCGTGACGGTGCCGCTGACTTCCATGGCGTTGAACTGCAACAGACCATAGCGAATGCCCTGTTGGCGGGCCATGCCGGCCAGCAGCAACACTACACAGCATGCGACAGTCAACATCACGATACGGTTGTAGAGATGATCCCTTTGGGCTTCGCGCGGGTAGTACATCGGACGATCCTTCGTGATTTCGGAATAGAGAAAAGCTGCATCGGCGGCAGGGCGGGCAACTTTAGCCGGTGTCCGCGCCCGGGCGCGGTATGATGTCGGCGTTTGCCACGGTCAGCCCGGTGGCAACCTGTGTTTTACCGCCGGAGTTCACCCGCCATGCCCCGCATCACCCACTACAAATCCCCGTGCCCCGAAGGCGTCAACAGCCAGATTTTGCAAATGGTGGTCGACTACCTGACCGACATCAGCGCGATCGGTCTTGGCCCGAGCAACCTGCTGTACAACGTCTATCAGTACGCGGTCGGCTACGAGGTGCATTTGTATCTGGAGGCGCTGAACGGCGAGAAGGGCACCGAAGTGGAATTGCTGGTGGCCACCGACGACGATGATCCGGAACAGGTGATCGGCTTTCTGTTGTATCTGCCGGTCCAGGGCGATTGGGAAGCGTGCAATGTGGCGTACCTGGCGGTCGATCAGCAGCATCGCCGCCAGGGTGTGGCCCGTGCGCTGATTGCTGACATGGTTGCGCGTTACCCCCATGCCGAACTGACGTGCAGCGTGGGTAAAGTCCCGTATTTCGAAGCGCTGGGCTTTGAAGTGCTGGGCCAGCTGGAGACTCAGGTGCTGATGAGCACCCGGCATTACCGCAGCAACGGTTTGCGCGGTTTTATCGACACCACGCCGATCTACCGCTCGCTGGAAGTGCAGCAGATCCACACCTACTTGCTGCAAAAACATGGCAAACGGGCGATGGTCGATGCCGAGAAGCAGCGTGACCGGCACCTGGATCAAGTCACCCGTCACACCGAAGAGTTTGTCCGCCAGCGCCTGACCGTGCACTGATCCGGCCAACGGCAAAAAGCCCTTGTTGCGATGACCGCAACGAGGGCTTTTTTTGTGCCCGTGATTTCAGGACAGCTTCACGTTCATGGTGATCCGTGCCGTGAACACCTTCTTGCCCTCGGCGTCGTGGATGTCCACCGGCACGATCTTGTCGCCTTCGGTCTGCCAGTCCAGCCCTTCGCCATTGGCCACGGCGGTCACATCGGATTTGGCCTTGGCCAGGTACTCGACGGTCATGCCTTTGGGAATCCAGCGTGCGCCGGTGGGAATCGACACGTCGGTCATCATCCCGGCTGCCAGTTCGGCGGCGTTGCACATGGCAATGGCGTGTACGGTGCCGAGATGGTTGGTGATCTCGCGGCGAAACGGCACCTGCACCGTCGCCGAGCCTGCGCGCAACTCGCTGACCAACGGATTGATGCTGCTGAAATACGGTGCGACCTGACAGGCCATCTGGCTGAACGCTTCGGGGCCGGCGCTGGTGAACATGCTGAGAAACTGACTCATGGGGAAACCTCGCGATTGGATGAATTTACAGAATTATGTTCCGTTACAGAATATTATTCTGTAACGGAACGGTATTCTGTCCGTGGGAAATCTGTCAACCTAGGCGCGTTTCGATCACCGGCACGGGCGTGCCTTTCAACCGGATTTACAAGGCTTTCAACCCCATGGACACCGCAGATCTACTCGAGCGCAGCTACCCCGGACGCCGGGCCGAACTCAAGCGCGACATCTTTCGTCAGGCCCTGCGCCTGTTCAACGAGCAGGGAATCGAGGCCACCACCATCGAAATGATCCGCGCCGAGTGCGACACCAGCGTCGGCGCGATCTACCACCACTTCGGCAACAAGGAAGGGCTGGTGGCCGCGTTGTTTTTCACTGCGCTGGAAGATCAGGCGCGCTTGCGCGACGCCTATCTGGCCGAGGCAACAACGACCGAGGAGGGCGTGCAGGCGCTGGTCTACAGCTATGTGGACTGGGTGGAAAATCAGCCGGAATGGGCGCGGTTCCAGTATCACGCGCGTTATGCCGTGACCCGGGGGCCGCACAAGGACGAACTCGCCGACCGTAACAGGACGCGCAACCAGGGTCTGCGCACCTGGCTGAGCGAATCCGGACGCGCTGCCGAACTCAATGAATGTCCGGCTGAATTGCTGCCGTCGCTGATCGTCGGCCAGGCCGACAGCTATTGCCGCGCATGGTTGTCGGGAAGAGTGCAGGGCAGTCCGAAGGCTTATCGCGAGTTGCTGGCGCAGGCCACGTGGCGCTCGATCCGCCGCGAACCGGAACGCTGATTTTCAGAGACAAAAAAAGAGCCTCAAGACTCTTTGATGGGGAGGAAGTAGAGCCCGTGAGGCTCAAGATGCGCGTGAAACAAGGTGCGGGCTTGATTGGGGTTCAGGGCACCCGCACCTACGCAGCGGTTTGGCGAACCAAGCGGCTGCGTATCTCCATCCTAGGAAGGTGCCCGGACGGTCTCAAGTACCGTCAGTCACTTGCTTTTGCGGCGCTGGCGGCGGCCCTTTCGACCATCGCGGTGATGGTTGCAAACAACTCGTCGCGGGCCTGCGCCGCGCTGATTTCATCGGTGGCCGCAGCTTGAGACAACGCCTCGGCGGCACCGAGCATGGCGCGCAGTCCCGCCTGGGTAATGTCGCCACCGTCAGCGAACGGCGACAGCACGCGGCGGCATTTCTCCAGGAAAATCGCCTCGTATTCGCGCTTGATCTTCTCCAGTTCCGGCGTGCTGTCCAGGGCGGCAATCACCCCGGGAATCTCGTTACCCTGAGTCAGCACACAGTCGACATACGACGTGGCAATCACCGAGGCAGTGCCGCTCAGCGTCGCCTCGCAATTGTCCAGCGCGGCATCCATCAATGCGGTCTGGCGCCTGTCGAAATCCTGATACAGCGCCGCCAGCAAACCGGCGCGGGTGGTGAAGTGGTCATACACCACCGGTTTGGTCACGCCGGCCTTTTCCGCCAGATAACCCAGGGTCAGGGCATCGGTGCCTTCTTCGCGAATCAATTGCCAGGCCATGTCGAGCAACTGGCGCTGGCGGTCTTCCCGGGACAGGCGTCGGCGGGGTTGAACGGATTCGGGGATTTCAGTGATTGACATTGTTTATATACCAAACGTAACTTACTGAAGGTAACTTACTAAGTGTAGCTTATCGAAAGGATAAGCCCTTGGTCAGCAATCACCAACCGGAGATTTCCCCATGCACGCTTTGATTGTTGTGGCTCATGACGATCCCCGTTCGCTGACTCATGCGCTGGCGCAGAAAATCGCCAAAGGCCTGTCGGAGAACGATCCTTCCAACACCTTCGAAATCGCTGACCTGCACGCCGAGGAATTCGACCCGCGTTTCGGCGTGGCCGACTGGGCCGTGCATCACCGCGAATCCGCGCCTCCAGCGGATGTTCTGGCCGAGCAGGCTCGGATCGACCGCGCCGATGCGCTGGTGCTGGTCTATCCGGTGTTCTGGTGGTCGATGCCGGCGCTGCTCAAGGGCTGGATCGACCGGGTGTTCAGCAATGGCTGGGCGTTTGATTTCGACGGCGATTCGACGCGCAAGAAGCTCGGACGCCTGCGTGTGCAACTGGTTGCACTCGGCGGGGCTGATGCACGCACCTACGAACGCCATGGCTACGGCGCAGCGCTGAAGACGCAGATCGATCACGGGATTTTCGATTACTGCGGGGCGACGGTGGCGGGCTCGGCGTTGTTGCTGGAGTCCGAGTCGAGCGATCCTGCGGTGCAGTTGCAGGCAGCGCGCGAACTCGGACAAGGGCTCTTTCGCTAGTCGATGCGTTTGAAGACCAGCGCCTTCAGACCGCTTTGCGGATCGATATCCGGAAACTCCGGCGGGTTCTCCAGCCGCTGCTCGAAACGCAGGCTCGGCGCCTCCTGGGTCACGCCGTCGATCAGGAAGTCCGGACCAAACGAAGGATCGTTCATGCACGCCAGCACCGTGCCGTGCGCCGTCAGCAGTTCCGGCAGGCGGCGCAGCACGCGCTGGTAATCCTTGGTCAGCAGGAAGCTGCCTTTCTGGAACGACGGCGGGTCGATGATCACCAGATCATAGGGGCCGCTGTTGATCACCTTGCCCCAGGACTTGAACAGGTCGTGGCCGAGGAAACTCACCTTGCTCAGGTCATGCCCGTTCAACCGGTGATTGTCTCGGCCCCGGCTCAGCGCGGCGCGGGACATGTCGAGGTTGACCACATGGCTGGCGCCACCCTCGATGGCCGCCACCGAAAAACCGCAGGTGTAGGCGAACAGGTTCAGCACCCGATTGCCGGCTGCCTGCTCGCGCACCCAGTTGCGCCCGTAGCGCATGTCGAGGAACAGCCCGGCGTTCTGCTTGCGGCCCATATCCACCCGGTATTTCAGCCCGCCCTCGACGATGGTCATCTCGTCGATTTCTTCCCCCAGCAGCCATTCGGCGGTGCTCTGCGGCAGGTAACGGTGCTGGATCAGCAGGGTGTGGGCGCCGGACTGTTGCCATGGCGCCGAACCGGTGATTTCCAGTAACAGACGCTTGAGTTCTTCCAGTTGCGAAGCCTCGGGTTCCTTGAACAGCGACACCAGCACCACGCCTTGCAGCCAGTCCACGGTGACTTGCTCCAACCCCGGCCAGCAGCGTCCACGACCATGGAACAGGCGCCGGGTTTCGGCCGGAGCCGAGGTCAGCGCAGTGAGCAGGTGGGCGTGGAGAACGGCGAGAGCTTGAGGGTTCATCAATCGGGATCGGCCAGCAAAAGGGCGGGCATTTTAACCACAAAAACGCCGTGGCGATGGCCCGCCGAGCGACGTTATCGAAAAGACCTGTATCAAAAATGAATTTATGTACAAGGCGCTGCTCATACCAGATAAGCAGCGGGATCATGCCGCTAAATCGTTCATGCAATTCAGGGAGTGCCAGTTCATGTGTCCAATTCCGACGTCGAGCGCGCACCTTCCTGGCGGGTTGATTCTGGTAGTGGAAGACGATCCGTTGATTCTGGAGTTTCTGTGCGAAATTCTTCAGGAGGAAGGTTTCAAGGTCGAGCCGCAGACCAGTGCCGATGCGGCGTCGCAGTACCTGGAAGAGCACGCGCCGGAAGTCGCGCTGCTGCTCACCGACATCACCATGCCCGGCACCCTCAATGGCGCGGACCTGGCCAATCTGGTCGGCGAGCGCTGGCCGGAAAAACCGGTGATGGTCATGTCCGGCTATGAAACGCCGGAAACCTCCGGCGTCCGCCATCCGGTGGCGTTCATCAAGAAGCCCTGGGCCATCGGCCAGTTGCTCGATTGTGTGGACGGCGCGTTCAAATCCAAGGCGCCGCGTCTGCACTGAAGCCTGCGGCAGATGCTACATTGCCGGGCACATTTGCCCGGCTCTGCCTAAGGATGCGATCCCTTGTCTGCTCACGATGCTGTTTTCAATCGCGCGTTCGGCGCGTTCCTGTTCGACATGGACGGTACCGTCCTCAACTCCATCGCCGCCGCCGAGCGGATCTGGGCGGCCTGGGCCGAGCGTCATGGCGTGGATGTCGAGTCGTTCCTGCCGACCATCCACGGCGTGCGCGCCGTCGACACCATCACGCGTCTGAACCTGCCGGGGGTGGACGCCGAGGCGCAAGCCGCGTTCATCACCGAGGCGGAAATCGAAGACGTTGAAGGCATTGTCGAGATTCCGGGTGCGGCGGCGTTTCTCAAGTCGTTGCCGGCAAATCAGTGGGCCATGGTGACCTCGGCGCCACGGGATCTGGCGTTGCGGCGGATGGCGGCGGCGGGGATTCCCGAGCCGGCGGTGATGATCACTGCCGAAGACGTGAGCGCCGGCAAACCTGATCCGGCCGGCTACCGACTGGCCGCCGAACGTCTGGGCCTGAAACCGGCCGATTGCCTGATTTTCGAAGACGCGACGGTCGGCATCCAGGCGGCTGAAGCGGCGGGTGCGCCGTTGATGATCATCACGGCGACTCACCAGCATCCGATCGAAACTCCGCACGCGACCATCGCCAGCTACCGCGAGGTTGCGCTGAGTATCGACAGCGAAGGCCAGTTGCGTTTGCAACCTCAGTAAACTCCCGGCAACAACCGCCAGCTGCGCGCGCAATAGGCGTCGTATTCGGCGCCGAACTGGGTGCGCAGCAGCGCTTCTTCCGAGTGGATACGGGCAATCAGCGGGATCAGCGTCAGCGCCGCCAGCAGGATCCCGACCACCGAACGAAATGCCAGGGCCCAGCCCAGTGCGTTGACGACCAGCCCCAGATAGCTGGGATTGCGCAAGCGTGTGTAAATGCCATCGGTTACCAGACGGTGCCCCGGCTGAATCGCCACCAGGCCGCTGAACCGATGCCCCAGCACAAACACCGGCCACAGCCGCAACGCCCCACCGACAATGAACAGCAACGCCCCCAGCCAGCGGGTGCCTTCGCTGCCCACGGTCCAGAAACCGATTCGGTCGCAATACGCCGGCAGAAAACCACTGACCAGTCCGATCACGCCGAACGCCGGAAGCACCCAGCGATTGGCCCGGTCTTCGCGCTCGCCGGAGCTGAGGTTCACTTCGCTGAACAACGACACCACCACCATCACCAGCGTCGCCAGGGCCACGACCACCAGTGATCCGTGGGAGAAGAACACCGCCACGCCACCGATGCCCCACATCGCCAGGCCCAGATAGGCGAGGGTGGCGAGGACCGCGACGACGGTCATTTGCGCTGACATTTTCATAGGCACCTCACGGCTGTTCCGTTCAGTGTAGATCCGGGCACGATCCCCGGCGTTCAGCGTTGGGTGGGCGGGGTGAACTAAGCTTCAGACAGGGACGTTTCACTTTCATCCGTCCACGCTCCGACGCAGCGGTCGCCCGGACGTGGCGTCATCAGGAGCCCGCCATGCTGCACATCCGCACGCCGTTGATCCTCCATCCGACTCTGTCGACCACCTCCCGGCGTATCTGGCTGAAACTGGAAAACCTGCAACCCAGCGGCTCTTTCAAGCTGCGGGGCATGGGATTGTTGTGCAGTCTGGCGGCGGCGCAGGGCAAACGCAAAGTCGTCTGCCCGTCCGGTGGCAACGCCGGCCTGGCTACGGCGGTGGCGGCCGCCAGTCTGGGTTTGCAAGCCTGCATCGTGGTGCCGCACACCACCCCCGAAGCGACCCGCGCGCGGATTCGCCGCACCGGCGCCGAAGTCATTGTCCACGGCAAAGTCTGGGACGAAGCCAACCAGCGAGCACGGGAACTGGCCAGCGCGGCAGACACCGAATACGTCCCGGCCTTCGACCACCCGGTGTTGTGGGAGGGGCACAGCACCATGATCGATGAAATCCTCGAAGACTGCCCGCAGGTCGACACCGTGGTCACCTCGGTCGGCGGCGGGGGATTGCTCGCAGGAATCCTCACCGGACTGCTGCGCCATGACCGGCGTGACTGCCGGATCATCGCCTGCGAAACCCGGGGCGCCGCCTCGTTTGCCGCCGCCGTTCAGGCCGGCCACCCGGTGCGCCTGAGCAAGATCGACACCGTCGCCACCTCCCTGGGCGCCGCGCAGGTGGCGAAGTGGCCGGTGCAGTACATCGGCGAGTTCGATCATGAATGCCTGGTGCTGTCCGATGACGACGCGATCATGGGCGTGGTGCGCTATGCCAGTGATTTGCGGCAACTGGTAGAGCCGGCGTGCGGGGTGTCGCTGGCGGTGGCTTATCTCGATCATCCGGCGCTGGCGGAGGCTCGGGATGTGGTGATTGTGGTGTGTGGCGGGGTGAGTATCAGTGCGCAGTTGGTGGCGGGGTGGGGGCGTTTCGGGATTTGAATGCCCGGATTTCTGTGTCGACCGCTTTCCCTCACCCCAGCCCTCTCCCGGAGGGAGAGGGAGCCGACCGAGGTGTCTTGAGGGATACATCGACCTGAAAAACCGAGTCGATTATGGATTCCAAGCATGCGACACCGAGTCGATTATGGATTCAAAGCATTGGCCGGAAATACAGAGTCGATTATGGATTCACTGCAAAGCTTTCAGGTCGATGTATTACGGCAATATCCCCCAATCAGTTCCCTCTCCCTCTGGGAGAGGGCTAGGGTGAGGGCGCTTTCTGGATCAGGACCGCGATCTCAGATCCTCCGCGATCCTGACAATCTGCTCCAACACATCCCCCATCTGCTGAATCACCTCAAGATTACTGAACCGAACCACCTCAATCCCAAGCCGCTGAAGATAGAGCGTCCGCCGCCGATCATGAATCTCTCCCGCCTCCTCATAATGCTGCCCGCCATCCAGCTCCACCGCGAACCTCAACTCCACACAATAAAAATCCAGCACAAACGGCGGGATCGGCACCTGCCGCCGAAACTTCAGTCCCGCCACCTGCCGCGCACGCAGCCTTTGCCAGAGCATCTGCTCGCAATCGGTCTGGCTGGCGCGCAAGCGGCGGGCGAATCGGCGTTGGTCGAGGGTAGGGCGATTTTGCATGCTTCACGTCCTTGTGAAGTGGGATGGAAAAATCACTGTAGACCAGACCAACCGGCAGTGTCGGATCAACCTGATTATGGATTCACACTAGGTTTTTCAGGTTGCTGTATCACGTCAATATCCCCCGATCAGTTCCCTCTCCCTCGGGGAGAGGGCTAGGCGGGCGGCGTTCCGATGAGGGGCCGCGGATTACTTGGCGCCGGAGATATCAGACCCAGTCAAAACCTCCCGAAACGTCTCCACCAACGGCCGCAAATTAATCCGGTGCCAAGCCGCCCACAGCGGCGTGGTAAACGCCAGCCACGGCACCTCCCGCAACACCACACCCGGCGGGGCGTTGTGGCTCAGGCCTTTCTGGATCATTGCAATCCCCAGCCCCGAAGCGACCAATCCGAGCGCGGTGAACGGCTCGGTCGCCTGCATGCGCACATCCGGGGTGAAGCCGGCACGCAGGCAGGCGCTGAGGAAGTCGTCGCAGGCATCCTGGCGCGGTTGCACGCCGATCCATTCCTGAGTGGCCAGATCCTCCGGGGTCAGCGAAGCCTGTCCAGCCAGCGGATGCTGCTCAGGCAGCGCCAGCAGCATCGGGTCGTCCAGTACCTGAAAACCCAGCAGATCCGGATCGTCCGCCGCCGGCGGTTCACTGACCAGTGCAATATCGAGGCTGCGCTGACGCAGGCCTTCAAGCTGTTCGGCGGAGTTGAGGTTGTACAGCGCGACATGCACGTTCGGCCGATCCCCCCGCAGCACGCGCAAGGCGTTGGGCAGGACGCCCGCGTGCATGGCGTTCTCGATATAGCCGATGCACAAGCCACCTTCCTCGCCACGGCCCAGGCGTTTGCCGAGGGATTCGAGGCGATTGGCGTGGGTCAGCAAGGCACGGGTTTCGGCGAGGAACGTCTGACCGTCGCGGGTCAGGCGGATGCGCTGCTGGCTGCGTTCGAACAGGGTCAGGCCCAGACGCTCTTCGAGCTGGGCGATCTGCCGGCTCAGGGGCGACTGGGAAATATGCAGGCGCTCGGCGGCGCGGCCGACGTGCTCTTCCTCGGCGACGACCACGAAGTAGCGCAATTGGCGGAAATCGATCATGTCAGACCTTTAGGGACTCAAGTGCTGCGCATTATGTCTTGGACGGTCTGGGCGTCGCAATCTAGGATCTGCTCAACGGTCAACCACGACCCAGACACTACGAGGAAACCCCCATGAGTTTGAAAGACAAACTGCCCGGTCAGCTGGGCTTCGGCACCGCGCCACTGGGCAACATGTTCCGCGCCATTCCTGAGGAGGAAGCGCAAGCCACCGTGCATGCGGCGTGGGATGCCGGCGTGCGTTATTTCGACACCGCGCCGTTCTACGGCTCGGGCCTGTCGGAAATCCGCCTCGGCGAAGCACTGTCCCGCTACAAGCGCGACGACTATGTGCTCAGCACCAAGGTCGGCCGGGTGATTCTCGACGAAGTCGAAGACGCCGCCGCCCGGGATCTGGGCGAGAAGAGCGGGGTGTTCGAACACGGCCGCCCGAACAAAATCGTCAACGATTACAGCGCCGACGCCACCTTGCGCTCGATCGAAGACAGCCTCGAACGCCTGAAAACCGATCGCCTCGACATCGTCTGGGTCCACGACATCGCTCAGGATTTCTATGGCGACCAATGGCTGGAGTATTTCAACCAGGCCCGCACCGGCGCCTTTAAAGTCCTGACCCGCCTGCGTGAAGAAGGCGTGATCAAGGGCTGGGGCCTGGGCGTGAACAAGGTCGAACCCTGCGAGTTGACCCTTGATCTGACCGAAGCGCAGCCCGACGGTTTTCTGCTGGCCGGCCGCTACACTCTTCTCGACCACGAACGTGCCCTGCAGCGCCTGATGGATTCGGCGCGGGCGCAGAACGTTGAAATCGTCGTCGGCGGCCCTTATAGCTCGGGGATCCTGGCCGGTGGCGCGCACTTCGAATACCAGAAGGCCAGCCCCGAGATCGTTGCCAAGGTCGAGCAGATCAAACGTATCGCGGCGGTCCATGGTGTGGATGTAAAAGCAGCGGCGCTGCAATTCTCCCTGGCCAATCCGGCCGTGGCGGCGGTGATTCCCGGCGCGAGTAAACCGGGGCGGATCGCCGAAGACGTGGCGGCGCTGTCAGCGGTGATTCCTGCCGGTTTCTGGCAGGCCATGCGTGAAGCGAAACTGGTGTCCGAACGTGCACCATTACCTATCGATGAGGTGAAAGCATGAAGATCGATCTGAGCGGAAAACTGGCGATTGTCAGCGGCAGCACGGCGGGTATCGGTTTGGGCATCAGCCAGTCACTGGCCGAGGCGGGCGCCACGGTGGTAGTGATCGGTCGCGACTCGGCCAAGGTCGAGCAGGCACTGGCGAGCATCCGCGACAAAGTGCCGGGCGCGAAACTGCGCGGTCTGACGGCGGATCTGGGCACGGCCGAAGGCGCGCAGAAACTGTTCGCCGCGGAACCGAAAGCCGACATCCTGGTGAACAACCTCGGGATCTACAACGCCGTGGACTTCTTTGATGCGCCCGACGATGAGTGGACGCGCTTCTATGAGATCAACGTGATCTCCGGCGTGCGCCTGTCGCGGCATTACGTGCCGGCGATGGTCGAGCAGGGCTGGGGTCGGGTGATTTTCCTGTCTTCGGAATCCGGCGTGGCGACCCCGGCCGACATGATCAACTACGGCGTGACCAAAAGCGCCAACCTCGCGGTGTCCCATGGCCTGGCCAAACGGCTGGCCGGCACTGGTGTCACGGTCAATGCGATCCTGCCGGGTCCGACCTTCACCGACGGCGTCGAAGAGATGCTCAAGGATGCCGCTGCCGAATCCGGCCGCAGCCTGCGGGACGAAGCCGACGCGTTTGTGCGCCGGGCTCGCCCGACCTCGATCATCCAGCGTGTGGCCAATGTCGAAGAAGTCGCGCACCTGGTGACCTACATCGCTTCACCGCTGTCCTCGGCCACCACCGGCGCGGCACTGCGCGTCGACGGCGGCGTGGTCGACAGCCTGGCAATCTGAATTTTTTGAGAGAGACATTTATTTATGGCAACAGCATCAGCATCCATCGACATCCCGGCTTCGGCCGATCAGGTCTGGCAATTGATCGGCGGCTTCAACACGCTGCCGGACTGGTTGCCGTTCATTCCCAAGAGTGAACTGAGCGAAGGCGGGCGCGTGCGCAGCCTGCAAACCGCCGACGGCGGGGTGGTGGTCGAGCGCCTGGAAAGCTTCGATAACGCCGGCAAGACCTACAGCTATTCGATCCTGCAGGCACCGTTTCCGGCCACCGACTATCTGGCGACGATTCGCGTCGAAGCCCAGGGTCAGGGCGCGAAGGTGACGTGGTCGGGGCGCTTTACGGCCAAGGGCGTGAGCGATGAGGAAGTGGTGGCGCTGTTCAGCGGCATCTATCAGGGTGGGCTGGAGGCGCTGCGCGCCAATTACCCGGCCTGAGTTTCATGATCGTTCCCACGCAACGTGGGAACGATCACTGCCCAAAAGTCAGGACTGTGAAATCAGACTCTGCCGACAATCCAGCACCAGTTTCGCCCCGCCCAGATCGCTGCGACCCACCTCAAGACTGAACCCGTGCAGGCTGACAATCGCTGCAACGATCGACAGCCCCAGCCCGAAACCGCTTTGCGGTTGTCCACCCTCTGCACGATAGAAACGCTGGAACACTGCTTCGCGTTCCGACTCGGGAATGCCGGGGCCGGAATCGTGCACTTCGATCCGCGTATGCCCCGCATCATTCACCCCACGCAGAATCACCGTGCCGCCCGGCGGAGTGAACTTGATCGAGTTGCTCAACAGGTTGGCCAGCGCCTCGAACAACAGCGCCCGGTCACCATTGAGCATCGGCAGGGTTTCCGGCATGTTCAGCTCGAAACGCAGTTCGTCCTCTTCGGCCAGCGGCAGGTAGAACTCGTGCAGTTCCTGCAGCAACCGCACTGGATCAAGCTCGACGAATCCCGAACGGCGCTGCCGATCTTCCAGTTCGGAAATTCTCAGCAAACCCCGAAAACGCGCCATCAGCGTATCCGCCTCGGCCAGCACCAGATCCAGTTGCGCGGCCTCCGGCGAGCCTTCGCCGGCCTGCTGCTGCATGCGATACAACTGCGCCCGCAAACGAGTCAGCGGAGTGCGCAGGTCGTGGGCGATGTTGTCGCACACGCCTTTGACTTCGTTCATCAGGCGCTCGATGCGATCGAGCATGGCGTTGACGATGGCGGCGAGCATGTCCAGTTCGTCGCGGCGATTGGACACGGGCAAACGGTGAGTCAGGTCACCGGCAACGATCGACTGGGCACTGGCCTGAATTGCGCGGATGCGTCGCAACGGCCGACGCCGCAGCAAATGCCAGCCGATGACACCCGGCACGATTGTCAGCGAAACACCCCAGAGCAGGGCGCGCAGAATGATCCGGGTCACGGCGAACAGCGAACCGTTGTCGCGCACCAGCACCAGCCAGCGACCGTCGCGGGTCGGCGTGGCGACGGCATCGCAGCTGTCGGCGGGCAGGGTCGGGTCGTCGGATTCGGAGCAGTCGCGCAGTTCGTGGATCTTGCCGTCCAGCGGCAGGCCGGCGGGCATCTGCTGCAAGGCCCCGCCAAGGTAGGTGTGGTCGGCGGCGAACAGGCCGTAGGCATCGATGCCGCGAATGTCGAAGGTCATGCTGGCGGCGAGCGCGTCTTCCAGTTGCTCACCGCGAAAGTGCGAGAACAGATGCTGACGCTGCATCAGCGAATGCTTGGCCAGGTTGTCGAGGTAACCGGACACCTCGAAATACATGACCCCCATGAGGATCCCGCTCCAGGCCACAAACAACGAACTGTAAAGCGCCAGCAGCCGGCTGCTGGAGGAACGCCAACCGTCAGACGGGTTCGGCAATGACATAACCCGAGCCTCGCACCGTGCGGATCAGCGGGACGTTGCCCGGCGGGTCGATCTTCTTGCGCAGACGGCCGATGTGCACGTCGATCAGGTTGGTGCCCGGGTCGAAGTGATAGCCCCAGACTTCCTCGAAAATCATCATCCGCGACAGGATCTGGCCGCTGTTGCGCATCAGGAATTCCAGCAGTTTGTACTCGGTCGGCAGCAGCGTCAGCACCTGCTCGGCGCGGCTGGCTTCGTGGCTGATCAGGTCCAGTTCCAGGTCCGCCACACGCAGGGTGGTGGGCTGGGTGCCGCCGTTGTTCTGGCGGCGCAGCAACACTTCGACCCGGGCGGCCATCTCGTCGGTGGCGAAGGGTTTGGTCAGGTAATCGTCACCGCCGGCGCGCAGACCGCGTACGCGTTCGTCGACATCGGACAGGGCACTGATCATCAGGATCGGCGTGGACACACCCATGGTGCGCAAAGTAGTGACGATGGCCAGGCCATCGAGCTCGGGCAGCATGCGGTCGAGGGTAATCAGGTCGTAATTGCCGCTGACGGCGCGGTCGAGGCCTTCGCGGCCGTTGTCGACCCAATCCACGTCGAGGCCGTGGCTGCTCAGTTCGGCGACGATTTCCCGGGCGGTCACGGCGTCGTCTTCGATGGTCAGGATGCGAGTCATGGTGGGCCTGCTGATCGGTTCAAACGGAATGGCAGCATTTTGCCAAGATTTTGCAATAACGCTTTAAATTAACTTTCATGTTGTAGTTGATACAAACGGCCCGGGCCGGAATTTTGTGCCAATGCATAAAACCCGCTGCGATTGCACTGTTGTTGCAAATTGCATGGTCCTGGGAAGTTCATTCTTTTTAACTCATTGAATTACAACGATTTATTTAATGTTGTCGACTGGCACAGTCACTGCAATTCATCTGCTGACGAGTTGTAACACCATTTTTCATGCCGGGAGCAGAACAACAATGAATAGATCCTCTGATGGGTTTTATCCTGCCTTTGATGGCGAGTCGAGCAACGTCTCGGGAGTCTCCTGGGGCGCGATTTTCGCCGGGGCCGCAGCCGCTGCGGCGCTGTCGATGATTCTGGTGCTGCTCGGCTTCGGTCTGGGCTTCTCTGCAGTTTCACCGTGGGCCGGGGAGGGTGTCAGCGCCAAGGGCCTGGGCATTTCGACAATCGTGTGGCTGGCGGCGACGCAAATCATCGCTTCCGGCCTGGGTGGCTACATTGCCGGTCGCCTGCGGGTGAAGTGGGCGAACATGCACGGTGACGAGGTGTATTTCCGCGACACCGCCCACGGCTTCCTCGCCTGGTGCGTGGCCACGCTGGTCACCGCAACCCTGGTGGTCGGCTCGGTCAGCAGCATCGTCAGCGGTGGCGTGCAGGCCGGTGCGAGTGTTGCCGGTGGCGCCGCCAGTGCCATGACTCAGGCAGCCGGAACAGCTGCGGCCAACACCAGCAGCGACCAGTACGGCTACTTCGTCGACAGCCTGTTCCGCGATGACCGTCCCGCCGCCGTCAGTGATGACGCCGCTCGCGGCACCGTAACCCGGATCTTCGCCCAGAGCCTGGCCAACGGTCAGCTCAGCCCCGAGGATCGTACCTACCTTGCGCAACTCGTGGCGCAACGTACCAACCTGAGCCAGGCCGATGCGGAGCGTCGTGTCGATGAAATCTACGCCCGTACGCAAAAAGCCATAGCCGACGCCAAGGTCAAAGCCCAGCAAGCCGCTGACACCGCCGCCAAAGTCGCTGCCTGGACCTCGCTGTGGATGTTCATCGCGCTACTGGCCGGCGCGTTCTTCGCCAGCCTGTCGGCCACCTTCGGCGGTCGCCGCCGGGATGCTGTCGAGTACGTCGAAGTCGACACCTACACCACGACCACTGTGCCCCCAGTCCGTTAATCAAGGAGCATCACCATGCGCTCATTACTGCTGTTTTTCCTCGGCGTGCCAATCCCGATCATCATCCTGATCGCCCTGTTCGTGCACTGATCCCTCTGGGGCTTATGCCTCGGCCGCTTCCACCTTCGGGTGGAAGCGGCTTTTTGCTGTCCGGTCGATGGAGCGGTACAGAACCGTACAGTCATTTCCATGGCCTGGATCAATATTCGTCGGCGCAATATCCCCTACCGTGAAATTTCCCGGCCCTTGCCGCTGGATCGACTACATTGCTTGCGCGCACTTTGCTGTGCGAGCGGGGTAAACCTGCCGGCCCGATAGAGAGATAACTTCCACGAGCCGGCGAGGTGTAGTGCAGCAAGGAGCTGTTTCAACCTCACCTGAACCTTTTCACGGATGATCATCGCAATGCACTGCCTAGAAAGAACCTTCGATATCCAGCCTTTGACGCAGGCGGATATGACTGTCCACATCAACGGCCAGCCGGTCACCGCCGCCATCGGCGAAACCGTGCTCAGCGTCATTCAGTCCCTCGGCGTGCGCCAGGTCGCGCGCAACGATCACAACCAGGTCAGCGGTGCCTATTGCGGCATGGGCGTGTGCCAGTGCTGCCTGGTGAAAATCAACGGCCGGCACAAACGCCGCGCCTGCCAGACCGTGGTACGTGACGGCATGCAGGTCGAAACCCAGGTCAACCGCATTCACGGGCAGGAGGCGCCATGAGCCAGCATCCGGTCATTGTCGGCGGTGGGCCGGCGGGCATGGCGACGGCCATCGAACTGGCGCGCCATGGTGTGCGCAGCACATTGCTTGAAGAGGCGTCGCGCCTTGGCGGCGTGGTTTATCGCGGGCCGCTGCGTGACGGCGTGCAGCTGGATTATCTGGGGCCGCGTTACTCCGAAGCGCTGAGCAAACTGCATGGCGACTTTCAGGAGCAGGCCGGGCTGATCGACGTGCGTCTGCATCATCGGGTGGTCGGCGCCGAAGGCACGCGTTCGCTGGTGGTGCTCGATGGCGATGAGCGACTGCATGAAATCAGCTATCCGCAACTGGTGATGGCCGCCGGTTGTCACGAACGCAGCGTGCCGTTTCCTGGCTGGACGCTGCCGGGCGTGATCATGCTCGGCGGTCTGCAATTGCAGATCAAAAGTGGCGTGGTCAAGCCGCAGGGGCCGGTGGTCATCGCCGGCACCGGGCCGCTGTTGCCGCTGGTGGCGACCCAGTTGCACGCGTCCGGCGTGAGCGTTGTCGGCGTCTACGAGGCCTGCGCGTTCGGCAAGATTGCCAAGGAAAGCCTGGCGCTGCTGAACAAGCCGCAACTGTTCCTCGACGGCTTGAGCATGCTGGCCTACCTGAAACTGCACGGCATCCCGATGAACTACGGCTGGGGCGTGGTCGAGGCGCACGGCGATGGCGAACTGAAAAGCGTCAGCGTGGCGCCGTACTCGGCGACGTGGGAGCCGGACATGAGCCGCGTCGAGCGCTTCGAAGCGAAGACGTTGGCCGTCGGTTACGGCTTCATTCCGCGCACTCAACTGAGTCAACAAATGGGCCTGGATCACGGCTTCAGCGACGACGGCTACCTGCGCGCCAATTCCAACATCTGGCAGCAGAGCAGCGAACCCCACGTGCATCTGGCCGGCGACATGGGCGGGATTCGCGGCGGTGAAGCGGCGATGCTGGCCGGCAAGATCGCCGCCACTTCGATCCTGCTGCAACGCGGTGTGCTGGAAGAAGAACTGGCGCGAGTCCGTCGCGACCGTTACCTGGGCAAACTCAAAGCCATCGTGCGTTTCCGTGCGGCGGTGGATCGCTACACCGAACGCGGCGTCGGGCAAATAGCATTGCCGGCCGCCGACACGGTGATCTGCCGTTGCGAACACGCCACCCGCGCCGACATCGACCGCGCGCTGGAGCAGGGCGTGCAAGACATCGCCAGCCTGAAAATGCGCACCCGCGTGAGCATGGGCGACTGTCAGGGGCGGATGTGCGTCGGCTATTGCAGCGACCGCCTGCGTCAGGCCACCGGGCGCAAGGATGTCGGCTGGCTGCGGCCGCGTTTCCCGGTCGATCCGATTCCTTTTTCCGCGTTCCAGTCCCTCGGCAAGGAGGCCGTTTCCCATGAGTAAGTTCTATGACGTGGTCATCGCCGGCGGCGGTGTGATCGGCGCGTCCATCGCCTATCAGTTGTCCAAGCGCAAAAACCTCAAGGTCGCGATGATCGACGCCAAGCGGCCGGGCAATGCGACCCGTGCCTCGGCCGGCGGCTTGTGGGCGATTGGCGAGTCGGTGGGGCTGGGCTGCGGGGTGATTTTCTTCCGCATGATGTCGGCCAACCGCAAGCGCGAAACCCAGGGTGCGGCGGTAGCGGTGGATTCCAGCACACCGCACATCCTGCCGCCGTCGTTCTTCGACTTCGCCTTGCAGTCCAACGCGCTGTACCCGGCGCTGCACCGTGAGCTGAAGGACAACCACGGGATGGATTTCAAGTTCGAAAAGACCGGGCTCAAGTTCGTCATCTATGACGATGAGGACCGGTTGTACGCCGAGCACATCGTCGGCTGTATTCCGCATCTGGCAGATCAGGTGCGCTGGCTGGATCAGGCGGCGTTGCGCGAGTCCGAGCCGAGCGTCAGCCATGAAGCGCGCGGCGCGCTGGAGTTTCTCTGTGATCACCAGGTCAGTCCGTTCCGCCTCGCCGACGCCTACGCCGAAGGCGCCCGGCAAAATGGCGTGGACATGTACGTCAACACCAACATCACCGGCGTTCTGCATCACGGCACGCGGGTGACTGGCGTACAAACGGCCGAAGCCGGGGTGTTCCACTGCAAGACCCTGATCAACGCCGCTGGCGCCTGGGCAGCGGACTTGAGCGAATGGGCGACCGGCATCCGCATTCCGGTGAAACCGGTGAAAGGCCAGATCCTGCTGACCGAGCGCCTGCCGAAAATCCTCAACGGTTGCCTGACCACCAGCGATTGCTACATGGCGCAGAAGGACAACGGCGAAATCCTGATCGGCAGCACCACCGAGGACAAAGGCTTCGATGTCACCACCACCTGGCCAGAAATCGCCGGGCTGGTGCAGGGCGCGGTGCGTTGCCTGCCGGAACTGGCGGACATCAACCTCAAGCGCACCTGGGCCGGGTTGCGGCCGGGCTCGCCGGATGAGTTGCCGATTCTCGGGCCGATGGCCGGGGTGGACGGTTATCTCAACGCCTGCGGGCACTTCCGCACCGGGGTGCTGACGTCGGCGATCACCGGGGTGTTGCTGGACAAACTGGTCAACGATGAACCGCTGCCGCTGGACATCACACCGTTTCTGGCGGACCGGTTTGCAGTGGCGCCCGTGAAGGAGGAGCGGGCGCTGGAGATGGCCTGAACCTTCCCGCGCATTGCGCGGGAAGGCTTGATGGCGGGGCTCAGGACTTGCCGGATTGTTCTTCCAGTTGATCTGACTCGAACAGTCTGGCCAGTTCCGCCCGCGCTTCCTGAGCGGTCTGCAGGACTTTGGCCGCGTCGTCATACACCGCGTGCTGGGCCTCCAGCACCTGTTCGTCGTGGTGCTTGAAGCGCTTGATCCGCGCATCGGCCTGGGCCTGGGTCAAACCGAGGCCGACCAGTGTGCGACGGCTCATTTCCAGACTGGAGTAATAGGTCTCCCGGATCGGATCGGCGCCCACGTCCACCAAGCGATGCACATGCTGCCGGTTACGCGCCCGGGCGATGATTTTCATGTGCGGGTAAAGCTTGCGCACGATCTCGGCAGTCTTGATGTTGGTCTCCGGATCGTCCGTGGCAATCACGAAATACTCCGCTTCGCCAACCTTGGCCGCGCTGAGGATTTCCGGGCGCATCGGGTCACCGTAGAACACCGGCACGCCGCCGAAGCTGCGCGACAGTTCGATGGTTTCCACCGAGGTATCCAGCGCCACGAACTTGATGTTCTGCGCCCGCAGGATCCGCGCCACGATCTGGCCCATCCGGCCCATGCCGGCAATCACCACCCGTGGGGTTTCGGTGTCGATCTGGCGGAATTTCTCCGGCACTTCCACCGGCTGCACCTTCGGGCTGACCAGCCGTGCGCAGATCAACAGCAACAACGGCGTCACCGCCATCGACAGGGTGATGGTCAGCACCAGCAGGTCGTACAGACGCGGTTCGAACAGACCCTGATCGCGACCGATCTTGAACACCACAAAGGCAAATTCACCGCCCGCCGCCAGCACGATACCGAGGCGAATCGCACTGACTTTGCTCAAGCCGCCGGCCAGACGCCCGACCACAAACAGCAATGGCAACTTCAGCGCGATCAGCAGCAGCGTCAGCCCCAGCACGGTAATCGGCGCGCTGAGCAACAGGCTGAGGTTGGCGCCCATGCCGACGCTGATGAAGAACAGTCCCAGCAGCAGGCCTTTGAACGGTTCGATCTGCGCTTCCAGTTCATGGCGATATTCCGAGTCCGCCAGCAGCAACCCGGCGAGGAAGGCGCCCAGCGCCATCGACACACCGACCATGTCCATCATCCACGCCGTGCCGATCACCACCAGCAATGCGGTGGCGGTGGAGACTTCCGGCAGACCGGTTTTCGCCACGATGCGGAACACCGGGCGCAACAGATAACGCCCGCCGATCACGACCACGGCGATACTGCCCAATACCTGCAAACTGTGGCGCACGTCGTCGGCGGTGCTGGTGTGGTGATCGACGCCCGCGAGCATCGGTACCAGAGCGATCAACGGGATTGCGGCAATGTCCTGGAACAGCAGAATCGCAAACGCCAGACGACCGTGGGGGCTGGTCAGTTCCTTGCGCTCGGCGAGGCTTTGCAGACCGAACGCAGTGGACGACAGGGCCAGACCGAGGCCCAGAACAATCGCGCTGTTCAACGGCTGGCCGAACACCGACAACGCCAGCACGCCGATCACCGAGCCGGTCAAAAGCACCTGCGCCAGACCCACGCCGAACACCGATTTGCGCATCACCCACAAGCGTCGCGGCGACAGCTCAAGACCGATGATGAACAGCAGCAACACCACGCCCAGTTCCGAGATATGGCTGACGCTCTGCGGATTGCCGATCAGTCCCAGCACCGACGGGCCGATGATCACCCCGGCAAACAGATAACCGAGCACCGCGCCCAGTTGCAGGCGCTTGGCCAGGGGAACGGTGAGCACTGCCGCGAACAGAAACACGACAGCGGCTTGCAACAGGTTGCCTTCATGGGGCATGACACAACTCCATAACACGGTACGACGGGAGGGCAAGGATAAAGGCTCGCCCCATGCCGCACCACCTGCGGGGGAAGCTGATGTGGTGGGTGGCGATTTCTGATGAGGCTGTTCATCTTTGAACCGTCAGGCGATATCCGGTCATGTAAAGTTCTACTTTGGTCTTAGAGAGTTGGAGAGTATTTCTCTGGAACAACGACTCAGAAGTTCGGGTTTGTGGGGAGAGTTTTATCCGGTCATGCAACTTGTATGACGGGTGTAATGTCGAGAAGAGAGGGGCTTGACTCGCCGATATTACTCAATAAAAGCAGCGGCTGATTCGATAAATCAAAGTCTTCTTTATGGTTCTTAGAAGCAGTGCAGGGTGGTTGTGTGGACTAGGTAGTTCATGAATTTATTTTGTTTGTGAAACTTTCGTAACAATGATTGACAATGCAATTCCTCCGAACTTACTATTTTCCCCGCAAAAGCTGGTCGTTAAATGATCGTTGCAGGGAATTTGCAAATAACGATTGTTTATCCCGTTTCACCGCAAACAAGAAGTCTGCGGCGAGGCGGTTGCGACCACACACCTGTGTTGTGCTGGCCGCCTGGCAAGGCGCCGCTGCAAGTATCAGGTCTCATTCGACAGGGTGGGCAGGAAAGCCCGCTTGAAGTTAAGTTTTCATAAGGATTTGAAACCTTGTACTCGAATTCCCAGGGGGCGGCACGCCCGTTATCTATGCCTGTCCGGCTCGCTTGCAACACGCTCCGCGTGGCGGCTGGCAAGCGTTCGCCCGCTGACGCGGCGCCCATCTTCAAAACATCCAGCAACGTAATGTGCACTCGGCATCTCCCGACGTCGAACGTGCGCACTTTGCCCTTTGTCCGGCGGGCTACCGAGCATCCGTTCACTTTCAGCTCGCGTTTCAGGCTGCGGGCCGGGCACTTCTGATTTCCAGAATTTCAGTCAAGCGTCTCTAAATCACACTCTTCGTGGCGGCCGGATGCCGTACTTGATTTGAAGTGCACGCGCGAACTTTCGACTTGCGCCCGGGCTTTTTTATTTATTTAAACCTACGGCGTTGGTCGGGAATTATTTTTCTTAAAGTTTGCCGATGGTTTGCGCGAGCGCACCAGGAAAAGTTATGCCATGGGGTTGTTGGTTTGACGGAATAGTGGCGTCAATGATTTTGCGATGAATGAGTATTCCAGCGGTTGCAAGCCGCTTGTTTCAGGCCTTGCAAGAGGGGCTGTTGGCGAAGGTGTAACTCTCGGGATCTGAAGGAAGATCGCTGTAAGTACTGAATTCGCATTCGCTGTAATGGGTAAGCAAGCACATTTAACGTGAAGTTTTCATAAGGATTTGAAACTGTGTACTCAGACGCCATTGATCCGGAACACCTGCGGCTTCAGTCCGACAAACACGCACAGGGGACGCCCACGGCAGCCGCCGGGAAAGGGGCCGATTCAGCATCGCCTTCTGGCCGCCAGCCAGAGGCTCACTCCATCTATTCCCGTGAATCAGCGACGCCGAACGGGCGCATTTTCCTGAGTGGCCAGCAGGCGCTCGTGAGGTTGCTTCTGTCCCAGTCGGCGCTGGATCGGGCCAACGGCCTGCGAACCGCCGGGTTCGTCAGCGGCTACCGCGGTTCGCCTCTGGGTGGCGTGGATCGGGAATTGATGAAAAGCAAAGACGTGCTGGAAAGCGCCGATATCCGCTTCCTGCCTGCCATCAACGAAGATCTGGCGGCTACGGCACTGATCGGCACTCAACGCGTCGAGACCGATCCGAAGAAGCGTTACGACGGTGTCTTCGGGCTTTGGTACGGCAAGGGTCCTGGCGTCGACCGCTCCGGGGACGCGATCAAGCACGGCAACTTCTACGGATCATCGCCCAACGGGGGCGTCCTGGTGGTCACCGGCGATGACCATGGCTGCGTATCGTCGTCGATGTCCCATCAGTCCGACCGCACCCTGATGGCCTGGGGGCTGCCGGTGATTCATCCGGCCGGGCTGGCCGACTACGAACGCTGCGGCCTGTGGGGCTGGGCGTTGTCGCGGGTGTCCGGGCTATGGGTCGGCTTCAAGGCCATCACCGAGACGGTTGAGGCCACCACCTCCGTCGCGTCCTCCCCGTTGCCCAGGTTCGTCACGCCCGATATCGACCCGGGGCCGGACGGCCTGCACTGGCGCTGGCCCGACCTGCCGGGCATGCAGATCGAGCGTCGGCTTCCCTACAAATTCGACGCCGCCCGTGCATTTGCGCTGGCCAACCCGATCGACGTCGCCGTGACGGCACCGCAGCAGCCGAGGCTGGTAATCGGCGCAGTCGGCAAGGCCTATGGCGATGTACGCCAGGCCTTGCAGCAGGGCGGGGTTTCGCTGGAGCAGTTGGAAAGCGCCGGTGTGGCCCTGTTGAAGATCAATCTGGTCTACCCGCTGTCACCGGTGCTGGAGGCTTGGGCGAAGCGGGCCGATCAGGTGCTGATCGTCGAAGAGAAGCAGGCCATCGTCGAAGAGCAGCTCAAGCAAGCGCTCTACAACGCGGAGTCCGGGCAGCGTGCTGTCATCCTGGGCAAGCGTGACGAAAGCGGTGCACCGTTGATTTCGGATCACGAAGAACTGAGGCCGTCGCGCCTTGCGACGATGCTTCAACAACGACTGCAAGGTCTGGGCATCACGCTGAGAGTGCCCGATTACTGGTATCTGCCTGCGGTTAGCCGGACTCATGACTGGATCCGCCGTACGCCGTATCTGTGTTCGGGTTGCCCGCACAACAGCTCCACCCGTGTGCCGGAAGGCAGCGAGGCACGGCTCGGCATCGGCTGCCACGCGATGGCGGCGCGCATGCCTGAACGTGCAACCAGCGGCAGCGTGCAGATGGGGGGCGAAGGGGTCGACTGGCTGGGGCAGGCGCCTTTTGTCGAAACCCCTCACATATTCCAGAACATCGGCGACGGTACGTTTTTCCATTCTGGCTATCTGGCAATCCGTCAGGCCATCGCGGCCGGCGCGACCATCACCTACAAGCTGCTGCACAACGATGCGGTAGCCATGACCGGCGGCCAGCCGATCGACGGCAAGCTGACGGTCAAGAAAGCCGTCGAGCTGATGCAGGCCGAAGGCGCCCACCGGGTCGTGGTGGTGGCGGACGATCCGCAACGTTTCGAAGCCCCCGGCAGCCTTCCGCAGGGTGTCGAGCTGTTCCACCGTGAGCGGCTGGAAGAGGTTCAGCGACAGTTGCGCGAGACACGGGGTGTCAGTGTGCTGGTGTTCGATCAGGTCTGCGCCATCGAGGGGCGTCGGCGCAAGAAACAGTTGCCGACGCCTGTCATGAAAACCGAAGTAGTGATCAACGAAGCGGTGTGCGAAGGCTGCGGCGACTGTCAGGTCAAGTCCAATTGCCTGTCCGTGACACCGGTCGCGACCCCGTTCGGCACCAAGCGCCGGATTGATCCCCACGGATGCAACACCGATCTGACCTGCATCAAGGGCTTCTGCCCGAGCTTCGTCACGGTGACCGGCAAACCACGCGCGCAATACCGTCGGCAAGCCGACAGCCGCCAGGTTCTGGCCCGCGCCGAGGCACTGGCGCTGCCGTCTTCGTGCTCACTCGAAACCCCGTACGAAATGCTGCTGGCAGGCATCGGCGGCACCGGAATCGTGACGGTGGCACGCACGGTTGCCCTGGCTGCCCATCTGGACGGCCGGGCGGTCAGCGTGCTCGATTTCACCGGGTTCGCCCAGAAGGGCGGGTCGGTGCTCAGCCATGTGCGACTGGCCAACGCGGCCGAGGTGCTGCACCAGCACCGCATCGACCTGGGGGGAGCCGACCTGTTGCTTGCGGCCGATCTGGTGGTCGCCAGCGAAGACGATGCATTGACGACACTGCGGGCAGGTAAAACGGTGGTCATCGCCAACACCGCCCAGACCCAGACGGGAGCGATGCTGCGCAATACCGAATTGCGCATCGAAACCGCCGCGATTCAAGCCTTCCTCAAGCAACGGGTGGGTGCCGAGCACTACCACGCGCTGGATGCGGCACAGCTGGCCAACAGTCTCGTTGATCCGATGCAGGCCAACATGCTGTTGCTGGGTTATGCCTGGCAGCGGGGGACGGTGCCGGTGTCGCTGCTAGCGCTTAAGGACGCCATCGATCAGGCCGGCAGCGCCGCCGCCAACCACCTGGCGTTTGCCTGGGGACGGCTGTGGGCTCAGGAGCCGGCGTTCGTCATGCCATATCTCGACCCGGCCAGTAACGACGTGTCGCCGGTGTCGATCATCGACCTCGCAGCTCGGCGCGAAGGCATCGAACGACTGGTCGAGACCCGCAGTGTGTTCCTGACCCACTATCAGGACGCGGCCTATGCAGCACGCTACCTTCAGGTGATCGACCGGCTTCGGTCGATGCCTGCGATCGGCGACGACAGTCCGCTCACCGAGGCCGTGGCACGCAACCTGTTCAAGTTGATGGCCTACAAGGACGAGTACGAAGTCGCACGGCTGCTCACCGACAGTCGCTTCATCGCACCACTCAAAACCCGCTTCGAGAGTGGTGCCAGGCTCAAGTTCCACTTTGCATTGCCCCTGATGCGCAACCGCAAGGACGGCAACGGCGAGCCGAAGAAGATCGCCGTCTCCGGTTGGGTGTTGCCGCTGCTGAAAGTGTTGGCCAAGGGCCGCGTGTTGCGTCACACCCGCTTCGATCCGCTGGGATGGTCCGCCGAGCGCCGCGAGGAGCGGCGCCTGTTGCTCGACTACGAGCAGACACTGCAACGCCTGCTGCCAAACCTGAGCGCGGAGAACCTGCCGTTGTTTGTGGAGTGGGCGAATCTTCCGGACTCGATTCGTGGCTATGGCCACGTCAAGGAGCGGTCGATTGCTGCCGCACGGCAACGGGAAAAAGAGCTGATCGTGCAAATCGTCGCGGGCACCCACAGCCTGTCGGCGGCCCCGGTCGTCGAGACCTGGCTGCCGCAATCGACCCTCGCCCCGCAGGCCCGCAAAGGCGAAGCGCGGGACGTCAAGCAGGCCTCGTAGCCGGCGGGGTTTCACCTGCCTTCAAGACAACAACGACCAGAATGAGTGGACCCGACATGAACAACGAATGCATTTCACCTGAGCTTTTGCACAAAGGCTCGGCCGATGACGTACTGATCTGCGCCCCGAGAGTCGCGCTGCCGCTACACATCGACGAAGCGCTGCTGCAGGTTGGCGACAATGACCTGCTGGCGCGCCGGTTTTCGGCCGGCAGCGGCTCGCAGCGAACCTTTGAGCTGACACCCGATGTACAGAAAAGGAGCCGCGTGGGCGGCACGGAGGCGGACGACGAATGGGGCCGGGTGAGGGCGCTGCCGTACCAGATCGTCACTCCGGCACTGCTGGAGAACACGGCTGCCAACGTCAGCCCGGAGCAGGCGGTGGCGCTTCTGTGCGAGTCGGTTCCGGCCATCCGCCGTGCCAGTTCGTTCCGCTTCATCAACAACGCCGACAACTACTTTTTCTACAGAAAATCCCACGAGCATGTGCCCGGCACCATGTTCATCGAAGCGGCGCGCCAGGCGGTGTATCACCATCTGTATCACCACACCGGTTATGCGCGGGGCGACGTGACCGTCAGCGTCAATGAACTGAACGCGAGCTTCTTCGCCTATGCGGAGTTGATGTACCCCATCGAACTGGTGGTCGACAACATGACCCCGACCGACAGCTCATTGCCGAAGAAAATCTTCTTCCGGGTGGCGTTCTATCAGCGGCAGACCCTGTTCGCCACCATCGACACCAAGGCGACGGTGATCGACATCCGCCTGTTCGAGAAAACGCGGAACATCTTCATTCAGTCCAGCGACTGGTTCGCGCCCATCGACCCCGCGAAACTGGTGTGCAGCGTCAGCGATGGCCAGGGCCGCGAGGCCGATGTGGAGTTGCTGGGTCTGGGCAAGAGCGGCTGCGTGACGACGATGCCGGAGATCGACTTCATCGACTCGGCCAGGCTGCACATCCGTTATGAAGGCAAGCTGGAATTTTCCTCCGCCATCCTCAGTGTCGGGCACGGCCGGCACGCGTCGTGGGAATTCCCGGCACTGGGGTTCGACGACCTGCAGACCCTGAGCGACATGATCAAGCGTGGCTTCGTTCATCTGGACGAGGCGGCCCTCGGGGCGTTGCGCGCATGAGCAATGACCTCGACGAGCCGATGCAGGCCACCGGCGCGCTGCATCTGGGCGCGGGAGTTGTCGCGAAAAACCGGATGTACTTTTCGTCCCTGGGCATGGATCTGTGTGACGAACACGGTTTTCCCCGGCCGGCGTTCTTTGCGGTCTACCGATCGCTGATGGAGGGCGGGGCCGGTTTCGGCTTTCTCGGCAACGCCAGCGTGGACGCCGACGCACGCTACAACAGTCGTGGCCTGAAGCTGACGTCGCCGGCGCACGCCGACGCCTTGCGCCCGTTGTTCGAGGCTGCTCGAGAGAGAAACTTTCCGCTGGGCGTGCAGCTGCAGCACTACGGCCCGCAATCGATGCCGTCGGAGCAGGGCATCATCCTCAGCCCGAGCGGTATCGCATCCGCTGCGATCCTCAAGGCCTATCCCCAGGCGCGGGCCGTGGCGATGTCGCACACACAGATTCTGCGCTGCGTCGATCAATTCTCGGCTGCCGCCCGGCTTGCACAAGCGGCCGGTGCCGCCCTGATCCAGGTCCAGGCATCGAACGGCTATCTGGTCAGCAGTTTCCTGTCGCCACGAACCAACCATCGCGAGGATGAATGGGGTGGCAGCCCGCTCAAACGGGCCCGGTTGCTGCTGGCCATCGTCGAAGGTATCCGTGCGGCCACCGGCGATCAGGTGCCGGTCACCGTGCGTCTGGGCATCGACGACGGGCTGGGTGAGGAAGGCCAGCGCGCGAGTCTGCTGGGCGATGTGATGGTCGCGCTCGAGGCCGCCGGTGTGGCGGCCATCACCTGTTCCACAGGGGTCAGCGAAACCTTTCCGTTCTTTTTCAGGAACAAGGCGCAGGCGCTGGCCCTGTCGCGTGCGGGCTGCCGCTACCTCAAAGGTTTCGTGCGGATTCCGGTGGGTTTCACCGGTTCGGTCAGCGATGTGTCTCAAGCCAACGAAATCATCGAGAGCGGCGATGCCGATTTCGTCGGATTCGGCCGCGCCATGCTGGCCGACAACCATTTCATCGCCAAGGAACTCACCGGTCAGGCCGCACGGGTCAACCGTTGCCGGGGCGATGCGTTCTGTTTCCGTGACAAGAAGGATCCCATGGCCGAGCGGGTTTACTGCTGCGTCAATCCTGACTACCGCCGGCCGGAAAAACTGCAATTGCACTATGAGGAAAGTCTGAAATGAATTTCACCGGAAAAATCGCCCTGGTTGTCGGGGGTACGCGTGGCATCGGTTTCAACGTCAGCCAGAAGCTCGTCGAAGCCGGTTGCATCTGCTACATCACCGGTCGCAACGAGGATGACGGCCTGACCGCGCAAAGCCGGCTCGGTGAACGCTGCACGTTCATCAAGAGCGATGTCACGGACGAAGCGTCGGTGGCCGAGCTGTTCAGGATCATCAACGACCGCCACGGGCGACTCGACCTGGCGGTGAACAACGCCGGCGTCACCTCGAAACACGCACCGATCCGTGACATGGATTTCGCCGACTGGAAACGCGTGCTGGAGATCAACCTGCTGGGCCCGCTGTTGCTGCTCAAGCACCAGACGAACCTGATCTCGAAGCATCCGGGCGGCTCGATCGTCAACGTGTCGTCCTGTGCCGGCCTGCTGGGCGTCGCCAGACAGAGTGCCTATTCCACCAGCAAGGCCGCCCTGAACATGCTCACCCAGGTCTGCGCCATCGAGTCTGCGGAAGCGGCATTGCCGGAGCGCCATCCGGTTCGCGTCAACGCGGTGTGCCCCGGCCCGACGATGGGCGGCATGAACTCGGAAGAACGCTTGAAGGCCAACCCGGAGTCCACGAAACACAAACTTCAGGTCACGGTAATGAAACGTTTCGCCGATCCGAGTGAAATCTCTGCGGCGATCCTGTGGCTGCTCAGCGACGCGTCGTCGTTCGTCACCGGCACCGTGATGCCAGTGGACGGCGGCTTTTCGGCCGGTAAATTCTGATGGGCACCACAGAGCGCGACCTGTCACATCCCACTGGCAAACGGGTGTTCATCACCGGTGTGAGCAGCGGCATCGGCGAGGCGCTGACCGAGTTGCATCTGAAACACGGCTATACCGTGTTCGGCACTTCCAGGCGCGAACCCTACCGCTTCATGTCGCACCCGAACTTCCGGTTCCGGTCATTCGATCTTTCGAAAACCGGCGACATGAGTGAGTTGTTCAAAGGGTCGTTCGCCGAGATCCTGAGCCGGGGTGTCGATGTGCTCTTTCTCAACGCAGGCATCAGCGGCAACGTACCGGCCCGGGGCGAGGAGTTTTCGGTGGCGGAGGTACAGCATGTGCTCAACGTCAATGTGCTGGCGAACAAAGCCATTCTGGATCTGATCCTGGCCTCGGCTTATCACCCGGCCACCTGCGTGCTGTCGGCTTCGATGGCCGGTGTGCGCTTTCGCGCGGGCACGCTGACCTACAGCCTGTCGAAAGCGGCGCTGGCGGCACTGGGCGGTGTCTACGCCGAAGAAAACCCGGACATCTTCTTTGCCGTGCTGGGCCTGTGCAACGTCGACACCGGGCTGTCGCGACAAGTGAGCTTCAGCCAGAGGACCGCCGATTTCCCTGATTTGCGTTCCCTGCAACAGCGGGCACTTGCTCCCGGTTACATGATTTCCGCCGCCCAGCGTGCCGAGGACATCCGCGAGGTGATCGGCGCACCCGCCGACTATGGCTTGAAAAGCGGCGTGTTCGTCGACATGAGGACCGTGCTGACCCGTCAACCGAAGGCGAGCGAGCCGCTACCCCTAACCTAGCGAACCCGTGGACGCACCCCCAATAAAGGAATGTTGGAATGCTGAACGAAGTGAAAACCCTGGTCGAAACCGCTGTGCGGCAACAGGATCTGTTACTGAGCGAACCCATCGACCTGTCCCGTGGTGAAGACAGCCCCTTGTACGGCGTCGAAGGCACCATCGACTCCATGACCCTGGTCTCGATCATCGTCGACACCGAGGAAAAGATCCGCCACCGATTCGGTGCCGAAGTGCACCTGGCCGATACCTCCCACCTGCCTCCGACCGCCACACCGTTCGCGACACTCGGCACGCTGTGCGCGTACGTGATGAACCGGTTGGAGTCAGCCCTGACGGCGACCGGTGCAGAGGCTCTGGCCAATTGACTCAACGGTCGCCGTCGCAGGGCGGCGCCTTTATCGAGAGGTGGACATGCAAGTCGAAACGTTTCTGGAACATCTGAAGGCCGGCGCGGACAGGCCGGCGATCATCAGCGACGAAGGTCGCTTCACTTACGCCGAACTGTGCCGACAGATCGACGCCTATGCCGAGTCGCTGGCGGCGCAATCGGTCAGCGATTGCTGTGTGCTGCTGGTCGACAACTACAGCTTCAACAGCGTCTGCCTGTTGTTCGCTCTGTGGCGGCGCAACAATGTCGTGGCATTGTCGGTGCCCAAAAACGACGAGCAGCTGGTGAATCTGGCGCACGCTGCCGGCGCACGGTTTACCGTGACGGGGAACGGGCCGCAGGGTTACTCGGTGCTGGCAAATGATGGCGCTGCGGTGCCGTCGACTGTCGACGGCCTCGTGTCGCGCCGGCAGGCCGGTTTCATTGTGTTCTCGTCCGGCTCGACCGGGCCGGCCAAGGGCGTCGTGCACGACGTCGCACCGTTCTTCGAGTGTTATCTGAAGGCCGAGCAGTGTGGCGCGATTCTGGCGTTCCTGCTGTTCGACCACATCGGCGGGCTGGTCACCGTCCTGCAGGCGCTGGCCACCCACGGGACGCTGGTCCTGCCCAACGAACGTTCGCCTCAGGAAGTCGGCCGCTGTATCGAAACGTTCAAGGTGCAAACGCTGCATGTGTCGCCGACGCTTTTGAATCTGGCGACGATCACCGGCGTGTTCCAGACCTGGGACACCGGCAGCCTGCAACGTATCTATTTCGGTTCCGAGCCGAGTTCGCCCGAAGCCATTCAACGCATCGCCCGCACATTGCCGCAGGTGCGGCTGAACCAGTTGTACGGCATGTCGGAAATCGGTGTGTTGCCCTGTCGGGGTCTGGACGGCGACAGCGCCTGGATGACCGTCGAGGATCCGGCCTACAGCCTGCGGGTGGTCGACGGCATTCTGCAGGTGCGCGGAGCGACCAATATGCTCGGTTACCTGAGCGGCCCGGGTGAGCTGTCCGATGATGGTTACCTGATTACCCAGGACCTGGCGGAAGAGCGCGACGGCTACTTCAGGGTCAGCGGGCGGGCCGTCGATGTGATCAACGTCGGCGGCAAGAAGGTGTTCCCGTCTCACGTGGAGAGCGTTTTGATGGGCATCGACAACGTTTCTGACGTCGTGGTCTACGGTCAGCCCAACCCGTTGCTCGGTCAGATCGTGGCCGCGCGGTTCACCTTGCTGGAACCGGAAACGCTGGAAGCGTTCAAGCCCCGGCTGTATGCAGCGATCCGCGACGTGCTGGCACCGGAGCAGTTGCCCCGGCTGATCTCCGTCAGCGACACGCCACTGTTTACCAGCCGCTTCAAGAAAATGCGCCACCCTGGCGTCCTCAGCGGGTCGTAAGACCTGATTACCACGTTATAAGGAAATGACAACATGGCCGTACTCGAAGCAATGCGCGCAAGCATCGCGGAAATCCTGACCCTGCCGCTGGATGAACTGAAGGGCGATGTCCGTTTGGAGAACAGCGACAACTGGGACTCGATGGCCAGGATCGGCATTGTCGCCCTGGTGTTCGAATCGACCGGCGTGACGGTGTCTGGCGAAGAGATGGACCGTATCGTGACGGTGCAGGACATCTTCGATCTGGTAACCCTGAAAATGAAGGAAACCGCATGACCCTGCGCACCCTTTGCGGAGTGACCGTGCGTGCGGTCACGTCCGCGTTGCCCGAGCGGCGTGTGGGGCTGGACGACTTCGCCGAACTGTTCGGCGCCAAGGAAGTGGCCCGCATCGCCAAAAGCACCGGCATCGAATCGATCAGGGAAGCCGGATCGCTGGACACGTCCGACCTGGTGATCGCCGCGTGCCGTCACCTGCTGGATCAGGGGGTGTGCGCAGCGCAGGAGATCGACGGACTGATCGTCGTGACCCAGACCCCGGACTCGTGGGTGCCGGGCGTCGGTTTCCTGGTTCAGCAGGCGCTCGGACTGCCTCAGCACTGTCTGGTGCTGAACGTGTCCGCCGGTTGTTCTGGGTACATCACTGCGCTGGTTCAGGCCGGCGCGCTGATCGCCGCCGGTGCCTGCAAAAAAGTATTGCTGTGCACCGGGGATGTGACCACCAAGCTGCTGGACGGTCGCGACCGGCATGTGAAGATGCTGTTCGGCGATGCGGCGTCAGCCACTCTGCTGGAGGCGGGCGAGGGGACGTTCGAGTTCCTGTGCGGAGCCGATGGCAGTGGTCGTGAGGCTCTGGAGTCCGACATCGCCTACACGCCTGAGGGTGACAGCCAGACTCGCGCCTCGATCCAGCGTCTGCAGATGGACGGTACGGCGGTGATGAACTTTGCACTGAACCGGGTACCGCAGACCGTCAAGTCGCTGCTTGAAGCGACGGGGTTGACGCCGGCGTCGCTCGACTTGCTGGTGCTGCACCAGGCAAACGGGTTCATGCTCAACTACCTGCGGCGGATGATCGGCGTCGCGCCGGAGAAAATGCCGATCGACATCGACGATATCGGCAACACCAGCTCCACATCGATTCCGATTGTCCTGTCTCGCCACGGTGCGGTTGGCACAGCGCAGGCGCAGAACGTCGTGTTGTGCGGATTCGGTGCCGGTCTGTCCTGGGGCGCATTGAAACTCGACCTTCGGCGCACGCTCGCCGTGCCGCCGTGCTACGTGCCTGAAAAAGCCACGCAGGCCGCCGCCCCCGGCGAACGTCTGGAAGCCTGACGGGCCAATGCTATCGGAGCTTTCGGGGATGTCTGCGGGCATTCCCGAAAGGACTCCGGAACTCTCCACCGAATGAAAAGGGAAGCCACTGCATGTTCGGAACATTCTGGAGAGCGCTAGGGATCTTTGGCGACGGAACCGATGCCCACGGGATTTCACCTTCGCCGTTTCTTCCGCGATTCAACTTTTACGAAGTCCACCAATCGGGCGCGATTGATGCTCAGCCCGCCGCCATCATCGCCGCCGTGTGTGCCCTGGACATGCGCGCGGACCGGGTGGCCGATGCCTTGCTGACCCTGCGCGAGCTGCCGGCAAAGCTGATCAGAATCATCGGCAACCGACCGCAACCCGCACCCGCGCCGTTCGGTTTTGACACCTTCACCTTGCTGCGGCGCACTGACCACGAAGTGTCCCTGGGGCTGGCGGGGCGTTTCTGGCGCCCGGATCTGGATGCTTGCCTTGTGGCCGATGCTGCGGCGTTCATGGCGCTGGACGATCCCCGTATCGCCAGGCTGGTGTTGCGTTTTCAAGTCGTCGAGCAGGCAGAAGGCGTACTTGCGTTACGCACCGAAACGTTCGTGTTTTGCCCCAACACTCGAACCCGATGGTTGTTCACACCGTATTGGCTGGCGATCCGCCTGGCCAGCGGCTGGATCCGGCGTCGAACCCTGGCATCGATCCAGCGGCAATTTCCGGCACCCATCCCATAGGCCGGGGAGGGCCACCCTAAGGAGAGAGTCGAGGTTCTGTAATAATTTGCATCAATTGGTTACATTTATAGCCTCTGCGAATCAATTCCTCCCGAGTCTCCCATGGCCATCAACTTCGACCTCAACGACCTGCAAGCTTTTCGCGCGGTGGTCGAGCAGGGCAGTTTCCGCAAGGCCGCGGACACCGTGCGCATTTCGCAACCGGCCCTGAGCCGACGCATCGAAAAGCTTGAAGACGCCCTCGGCGTGAAGCTGTTCGAGCGCACCACGCGCAAGGTCAGCCTGACTCAGGCCGGGCGCGGCTTCATGCCGAGTGTCGAGCGTTTGCTGGATGACCTGGACGTGGCGTTGCTCGGCATCAGCGAAGTGGCGTCGAACCGCCAGGGCCATGTCACCGTCGCCTGCGTGCCGTCGGCGGCGTATTACTTCATGCCACGGGTGGTCGCCCGCTATCACCAGCAGTTCCCGCGCATCAAAGTTAAAGTCCTCGATTCCAGCGCCCACGACGTGCTCACGGCGGTGGTCAATGGCGAGGCGGATTTCGGCTTGAGCTTCATGGGCACCCAGGAGGCAGGCGTGGATTTCGAGCCGCTGGTGCAGGAGAGCTACGTGGTGGCCTGCCGTCGCGATCACCCCTTGGCCGGGCGCAGCAGCGTCAGTTGGGACGAGTTTTACCGGCAGGATTACATCTCGCTGGACAAGACTTCGGGCAATCGCTTTTTGCTCGATCAGGCACTGGCGAAAGTGGTGCCGCAGCGGCCGAGCATCTGCGAAACCCTGCACGTGACGACGATGATTGGTCTGGTGGAAGCGGGACTGGGTGTGGCGGCGGTGCCGTTGATGGCGATGCCGGCGGCGGATCATCCGATCCTGACGCGGGTGCCGCTGACCGATCCGCAAGTGATGCGCAGCGTGGGCATCATCAAGCGCCGGGGTCGTACCCTGACCCCGGCGGCACTGGAACTGGAGCGGCTGGTGGTGGAAATGAAAGTCCAGCCGCCGAAGGTCAGTGCTTGACTGAATCCAGCCCGGTGGCCTGCACGTCGCCCTGAGCGGCTGGCGCGGCCAGATAGGCGAGCAACGCCTTGGCTTCCTGCGGATGCTGCGCACCCACCGGAATCCCCGCGGCGAAGCGCGTTACCGATTGCACCGACTCCGGGATTTTCCCGACATACGTCACACCCGGCACCGGCAGCAATTCGCTGACCTGCTGGAAACCCAGTTGATAGTCGCCGGTAGCAACCACCGAACCCACCGGGATTTTCGGGATCATCTTCGCCTTTGGTTTCAGCTGATCTTCGACGCCGAGTTTCTTGAACAACTGCTGCTCGATGTACACGCCGCTGGCGCTGTCCGAGTAGGCCACCGATTGCGCATCGAGCAGGGTTTTCTTCAGGGCATCGACGTTGCTGATGTCCGGTTTCGGCGCGCCTTCGCGCACCACCAGGCCTATCCGCGAATCCGCCAGCTCCACCCGTGAAGCCGGGTCGACCTTGCCTTGCTTGATCAAGTCGTCGAGGGCGTAGCCGACCATGATCACCACGTCGGCCTGTTCACCCCGGGCCAGGCGATTGGGGATCGCCTCCGGGGCTTTGCCCATCGACGGGCCGAGGATGGTGTCGAGGGTGTTGCCGGTGTTCGCGGCGAACTTCGGGCCGAGGACTTTGTAGGCGGCGGTGAAGCCGCCGGAGGTCATTACGCGCAGTTCCTCGGCCTGAGCGAATGCGCTGAAGGCTAGGAGGGCGAGGGCGGTCAGATTAAAGAGCTTTTTCATTTTGGCTGGCTCCTCAAGCGACCGCAGGGTGCAGACGACCGCCCGCACGGCGATACAGATACAGCGTCGCGCACAACGCACACAGCGCGCCGACACTCATCCAGTAACCTGGTGCGGCCTTGTCACCGGTGTACTGGATCAGGAAAGTCGACATCGCCGGCGTGAACCCGCCGAAGATCGCGGTAGCAAGGCTGTAGGCCAGCGAGAAACCGGCCACACGAACCTCAACCGGCATGATCTCGGTCAGCGCCGGAATCATCGCGCCGTTGTACATGCCGTAGATGAACGACAGCCACAGCAGCGACAGCAACATATGGCTGAAACTCGGCGCCTGCACCAGATACGACAGCGCCGGATAGGTGGTCGCCAGGGCCAGCAACGACATGGTGATCAACAGCGGGCGACGGCCGAAACGGTCCGACAACGCACCGCCGATCGGCAGCCAGAAGAAGTTCGAAACGCCCACCAGCAGAGTCACCAGCAACGCATCCGAGGTGCTCAGGTGCAGCACGGTTTTGCCGAAGGTCGGCGCGTACACGGTGATCAGGTAGAACGCGGTAGTGGTCAGGGCAACCATCAGCATCCCGCCGATGACCACGACCCAGTTCTGGCCAAGGGTGCGGAACACTTCTTTCATGCTCGGGCGATGTTTGCGGGTGGCGAACTCTTCGGTTTCCGCCAGGTTGCGACGCAGCAGGAAGATGAATGGCACGATCATGCAGCCAACGAAAAACGGAATGCGCCAGCCCCAATCGGCAATCACGTCCGGCGCCATCCACTGGTTCAGCGCAAAGCCCAACGCCGCGGCAACGATGATCGCAACCTGTTGGCTGGCCGACTGCCAGGCCGTGAAGAAACCCTTGCGACCCGGTGTGGCGATCTCCGACAGATACACCGACACACCACCCAGTTCCGCGCCGGCCGAGAAGCCCTGCAGCAAGCGCCCGACCAGCACCAGCGCCGGTGCGAACAGGCCAATGGTTTCGTATCCGGGCACTAGCACAATCAATATCGTGCCGCTGGCCATGATCGACAGGGTGACGATCAGGCCCTTGCGACGACCGACGTCATCGATGTAAGCGCCGAGCACAATGGCCCCCAGCGGACGCATCAAAAAGCCTGCGCCGAACACCGCGAACGTCATCATCAGGGAAGCGAACTCACTGCTCGCCGGAAAGAACACCGCCGCGATCTGCGTGGCGTAGAAGCCGAACAGAAAGAAGTCGAACTGTTCGAGGAAGTTACCCGAGGTCACCCGGAAAATGGCACCGGCCCGCGAGCCGCCGTGTGGGATTGAGGCTGTCATCGAAAAATACTCCACCGCTTTTATGACGTGCGCGACGGGGAGGCGGCGCACGGTTTTTATTGGGGCGGATAGTGGCGCAGGGGGATCGATCTGTTAATTGCATAGTTGGCATGGATTGATGCGTGGGGCGGATCAATCCAGACCGAACGGCAGCCTCCTTATTGAAGCGATGTAGCCGTTTCCTGTTTCTTCGCTGGCACACCCGGTGCAGTGGCGGTTGTAAAACTGCCATCCCACTGCGGATCGATCCGACGAATGCGCACGCTCAGATCAGGGTGTGACGCAAACATCCGACTCAGCAAGCCTGATCCTCCCGTGCTGAAAAACAAATGACTGAACTCGGCGGCACGGGGGGAGTTGATGACGGAACCTTGTTTATGGGCGCCGATTTTTTTAAGGGCGCCGACAATGCTTTGCGGATTGCGCGTGTATTGCACCGCGCTTGCATCGGCGAGGAACTCACGCTGGCGACTGACAGCCGCCTTGATCAAATTGCCATAGAGATTCCCGAGAAATCCGGCTACACACAGTGCGAAACCGAGCGCAAAAACCACCAACATCAGCCGCACGTCTCGTTTGTCGCGCTTGAGCAGACTGACCATTATGTAAGTGCCCGCCAGCCCCAGCACCAACAGGCCGTGCACCACCGCCACCAGTTGCGTATTGAGGCGCATGTCACCGTTTAAGATGTGGCTGAATTCGTGGGCAATCACCCCTTGCAGTTCTTCCCGGGTCAGCAGCTTCACCGCGCCACGGGTCACACCGATTGCTGCATCCTCCGGTGTAAGTCCGGCCGCGAAGGCGTTGATGCTCTCGTCCGGCAACAGGTACACCGCCGGCACGCGGGTGCCGGAGGCAATCGCCATTTCTTCGACCACATTCATCAAGCGCTGCTCGTCCAGCGTGCGCGCATTGCCGTTGAGCAGGCGGCCACCCAGTTTCTCCGCAACGACTTTGCCGCCCGCCCGCAGTTGCCGGTATTTCAGCAGGCCGCCAATCACCACGATGCTGCTGATGAACGACGCGATGACGGCCATTGCCAGAAAGGCATCTGCCAGCGTGCCAGTGCCGCTCAAATAATCTTCGAAACCGCTGAAAACGAAAGGCAGGGCGGTCAGGATAACCAGCGAGACAATCGACAGAGTCATCAAGTAAACCAGCCGTCGGGTCTGGTTGCGAGCCTGGGTTTGTCGTTCAAAGAAATTCATCGGGCCATCCATGGAAAGCAGAAATCAGAAAGTAACCTTGGGCGCGGTCTTGATCGCCAGCGTATCCGCAAACTTCAACGGTACGGCGTCGTCGCGATGGCCAAAACTGGCTGCCAGCAGCACCGCGGGAAAACTCTGTTTGAGGTTGTTGTAGCTCATGACCGCGTCGTTGAACGCCTGGCGCGCGAAACTCACCTTGTTTTCGGTGCTGCTCAGCTCTTCGCTCAGTTGTTGCATGTTCTGCGAGGCCCTGAGTTCCGGGTAGGCTTCCAGGGTCAGGTTCAATCGACCCACGGCGCTGCTGAGTGCGCTGTCCGCCAGCCCCAGTTGCGCGATGTGCTGGGCATTGCCCGGTTTGGCCTGTGCAGCTTCAAGTCCCGCCACGGCTTCATTGCGCGCAGCGATCACCGCTTCCAGGGTTTCGCGCTCATGGGCCAGATAACCCTTGGCGATGCTGACCAGATTGGGGATCAGGTCATAGCGGCGCTTGAGTTGCACTTCGACCTGGGCAAACGCGTTCTTGATCTCGTTGCGCCGTGCCACAAGCCTGTTGAAAAGACTGACAGCGTAGAGGCCCAGAACCGCAAGCAGCACCAGATTGACGATGAGGTAGATTTTCACGGTGATGTCCTTGTTCACTCGGCGGGGGCGCGCGGGATCTTATCGTAAATGGTGGCCATTGGCTGTAATTGCCATGCAGCGGGGGAACCCCGGATGGTGCTCCGGGGCGCGACTACAATCTCAAGTCCCGCATCATCAAAAAACAAGGAATGATTCCCGAACCCCGCAGTCGGAGTTCAGGTATCACACATCTGAAGGAGGTTCACCGATGAACAACAAGACCCTGATCGCCAGCCTGGCCCTCGTTGCCGGCATCGCCGGGTTCACCCCACTCGTTCAAGCGGCGCAACCCTCGACCGACACCGTCGAACGCTCGCCCACCGATGGCCGCGAACTGAAGGTCAACGACCGCGCCCCGGACGTCTATCAGCGCAGCGAAAAAGCCATCAAGAACTGGAAACAGAAAGGCCTCAAGCAACCTGATCCGCAGGCGCAGTGGGTTCAGATGAATGACAAGTACGTGATGGTGATGATTACCAACGGGACGATTGTGGATATCAAGCCGGTGGAGCGTTAGGCCGCCAGCAACAATTGGCCATGGACGGTTGATTGCATTCGAGCGCCGTTCGGGTAAAACGCGAGGGGCGTTTCGAGTGACTGGATGTCAGGAGCAGTTCGTTGGACAAGAAACCCCTCTACCGCAAAGTAAACACCACGGCCCATAACGTCTGGCGCAACAACCCGGGCGGGCATTATCGGCATCAGCGAAACACCAAGGCTGAAATTCACAGCGAGGCCACGCGCGGCTCGATGCATGGCATCAAGCACCATGGCTACGATTACACGCCGTTGTTTCGCTTTTTGCTGTCGCGTGTCGGCGGTGATTGGGACGAGATTTTCAGTGAGGCGGTGTCGCGGCTGGATCGGCAGGAACCGGTGTTCTGGATGGTCGCTGTGCTTGAAAGTGACCGGGAAGAAATAGTGCGACTCGGTGAGTCGAGTTTCTTCAATGGTCTGTATGTCGATGAACAGAAGCGCCTGCAAATCGTCAATCCCAACCTCAAGGCAGAGGATATGACGCCCAACTGCCAGTGCTGCACTCATACCTTCAATGGCGTTGTATTTGGTACTGCCGGGCGCTGAGATTCAGTCAGCCCGACTATGGCTCAACGCCTGTCCGCCACCCAGTCGATACTGATTATTCCCGCTGCGCTTGGCCTCATACATCGCCAGATCCGCAATATGCAGCAGGCGGTCCATGGTCGGTGCATGGTCGGGGAATACGGCGACGCCGAGGCTGGTGCCGATGTGGCGTTGTTCGTTGCCGATGGTGATGGGCGGGGACAGTTCGATGAAGATTTTCTGGCAGATGCTCCGCGCTTCGTCCTGAAGGTTCAGACCGGGGGCGAGGCCTTGCAGGATGACCACGAATTCGTCACCACCAATGCGGGCGACGGTGTCGCTGACTCGCAGGATGCGTTTCAGCCGTGTGGCGGTGGTGATCAGGACGCGGTCGCCGGCGGCGTGGCCGTAGCGGTCGTTGATGCTTTTGAAACCGTTGAGATCGATGAACACCAGCGCCACCCGGGTCTCGGTAGCGCGGGCATGTTCCAGTGCTTCTGACAGGCGTTCTTCCAGCACCAGTCGATTGGGCAAACCGGTCAGCGGATCGAAGTGGGCCAGGTGCTGAAGGTAGCTGGCCGAGGCCTTCTCTTCGGTGATATCGCGCACCACGCCCATCATCTTGATCATCGCGTCATGATCGTTCTTTACCACGTTGCCGGTTTCCCGCAGCCAGCGAATCGTACCGTCGGGCCAGACCACGCGGTATTCCTCGTCGTGGTTTTCACCGGTTTCCAGGCAACGCAATTCCCCGGCGCGCACCTTGGCGCGGTCGTCCGGGTGGACGCAGGAGCAGAACAAGGCGTAGGAGGGCGTCACTTCGCCGATCTTGAACCCGAACATGCCGAAAATCGCGTCGGACCAATACAGTCGATCCGTGTCGACTTCCCAATCCCAGGTGCCGATCCGCGCAAAATACTGGCTGCGCTTGAAGCGCTCGGCATCGCCATCCTGGTGGATGTTCTGGCCTTCGGCGGCGCGAGTGAGCAGTTCACGGTATTCGGCGAGTTGCCGATGCAGGGCACGCTCGCGACGAATCAACACGGCGATCACGACCATCAGCACAACGACAAGGGCAAAGCCGATCCAGAGTTGAGTCATTCAAGCATCGCTGACATGGCGTATCGATTCGGGGTTGGTGGCGGGTGGCTATCATTCATCACGGCCAACGCTGGGTCAAACGGTTGCCAATGTCCGGCATTTCTGGGAAAACGGCGGCCAGCGGAACAATAGAGTGAATGTTATGAATGATGAACTGCAGATAATCGATCTTCAGCCCGGCGACGGAAAAGCCGCCGTCAAAGGCGCATTGATCACCACCCAATACACCGGTTGGCTGGAAGACGGCACCGAGTTCGATTCCTCCTGGAGCCGGGGCAAACCGTTCCAGTGCGTGATTGGCACGGGCCGGGTGATCAAGGGTTGGGATCAAGGGATCATGGGCATGCAGGTCGGCGGCAAACGCAAACTGCTGGTGCCGGCGCATCTGGGGTATGGCGAACGGACGATGGGCAAAATTCCGCCGAATTCGAATCTGGTGTTCGAGATTGAGTTGCTGGAGGTTTTGACGCGGGAGGATTGATTGCTCCCGCGTTACAGCTGACACCATAAAACCCGCTGCCTCCGATCACGGAGCAGCGGGTTTTTTCTTGCCCTTTTACCTGAAACGTTACGCAGCCATTGCCATTTCATCCAGCGTTGCGGCAACCGTGCTGGTCAGGCTCGGAAATCTGCGTTTGACGCTGTTAAGTGCCGGCATTACGCGTTCCCGGTCCAGTTTGCCGTGATCGCGGGCGAGCTGGACGAGGGCCTCGAGGGCGGCGGTGACGATGGATTTTCTTTCGCTTTCGAGCAGGAGCAGACAGGCCTTTTCGGCCCATTGGCTGTCTTTCTCGTTGAGGCCGATGGAGATCAGGGCGGCGACGACGTGTGCATCGGATTTGCTTTCCATGGGGTGTTCCTCAGGTCGTGGCATCGAGGGTGTCCAGCGCCCGGTTCACGGCGAGTTCGCCACACATCACCACTTGGGCGATGCCCAGGACGGTGCTGCGGTAGGGCGGGTCCAGCAGCGCGGCGAAGTCGCTGAGCATCACGCTGGCCGAGGCCATCGATTCGCAGGCGTGGGCCAGCAAGGCATGTTGATCGATGTGGGGGGCGATGAGGAACATGCGGCCGGGGCAGTGCTGTTTCTGGGCGGTGGGTTTCAGGTAATGGTCGAGGGCGCGCTCGGCGGCTTCGTGGAGTTTTTTTGAGTCGGTTGTGGAGTAGGGAGAGGTTGGGTCGGATTCGGACGATACGTCTGTTTCCGGAGGATTAGGCGTTGGCTTGATCATTTGCTTGGAAACCTCCAATAGAGGCTGACACGTTCTTGCGACTAAACAATAGGTGGCAGCTGTACGCAGGTTAGTCGACCAGTATCCAAGCACTACTGGCGCGCCCTAGAGCGCCCTACGCACAGCCGCCATTGAGTACAGGCGTGGGAATGCCTGACTGAAAAACAGCTTGCGAGCTTGGATAAAACGCCGAGCGACTAAACCCGTTCACTGACCATTCAGTGATGCGAATCAAGTTACTGGCAGGCCCCAAGCCGCACAAGCCGGCGGATTCTGGCGTAGTTGTAGGCAAAGGCGCAAGGCAATGTAGCCTCCCGGATGGGGGCAAAATGATGCGTCATTTTTCAGTCCGCCATCGCGAGCAAGCTCGCTCCCACAGGGGTTCTGTGTGGGCTTATCAAGTGTGCCGACTCGCGCATTTCTGCTTTGTGATACCGAATATTTAATAAGCCACTTCCAGCTTGATTTATATCGGTTTCGATATAGCCTGCATGGCACATCCAGCACAAGGAATCAGGCTAAACCATGAAGGATCATCAAAACCCACCCCAGCGCTTCGCAAGCGTCTGGGATGCACTGGAAGACACGCCGCAGGAAGCGGCCAACATGCGCCTGCGGGCCAAGCTGATGCGCACGCTTTGCGACACGATTCGTGCCTGGGAGCTTCCGCAGAAGGAGGCGGCCAAGCGTCTCGGCATCACCCAGCCACGCCTCAACGACGTACTCAACGGCAAAATCGACAAGTTCTCTCTGGATGCACTGGTCAACCTGTCGGCCGCCGCGCAACTGGACGTAGACCTCTGCTTCTCGTCGTCCCCGCCACTGCAATGGGCCTGACAGGCGAGGATTCCCAACGATCCTGCCTCTGAAATGCCTTCCAGAGGCGGCGCCGTCTGACGCGCCGCCTCATTCTTCCACATCAAAATTTCAAGCCGCGACGGACGGTCGCAAGCAGGCCTTGCCCCTTCCGATCGGAACAGCGACCATGCTCGCCATATAGGGGTAGGGGGTATAGGTATGTCGCACACGCACGAACACAAAGGCGAGTTGCTCAATCGGGTCCGGCGCATTGCCGGGCAGGTTCAGGCGGTTGAACGGGCGCTGGAGTCCGAGGCCGATTGTGCCAAGACGTTGCACCTGATGGCGGCGATTCGCGGCGCGGTCAACGGTTTGATGGAGCAGTTCATCGAGGCCCACGCCCGCGAGCATGTCGCCCATCCCGACCTCAGCGACGAAGCCCGTGCCCAGGGCGTGGAAGAGTTGCTGCAAGCCATTCGCCGTTATTCCAAGTGAGCACCGACACCATGAATCTGACGACGCGCTCTGACGACTTTTCCCACGACCACCAGTTCCTCGGTGCATCCCATGACGACAACGCCCGTCGTACCTTGTGGGTGGTGGCGCTGACGTTCGTGATGATGATCGGCGAGATTGCCGCCGGTTACCTCACGGGTTCCATGGCGCTGCTGGCCGACGGTTTCCACATGGCGACCCACGCCGGCGCCCTCGGCATCGCGGCGGCGGCCTATGGTTTTGCCCGGCGCAACGCCAACAATCGCCGTTACAGTTTCGGCACCGGCAAGGTCGGCGATCTGGCGGGTTTTGCCTCGGCCATGGTGCTGGGGCTGGTATCGCTGGGCATTGCCGGGGAATCGGTTTTCCGTCTGTTCGAGCCCACCAGTGTGGCGTTCGGCGAAGCAACCTTGATTGCCGTGGTCGGCCTGGGCGTCAACTTGCTCAGCGCTTTTTTGCTGGCTGGTCATCACAGTCATCATGACCACGGCCATAGCCACGATCACGGTCATCACCACCATCACGACAACAACCTGCGCTCAGCCTACGTGCACGTACTCGCCGATGCATTGACGTCGGTGCTGGCGATTGCCGCGCTGCTGGCCGGTCGTTATCTGGGCTGGGTGTGGATGGACCCGGTGATGGGCATCGTCGGTTCCATCGTCATCGCCAAATGGGCCTGGAACCTGATGCGCGACAGCGCCGCCGTGCTGCTCGACACCACCGATGAACCGGTGGCCGAGGAGATCCGCGAGCTGCTGGAAACCTCCGACGATGTGCGCATCAGCGATTTGCACGTCTGGCAGGTCGGCCCGCAGGCGCGGGCGGCGATTGTCAGCGTAGTCGCGACTGCGGGCGTGACTGCCGAGGCGATTCGCGAGCGACTGGCGCCGGTGCATGAGTTGTCGCACCTGACCATCGAATTGCGCAGCGCTTAAGTCGTTGCCTCGCAGAACAATGGAATCCGCCCATTGAGGGAAGGGCGGTAATGCCAGATGAACCGGCTCACGTCGATGTCACGAGCGAGGATTTCACCGACGGTGGCGCTGGCAATGGTCATCGCCAACCTTTGCCCCGGGCATTGATGCCGGCCGCTGCCGAACGTGAAGCTGCGGCGGTTGGGGCGATCCGGCAGAAACTGATCCGGGTTTTCATTCAGTGCCGGGTCGCGGTTGGCCGAGGCGAGCAACATCAGAATCACGTCACCTGCTTCAAGTCGGACGCCGTCGATTTCGCAGATGTTCGCGACAAAACGTCGGGTGTTCTGCACCGAAGGATCGAACCGCTGCACTTCGGCGAGCAGCGAATCGACTGCGGTGTCGCGTAATTCGGGGTGACGCTGCAGCGCCACCAGCGTATTGCCGATCAGGCCGGCGGTAGCCTCGAACGTCTGCGAACAGAGGCCCATCAGGTTGGCGATCAGCACGTCCTCTTCGCCTGAAAAGCGCTGCTGAATGTCGGCGAGAAACGGGTTCGGATCTGCCAGTAATTCAATGAAGTAACCGTGCAATTGCTCCGCCGCTCGATGGGCTGCCGCCAGTTGCAGGTCATTGCTCAGTGGCGACAGGCACGCTGCAAAATCGGCGGTCAGCTCACTGATCGTCCGCGCTTGCGCCGGGGAGAATCCGAGCAACGCCGCAACTACGCACACCGGGCCGCGAAACATTGCCTTAAATAAGCCGTCGGCATCGTTAGTCACCAGCCGAGCGGCAACCAGCGCCCGGACATCGTCGTCATTGATCAGCCCCAGCGGCGGCTCAATGGCGGAACGCGGGCAGCGCTGAGCTTCGCCATCATTCATGCGCATCAACTGGCCAAAGACTTTTCCTGCCATTCCATCAGCGATCGCTTTAGGCACCGGCTCCTGCACCGGACGCACCCGGCAATCCGCATGCGCCAACACTGCGCAAACCGCCCGGGCACTGCTGGCCACCCACAGTTTCAGTCCGTGATGAAAGGTCAGCCCGCCCGCCGCGCGCAGTTCGGCGTAGTAAGGGTAGGGATCGGCGTGAGTCGCAGCGATGATCGGGTCCATGGATCGCAACCTTGTCGGTGGGGAAAGTGTTGCTACTATCTCCAGTCCTTGAGTGCGATGATTCGTCCGGGAGCGAAATATGCACGCAGAACATCAAGACATCGGCGTCTCGCAAGTGGCCGCCGCCATCGCGGAACCGGCGCGAACCAAAATGCTGTGCTCGCTGATGGACGGCCACGCCCGCACCGCCACAGAGCTGGCGACCCTCGCCGACGTCAGCGCCTCCACCGCCAGCGCACACCTGGCCAAACTCAAGGACCTGGCGCTGGTGCGCCTGCACGTGCAGGGCCGCCACCGTTATTACAGCCTCGCCGACAAGCGCGTGGCCCAGGCACTGGAAGCGCTGATGGTGATCGGCCAGAACCCCGCGCCGACCTTCAAACCGCACACGCCCGATCGCCTGCAATTCGCCCGCACCTGCTACGACCACATGGCCGGCACGCTGGCGGTGCTGCTGCATGACCGGTTGTTGGAAGGCGGCTGGCTGGTGGAAACCGATGAGCAGGCGTACCGCTTGAGCGAGAGCGGAGAGGCGCTGTTCGAAGGGTTGGGAGTCGAGGTCAGGGATCTTTCGACCTTGCGCCGACGTTTTGCCTGCCCATGCCTGGACTGGAGCATGCGCCGGCCGCATCTGGGTGGATCGCTTGGAGCGGCGCTGTTGCAGACCGCGTTGAAGCGCAAGTGGGTGACGCAGGATCTGGACAGCCGGGCGCTGACTTTGACGGCGGCGGGGCGCAAGGAGATGACGGCGCGGTTCGGGGTGAAATGGCCCGATGCGATGCAGCCTGCCCCGGTGCGTAAATCCTCGACCATCGCAGCTGACAGCCGACTGTAATAAGTCCGACTGACGAAGGGTCGTTATACGGCTTGTCGCCCGTGGATGGACCCTATACTGTATATGCGAACAGTATAGGGTCCGTGCCATGCAACTCATCGACAAGCTCAGCATCCTCGCCGACGCCGCCAAGTACGACGCCTCCTGCGCCAGCAGTGGCGCGCCCAAGCGCAGCTCCGAGGGCAAGAGCGGGTTGGGTTCCACCGATGGCATGGGCATCTGCCACAGCTACACGCCGGACGGGCGTTGTGTGTCGCTGCTCAAGGTGCTGCTGACCAATTTCTGCCTCTATGACTGCCAGTACTGCGTCAACCGCCGCTCCAGCGACGTGCCGCGTGCGCGATTCACGCCCGAGGAGGTGGTGACGCTGACCCTGGATTTCTACCGGCGCAATTGCGTCAGCGGGTTGTTCCTCAGCTCCGGGATCATTCGTTCGGCGGACTACACCATGGAGCAACTGGTGCGAGTTGCGAAGCTGTTGCGTGAGGAGCATGAGTTCCGTGGCTACATCCATCTCAAGACTATTCCCGAAGCGGATCCTGCGTTGATCGAAGAAGCGGGGCGTTATGCCGACCGCTTGAGCGTCAACATCGAATTGCCCACCGACGCCAGTCTGCAGACGCTGGCGCCGGAGAAGCAGATCGGCTCGATCAAGCAGGCGATGAACACCATCTACAGCGGCGTGCAGACCGTGCTCAACGAACCCCGCGCCCCGAAGTTCGCCCCGGCCGGGCAGAGCACGCAGATGATCGTCGGTGCCGATGACACCGACGACAGCACCATCTTCCACAGCGCCCAGGCTTTGTACGGCAATTTTCGCTTGCGCCGGGTCTATTACTCGGCATTCAGCCCGATTCCCGACAGCCCGAAAAGCGTGCCGCTGGCCGCACCGCCGCTGATGCGTGAGCACCGCTTGTATCAGGCTGATTTCCTTTTGCGCGGCTATGGCTATACCGCTGGTGAATTGCTCAAGGGGCCGGGCAATCTGGCGTTGGACATCGACCCGAAACTGGCCTGGGCGCTGCAGAATCGCGAGGTGTTTCCGCTGGACCTCAACCGCGCCGAGCCAGCGTTGATCTCTCGCATCCCCGGCATTGGCCTTCGCACAACCGAGCGTCTGGTGGAGCTGCGTCGGCAGCGGCGCATCCGCTACGAAGATGTGGCCCGCATGCGCTGCGTACTGGCCAAAGCCAAACCATTCATCATCACCAGCGACTACCACCCGCAGCAGGCGGAAGTCACCAGCCAGATGCTCTATCAGCAGTTGCGCGACCGGCCGATGCCGCAGCAGATGGGGTTGTGGGGATGATCAATCTCGATTGCGACGATCTGTTCGACACCTGGCGCCAACAGGCGCGCTGGCTGCTCAGTCATGAAATCGATCCGAGTCTGGTGAGCTGGGCGTCGGAAGGCGTGAGTGAACTGTTTGCCAGTGACGTGTCGGTGCCGGAAGGACAGGGGCCGTTTCAGGCGCGGATTCCGCGTGCGTTGCTCGACACCCTGGAACAAGCATCGCGCTACCGGGGCGATCAGCGCTGGAGTCTGCTGTATGAAGTGTTGTGGCGAGTCAGCCACGGCGACCGCACGGCAATGATGGCCGGCGATAAACTGGGCAGCGAATTGCAGCGGCGGATCAAACAGGTTCAGCGCGAAGCCCATCATCTGCATGCGTTCGTGCGCTTCATCGAGCGTCCGCCAGAGCTGCCGGGCCCGCAATACGTCGCGTGGCACGAACCGGCCCACGACATCCTGCACAGCGCCAGTGAACACTTCATCGGGCGCATGGGCCGTCATCGCTGGTTGATCGCCACACCCCGCGACGGGGTTTATTACGATGGCGAGCAGTTGATCCATCAACGCGTGTGCCCGGTGGAATGGCAGCAACTGGCGCAGAACGTCGACGATCCCCACGGTGACCTATGGCTGGCGTACTACAGCCATATCTTCAACCCGGCGCGGTTGAACGAGAAGGTCATGCAGGGGCATTTGCCCATGCGTTTCTGGAAGAATCTGCCGGAGGGCGAATTGATCCCTGGGTTGATTACCCAGGCGCGAACGGGCAAGCAGCAGAACGGGCAGGCCGGCGGCATCGCCGGGCGTGGCGGAAAGCGCATTGCCTTGAAACAGGTGGAGCGTGAATCGTCCGTTCAACGCGTCGCCGAAGCCATTAACAAACCAAACCCGGCAAAGGTCACCCCCGAGACTTTCGCCGTCAGCCAGGAACCTTTCGGGCTCGACAGCCAGCCTTTGGCGGCATTGGCGAGCAGCGCATAGCTGCCGTGCACCAGAATCACCAGTACGGCATAAGAGGCCACCAGTTTGAAGAACTGCGGAAGGAAAGCCTGTGTGGTGTCGATGAACTGCGGGAACACCGCCAGAAAGAAGAAGATGGCTTTTGGGTTGAGAAATTGCAGGGACGCGGCCTCCAGAAAGCGGTAACTCGGGCGGGAAGGTCGGACGTCTTGCAGCGTACGGAAACGATCCGAACGCCAGCTCTTGAAACCCAGGTACAACAGGTAAGCGGCGCCGGCGTATTTCAGCACGGTAAAGGCCGTCGCCGAGGCGCTGAGGATCAGGCCGACACTGGTTGCACTGACGGCGGCAACCACGAAAGCTCCCGAGGCAATCCCCAGAATCCCCGGCATCGCGCCGGTCCAGCCCAGGCGCACGGCGTTGGACAGGGTCAACACCACACCCGGGCCGGGGCTCAAAATGGTCAGGGTGGCGAAGAGTACAAAGAGTCCGTAGCTGTGCATTTCTGGCTCCATCGGGGCACGGGGTTGGGCATGCGGGCAGATTGGCGTGGCGACGAACGTGTGACAAACGCTTTAAATGCATCGCATACGTGACTAAATTAGACCCATGAATAAATCACTCCCGCCGCTTAATGCGGTTCGTGCTTTTGCAGTAGCTGCCCGTCACCAGAGTTTCACGTTGGCGGCCGAAGAGCTGCACGTGAGCCACAGTGCCGTCAGTCGGCACATCAAATTGCTGGAAGAACACCTGGGTGTGTTGCTGTTCGAGCGGCGTATCCGCCAATCGCTGCTGACGCCTGCAGGCCAGCGTTTTTATCAGCAGGTCAGCGCCGGTCTGGCGCAGATCGCCGATGCGGCTGCCGAGTTGCGGCAGCAGGCCGCACGGCCGACAGTGACCATCAACACCCGACCGTCCTTTGCCCAGTTGTGGCTGATGCCCCGGCTGGATGACTTCACGGCAGAACATCCGGAGATCGAACTGCAGGTGATCACCCAGACCCGCTCTCCGGATCCGGCGCGAGACAGCTTCGACATCGTCATCCGCCGTGGCCGCGACGACTGGGCGCCGACCATCGAATCGCACCCGCTGTTCGAGGATGAGTTGTTGATGGTGGCAGCGCCCGAGCTGATCGAGCGAATCCCCTTGGCGGACCTTGTGGATCTGCGCCGGCACACCTTATTGACGGTCAGAGCCCGACGCGAAGACTGGCACCACTGGGCGCTGCGTTTTGGTCAGAGTCAGAGTGCGACCCAGGAGATTCGTCAGTTCGATTACATGCATCGAGTCATGGAGGCCGCCGTGGCGGGCGAGGGCGTTGCGTTGTGCCCGACCACGTTGCTGGGCACGCACCTGTCGAGCGGTCGGCTGGTCTGCCCGTTGCCCGATTTACGGATGCCGCTACCCCGTTATTATTACGGCGTTGCACCGCAGGCCTCCCCAGTGGCCCAAGTGTTTCTGGCGTGGCTGCAAAAGCAGACTCCATGAAAAAGCCCCCATCGATCACTCGATGGGGGCTTTTGTGCATCTGGTCGTCAGATCAAACCTTGACGATCCAGCCTGCTGGCGCTTCGACGTCGCCGGTCTGTACGCCGGTCAGCTCTTTGTAGAGCTTCTGGGTCACAGGGCCGACTTCTGTTTCGCTGTGGAACACGTGCAGGTGGTCGTTGTAGCTGATGCCGCCGATCGGGGTGATTACCGCAGCGGTACCGCAGGCGCCGGCTTCCTTGAAGTCCGACAGTTTGTCGATGAACACGTCGCCTTCGACCACTTCCAGGCCCAGACGGGACTTGGCCAGTTCGATCAGCGAAAGACGGGTGATGCCCGGCAGTACCGACGGCGAGTTCGGGGTCACGAACTTGTTGTCGTGGGTGATCCCGAAGAAGTTGGCCGAACCGACTTCCTCGATCTTCTTGTGGGTCAGCGGATCCAGGTAGATGGCGTCAGCGAAGTGCGCTTTCTTGGCCTGGGAGCCCGGCATCAGGCTGGCGGCGTAGTTGCCACCGACCTTGGCGGCACCAGTACCTTGTGGCGCGGCGCGGTCGAAGCTGGAAATCTGGAAGTTGTGCGGGGTCAGGCCGCCCTTGAAGTAGGCGCCTACCGGGATCGCGAACACCGAGAAGATGAACTCAGGGGCGGTACGCACGCCGATGTTGTCACCCACGCCGATCACGAACGGACGCAGGTACAGCGCGCCGCCGGTGCCGTAAGGCGGGATGAAGCGCTCGTTGGCGCGAACCACTTCCTTGCACGCTTCGATGAATTGCTCGGTGGACACATGCGGCATCAGCAGGCGGGCGCAGCTGCGCTGCATGCGTGCGGCGTTCTGGTCCGGACGGAACAGGTTGATCGAGCCGTCCTTGCAACGATAGGCCTTCAGGCCTTCGAAGCATTGCTGGCCATAGTGAAGGGCAGTGGAGCCTTCGCTGATGTGCAGCACGTTGTCTTCGGTCAGGGTGCCTTTGTCCCACTCGCCGTTGCGAAAGTACGACAGATAGCGTTTATCGGTCTTGATGTAGTCAAAACCCAGCTTGTCCCAATTGATGCTTTCGTTACCCATGACACCCTCTATCACTTAACAACCGTCGAAACGGTTCAAGGCTTCTGACGTTTTTTTGGATGGGCACAACAATACTTCATTCTTGAGCGGTTTCGCAGCCCGGGCGATGGGGGGAGCAGCAGATTTATTAGCCTGCTTATGAAAAAACTCCCCCGCGTCGGGTTTTTACAGGTGCAACGCATGCCCGAGGGCACGCAACGCCGCTTCCTGCACCGCTTCACCCAGGGTCGGGTGCGCATGGATGGTGCCGCCGATGTCCTCCAGACGTGCTCCCATTTCCAGGCTTTGCGCGAACGCGGTCGACAGCTCCGAGACCCCGACACCCACCGCCTGCCAGCCGACAATCACATGATTGTCCCGACGGGCGACCACCCGCACGAAGCCGGTTTTCGATTCCAGGGTCATCGCCCGGCCATTGGCCGCGAATGGGAAGTTCGACACGATGCAGTCCAGTCCCGCCGCTTTGGCTTCGTCCGGCGTCTTGCCGACAACCACCAGTTCCGGTTCGGTGAAGCATACGGCGGCGATGGCGGTCGGGTTGAATTCGCGGGTCTTGCCGCTGATCAGCTCGGCGACCATCTCGCCCTGGGCCATGGCGCGGTGGGCCAGCATCGGCTCGCCGCTCAGGTCGCCAATGGCGTAGACGTTGCGCATGCTGGTCTGGCAGCGGCTGTCGATCTTGATCGCCGAGCCGTTCATGTCCAGGTTCAGCGCTTCAAGGTTCCAGCCCTGGGTGTTGGGCTTGCGACCGACGGCCACCAGCACCTGATCGGTTTCCAGGTTCAGGGTGTCGCCGTTCGGATCACGCACCTGCAACGTGCCGTCGAAACCCAGCACGCTGTGCTTCAGGTACAGTTTCACGCCCAGTTGCTTCAGCGCTTCGTGCACCGGTTGGGTCAGTTCGGCGTCGTAGGCCGGCAGGATGCGATCCTGCGCCTCGACCACACTGACCTCGGCGCCGAGCTTGCGATAGGCAATGCCCAGCTCCAGACCGATATAACCACCGCCGACCACGATCAGGCGTTTCGGCACGGATTTCGGCGCCAGCGCCTCGGTGGACGAGATGATCGGCCCGCCAATCGGCAGGATCGGCAGGTTGACGCTTTTCGAACCGGTGGCCAGTACCAGATGTTCGCACTGGATACGGGTGTCGCCGACTTCAACGGTCTTGCCGTCGATGACCTTGGCCCAGCCGTTGATGACCTGAACCTTGTTTTTCTTCAGCAGCGCGGCGACGCCGGTGGTCAGGCGATCGACGATGCCGTCCTTCCACTCGACGCTTTTGCTGATGTCGAGGGTGGGCGCCGAAACGCTGATGCCCAGGGCCGAATGCTGGTTGTGATGTTGAGTCTGGTGAAACTGCTCGGCCACATGGATCAGCGCTTTCGACGGAATGCAGCCGATGTTCAGGCAGGTGCCGCCCAGCGATTCGCCCTCGACCAGAATGGTCGAAATGCCCAGTTGCCCGGCGCGAATGGCCGTTACATAACCGCCGGGGCCGCCGCCGATGATCAGCAGCGTGGTGTTCAGAGATTGCATGCCATCACTCCACAAACAGGGTCGCGGGTTGTTCGAGCAGACCACGAATGGCCTGGATGAAGAGCGCCGCGTCCATGCCGTCGACCACGCGGTGATCGAAGGAACTGGAGAGGTTCATCATCTTGCGGATCACCACCTGGCCTTTGACGACCATCGGGCGTTCGACGATTTTGTTCACGCCGACGATGGCCACTTCCGGCAGGTTCAGCACCGGGGTACTGACGATGCCGCCCAGGGCGCCAAGGCTGGTCAGGGTGATGGTCGAACCGGACAGCTCTTCGCGGCTGGCCTTGCCATTGCGGGCGGCAGTGGCCAGGCGGGAGATTTCCGCCGCGCTGTCCCACAGGCTGCGCGCTTCGGCGTGACGCACCACCGGTACCATCAGGCCGACGTCGCTTTGGGTGGCGACGCCGACATGCACCGCGCCGAGGCGGGTGATGACCTGGGCTTCGTCGTCGTAACGGGCGTTCATCTGCGGGAAGTCGCGCAGGGCGACGACCAGTGCACGCACGAGGAACGGCAACAGGGTCAGCTTGCCACGGCTGGCGCCGTGTTTTTCGTTCAGGTGGGCGCGCAGTTCTTCAATCGCGGTGACGTCGATTTCCTCGACATAACTGAAGTGCGCGGCACGCTGAGTGGCGTCCTGCATGCGCTGGGCAATCTTGCGGCGCATGCCGATAACCTGAATTTGTTCTTCATCGTTACGCTGGGCGTACGCGGCGGCGACTGGCGCCGAAGCGTTCGACTGACCTTGCGCCAGGTAGGCCTCGAGGTCTTCGTGCAATACGCGACCGGCCGGGCCGGAACCGCGCACCAGACGCAACTGAATGCCCAGGTCCAGCGCATGTTTGCGCACGGCCGGCGAGGCCAGCGGACGCTCATCGGCTTCACGGGCAACCATCGGGCCCTGGCAAACCGGAGCCGTACGTGGCGCGGCGGGTTTGCTTTCAACGACCGCTTCAACTTTGGGTGCGACAGGTGCTTCCTTCGCTGCAACAGGCGCCGGTTTGTCGGACTCTTTCAGATTTCCCGCACCTTCGACCTCGATGCTGATCAGCACACTGCCGACCGCCATCACTTCGCCCGGCTGACCGCCGAGCGCAATCACCTTGCCGTGTACCGGCGACGGAATATCCACCATCGCCTTGTCGGTCATCACATCCGCCAGCACCTGGTCTTCAACGACCAGATCGCCGACCTTGACGTGCCACTGCGACAGTTCTACTTCTGCGATGCCTTCGCCGATGTCCGGCATCTTGATAACGTGCGTGCCCATTCAGACCTCCATGACCCGTTTCAGCGCCGCGCCCACTCGGGACGGCCCAGGGAAATACGCCCACTCCTGCGCGTGCGGGTAGGGGGTGTCCCAACCGGTGACGCGTTCGATCGGCGCTTCCAGGTGGTGGAAGCAATGCTCTTGCACCAGCGACACCAGTTCGGCGCCGAAACCGCAGGTGCGGGTGGCTTCGTGAACCACGACGCAACGGCCGGTTTTCTTCACGGATTTGACGATGGTTTCCAGGTCCAGCGGCCACAGGCTGCGCAGGTCGATGACTTCAGCGTCCACACCGCTTTCTTCGGCGGCGACTTGCGACACGTACACGGTGGTGCCGTAGGTCAGCACGGTGACGTCCTTGCCCGGGCGGGCGATGGCGGCGACGTCCAGCGGCACGGTGTAGTAGCCGTCCGGGACTTGCGCAGCCGGGTGTTTCGACCACGGGGTTACCGGGCGTTCGTGGTGGCCGTCGAACGGGCCGTTGTACAGGCGTTTCGGCTCCAGGAAGATCACCGGGTCATCGTTTTCGATGGAGGCGATCAGCAGGCCCTTGGCGTCATAAGGGTTGGACGGCATGACGGTGCGCAGGCCGCAGACCTGGGTGAACAGGGCTTCGATACTCTGGCTGTGGGTCTGGCCACCGTAGATGCCGCCACCGCAAGGCATGCGCAGGGTCATTGGGGCGGTGAACTCGCCGGCCGAGCGATAACGCAGACGGGCGGCTTCGGAAATGATCTGGTCGTAGGCCGGATACACGTAGTCGGCAAACTGGATTTCCACCACCGGGCGCAGACCGTAGGCGCCCATGCCCACGGCGGTCCCGACGATGCCGCTCTCGGAGATCGGTGCGTCGAACACCCGCGAGGTGCCGTACTTGGCCTGCAGGCCTTCGGTGCAACGGAACACGCCGCCGAAATAGCCGACGTCCTGGCCGAACACCACCACATTGTCGTCACGCTCAAGCATCACATCCATGGCCGAGCGCAGGGCCTGGATCATGGTCATGGTGGTCGTGGTCATGGCGGCTTCCAACTGAATATTGTTGTTGTGGTCGTTCATGTCAGATCCCCAACTGCTGACGCTGGCGCTTCAAGTGCTCCGGCATCTCTTTGTAGACGTCTTCGAACATGGTCGCGGCGCTTGGAATCTGGCCGCCGGCAAGGGTGCCGTACTGTTCGGCCTGCTTCTGCGCGGCGATCACTTCGGCTTCGAGCTCGGCGCTGACGGCGGCGTGCTCTTCTTCCGACCAGTGGCCGACCTTGATCAGGTGCTGTTTCAAGCGGGCGATCGGGTCGCCCAGCGGGAAGTGGCTCCAGTCATCGGCAGGACGGTATTTGGACGGATCGTCGGAGGTCGAGTGTGGGCCGGCGCGGTAGGTGACCCATTCGATCATGGTCGGACCGAGGCCGCGGCGGGCGCGTTCGGCAGCCCAGGCGGAGGCGGCGTAGACCGCGTAGAAGTCGTTGCCGTCAACGCGCAGGGAGGCGATGCCGCAACCGACGCCGCGTCCGGCGAAGGTGGTGGCTTCACCACCGGCGATGGCCTGGAAGGTCGAGATCGCCCACTGGTTGTTGACCACGTTGAGGATCACCGGCGCACGGTAGACGTGGGCGAAGGTGAGGGCAGTGTGGAAGTCCGATTCGGCGGTGGCGCCGTCACCGATCCAGGCCGAGGCGATTTTGGTGTCGCCTTTGATCGCCGAGGCCATGCCCCAGCCCACGCCCTGAATGAACTGGGTGGCGAGGTTGCCGGAAATGGTGAAGAAACCGGCGTCCTTGACCGAGTACATGATCGGCAGCTGACGTCCCTTGAGCGGGTCGCGCTCGTTGGACAGCAGTTGGCAGATCAGGTCGACCAGCGGTACGTCGCGGGCCATCAGGATGCTTTGCTGGCGGTAGGTCGGGAAGCACATGTCGTCGGTGTTCAAGGCCAGGGCCTGGGCACTGCCGATGGCTTCTTCGCCAAGGCTCTGCATGTAGAACGACATTTTTTTCTGACGCTGGGCGACCACCATGCGGTTGTCGTAGATCCGCGTCTTGAGCATGGCGCGCATGCCTTTGCGCAGGATCTCGACCGGCACGTTTTCGGCCCATGGGCCGAGGGCGTTGCCCTGGTCGTCGAGCACACGGATCAGGCCACGGGCCAGGTCGGCAGTGTCGGCGGGTTCTACGTCGATGGAAGGTTTGCGCACCGTGCCGGCATCGGTCAGATGCAGGTAGGAAAAGTCGGTTTTGCAGCCTGGGCGGCCCGAAGGTTCAGGGACGTGCAGACGCAGCGGTTCATACGCTTGGGTCATGGCTTCTACGCTCGATCTTGTGAATTTCTTGTAGTGAGCTGGCAGTCATTCTTCGATAAAAGAAATCTTGTCCTACAACAATCATAGGCCCGGGCAAGAAGAATATTTCTCTCTGTTTCGTTGCGCTGGAGATCATTTGCAGATAGAAATTCTGCATAAACATAAAAAACAGGTGGTTTTGTCTCATGCGCAAACTGGACCGTACCGACATCGGCATTCTCAACAGCCTTCAGGAGAATGCGCGCATCACCAACGCCGACCTGGCCCGTTCGGTCAATCTGTCGCCGACACCGTGCTTCAACCGGGTCAAGGCGATGGAAGAACTGGGCCTGATCCGTGAGCAGGTGACCCTGCTCGATGCCGACCTGCTCGGGCTGCACGTGAACGTGTTCATTCACGTGAGTCTGGAGAAGCAGGTAGAGGAAGCTTTGCAGCATTTCGAAGAAGCGATTTCCGATCGCCCGGAAGTCATGGAGTGCTACCTGATGGCCGGCGACCCGGACTATCTGATCCGGGTGCTGGTACCGACCATTCAGGCGCTCGAACGCTTCATGATGGATTTTCTGACCAAAGTCCCAGGTGTAGCGAACATCCGGTCAAGCTTTGCCCTCAAGCAGGTGCGCTACAAGACGGCACTACCATTACCGGCCAATGGCCTGATCCTCGGGAGCTGAATGCCTGGCCCTGATCAGAGATCGGCATAGCCGTAATCCAGACTTGCCGTGTTTAAGGTCTGTTCGACCGTGAAAGGCTGCAGCCAGGGCGCGGGTTCATTGTCCGGATTGAATATCAGAGTGGAGCCGAGCATCCCGTGTGGTGCGTTCTCGGGAAAGGCAATCACCGGTTCTGTCGGGTGTTTGCGTTTCCAGCGCTCCCAGAGATAGTCGAGATAGCAATGGTGCAGGAAGAACAACGGGTCGTTGGGAGAGGAGGCTTCGCCCATGTTGCCTCCAACCCAGGCATGTACATCGTTGTGCATCATCTCCGTCAGGTTTTCCCATCCGGTCGGTTCGAGCCAGTAGGGCGTTCTGTCTAAAACAGACTCGACATCCTGCGCTGTGGGTAGCGGAGCGGGACCCTCTCCAAAGTTGCGCCGCAGGCCTGCATCTCCGGTGTCCCCATCCCAGATCTTGATCCCGAACATTAGATGCTCGTAGGCAAACGGGCCAAACGTAACCCGCTGGTTCTGCGTCGGATCGCCATCTCTGCCCATGAAATCGTCAGTGAAAGGATCATCTGCCCCGCTCATGCTCCAGTTCCAGTACGGCAGGGTGATGGTCGGGTTGTTTGCCGCTGCTTGCAGTTCCAGCTCGAACTGACGAATCAGGATGCGGTGCCACGGGAGGAACAGTGGACTGCGATGAGGGTTGGGGAAAATCGGATTGCCATGCCCCATGGCATTTTTGTGGATCTGCACAAAGTCATCGTAACGACTTTGCTGACCCGGTCGCAGCACGCTGGGGCTTTGATTCTTGAGTATCAGAATGGCATTTACGAAGGCGTGCTTCTGTTCCGGCGTCAGGTCGCGATGGTTACGGCGAATATCCATATTGCCAAATCTCCATGGGTTGATTACCCCATGAAGTCTGCCTGCTGGTCGAGATTACGCCCAGTTCATAGGATCCGACGCGACAGGTACGAAACCCCTTGTTTCCGGTTCCTTCAATGATTTTTTCTTACACGGAGTTGATCGGAATCTTCAGATAGACAACGCCATTGCCTTCCGCCGGCGGCAAATTTCCTGCGCGCACATTCACCTGAATCGCCGGCAGCAACAGCGTCGGCATGCCCAACCCTGCATCGCGCTTGGTGCGCATCTCGACAAACGAGGCTTCATTGATGCCGTCATGCACATGGATATTGCTTTTGCGCTGTTCACCGACGGTGGTCTGGCACTGCGAGTCGCGACCTTGCGGCGGGTAGTCGTGGCAGACATAGAGCTTCACGCTGGCGGGGAAGGCCAGCAGCTTCTGAATCGAATTGAACAACTGATGCGCGTTGCCGCCGGGAAAGTCGCAACGGGCAGTGCCGACGTCGGGCATGAACAGCGTGTCGCCGACCAGAATCTGTTCGCCGTCTATCAAGTAGGCCATGTCCGCCGGGGTGTGGCCGGGGACGTGCAGGGCGGTGGCCTTGAGATTGCCGATCCGGAACGACTCGTTCGGCGCGAACAGGTGATCGAACTGCGAGCCGTCGACACGAAATTCCGGCTCCAGGTTGAACAGTGCCTTGAACACGTTCTGCACTTTGCTGATCGATTCGCCAATCGCGATCTTGCCGCCCAGCTCGCGGCGCAGGTAGGGCGCGGCGGACAGGTGATCGGCGTGGGCGTGGGTTTCCAGCAGCCACTGCACTTGCAAATGGTGGGCGCGCACGAAGGCAATGATTTTGTCTGCCTGAGCCGTGCAAGTGCGGCCGGCGGCGCCATCGTAATCAAGCACTGGATCGACGATTGCGCACTGTCCGCCATCGGCCTCGTAGACCACGTAGCTGTAGGTCGAGGAGGCGGGGTCGAGGAAAGCTTCAATCAGCGCGGGCATGGACACGGTCCTGTGCAGAAGGATGGAAAGTCAGGGTTGCAACACTTTATGTAAACACATAATGTCCGCAGCTTAAGTGACGATGAAGGCATCCTGCAAATGCAATCCAGTCTGACCGAATGTGAAGTCGCCCAACTACGGGCCTCGGCCTCCAAGGCCTGTTCGCTGCTCAAGGCCCTGGCCAACGAGGATCGGCTGTTGATCCTGTGCCAGCTGACCCAGGGCGAACGCAACGTCGGCGAGCTGGAGAAAATGACCGGCGTGCGCCAGCCGACCCTGTCCCAGCAACTGGGCATCCTGCGTGATGAAGGGCTGGTCGCGACCCGACGTGAAGGCAAGTACATTTTCTACGGCCTCGCCAGTCATGAAGTCATCCAGGTGATGAAAACCCTGTCCGGACTCTACTGCGGAGCCGTGCTCAAAAGCTGGGCGCAATAGACCCGGCTATCCTTGCGTGCAGCAATAAGGAACAAGCAATGAACGATCAACACTGGGGCCCATCCATCAGTGCAGACATCGTGGTCATCGGCGGCGGCACCGCCGGCATCGGTTTTGTCGCCAGTCTGCTCAAGCGTGATCCGCACCTGAACATCACGGTGATCGAACCGAGTGCCCAGCATTACTACCAACCGGCGTGGACGCTGGTCGGCGGTGGGGCCTTTGATGCCAAAGACACCGCCCGACCGATGAACAAGGTGATGCCGCGTCAGGCCACCTGGATTCAAGCGGCAGTGACGGCCATCGATCCCGACCAGCGCCGTCTCACCCTCAACGATCAGCGTACCGTCAGCTACCAGAACCTGATTGTCTGTCCCGGCCTGCGCTTGGCCTGGGAGAAGATCGAGGGTTTGCAGGAAAGCCTCGGCCAGCACGGTGTCACCTCCAATTACAGCTACCAGCATGCGCAATACACCTGGGATCAAGTGCAGAAACTGCGCGGCGGCAAGGCGCTGTTCACCCAGCCGGCAATGCCGATCAAATGCGCCGGCGCCCCGCAAAAGGCGCTGTACCTGTCCTGCGATCACTGGTTTAAAAAAGGCGTTCTGAACAAGGTCGAGGTTGAATTCAATCTGGCCGGCGCGGCATTGTTCGGCGTGGCGACGTTCGTGCCGCCGCTGATGAAGTACATCGAAAAATACAACGCCCGTCTGGCGTTCAACGCCAATCTGGTCAAGGTCGACGGCCCGGCGAAAACCGCCTGGTTCGAGGTCAGGGACGCCGACGGCAATGTCAGTCAGGTAGCCAAGACCTTCGATCTGCTGCACGTCGTGCCGCCACAGGTTTCCCCGGACTTCATCGCACAAAGTCCGCTGGCCGACGCCGCCGGCTGGTGCGAGGTCAACCCGCACAGCCTGCAACATCCGCGTTACCCGGAGGTGTTTGCGCTCGGCGATATCTGCAACACCACCAACGCGAAGACCGCTGCCGCCGTGCGCAAGCAGGTCGTGGTGGTCGCCGAGAACCTGCTGGCCCAGCGCAAGTCTCTGGCGTTGCCGCGCAAGTACGACGGCTACGGCTCCTGCCCGCTGACGGTGGAGAAGGGCAAGGTGATCCTCGCCGAGTTCGGCTATGGCGGCAAGTTGCTGCCGACCTTTCCCCTCGATCCGACCGTGCCACGGCGTTCCGCGTGGTGGCTGAAGGCGTCCCTGCTGCCGTGGTTCTACTGGAACGGCATGCTCAAGGGCCGCGAGTGGCTGACGAGTCTGTCCAAAGTCGACTGAGAAATCCCTATGTTGCTGGCAAGTCTGTTTGGCGTGGTGATGGGATTGATCCTCGGGCTGACCGGGGCCGGTGGCGGGATTCTCGCAGTGCCGGCGCTGGTGCTCGGGCTGGGCTGGACGATGACGCAAGCGGCGCCGGTGGCGCTGTTCGCGGTGGGCAGTGCGGCGGCGGTCGGGGCCATCGACGGTTTGCGTCATGGACTGGTGCGCTACCGCGCGGCGCTGTTGATCGCCGCGCTCGGGGCGGTGTTTTCGCCGCTGGGCATCTACTTCGCGCACCAGTTGCCGGAAAAGGTCCTGATGATCCTCTTCAGCCTGCTGATGGTGATGGTGGCCTGGCGCATGCTGCGTCGCGAACGCCAGCAAGAGGGACCTAGCGATCATGGCCACGCCAGTTGGGGCCAGAAGAACTGCATGCTCAATGAACAGACCGGCCGTTTCGACTGGACCGCCAAATGCACCGCAACCCTCGCGGCGCTGGGCGCGGTCACTGGTGTGGTGTCCGGACTTCTCGGCGTCGGCGGCGGGTTTCTGATCGTGCCGGCCTTCAAGCAACTGACCGATGTGCAGATGCGCGGCATCGTCGCCACGTCGCTGATGGTGATCAGCCTGATTTCCGCCATCGGTGTGATCGGTGCGTTCCATGCCGGGGTGCGGATCGATCATCTGGGCGCGGCGTTTATCGTGGCCAGCATTGTCGGCATGATCATCGGCCGCAAACTTTGCGCGCGAGTACCGGCGAGGACATTGCAGGTGGGATTCGCCAGTGTGTGCCTGGTGGTTGCGGCTTACATGTTGCTGCGGGCGTGAGTCGTTAAACAGAGAAAAAATCGCAGCCTTGGCTGCGATTTTTTTGTCACTGGTTGTACGCCGCCTCGGTGTTGTCGATCAGCGGGTTTTTCTCGGTCAGCACCACCTGGGCAATCTGATCCTTGCGCATGAATGCTACCTTCGGATGCGCTTGCGCGTAGCGGATAAACCGTTCCATCGCTTCAACCATCGCCGGCGTGCCACCAATGCGGTCGTGCAGACTCACCGACATCATCCGCCGCTTGCTCGCGCCTTCGGCGTAGAGGCGATCGAATTCCAGCACCAGCTGCTGATATAACTGCTCGGCGGAGAAATGTCTGCCTTCGATCAGCACAATGTCGTTGTTGCGCAGGGTGTAGGGCACCACGGCGAATTTGCGCCCGCGAACCATGGTCACGAAGGGCTCATCGCGGCTGACATCATCGATGTGGTAGGTGAAGTTCAGATCCTGCAGCACCTTCAGCGTATTGGGACTGCGCCGCAGCCAGTTGGCGTTGTAACCCACCGAGCGCTGGCCGGTGATTTTCTCCACCGCCGCGACGCCGTCGCCGATGAACTGTTTTTCCTGGGCGTAGTTCATGTTGTACGAATCGGCCCAGCGCATGCCGTGGGCCGCCAGTTCATGGCCGCGTTCGGCAATCGCCCTGGCCAGTTCCGGGTGCTTGAGCGCCGCTTCGCCGACCACGTGGGAGGTGACCTTGATGCCGGTGCGATCCCACAGATCGAGCATGCGCCACAGACCTTCCTTGTAGCCGTAATCGAACTAGGTCTGCGCCGGCAGGTCCGGATAACCTTTGGGCAGCGGCGTGCCGGAGAACGGACTTTCTGCGCCCTCGGGCTGGCCACCGGTTTCGAATTGCATCGACACCGAAATCACCAGTTGCGAGCCATCCGGCCACGGGCGTTCCTGGGCGAAGGCGAGGGCGGGCAGCAACAGGGCGGCTGCCAGCAGGTTTTTCAGCAGACGCGGGGAGCGTTGCCAGCGGGAAGTGGTCATAACGGGCACCTTGCAGGTTGAGAAGTGCGGCAAGGTTGGCATCCGCTACGCTTGGGAAAAATCCGCTGCGGGCGAGATGACCTTTAAACAAAATTTACGAATCCACCACTGACTTGTGGGAGCAAGCGCCCACAGGGATATGTGTTTGGCTGCCGTTTTGCGGCACACTCAAGCCATCACCGTACAAGGCCTTTCCATGGATCGATACGCCCCGCGCAACTGGCAGCCTCACGAGAAGCCCAGTCTGCCCGGATCCCCCTCGACGCCGTTGCACTCCAACCCCAAGCGCCTGGCGTATGCGCTGGTCGGGTTGCTGGTGGCGTTGACCGGTGGATTGGGTAACTCGCTGGTGGTCGCCAACCTGCCTTACCTGCAAGGTGCGCTCGGGGCGACCACGGCGGAGATGGCCTGGCTGCCGGCGGCGTATGTGATGACCAACGTGTCGATGAACCTGCTGCTGGTGAAGTTTCGTCAGCAGTTCGGCTTGCGGGCGTTCACCGAGGTGTTTCTGGTGCTGTATGCGCTGGTGACCTTCGGCCATCTGTTCGTCAATGACCTGAATTCGGCGGTTGCCGTGCGGGCGGCCCACGGCATGGTCGGCGCGGCGCTGAGTTCGCTGGGCCTGTATTACATGGTGCAGGCGTTCCCGGCCAAGTGGCGGATGAAGGCGTTGGTGTTGGGGCTGGGCACTTCGCAATTGGCCTTGCCGCTGGCGCGGCTGTTTTCCGAAGACCTGTTGCAGATCGCCGAATGGCGCGGCTTGTATCTGTTCGAGCTGGGCATGGCGCTGCTGTCGCTGGGCTGCGTTTTGATGCTCAAGCTGCCGCCGGGTGACCGCTTCAAGACCTTCGAACCCCTCGATTTCCTGACCTTCGCGATCCTCGCCAGCGGCGTGGCCTTGCTGTGCGCCGTGCTGTCCCTGGGCCGGATCGACTGGTGGCTCGAAGCACAATGGATCGGCATTGCCCTGGCCGCGTCGATTGCCCTGATCCTCGCGGGACTTGCCATCGAGCACAACCGCAGCAACCCGATGCTGATGACCCGCTGGCTCGGCAGCGGGGTGATGATCCGTCTGGCACTGGCGGTGATCCTGATTCGCATGGTGACCTCGGAGCAATCCACCGGCGCTGTCGGCTTCATGCAAAACCTGAACATGAGCAGCCAGCAGTTGCACAGCCTGTATGTGGTGATGCTGATCGGCAGCGTTGCCGGGCTGCTGACCAGTGCGCTGACCATCGACCCGAAACACCTGCTGATGCCGCTGATCGTCTCGCTGGCGTTGATGGCCACCGGTTCGATCATCGACAGTTCCTCGAACAACCTGACCCGTCCGGAAAACCTGTATTTCAGCCAGTTCCTGCTGGCCTTCGGCAGCACCTTTTTCCTCGGGCCGACCATGGTCCTTGGCACCCGCAACGTGCTGACCAATCCGCGCAATCTGGTGAGCTTTTCCGTGTTGTTCGGGATCTGCAACAACCTCGGCGGCCTGATCGGCGCGGCATTGCTGGGGACGTTCCAGATCGTGCGCGAGAAGTTTCATTCCAGCCATATCGTCGAGCAACTGGTGCTGTCCGACCCGTTGGTGGCCGCCCGGGTGCAGAGCGGCGGTTCGGCGGTCGGCTCCCTGATAGCGGACCCGAGCCTGCGCAACCTGCAAGGCATTCGCAGCCTGGCCAACGCCGCCACCCGCGAAGCCAACGTACTGGCCTATAACGATGTGTTCATGCTGATCGCGGTGATCGCGATCCTCACCATGATCTGGATTTCCATCCGTGCGCTATGGCTGATCAGCACCACCAAAGCCGTCGCTCCGACACCTTCAGTACCTTCCAGCGGTGCCACTTCTTCATGACCGAACCGACCACCACGACCACCAATGCCATTGCCGCCACGCCCGAGGGCGAGGCGCCGCCGTCTTCGCCGAACACCGAGCCGCGTTCGCTGCGGGTGCGGATCATCTCGTCGCTGGGCTTTGCCGCGATTGCCATCGTCGGCGTGCTGATCGTGCTGTATGCGTGGCAGTTGCCGCCGTTCAGCAGTGCAGTCGAAACCACAGAAAACGCCCTCGTGCGCGGACAGGTGACGATCATCGGCCCGCAACTCAGCGGTTATGTCTATGAAGTGCCGGTGCAGGATTTTCAGTTCGTGAAGGCCGGGGATCTGCTGGTGCGTCTCGATGACCGGATTTATCAGCAGCGTCTCGATCAGTCACTGGCGCAACTGGCGGTGCAGAAAGCCTCACTGGCCAACGTGGTGCAGCAACGCAACAGCGCCGAGGCAACCATCAAGCTGCGGCAGGCGGTGGTAGCGGACAGCGAGGCGCAGTTGCGCAAAAGCGAGGCAGACCTGCGCCGCAACACGGCGCTGGTCAATGACGGTTCGGTGTCGAAACGCGAGATGGACGTGGCGCTGGCCGCCAACGCGCAAAGCATTGCATCGGTGGCCCAGGCCAAGGCCAATCTGGAAATCGCCCGGCAGGATCTGCAAACGGTGATCGTCAATCGCGGTTCGCTGGAGGCCGCCGTGGCCAGTGCCGAGGCCGCTGTGCAACTGGCGCGGATCGATTTGTCCAACACCCGGATTATCGCCCCGCGTGACGGTCAGCTCGGGCAGATCGGCGTGCGCCTCGGTGCCTACGTCAATTCCGGGGCGCAGTTGATGGCGCTGGTGCCGGACCAGAAGTGGGTGATCGCCAACATGAAAGAGACCCAGATGGACAACGTGCGGGTCGGGCAACCGGTGAGCTTCACCGTCGATGCGCTGAACCACCGCAAATTCACCGGCCACGTTCAGCACATCTCGCCCGGCACCGGTTCGGAGTTCGCGTTATTGCAGGCCGACAACGCCACCGGCAACTTCGTGAAGATCGCCCAGCGGGTGCCGGTGCGGGTGACCATCGATCCGGACCAACAGGAAATAGAGCGCTTGCGGCCGGGGATGTCGGTGGTGGTCAGCATCGATACGGCGAAGGGCGATACTCAGAAACACTGACGTCAGGCGGCGATCATCGGCGGCAGGGTGCCAAGCACGGAAACCGCCGCCACCGCGCCGATCCCCAGCAGCCACTCCAGCAGCACGCTGCGCTTGAGGGTGTCGACGCGCTGTTCGCAATCATGGATGCGCAGGCGATTGAACAGCGCCAGCCCCAGCATCCCGAGCACCAGCAAGGCCTTGATCAGCAGGATCAGGGCGAATCCCGAGAACAACGGCGTCGGCCACCACTGGCCGGTGAGAACGCGCACGTTGATCAGCCCGGTGATCGACAGCCCGGCAACCAGCACGTAGCCGACCCCGCTGAAGCGCTGCAATACGTAACGCACCGTTTCGCCGGACTGGCGCAGGATCATCACCAGCATCAGCAAGCCGCCGAGCCAGGCGCCGACGCAGGTCAGGTGAATCACTTGATTGAGGATCAGCATCTGGCCGCTGAATCCGTCGAGCATCGCCCCGTGGCCGACCGGCGCGAGGGTCATCAGCAGCAGCGCGCTCAGGCCCAGCCGCAATGGCTGGCTCGAACGCCAGGGCGTAAACAGCAACGCCAGCAACAGCGCGTTGATCAGCAGATGCCAGCGCCACACCTGACCGAAAAATGTATGGCCCAGTACCAGTTCAATGGTGTCCGGGTCGAACGCTGCAGCAGCCGAACCGGCCATGCTCGCGGTGATCAACAACGCCCAGGCAACGCTGCTGGCCAGCGCAATCGCCGTCAACCAACGAGCCAGCCGCGCCAGCTGCCGATCCAGTACCGGCGCTTCACCCTTGAGCAGCAGCGGCCGGAACAGCCAGGCCCCGAACAGCATCAACACTACGATGAAATGCAGGAACCGGCACAGCACCAGCGCGTCGCTCATGAATTACTGGCCAACCTTGAACTGGTAGGCGCCTTCGCTCTTGTGCGTATCGACCGACACTGCGTGCCATTCGACCTTGTATTCGCCAGCGGTCAACGGTGCTTCAGGGGTGACGATCAGGGTTTTCTTGTCGCCTTCGGTGGTCAGCGGCTTGATCTTCACCGGTGCGCCGTCGTGGGTCACGGTGACTTTAGTGAAGCTGGCTTCGACGCCTTCGGAAAACACCAGGCGCAGATCCGCAGGCGCGGCGACGGTGCTGTCGGCGGCCGGGGTTTCACTTTTCAGGTGCGCATGGGCGAACGCCTGGGAGGTGGCGACCAGCGAAGCCAGCAGGGCGCTGGCGGTGAACAGTTTTTTCATCGACATGGGCAGTGTCCTTTCAGTGAAATGGCGGGCTGAGTATAGAGCGAGGTTCACAGGCTTTTCAGGCGCATGTGCACAACCGGAAAGGGCCGGCCTTCGCCGTCGAGTTCCGAGCGGCCGATGTCCTCGAAGCCGTAGTGCAGATAGAAGCCGTGGGCCTGGGGATTCTGTTCGTTGACGTCGACCTTCAGCAACGGGCGGCGGACATGGTCGAGCAAGCGTCGGCCGATGCCCTGGCCCCGCCGGGCCGGGTCGATGAACAGCATTTGCACGGTGTCGTCGTCGGTGGCAATAAAACCTGCCGGAGAGTTGTCGGGGTTCTCGAAGACCCAGACATCCAGTGCGGGCAGGTAGGCGTCACGGACCAGCGGGAACAGCCGGTGAATGTCGTCTTCCGGAAGAAAGTCGTGGGTGGCGCGGACGGAACGTTCCCACAGGTCGGCAAGTTGCTGATCGTCCGCGGCAATACGTTTGCGAATGGTCATGGACAAGATCCTTCAGTGTCTGACAGGGAGAAGGGGGGCGATCCTAAACCAGAAAAAAGCCCAAGTGTGTGAAGAATCGTTCTCGCCTGTCGCCCCTTGCCCAGAGCGGATGCTAGTCTTCAACAACGTTGTCTTCAGGGAGCCCTCATGGGCAATCACAAGATCGAAATCCGCCGCACCAACGTCGACAAGATCCTGCTGGCGGCGGAAAAAGTCTTCGCCGAAAAAGGCTTCGGCGGCACCGCCATGGCCGACATCGCCGCCGAAGTGCAGCTGCCGCGTTCCAACCTGCATTACTACTTTTCAACCAAGAGCGAGCTGTACAGCGCCGTGCTGTTCGACCTGCTGGAAGTGTGGAAACAGGACGCGCTGTGCTTCGAGATGTTCGACGATCCGCGCGTGGTGCTCAGCAGCTACATCCGCGCCAAGATGAATCACTCGCGTAGCCGACCGTATGGCTCGAAAGTCTGGGCCAACGAAATCATCCACGGCGCCCCGACCCTGGGCGAGGCGCTGGATGTCAGCCTGTACGACTGGGCGAAGATGAAGGAAGCGAAGATCCGTCAGTGGGTGGAGGACAAACGGATTCTGCCGGTGGAACCGTCGAGTTTGCTGTACATGATCTGGGCGTCGACCCAGCACTATGCGGACTTTGATCATCAGGTGAATATTCTGAATGAGCATCAGCCGTTGTCGGACATGCAGTTCGAGCGGGCGGTGCAGACGGTGACGAGTGTGATTTTGCGGGGGATCGGATTAGAACCCTGAAAGCAAAAGCTAACCCTCACCCCAGCCCTCCCGAAACGTCGGACCGCCCGGAGGGAGAGGGAGCCGACCGAGGCGTAATTCGCTATACGCCGACCTGAATGACCGAGTCGATTATGGATTCAAAGCCTAGTTCCAGCCGTTTTGGTTATGGATTTACAGCGAAGCTCCAGCAGTTACGGTTATAGATTCAACGCAGGACTTTCACGTCGGTGTAATTCGTCAATATCCCCCAATCAGTCCCCTCTCCCAGGGGAGAGGGCTAGGGTGAGGGGGCTTCTGGATCTGCAGGCGATCTAGACAGCAACGTGGTAGGGATTGCGCGGATCATGATTCCAGTCCAGAAACGGCTTCCCTGTCTCCATCGGCACCATCTCGATACAATCCGCCACCGGACAGGTGATCTGGCACAGATTGCACCCCACGCACTCGTCATCGATCACTTCATATTTATGCGTGCCATCGGCCTGTTTCAGGCTGCTGATCGCCTGGTGTGACGTGTCCTCGCAGGCAATGTGGCAACGCCCGCAACCGATGCACGCTTCCTGATCGATCTTCGCAATCACCTGATAGTTGATGTCCAGGTACTTCCAGTCCGTGGTGTTGCCCACTGCGCGTCCGGAAAACTCGGCGATGCTGGCGTAACCCTGACTGTCCATCCACCGCGACAAGCCGTCCTTCATTTCCTCGACAATCCGGAAGCCGTGGAGCATCGCCGCCGTGCACACCTGCACCGCGCCGCTGCCCAAGGCAATAAACTCCGCCGCGTCGCGCCAGCTGCCGATGCCGCCGATGCCGCAGATCGGCAGGCCCTGGGTCTGCGGGTCGCGGGCGATTTCCGCGACCATGTTCAGCGCGATCGGTTTGACCGCCGAGCCGCAATAACCGCCGTGGGTGCTTTTGCTGCCGACGGTGGGCAGGGCGACCATGTGTTCGAGGTCGACGCTGGTGATCGAGTTGATGGTGTTGATCAGCGACACCGCATCGGCGCCACCCCGGTGTGCGGCGCGGGCGGCGACGCGGATGTCGGTGATGTTCGGCGTCAGCTTGACGATCACCGGCAGCGAGCAATAGGTCTTGCACCAGCGCGTCACCTGCTCGACGTACTCCGGCACCTGACCGACCGCCGCGCCCATGCCGCGCTCGGGCATGCCGTGGGGGCAGCCGAAATTCAGCTCGATGCCGTCGGCGCCAGTGGCTTCCACCAGCGGCAGGATGTGTTTCCACGACTCTTCGACGCACGGCACCATCAGCGACACGATCAGCGCGCGATCCGGCCAGTCCTTCTTCACCTGAGTGATTTCCCGCAGGTTAATCTCCAGCGAGCGGTCGGTGATCAGTTCGATGTTGTTGATGCCCAGCACTTCGCGGTTGTTGCCGTAATGCGCCGAATAGCGCGAGGACACGTTGACCGCCGCCGGGTCTTCACCCAGGGTTTTCCAGACCACACCGCCCCAGCCGGCCTCGAAGGCGCGCACCACGTTGTAGGCCTTGTCGGTCGGTGGCGCGGAGGCCAGCCAGAACGGATTGGGGGCTTTGATGCCGGCGAAGACAATCGAGAGATCGGCCATTTACGCAGCCTCCACGTTGAGCATCAGTTGAGCGTTGATCGCCTCGGCGGCGCGCTTGCCGTGTTGCACCGCTTGCACGGTCAGATCCTGATCGAGGCTGGTGCAGTCACCGCCGGCATAAACGCCGGGGATACTGGTGCGCAGGTTTTCATCGACCTGGATCCGCTCGCCCTGACGTTTGAGTTCGCGGGCCAGCGGGTCGACGAGAGCGCTGGCGTCGAAGGCCTGGCCGATGGCTTTGAAGATCGCATCGGCCGCCAGCTCGAAGGTCTCGCCAGTGGTTTGCAGGCGACCTTCCACCAGATGCGTGCGGGCGAAGCGCATGCCGCGCACCTTGCCTTGAGCATCGAGCAGCACTTCGTCCGGTTGCGCCCAGGTCAGCAGCCGCACCTGATTGGCCTTGGCGATGTCTTGCTCGTGACCGGTGGCGCCCATGTCCGCCGCGCCACGGCGATACACCAGATTGACGTCGCGGGCGCCGAGGCGGGCCATTTGCACGGCCATGTCGATGGCAGTGTTGCCGGCGCCGAGGACAATGCAGTGTTCGGCCAACGGCAGTTGCGAAAGGTCATCGGCCTGGCGCAGTTCGCGGATGTAATCGGTGGCGGCGAGCAGGCCGGGGGCGTCTTCGTGGGCCAGGCCGAGTTGTTTGCTCGCATTGAGGCCGAGGCCGAGGAACACCGCGTCGAACTGCTGATGCAGTTCGCTCAAGGTCAGATTTTCACCGAGTTTCTGGCCGTGGCGGATTTCGATGCCGCCGATTTGCAGGAGGAAATCCAGTTCCTTCTGTGCGTAGTCATCCACCAGTTTGTACTTGGCGATCCCGTATTCGTTGAGCCCGCCAGCCTTCTCCCGCGCTTCGAAAATCACCACGTCATGCCCGTGCATGGCGCTGCGGTGGGCGCAGGACAAACCTGCGGGGCCGGCACCGACCACGGCGATGCGTTTGCCGGTGGCGGCAGCGCGCTGGAACGGGTGCTCGGTGAAATGCGCATTGTCCACGGCGTAGCGTTGCAGCAGGCCGATCAACACTGGTGCGCATTCGTGGGCGTTGTTGCGCACGCAGGCTTGCTGGCAGAGGATTTCGGTCGGACAGACCCGGGCGCAACTGCCGCCGAGGATGTTCGCCGAAAGGATTTTCTGCGCCGCACCGGGCACGTTGTCCTGATGGATATTGCGGATGAACGACGGAATGTCGATCTCGCTCGGGCACGCGTTCACGCAGGGCGCGTCGTAGCAATACAGGCAGCGCGAGGCTTCCAGATGCGCCTGACGGTCGTTGAGCGGCGGCGCCAGATCGGTGAAATGGCCGGCGAGGGCGGCCGCACTTTCGTGCGGGTGCGGGAGATGGTTCAGGGTCTCGATCACGGTTTTTTGCCTCACGGTTATTTGAGGTTTTCTGCCTCTGTCGGGCAGTGTTTTTTTGTAGTGTCTGAACTGGCCTCATCGCCAGCAGACTGGCTCCCACATTTGGAATGCGTACACCTGTGGGAGCTAGCCTGCCAGCGATGGCCGAAGGCCTGGATTTCAGCGTTTAACCGCAACCGGCCTGTGCAACTCAGCCCGCTTGCTCAACAAATCAAACACCGCCGGATACGCCGGCCGTTCGATATACCGGCCCGCCCCGCGCTCGGCGCGCAGGTCGCCGTCGGCCCAGACCACTTTCCCCTGGCTGACGGTATGGCTCGGCACACCGCGCACGGTCTTGCCTTCGAAGATGTTGAAGTCCACCTGCTGATGGTGGGTCTTGGCGGAGATGGTGCGGGTACCTTGCGGGTCCCACAGCACCAGGTCGGCATCGGCGCCGACACGGATCGCGCCTTTGCGTGGGTAGAGGTTGAAGATCTTGGCGGTGTGGGTGGAGGTGAGGGCGACGAAGTCCTGCATCGACAACCGCCCGGTGTTCACTCCTTCATCCCACAACACCGCCATGCGGTCTTCGATGCCGGCGGTGCCGTTGGGGATCTTGCTGAAATCGTCGCGGCCGGCGGCTTTCTGCTCGGCGCAGAAGCAGCAATGGTCGGTGGCGGTGGTGTGCAGATTGCCGCTCTGCAGACCATGCCACAGTGCCTCTTGATGCCCGCGCGGGCGGAACGGCGGGCTCATCACGTAACCGGCAGCGGTCTGCCAGTCCGGGTGCTGGTAGACGCTGTCGTCCAGCAGCAGATGCCCGGCGAGCACTTCGCCGTAGACCGGTTGGCCCTTGCTGCGGGCGTAGGTGATTTCGTCGAGGGCTTCCTTGGTCGAGACGTGTACCAGGTACAGCGGGGTGCCGATGGTTTCAGCGATACGGATCGCCCGGCTCGCGGCTTCACCTTCGACCTGAGAGGGCCGCGACAGTGGATGCGCTTCCGGCCCGGTGATGCCCTGAGCCATCAGCTTGCGTTGCAGGTGATAGACCAGCTCGCCGTTCTCCGCGTGCACGGTCGGCACCGCACCGAGTTCCAGGCAGCGCTCGAAGCTCGCCACCAGCGTGTCGTCGGCGGCCATGATCGCGTTCTTGTAGGCCATGAAATGCTTGAAGCTGTTGATCCCGTGATGACTGACCAGCTCGGCCATTTCCTCGCGGACCTGCTCGCTCCACCAGGTGATCGCAACGTGGAAGCCATAGTCCGACGCCGACTTCTCCGCCCAGCCGCGCCACTGGTGAAAGGCTTCGAGCAGCGATTGCTGCGGGTTGGGAATCACGAAATCGATGATCGACGTAGTGCCGCCGGCCAGGCCTGCGGCGGTGCCGCTGTAGAAGTCTTCGCTGGCCACGGTGCCCATGAACGGGAGTTGCATGTGGGTGTGCGGATCGATGCCGCCGGGCATCAAGTATTGGCCGCTGCCGTCGAGTACTTCGGCGCCGGCGGGAACATCCAGGTTTTCACCAATGGCTTTGATCACGCCGTCAGCGCAATAGACATCGGCGCGGTAACTTTCATCATGGGTAACAACGGTGGCGCCACGGATCAACAGAGACATTCCGAGTTCCTCGCAGGCATGACCGACTTGTGCCGGTTCTAGTGTTTTATTGTTTGCAGCGCCAAATGCGTAATCTTGTCAGCACTGTCAGGAATAGACGCTAGTCGCAGTTCTGCAATTGATCAAGATTATTTTTTATAAGCTTATTACGGTTTTAAGTGATTGATAAATAACGATAAAAAACATAAATCACCAAAATGGTGAGGCGCTTCACCATTTTGACGCACTTGACAGGTTGGAAATATGAGCAAGATTTCCTATGTGAAATCAGCCGCTTGAAGTTGAGCTGCGGCTGATCGCCCACGATGAAAAAAAGTGCAGTGCACCAGATTGAGTCCTGACAGTTCGGACAACTTGCCTGGCATTTAGCCTGAGTGTTCAGTCAAGTTTTCGCGGCCTCACCAGGTGAATAATTAAAACTGATAAACATCAGTTGGTTACAAGAAATGAAAAGCACGGCCCGATGCGCAAGCGGGGCACCCGGCACGTTTATTGATGCCGCCGCTGACACCATGGCCGGTGCATGAAGGTTGTCAGTTCCTCCGGCCATCGTCCGGCTCGCACCTGCGTGTGCAGCCGCCTGATGAGCAAAAAATAATCAGAAGAACAGTGGAGCGGCCATGCAACAGAACAGATCGCAAGTGACCGAGCGCGACGGCTTGTTCGAACTCGAAGCCGGCAGCGACGTCCTCGACAGTCCCCGTTACAACCACGACATGGCACCGACCAAGGTGCGCGAACGAACCTGGAACAAATGGCACATCACTGCGCTGTGGGTCGGCATGTCGATCTGCGTGCCGACCTACACCCTGGGCGGCGTGCTCACCGCGTATTTCGGTTTGACCGTCGGCGAGGCGCTGCTGGCGATTCTGTTTGCCAACATCATCGTGCTCATCCCGCTGACACTGAATGCGTTTCCCGGCACCAAATACGGCATTCCGTTTCCGGTGCTGCTGCGCTCTTCGTTCGGGATTCTCGGCTCCAACGTGCCGTGCCTGATTCGCGCGCTGGTGGCCTGCGGCTGGTTCGGCATCCAGACCATGTTCGGCGGGTTGGCGATCCACCTGTTTCTCGGCTCGATTTTCGAGGGCTGGAAATCCCTCGGCGGCACGGGGGAGGTGATCGGTTTCATGATTTTCTGGACACTGAACCTGTGGGTGGTGATCCGGGGCGCCGAGTCGATCAAATGGCTGGAAACCCTGTCGGCGCCGCTGTTGGTGGCGGTCGGCATCGGGCTGCTGGTGTGGGCCATGCCCAATGTGTCGATGACCGAACTGCTGGCGATTCCGCCGAAGCGTCCCGAGGGCGCGAGCGTGGTCAGTTACTTCGCCGCCGGGCTGACGGCGATGGTCGGCTTCTGGGCCACGCTGTCGCTGAACATTCCCGACTTCAGCCGTTATGCCCGCAGCCAGAAGGATCAGATCCTCGGGCAGATTTTCGGCCTGCCGCTGACCATGTTCCTGTTCGCCGCACTGGGCGTGGTGATGACCGCCGCGTCAGTGAAACTGGTGGGTGTCAGCGTTTCCGATCCGGTGACTTTGATCGGCCACATCCAGAGCCCGGTGTGGGTCGCGGTGGCCATGGCGCTGATCATCATCGCCACGCTGTCGACCAACACCGCCGCCAATATCGTCTCGCCGACCAACGACTTCCAGAACATCGCGCCCAAGGTCATCAACCGCACCAAGGCTGTGATCCTCACCGGGTTCGTCGGCCTCGCGCTGATGGGTCATGAGTTGCTGAAAAAGCTCGGCTGGATCGTCTCCGATGTCAGCCTGGAAACCGTGTATTCGAATTGGCTGCTGGGCTATTCCAGCCTGCTCGGGCCGATTGCCGGGATCATGGTGGTGGACTATTTCCTGATCAAGAAACAACAACTGGACCTGGCCGGCCTGTATCGCGATGACATCTACCCGGCGTGGAACTGGGCCGGGTTCATCGCGTTCGGCGTGCCGGTGGTGCTGACCCTGCTGTCGCTGGGCAGCAGCGCGTTCAGCTGGTTCTACAGCTACGGCTGGTTCACCGGCTCGGCGCTGGGCGGGTTGATCTATTACGGGCTGTGCGCGATGCGGACCAGCCCGGTCATCGTCAAATCGCCGTTGTAATTCCCATAAGAACTGCCTGAGGAGATCCCCATGAACGCAGCCGTAGACGTTCTGCAATCGACCCATCAGCACATCAACCGCGACCGCTTGTGGGCGTCGCTCATGGAACTGGCCAAGCTCGGCGCCACGGTCAAGGGCGGGGTCTGCCGCCTAGCCCTGACCGACCTCGACCGCCAGGCCCGCGATATTTTCGTGCAGTGGTGCAAGGACGCCGGTTGCAGCGTCACGGTCGATGAGGTCGGCAACATCTTCGCCCGCCGCCCCGGGCGCAACCCGAACCTTCCGCCAGTGATGACCGGCAGTCACATCGACACCCAGCCCACCGGCGGCAAGTTCGACGGCTGCTTCGGCGTGCTGGCCGGGGTCGAGGTGCTGCGTACCCTCAACGACCTGGGGGTGGAAACCGAGGCGCCGCTGGAAGTGGTGGTCTGGACCAACGAAGAAGGCTCACGCTTCGCCCCGTGCATGATGGGCTCCGGCGTGTTCGCGGAAAAGTTCACCCTCGAAGAAACCCTGGCCAAGGTCGATGCCGACGGCGTAACGGTCGGCGAAGCGCTGAACGCCATCGGCTACGCCGGGCCGCGCAAGGTCAGCGGGCACAAGGTTGGCGCCTATTTCGAGGCGCACATCGAACAGGGGCCAATCCTGGAAGACGAACAGAAAACTATCGGCGTGGTACTCGGCGCACTGGGGCAGAAGTGGTTCGACCTGAAACTGCGCGGCGTCGAAGCCCACGCCGGCCCGACCCCGATGCACCTGCGCAAGGATGCGTTGGTGGGCGCCTCGGTGATCGTCGGCGCAGTCAACCGAGCCGCCCTCGGCCATCAACCCCACGCCTGCGGCACGGTCGGTTGCCTGCAGGCCTATCCGGGTTCGCGCAACGTCATTCCCGGTGAGGTGCGCATGACCCTCGACTTCCGGCATCTGGAACCGGCACGCCTCGACTCGATGATCGCGGAGGTCAAGCAAGTCATCGAAACCACCTGCGAAGAACACGGCCTGACCTACGAGCTGACCCCGACCGCCGACTTCCCGCCGCTGTACTTCGAAAAAGGCTGTGTCGAAGCGGTGCGTGGCGCCGCCAAAGGTCTGGGCCTGTCGCACATGGACATCGTCAGCGGCGCCGGCCACGACGCAATCTTCCTCGCCGAACTCGGCCCGGCCGGGATGATCTTCGTGCCGTGCGAGGGCGGCATCAGCCACAACGAAATCGAAAACGCCGCGCCGGACGATCTGGCGGCGGGCTGTGCGGTGTTGTTGCGGGCGATGCTGGCGGCTTCGGCAGCCGTGGCGGGAGGGCAGCGCGCCGCCTGACTTCAAACTGTCATCTGTACATGCGACGTTGCCGCCCCTGAAATGGAAGCCAGGGACGCGCAATGTCGCCCATCAAAGTCATCACCTCAGGCTCGGCATATCTGGACATCGACGCCTGGGCCTGCTGCATCGCCTACGCCGAACTGCTCAACCTGCAAGGCATTCCCGCCCGCGCTGTCAGCAGCGCAAAACCCAATGCCAGCGTTTCGAAAACCGTGCTGGGCTGGGGCGTCGATCTGGACGATTACCGCCCGACATCCAGCGACGAGTTTGTGCTGGTCGATGTCTCCGATTACCACCACTTCGACCCCATGGTCGCACTCGACCGGGTGGTGGAAGTCATCGACCATCATCCGGGGTTCGAAAACCACTGGGCGCAGAAGCTCGGACCTGCCGCCGATATCCGCCCGATCGGCGCGGCGGCGACTCAGGTTTTCCAACGCTGGAAAGCCGCAGGATTGCTATCGAGGATCAGCGAGCAAAGCGCCGCGCTGCTGGCCACGGCGATTCTCGACAACACGCTGAATTTCACCGGGCAGATGACCACGGCGGCGGACATCGAGGCCTACGCCGAGCTCGCGCCACACGGGAAACTCACGGCGGACTGGCCCGAGCGATACTTCCTTGAATGTCAGGCGGCCATCGAATCAGACATGTCTGCTGCATTGGCCGCCGATCTCAAACGCATGAAACCCGAGAGCCGGTTGCCCGGGGTTTTTGCGCAGATGACCGTGTGGGACGCCGATGCATTGATCGAGAAGTATCGCAGCGAGATTTGCCGCTGGATGGGCGGGCAGGGCGATGACTGGTTGCTGAACGTCATCAGCATCAGCCAGCGCAAAAGTTGTTTGCTGGCCGAACCCTTGGTCAGCCAGCAGAAGTTGAGTCGTTTGCTGCCGATGGAATGGCAGGCTGGATTGGCGGTTCTAAAGCCCTCGATCCTGCGCAAGGAGCTACTGAGCCTGGGGCTGTACGCAAACTCAGGCGGGTGAACTGATTACCCGGGATTGTCGGTTTTACTCGCCGCGCCTTTACGCCGTTCAACGCCATTCGGGTTGCCAACGTCCAGCAATCGTCTTTCCACCATTACATTTTCAAGCGCCTGACGCTCGGCCGGCGCCATCTGGTGCTCGCGCTTTTTCAGCTCCAGCAGGATGGGGCTGGACCAGGTGCGATAGGTCTGTTCGATGAGGCGGTTGGATGTCATCAGTCTCTCCTTGATCAAGAGCCCGGTGTAGCTGGCAGGGGCTCAATCCGATGAGGTACTAACGTTAGTCGACAAAACCGGAAGGCGCTAATGTCGCCGGTGGGAGCCGACGAGACGAATCGTCGCACCGCTGCTCCCACCGGAGATGCATCAATCATCGACCGTCATCATCGCCTGCACACCCTCCAACGCCTCGGCCCGCATCCGCTCGATATCCAGCCCCGGAATCACGCCGTCATCGACCACGATCCGCCCACCCACCAGGCTGTACTTCACGGCAATCGGTTCACCCGCGACGACCGGTGCGACGGCGCTGTCGTGGAAGCCGTAGAAGCGTGGATGGTCGAGGCTGTAGATCACCAGATCCGCTGCCTGGCCGACTTCCAGCGTGCCGACCGCGCCAAGCCCGAGCACTTGCGCGCCGCCGGCCGTGCCCCAGTGGATCACGTCTTCGGCGGTGGTGGCCGAGGCGCCCTGTTCGGCGCGGTGGATCAGCCACGCGGTGTTGGCTTCGCCGACCATGCTTCCGGATTCGTTGGAGGCCACACCGTCGACGCCGAGGGAGATCGGCACGCCCGCTTCGTACATCTGCGGAATCGGCGCGACGCCGCTGCCCAGCCGGGCGTTGCTCACCGGGCAGTGGGAGACGCCGGTGCCGGTCTGGGCGAGCATGCGGATTTCCCCCGGTTGCAGGTGCACGGCGTGGGCGAACCAGACGTCCGGTCCGAGCCATTCGTGTTCGGCGACAAACTCCACCGGCAGGCAGTTGTACTTGTCGCGGCAGAAATTCACGTAATTCTCGGTTTCCGACAGGTGCGTATGCAGGCGCAATCCCATGCCTCGGGCGGTGTGCGCCAGTTCACGCAGCAGCGTTGGCGGCAGCGAGAAGGTTGGCGTGGTCGGTGCCACGACCACCCGCCGCAGCGCGTCCGGGGTGTCCTGGTGGTAGCGCGATTTCAGCCGTTCGAGATCGCCGACCATTTGTTCCAGGGATTCCGGTTGCAGCGCGGTTTTCGAGAAGCCCGGATGCGCGCTTGCCGACTCCAGCGCACCGCCACGGCAGAGCGCGAAACGCAGGCCGAATTCCTCGGCAAGGTCGAACAGCAGGTCGCCGATCTCGGTGCTGCCGTGGGCGTGGTAGAGGTAGTGGTGATCGGCGCAAGTGGTGACGCCGGACAGCAGCAGTTCAACCATCCCCAGCCGCGCGGCGATCTTTGCCAGTTGCGGGGTGAAGCGGTTCAGGCGCGGGTAGGGCACGCTGGCCAGCCAGCCTTGCAGATCCTGATTCAAGCCCTCGGGCACGGCTTTGAGCAGGTTCTGGAACAGGTGATGGTGGGTGTTGATCCAGCCCGGATAGACCACCGAGTTACGGGCGTCGATCACTCGTTCACCGGGCTGTGGCTCAAGGTTGGCGGCCATTTCGGCGATGCGGCCGTTGACCACGCGGATGTCCACGGCGCCGGCCCTGGCCCGGGGGCCGCGCAGGCCGGTCATCACCGCCACGGGATTTTTGATCAGGATATTTTGAAGTCGAGTCATGGGCAGCTCCAGTCAGAGGATGTGCGAGGCGGATTTGCCGGGTGTGGTTTCTGGCACGCTGACGCCGTTGAGCGCCGCGTTGAGCAGCACCGACACCAGGCAGGCGATGACCACGCTGCTGTGCAGGAACGGCTGTGACCACTCGGGCAGTTGTTTGAACAGGGTCGGGGCGAGCACCGGCACCAGGGCGGCGGCGATGGTGAAACCGACGATCAGCACGTTGTAGCGGTTGCGCTCGTAGTCGACCTTGGCCAGGGTCTGGATGCCGGCAGCCGCGACCACGCCGAACATGGCGATGCCGGCACCGCCCAGTGCAGCGGTCGGCATCGAGGCGATGATCGCCCCGGCCTTCGGTACCAAGGCAATCGAGCACATCAGCAGACCGCTGATCGCCACCACCCAGCGGCTGCGCACGCCGGTCAGGATCACCAGCCCGACGTTTTCCATGAAGGCAATGAACGGGAAGGCGGCGAACATCCCGGCGATGGTGCTGGCCAGGCCATTGGCGCGCAGGCCGTTGATCACCTGCTTGTCGTCCACCGGTTTGTCGACGATGTCGCCGATGGCCACGAACAGCCCCATGGACTCGACCATCTGCACGATCATCACCACCACCATGGTGGCGATGGGGATCAGGCTGAAAGTCGGCAGGCCGAAATAGAACGGGTAGGGCACGGTCAGCCACGGCGCGTCCTCGACGCTATGAAAGTTGCCCATGCCCAGACCGTAAGCCAGACCGGCGCCCACCAGCATCCCCACCAGCACCGCCATGTTGCGCAGCAACGGGCTGCCATAACGGTTGACCAGCAGAATCGTCAGCAACACCAGCACGGCCACGGCAAGAAACGCCGGGGCGCCGAAGTTGCTCGCGTTGCGCCCGCCACCGACCCATTCATAGGCAATCGGAAACAGCTGCAGACCGATCACCGTGACGATGCAACCGGTCACCACCGGCGGAAAGAATCGTCGCAACCGGCCCACGAACGGCGCCATCAGCAGGGTGAAAATCCCCGCGCCGATCACCGCCCCGCAGACCCCGGCGAAACCCACCTCCGGGTTGCTGCCGATGGCGATCACCGGTCCGACACTGCTGAACGCTACACCTTGCAGGATCGGCAGGCGCACGCCGAACTTCCAGAAACCGACGGTCTGCAGCAGGGTGGCGATACCGGAGCAGAACAGCGTGGTGCTGATCAGCACCACCGTGTCGGCGTGGGACATCTTCAAGGCACTGGCGACAATCAACGGCACGGCGATGGCGCCGATGTACGAGACGGCCATGTGTTGCAGGCCGAGAGTGAGCATCTGTCGCACCGGCAGGACGCGGTCGACGGGGTGGACGGTGGAGGAGGAACTGGCTGACGACATGGGGAATCACCTCTAGCTGTTGTTATTCGGTACAGAGGGGTATTCGTTCTGTGTGCCCGGAACCGCCATCCACCGGCTCCGATGCCGGGTTTCAGCCGGCCAGGCAGGCGGCGAAGCCCTTGTTCAGCGCCGCCCGATCCAGGTCGCGGCCGATGAACACGATCTTGCTCGAGCGCGGCTCGCTGCCCCATGCGGTCGAGGCGCGGAACTCCACCAGGCTGTGCACGCCTTGCAGCACGTAGCGCTGGTCTTCGTTGGCCACCGCCAGCACGCCTTTCATGCGGTACAGGTTGTCGGCCTGAGCACTGCGCAGTTCGGTGATCCAGCGGTGGAACGCCATCAGGTCGACGGCGCCGTCCACGGCAATGCCCACCGAGGACACGCTCGGGTCGTGGTCGTGATCGGGCTCTTCAGCGTGATGGGCATGGTCGTGGTGATCGTGGTCGTGCTGATCCGCGCCGATTTCCATCAGCTTCTGCGTGCATTCGAAGGCGCCGATGCCGAGGATTTTCGACAGGTCGATCTGCGCATGGGTCGAGGTCACCAGATCCGCTGTGGCGTTCAATCCACGGATCTTGCCACGCAGGGTTTCCACTTCTTCATCGCTGACCAGATCGACCTTGTTGATGACGATGCGGTCGGCGCAGACGATCTGATCCACCGCCTGATTGTCGACGCCGTCCAATTGCAGGTCTTCCAGGTGCTGGGCGATGTGCTTGGCATCGACCATGGTCACGATGGCGTCGAGTTCGACTTCCTCGGCAATCGGGTCGTTGATGAAGAAGCTCTGGGCCACCGGGTACGGGTCGGCCAGGCCGCTGGTTTCGATCAGGATGTGGTCGAGCCGCACCGGGCGCGCCACCAGTTCACGGACGATGCGCACCAGATCCTCGCGGACTTCGGCGGTGCAGCAGACGCAGCCATTGACCATTTCGTAGATTTCTTCGGTCTCGGAGCTGAGCACCAGATCGCCGTCGATGCCGACCTCGCCGAACTCGTTTTCGATCACCGCGATCTTGCGGCCGTGGTTCTCCTTGAGGATGTAATTGAGCAGGGTGGTTTTGCCGGCACCGAGGAACCCGGTGAGGATGGTGACCGGGATTTTGGTGTTCGGGGTCGGGGCGTTGAAGGGGGTGTTCATGTGAGGCTCCTTGGTATTGATAGACCGGTGCACGATGAAGGGGAATGAGGCTGGCTTTGTCTGGAGGCCGGGGTTTCACCCCAGCGCAGGGCGGTGCCGGTATCGAGGCCGAACAGGTCGAGGACGCGGCCGAGGCTGTGGTCGACCATTTGCGCCAGGCTTTCGGGGCGGGCGTAGAAGGCCGGCACCGGCGGGGCGATGATGCCGCCCATCTCGGTGACGGCGGTCATGTTGCGCAGGTGGGCGAGGGTCAGCGGGGTTTCGCGGGCCATCAGCACCAGGGTGCGGCGCTCCTTGAGGGTGACGTCGGCGGCGCGGCCGATCAGCCCCGATGACGTGCCGGTGGCGATCTCCGCCAGCGTCCTCATTGAACACGGCGCGACCACCATGCCCAGGCAACGGAACGAACCGCTGGCGATCCCGGCGGCGACGTCATCGGCGCGGTGGTAATGGCTGGCGAGAGCGGTGACGTCCGCCAGTTTGTAGTCGGTTTCGTGGGCCATGGTCAGCAGCGCGGCGCGGCTGATGATCAGGTGGCTTTCGATGTTCAGCTCGGCCAGCAACTCCAGCAGGCGCACGCCGTAGATGAACCCGGACGCGCCGCTGATGCCGACCACCATCCGCTGGCGGTTCACGATGGCAGACCTTCAAGCAGTTGCCGCGCGCGTTCGAGCACGTCCTGATCGAGCTGCGCCTTGATCCCGTCGAACCCCGAGCCGCGCGTGGCATCCAGGCCCATGCGCGAGGTGGTGCCATTGACCGAGGACGACGGGTCGAGCGGACTGCCGGGCAAACCGTCGATGGTGAAAATGTCGAGGTGCGGCTGGAAGTGCGTGGCCAGCGCCCACAGCACCTGGCTGTCGTCGGTGAGGTCGATATCGCTGTCCACCGCGATCACGGTTTTCAGGTACGGGTCCCAGCCGAGCAGGGCCAGCATGATCTGCCGGGCTTCGCCGTCGCGGCTCTGGTCCAGCGCCACGTAGCAATGAAAATGCGTGCCGGAGTTCGGGTAATGCACGGCGGTGACGGCGGGGAAACGTGCCTTGAGCTTTTCGCTCATTTCCGCCTCGCGGGGCAGCCGCGCCAGGGTCAAGTGTTCGGCGTAGCGCCCGCCCATCACGTCCACCAGCCACGCGTCCTTGCGCCGTAACAGAGTGTCGACGCGCAGCACGTTGTTGGTCGAGCGATCCGAGGAATAACCGCTGAATTCGCCGAACGGACCTTCTTCGGCATAGGCCGCCGGGTCTATCGCGCCTTCGAGCACGAATTCGGCGTAAGCCGGCACGCCGATGCCATAGCGCGGGGTCTTGACCAGTTCCAGCGGCGCACCGAACAGCCCGCCGGCCACTGCGCGTTCATCGCTGCCGTAGGGCAGGCGTGCAGCGGCGGCGAGCATGAACAGCGGATGCGCGCCGACCACCATGGCCACGCGCAGTTCTTCGCCGCGTTCGCGGGCGGTCTGCAACATCCGCCACAGGTGCCCGCGTGAATGCAGGCTGGTGGCCAGGGCCTGACGCGCATGACGCATCGAGCGGTGGTAGCTCATGTTGGCGATGCCGGTCTGCGGGTCTTCGGCGATGATGATCGCGTTGGTGATGTAGGGGCCGCGATCACTGTCGAAATGCTTGAGCATCGGCAGCAGCGCCAGGTCTAGCGCTTCGCCTTCGAACACCTCGTCGAGCACCGGGCCGGTTTCGACGTAGCGCGGCGCGATTGGCTGGTTGGCGCGGGTCTGGAAGGTTTCGTGCAACTGCGCGGCGCTGACGCCGAACAGTCGGGCAATACGCCGGCGGGAGGCGAACAGATTGCTCGCCACCGGCACGCCGAGGTTGCCGACGTGTTCGCAGATCAACAGCGGATCGCGGCCCTGAGTGGCGAGGGCATCGACCAGGGCGGTGACGTCCTGATCGGCAGAAAGGGGTTGGGTGATGGTCAGCACATCGTCCGGGTACTGACGGCGATAGGCGTCAATGAATACGTGAAAATCCTGAGAGTCGCCGAGCGTCGAACGGGTCATGGTTTCACCTCGTAAAAAGCAGGCGCGCAGGGGGGAGGGTGGCGTTCGATCGACAAGCCGTTGGCCTGCCGGTCGAGCGAACGCCGGGTCATCTTCGCGCCTGTAAAGTCGCTGTGTACGGGTTTAGAGGTAGGTCGTGGTCAGACGAATGTCCGCCTCGGCCAGATCCTTGGGCGGCGGGGTCGGTTCGATCCCGCACAACCGGGCGATGTTGTTGCCCAGGTAATCCTCAAGGTGGTCCTCGTCGATCCCCAGACCCTGCGGCGCCGGCGAGCACAACACTTCCAGTTCGCGCAGCCACATGCCCGGTTCGTTCGGCGGCGAGTCGGTGCCGAACACGATCTTGTTGCGCGGCAGTTCCTTGGCGAACTCGACGATCCGCGACTGGAAGCACCAGCCGGATTCGCAGTATACGTTCGGCGTGTCCATCGCCATCCAGAACGCCTCGAACGAGTAGTTGCCGCCGGTCTGGATGCCAAAGTGACCGATGATGAAATTGACCATCGGGAACTCGCGGATGATCGGATAGAACATTGTCGGAATGGTGTACGGCCCATCGCCGGTGTGGATCAACACCACGATGTTGTACTTGGCGCAGACTTTCATCGCCGGGCGCAGCCAGTCAAGTGCGCGATCCGGGCGATAGCCATGCATGTTGGCGTGCAGCTTGAGCATCTTGAAGCCGTATTCCTTGATGTGGAATTCCAGCTCTGCCGCGCCGTTTTCCGGTCCCCAGCGCGGGTTGAAGTTGAAGTTGCCGATGAAGCGGTCCGGGTACTTCACGCACAGTTCGGCGACGTAGGACATGTAGTCGCGCACGCCCTCGCGGCCACGGCGGTTGCCGTCGCGATAACCGGTGTTGCCCGGTGGCGGCTGGATGAAACCCATGTCGATCCGGCGCGGCTTGCCGTTGATCATGTACGGGCCGTCCATCAGCTTGAGCATGCGCTCGCCGGTGAACGGTTCGCCGGTGTGGCGCCAGGCCTCGTCGACCAGGTTGGTGGGGTGCAGATGGGTGTCGATGATCATCGGTTCAACTCCTGGCCAGTTGAGTGGTAACGGGGCGCTTGAGTTGCGCCTCTGCTTCGGAAACGGAACGCGGCGGCGGGGACGGCTGAAGGCCGATCATCCGTGCGGTGTTGTTGCCCAGGTAGTCTTCGAGGGTGTCCTCGTCGAGGTTCAGGCCCTGCGGCGGCTCGTGGCACAGCACTTCGAGCAGGCGCAGCCACATGCCCGGTTCGTTCGGCGGTGTGTCGGTGCCGAACAGGATCTTGTGGGTCGGCAGCACCTTGGCGAATTCGACGATCCGCGATTGCAGGCACCAGCCGGACTCGCAGTAGACGTTGGGCAGCTCCATCGCCCATTGCATCGGTTCAAACACGTAGACGCCGCCGGTCTGCACACCGAAGTGGGCCATGATGAAATCGACGTTGGGGAATTCCTTGATCATCGGCACCCATTCCGACGGGATGCTGTAGGGCCCGTCGCCGGTGTGCAGCTTGACCGGAATGCCCAGCTCGGCGCATTTCTCGAAGGCCGGGCGCACCCAGTCCAGCGCACGGTCAGGCCGATAGGCGTGCATGTTGGCCTGCATCTGCACCATCTTGAAACCGTGCTCTTTCACGTAACGCTCGATTGCCTCGACGCCGTTTTCCACGCCGCAGCGCGGGTTGTAGACGAAGCAGCCGATGAAACGGTCCGGGTAGGTCTGGACCATTTTCAGGGTGTAGGCCATGTAGGCGTCGATGGATTCGCGGCCCGACAGTTCGCCGTCGGTCCAGGTGTAAATGGTGTTGCCCTGCGGCGGCTGGATGAAGGCTTTGTCGATGCGGCGAGGCTTGCCGTTGACCATGTACGGGCCATCCATCATCTCCAGCAGACGCTCGCCGGTGAACGGGTCACCGTCATGCCTCCAGGCGAGGTCCACCAGATCGGTGGGATAGCAGCTGATATCGATGATCATTGAAGTCGATCTCCTGATAGCGGGGAAGGGAGCCTTGCGGCTCACAGCATCCACGTCCCGGGCAATCGGCCGTTTCTATGCGCAGCACTCGCGCATTCCCTCGCCTGTTCGCATCCGGCCCGGGTGGGTGGTTGCTTGAGGCGAGTATTGGAAGGCGGGGGAGGGTTCGTACAATATTAATTGGGCGGGGTGGTGATACTTGTTCGATATGGTTTTGGTTTTTGTGGTGATAGTGATGGCCTCATCGCGAGCAAGCTCGCTCCCACAATTTGACCGCATTCACCCCGTTGGAATGCCGCCACCCGTGGGAGCGAGCTTGCTCGCGAAGGCGTCAGAATTGTGTATGCAAAGCCAGCTGTTTGATCGCATCAACCACCGGCGCCACGCGCTCGGCCTGCCCCTGCGGCCACACCGCGTAAAGATTGTAATGCGCCGCAATCTGCGCCTCGTTCAACGCCACCAGCCGCCCGCTGCGCAACGCATCGGCAGCCAATAACCCACGTACCAGCCCGGCGCCAACGCCAGCCTCCGCAGCCGCAATCAAATTCGCCGCATTATCGAAAACCACCCGCGCCCGGGGTTCGGTCGGTGTCATCCCGGCCGCATCCAGCCACGGAATCCACGACCTGCGCGTGTACCCCAGCAGCGGCAACTCAAGAATCTGCGCCGGGCTCAGCGGCAGCTGCAAACCATGCCGCTCCAGCAATGCCGGAGACGCCACCGCCATCACCCGATCCCCGCAGATCTGCGTCATCTCGCAATCATCCCAATCGCCGTAGCCATAGCGCAGCGACAGGTCCACCCGTTCGAACGTGCTGCGATCACTGCGCGGCATCGACAGGATCGTCACTTCGTAATCCGGCAAACCGTCGAGCAACTGCGGCAGGCGCGGATTGAGCCAGCTCTGGGCCAGTTCGCTGTCGACGTCGAGGGTCAGGCGCTGGGCCACGCTGCGGTTTTTCACCGAGGACAACGCCCGGTCAATCTGCGCCAGCCCGTCCGACAGCACGCTGGCAAACAACTGCCCGGCGTCGGTCAGGTTACTGCCGCCGCCTTCGCGCACGAACAGCGGCTGGCCGATGAAGTCTTCCAGGGCGCGGATCTGCTGGCTGATCGCGCTGTGGGTCAGGTCGAGCTTGCGCGCGGCGCTGGAAAAACTGCCGCTGCGCGCCGCGTGGATGAACGCGCTCATGGACTGCACCGACGGGTATCGCTTGTACATGTTGTTAGTCCTGCTTACACCGGTTGGCAGAAATCGTCGCTGGCCGCGCGTTGCCGGGGGTTCCAATAATCGGTCACCAGGCCCGCACAAAGACGGGCCGCTCTTTTGGAGCCTGACAATGATTGCATTCACGGTTAACGGCGAACGACGCGAGCTGGATGAAGCGTCCCCCTCCATGCCCTTGTTATGGGTGTTGCGTGATCAATTGAAACTCACCGGCACCAAATTCGGCTGCGGCATGGGCCTGTGCGGTGCCTGCACCGTGCACCTGAACGGGGTCGCGGTGCGTTCCTGCCAGTTGCCGCTGGCCGCCGTCGCGGGCCACAGCATCACCACCATCGAGGGCCTGTCGCCCAGCGAAAACCATCCGCTGCAACTGGCCTGGGTCGCCGAAGATGTGCCGCAATGCGGCTACTGTCAATCCGGGCAGATCATGTCGGCGGCCGCGCTGCTCAACACCGGCGCACCGATCAACGACGACTCGATCCGCAACGCCATGTCCGGGAATATCTGCCGCTGCGGCACTTACGGGCGGATCAACAAGGCGATCAAACGTGCGGCGAACGCGCCGAAGGAGGCGTGATGAGCCTCGTCGAAAATGCCGGTTTTGAACGGTCGCGTCGGGTGTTTCTAAAGCAGACGGTGACGGTGGCGTCCGGCCTGGCAATTGCGCTGTATCTGCCAACCGGTGCGGCGGCTGAGCCGAAAACCTCGGCTACCGAATTCGAACCCAACGCCTGGGTGCGCGTGCTGCCCGACGGCACGGTGAAACTGGTGGTGCACAAGCACGATTCCGGCACCGGAACCCAGACCGCGCTGGCCGCGTGCGTGGCCGAGGAACTGGACGTGAACCCGATGACGGTGCAGGTCATCACCCCGGAAGATCCGTTCTTCGAAACCTACATTCATCCGGTCTGGAAAGTCTTCTCCACCGGCGGCAGCACCAGCGTGTCGCTGGAATACGATCGCCTGCGCATGGCCGGTGCCACGGCGCGGGCGCTGCTGATCGGAGCGGCGGCGCAGCAGTGGAAAGTCAGCCCCGACAACTGCTCCACCGAAGAAGGCCGGGTCGTGCATGCCTCGAGCAAACGCAGCCTCGGTTACGGCGAACTGGCCGGCGCGGCGGCGCATTTGCCGGCACCGGCCAACGTCACGCTGAAGGATCCGGCGCAGTTCAAATACATCGGCAAGTTGCGCCACAAACGCGATGCGGCGGCCAAGGTGTGCGGGCGCTTCAAATACAGCATCGACGTGCAGTTGCTGGGGATGCTGGTGGCAGTGATCCAGCGCGCGCCGGTGGTGGGCGCCAAGGTTGTCGCAGTGGATTCGGCAGCCGCGTTGCAGGTGCCGGGCGTGCGCAAGGTGATCGCGGTTCCAGGCCGGCCGGACGTGCTCGGCGGTAACCTCGAAGGCGTCGCGGTGCTCGCCGAAACCTTCTGGGCCGCTCAGCAGGGACGCAAGTTGCTGGAGATCAAATGGAGCGACTCGCCGCTGGCCAACTTCGACAGCGCCGAGCTGAGCAAAGCGCAGATTGCAGCAATCAGTGATCCCACGACGCAAACCGTCAAAGCCATGGCCCAAGGCGATGTCGCCGGACAATGGCCGGGCGCGGCGAAGCGGCTCGAAGCCGATTACACCATGCCCTACAAGGTGCAAAACCCGCTGGAACCGATCTGCATCACCGCGCAGGTCAAGGACAAGGCGATCACTTATTGGGGCGGCGTGCAGGTGCCGTCGTCGGCGCTGGAAGCGGCGCAGACCGTGTGCGGCATCGGCAAGGACAAGGTCACCATCCATGAGTTGGTATCTGGCGGCAGCTTCGGTGCGCGGGAAGCCAAATACTGGTTGTTTGAAGTCGCGTATCTGGCGCAGCAGACCGGCGTGCCGGTGAAACTGCTCAACAGCCGCGAAGATGAAATGCACGCTCTGTTCAATCATCCGGCCACGCTTCATCGGGTGAAAGGCGCACTGGATGCCCAGGGCAAACTCACCGCGCTGCAACTGCATGCCGTGTCGCCGGCCTCGCCGGAACAGTGGGAACCGGGCTATTTCGAGCGTCCGGATCACATGGATTACAGCACCACCGAAGCGATCACCGCGTGGGACTTCGCCTACCGTCCGCCGCACCTGGAACTGAACTGGGTCAGGCACGAAAGTAACGTGCCCAGCGGCTGGTATCGCTCGGTCAGCTTCATTCCCAACGTGTTTGCCGTGGAAAGCTTCATGGATGAACTGGCCCATGCGGCCGGTGAAGATCCGCTGGCGTTCCGGCTGGCCAACATGCAGGAGCGGCCACGGCATGTCGCGGTGCTGAAGCAGGCGGCCGAACGCGCTGGCTGGGGCCAGAAACTGCCGCCGGACACGGCGCTGGGGATCGCCACCAATCAGGGTTACACCAGTTTCATCACCGTGGTGGCGCGGGTTGCGAAGGTAGACGGCAAGGCGCGGGTCGAAAAGCTGACCTGTGTGGTCGACTGCGGATTGGCAGTTTCGCCGGGCGGTGTCGAAGAGCAGATATATGGCGGGCTGATGTGGGGCCTCGGCCATGCGCTGTTCGACCGTCTCGACATCCAGCAGGGCAGGGTGGTGCAGAGCAATTTCCACGACTATCGCGTTACGCGCATGTCCGACATGCCGCCCGTGGACATCCTCGTGCTCGATGGCCAGCCGGACAAACCGGGCGGTGTCGGAGAGCTGGGCAGCCCGTCGGTGGTCCCGGCGATTGCCAATGCGCTGTTCAGCCTGACCGGGGTGCGTCAGCGTTCCACGCCACTGAATCTGGGGTAAGCCGCCATGGATCTGCGATTGCTGCGGTACTTCATGGCCCTGGCCGATGAGCTGCACTTCGGCCGCGCCGCCGAACGCTTGCACATCTGCCAGCCGCCGCTGAGCCAGCAGATTCGCTTGCTGGAAGAAGAACTCGGCACGCCGCTGTTCGAGCGCAGCCATCACCGTGTCGAGCTGACGGCGGCGGGGCAGATGCTCAAGGAGCAGGCGCCGCTGGTGTTCGAACAACTCGAACGGGCGCTGGACCTGACTCGCCAGACCGGGCGCGGGCAACTGGGCGAGCTGGAAATCGGCATGATCAGTTCGGTGATGGTCGGCGTGCTGCCCAAGGCGCTGCACCTGTTTCGCGAGCGCTACCCGCAGGTGACCTGGCGCTTGCATGAGATGACCCCGGCGGCCCAGGTCAAGGCGCTGAAGGAGAAACGCATCGACGCCTGCGTGTTCCGCGTCGGTTATGACGACCCGCAATTGCGCAATGAATTGCTGATCCATGAGCCGATCCATGTGGTGATGCCAGCGGATCATCCGCTGGCTCGTCGCGAGGTGCTGGCGCCCGCCGATCTTGCGCAGGAGCCGTTTGTGGCGCTGGAATTGAAGCAGTCGCGCTTCGCCAATTTTCTCTATCAGTGCTGCATTCAGGCCGGGTTCACCCCGCAGATCCGCCAGCAGGTGATCGAGGTGCAGACTTTGCTCAGTCTGGTGCGTGCCGGGTTCGGCGTGGCGCTGTTGCCCGCGTCGATCGAGCAACTGGCGCCCGCCGGGCTGGTGTTCCGGCGCCTGACCCCGGCGCTGCCGCAGGTGCCGCTGTACGCGACGTATCGGGCCGACGATGCTTCGCCGGTGCTCAAGCTGTTTCTCGATACGCTGCGGGAACTGGTGGATCATTCATCGCGCTGACCAAGGGCAAAATTGCCCGGCACGATCACAACGGCCTGCGGTCGTAATCTTCACATGCGCGTACTTGTGGAGAGCCAATGAGCCGGGACGTCCTGACCACCGAAACCAATCGCCGCCAGTTGCAACAGATCATCGCCGGTCTGTCCGACGGGGTGATTCTGCTGGAACTCGACCAGACCATCCTCTGGGCCAACGAAGCCGCGCTGGCGATGCATGGCGTCAGTCGCATCGGCGAGTTGGGCAACAATGCCGGGGAGTATGCCGAGCGCTTCAACCTGCGTTATCGCAACAACCACACGCTGACGCCGGAGCAGTACCCGATCAGTCGCGTGGCGGCGGGGGAAGCCTTCAGCGATGTGCTGGTGGAAGTCACCCCGCACAGCGATGAAGAACGCACCTGGGTGCACAGCGTGCGCAGCATGGTGCTGACCGATCGTGACGGCGAGACCGAATCGCTGGTGCTGATCATGAGCGACGTCACCGATTGGGCCAACGCCGAGCAGCGCTTCGAAAAGACCTTCAATGCCAACCCGGCGCCGGCAGTGATCTGTCGCCTCAGTGATCTGCGTTACATCAAGGTCAATCCGGGGTTCCTGGAGATGACCGGCTACACCCGCGATCAAGTGATCGGCGCTTCCACTTATGAGCTGGATATTCTCGAACAGGCCGAGCGCAAGGAGCTGGCCATCCAGCGCCTGCGCGATGTCGCGACCATTCCGCAGATGCAGGCTGAATTGCGTCTGCCGGACGTTGGCAGCAAGCAGGTGATCGTCGCCGGCCAGCCGCTGGTGCTCAACGACGAAGACTGCATGCTGTTTTCCTTCGTCGACATGGAGCTGCGGCACAAGGCCGAAGTCGCCCTGCGTCAGAGTGAGGAACGGTTTGCCAAAGCCTTTCGCCTGACGCCGGTGCCGATCCTGATCTGCAGCGCCGACGAGCAGCGGCTGATCGACGTCAATCAGGCTTTTCTCGATACGTTGGCTTACAAGAGCGACGACGTGCTCGGCAAGACCGTCGCGCAATTGGACTTCATCGATGAACCGGCGGAACGCGCCCGGTTGCTGGCGGCGCTGGAGAAGACCGGTCGGGTTGACCGTGTCGATATGCGGATCCGCAAGAAAGACGCCGAGCTGCTGGAGTGCGCGGTTTCCGCCGATACCGTCAACATTCAGGACAGCGTTTGCTACCTGCTGGTGCTGATGGACATCACCGAGCGTAAGCGCACCGAGCTTGAGCTGGTGGCGGCGATTGAAGAGGTGATGAAGGATGCCTCGTGGTTCAGCCGTACGCTGATCGAAAAACTGGCCAACGTGAAGAAGGTCAATTCGCCGCAATTGCCGAGTGTGTCGTTCACCGATCTCACGGCTCGCGAGCGCGACGTGCTGGGGCTGATCTGTGAGGGACTGGCAGACAAGGAGATTGCGGCGCGATTGAAACTGGCGCCGAACACCGTGCGCAATCATGTGGCGACGGTGTATTCCAAGCTGGATGTGCACAGTCGCAGCGAGGCGATTGTCTGGGCTCGTGAGCGCGGGTTGTTTTCGGGCAGCAGCCGGGGGCAGCGGTAAGGTGCAAATGCACTAGTTCATGGGGTGCAAATTCGGGTGTTTGATCGGGCGGGCTGTTCTTAGTCTGGTGAGGTGCGGTGCGGTTTTCTCCCGTGATCGTGTCCCTTTTGAACCTGCTAATGGATCAGCCCCTATGAATGTGTTGTTTGTTGTCGAGTCTCGTAGTGCGGAGCTGGCGCGATGATTTATCTGGCGCAGTTGCGGGCGCAGCTTGAGCGCAGTTTTTCGCCGTTGGCTTGTGAGTGTGTGGTGGATGGGGATCATTCGCTTACGGTGAAGCTGTATGAGCCGGTTTCGGGGCGGGTGGATCTGGTGATCAGTGGGTTGAGTCTGGATGCCTTGCGTACGCCGGAAGCGGTGGATGCCTTGATTGATGAATTGCGGTATGAGCTTCAGAGTAATTCTTTGCGGTCGCCGGGGTGAACTTGGCGGCCTCTGGGCCGACCAGGTTCATGGTTTTTTGGGTGAATATCCGTTTCTTCGGGTGTTGCGGCTGGCGGTTTCGCCCTTACGGCGAGTCCCTTTTGGCAAACGCCCCAAAAGGAACCAAAAGGTCTGTGCCCTGACGTTCGGCACCTCGCTTTGGCTCGGTGTTCCTTCGCTCCGGGATTGATCCGGGGGGCATCGCCTACGGTTTGCTTCGCTGCACCTCCTCTCGATGTGTTTGGCTTCGCCAAACGGTCGCTGCGCTCCCACCCCCGGATCAATCCCTCCACTCAGCCTGCCGACGGGCCCTGCGATCAAAAGCGGTACTTGAGCTAACGCTCATCGTTTTGAGTGGTGAAGAGCGCGAAGCCGACTTGTGTGCTCTTCAAAACCTGAGTTCAACTCGGTATTTCACGTCGGCGTAATTCTCCCAAACAACTCCGTCGGCCCCCTCTCCCTCCGGGAGAGGGCTGGGGTGAGGGCCGGCTCTTGAGGCTATCCTCGATTTGTCAGAATCCACGATCCAATCAACAACTCCGCCCAAAATCGACAGCCATTTCCCCCCAATCCCACCATTCCACTGGCACTCACCCCCCACTGGTCTATAAGGAATGAGTGGTTCGGTTTCCATAACCGGGTATTTGCACGCTCGGCGACGGGAGTTTTTCTTCCTTTTATCGCGGGTCATCCTATGAACAATCCTGGGAAACGCGTGTGTTTTTCGTTGTTGTCGGCTTTCGGTCTGGTGCTGCTCAGTGGCTGTGCCAGTCCTCCACCCCCTCCGCCGGCAGCGCCGCCTCCGCCACCTGAACGCACCTGTCAGGTGATGGAAAATACCGAGGTCGCCGGTGATATGTATGCCGACGGGCAGGTAACCCGACACATCACCAAGACGCGTTGCGTCACTCAATAACGCACGCGCCGTCGAAGGCGCGGGTCGAGTGGATTGTGCTGGTGGCCGATCTGGTCGGCACCGCCGTGTTTGCCGTTGAAGGTGCCATTGCGGCGATGCACGCTCAACTCGATCTGCTGGGCGTGATGGTGATTGCGTTCATTGTTGCGCTCGGCGGCGGGGTGACGCGTGATCTGTTGATCGGCGCTACGCCGCCCAAGGCTGTGGCGGACTGGCGTTATCCGGCGCTGGCGTTTGCCATGGGCGGGGTGGCGTTTGTTTTTCATGAGCTGGTGCTGGGCTGGTCCGGTTCGACGCTGATCGTGCTGGACGCAGCGGGGTTGGCGCTGTTTGCCGTGGCCGGGGCGCAGAAGGCGTTGAATTTCGGCATTTCGCCGTTTGTGGCCATGCTGATGGGCACGATTACCGGGGTCGGTGGCGGGGTGCTGCGGGACATTGTGCTGGCGCGGGTGCCGGTGGTGTTGCAGGCGGATTTGTATGCCAGTTCGGCGTTTGTCGGCGCGGCGGTATTGATCGTCGGGCGTAGGCTGGGCGTTTCGCCGGTGGCGGCTGCGTTGCTGGCGGGTGCGGCGTGTTTGTTGTTGCGCTTGCTGTCGGTGCATTTCGGCTGGCAGTTGCCGAAGGTTCTGGAGGCATGAAAAAGGCAGCCCTTGGGCTGCCTTTTCGTTTGCGTCAGCGGCGGGTCAGGACAGGAAACCGCCGTCCACGTTCAGCGACACGCCGGTGGTGTAGCTCGAGGCATCGCTCGCCAGGTACAACACGGCGCCGGCCATTTCGCTCGGGTCGGCTACGCGCTTGAGCGGGATCTGCGTCAGGGCCTGTTTCAGGATCGCGTCGTTCTTCACCAGGGCCGAGGCGAATTTGGTGTCGGTCAGGCCCGGCAGCAGGGCGTTGCAGCGGATGCCGAACTGCGCGCATTCCTTGGCGAAGACTTTGGTCATGTTGATCACGGCAGCCTTGGTCACCGAGTAGATGCCCTGGAAGATTCCCGGCGAAATGCCGTTGATCGAGGCCACGTTGATGATGCTGCCGCCACCGTTTTCGCGCATCAGCTTGCCGGCTTCCACCGACATGAAGAAGTAGCCGCGGATGTTCACGTCGACGGTTTTCTGGAAGGCGCCGAGGTCAGTGTCCAGCACGTTGCAGAATTGCGGGTTGGTCGCGGCGTTGTTGACCAGGATGTCCAGACGACCGAACTGTTCCTTGATCCCGGCGAAGACCTGGCTGATCTGTTCCATTTCGCCGATGTGGCAGGCGACGGCGGTGGCCTTGCCGCCGGCGGCGATGATGGCGTCGGCCACGTGTTGGCAGCCTTCGAGTTTACGGCTCGAAACGATGACGTGGGCGCCTTGCTGGGCCAGCAGTTTGGCGATGGCTTCACCGATGCCACGGCTGGCGCCGGAGACGAAAGCGATCTTGCCGTCGAGGTCGAACAACTGAGTCTTGGACATGGGATTCCCTTGTAGTGAGCCTTGTTATAACGCCGTCATCAGAGGCTGGATTTGGTAATGACCTGCAGGCTCATGTGCTCCAGCAGTTTGTTCATGTGAATGAACTGCGCGAAGCGTTTGTCCTGGGTCTGGCCATGGAAGAAGCGGTAGTAGATCTGCTGCACGATGCCGGCCAGGCGGAACAGGCCGTAGGTGTAGTAGAAGTCGAAATTGTCGATCTGGATGCCCGAGCGCTCGGCGTAGTAGTCGACGAATTCTCGGCGGGTCAGCATGCCCGGGGCGTGGCTTGGCTGGCGGCGCATCAGTTGCACCGGGGCCGGGTCGTCGGCCTGGATCCAGTAGGCGAGGGTGTTGCCCAGGTCCATCAATGGATCGCCGAGGGTGGTCAGTTCCCAGTCGAGCACGCCGATGATCTGCATCGGGTTGCTCGGGTCGAGGATGACATTGTCGAAGCGGTAGTCGTTGTGCACGATGCTGGAGATCGGGTGGTCGGCCGGCATCTTGTCGTTGAGCCATGCTTTGACCTTTTCCCAGTGCGGTGCATCCGGGGTCAGGGCTTTTTCGTAGCGTTCGCTCCAGCCTTTGATCTGGCGGGCGACGTAGCCTTCCGGTTTGCCCAGATCGCCGAGGCCGCAGGCGTTGTAATCGACCCGGTGCAGTTCGACGAAACGGTCGATGAAACTCTTGCACAGGGCTTCGGTTTTCGCTGCGTCCAGGCCCAGTTCCGGCGGCAGGTCCGAGCGCAGGATGATTCCCTTGACCCGTTCCATCACGTAGAACTCGGCGCCGATCACCGAATCGTCGGTGCAATGCACGTAGGCTTTCGGGCAATACGGGAAGCCGTCGCGCAACTGGTTGAGGATGCGGAATTCGCGGCCCATGTCGTGGGCGGACTTGGCCTTGTGGCCGAACGGCGGACGGCGCAGGACGAATTCCTGGTCCGGGTATTCCAGCAGGTAGGTCAGGTTCGACGCGCCGCCGGGAAACTGGCTGATCTGCGGCGTGCCGCTCAGGCCCGGAATGTGCGCCTTGAGGTACGGATCGATCAGGCTGGCATCGAGTTCTTCGCCAGAGCGGATACGGGTGGACTGGTCAGTAAGCGCCATGCTTATCCCTTCTGCTTATTTTGGAGGCCAGACATCATTGGCTAATCTAATGGCGCGCTCGGGTCGTCACAAGCGCGGTTCGGTCTTATAGGTTAGCGTGTTGGACGATAATCACCTTTGGGAATGTGCGCGGCGGGATGCCGTTGAGCGCTGCCAACAGCATGCTGATGCGCAACCGGGCAGCGATCATCGAGACAGGGATTCGCTCTGACAGGAAGGGGGGAGAAGGCCGCTGAGCGCGTTGTTTTCGGCTAGCAACGAGTCGCGGCGCTTGTTTACGTTGCTCGGCTTACTTTAGTGCACGCGCTGGTTGTTCTGCTTCGGCGGCAGTGTCAGCGGCGTCAGCACCGGTTCTCCGGAAAAGAACGCCACCAGGTTTTTCCCCACCAGTTCCACGGTGCCCTGGGTGGCTTCTGGTGACAGCCCGGCGACGTGCGGGGTGAGAATTACGTTGCTCAGGGTTTTCAGTGCGTCCGGAACCCGTGGTTCGTGGTCGAACACGTCGAGTGCGGCGCCGGCAATTCGCCGTTGCTCAAGTGCCGTGATCAGGTCCGCCGTGGCGATCACGCTGGCGCGGGCGATATTGACGATGAAGCTTTTGGGGCCCAGCGCATCCAGCACGGGACGGGTCACCAGATGCTGGCTGCCGATGCCTCCGGGCGTCGCCACCACCAGAAAATCCGAGGCCCGCGCCAGCTCGGTCGGGGTCGAGCAGAAGGTGTAGGGCACGTCGTTGCGCACCTGGCGGTTGTGGTAGCTGATCTCCATGTCGAAACCCAGATTCGCCCGTTTGGCGATGGCCATGCCCACTGCGCCAAGGCCGAGAATCCCCAGCCGTTTGCCCGCCAGGGACGGGCGCATGATCTTCGGCCATTCGCCACGGCGCACCGCGGCATCGCAGCGTGGAATGTCGCGTACCAGCGCCAGCAGCAACGCCATGGCATGGTCGGCCACCGACGAGGCGTTGACGCCGGCACCGTTGGTCACGGTCAGGCCCCGGTTGCTGGCGGCTTGCAGGTCTACCTGTTCGTAGCCGGCGCCGATCACGCAGATGATTTTCAGCGCGGGCAATGCGGCGATTTCTTCGGCGTACAGCCCCAGCGGACCACGGGTCAGCACCGCGTCGATACGAGCGCCATGAGTGGCAATGGCCTGGGCGCGTTCGGCGGGCGTCGGGGCAAGAATCAGGTGAAAGCCCTGTCGTTCAAGGATGGGCAGATAGTCATTGATGGTTTCAACCAGTACCAGAACGGTGGCGGGCATTGCTCGGCTCCTGTGATCGTCGGCGGGTCGGTCGCGAAAGTCGTGTCAGAGTGCTGATTGCAGAGCGGTTTGGCAATGGCCGACATTGCCCCGCACCAGCCAGTGTAGGAGCTGATACGGGGAGTGCGCGGGTGCTTCGTCAGAAGGCGATGTCGGTAGTGTTGATCAACCGCACGAACGCCGCGCCGAGGGTTGCGTTGTGGTGCTCGATGATCGCCCGGGCCGGCAGGGCGGGGGTGTCCATGCAAGTGTGGGCATCGGCAACCAGCAGTGGCTTGAAGCCCAGCTCGGCAGCGGCGCGGCAGGTGCTGTCGATGCAGAACTGGGTTTTCATGCCGACGATGTACAGGTCTTCGATTTTCGCGGCGTTGAGTTGCCGGGCCAGGTCGGTGCCGTGGAAGGCGTTGGGGCGGGATTTGTCGAAGAGGGTGGCGTTTGCGCTTTCCAGCTCAAGCGCTGGCAGTAGTTGCCAGAACGCACTGCCGGCGGCAATCGGCGAGCCGGCCGGGCCAGTGTGGCGAACGGCAAAAATCGGCACCTGGCGGAGGCGTGCCTGAGCGATCAAGTGCTGGATGTTGACGAGCATGCGTTCGCCGTCGTGGGGTTTTTCCTGACCCTGGAACAGGCCGACCTGCATATCGATGATCAACAGTGCTGCGGACATGGTGTTTCTCCTTGGGTACCAAACGTGCCGCACGGACGGGAGAAACAACAAGGCCCCGTCCATAGCTGGCGGGGCCTCGGGTTTGCTGCGCTGGTTTTACCTCAGGCGCAAACACCACGACCCGCCGGTGGCGGTCGTGGTGGTACGGGTGAGGTGCAGCGCGCGAAGGTTCATGGGGCCGATCATGCTGGCGGCGTCAACAGGCTGTCAACTGGCGTATTGAGCAATGCCGTTGCCGAACGACCAGTTTTCTTTTTTCACCTCGACCAGATTGATGAACACATCTTCCAGACGGATCGACAGGTGCGTGTTCAGGTTCCGGGCGATGGTCTGGTACAGCGCCTTTTTCTGCTCCAGCGTCCGGCCCTCATTGAGGGTGATCTGGATGATCACCAACTGGTCGCTGCGCTGGATCCCCAGGTATTGCGGATCGAAGACGAAATGCTCGCCGTCGTGCTCGGCCAGGATCTGGAAGTTGTCGTGTTCCGGGACATTGATCGTGCTGCGCATGGCGGCGTAGATCTGCTCGCCGACGCGTTTGGCGAAGGTCGGGTCGGGGCGTTTTTTGAGTTCGACGCGGACGAGGGGCATGGGAGGGCTCCATGGGGAAGGGGACTGGAAAGGGCTGCCAGTCAGGTCGCCATTGGGTATAGCTGAAAAATGTCGTTGGATGAGGGTGTTTAAAGTCGTTTGGTCGTGTAGTTGCCGTCCTGCGAAAGTTACGGAAGCTGCCTACGGGGAATGATGGATTTATCCGCTATTCGGCAGATGAGAAACGCGAAATCATGCAGGCAAGACGGGATGCGCTCTTCAGGATGGGGCAGCAACCTGAATGGGGATTGCCATTAGCCAGGGAAGGCGAATGCTCAAGAACGATCGGGAAAATCTGGAACTCGAAAGGCTGGAGAATGAATCACGAAAACTCGTGGCTGAAAGACAAAAGCTGCTGGCGGACGAAAAAAAGCTGAGGTGGGAGGCGAACTTGTACCCAGTCGCGATATTGGGTGGGGTGGTGACCGCATTCACTGCAGTAGCAGGATTTTTTTTCAGATTTTAAGTGTTCACTTTTCAAGACAGTCAGGCCCAGGAGACCCAAAGGAGGATCAACATGAGTACATATGACCGCAAGGCCAGAATGGAACGCTCAGAGCGAGAGCACGATGAGTGGGTCGAAAGAATGCGCATCAAACACAAAGGTGAAATGCTTCCGATGTTGGGGTTATTTGGCTTCGGTATCTTCTGCATGTCACTCGGCTTCATATTGGCCCGATCGATCTGACCAGATTTAGCAGGGCGGCATTCTGTGTCGGAACATGCCATAAAACGACATTTTACGTATCTGGCTACGACAGAGTTTTTCCCGAAAACGACAATCCTCCAATCTGCTCCGCACAACCATTCCTCAGCTAAGTCTTTGCTTCCGCTCATTTATCGCGGAGAATCGCGCCCCTGTTTCGGCCGGAGCATGTCTGTCGGTTTTTTCCGACGCGTCCTGACCGAGTGGCAAGTGACCGGAATGCGGAGATCCGACCGGATGAATGATCAGGCCAATAGCGTCGAACAACGCTTTGAAACGGCAGCACCAGCCCAATTGTCGAGCTGGAATCGCCATGACACTACCTGGATGTTGGGACTGTTCGGGACGGCCATCGGCGCCGGTACCCTGTTTTTGCCGATCAACGCAGGTCTGGGTGGCTTCTGGCCGCTGGTGATCCTTGCGCTGCTGGCATTCCCCATGACTTTCTTCGCACACCGCGGTCTGACCCGCTTCGTGCTCTCCGGTCGCGAAGGCGCCGACATCACCGAGGTGGTGGAGCAGCATTTCGGCATCAAGGCCGGTGCGCTGATCACCCTGCTGTACTTCTTCGCGATCTTCCCGATCCTGCTGATCTACAGCGTTGGCCTGACCAACACCGTCGCCAGCTTCCTCGAACACCAGCTGCACATCACGCCGCCACCGCGCGCGTTGCTGTCGTTCGTGCTGATCCTCGGCCTGCTGGCTGTTGTTCGTTGCGGCGAGCAGGTGATCGTCAAGGCCATGAGCCTGATGGTGTATCCGTTCATCGTTGCGCTGCTGTTCCTCGCCGTGTACCTGATTCCGCACTGGAACGGCGGCATCCTGAGCACCGCTTCGCAGGTGCCGGCGCCGTCGGCGTTGCTGCACACGCTGTGGCTGGCGATTCCGGTGATGGTGTTCTCGTTCAATCACTCGCCGATCATCTCGGCGTTTGCGGTGGACCAGAAGCGTCGTTACGGCGTTCACGCCGACGAGCGCAGTTCGCAGATCCTGTCCCGTGCCCACCTGCTGATGGTGGTGATGGTGCTGTTCTTCGTCTTCAGCTGCGTACTGACCCTGTCGCCGGAACAGCTGGCTGAAGCCAAGGCGCAAAACCTGTCGATCCTGTCGTACCTGGCCAACCACTTCAGCAACCCGACCATCGCGTTCGCTGCGCCGTTGATTGCGTTCGTGGCCATCTCCAAGTCGTTCCTCGGTCACTACATCGGCGCCAGCGAAGGCCTCAAAGGCCTGATCGTGAAAAGCGGCAAGCGCCCGGGCGCCAAGGCGCTGGATCGCATCGTTGCGGCGTTCATGCTGGTGGTGTGCTGGATCGTGGCAACCCTGAACCCGAGCATCCTCGGCATGATCGAAACCATCGGTGGCCCGGTCATCGCGGCGATCCTGTTCCTGATGCCGATGTATGCGATCCGCAAAGTGCCGGCCATGGCGCGCTATCGCGGCCAGGCGTCGAACGTGTTTGTTACCGCCGTAGGCCTGGTGGCCATTTCGGCGTTGATCTACTCGCTGGCCGCCTGATTCCAGGCCAGCAGCTCCAGACGGGGGCGAGCCATTCGCCCCCGCTTTTGCAAGACCCTCTCAGTGCCTGATCCAGGGCACACATCTCCAGACATTAACGGCTACGCTTGAAAGGCACTTTTCCCCGGAGATGCCTCATGCCCCGTGCACGACCCCAATTGATCAGCGCCAAACTGGAAAAACTCCATCCCACCCAGCTCACGGTCGGCCTCGCCGAAGTCGCCGACAAGCGCCAGGAATGGAAAAAGCTCAAACGCAAGGAGCGGGCGGCTGCGCTGGACAATCACTGGTTCCCCAGTGTGCTCGGGCCTGAAGGTGTCTATTACATCGTCGATCACCATCACTTTGGTCTGGCGCTGATCGAAGAAGAGGTCAAGAAGGCTTCCTTGCTGGTGCTCAAGGATCTTTCGTTTGTCGACACGGTGACCTTCTGGAACGTGATGAACTTCAACCAGTGGGCGCACCCCTACGACGGTCGCGGTGTCCGGCGCACCTTTGAATCCATTCCCAAGTCCATCGCCGATCTGCAGGATGACCCTTACCGCAGCCTCGCCGGACGCCTGCGCCGGGCCGGTGGCTACGCCAAGGATGCGACGCCCTACAGCGAGTTTCTCTGGGCGGATTTCTTTCGCAGCCGCATCGCCAGTGATCAGATCAGTGACCTCAGTCCCAAATTGCAGACTAAAGCCATGAATCTGGCCCGCAGTCAGGAAGCTCGGTATCTGCCAGGGTGGGTGGGTCCGATTGTCAACTGAACCTCTGAGTGCCGCTTCCCGACCCGAAGTGCAAAGTCGTAGCCAGGACCTGCTGGCCGGGCTGTCGATTGCCGGTCTGTTACTGCCCGAGGCCGTGGCGTATTCCAGCATTGCCGCGTTGCCCCCCCAGGCCGGTGTGATTGCGTTGTTCGCCGGGCTGCTGTGCTACGCGTTGATGGGCACCAGCCGCTTTGCCGTGGTCTCGGCCACGTCGTCCTCGGCGGCGGTGCTGGCGGCGGCGACCGCGTCACTGGCCGGCGGTGATCCGGCATTGCGCCTGAGCCTGGCGGTCGGGCTGGTAATGATGACCGGGGTGCTGTTTCTGCTGGCGGGGTTGTTCAAGCTTGGCAGCGTGACATCCTTCATCGCCAAACCGGTGTTGCGTGGCTTTGCACTGGGATTGGCGGTAACGATCATCCTCAAGCAGGTGGCGAGCGTCGTCGATGTCCACCTGACTGAGAGCAACCTGGTTCGCTTCCTGCCGCAGTTGATCGAGCAGTGGCCAAAATGGAATCTGGCAGGTGCCGGCGTCGCGCTGGTGGCGTTGCTGGTGCTGATGGCCTGTGCCCGCTTTCGTCGGGTACCGGGCGGCTTGATTGTTGTCGCATTGGGCATCGCCGCCAGTCAGTGGCTGAATCTGCCGGCCCACGGGGTGAAGCTGATCGGAGTCATCGACCTGGCGCTGGAGACGCCACAGTTGCCGAACATGCCGTTTGCCGACTGGCTGCGGCTCGGCGAGTTGGCGTTTGCCATGGTGATGATTCTGTATGCCGAGTCCTATGGCTCGATCAGCTCGTTTGCCCTGAAACATGGCGATCGGGTGTCCTCGAACCGCGACCTGCTGGCCCTTGGCGCGTCCAATCTGTTGTCGGGGCTGTTTCACGGCATGCCCGCCGGGGCCGGGTATTCGGCAACGTCGGCCAATGAGGCGGCGGGGGCGACATCGCGGTTGGCGGGAGTTGTCGCAGCGGCAGTGGTGTTGCTGATCGTGTTGACCGTGCTGCCGTACATCGCCCTGACCCCGGAACCGGTGCTGGCCGCGATTGTGATTCACGCCTTGGGACGGGCGCTGAGCCTGCAACCGCTGGGCCGCTACTTCATCTGGCGGCGTGACCGCTTGTTGGTGATTTGCGCGGTGGCGGCGGTGCTGGTGCTGGGCGTGCTCGACGGTTTGTTGCTGGCAGTAGCGATCAGCGTGGTGCTGATGCTCAAGCAGATGTCCTCGGCGGATATTCAGGTGCTGGGACAAATGGGCGGCGGTCACGATTACGTCGACGTGCAGCGTCATCCGGATGCACGGGAAATCCCCGGCGTGCTGATTGTCCGGCCAAGCGAGGCACTGTTTTTCGCTAACGTGGAACGGATTCTCGGCGGCGCGCTGCGGCTGGCTCGGCATGCGCCGGCGGCGGTGCACACGATCATTCTGAGTCTGGAAGAATCGCCGGACCTGGACGGCACCAGCATCGAAGCGTTGGAAGCGTTCTTCCTGCAGGTGCGGGCCGAAGACAAACTGTTGATTCTGGCCCGTCTCAAACATGAGGCGCAGACCGTGCTGGCGCAATTGCCGGCGCTGGAACGCGAGCAGGTGCTGTTGAGCGGCTTGAGTGTGGACGAGGCGGTTCAGCAGGCACTCAAGCTGAATGCATGAGTTTTCACAGGCATAAAAAACGCCGCTCATCTCACGATGGGCGGCGTTTTTCATTGCGTTGCAGCGTTAGGCTTGAACGACCGGAATCTTGGCGTTCGCAGCAGCTTCACGGAACTCGGCAATCTGGTCGAAGGACAGGTAGCGGTAAACATCGGCCGCCATGCTGTCGATCTTGCCAGCGTATTCCATGTACTCCTCGACGGTCGGCAGGCGACCCAGGATCGAAGCAACGGACGCAAGCTCAGCCGAAGCCAGGTAGACGTTCGCGCCGTCGCCCAGACGGTTCGGGAAGTTACGGGTCGACGTCGACACTACGGTGCTGTTCGGCTCGACGCGTGCCTGGTTACCCATGCACAGCGAGCAGCCTGGCATTTCCATGCGGGCGCCGGCCTTGCCGTAGATGCCGTAGTAGCCTTCTTCGGTCAGTTGGTGAGCGTCCATCTTGGTCGGCGGCGACAGCCACAGACGGGTTGGCAGCTGACCCTTGACCTGATCCAGCAGTTTACCGGCAGCGCGGAAGTGACCGATGTTGGTCATGCACGAACCGATGAACACTTCGTCGATCTTCTCGCCAGCAACGCTGGACAGCAGACGGGCGTCGTCCGGGTCGTTCGGCGCGCACAGTACAGGCTCGCTGATGTCGGCCAGATCGATTTCGATGACTTCGGCGTATTCGGCGTCGGCATCGGCTTCCATCAGCTCAGGGTTGGCGATCCAGGCTTCCATCGCTTGAGCACGACGCTCCAGGGTACGCGCATCGCCGTAGCCTTCGCCGATCATCCAGCGCAGCAGGGTGATGTTGGACTGCAGGTACTCGGTGATCGACTCTTTCGACAGCTTGATGGTGCAACCGGCAGCCGAACGTTCGGCCGAGGCGTCGGACAGTTCGAACGCCTGTTCCAGGGTCAGACCTTCCAGGCCTTCGATTTCCAGGATGCGGCCGGAGAAGGCATTTTTCTTGCCTTTCTTCTCGACGGTCAGCAGACCGTTCTGGATGGCGAAGTAAGGAATGGCATGAACCAGGTCACGCAGGGTGATGCCAGGTTTCATCTTGCCTTTGAAGCGCACCAGGATCGATTCCGGCATGTCCAGCGGCATGACGCCGGTGGCTGCGGCGAACGCGACCAGACCGGAACCGGCCGGGAACGAGATGCCCATCGGGAAACGGGTGTGCGAGTCACCACCGGTACCCACGGTGTCCGGCAGCAGCATGCGGTTCAGCCACGAGTGGATGATGCCGTCGCCCGGACGCAGGGAAACGCCGCCGCGGGTCATGATGAAGTCAGGCAGGGTGTGGTGGGTGGTCACGTCGATCGGCTTTGGATACGCCGCGGTGTGGCAGAAGGACTGCATCACCAGATCAGCGGAGAAGCCCAGGCACGCCAGGTCTTTCAGTTCGTCACGGGTCATTGGACCGGTGGTGTCCTGAGAACCTACGGTGGTCATCTTCGGTTCGCAGTAGGTGCCAGGACGGATGCCTTTGCCTTCTGCCAGACCGCAGGCCTTGCCGACCATTTTCTGCGCCAGGGTGTAACCCTTGGTGCTTTCGGCCGGTGCTTCAGGTTTCTTGAACAGGTCGAACGCAGGCAGACCCAGTTCGGCGCGAGCCTTCTCGGTCAGGCCACGGCCGATGATCAGCGGGATACGGCCGCCGGCGCGGACTTCGTCCAGCAGGACCGGGGTCTTCATTTCGAAGGTGGTGATGACTTCGTCGGTACCGTGCTTGCAGACTTTGCCGGCGTGCGGGTACAGGTCGATCACGTCGCCCATGTTCATGTTCGATACGTCGAACTCGATAGGCAGTGCGCCGGCATCTTCCATGGTGTTGTAGAAGATCGGAGCGATCTTGCTGCCGAAGCAGAAGCCGCCGCCGCGCTTGTTCGGCACGTAAGGGATGTCGTCACCGAAGAACCAAAGGACCGAGTTGGTCGCGGATTTACGCGAGGAACCGGTACCGACCACGTCACCGACGTAGGCGATCGGGAAGCCTTCGCCGCGCATGGTTTCGATCTGCTTCATCGGGCCGGTCTTGCCTTGCTCGTCAGGAACGATGCCGTCACGGGCCATTTTCAGCATGGCCAGGGCGTGCAGCGGGATGTCGGGACGCGACCAGGCGTCTGGAGCAGGGGACAGGTCGTCGGTGTTGGTTTCGCCGGTCACCTTGAAGACGCGCAGGCTGATCTTGTCGGCCAGCACAGGGCGCTTCTTGAACCACTCGCCGTCAGCCCAGGATTGCAGCACGGCCTTGGCGTGAACGTTGCCGTTCTTGGCTTTTTCAGCCACGTCGTGGAAGGCATCGAACATCAGCAGGGTGTGCTTGAGTTCTTCGGCGGCCACTGGCGCCAGCTCGGCGTTGTCCAGCAGTTCGACCAGGGTCACGATGTTGTAGCCGCCCTGCATGGTGCCGAGCAGTTCTACAGCGCGTTTCTTGTCCAGCAGAGGGGAGGAGACTTCGCCCTTGGCCAGTGCGGAGAGGAAACCGGCCTTGACGTAGGCGGCTTCGTCCACTCCTGGTGGTACGCGATTGGTGATCAGGTCAACGAGGAAAGCTTCTTCGCCAGCCGGAGGATTCTTCAGCAGCTCGACCAGGCCTGCAGTTTGTTCGGCGTTAAGCGGCTGGGGAACGATACCCAGTGCTGCACGCTCTTCGATATGTTTGCGGTAGGCTTCAAGCACAGTTATTACCCTCATCAGTGGTCCCAAATGGGTGTCCGGGACGCTCATCCCGAAATTGCCGTACTCATGCTCCTCACGACGTTGTGGGTCGTTCGGCCAGAATTACCGGCAATTCCTTACAGAAGCTGCTTTCAAAGTTTTACGCCTGCAGAACGGGGAGCTGATGAGGGTTGGCGTATGGCTTTTCCCCGCTGGAAAAACCTTACGCCAACACCGCTCTGAAGGAACGACTGTGCTCGTGACGCTTTGAAAACAGCTTCTAACGGACATTGGCGCCTAAAAAGGCTGGCTGATTCTACGGCAAAAAAAATTTAAAGGTAAGTCGGGCTCTATTGGACTTTGGTGGCGTTGTGCACGGGTGGCGCAAACCTTGATCCAGCGCTTGCCCCTTACGTTTGAGGGGTGATGAATGCCGGACAAAGGGCTAACATGCCGGCCTGTTCCGCGTTTCAAGTGTTCTGCCCATTTATGCCCAATCAGACCATCAAGACCCCCTGCGTCGGCCTCTGCTCCACTGTTTACGGTGATCTGGTGTGCCGTGGCTGCAAGCGTTTCCACCACGAAGTGATCCACTGGAACGGTTACAACGAGGAGGAAAAGCGCGCGGTGTGGCTGCGTCTTGAGCAATTGCTGTCACAAGTGATGGCGAGCAAGGTCGAGGTCTTCGATCCGGCGCGCCTGCGCCAGCAGCTGGAACAGCGCAAGATCCGCTTCGTGCCGCATCAGTCGGAATATTGCTGGGCGTATCAGCTGATCGCCCGGGGCGCGCGGGTGATCATTAATCTGGAAGCCTACGGGATGGTGCTGCTGCCGGAGTTTCGCGACTGGAACCTGCCGGAACTGCGCGATGCCATTGATCGGGAATTTTTCCTGCTGTCGGAAGCGCACTATCAGCGCTACATCGCGCCCGGTTTTCTGAAGGATGCACTGGGCGAGTAAGCGTTACCTGTGGCGAGTGTCCTCGCCACAGGATGACAACAATGCTTAATGCTTCACCGCCAACTCCACCAAATGGTCTTCAACCTCCTGCGGCTTGAGCACCAGCACATCACTCTCCAGCGCATCCAGCACCACTTCGGCGGTATTGCCGATCAACGCCCCTGACAACCCGGTACGCGCCACGGTACCGATCACCGTCACCGCCGCCTGCAGCTTGTGCGCCATGAACGGAATCAGCACGTCCGCCGGGCCTTCCTCGACATGCAGATGCTCGTCGTCGACATCGAATTCAGCCTGGAACGCCCGGCATTGCTCGCGATAGCGCGCCTCGATGGTTTCCTTGAGCTGGAAGGTCGGGTCGGCGGCCGAAAGCATCGGTGACGGATGGGCGGTAATGACGTGCAGATGCCCTTTGGCCAGGCTCGCGATGTCATAGCCGTGATCGATGATGGTGGTGTGCAGGTGGCGGTGTTCGCCATCGGCGTTACCCACATCGACCGCGGCCAGAATCACCCGGTCTTTCCAGGAGGCCGAGGTTTTCACCAGCAGCACCGGGGTCGGGCAGTGGCGCAGCAGTTTCCAGTCCGCCGGGGTCAGCAGGGCTTTTTTCAGCGAACTGTCGGGGAAGTGCTGCTTGATCACCAGACCGCAGCCTTCGGCCTGCTGCACGTCGATGATGGTTTCGTGCAGGCTCTCGTTCCACGCCTGTTCGGTGGTGACGCTGTAGCCGTCCGCCAGCAGCGCGGCCTTGAGCACGCTGAGCATGCCGGCGTGATCGTGCTTCTTGTCGCAGACCAGCAGGTGCAGATGGGCCTGGGTCACCCCGGCGATCAGCTTGGCGCGCTTGAGCGCCAGGCTTTCCGCGTGTTCGGGTTCGATGACCACCAGAATGCTGCGAATGGCTTGCATGAGTGAGTCTCCAGCAATGAAAAGGCACGGCGTTGCACAACTATAGTTGCTGCTGATGCGCCTGCGACTTGATGCATATCAAGGGCTGGCGCTGGTGGTCTGCGGGCAGGCCGGTATAATCGGCGCCCTTCGCTCGAACACCTTTGACCGTGAGCCCCATGATCCTTCCCGAAATCCACGAATTCCTTGGCTGCCGCACGCCAGACGCCTGGGTCCAGGCCGCGCTGGCCGATCAGGAAACCCTGCTGATCGACCACAAGAACTGCGAGTTCAAGGCTGCCAGCACCGCGTTGAGCCTGATCGCCAAGTACCATTCCCATGTCGATCTGATCAATATGATGTCGCGCCTGGCCCGGGAAGAACTGGTGCACCACGAACAGGTCATGCGCATCATGAAGCGGCGCAAGATCGAATTGCGCCAGCTCCATGCCGGCCGTTATGCCTCGAGCCTGCGCAAAGTGGTCCGTAGCCACGAGCCGGTGAAACTGGTCGACACCCTGGTGGTCGGCGCCTTCATCGAAGCCCGCAGTTGCGAGCGTTTCGAAGCACTGGTGCCGCATCTGGACGAAGAACTCGGCAAGTTCTACTTCGGCCTGCTGAAAAGCGAGGCCCGGCATTTCCAGGGTTACCTGAAACTGGCCTACCAGTACGGCGACGCCAGGGACATCGCTCAAGTGATCGAGAAAGTCCGCGCCGCCGAGCAGGAGCTGATCGAGTCCCCGGACGAGGAATTCCGTTTCCACAGCGGCGTACCCGTTGCGGCATGAATTGTTAAAAACTCTTAAGAGCATGAAACATCAACGAAAACCGGCCCAAGTGGCCGGTTTTTGCTGCCCGCGATAATCGTCTTGCCTGCGAATGCCGCCATAATGTCGCCCACTTCACTGAGGGTTGGCGACGGTCGTTATGGATAACCTGGGTTTTGGCAGAGTCCTGCTGGTGGAAGACGATGAGCGGCTGGCCGCGCTGATCGCCCACTTTCTCGAACAACACGGCTACGAGGTGCGCACGGTGCATCGCGGCGATCTGGCCGTGGCCGCGTTTCTTGAATTCAAGCCCAAAGTCGTGGTGCTCGACCTGATGCTGCCGGGGCAGAGCGGCCTGCACGTGTGCCGGGAAATCCGCAGCGTGTCGGACACGCCGATCGTCATTCTGACCGCCAAGGAAGATGACCTCGACCACATTCTGGGTCTGGAGTCCGGGGCCGACGATTACGTGATCAAACCGATCAAGCCGCCGGTGCTGCTCGCGCGTCTGCGTGCGCTGCAACGCCGGCAAGTGCCGGACAGCGGCGTGGTCAGCTCCCTGGAATTCGGCCAGTTGCACATCGACCGCAGCTGCCGCGAAGTGCGTCTGGCTGGTGAACTGATCGAGCTGACCACCATGGAGTTCGAATTGCTGTGGTTGCTGGCCAGTGCCGCCGGCAACATCCTGTCGCGCGATGACATCCTCAACCGTATGCGTGGCATCGCCTTCGACGGCCTCAACCGCAGCGTCGACGTGTACATCAGCAAATTGCGCAACAAACTCAAGGACAACCCCCGCGAGCCGGTGTGCATCAAGACCGTGTGGGGCAAGGGCTATCTGTTCAATCCGTTTGCGTGGGAGTTGTAGATGCTGCGGTTATTTCTCGGGCTGTTTCTGGTCATGACCGTCGGGCTGGTGGCGGCGCTGCAAACCGTCGAACACACCTTCAACGCGCTGCTCGACAACCAGATGCAGGCCTACAACCGCGAGGCGGTGCGTGGCCAGGCCTGGTCGCTGATCGAGCACATGCGCGACCAGAAAGGCGCGGCGCGCGAAGCGCAGCTGGACGCGCTGCGCCCGCACTACGGGCTGACGCTGAGTCTGGTCGAGGCCGATCAACTGAAGCTCAGCGATGAGGAAAAAGCCGAACTGGCCCAGGGCCTGCTGGTGATTCGCCACGACTACACCCAGTTCATCAGCAACATCGACGGCGGTTCGCAACTGCTCAGCATCAAGCTGCCGCCGGAGCCGAGCCTGATGCCGTTCTACATCTCGGCGGCTTACATGATGCTGGCCGTGCTGCTCGGGATCGTCCTGTACTTCTGGGTGCGCCCGCACTGGCGTGATTTGGAAAAACTGCGACTGGCCGCCGAGCGATTCGGTGACAACGACCTCTCCGCGCGTATCCAGCTTTCAAAACGCTCGAACATCCGCGACCTGGCCGAACACTTCAACCTGATGGCGGCGCGCATCGAGGGCCTGATCGCCAATCAGCGTGAACTGACCAACGCCGTGTCCCACGAACTGCGCACGCCGATAGCCCGGCTGTCGTTCGAACTCGACCAGCTCAAGCAACAACCGGACGCCAGCCAGAACCGCGAACTGATTGCCGACATGTACGCCGACCTTGGCGAGCTGGAAGAAATGGTCTCCGAGCTTCTGACCTATGCCAGCCTCGAGCGCGGTGCGACGGTGATCACCCGGGAGAATATTCAGGCCGCCAACTGGCTCGACAGTGTGGTCGGGAGCGTGGCGCTGGAGGCCGAGGCCGCCGGCGTGCAACTGCTGATTGGCGAGTGTCGGGTCGAAGAGGTGCGGATCGAGCCGCGTTTTATGGCGCGGGCGGTGATCAATCTGCTGCGCAACGCCATTCGCTATGCCGAGCAACGGGTCGAGGTGTCGCTGGTGCGCATCGGCGATCAATACGAAGTGCAGGTCAACGACGACGGTCCGGGTGTGCCGCTGGCCGGCCGGGAGAAGATTTTCGAACCGTTCTCGCGCCTGGACGCCAGCCGCGACCGCCGCACCGGTGGTTTCGGACTCGGGCTGGCATTGGTACGACGGGTATCGCAATCCCATGGTGGCCGGGTCGAGGTTGGCGATTCACCGTGGGGCGGGGCGTCGTTTCGCATGACCTGGGCGCATCTGGATTGATGGAGTTTCCTCCCCTGAAGGGGAAGGTATTCGATTAACTGAGCACGTAGTCCACCGGTTTCAGCGCCGGCGGCAACGGCTCGGTGCCCAGCTCCGAGAGAATATCCCGCTCGATACCCCGCACCAGCGCATCGGTCGGCAAGTCATTTTCATCACGCCCGAACGGATCTTCCAGCTCATCGGCAATCGCATCCAGCCCGAAGAAGGTGTAGCTGACAATCGCCGTAAACAGCGGCGTCAACCAGCCCAGCGGTTCGGCCATGGCGAACGGCAGCAGGATGCAGAACAGGTAGATCGTGCGGTGCAGCAGCAGGGTGTAAGGGAAGGGCAGCGGGGTGTTCTTGATCCGCTCGCACACCGCCTGCGCTTGGGTCAGGCTGGTCAGGTGATTGGCCAGCAGCATGTAGCGCCATTCGCTGAGATCGCCCGCTTCATGCAGATCGGAACATTGCTGGCCGACGGTTTGCAGGATGCGCCCGCTGTAGTCCGGCACCTGTGCGTCGTGTTGCGGGGTGATCCATTCGGCGCTGGCGGCGGCTTCATCTTCCCGGCGCAACCGTGCGTTCAGGGCATGAGCAAAGCCGCCGAGATTCAGCAGCAATAGCCGACGCTGCGCCGATTCGCGGATGACATGGGTTTCGCGAATCACCGAACGCACATGCACGATCACTTCACCCCAGGCCTTGCGCGCCTCGTACCAGCGGTCGTAGCAGGCGTTGTTGCGAAAATTCATGAAGATCGACAGCGACAGGCCAAGCAGGGTGAACGGTGTGGCGTTGACCTTGGTGAAGTTGCTCGGGTGGAGGATTTCCACCAGCACGATGGCCGACGCCAGCAACGTGACCATCAGGGTGCGCAGGGCGATGCGTTTGGCAATCGAACCCTTGAGGGTGAACAGGATGGCGAACTGGTTGACCTTGGGTCGGATGATCATGCTGTTTTTGCCTTGAAAATGTGGCGGCTCAGCCGCCGGTCATGTTCATGAAACGCACCACTTGCACGTCGTCGTTCACTTCAAAGTTGTGCCGGTAGGGCTTGAGCTTCATCGCTTCGATGATCGCTTTCTCCAGCCGCTCCGGTTGACCCGGATGGGCCCGCAGCACCGCTTTCAAGTCCACCGAATGCTCGTTCCCCAGACACAGTAGCAAACGCCCCTCGACCGTCAGCCGCACCCGGTTGCAGGTGCCGCAAAAGTTATGGCTGTGGGGCGAAATGAACCCCAGCCGAATGTGCGGCGCTTCTGCCAGCCGCCAGTAGCGCGACGGGCCCTGGGTCGATTCGGCGGAATCGATCAGGGTGTAACGCTCGGCGATCCGCTCACGCACCTGGGCACTGGAGAAGAACGACTCGGCGCGGCTGTGTTCGCTGATGATGCCCAGCGGCATTTCCTCGATGAAGGACATGTCCAGATCGCGCTCGATGGCGAACTGCACCAGATCGTTGATCTCGTGATCGTTGCGGCCCTGCATCACCACGCAGTTGAGTTTAGTGCGGGTAAATCCGGCCTCGCGGGCGGCATCGATGCCGTTGATCACTTGTGCCAGGTCGCCGGTGCGGGTCATCTGCCTGAAGCGTTCGGCATCGAGGCTGTCGAGGCTGACGTTGAGGCGCTTGACCCCGGCGTCGAACAGCGGGCCGGCGAGTTTGCCGAGCTGTGAGCCGTTGGTGGTCAGGCACAGTTCGCGCAGGCCGGGCAGGGCGGCGATCTGCTTGCACAACCCGACGACGCCGGGACGAATCAGCGGCTCGCCGCCAGTCAGGCGAATCTTGCGGGTGCCCAGCGCGACAAAGCTCTGCGCCAGTTGATAGATCTCCTCCAGCGTCAGCACCCGTTGGCGGGGCAGGAACTGCATGTCTTCGGCCATGCAATAGACGCAGCGGAAGTCGCAACGGTCGGTGACCGACATGCGCAGGTAGTCGACGCGGCGGTTGTATCCATCGATCAAGACGCGCTCTGACATGACAGCCTCGCTTGGGTGAAATCCGCTATTGAAGGGATTGGGTCGGCGCAGGTTATGAGCAACTTCGAACAGCGTCCAATCACTATTAATGACCGGCCGATTGATGCTGTCGATGATGAAATAATTATTTCGGTTTTTACGCTTCTTAGTTTTGCAAGTGCCCGGATTTAAAGGATTTAAGTCCGTGATAGATGCTTTCGATAACGCAGTCATTAATAGCGATTAGACAAGTTTTTGCAGCGGTTCATATCCTTGGCCCCGTCAAACGAAACGACCGCTTTTGAACTTGAAAGTCAGTCGTCGCTGTTTAAACCCGATCAGGTTTTTGCCTGTGTGCATCGTCATGGAGAAGTCCCATGTCACAAGTCGACCGTTACAAACCCTACAAGGGCGCCGCTGCGGGTTGGGGCGCTGTGATCAGCCTCACCAAAAACTGGCTGGGCAGTGAAAACGCCCTGAAAAACATCCGCGCCATGCTCAAGACCAACCAGAACGGCGGCTTCGACTGCCCCGGTTGTGCCTGGGGTGAAGCACCTGGCGCAAGCATGCTGAAGTTCTGCGAGAACGGCGCCAAAGCGGTGAACTGGGAAGCCACCGGCCGCCTGGTCGACCCGGCATTCTTCAACAAGTACACGGTGTCGACGCTGGCCGAGCAAAGCGATTACTGGCTCGAATATCAGGGCCGGATCACCCATCCGATGCGCTACGACGCGCGGGTCGACCGTTATGTCGAAACCACTTGGGACGAAGCCTTCGCACTGATCGCCAAGCACCTCAAAGGTCTGAAATCGCCCCACGAGGCCGAGTTCTACACCTCGGGCCGTGCCAGCAACGAAGCGGCGTTTCTCTATCAGTTGTTCGTCCGCGCCTACGGCACCAACAACTTCCCGGACTGCTCGAACATGTGCCACGAAGCCAGTGCGGTGAGCATGGGTGAAAGCCTCGGTGTTGGCAAAGGCACGGTGGTCTATGAAGACCTGCACCACGCCGACGCGATTTTCGTCATCGGCCAGAACCCCGGCACCAACCATCCGCGCATGCTCGAACCGCTGCGCGAAGCGGTGAAGCGCGGCGCGCAGGTGGTGTGCATCAACCCGCTGAAGGAACGTGGGCTGGAGCGTTTCCAGAACCCGCAAAACCCGATCGAGATGCTCAGCAACGGCTGGGAAGCGACCAACACTGCGTACTTCCGCCCAGCCTTGGGCGGTGATATGGCGATGATTCGCGGCATGGCCAAATTCCTGCTGGAGTGGGAGCGTGAAGCCCAGGCCACCGGCGGCGAGCCGGTGTTCGATCACGCCTTCATTGCCGAGCACACCTCGGGTCTCGACAGCTACCTCGCCGAGGTCGATGCCACGAGCTGGGAGCACATTGTCGAACAGTCCGGCGTGCCGCTGCATGACATCGAACTGGCCGCGCGCATGTATGCCCGCGCCAAGAGCGTGATCATGTGCTGGGCCATGGGCCTGACCCAACACGTGCACTCGGTGCCGACCCTACAGGAAGTCATCAACCTGCAATTGCTGCGCGGCAACGTTGGCCGTCCGGGGGCCGGGCTGTCGCCGGTGCGCGGTCACAGTAACGTGCAGGGTGACCGCACCATGGGCATCAACGAACTGGCGCCGAAAGCGCTGATGGACGCCCTGGAAAAACGCTTCAACTTCAAGGTCCCGCGCATGCATGGCCACAACACGGTGATGGCGATTGGGGCCATGGAACGTGGAGAAGCCAAGGTGTTTATCGGTCTGGGTGGCAACTTCGCTCAAGCCACGCCGGACACCCCGCGCACCCACGCGGCGATGCGCAAACTCGACCTGAGCGTGCACATCTCGACCAAGCTCAACCGCAGCCATCTGGTGACCGGGCGTGACGCGTTGATCCTGCCGTGCCTCGGTCGTACCGACATCGACGTGCAGGCCGAAGGCCCGCAAGGCGTGACGGTGGAAGACACCTTCAGCATGGTGCACTTGTCGTTCGGCCAGCTGAAGCCGAAATCGGCGCACCTGAAATCCGAGCCGGCGATCATTGCCGGGATCGCCGCTGCAACCCTGGGCAAGCACCCGATCGACTGGGAATGGGCGGTGGGCGACTACGGGCGCATCCGCAACCTGATCGCCGACGTGATTCCGGGCTTCGAGAATTTCAACGAGAAGCTGCTGATCCCCGGCGGGTTCCACCTCGGTAACGACGCCTCCGACCGTGTCTGGAACACCGAATCCGGCAAGGCTCAGTTCACCCCGTGCGTGCTGCCCGAGCATTTGATCAGCGAAGGTGTACGCAACCTGCCGGTCAAGCCGCATCTGATCCTGCAGACCATGCGCTCCCACGATCAGTACAACACTACGCTGTACGGCCTCGACGACCGTTATCGCGGGGTCTACGGCATGCGCGACGTGGTGTTCGCCAACGAACAGGACATCCGCCGGCTCGGTTTCGAACCGGGGCAGAAGGTCGATCTGGTAGCGCTGTGGGGCGACGAGCGCGAGCGTCGGGTCAGCGGTTTCACCCTGATCGCCTACGACATTCCAGCGGGGCAGGCTGCCGCGTACTACCCGGAGACCAATCCGCTGGTGCCGCTGGAAAGTTACGGTGATCGCACCTACACGCCGACCTCCAAGTTCGTGGCGATCCGCCTCGAAGCAGCCGAGGCGAGCAACCTGATCCCGTCGTCGGTGGCGTAACCGACCCACGCGATCCAACCCTTCTGCAATTTGACTGGCTGCAGGCGTTCGCGCCTGGCGGTGGCCCGGCCGTGTGCTGCCGCTTTTCAGCCTTGATGAGGACATCATCATGTTCAACCTGGAGGCACTGGACCTGGCGCGAATTCAATTCGCGTTCACGGTTTCGTTCCACATCATTTTCCCGGCGATCACCATTGGTCTCGCGAGTTTCCTGGCGGTGCTCGAAGGCCTGTGGCTGAAAACCCGTAACGACACTTACCGCGATCTCTACCATTTCTGGTCGAAGATCTTCGCCGTCAACTTCGGCATGGGGGTTGTGTCGGGCCTGGTCATGGCGTACCAGTTCGGCACCAACTGGAGCGGATTTTCCGACTTCGCCGGCAGCATCACCGGGCCGTTGCTGACCTATGAAGTGCTGACCGCGTTCTTCCTTGAGGCGGGGTTCCTCGGGGTGATGCTGTTTGGCTGGAACCGCGTGGGCCGTGGCTTGCACTTCTTCGCCACGGTGATGGTCGCCATCGGCACGCTGATCTCGACTTTCTGGATTCTCGCGTCCAACAGCTGGATGCAGACCCCGCAGGGTTTCGAAATCGTCGACGGCCGGGTGATGCCGCTGGACTGGCTGGCGATCGTGTTCAACCCGTCGTTCCCGTTCCGTCTGGCGCACATGGCGATTGCCGCATTTGTTGCCACGGCGTTCTTTGTCGGCGCTTCGGCAGCCTGGCATTTGCTGCGCGGCAACGACACCCAACCAGTGCGCAAGATGTTTTCCATGGCGCTGTGGATGGCGCTGATCGTCGCGCCGATTCAAGCGGTGGTCGGTGACGCCCATGGCCTGAATACCCTGGAACATCAACCGGCAAAAATCGCCGCCATCGAAGGCCACTGGGAAAATGCCGACAACGGACCAACCCCGCTGGTGCTGTTCGGCATCCCGGACATGAAGGCGGAGAAGACCAAGTATGCGATCGAGATTCCGTACCTCGGCAGCCTGATCCTCACCCACAGCCTCGACAAGCAGATTCCGGCGCTCAAAAGCTTCCCGAAAGAAGACCGGCCGAACTCGACCGTTATCTTCTGGAGTTTCCGCGTGATGGCCGGGCTCGGCATGTTGATGATCCTGGTCGGTGTGCTGGGGCTGGCGTTGCGGCGCAACGGCAAGGTCTACCGTCATCGCGGCTTCCAGCGACTGGTGTTGCTGATGGGGCCAAGCGGTCTGATCGCGCTGCTGGCGGGTTGGATCACTACTGAAGTCGGGCGTCAGCCGTGGGTGGTGTACGGACTGATGCGCACCCATGACGCTGCGTCCCATCACTCGGTGGCGCAGATGAGCACCTCGCTGGCGCTGTTCGTCGTCATCTACTGCTCGGTGTTCACCGTAGGCATCGGCTACATGATGAAACTGGTGAGCAAAGGCCCGCAGCCGCACCACGAACACCCGCCCGAAGGCACCCCGTTGCAGACCCCGCGCCGCCCACTCTCGGCGGTTACCGACAACCTCGAATCCGCGACCCGGGTCCACTGATAAAGGAGCATTGAGTCATGGGTATTCAAGGTATCGATCTCTCGTTGATCTGGGGTGTGATCATTGCCTTCGGGGTGATGATGTACGTGATCATGGACGGCTTCGATCTGGGCCTCGGGATCCTGTTCCCGATGATCAGCGACGAGCAGGAACGCGACGTGATGATGAACACCGTCGCACCGGTCTGGGACGGCAACGAAACCTGGCTGGTGCTCGGCGGTGCGGCGTTGTACGGCGCGTTTCCGCTGGCTTACGGGGTGATTCTGGAGGCGCTGTATCTGCCGCTGATCTTCATGCTCTCGGGTTTGATTTTCCGTGGGGTGGCGTTCGAGTTTCGCTTCAAGGCGCCGGCGGAAAAACGTCATCTGTGGGACTGGGCGTTCATTGGCGGTTCGCTGCTGGCGACGTTCTCCCAGGGCGTGGTGATCGGCGCGTATGTGGCCGGGATCCCCGTGGTGGATCGGCAGTTTGCCGGTGGCGGTCTCGACTGGCTGGCGCCGTTCCCGCTGGTCTGCGGCGTCGGTCTGGTGGTCGCTTACGCCTTGCTGGGCAGCTCCTGGCTGCTGGTGAAAACCGAAGGCATGCTCGAGTCGCGGATGCGTCACTACAGCCGTCCGCTGGCGTGGCTGTTGCTGGCGATGGTGGTGGTGATCGGCGCGTGGACGCTGCAACTGCATCCGGAACTGGCCAGTCGCTGGTTCAACCATGCGCACCTGACCGTGTTCGCCGGGCTGGTGGTGCTGGCGGCATTGTCGCTGTTCGGGTTGTTGCGTTCGCTGCGTCGGCGACACACCCACTGGCCGTTCGTGTTCACCCTGGTGCTGATGTTCCTCGGTTACATCGGGCTGGCGCTGAGCATCTGGCCGAACATCATTCCGCCGTCGGTCAGCCTGTGGGCGGCGGCATCACCGGCCACCAGCCAGTTGTTCGCCCTGATCGGCGCGCTGTTCATCCTGCCGGTGATCCTGATGTACACCTTCTGGAACTACTACGTGTTCCGCGGCAAAGTGAGGATCGGCGATGGCTACCATTGAAATGCGTGAAGTGAAGAGCCGCTGGTACAAACGTCTGGGCTGGCTGCTGCTGATTTGGTCCGGCAGCGTGGTGTCGCTGGCGGTGGTGGCGAGTCTGCTGAAACTGGCGATGTATGCGGCGGGGATGAGGACTCACTGACCCATAAAAAAACCGGAGCCTTATATGGGCTCCGGTTTTTTTCCAGAATTCCGAGTTCATAGGCTAACCCTGTGGGAGCGAGCTTGCTCCCACAGTGTTCAGTGGTGGTTTTAATACTTACTCGCCACCAAACATCGCGGTCCAGTAAATGCCGGCGCTGCTCTTCGGATCGACTGCGTAGGCTGCACCCAGTTCGCGGTACTGCGGGTTCATCAGGTTGGCGCAATGGCCGGGGCTGGCGAGCCAGCCGGCGACGACTTTCTGCACCGTGTCCTGCCCGGCGGCGATGTTCTCGCCGACTTGCTGGCCGCTGTAACCGGCCAGTTCGGCGCGGTCGCCGGGGGTGCCGCCGTTGCGGTCCTTGTGGTCGAAATAGTTGTTGTTGGCCATCTCGCGGCTGTGATCCTGAGCGACACCGCCGAGCACTGCGTTCCACGCCAGTGGTGCCGCCGCGGAGAACGACTGGCCACCGCACTGGCGCGGCTGGCTGCGGGCGGCGTTGAGTTGCGTCAGCAGTTTCTGACCTTCGGCTTGTCCGTCGCCCAGGCGCGCCGACAGCAGCGGTCGCGCCAGGGTGATGCGCCAGTCACGGTCGGCGCGGCTGACGCCGATATCGACGAACTGCGGATCCAGCACCACCTGACAGAAGCTCTCCTGAATCGCCTTCATCGCCGCCGCCGCATCCCGAGGGCCGTTGAGGGTGATCGCCTGCACGTTGACCATCGGATAGCTGGCGCTGGCCATGGCCTGTTGCAGATCGACGACACCACTGGCCGGCAGATGCAGGCGCGGGTCGGCCGACAGCGGCGGCAATTCACTGGATGCCTGGGTACCGCAGCGCTGTGGCTGGCTGCGGTAGCTGTTGATCGACTCGATCAATTGCGACTCGTCACTGGCCATGGCCGAAGCGGCCAGCGCCAGGCCCGTGGACAACGCGGCGAATCGCAGAACGGATGGCATGAAGCGCATGGAAATCTCCCTTGGGCTGAGTGCGCCCATGATGCGCGAAACGCCCCGGGGTCGTGCAATGTCTTTTTTCTTCATGGTGTGGTTTTCAGCACGGAACGTTGCGCCGGATTCCGCCGTCTACACTCTGCGAAGTGCCCGGAAACCGGGCGTCTCAGCCACGTAACACTTTGCCCGCAACGGGCGCTGCCGGAAGAATCGATCATGAAATTGCACGGGCTGATCTGTTGTCTTGTGTTGACCCTGCTGAGCGGCGCGGTGCTGGCCACCGATCAGGCACCGATCAAGGAAAAGGCCGAAGCGAAAGCCGAGGTACTGGAGGAAAAGGCTGCCGACAAGCCCAACGCGCCTCCGGCGCCGAAGTCCGAAGCCATCACCCCGAAAGAGGTGCAAGCCGTCGATCCAGCCGGCACCGCGCCGCTGGACGACCCGATCACCTGCCTGGCACGCAGCATCTATTGGGAAGCCAAGGGCAAGGACACGGCGGAAATGGAAGCGGTGGCCAACGTGGTGATGAATCGCCTCGGCCACGACGGCTTCCCCGGCACCGTGTGCGAAGTGGTCAAGCAAGGCTCGGAAACCAAGAGTTGCCAGTTTTCCTGGTGGTGCGACGGCAAGTCCGATCAGGTCAAGGAGGACGCCGAATATGCGTTGGCCAAGGATATTGCCGGCAAGGCCCTGAACCGTCAGCTCCCTGATCGCACTCATGGCGCGCTGTATTTTCATGACCACAACGTCGACCCGAGCTGGGCGAAGAAGTACACCAAGACCGCCGAGACCGGGAAATTCCTGTTTTACAAACCCAAGGACGGTGAGGCGCGCTAGGCGCAGACTTCCCGCACGCAGTTGCGCAACCAGCGATGCGCCGGGTCGGCGTCCATGCGCGGGTGCCAGAGCATCGACACGCTGATGTCCGGCATGCGCAACGGCAGGGCGAAACTGAACAGACCCGTTCGCAGTTTGCTGGTGTGGCGTTCCGGGACGGTGGCGATCAGGTCGGATTCTCGGACCAGTGTCAGCGCCGCGGAAAACCCGCCGAACGAAGTGACGATGTCCCGCGTCAGGCCGAAGGCGAGCAGCGCTTCGTCCACCGGGCCGCTGCTGCGACCACGGCGTGACACCAGAATGTGCTGGCCCGAAGCGAAGCGTTTGGCGCTGACCTTGCCGCTGCTCAACGGATGCCCCTCACGCACCACACCGATCCACTGATCGCGGAACAGAATGCGACTGTGCAGCGTCGGATCGGTGCTGTCGTCGACCACGCCGGTTTCCAGATCCACCCGGCCTTCGCGCAGCAGGGTGCTGTCCTTGTCGGCCTTCTGCACAAAACGCAGGCGCACGTCGGGCGCTTCTTCGGCGATGCGGGCGAGCAGGGCGGCGGCGAAGGTTTCGACGAAACCGTCGGTGTTGCGCAGGGTGAAAGTGCGCCGCAACTGGCCGGGATCGAGCACTTCTGCCGGGCGCAGAACCGCTTCGGCTTCCTGCACCAGATAGCTGACCCGGTCGCGCAACTCCAGCGCACGCGGGGTCGGCACCAGCCCGCGACCGGCGCGTACCAGCAGCGGATCCCCGGTGGTTTCGCGCAGACGAGCCAGCGCCCGGCTCATGGCGGACGGACTCAGACCCAAGCGCGTGGCGGCCCGGGCCACGCTGCCTTCGCTCAGCAGCACGTCGAGGGTGATCAACAGGTTCAGATCCGGTGCATTCATGACATGGCGCTCTATGCAGGTATCAAGTGCAAAGCATGCGTCTTGCGCCTTGTATTGTCGAGGCTCAGGCTATGTCACATGACTTCTGCCCTGTGAGCCCCCCATGCACCGAGAACCCCTGAGCCCTTCAGCCCGCTGGGCGCTGACCAGTCTGGCGCTGTCGATGTTGATGCCGTCGCTGGACACCAGCATCGCCAACGCCGGACTGCCGACCCTGGCGGCGGCCTTCGATGCGACGTTTCAGGAAGTGCAGTGGATCGTGCTGGCCTATCTGCTGGCGGTCACCACCTTGATTGTCAGCGTCGGGCGATTGGGTGACGGTTTTGGGCGGCGGCGCTTGCTGTTGATCGGCATCGGCATCTTTACCGCCGCGTCCCTTGCCTGCGCACTGGCGCCGAGCCTGGCCTGGCTGATCGGCGCCCGGGCGGTGCAAGGCGTGGGCGCGGCGATCATGTTCGCGTTGACCGTGGCGCTGGTGGCCGATGCGGTGCCCAAGGCCCGGGCCGGCAGTGCGATGGGATTGCTGGCCACGATGTCGGCCACCGGCACCACCCTCGGGCCGTCGCTCGGTGGGCTGTTGATGGCGCATGTCGGCTGGGAGTCGATCTTTGTGATCAACGTGCCGCTGGGCTTGCTCAACGCATGGCTGGTATATCGCCATCTGCCCAAGGACCGAATCGCCCGCAAGCCAGTTGCGTTTGATTTTCCCGGCACTGCGGTGCTGATGCTGACGCTGGCGGCCTATGCACTGGCGATGACGGTTGAGGGATTCACCCGGACGCTGTTGCTGATCAGTCTGTCGGGCGTGGGGCTGTTCATCCTGATCGAGAAGAAGAGCAAGGCGCCGCTGATTCATTTGTCGTTGTTCACCGATTCACGCATCAGCAGCAGTCTGGCGCTGACCTTGCTGGTGACCACGGTGATGATGACCACGCTGGTGGTCGGGCCGTTTTATCTGAGTCGAGGACTGAATCTTTCCAGCACTCAGGTCGGACTGGTGTTGTCGGTCGGGCCGCTGTTGGCGGCGTTCAGCGGAGTGCCGGCCGGGCGTCTGGTGGATCGTTTCGGGGCGCGGCGAATGGTTCCGGGTGCGTTGCTCGGACTGGCCTGCGGTTGCGCTTTGCTGGCGCTGTTGCCGGTGAGTCTCGGACTGCTTGCCTATGTGTTGCCGATAACGGTGGTGGCATTGAGTTATGCGCTGTTCCAGGCCGCCAACAATACCGGGCTGATGGCGGGCGTCGGGCAGGATCAGCGCGGGGTGGTCTCGGCCATGCTCGGGTTGTCACGCAATCTGGGGTTGATCACCGGGGCGGCGGCCATGGGTGCGGTGTTTGCCCTGACCACGGACGATCCGACCCGGGCAACGGCTGCGGTCATCGCAAGCGGTTTGCACATGACCTTCGGCGTTGCCACGGCATTGATGCTTGCGGCGCTTGCGCTTGGCGCCTTCACACACCTGCGTCTCGCGTCTCCCGCGCAGGAAAGAACAGCTCAAAGCAGGTGATGCCGTCAACGCTGCTGACGCTGTAGCGGCCCTGATGCAATTGCATGATCGTCGCCACGATCGACAGGCCCAGACCATTGGATTGGGCCGAACGCTCGCGGGACGGATCGGCGCGGTAGAAGCGTTCGAACAGCCGCGACAGATGCTCCGGGGGAATCGTCGCCCCCTGATTGCGCACCCGCAGGTAACTGCCATCCGGTTCGGCCAAGGCTTCAACCTGCATCGTCGAATCCGCCGCGCCGTACTTGATCGCATTGGCGCACAGGTTGGCCAGCGCCCGGCGCAACAGCATCGGCTCGGCCCAGATCACGCCGCTGCCACGGGCCTCGATGGTGACGCCGACATCGGCGGCCAGGCCTTCGAAGTAATCGGCGATGCGCTGCATTTCATCGCAGGCGTCCAGCTCCTGACGCTGGCTCAAGGCACTGGCCGGGTCGGTGCGGGCGAGAAACAGCATGTTGTCGAGCATCCGCGCCAGCCGTTCGAGTTCTTCGACGTTGGAGGCAAGCAACTGCTGATAGGCCTCGACGCTGCGGTTCTGTTGCAGGGCGACCTGGGTTTCACCGAGCAGGTTGTTGATCGGCGTGCGCAGTTCGTGGGCCATGTCGGTGGAGACCTGGCTCAGTTGGGTAACCCCTCGGTCGAGCCGGTCCAGCATCGCGTTGAAGGCTTCGATCATCGGCTGCAATTCCCGCGGTGTGCCGTGACGGTCGAGGCGTTCACCGAGGTTGGCGATGCCGATCCCGTGGGCATGTCGGGCAAGCCGCCGCAACGGCAGCAGACCGCGATACACCAGCAGGCAGCCAACCAGTGCGAGGACTATTGCCGCCAGCGACGCCAGGCCATACACGCTGAGCCGGTAACTGGCGAGCATCGCCGTGCGTTCGCTCATCACCTTGCCGATCAGCACTTGCAGATTGCCCTGATCGCCGGAGTCGATACTGGCCGCCACCGCCGAGAACGGTACGCCATTGATGCTCGGCAGATGCTGCACATCGTTGAGGGCCATCACATGGTTGATCGGCACGGCGGGTACGGTCGGCAAGGTCAGGTTACTGGGGTTGACCACGAACAAGGGAGGCTGGCCCGGCGCGCCGATGGTCAACAGCGCTTCGCGGTTGCCGAGCATGTTCTGGAACAGCGCCGGTTTGTTCTGGATCAGCTCCAGGGTGTTGCTGTCGTTGAGGATGGTGCGCAACTGATCGATGCGGCTGACCAGCTGGATGTCATCGCGGCGGGTCAGTTGTTCATCCAGCGCGTTGTACAGCGCCGCGCCGAGGCCCGCCAGGGACGCGAAGGCGAGCACCGCGAACACCAGCGCCAGGCGCAGCGTCAGGGAGTACGAACCGGCGACTTTCATGGCTGGGTATCGAAGCGGTAGCCGATGCCGCGCACGCTGTGGATCAGCTTGAGCGGGAACGGGTCGTCGATCTTCGCCCGCAGGCGGCGCACGGCGACATCGACCACATTGGTGTCGCTGTCGAAATTCATGTCCCACACCCGGGAGGCGATCAGCGAGCGCGACAGCACTTGCCCTTCGTGCGTGGCGAACAATTGCAGCAGGGCGAACTCCTTGTTGGTCAGGGTGATCCGGCTGCCGGCGCGGGTGACCCGGCGCTTGAGCACATCGATTTGCAGATCGGCCACCTGCAATTGCTCTTCTTCATGGATCGGTCCGCGTCGGGTCAGGGTGCGCAGGCGCGCCACCAGTTCGGCGAAGGAAAACGGCTTGATCAGGTAATCGTCGGCGCCCAGTTCCAGGCCCTTGACCCGGTCGGCGATGTCGTCGCGGGCAGTCAGGAACAGCACCGGCGTGTCGGCTTCCTTGCGCAGCCGGCGCAGGACCTCCCAGCCATCCATTTTCGGCATCATCACGTCCAGCACGATCACGTCGAAGCCGTGCTCCAGCGCCAGGTGCAGACCGTCGGCGCCGTCCCGGGCCAGGCTCACGTTGTAACCCAGTTCCTGCAAGCCGTTGAGCAGGTAATTGCCGGCCTTGGGTTCGTCTTCGACGACAAGGATATTCATGGGCACTGCGCCTCACTGGTCAGTTGGTGCAACCGCTGCCTTGCACTTGGTAGTCCAGCACATGTTCGCGGCCCTGGTGGTCGAGGTAGTTGAGTCGTGCGGGAATGACGCCGCAGGCCTGGGAAATATCGGTGCTGGAGAGGACTTTGTCGACATCCAGGTGCACGTAGAAACCGTTGGTGTCGTGAATGACCGTGTTGTCCGGCATTTCGGCGGCGAACACAGTGCCGGTGGCGAGGAGGGCGGTGAAGGCCAGGATCAGGGTTTTCATGATGAGTCACTCGTGTCGGTGAAGTGGATCGGCAGGTGTGCCGGAACAACTTCAGGCTACCGAGCGATCCGCTCGGCAAACCGACAACTCAATGACAAAGTTGTAATGAAACCCTGAAAACACAAATCCCCTGTGAGAACAGGGGATTGTTTTGACCGCGGCTGTTTTCAACTGCCGTGCGTACTGAGAATGCTCGCAATCTGCTGCGGCTGGCAGTTGAGGTAGGGCGAGGACTTCAGCCAGTGCTGGTCCGGGTACCAGGAAAACATGTACTGGCCGTCCTTCAGGCTGTCGATCACCCGTCTGGCAACTTGCGGACGCACCGCCGGGCAACCCTGACTGCGGCCCAGCCGGCCTGTACGTTTGCTCCAGAACAGATTCACGTAGTCGGCGGCGTGGATCACGATGGCGCGGTCGCGGGCCATATCGTTGACGCCCGGCTCCAGGCCGTCCATGCGCAACGAATAACCGTGGGTGCCTTCGTAACTTTCCTGGGTGCGGAACAGGCCGAGGCTGGATTGAAAACTGCCTTCACGGTTGGAGAACCGGGTGGCGAAGTTGTCCCCGGATTTCGAGCCGTGGGCGACCAGGTCGCGCAGGATGAGTTTTTTCTGTGTCAGGTCGAAGATCCACAGGCGTCGCTCGGTGGACGGTTGCGAATAATCGATGATCGCCAGGTGACGGGACTGCTTCGCGCCGTTGTTGATCGCGCATTGCATGGCGTTCAGGGCACCTTTCAGCGCCTGGGGATTGAGTTCCGGAGCGGCGTGGGCGAGGCTGTTGTACAGAACCGGCGAAGCGGTGCCGGCGGCAAAAACCTGACTGGTCCCCAGCCCCAGGGCAGCGGCAGTCAGCAGAAGTCGGCGCAAAAACGTCAACATTTAAAGTGAATCCTCACTGGCTACATGGTTGGCACTTTGGCTCCTGACGTCCAGTCGTCCCGGGCAGGCCCGCGAATCGGACCTGACTGTATCACCGCACCTGATGTAAGGTTGGCCGTCAATCATGACGGCCATGGATTGGAGTAAAGCAGTTGTTCAAAAAGTACGCATGCTACTTGAGCATTTGTCTGCTCGCTGCGCCGTTTGTCGTTTGTGCCGAAGAGCCGTTGCCGGCGCTCCCGACACTGCCGGCGGAGGTGCCCGTGGAGCCGCAAAGTCCGTTGCAGGCCGTGATGATCGGACTGCCGCAGGCTTGCCCGGCAATTGCCGCCCGTCTCAGTGGCCCGGCCCTGGAGCAGTTGCAGGCCTTCTACCGGCAGCAGGACTGGATGCCGGTGTGGGCAGCGGCCGGGCAATTGCCGGCCTTGCATGCGCAATTGCAGCTGCTGGCCGACGATGGTCTCAATCCGAAACGCTATCCGGTCGCCGACACGGCTCCGCAGGATGGCGAACTGTGCGCGGACATCGACATCAGCCGCAATTACCTGCAGGCCCTGCAGGACCTGCACTACGGTCGCCTGCTGCAGTCTCACTTCGAGCCGTTGTGGCATTCCGACGATACGCCCCGCGACCGTCAGGCGGAGCTGCTCGCCATTGCCGTGCCGGGCATGCATGACGTTGCCGCCGCCTTCGATCTGGCCCGCCCGCGCCTGGCGCAATACCAGAACCTGCGCCATCTCTACGCCGCACAACGCCTGCAGGCCTTGCCGCACTGGCAATCGGTGGGCAACGGGCCGCTGCTGCGCCCGGATATGGAAGACAAACGTGTGCCGGAGCTGGCGCGGCGGCTGTACAGCGAAGGTTATCTGAGCAGTGTGGTCGGCACGCCGGACAACGCTTATCACGGTGTTTTGGTCGAAGCCGTGAAAAGCTTTCAGGCCAACCATTCGTTGCAGGCCGACGGTGTGGTCGGGCCGGGGACGATTGCCGAAATGAACATCAGCCCGCTGACCCGTCGTGAACAGCTGCGGGTCAACCTTGAGCGTTTCCGCTGGCTGGCCCAGGACATGGAACCCGATGGGTTGCTGGTCAACGTCGCTGCCGCCGAACTGACCCTGTATCAGGGCGGCCTGCCGGTGTGGCAGACCCGCACCCAGGTCGGTCGCGCCGAACGCCAGACGCCGTTGCTCAAATCCCGGGTCACGCGCCTGACGCTGAACCCGACCTGGACCGTGCCGCCGACTATCTGGAAAGAAGACAAACTGCCGGAAATCCGCAAGGACCAGACCTTCCTCAGCCGCCAGAACCTGCAAGTACTCGACGCCAACGGCCAGCCACTGGCCGCTGCCGATATCGACTGGGACAACCCCGGCAACATCCTCCTGCGTCAGGACGCCGGGCCACGTAACCCGCTGGGGCAGATGGTCATCCGTTTCCCCAACCCGTTCTCGGTGTACCTGCATGACACACCGAGCAAGGCGCTGTTCGACAAGGGGCCACGGGCGTTCAGTTCCGGTTGTGTGCGGGTTGAACACCCGATGAAACTGCGCGACTTCCTGCTAAGCCCGGCGGAACGAGCGCGCACCGACACCTTGCTTGCCACCGGTACCACCCATGAATTCCGCCTGAGCAACCCGGTGCCGATCCTCATGACGTACTGGACGGCACAGGTCGACGGGCAGGGCCGCGTGCTCTACGCGCCGGATATCTACAGCCGCGACAGCGCGTTGCTCGCGGGTCTTGATCGGGCGCATTGATCCTTAACGGCTGGCGCGTTTCCAGAAAAACCGCGCCAGCCACGCATCCACGCTCAACTTGCCGGCCCCGGCGAACACCAGCGGCACCAGCGCGGCCAGGTAAATCGCCGGCAGCTTGAAGTTGCCGAAGCCTTTATTGGTGATCGCATAACCCTGGGCCAGTTCGCTCAACGACGACCAGTCTGCCGGCCAGTGCACGGCGGCCGTCGCGACCACAGTCACGACAATCAACGAAATCGCCGAGATCCGCGTGCCGAGTCCGATCAGGATTGCCAGGGCGCAGATCAGCTCAGCCCACATCGACAACTCCCAGTTCAACGTCGCCGGCAAGCGATCGAAGGGAAACGGGAAGCGGTCCTGAATGTCTTCGAACCAGTTCTGGCCGTTGAATTTTTCCAGACCTGATTCAAAAAACTCCCAGGCGATGAACAGGCGCAGGGTCAGCGGTGCCAGCCACTGGCCGGCGCGGTCGAGATTCAGGTGCAAGCCTTTGACGGCCGTCGAAAGAGCAGTGGTCATGGTGCGACTCCATTCAATTCAGTGGAAAACGGGGCACCGGCGTGCCCCGTGCAGAGGGTTATTCGCCAGCGCCGCACTTGCCTTCGCCGCATTTGCCTTCCGAGGTTTTTTCCGGGGTGTCGGCCTGGGCTTGAGTCTGGCTGTAGCCGTGATCCAGTTGCTTGACGCTGAACGCCTCGGAAGCCGAAGAGGCGTTGGACAGGGCCAGGCCACCGGCCAGCAGCAGGCCGAGCGTCAAAGAGGTTTTCGAGAGCTTGGTCATGGTGAATCTCCGATAAGAAAAGTGAGTTCAAAGGCTTGATCGGGGTTGCCGATCGACAGGTTCATTTGAACGTCGGGCTGTATCGGAGATGTGTCGTCAGCGGGGGGATTTGTGCTCGTGGTGTGTCCGGGCCTGCGCCGTATACAGTGCGATACACGAATGCGGTGTGATTCGGCCGGCGGGCGCAGCGTCTAGCCACCGTGTCCCCGCAATCCCATGGGGCGAGACTTCGAGACCCGGCATGCAAGCGCTGTTGAACGAGATCCTTGACGCTGTCCGGCCCCTGATCGGGCAGGGCAAGGTGGCTGACTACATTCCCGCCCTCGGCACCGTGCCGCCCGATCAACTGGGCATCGCCGTGTACGGCAACGACGGCGAAATGTATTGCGCCGGCGATGCCGAGACACTGTTCTCGGTGCAGAGTATTTCCAAGGTGTTCAGCCTGGTGCAGGCCATCGAACATTCCGGCGAGGCGATCTGGGAACGCCTGGGTCACGAGCCGTCGGGCCAGCCGTTCAACTCGCTGGTGCAGCTGGAATTCGAACGCGGCCGCCCGCGCAATCCGTTCATCAATGCCGGGGCGCTGGTGATCTGCGACATCAACCAGTCGCGCTTCGCGGCGCCGGCCTTGTCGATGCGCGATTTCGTGCGACGGCTGTCGGGCAATCCCCAGGTGATGGTCGACGGCAAGGTCGCCGATTCCGAATACCAGCACCGCGCACGCAACGCGGCGATGGCCTACCTGATGCAATCCTTCGGCAACTTCCACAACGACGTCGAAGCGGTGCTGCGCAGCTATTTCAGCCACTGCGCACTGCGCATGAGCTGCATCGACCTGGCCCGGGCGTTCTGCTTCCTGGCCAACGACGGCTATTGCAAGCACAGCGGCGAACAGATCCTGACCCGCCGCCAGACCCAGCAAGTTAACTCGATCATGGCCACCAGCGGGCTGTACGACGAAGCCGGCAATTTCGCCTACCGCGTCGGTCTGCCGGGCAAGAGCGGTGTCGGTGGCGGCATCGTTGCCGTAGTGCCGGGGCAGTTCACGGTGTGCGTGTGGTCGCCGGAACTCAACGCGGCGGGTAACTCGCTGGCGGGGATGGCGGCGCTGGAAATGCTCAGCTCGCGGATCGGCTGGTCGGTGTTCTGAGCCTGTGTTGCTTTGAGGGTGGGCAAGCTATACATTTTCCGGCCGCCCTCAATATGGTGATTCCGCTCCATGTCTCTCGCGCTCGAACGTCTCGTCGCTGGCACGCCCATCCCTTTCGCCGGTAACCGCGTCACCGTGGTCAGCCCCGAACTGGCCGAGCGTTTCCGACCCGGCGACCACCTGTTGGTGGAGCAGGTGAGCGGTGAGCTGTTGCTGATTCCGGTGGTGGATCAGCAGGCCGCTTCGGTGGCGATCGAACGTGCAGCGTCGGCGTTTACCGCGTTGTCCGCGGTGTCGGATGAAGCGATCAGCCGCTTCTTCGATCTGTTCGCTCAACGCCTGGAAAACCCGGACGCCTGGGCACTGATCGAAACCGCCAACCTCGCCGACATCGAACGGGCCAAGGCACGCGGTCGGTCCACCACCCGGTTGCTCGCTGACGAGCGCATGCGCCGCGACATGATCGCCGGCCTGCGCGCCTGGCGTGATGCGCCGGCCACTCGCGGCAAAGTCATCAGCAGCGTCGAGCACGACGGCTGGAAGGTCGAGCAGGTGGTGTCGCCGCTGGGCATCGTCGCATTCGTGTTCGAAGGCCGGCCGAACGTCTTCGCCGACGCCGCTGGCGTACTGCGCACCGGCAACACCGCCGTGCTGCGCATAGGCAGCGATGCATTGGGCACCGCGCAGGCCATCGTCACCCACGCCCTGAACCCGGCACTGGCCGATGCCGGCCTGCCGGCGGGTGCGGTGTCGCTGGTGGAGAGCGTCAACCACGCGGCCGGTTGGGCGATGTTCGCCGACCGGCGTCTGTCGCTGGCGGTGGCCCGTGGTTCGGGCCGTGCAGTCAGCCAGTTGGGCAGCATCGCCCAGCAGGCCGGCACCGCCGTCAGCCTGCACGGCACCGGTGGCGCGTGGTTGATCGCCGACCGTGATGCCGACGCCAAACGCTTCTCCGCCGTGGTGCGTAATTCGCTGGATCGCAAGGTCTGCAACACCCTCAACGTCTGCCTGATCCAGCGCGACCGTGCCGCCGAACTGGTGCCGTTGTTCCTCGATGCCTTGCAGCAGGCCGGCACCGCGCGCGGTCAGGGCTGCAAATTGCACATCGTTGAAGGCAGCGAAAGCTACCTGCCGGGCGACTGGCAGAACGCGACGGTCGAGGTCTATCGCGCCGAGGGTTATCAGACCGAAGCCCTGGCCGAGCCGCTTCCGGAGGCGCAACTGGGCCGCGAGTGGGAATGGGAAGAAACCCCGGAAACCAGCCTGATGATCGTCGACGATCTGGATCAGGCCATTGCGTTGTTCAACCGCTACAGTCCGCAGTTCACCGTGTCGCTGATCAGCGAAGACGCTGCCGTTCAGGAGCGTTTCTACAGCGCGGTCAACGCGCCGTTTGTGGGCAACGGCATTACCCGTTGGGTCGATGGCCAGTACGCGCTGAACAAGCCGGAGCTGGGGCTTTCGAACTGGGAGAGCGGTCGCCTGTTCGCCCGCAGCGCGATTCTTTCGGGGGACGGTGTCTTCACTGTGCGCAGCCGCATGACGCAAATCGATCTGGGCGTAAAACGCTAAAACCAGAACGCCGCGCCTGTCGCAATGACAGGCGCGGCGTTTTTGTATCACTTGGCGCTGGCGGCGGATTCGATCAGGCTGGCCACGGCTTTCGGATTCGACACCATCACCACATGGGACGCGCCCTTGACCACCACGGTCTTTTTGGCGTGCGCCCGTTCGGCCATGAACGCCATGGCTTGCGGCGGGATGTTCTTGTCCTTGTCGCCGTACACGAACCACGACGGAATCGATTTCCACGCCGGCTCGCTGGCGGCCTCGTTCAGAGCGGCTTCGGTAACCGGGCGCTGTGTGGCGGCCATCAGTTTCGCATCCGCGTTCGGTACATCGGCGGCGAACTGGTCGTGAAACTTGTCCTGCTGGATATACAGATCCTTGCCGCCGTCCTTCAGGGAAACGGGCGGCGCGAGGGTCGGGCCGAGGGTGCTGCCGGGGAATTTGCCGGCCAGCCCGGCCACGGTTTCACCCGCTTCGGGCGCAAGCGCCGCCACATACACCAGTGCCTTGACGTTGGCGTTGCCGTACGCGGCTTCGCTGATCACCGGCCCGCCATAGGAATGGCCGACCAGCACCACCGGCGACTTGATCCCGGCCAGAACGTCGGCGACCGATTGCGCATCACCCTTGAGCGTACGCAGCGGGTTGGCGGCGGCGATTACCGGATAACCGTCCTTTTCCAGAATCTTCACCACACCGTTCCAGCTGCTGGAATCGGCGAAGGCACCGTGCACCAGCACCACGGTGGGTTTCTCGGCAGCCATCGCCGAAGTGGCGCCGGCCATGGCGGCGGCGAGGGCCAAACCTGCAAACAATTTGTTCATCGGGTGTTCCTTGTGTCGGGAGGAGGGATGCAGCGTTCGGGCTTATTCAAAGCGTCAGCTGTATCGGGGATGTGTCCGCCTCCCGGCGCGGGTGCATGGAACTGTGTCTGGCAGGGCGCTGGCTACACGCTGATACAAAGCAAACGCCCCGGCTGGTGCGGGGCGCTCGGTTCAGGCGGCATTGACCGTTTGGCCATGCACTGCGCAGGTCGACGGTTGCTCGGCCAGCGAGACGAAGGTGCGACGGTCGGCGGTGAGGGCATCGATGGAGCCGGTCTCGATGTCGTAGACCCAGCCGTGCAGGTTCAGCAGGCCTTTTTCCTGGGCCAGACGCACGCTCGGATGAGTCTGAATGTTCGCCAGCTGGGCGATCACGTTCTCGCGCACCATCGAGCTGAGCTTGGCGGCGTCATTGGCGTGTGGCCGTGATTCGTTGACCACTTTCGCCGACTCGGCATGTTGCAGCCAGCCGCTGACGGCGGGCAGGTGATCCATGCATTTGCACTGGGCGATGGCGGTCATGGCGCCGCAATCGGAGTGGCCGCAGATCACGATGTCGGTCACGCCGAGCACGGCCACCGCGTATTCCACCGTCGCCGAAACCCCGCCCGGGTGCGGGCTGTAGGACGGCACGATATTGCCGGCGTTGCGGATCACGAACAGTTCGCCGGGTTCCTGTTGGGTCAGCAGCTCGGGCACTACACGGCTGTCGGAGCAGGTGATGAACAAGGTGCCCGGGGTTTGGGTCGTGGCGAGGTATTTGAACAGCTCGGTGCGTTGCGGAAACGCTTCGCTCTGGAACTTCAGGAAGCCTTCGATCAGGTTTTTCATGGTGTTGTCCTCTCAGTTCGAACAGCCAGTACCGAATTCGCTGTATTGAAGAATGTGTTTTGCGCCGTGACTGTCGAGGTAGGTCATCTCGACCGGCACTACGCCGCAGATGTCGGCCACCGGGGTGAAGCTCACGACTTGCGCGATGTCCAGTTGCATGCCGTAGCGATAGGCGACGGCCTCTTCATCAGCCTGGGCCTGGGCGGCGAGGCCGGCGAGCAGGGCCAGAGACAACAGAATTTTTTGCATGGGGCAGCCTCCAGACGAATGTGGTGACGACTTGGCAATTCAGGTTTGGGCGGGCCCGCACGCGGGGTGCGGGCCCGGAGGGATCAGAACGGACGCAGCGGGAGGAACTTGCCGTCGAGGGTGACCACGGCGCGGGAACCGCCTTCAGGGTCTTCGACTTTCTTGATGTCGAGCTTGAAGTTGATCGCGCTGATGATGCCGTCGCCGAACTGCTCGTGGACCAGCGCCTTCAGGGTGGTGCCGTAGATCTGGATCATCTCGTGGAAGCGGTAGATGGTCGGGTCGGTCGGCACACCGTCGAGGCTGCCGCGCAGCGGGATGATTTGCAGGGCGGCGACGTCTTCGGTGCTCAGCTCAAGCTTGTCGCCGACCACTTCGGCGGCGGCTTTTGGCAGCGGGTGCTGGCCGAGGAGGGCGGCGGTGACGTAGGCCAGGCTCAGGCCGGTGCCGTCGGCCAGATCCTGCCACGACAGGTTTTTCTGTGCCTTGGCATCCAGGGCGCGGGTGGTCAGGGCGATGCGGCTGTCGTTGTAGGCTTGGGATTGCATGGTGCTTCTCCTTTCGGGGTTGGCTTGCTGTGTGGGATTCATCTTCTGCCGATTGATCCATAGCGTCCAAGACCGATATACAATGCAAAGCATAAGCACTGCCTATAGATGGAGAGCCCCATGCTGCTGCGACATTTGCGATACCTGCTGGCCGTGGCCGATCACGGTGGTTTCACCCGGGCGGCCGAGGCGCTGCACGTGTCGCAGCCGACCCTGTCGCAACAGATCCGCCAACTGGAGGAGAGCCTCGGTGTGGATCTGTTCGATCGCACTTCGCGTTCGGTCAAACCCACTGATGCCGGGCAGGCTTACATCGAATGCGCGCGGCGGGTGTTGGTGGAACTGGAGGCGGGCAAGCGCGCGCTGCATGACGTGAAGGATCTGTCCCGAGGCTCGCTGCGGCTGGCCATGACACCGACATTCATGGCGTATCTGGTGGGGCCGTTGGTGCGTGACTTCGTGGCGCGGTATCCGGGGATTCACCTGGAGATTTTCGAGTTGTCGATGGATGACATCGAGGCCGGGCTGGCGGATGACTCGCTGGATATCGCGATTGCCTTCACCCCGGTGCGCAATCCGGACATTGAATGCATTCCGGCGTTTGTCGAGACGCTGGGGGTGATGGTCGGGCGGGAGCATCCGTTGTATGACAGCTCATTGGTTCTGAGCCCCAATGACATCGCGCAACTTGATTTCGCACTGTTGGCGCCGGGTTACATCACCCGGGTGTCCGTCGATGAGTACTTTCGCCAACACGGCATCACGCCCAAGGTGCAGATCGAGGTGAATTCGGTGAGTACCTTGCTCGAAGTGATCCGGCATGCGCCGTTAGCGACGATGTTGCCGGAAGCGATCGCCACCGAGGATCGGGCGTTGCGCCGGTTACGCGTGGAGAGTGAGGCGCCACAGCGAGGGGCAGCGTTGTTGCGGCGCAAGAACAATTATCACAGTGCGGCGGCGGTGGCGTTCATGGAGATGGTGTTGGAAAGCCGTTCATGAGCACTGTTTGTTATCAATAAAAAAGGGCCTGCTCCTTATCGGAAGCAGGCCCTTTTGTTTATTGAAGATTCAACTTAGCAGAACCGATCAATCACCCGGACTTCGTTCTTGTTCTGCATCGAGTCCCACGCCTGTTTCAGCGTTTGCAGAACATTACCGATGAAGTCCTTGTCGGCTGCGGCTTTCTTGCCGACATAGCCGTGGCCGCGGCGGTACATCTTCAGGCGGGCCAGCAGGTTCTGGTTGTTCCGGTCGAACTCTTCTTCACCAGCATGGGGCGACAGGCAGTCGATATGGACCTGACCCGACTTGCTGATCCACAGAATATGGCTGTCGTGGCTGTCTTTTTGCGCAGCGAACATACGAGCCAGTTCTTCGATAGTAGGTTGATTGTTCAGATTCATGATATTGCCCCTTGACCAGTCTGGTGATCTTTCAAAGTTGATTCGCTAATACAGGTAGCCCATCGGTTAGTTGATCCCTGGCACCGAAACCAGGACGTCAGCGGTCGCCCGTGTGAAGTACGGGGTCATGCGTCTGTTGCATGTAGTCGTGTTGAATAACTGCTACGCAATAGCGTCACAACGAGGAGAAGCAGCGAAAACCGGGAGGCTCCTTGACGACGTTTTCAGGGTCGACCACAAGCGTCTTGAGAATTTTCGCCAGCGCTTCTCGTCCTTGTACTGGACGTTCAGGCCAGGTCAGCTTCTTCAATCTGCCTTGTGGGCAGCGTGTATCCGGAAAAAACAGCTCGGCGGTCAGACGAGCTTGCTCAAGCGTGTTGCCAGTGCTCCCGATCGGGGAGACGTCTGCATCATGCAAAAGCCAAACGACGCCGTCAACGGTTTTGTAGTGATTATTTTTGCTCACTACATATTGTCGGACAAAGTCATTCTGGAATGAGAAAAGGGCCGTTAGGCAGCGTGAGAAGGGCTGCGCAGGCAGTAGAAGGTGCAGGGGTAACCGTCCACGGTCTTCTGCTGGCGAGTGAAGTCGCCGCCGCTCACCTCAGGGATGACCCTGGCCCAGAACCGCTGTGCAGGCAGGTTGGCGTCGACATGGAAAATCTGCCATTGACCGGGCAAGTGGCTCAAGAGGGCAGAGGCGACAAACTGCGCGACGCCTTGGCCACGCCAGCGTCGGCTGACAAAGAAATAGCCGATGTTGTAGTCGGCGCCTTCGATGAGGAGGTGGTCATCCACGGTCACGAACCCCGCCAGCTCGCCGTCGACGTGGATCAGGAACGGCCGGGTTGCCGGTTGGCGCCAGTAATCGTCCTTCAACTGGATCGGGAAGAAACCATGCCCGCCCAGCTTCAGCGGCAGCCATTCGCTGAAGTCGTAGGTATAGAACTGCATCAGGTTTTCGATGGTGTCCAGTTCGTCGCGCCGGGCGACGCGCAGTTCGATGACAGACATGCCACTGCCTCCTGAAAATCACTGCAGAAACAGTAGCCCGCAGCGGGTTATTTGGCAGCCGGTTTCGCCACGCGTTTGCTGGTTCCGGCAGTTTTGCGCCGGGTGGTCTTGCGCTTGTTCTTCCACGGCGCTGCAGCTTTGCCGGCAGGCGGCGGGCCGCTGATGGCCAGGCTCAGGCCGGCACAACGGGTCACTTGCTTGCTCATCCACGCGGCCTGCTTGGTGACGAACTCTTCCAGACTCATTTCTCCGCTCTGCACCATGTCCAGCGCCTGTTCCCAGATTGCCGTTGTACCCGGGTCGGCAATCGCCCGAGGCACCGCATCGATCAGGCTGAACGCGGCGGGTGTGGCGGACAATGCCTTGCCGTTCTTCACCAGATAACCACGATCCAGCAGGCCCTGGATGATCGAGGCGCGGGTGGCTTCGGTGCCGATCCCGGTGGTGTCCTTGAGCTTCTGTTTGAGCAGCGGGTCTTCCACCAGTCTGGCGACGTTCTTCATCGCCTTGATCAGATCGCCCTCGGTGTAGGGCTTGGGCGGCTGCGTCCACAGGTCCTTGAGCTTTACATCAGCGATAGCGCACTCGGCACCCTGGGTCAGCGTCGGCAGGGTTTGTGGAGCAGGAGCTTCGCGGCCCTTGGCCGGGGCCAGTGCTTCCGGCAGCGCACGTTTCCAGCCCGATTCGATGATCTGCTTGCCGACGGCGCGCAGGGCTTCACCGGCGCAATCGAAATCGGCCTGGGTGCGGTCGTATTCATGATTGGGCAGGAATTGCGCCAGATACCGCGCGCGAATCAGCGTGTAGACCGCGCGGTGCTTGCCGGTCAGGCGTTCGAGATTCTTGGCGGCAGCGGTGGGGATGATGCCGTGGTGGGCGCTGACCTTGGCGTCGTTCCAGGCGCGGGAGCGGCGCTGCGGCTCCAGATGATCGCGCAACGCTTCGAGGCCCGGGTCGGCCTGACGCAGCGCCGCGAGAATCCCCGGCGCCTCGTTGTGCTGGCTCAAGGGCAGGTAGCCGCAATCGCTGCGCGGGTAGGTGATGACTTTGTAGGTTTCGTAGAGGGCCTGGGCGATGTCGAGGGTTTCCTGGGCGCCGAGGCCGAGCTTCTTCGAACAGACTTCCTGCAAGGTGCCGAGATCGAAGGGCAGGGGCGCTACTTCGCGTATGCGCTCGGTGCGCAGCTTGACCACCTGGGCGCTGGCAGCGCTGCTGATTGCGGCGGCCGCTTGCTGGGCGAGCGCCTGATTGAGGCAGCGATCCTGATCGTCACAGGCATCGCTCGGCGCACGCCATTGCGCCGTAAACGCCGTGCCGTCATGCAGCAGTTGCACATCGATGGCCCAGTACGCGACGGGTATGAAATCGGCAATGCTGCGGTCGCGATCCACCACCAGCCGCAGGGTCGGCGTCTGCACCCGGCCCACCGGCAGCACGCCTTGATAACCCGATTGCCGGCCGAGCAGGGTGAACAGGCGACTCATGTTCATCCCGATCAGCCAGTCCGCCCGGGAACGCCCCAATGCCGAGTGATACAGGCTGAAGGTTTCGGCGCCCGGTTTGAGCGCTGCCAACGCCTTGCGAATCGACGCCTCGTCCAGCGCCGACAGCCACAAGCGGCGGATCGGCCCGCGATAGCGGCAATGTTCCACCAGTTCCCGGGCGATCATCTCGCCTTCACGGTCGGCGTCGGTGGCGATGATCAGTTCGCTGGCCTCGCCGAGCAGGCGCTTGACCGCTTTGTACTGGCTGGCGGTACGCGGCTTGACGGTCATTTTCCATTTGTCCGGGATGATCGGCAGATCCGCCAGCACCCAGCGTTTGTAACGGGCGTCGTAGGCGTCCGGCGGAGCGGTTTCCAGCAGGTGGCCGATGCACCAGGTCACCGTGACGTCCGTTCCCAGCCAGCAGCCGTCGCCTCGGCGCCTGGCGCCCAGCACGGCCGCAATATCCTTGGCCTGGGAAGGTTTTTCACAGAGGTACAGCCGCATAACCACCGTCGTCGATCATTGCCCGAAGAGGCGCACAGAATGGCCTGAGTCGGGCGTCGGGGCAACTTTTATCTGTATGGATATACAGATAAAAGGATTGCCGGTCATGACAGCCCGCGTCGGGGCAATCGGGGACGTTATCGAGAAATTGAATGGCGCTCACGACCGGCACTGTGTCAGGTTCGAGTCGCCTCAACAGGGCGAGTGACAGGACGATCTCGCCAGAAGATCGCCGTTTTACTGTCTGACACTGACTCTTCAGCAACAAGGACGTACACCATGTCTCAACCTTCCTCCCAGGCCAGCAGCGCCTTCACCGCGGTCGACACCTTCAGCCACCTGTATGACCGTGGCACCGGGACCGTCAACGGCAAACCGTCGTTCACCGCCGACCAGGCCGCTGACGAGATCCTGCGCAAGGGCATGTCGTGGCAGGACAAGAATGCCGACGGCAAGATTGATCTGACTTACACCTTCCTGACCGACAAACCGTCGAACTACAACCCGAAACTCGGCAACTTCAGCGAGTTCAGCGCCCAGCAGAAAGCCCAGGCTGTGCTGTCGATGCAATCGTGGTCGGACGTGGCCAAAGTCACCTTCACCGAAGGCAAGGGCGGCGACGGTCACATGACCTTCGGCAACTACGACGTCAGCACCGGCGGCGCGGCGTTTGCCTACCTGCCACAGGGCAGCAGCTATGACGGCCAGTCGTGGTACCTGATCAACGACCAATACCAGGTCAACAAGACCCCCGACACCAATAACTACGGGCGTCAGACCCTGACCCACGAAATCGGCCACACCCTCGGCCTGTCGCACCCGGGTGCCTACAACGCCGGCAACGGCAACCCGACCTACAACGACGCCAAATACGCCGAAGACACCCGTGGCTACAGCCTGATGAGCTACTGGAGCGAAGCCAACACCGACCAGAACTTCAGCAAGGACGGCAGCGGCGCCTACGCGTCGGCTCCATTGCTGGACGATATCGTCGCGGTGCAGAAACTCTACGGGGCCAACCTCGAAACCCGCGCCGATGACACCGTGTACGGCTTCAACTCCAACGCCGACCGCGACTACTACAGCGCTACTTCGAACACCTCCAAAGTGGTGTTCTCGGTGTGGGACGGTGGCGGCAACGACACCCTGGACTTCTCCGGCTTCAGCCAGAACCAGAAGATCAACCTCAACGAAGGTTCGTTCTCCGACGTCGGCGGTCTGGTGGGCAACGTGTCCATCGCTTATGGCGTGACCGTGGAAAACGCCATCGGCGGTTCGGGTAATGATCTGTTGATCGGCAACAGTGCGGCCAACGAACTGATCGGCGGTGCCGGCAACGACATCATCTACGGCGGTGGCGGCGGTGACACGCTGTGGGGCGGTGAAGGCGCGGACACCTTCGTGTTCGGCGCAGCCAGCGACTCGACCATGACCGCGCCGGACTGGATCATGGATTTCACCAGCGGCCTGGACAAGATCGACCTGTCGGGCATCGCCGGGTTTGCCACCGGCGCGGCGACGTTGAACTTCGTCAGCGGCTTCACCGGCCACGCGGGCGACGCGATCCTCACTTACTTCGCAGAGACCAACCAGACCAGCCTGATGATCGACCTGACCGGTCAGGGTGCTGTTGATTTCGCCGTGGGCGTGGTGGGACAGGCCGTGGCGACCGATATCGTCGCGTGATCTGATAACGGAAAACCGCAGCCTTCGCCGGCTGCGGTTTTTTAATGAGCGGGAAAAACCGTTCGGCTGCGAATCCGACGTGATCCGGCCGCATGGGTTATACCTGAAGCTCTCTTCGCCGCAGTCAGGAGAAACCGATGAAAACCTCCGGTCCCAGCCCCGTCATCACCATCGCCGAGCAGCCAGGTTGTGTGTTGGTGAAGTTCCATGGCATCCAGGTCGCCGCCTCGGCCCGCGCACTGGTACTGCTCGAAGCCAATTACCCACCGGTCTACTACATCCCCCGCGAAGACATCGACGAAAAATACTTCGCCCGCACCGACCACACGAGTTATTGCCCGTACAAGGGCGACGCCAATTATTTCAGTCTGCAAGTGCCCGGGCACGAGGGGGCGAACGCGGTGTGGACGTACGAACATCCGAAGATTTCGGTCAGCCAGATCAAGGATTACGTTGCGTTCTATCCCGATCAGGTGAAGTTTGAATTGCTGGGGGCGGAGGTTTGAGACTGCCGACTTCATGCACTTGGCCGGCAGTCAGTTGTGTTGGCAGTCGCCATCAGCATTCAGTCAGGATTGCTTACCCGCTTCGGCATTCAAAAACAGCAGCGCGACCATCGGGTAGCGCTTGTTGTCGTGACTCGGGGTTTTTTGAGCTTTGGCAGGACAGACCCAGGCGAGCGCATCACTTGTCAGTGCCCGAAGCATTGTCTGGAAGGCTTCAATCTGATCAGCACTAGCCAGACGGCCTAGCGAATAGGGTGCAATAAATACGGCGCCCAATTTAGGCTCGTGGTAGTCGAGCCTGGCGGCATCGACAGTCGCCAATTTGCATTTACTCAAGATCCAGTCGCGGGCGTACGCCAGATTATCGATCGGCACGTAAGCGACTTTGGCCTCAATGCAAAAACCATTGCTGTCGTCGGCAATGTATAGGTCGTTACGGCCGATCGATGAGGTCTTTTCGTTCGCCTCCGTGGCGATCTTGCTGATCTGATATTCCTCGATGGCAGTCCAGTCGGCTTTCCAGGCTGCACCGGCGAGGATGCTTACATTGGCCTGTTCGTTGTACCAGTAGGGGAGATCATCGCCGTCCCACACATCGATGTAGCGCTCGGTGCAAGTGATCCAACTGTTCAGCACGGGGGCGAGTGGCTGTAAGGTCGGGCAAGCAATGTGTAAATATTGATCGTTCATCGAGACGATGATCCTTGTCATTTGACAACGTTGGTTAGAAGAGGTAGCTGAAAAAACCTTTGGATTGTCGAGCGCTGATCTCACGCGCGAAAAGATTGCTGGCCGATTTGAAGAAGGCTTGTTCCGTGTTGAACTTTTCCAGTTCTGTGGTCTGGAATAGCTGATGGAGCGTGACAATCGGATTGGCATAAACGGCGATTTCGTCGAGATACTTCTGTGGGCTCTGGGGGATGTCAGATTCAACAGGGACGATTTTTCGCAGGAGTTCCATCATGTCCTCACTGTTGATCGTCGCCATGTAAGGCTCCATTTTGAGCTTCATTTGTTTCTCGGTTTTTTCGAGCGACTTGTCCCGCACACTGGCAAATCTTTTGAATTGTTTGTAGGTGCCTGTCACCAGTGCCAGTTCTTCATATTTGATGTACAGGTCTATCCGGCATTGGTGAACAGTGTTTGCCCGTTCTTTCGTTGCATTGGCCAGCTCTTCAGTGTTTTTTGCCAGCGTTTTGAGAATGACTTCATAGCCTGGCTTTGCTGCCAGTTCGGGATGAGTCACGGCGTGCTTAAATTCATTAAAAAGCAACTGATACGAGCCGGCCAATTTTCCGTACTGATCTGCCAGCTCCAGGTTTTTTGTCGAGCAAGAGGCATGCAGTGCCCTTGTAGGCCGGTAGTAGCTGTCGATGATGTCCTTTTTGTCGCCGAGTGAGCTTTTGTAGCCTTCAAGGATACCGCTGAAGAGGAATGATCCCAGCAGTAACGGGACAACCAACTGGCTGAACCAGACGAGTATTTTGTTCCAGCGCGAATCCTGGTTTTGAGTTCTGTTGCCTTGGGCATAGTTGCTGGAAGTCGCATCAGAGGGCATCGGCTCATCAGCCATATCCTGTTCCTTAGGATGAATGTAGTCAGGGCTGATATTGATACGCCATTGCTTTATCAGTGACAAACATCAGGCAAAAAAGCCGCTTCAGGGCGAACCTGAAGCGGACTTGTTGGCGTAATCAGTTCTTGTCCAGATCGATATTCTTCGTCTCCCGCAGACAAATCATCCCCACCACCAGGCTCACCCCGGTAATCAGCACCGGGTACCACAGCCCGTAGAAAATATCCCCGGTGTACACCACCAGCGCAAACGACACGGTCGGCAGGAAACCGCCGAACCAGCCGTTGCCGATGTGGTACGGCAGGGACATCGAGGTGTAGCGGATGCGGGTCGGGAACAGTTCGACCATCAGCGCCGCGAGCGGGCCGTAGCACATGGCGGAGATGATGATCAGCGCGACGATCAGGGCCACGATCATCGGCTTGTTGATCTGCTGCATATCGGCCTGTTGCGGGTAGCCGGCGAGGGTGATTGCGCCGCGCAGGGCAGCTTCGTCGAAGCCGTCGAGCTTCACATCGCCGACGCTCACCTGCACCGCGCTGCCGGCAGGCGCTGCGACGCTGGAGTAGGGCAGACCCTGCTTGACCAGGAAAGTCTTGACCTTGTCGCACGGGCTGTCGAATTTGGCCTTGCCCACCGGGTCGAACTGGAAGGTGCAGGTGGCCGGGTCGGCCACCACGGTGATCGGCGCCTGTTGGCTGGCGTGGTCGATGGCCGGGTTGGCGTAGTGGGCCAGGGATTTGAAGATCGGGAAGTACAGCGCGGTGGCCAGCAGCAGGCCGAGCATCAACACCGGTTTGCGCCCGACCTTGTCCGACAGCCAGCCGAAAATGATGAAGAACGGTGCGCCGATCACCACGCTGATGATCAGCAGACTGTTGGCCACCGCCGGGTCCATTTTCAGAAACTGGGTGAGGAAGAACAGCACGTAGAACTGCGCAGCGTAGAAGGTCACTGCTTGCCCGGCGTTGATGCTGAACAGGGCGATCAGCACGACTTTGAGGTTTTCCCATTTGCCGAAGGATTCGCGGATCGGCGCCTTGCTGGCCTTGCCTTCCTCTTTCATCTTCAGATAGGCCGGAGACTCGTGCAGGCTCAGGCGAATCCAGGTGGAAATGCCCAGCAGCACGATCGACAGCAGGAACGGAATGCGCCAGCCCCAGACTTCGAACTGATCACCGGTGAAGTAACGGCAACCGAGCACCACCAGCAGCGACAGCAGCAGGCCGAGGGTTGCGGTGGATTGAATCCAGCTCGTATGGAAACCCCGTTTGCCGATCGGCGCGTGCTCCGCCACGTATGTCGCGGCGCCACCGTACTCGCCGCCGAGGGCCAGGCCCTGAAGCATGCGCAGCACCACCAGAATGATCGGCGCAGCAATGCCGATGCTGGCGTAGGTCGGCAGCAGACCCACGGCGAAGGTCGCCACGCCCATCAGGATGATGGTCGCGAGAAAGGTGTATTTGCGCCCGATCATGTCCCCCAACCGACCGAACACCAGCGCCCCGAACGGCCGCACGATGAAGCCTGCGGCAAACGCCATCAGCGCGAAGATGAACGCCGTGGTGTCGTTGACCCCGGCGAAGAACTGCTTGCTGATCACCGCCGCCAGGGCGCCGTAGAGAAAGAAGTCATACCACTCGAACACCGTCCCCAGGGACGAGGCGAAGATGACCTTTCGGGTATCGGGGCTGGCGTCCGTGCTGCGCACGGCATCCAGCGGCTGAGCGTGTTCTGACATATCGGTATCCCTCACAGTGATTGTTTTTGTTGTTTCCACTGGTGTTGCGTGTCCGGGTGATGCGCGATGTCTACAGGGTGTGGGCCATTTCTGTTTTCGGTGTGATGTTCCTGGTCTCGGGGTTGAGCATCAGCTGTGCCGCTTTCTCGGCAATCATCAGCGTAGGCGAACAGGTATTGCCGGAGGTAATGCGCGGCATGATCGACGCATCGGCAATCCGCAGACCGGGCACGCCATGCACCCGCAACTGCGCATCGACCACGGCGTCCGCGTCATTGCCCATGCGGCAAGTGCCGACCGGGTGGAAAATCGTCGTGCCGATCTTCGCCGCCGCTTCGTGCAATTGTTCTTCGGTTTGCAGGCTGGCGCCGGGCAGGTACTCCACCGGGTTGAAGGCTTGCAGGGCCGGGGCGCTGACGATGCGGCGGGTCAGGCGGATCGCGTCGGCGGCCACACGCAAGTCTTCGGGATGGCTCAGGTAATTGGGTTGAATCAGCGGCGCTGCTTGCGGATCGGCGGAACGGATCTCGATGCGGCCACGGCTCTGTGGGCGCAAATCACACACCGACGCGGTGAACGCGGGGAAGCTGTGCAACGGCTCGCCAAAACGCTCCAGCGACAGCGGCTGCACGTGGTATTCGAGATTGGCCGAAGTCTGCTCCGGCCCCGAGCGGGCAAACGCGCCCAACTGACTCGGCGCCATCGACAACGGCCCGCTGCGGTCATACAGATAGCGCAGGCCCATGCCCATCTTGCCCCACACGCTGCCGGCGATCTGGTTGAGGGTGCGGGCGTTTTCCAGTTTGTAGATCAGCCGCAGTTGCAGGTGATCCTGCAGGTTGCCGCCGACGCCAGGCAGTTCATGCACGACGCCGATTCCGAGCTTTTCCAGCAGCGGACGCGGCCCGATTCCGGAGCGCTGCAGAATGCTCGGCGAGCCCACGGAGCCGGCGCACAACACGATCTCCTTGCGCGCCTTGAAGTTCTTTTGTTGACCCTGCCAACGAGCGCTGACCTTCGAGGCGCGACCGTCCTCGAACAACACGCGGTCCACCTCAACTTCAGTCAGCACCGTGAGATTGGCCCGATCGCGAATCGGCTTCAGAAACGCCTTCGCCGCATTCCAGCGCACCCCGGCCTTCTGGTTCACCTGAAAGTAACCGCAACCTTCGTTATCGCCCTGGTTGAAGTCAGCGATGCTGGCGATGCCGCTTTGCTCGGCAGCGCTGCGGAAGGCGTCGAGAATCGGCCACGACAGGCGCTGGCGTTCGACCCGCCATTCACCCTTGTCGCCATGAAAGTCCGCCGCGCCGGCGAAGTGGTTTTCGCTCTGTTTGAACAGCGGCAGCACGTCGTTCCAGGCCCAGCCCGGGTTGCCCTCGGCGGCCCAGCGGTCGTAGTCGTTGGCCTGGCCGCGCATGTAGATCATGCCGTTGATCGACGAACAGCCGCCCAGCACCTTGCCGCGCGGATAACTCAGCGCGCGGCCGTTAAGGCCCGCTTGTTCTTCGGTCTTGAAGCACCAGTCGGTGCGCGGGTTGCCGATGCAGAACAGGTAACCCACAGGGATGTGAATCCACGGATAGTTGTCGCGCCCGCCGGCCTCCAGCAACAGCACACGCCGCTGCGGATCCGCCGACAGCCGATTGGCCAGCAAACACCCGGCCGGCCCGGCGCCGACCACGATGTAGTCGAATTCATCGAGGGAAGTCTGCATTCCCTGACCTCGCTTATTGTTTTTGTTGTCAGTCATCCTAGTTGTTAGCTTTCGTCAAAAGAATGTTAGTTTTTGCGCAGCCGCTGTGCGTTTTCAAACAGCGCTTAATGACGATAGCCGACAAGGACAAGCCATGTTCGACTGGAACGACCTGCGGTTCTTTCTTGAGTTGCAACGCAGCGGCCGGTTGCTTACCGCCGCCCGCCGCCTGAACACCACCCACGCCACGGTCGCCCGGCATATCGAAGCCATCGAAAAAAGCCTCGGCACCGCGCTGTTCGTCCAGCACGCCCAAGGCTACGAAATGACCCCGGCGGGGGAGGCGCTGCTCAAGCATGCCGAGGCCATGGAAAACGTCGCGTTGTTGGCTCAGGAAGAAATCACCCAGTCCACGGCGCCGCTGGGCAAGATCCGCGTTGGCGTGACGGAAGGGCTGGGCATCATGTTTTTGGCCAGCCGCATGATCGGGTTGTTCGAGCGCTATCCGGGACTGGAAGTGGAACTGGTTGCCGTGCCGCGCTTCGTCAGCATCCTCAACCGCGAGGCGGAAATCAGTATTCACCTGGAACGGCCGGCGGCGGACATGCTGGTCACCCGCAAACTCACCGATTACCGGCTCGCGCTCTATGCCAGCCGCACTTACCTCGACAATGCGCCGCCGCTGCGCAGTCGTGAGGATCTTGGCCGGCATGCGTGGATCGGCTATGTCGATGATCTGCTGTTCAGTCAGGAGCTGATGTTTCTCAACAGTTTCTGCCGCAATCCGCGTGTGGTGTTTCACAGCACCAGCGTGATCGCCCAGCAGCAGGCGGCGCGCTCGGGGTTGGGAATTGCGGTGTTGCCTTGCTACATGGCGGCGTCGGATCCGGATCTGGTGGCGCTGTTGCCGGACGAGAGCATCGAGCGCAGTTACTGGATCAGCACGCGGCGGGAGTTGCACAAGTCGGTGCGGTTGCGGGTGGTTTGGGATTATGTGGTGGGGTTGTGTGAAGGCGAGCGCGAACTGTTGATGGGCCAGTAAAGGACGGCTGTTTCATGCAACTAAAACGCCCGGCAAAAGGTCATTCGATTTGCAGAGGTTGAGTCATCTCGCAGAACCTCGACAACGAAGACGCATGCCGTGGCTACTCACCTCGATCGCCGCAATAACCTGTCCCTCGACAGCCTGAATTTCTTCCTCGCCGACGTGCGTGACGGGCTCGGTCCTTATCTGGCGATTTATCTGTTGGCGGTTCACCACTGGGAGCCGGCGAGCATCGGTCTGGTCATGACGATTGCCGGAATCGCCGCGCTCATCACCCAAACCCCGGCGGGTGCGTTGGTCGACAGCACTTGTTCCAAACGGGCACTGATCGCGATTGCTGCGCTGGTGGTCACGGGAAGTTGTCTGCTGCTGCCGTTCGTGACCTCATTCAGCCTCGTGGCCGTGACGCAAGCCATCAGTGCCGCTGCCGCTTCGATCTTCGCCCCGGCCATCTGCGCGATCACCCTCGGGATCACCGGGCCTCGCGCCTTTACGCGAAGAACCGGGCGCAACGAAACCTTCAACCACGCCGGCAATGCCTGTGCGGCACTGTTGGCCGGTTTGTTCGCGTATCTGTTCGGCCCCGTCGCGGTGTTTTATTTGATGGCGGTCATGGCGCTGGCCAGTGTGATTGCCGTCTCGTTCGTATCGGCCGACGCCATTGATCACGATCTCGCCCGAGGTCTTTCACCCAGCGAAGCGGGGCAGGGCAAGCAGCCTTCGGGGCTGTCAGTGTTGCTCACCAACCGGCCGCTGCTGATGTTCGCGATTTGCTGTGCGCTGTTCCATCTGGCGAACGCGGCGATGCTGCCGCTGGTGAGTCAGAAACTGGCGCAGGCCAATCTGCAGATGGCCACGCCGCTCACGTCCGCCTGCATCGTCGCGGCGCAAATGGTGATGGTGCCGGTCGCGTTGCTGGTGAGCGCGAAGGCCGATGTGTGGGGGCGCAAGCCGTTGCTGCTGGCGGGATTCCTGATCCTGCCATTGCGCGGTGTGTTGTATGTGCTGTCCAACGATCCGTGGTGGCTGGTTTCGGTGCAACTGCTCGATGGCATCGGCGCGGGGATTTTCGGTGCGCTGTTTCCGGTGGTGGTGAAAGACCTGACGCTGGGGACCGGGCATTTCAACGTCAGCCTCGGGGCGATTTCGACGGTGTTTGGCCTGGGCGCGGCGTTGAGCAACAGCCTGGCGGGGGTTGTGGTTCAGGAGGCGGGGTACAGCGCTGCGTTTCTGACGTTGGCGGCGGTGGCTATGGTGGCGCTGGTGCTGCTTTGGGTGGCAGTGCCGGAGACGGGATCGCGGTCCGGTGCTGAACCTGACGGGTTGCCAGGACCTGTGCCGCCGATCGTTGCACCCTGACGCATGCTTGCACTGGACGACGTGACCAACCTGGCCTTCAATCTGTGAGTTCATAAAACTCCGTCGCAAACAGGGAGCTTGCAGCATGACCGACGACACCCAAGTAAAAGGCCCGGCGTCCTACTTTCCTTCGATTGAAAAGAAGTACGGCCAACCGATTGACCATTGGTTGAAGCTGCTGACCAGCATCACCGACAAAAAACACATGGAACTGGTCGCCTGGCTCAAGACCGAACACGGCATGGGTCACGGGCATGCGAACGCACTGGTCGCCCATCATCTGGCCAGCGTTAAAAAGTGAGGGCAGGGCAGCCATGAACTTGAAACACAGGCCAGTGAAGGCCGATGACGTCAAAACCATCTGCGGTTTTCCGCAGGGCGTTCAGGAGTTGTATTTCATGTTCCCGAAGGCGGAATTTCCGTTGACGGAAGCGCAGATGAGCGTCGCGATCAGTCAGCGCTTCGACTCCACGGTGGTTGAGGCCGATGGCGAGATTGTCGGCTTCGCCAACTTCTATCGCGCCGAGCGTCACGGCATCTGCTGCATCGGCAATGTGATTGTCGCGCCGAGTGCCCGGGGTAAAGGTGTGGCGCGATTTATTGTCGAGACCATGGCTGAGCTGGCCTTCGAACGTTGGGAGGCGAAGGAAGTGCAGTTGTCCTGTTTCAATGAAAACACGGCCGGGTTGCTGCTGTATCCGACGCTGGGGTTTGTGCCGTTTGATATCGAGGAGCGTGCTTCGCCGGGTGGAGGGCGGACGGCGTTGATTCATATGAGGCGCAACAGAAGTCCGGCCTGATCCACTATCGGTTTGACCGTCAGGGTTGTGCTTACTACGCTGCTGTTCATGGAAGTGTCATCTCGCACGACAAGGAGTGTCGGTTATGCGTGCAGCCGTTCGTTCGCCTTTTATCCTGAGCCTGTTTCTGCCCCTGGCATTCAGCGCCGTGGCGGCCCAGCCACCGCTTGATCCGCTGGAAACCCTGAACCGCATCAACCGCAACTACAACACCCTCAAGGACGCATGCCAGGAGCCCGATACCGGCGCCGCTCGCGGGCATTACTACTGCAGCGGTGTGACCCTGCGCATGGTCAACGACGGGCCGTTCAACCCGTGGGACTACAGCCCTTACGCGATCAAGATCGGTGCGACGTCCTACTCGTGGATTCGCAAGGATCTGAGCACGCGGATCCTCATTCACCCGGCCGGGTTGATCCTTCGCACACCTACCGATGCGGCGGCGTTGAAGCTGCCGGTCAAGGAGCAGGGCTTCACTTGCATCTACGCCTTCGATGGCGGCACCGGGCCCGAGCGCAAGTGGTATGGCTGCGGCTTTTTCGACAGTCGCGAACCGCCGCGCGCCGCCCAGCCACCGATGAACAACAGGAACGCCGCGCTGGCCTACGGCACCTGCGCGGAGGCGGGCGTGAGCACCGCCGAACAGTGGACCAGCAAGTACACCGGGCTGATGAAAGGGCCGATCCAGTACAGCCAGTGTTCCTGGAACGCGGAGAAACCCAGCGACTGGAACGCGATGATCCGCGTCCACGAATCGCGGGTGAATACCACCAACAAAGACCCCTTCGCCTTCAGTGCGCAGGTCAACGAATTCATGTTGAAGAACGCCTCGGCCACCAACGATGGCAGCGAAAACATGAAGTACATCGATGCCTTCATCTACAACGTCAACAGCACACAAAACTTCGCCACCCGTGGCGATCAGGCGCCGCCCAAACCGGAAAACGGCCTGAACAGTGCGCGCAATTTCCAGAAGAAACTCCAGGCCCAGGGTTACAGCGTGCCGATCCTGCGGCTGGATTTCACCAAACCGCCGGAGCAGCGCTTTAGTTATGTGGCGGCGGATCAGGCGATTGATCTGACAACTGCGGGCAATGGCCAGCCTGCACCGGTGACGTCTCGCTACATTGCGTCGGCCAATTGGGTCGAACGCCACGATCCCGGTACCGGCAAGAACGAATGGACGCTCAACGTCACGCCCACCGCTCAGGGCAAGGCGATTCAGGCCAGCGATCAGGAAGCGTTGTACAAGGAACTGTTCGCTTTGCGCGGTGCCGACAGCCAGTGGCGCGACAACGAAAAATCCCCCGGCAGCATGCGTCAGCAACTCAGTTGTCTGGTGCAGAACTACCCGGGCAAAACCGAGTGGAACCTGGAACCGTTCCGCCCCGTCGTCAGCCCACAAGAAGCCGCCAAGGCCGGATGCAATCCGTTGCCGGCCAAGGCGCCGCAATACATCGCCTCTGCCGACTGGGTCAAACGCTACGACCCGGGCACCCGTCAGGACGAGTGGACCTTGAGCGTCGTGCCGACAGCCGCCGGGCGCGCCTTGCCGAACGAACAGATCGATACCTTGTACCAGCAGTTGTTCGCCCTCAGGGGCGCCGATGGCAACTGGCGCGACAACGAGAAATCTGCCGGCAGCATGCGCCAGCAATTGAACTGCGTACTGGTGAATTACCGCGCCAAGACGCCATGGAATCTTGAACCCTTCCGGCCTGCGCTTTCGGACGCCGAGACCCGGGCGGCGGGGTGCAATCCGGTGGCGCGTTAACTCGGTTTCAAACAGGGAAGTCGAGAAGAACAATCCGGGAGAAGCACGTCATGAAAGAACGCTTGAACAGGATCGTCCCGCTGCTTGCGTTGCCGTTGTTCCTGCAGGCGACTTCGGCCAGTGCCGAATCGTGCGCAGACACGCTCAAACGCGTTGAAACCTTGTACAACAACACCACCGCCAGTTGCGGCAAGGACCCGGCATCGGACTGTTCGGGATTGCTGATTCGCGGCACTCATCGCGCCGATCCGGCAAAAGGGCAGAAGTGGGATGTCTGGAACCCCAGCCCCAAAGCGGTAGAACTGGGCACGTTCGCCGCGTCCTACATGCGGGCCGATGGCATCAGCTACGAAGATCCCGGCATGAGCACCCAGAACGGCTACATCATCACCCCGGTCGACATGGTGCGCGACCCGGAAACCCCGGTGCACGTCTACTGCGCGTTTCCCAACGATGCCTGGACCGACTTCCGCGACGATCGTGGCTGCGGCAACAACAAGAACACCAGCCAGACCGAAGCGGTCTGCCAGTCCATGGCCCCGCCAATCACCAACGTCAACGCCTGGGTCGCACACTTCACCAAGTTCAACAACAACCGTCAGCAAGACCAGTTGCAATGCGGCTTCAACATGCGCAACCCGATGAGCAGCCAGGATCGGGTCAACGCGTTCCAGAACTTCATGGGCGCCCGGCGCGTCATCAACACACGTGAGTTCCAGACCCAGACCGAACTGCGTCTGGGCAATCCGAAGACCGATGAGCTGCCGATCCTGGCCTTTTTCTACAGCGACCAACGAGGCTTGAACGACGCCCTGGCCAACCAGCGCGACTACAAAGCCAGGACCGGCAAGGACCGCAACATCGTCAAGATCGACTTCCCGAAAACCCCCAACGGCAAAGCCACGTTCTCCTGCATCCAGACCGCAGCGCCACCGGCCCAGCAGTTCTGCGACAAATACATCGAGTCCAGCACCTGGGCCCAGCGCGATGACCCGAAACTCGGGCCGAAAACCTGGTCACTGCAAGTCGTACCCACCGCGTGTGGCCGTGCGATCAAGGATGACCAGACCGACCGGATGTTTGCCGAGTTGTACAACAAACATAAGGACGATGAGCAATGGCGGATGTACAGCGTCAACGGCGGCTCGATGCGCCGGCAGATGGTTTGTCACCTGGCGGCGACGTTTGATGGCAAGCCTGTGAGGAACAAGCCGGAGTGGAACCTTGAGCCTGCGCGGCCGTATGTGGATCAGGCGACGGCGGTGGCGCAGCGGTGTAATCCTTTCTGAGGTTATTGAAGGGTGGGAATCCGGTCTGCCGATGCTTCAGGTATCGGCAGGCAGGATTTTCAAGACTCAAATATGCAGCCAGGCCAGTGAGCCCAACATGACCCCCAAACCCGCCGCGCCAAACGAGACGCGCCTGAGCCATTCCTTGCGCGTCAGCAGGGTGATGGCCGCCAGTGAAATGGCGATTTGAATCGCGGTCATGGCCTGGGCCCAGCGGTGATGCTGGTGCAGGACCTGTTCCGACTTCTCGTCCCACTCTTTCGCCTGCAGCTCAAGTGTTTCTGCCTTTTTGCGGGCTTCCTCTTTCTGCTCCGCATAGCGCCGCGCCTCGGCAACGTAATGAGCGGAGTCCAGCCCCGGAAGATGGCTGGCCAGCTCCGACAGGTTCTGCCGACTGGACTTGGCCTGATAGTAGTTCCACTCGTTGGCGGCTTCGGTCTTCTGGATGGCCGCGTTGTTTTTGTCCATGGCCGCCTCGCTCTCCGTCGAACCGGCCTGATAGCTCATCAAGGCGCCGACCGTCGCCATGATCGCCGTCATGACCGCGATCTTGCTTGCAAAGCGATCGCCTTTTGCGTGGGCATGATGGGTGGTGTGTTCAACGTGTTGTTCGTGAGGACTGGGGACTTCGAACTCTTCAGGCATGACGGTCGGACTTGGGTTGATGAGGGAGTTTGCGCGGATTATGCAGGGTGGCCGGTTTTTTAGACACAGGGGACTGGTGGTCAGATAATCCCTCGATTCCGTCAGCGAAATGCTCAGCAACTTCGCCGCCATCCTCGAACCCGCCCACCGCAAAACCGCACTGGGCATCGCACAAGTGGTCATGGTCGCAGGGCTGGCCGTGAATCAGGCGCTGGATAAGGTTGAGCTGAAAGCGTAGAGGCTGCGCTCAAGTAAAAGGGAGCAGATCCATTACCTGAATCTGCTCCCTTTTTGTTCCATGCGCTCAGCCGTTGGCGCCTGCTCGCTTTTCCGCCGTCACGATGCAAGCCTTGTAGAAATTGGAATGGAAATCGCTGATCGCTTTCTGCTGCAAGCTCTCGCTTGAGTACTGAGGAATCGCGTACGCCTCGCGAATCAGCGTCTTGAACAACTCACCCACATACTCGCTCTGCTTGCCTGCCGCTTCGGCCAGTTCCCACACCGAATCCATGGGCGCGCCTTGCTGCCTGCTTTTCATGACCTGTTTGGCCGAGTTTTCTATTCGCTGGCACTCTTCGAGCTCTTCCTGCGGAACAGGAGAGGCAAGAGCGGAAAGACTGATGGTGAAGGTTATCGCGGCTGCAGCAAGAGATCGTTTGTGCACGAGGTGTCGTCCGTGATTTTGAGGCTGAACCTTATCATTCGGGGCTTGGCGTCACCATTGCACGCAGGGTGATAGACAGGAAAAGAACCCGGCGCGTTGCCCGAGTCTTGAGCGTTCGAAAAGATCTCTCCTCTCACTCCATCAGCTTGTCAATAGCACAGTTGAGCGACTGTGCAGCCGGCAGCGCGGTGGTAGGCTTTTTACGAGCGCCCGATCTGTTCAGATTATTGATTAAGGCAGGTCAGGCCAATGCACAAGCCGCATGTCAGATAACTGAAAGGATTCGAAAATGAAAAAGTCCATCACTGCTCTGGCCGTATCCGCAACGCTTGCTTTCACCGCCACCGTCGCGAATGCTTCCGTACATCCGACCACCCTCAAGGCTCCTCAAACTGTCAATCAAGTAACAGCTTCTATTGGCACGCCTTTCGGTACCCAACAAACAGCGGGTGAAATCCACATGGCCAGTCTGGCCAGAAGTTGCTCCGATGATCGATATTCCTGGTGGGAATACAGCGGTTGGGAAATCGTCGGCTGTCTCGCAAGCGGCCAGTGGTAACTGCTCAAATGGGCCTGGTGCGTGACTTGTGTGGTGAGTGCGCACCAGCGCTGGTTGTGAGTCAGGTGCTGGATCAGGAACTCAACGCATAAACTCGATTCCGAGCCAAAAGGGCCAAACTGTCTTTTATAACTATGAAGTGAGGATGTTAACGGCAGAACTCCCCAACCGCTCTCCATTAACCACCACATGCACCGCATGCTCCCCCGCATAATGCTTGCGCGTGGTGAAGTCCTTGATCACCTGCCTACGCGCCACAACCTCACTCCCAAACCCCGCCAACACCAACGTCTTCAACTTGAAAACCTTGGCCGAAGTCCCGCCATTCGCCTTCACATAGTCAATCGCATAATCAATCACCAACCGCTGTTCTACCGGCACCAATGACCGCACGGTGAATGACAAAGTGATCGTCTCCCCAAGCCGCACAACCGCCGGTTCCACCTTCACATCCAGCAACTCGACCTCAGCCTTCGCCCCCGCACCGATAACAGTGAGCGCCCGCAAATCCCCCTGTTTGATCAAACTCCGCAGCGCATGTTTGGCAATCCACGCGGTGTGTTTGTTTTCCAGCGCCCATCCCTCAACCGTATCCAGCACCCATTCCGGGTGTTCCTTGGTCACGTCATTCAAATGATTCGCCACGGACTTGCGTACGTACAAACTCTCATCGGCCTTCAACCGCTCAAGAATCCCGGCGGCCAAGCGCGGATCAGCCTGTACCGGTTCCAGGCGAAACGACCACGGCAGACGAGGGCGGCTGCCTTCGCTGGCGAGTCTTCGGACGTGGTGGTTTTCGTCTCGGGCCCAGTCGTGCATCAGTTCCAGCGAGCGTTCCAGGTCGCTGCGCAGGAAGTGGCGGATGGCGAATTCGGAGGAGCCGAAGGTGGTGAAGTACTTCAGGGCTTCCATCGAGGTGTCGAATGCGTGCGCGCCGTAGCTCGCGACGTAGTGCGGCAGGCTCATGCTGACGAAGCCGCTGTTCAGACGTGGGGCGAGTTCGCGCAGTACGGTGAGGGAGTCTGTGTAGTCCAGTGGCAGCACGGCGTGCAGGCTTTCGCTGACGCGGGCCATTCGCTGCATGACCGAAAGGTCGGCGAGGCCGTCGTTGGCATGCTTGAGAAAGGCCTTGGCCTTGAACGCCGGGTACACGGCGCTCATTTCGCGGGCGATGTGTTGCAGGCGTTCGGCGTTGAAGATTTCTTTCAGGGCCGGGGCGGCGGTTTCGGTCGTGCTCATGGTCAGTTCATCGGGGTGCTGATGAACGCTTGGAGGCCTTCGGCGTACTCGGTGTACTGGGCGATGCGCGGGAAGCGTTGGGCGTCGATCTGATCGGGGACAACGAGGCCGGTGAAGCTCCAGGCGATGGCGAGGGTGATGCCGTCCTGTTGGAGGGTGCCATCGGTGGGCAGTGGATGTTTTTGCAGTTCATGTTCGAGGGCGGTGAAAGCGGCGGCGAGTTGGCCTTCGACGCGTTCGACCCACGGCTGATATTGAATGTCGGCCGGGCGCAGGTTGCGTTCGTAGTAGAGCTGCACGGCTTTTTCGCAGGCGGCGAGGCCGAGGCCGATCAGGCGCAGGGCTTGTACCCGTTGCGGCAGGTCGGTGGGCAGCAGGGTTTTGCCGGACAGCGCTTCGAAGTAGTCGAGGATCAGCGTCGAGTCGATCAGTACTTCGCCATTGTCGAGGACCAGGGTCGGCGCCTTGACCACCGGGTTGATCTGCTGGAAGCGCTCGAAGTGGCGAAACACCGACACCGGGTCATGTTCCAGTTCGATCCCCAGGCACCTGGCGGAGATCGCCACGCGGCGTACATAAGGGGAGTCCAGCATGCCGATCAGTTTCATTTATGGCTCCATGCATTTGATGTCGTTGAGACAGACGAGGATCGCGCATCCAATCAATGATGTTGTCCATCAATCTTTAAGGTGAAAAGAAAAGCCGTTTTATGTTTGCAGTACCGTTTTGCTTCGGCTAAGCCTAGTGGTGGCACTTTGCCGATGGAGCACATAATGAAATGGATAATGCTGGGTCTTTCAATTGCGCTGACGGTAGCTGTTCCTGCTTCTGCATTTCAACTGCGTCCGGAGGTTAAAAACGGAGAAAATCTGATCGACATTTCCGATGATGTTGTCTGGCGCAGAAAAATGAACGCGGTCGGTTTCTGGGGGATTGAGCAATTCACCCATCCTGTCCATGAAACCATCACCAACCGTATCTACGGCTGTGAGACTGACAAGGCCTGTGCAATCACCGTCGGCAACAGTTTCATGCAGCCTGCGGCCCCGATGGCCGTTCTGGCGGGTGTGCGTTGGAATGATAATCCGCCATTTCGGTTGACTGATACATCGTTGTCAGGCTGCAAGAATGTTTACGTACAGCTCCCCATGGAAGGGAGTTGCTGGGCTTCGGTCTTCAGCGACGGCAAAAAGAAGGCGACAGCCGAAAAAGGCTCAGTGCTTTACAAGTATCAACCCGATAAATCAGAGCAGTACTCTATGCTTCTCAGGTCGCATTTCGGCGACTTGCAGTTTTTGCACGCGATGGCGTCCCGTCCCGGAGAGCGCGCGGGTGAAACCTACGATAACGTTATGATGTGGGCTCAATTTGTCTGGCGAGTTACCTCCAGTGAATACGGTCGAGGCACCAGCATTTCCGAAGCTTCTGTCAAAATACCAAGGCTAATGGACTTTTTCGGTTTGAGGGAAACGGTTCAAAGCATTTTTTTCAAAGGCGAGGCCGGTTACAACAAGGATTACCGAGAATTTGCCTTTGGGACCCTGCTGCATATGGTTCAGGACAGTTATTCCGAGGCCCATATGGCTCGGCATGACCCCGATGGCCATGGCTGCGAAAAAACGCGGTACGACAGTCCCGGTCAGGCCGTGAAGTTTTATACCTATGTCGGCCAGGACTCGAAGAAACATGGGCTGAAGGATGAAATGAAGGAGGTCACTCGGCAAATGACCTATACGCCTACACCGAATCTTATCGATGTGGGAAAGGCGCTCAGGGACATGAAGGATAAGCACATGAAATGGGAAGAGGTCGAACCTTATTTTATTTGTCTTTTCCGTCCGGAAAGTGCCATGACCGAAGCGGATCGTGGCCCGTTCTGATCACGATGCACAGGTGCCTTTGCGCGTTTGGGCAAGTCGCCTTTCTGGAGTCGGCCCACGACATCCGCCCATTCGTGAATCTCCTGGGTTTTCAATCCCGCTCGAGACGCCATCTTGAGAGGCAGTGCTCTACATACCCACAGCATTGCGCAAAGGGAGTGAAACGCAAATTCACTTCCTTGACGGGAACAGGGCCGCGGCGTGAATGGGGCTGAAACGATGCAATGAAGGGCTACATGGCTGGAAAGAAATGCGACAAAGCGCCGCTCATCCGCCGTTTGTCTTCTATATACAGCCGCTCGACTGAATTTCTTGCTATAAACGCACTCCGATGAGCGCCGTGAAGCCTGCGTCAGAGCCGTTTCCGGGCTTTGTCGGACAAATTCCCGCTATTTAGAGTTGCTGAGGCCTCAAACGGGCCTTAGACTGCCGCCCCTTCGTAAATTGAGTGCCGGGTGGCGTTTGCAATAAACGATGCCTTTCCGATGACCGCAGGCGGTTCGCCGGAACGCTCCCTAATTCGCCTTAATGCACGTTTTTTTATAGAGATATCAATGACAAAGGACAAGTTGCTGGCCATGCCGGCAGATGACTACATGAATGCCGAGCAACACGCTTTCTTCAGCGAGCTGTTGCAGAACATGAAAGTCGAAACCCACGAGCGCATTGAGCAAAACCGTATTGCCATCGAGAGCCTGGACACTCCGGCTGACCCGGCGGACGCCGCCTCGGTGGAAGAAGAGCGCACCTGGCTGGTAAACGCGATCGATCGCGACCAGCGCATGCTGCCTCAACTGGAACAAGCCCTTGAGCGTATCAAGGAAGACAGCTTTGGCTGGTGCGACGACAGCGGCGAGCCTATCGGCCTGAAACGCCTGCTGATCAGCCCGACCACCAAGTACTGCATCGAAGCTCAAGAGCGTCACGAGCAGATCGACAAGCACCAGCGTCAGGCCTGATTCCTGAGGCGACCCCTTCAATGCGGGTCGTCGCGAAAAGATCGCAGCCTTCTGCAGCTTTTGTTCAAAGCGGCAGAAGGCTGCGATCTTTGCTTTTTCTCGTCTGCTGGAAATCCCCGCGCCGTTCCATTGACCTGCCACAGACCCACGACTAACGGACCATGGATAATGGCCTTGTAGTGGCGTTTAATGCAGTCACAACAATGAGAACAAGCGTGGGGTAACAAAATGACGAGAGATGGATCTCTGGTTGCGGCTCTGCCTGCACCAGTTGTTTTGCCGAAGAATCGCTGGCTGTCGCCGACCCTGCAAAGCATCGCCCTGATGCTGTTGCTGGCCGGGATGACCTTCGGCGAATGGCCGTTATACGTGGGCATGCCGCTGGCGGTGCTGATTGTCTGGCTGCCGCGCCTGCGCTCCCGTGCTGTCCCCGATGCGCAACCGGTCGATAGCAGCAACGCGATGTCCGAGCTGACGCGCGACCTTTCCTACACCACCAGTCATAACGCGCTGTCAGCCGCCGGCGTGGCGTTTTCCGTCAAGGAACTGGCCGGCAAACTGCAGTCGCAACTCGATGCTGCCGCACAGATCGTCAATAACGCCGAAGTGATGATTGCCACTGAACAAGCCACTTCCCAACTCAGCCGCGAAGCGCTGGGCGCCGCGAGCGAAGCCCATCACAGCAGCGCAGCGGGGCGCACCGAACTGGTCGACTCTATTTCGCGCATGCATCAACTCAGCCAGCGCGCCAATGCCAGCCGCGAACTGATCGAAGCCTTGAGCGAGCGCAGCGATGACATTCAGCGCGTGACCCTGGTGATTCAGTCGATTGCCAGCCAGACCAATCTTCTGGCACTGAACGCTGCCATCGAAGCGGCCCGGGCCGGGGAGCACGGTCGCGGTTTTGCGGTGGTGGCAGATGAGGTGCGTGGTCTCGCCGCTCGTACGGCGACGGCCACCGGTGAGGTGGGCGAGATGGTTGCCGACATTCAGCAGCGCACCGCGCAGGTGGTGGAGCAGATTCGCCAGCTCTCCGACGATTTGCACACCGGTGTCGAGCAGGTCGAACACACCGGTCAGCACCTGGAAAACATCGCGCGACTGGCGGCGGGAGTTGAAAACCAGGTCGGCGAAATCGCCCGGGGCGCCGAAACCAATCGCGAACAGCTCGACAGTCTTTTCACCGCCATCGAGCAAATGCGCAGCGATCTGGCGATCAGCGACCAACAGACCCGGCGTCTGGCCGAAGCGGCAGTGCAGATGGAAGGGCAGGCGGAAACCATCAGCGAGCGCCTGGCCGAAGTCGGTCTGGATGACTATCACCAGCGCATCTACGACCTGGCTCGCGAAGGTGCGAGTCAGATTGCTGCGCGTTTCGAGGCCGATGTCGAGCAAGGGCGGATCAGTCTTGAGGACTTGTTCGATCGCCAGTATCAGCCGATCCCGAACACTCAGCCTGCCAAGTTCCAGACCCGTTTCGACCGCTATACCGATCAGGTGCTGCCGGCAATTCAGGAGCCCTTGCTGCCGCGTCACGAGGGGCTGGTGTTCGCCATTGCCTGCACGCAGCAGGGGTATGTGCCGACCCACAATCAGGCATTCAGCCAGCCGCTGACCGGCGATGTGCAGACCGATACCGTGCACAACCGCACCAAGCGCAAGTTTGCCGATCGCACCGGCATTCGCTGTGGCAGCCATCAGCAACCGGTGCTGTTGCAGACCTACACCCGCGATACCGGCGAGCTGATGCACGACTTGTCAGTGCCGATCATGGTCAAGGGGCGGCACTGGGGCGGGCTGCGCCTGGGCTACAAACCCGAGAGCCCGCGCTGAGGTATTGTTGCCGGTATTGCAATGAAGCTGTGCACGCGCGTTGCTGTTTCCGCTTGATCCAAATCATTAACATGCCTGCATAGTTAGGTAGCTAATGAAGTTGGGAGGTCAGGATGCAATGCAGAGTCGATGTCGCGGTGATGATCGGCAGCGGTGTTCCGGCCGGGCTGCGTGCGATGGGGCAAAGTGTCTGCTGGGTAGTGTTGCTCAACGGTGAGCGCCGGGGCACGGCGTTCGCCAGTCGTGACGAGGCCGAAGAGTGCAGGGCTGCGTGGCTCGCGCAATTGAAAGACGAGCCCGGTAGCAGCCTGCACTGATTGCGTTTAATGATCGTAGGCCACCCGTGATTCCAGCGAGCGGGCAAGCGCACAGGCGGCATTGTGATCCTCACGGAAACCTCTTACGCGGCCGGTCGACTTTTCCCTGATATGGAAAAAGGCGTTACCGGCCGGAATCACTTGAAACCTCGGTTCCCGACCACATGACTCCGGTGTGGCGTCAGTGCCAAGGTCTGGGGCATTCAAGACAAAGGGTTGTTCGTAAGCCACGGCAAAATGCGTCAAAGTGCACATATGAAGTCCTTTTCATGGATTGACCCGCATTTACAGACGGTTGCGGGTAGTCGCAAGCAGCGTCGCTGCTCTAGAATCGCCAACACCTGTTGACGGCATGGCGTTATCTAAAGCAATTTTTTGCGTGCGATATGTCGGAAAAGTGCTTTTCTTGGTGAGTATTTTCCCTAAAGTTTGTAGTCAGTTTTCTCTGGCCGACCGTGAAGCTTTTTCCTTCAACATTTGGAGAACGTCTTTGCAGGTTTCGCGAGCGCCATTCCAGTAGTCTTGTGAACCTCGCGCTGAACAAGCACTTTGCCCGTTCAGGCTTTTATTCGAGTCATTGCGCAACACCATCGGCCTGGCCGTTTTTAACGTCGTGCGCGTTTTTCGCGCGTGGCACTCTTTCAAGTGTGGGGATGTTTCTTTGGCAGTCAGTAACCTCGATATGCATGCTTTGTTCGTGCTGGGTGATTTGCGGGCAAAGCTGGTCAAGCAGTTTCAGTCACGTTTTGTTTACATCACCGAGCAAAACGCTGAAGGCATTTACGTTGCCGAAATCGACACCGAAAGCGCATTGGTGGTCGATGACAAGCCCGGGCTCAAGCTCAAGGTCGGCGATCACTTCAGCGCTTCCGTATTGCCCAGCCGTGAAGGCGGCAAGATGGACATCCGTTTTCGCGAGATCAAGATGACCGTGTACGGACTGGGCGACTATGCCTTTGTCAGCACGGCCGACGGCCATGCCATCGTGTTCAAGGAAGGCCACAGCGCAGTCACCGTGTTCGCCGCCAATGAACAATTGCAGGAAGGCCTGACCAAGACCCTGAAAGCCGTCACCGCCAAAGCCGCCAAATGGCGCAAGGGCGAGCTGGTGACCTTCAAGGCCAGCGAGTAACAGCTGTGAGTCGCGCCGATTTCCATTTGCAGAACCTCGACAGCGCCCGCGATGAAGCCCGGCGCCTGTTCGATGCGAAGGCTGAATTGAAGGGCGCCTGGCTCGGCTGGGTCGCCTCGCAGATCTACGCTTTGCAGCCTGCGGAATACGCCAGCATGGTCAGACGCGAGCTTCAACGCTTGCAGGAAATGTCTGAAAAGTAGCCTCGTCCGTGGCGTGCCTCTGAAAAAGCAGGAACCTCGTCTACAGTCAGTTGACTGAGTATTCAGAGGCTTGTGGTCTTCTGTCAGGCCATCCTGCTATTGCTGTGAACAGCACGAGGTGCAAAGCATGAACGGATTTCGACGGTGGCTGGCCGCTGGGCTGGTCACAATGGGCTTGATGGCTGCGATGCCAGCGGTCAATGCGGCACAGACCCCGATTCACTTCGCCGACCTGAACTGGGAAAGCGGCAGCCTGATCACCGATGTTCTGCGAATCATCGTCGAGAAGGGTTATGGCCTGCCAACGGATACGTTGCCGGGCACCACCATCACTCTGGAAACCGCGCTCGCTAACAATGACATTCAGGTCATAGGCGAGGAGTGGGCCGGGCGCAGTCCGGTGTGGGTCAAGGCCGAGGCGGAAGGCAAGGTCGCCAGTCTGGGCGATACAGTCAAGGGAGCTACCGAAGGCTGGTGGGTGCCGGAATACGTGATCAAAGGCGATGCCGCCAAAGGCATCAAGCCGCTGGCGCCGGACTTGCGCAGCGTCAGTGATCTGAAGAAGTACAAGGACGTGTTCAAGGATCCGGAAACCCCGAGCAAGGGGCGGTTCCTCAACAGCCCGATCGGCTGGACCTCGGAAGTGGTGAACAAGCAGAAGCTCACGGCGTACGGGCTGCAGGATGACTTCACCAATTTCCGTAGCGGCTCCGGTGCGGCACTGGATGCCGAAATCAGTTCATCGATTCGTCGGGGCAAACCGGTGCTGTTCTATTACTGGTCGCCGACGCCGTTGCTCGGCAAGTTCAAGCTGGTGCAACTGGAAGAGCCGCCGTTCGACGCCGAGGCCTGGAAGACCCTCACCGACGCCGATAATCCCAATCCGAAACCGACCCGTTCATTGGCCTCGAAACTGTCGATCGGGGTGTCTGCGCCGTTTCAGAAGCAATACCCGCAGATCGCGGCGTTCTTCAGCAAGGTCGATTTTCCGATCGATGATTTGAACAAGGCGCTGGCTGATATGAGCGAGAAACACACTCCGCCACGGGAAGCGGCGGAGGCGTTCATGAAAACCCATCCGGATGTGTGGCAGGCGTGGTTGCCGAAGGATGTGGCGGAGAAGGTTCAGGCAGGTTTGTAGCCGTGTGGCGAGGGAGTTTCTCCCTCGCCGCTGTTTGTCAGAAGCGGGTCTGTACCGCCAGCTCAAAGGTGCGCGGCGTGCCCAGGTAATACGCCGGGGACACATGGGCGAACTCGGCATACACCTCGTTGGTCAGGTTGCGCACCCGGCCGGTGACGGTGGTGTGCGAATCGACCTTGTAGCTGAGGAAACTCCCGAACAGGGTGTATGACGGTACGGTCGTGGTGTTGGCATTGTCCGCATACACCGACGCCACATACCGCGCATCAACGCCACCTTGCCACTGTGGGGAAAAGTCATAGGTCAGCCACAGATTACCGACCCGGTCCGGCACATTGGTCGGCGTGTTGCCCTTGCGTGAAACCACCACGCCGGCGGCGTTCTTTTCGTTGAACTCATCGTATTGCGCATCAACCCAGGCGAAATTGCCCTCGGCCAGCAGCTTGTCGGTGATCCGCAGGGAGCTGGCAATCTCGATGCCTTTGGACGTCTGCTGGCCGACGGGAATGCTGTTGGTCGGGTCCAGTGGGTCCGTCACCGCGAAGTCCTTGCGCTCGATGGTGTAGGCGGCCACCGTCGCCGACCCACGCCCGTTCAGGTAGTCGAACTTGCTGCCGATTTCCCATTGCTTACCCGTTGAAACATCGAAGTCCTGAGTACCACCGGGTTGCTCGGCGGCGGTGCTGTATTGCGCATAGACATTGGCTGACGGAATGAACTGATACGTCAGGCCGACGCGCCCGGTGACAGGCTCCCAACTGCGCTTGAGATGGCGCGGGTTGCTCGCCGTCACCGTGCGATGGTTGGTCACGTCCAGGTCGATGTCGTCGTAGCGCAGGCCGGTGAGCAACGAAAGCTTGTCGGTCAGCGCCAGGCGGTTCTCGACGAACAAGGCTTTGGTGGTGACCTCGTTGGTCTTGTCGCTGACAAAACCGGGCTTCGTGCCCGGAATGTCATAGAAGTGCCCCGGACGATAATTGTTCGGGTCCACGGTGCTCGCGCCTTTCACGTTCAGCGGCGAGTTGGTGGTCTGGTTGACCTTGTATTCGAAGCCGCCGGACCAGGTGGTGGCGAGGCCGAACAGGGTGTTGTCGTGGCGCAACTCGAACTGATTGCCGTCCTGTTCACCCTGATGCCGGACCTGATAGGCCGTGGAGCGGTTCACGGCGCTGTTGTCGGCGTTGTATTGATAGGTTTCGAGGTTGCGGTAATCGCGCTGGCTGTCGAGGTGATAGAGCGTGTTGCGCAGGGTGGTGCTGTCGTTGATCCGGTAATCGATGATCGAGCGTACCCAGATCGTCCGTTGCTCGTATCTGCCATCCTCGACGTTGTAGTTGTTGAAGCGGTTGTGTTTGTCGATCTTTAACTCGCCAGCCTTAGGGTTGAGTACCGGCGTGCCCCAGTACGGGCTGTCTTCGTGTTCGTCCTGATATTCCAGGGCCAAGGTATGCGACAGGTTCGGCGTCAGGTCGCTGAGCAATGAGAACGCCATGCTCCAGGCATCGCGTTCCTGACGGTCGATGTAGCCGTTGCTGGTGTTGTGGCTGACGTCGAGGCGCGCGTAATGCTGCACGTCGGCGCCGGGCTGGCTCAGGGCGTGGTTGAGGCCGAATGCGGTTTCGGTGGTGTCGTAGGTGCCGTAGCTGACCCGGCCTTCGGCGGCTTGCTCGTCGCGCGTCGCCAGTTTGGTCACGTAGTTCAGCGAACCGCCGACCGAGCCTGCGCCGTTGATCAGCGACGACGGACCGCCGACCAGTTCCACCCGGTCATAGATCCACGAATCTACCGGCCGTGCCAGTCCGCCAGAGACATTGATGCCGTTGAACATCTGGGTGATCTGGCTGCTGGTGAAGCCGCGATAGGACACGAATCCGCCAAAACCAGGCGGCGCACTGGCGTTCACGCCCGGCAGAGTGTTGGCCGCGTCCTGGAAGTTTTGCGACCCATGACGCTCGATGTCGTTGCGATTGGCGATGGCCACCGAGGCTGGAGTGTCGCGCACGCTCAAACCGAGACGTGAAGCCATGCCGCTGGACTGGTCGAGGCTCAGGCCAGGTTCGGCGGCGGATTCGCCGTCGATGGTGATCGGCGCCAGATCCACGGTGGATTGGGCCCAGGCGTTGACGGACAGGCAGCCGCACAGGCTCGCCAGCAAGGTAAGTTGTTTCATCGTTTGAATCCTGAATGCTTGTCTAGGAGTCAGCGCACAGGCGAACGCCACGCGTTGGCGCAATGGGCTGACAAATCAAAAAGGCAAAGACACTCAGGCGAGCGGCGGGGCGCGAGGATTGGCCGAAGGCCAGGTGAAGCGGGCAGGGAGGTCGGCGCTGACAATGACCGGCAGCGGAGGGCTGTGTTGTTCCGGCAGGATCGCCAGGGTCAGGCTGGAGTTGAACGCCGGGCCCATGCCGCCGGTGGAGCACAGCGGGCAACCGAAAGCCTTGGCCAGGGTTGGCAGTTTTTCTTCGGAAGGATTGGACGCGAGTGGCGCCTGGGTGCTCGGGTCGACGGCGCAGAATTGACCGCCGATACCGTTGAGCTGCATCCCGACCATTTGTCCGTGACCGATGCTGCAGGCGAACACGTTGAACAGGACGCAGCAATAGAGCATCCAGGCCAGCAGTGAGCGATCGGAACGGGTGAATTTCATGGGGCGGCACTTTACCGCACCGCCGACCGGTCGTGCACATGGAAAAATGCCGACTAGGATGTTTTGTTCAAATCCCTTGAAAGGATTCTCGACCATGACCTTTGTGTTGGCTCAATGGCTGGTGACGATATTTGCGGCGATCAGCCTGATGCATGTTTATTGGGCGATGGGTGGGCAGTGGGCGACCGTGGCGGTGATACCGCAGGTTCCGGCGGATAACGGCGGGCAGACCCTCAGGCCGGCGTTCAAAGCGTCAGGCTGGATCACGCTGGTGGTAGCAGCAGCCCTGCTACTGATTGCCGCACTGGTGTGTATGAGGGTGGGCTGGTGGTTTTCGCCGGTGCATCACTGGGCGTTGCAATGGGTGATCAGCGCGATTGCGCTGCTGATGTTCGCGAGGGCGATCGGCGATTCGGAACTGGTGGGTTTCTTCAAGGAAGTGAAGGGATCAAGCTTTGCCCGGCTCGACACTTGGGTTTATTCGCCACTGTGTCTGATATTGGGAGCCGGGCTGTTGGCCGTCGCCTGGATCTAGCTGCCGCTTTCGGTGCGTCGACTGCTCACTTCAGCCGGCACATCGTCGCCGGCCATGCGCTTGCGGAACAACGCCGCCCGCGCCAGCAGCAGGGTGGTTACCGGCACGGTGATCGCCAGCAGGATCGGGATCAGCCACGCGTGCAGCACCGGCCCGGACTTGAGCGCGGAAAAACAGATGATCGACGCCAGCGCCACGCACCACGCGCCCAGGGTCGAGGCCAGCGCCGGCGGATGCATGCGCTGGAAATAGTCCTTCATCCGCAACAGGCCGGTCGCGCCGATCAGGGCAAACACACCGCTGAGCACCAGCAGGATCGCCACCGGGATTTCCACCCACAGAGACAATTCAGCGTTCATTCGATCACCTCGCCACGCAGGAGGAATTTCGCCAGGGCAAACGAGCCGACGAAACCGAACAGCGCGATCAGCAGCGCCGCTTCGAAATAGGTGTCGCTGGAGTAGCGAATCCCCAAGGTCAGCATCATCAGCATGGCGACGATGTACAGGTAGTCCAGCGCCAGTACCCGATCCTGTGCCGATGGCCCTTTGAACAGGCGAATCAGCGTCAGCACCATCGCCAGCGAGAACAGGAACAGCGTCAGCAGAATCGCATTCGACAGCAGCAGGCTCATTCGAAAATCTCCATCAACGGCTGCTCGTAGGTGACCTTGAAGTGCTCGATGAATTGCGCTTCGTCATTCAGATCCCAGACGTGCAGCAACAGAATGCTGCGATCCAGCGCCAGTTCCGACCACACGGTGCCGGGCACGACCGTACAGATCATCGACAGCGCTGCCAGACCGTTGGCATCGCGAAGGTCCAGCGGCACCTTGACGAATCGCGAGCGGGGCGGCCGGCGACCGGCGTTGAGAACGCCCCAGGCCACCTGCAGGTTGGAGACGATCACGTCACGCCCGACCAGCAGAAACAGTCGCAGAATTGTGCCGGGGCGGCGGATATGGATCTGTTGCGGGCGCAACTTGCGCATCATCAGCGGCGCGCAGAAGCCCAGCGCCGCCCCCAGCAGCAGGTTGCCGGGGCTGATCGACAGGTTCAGCACCAGCCACAGCAACCACAATGCAAGCGACAGCCACGGAGCAGGAAACAGGCGCTTCATGGTTGCACCTCCAGCAGCGCTGCCTTGGCTTCCGGGCTCGGTACGGCGCGCGTGCCAAGCACCGCCATCACGTATTGCTGCGGGTTGTTCAACGCGTCTGCGGCGGCCTGGGTGTAACGCAGCAGCGGTTCAGCCTTGAAGGTCAGGGCGATGCTCAGGCCGAGCAGCAGGAAAATCGGCGTGCATTCCAGTTTGCGCAGCACGGGCGACGGGCGTTCCTCCGGCGACCAGAAGCGCTGGATGCCCAGGCGCGAGAACGCCATCAGCGAGCCGAGTCCGGTGAGGATCAACAGTGCCAGCAACGCCCAGGCAGCATTCGAGATCGGTTCGCCAGTGCCGAGCCCCAACGGATTGAGCAGGGCGCCTATCAGGCTCAGCTTGCCGATGAACCCCGACAGCGGCGGCATGCCGATGATCAGCAGCGCACAGGCAATGAAGCTCAGGCCGAGGAAGGCCATGGTCCACGGAATCACCTGGCCGACCACGGCTTTCTGGTCATCGTCGAGGTTGATGCCCTTGACCGGTGGCTGCCATTGCTGCGGACGCGGCAGCAGCTCGTTTTCGTCTTCCAGCGGCACTTCCACGGCTGTGCGTGAACGTTCGATCAGTTCCGCCAGCAGGAACAGCGCGCTCAGGGCCAGGGTTGAGCTGACCAGATAGAACAGCGCCGCGCCGATCAGGTTCGGCTGGGCGAAACCCACGGCCGACAGAAGAATTCCCGCCGACACCAGAATGCTCAGGCTGGCCATGCGCTCCAGGCGTTGTGCGGCGATGATCGCCACGCCGGCGCAGAGCATGGTCGCCATGCCGCCATAGATCAGCCAGTCACCGCCGAAGTAGGCCGAAGCGCCGGCCTGCCCGGAGAACAGCAGCGTCCACAGGCGCAGCAAGGTGTAGACGCCGACCTTGGTCATGATCGCGAACATCGCCGCCACCGGCGCGCTGGCCGAGGAATAGGCCGGCACCAGCCAGAAGTTCAGCGGCCACATCCCGGCCTTGGCCAGGAATGCCACCGCCAGAATCGCCGCACCGGCATGCAGCAAGCCACGGTCGGCTTCCGGCACCAGCGGAATCTTCATCGCAAGGTCGGCCATGTTCAACGTGCCGGTGACGCCATAGATCAGCGCCGCGCCAATCAGGAACAGTGATGAGGCCAGCAGGTTGATCGAAATGTAATGCAGCCCCGACGACACCCGCGCCCGCCCCGAGCCGTGGAGCAGCAAGCCGTAGGACGCCGCCAGCAGCACTTCGAAGAACACGAACAGGTTGAACAGGTCCGCCGTCAGGAACGCACCGTACAGACCCATCAACTGAATCTGGAACAACGCGTGGAAGCTCGAGCCTGCGCCATCCCAGCGCGCCATGGCGAAGAGCAGGGCGCTGACGCCGATGATGCCGGTCAGTACCAGCATCAACGCCGACAGCCGATCGACTACCAGCACAATGCCGAACGGCACCTGCCAGTTGCCCGGCAGATAGACGCCGATGGAGCCGGGTACGCCGGTGGTCTGAGTCCATTGCAGCAACAGCAGGGATACCACAAGGCCCAGCATGGTGGAGAACAGGTTGATCTTCGCCTTCAGCGGACGGTGCTTTTCGCCGAGCATCAGCATGATGGCGGCGGTCAGCAGCGGTAGCAGAATCGGTGCGGCGATCAGGTGGGTCATCGCCGTCATTCCTTGGGCTCCCTTCCGTCAACGTGGTCGGTGCCGGTCAGGCCCCGCGATGCGAGCAATACCACGAGGAACAGCGCGGTCATGGCGAAGCTGATGACAATGGCCGTCAGTACCAATGCCTGGGGCAACGGGTCGGTGTAGTTGAGCAGGTCCTGAGGTACGCCGTCCTTGATGATCGGTTCTTTGCCGATGAACAGGCTGCCCATGCTGAAGATGAACAGATTGACGCCGTAGGACAGCAGGCACAGGCCCATGACCACCTGGAACGTCCGCGGACGAAGGATCAGCCAGACCCCGGACGCGGCGAGCACGCCGATGGCGATTGCGATGACTTCTTCCATCAGACGGCTCCTTTGATGGCAGCGGTTTTGTGACCCCGGACCGACTGGTGGGCGAGGGCGGTGAGGATCAACAGTGTTGAACCGACCACCACTGCATACACGCCGATGTCGAAGAACAATGCACTGGCGATATGGATATCGCCCAGCACCGGCAGACTGAAGTGCCAGGTATGCGTGGTGAGGAACGGATAGCCCACCAGCATTGCGCCGAGACCGGTGACCGTGGCGAACAGCAGTCCGGTACCCATCCAGCGCAACGGTCGCAGGCTCATTTGCGCCTCCACCCATTGGGTGCCGGCGACCATGTATTGCAGGATGAACGCCACCGACATCACCAGACCGGCGACGAAGCCGCCACCTGGCTGGTTATGTCCACGCATGAATAGATAGAAAGACACCACCAGTGCAATCGGCAGCAGCAGGCGCACCAGCACCGCCGGCACCATCATGAAACCGAGCGCGGTGTCGCTGGCCGAACGCGGGTTGACCAGATCGGTGACCACGTCCGGCGCCAGCAGGCGTTGCTGGGCTGGCAGTTGCAGGCTTTCTTTTGGCGGGCGGAAGCGACGCAGCAGGGCGAATACGGTCAGCGCCACGGCCACCAGCACGGTGATTTCGCCGAGGGTGTCGAAACCACGGAAGTCCACCAGCATCACGTTGACCACGTTGCTGCCGCCGCCTTCAGGCAGGGCGCGGCTCAGGTAGAACGAGGAAATGTCGTTCGGGGTCTGCCGGGTCAGCATCGCGTAGGACAGCAGCGCCATGCCGCCGCCCACGGCAATCGACAGCAGCAGGTCGCGCAGACGACGCACACGGGCCTTGCGCAGACTGCTTGGCAACGGTGAAACCTCTTCGATCCGCCGTGGCAGCCAGCGCAGGCCGAGCAGGATCAGCACCGTGGTCACCACTTCGACCACCAGTTGCGTCAGGGCCAGATCCGGCGCCGAGAACCAGACGAAGGTCACGCAGGTCATCAGGCCACAGACGCTGACCATGGTCAGGGCGGCGAGACGGTGATACTTGGCCTGCCACGCGGCGCCGAGGGCGCAGGCGATTGCCAGCAGCCACAGGGTCACGAACACGATGGAACCGGGAATCTTCGGCCGGTCGCCCCAGCTCAGGCTGCTGTGCAGCATCGGGATCAGTCCGGCGAGCACCGCCGCCAGCACCATCAGGAACAGCTGGGTTTGCAGGCGTTTGGTGCCGATCCGCCGCTCCAGTCGCCGAGCCAGGCGCATCATCGCGACGAGGCTGCGCTCGAACAGGCGCTTGCCGTTGAAGCGGCCCACCAGCGGCGGGAACTTGAAACGGCCGCGCTTGAGCTGATTGCGCAATAGCAGATAGACCACGATGCCGCCGGACATGGCAATCAGGCTCATGATCATTGGCGCATTGAGACCGTGCCAGATCGCCAGGCTGTACTCCGGCAGCACGCCACCGACTACCGGCAGTGCAGCGGCTGCCAGCAACGGGCCGACGATCTGGGCCGGGAAAATCCCTACCAGCAGGCAGGTGAATACCAGCAGTTCAACCGGGGCGCGCATCCAGCGTGGCGGTTCGTGCGGGGTGTGGGGCAGGTCAGTGGCGGTGGGGCCGAAAAACACGTCGACGGTGAAGCGCAGCGAATAGGCAACGCTGAACGTGCCGGCGATGGTCGCGACGATTGGCAATGTCGCTTCAACCCACGCGGTGGCGTTGATGAACACGGTTTCGGCGAAGAACATTTCTTTCGACAGGAAACCGTTGAGCAACGGAACGCCGGCCATGGAGGCACTGGCCACCATCGCCAGGGTGGCGGTGAACGGGATCAGTTTGAACAGGCCGTTGAGCTTGCGGATATCGCGGGTGCCACTTTCGTGGTCAATGATCCCGGCGGCCATGAACAGCGAAGCCTTGAAGGTCGCATGGTTGAGAATGTGGAACACCGCCGCGACCGCTGCCAGTGGACTATTCAGACCCAGCAGCAACGTGATCAGGCCGAGGTGGCTGATGGTCGAGTAGGCCAGCAGGCCCTTGAGGTCATTCTGGAACATCGCGCAGTACGCGCCGAGCAACAGTGTGGCGGCTCCGGCGCCGCTGACGATGTAGAACCATTCTTCGCTGCCGGACAGCGACGGCCACAACCGCGCGAGCAGGAAAACCCCGGCCTTGACCATGGTCGCCGAGTGCAGATAGGCCGAAACCGGTGTCGGCGCCGCCATCGCGTGGGGCAGCCAGAAGTGGAAGGGGAACTGGGCGCTTTTGCTGAGGGCGCCGATGAGAATGAGAGGAAGCAGGATGGGGTAGAGGGCATGTGCACGAATCAGATCGCCGGCGGCCAGGACCTTGTCCAGGTCATAGCTGCCGACCACATGGCCGAGGATCATGACCCCCGCCAGCAGGCACAATCCTCCCGCGCCGGTGACCATCAACGCCATGTAGGCGCCGCGCCGGGCGTCGTGGCGGTGGTGCCAGTAGCCGATCAACAGGAACGAGAAGAGGCTGGTCAGTTCCCAGAAGAACACGATCTGGATCAGGTTGCCGGAGATCACCAGCCCGAGCATGGCGCCCATGAAGGCCAGGAAGAACGCGAAGAAACGCGGCACCGGGTCATCCGGCGACATGTAATAACGGGCATATAAGGAAACGAGGGTGCCGATACCCAGCACCAGCATGGAGAACAGCCAGGCGAAGCCGTCCATGCGCAGGACGAAGTTCAGCCCCAGGCTGGGCAACCACGTGAATTCTTCGCGGATCACGCCGCCATGGGCGATTTGCGGGTACAGCAGGGCGACCGAGACAGTGCCGATCAAAGCGACCAGGCCTGCCAGCAGGGATTCGGCGTTACGTGCGTTGTGCGGCAGCACGGCTGCCAGACAGCTGCCCACAAAAGGCAGAAGCAGTAGAACTATCAGGGACATAGGCTTCTAATCTGCGGAAGTTTGTGAAGCATCATACGTGCCAGCTCCCGGATCGCCAAACGCGAGGATGTCTCTGAATCCTACAAGGTAGTCGTAAAAACCCCGCTTAGCCTTCTGTCTTGCGCTCGAACTCTTCTGTGACCGCTTGTGTCGCTTTGCCCTTGGTCTTCAACTCACTGACAATCACCGCCGCCACAATCAGTCCCGCACCCACCAATGCAATTGCAGGCAGACGCTCGCCGGCAATCCGTCCGGCGATCCCGGCCCACACCGGCTCACCGGCGTAGATCAAGGTCGCGCGGGTTGGCGAAACACTTTTCTGCGCCCAGTTCATCGCCACCTGAATGGCCGCACTCATCGCGCCTAATCCCAGAGCTGTGCTCAGCAGCAACCAGGAAAAGTCGGGAATCGCCTCACCGGTCGGTACCACCATCAGAAACGACAATGCCGAAGTCGTCGCCAGTTGCACCACCGTCACCCGGCGCACATCGACCTGCCCGGCATAGTTACTGATCAGGATGATCTCGGCCGCTATGGCGATGGCACTGATCAGCGTGGCGATTTCCCCGGGACTGAAATTCAATGAAGCGCCGGACGGCCCCGACAACAGCATCAACCCGGTAAACGCCAGCATGATGCCGATGCTCGGCATCAAACCCGGACGCCGGCCCAGCACCAGCCATTGCAGCAAAGGCACAAACGGCACGTACAGCGCGGTGATGAACGCCGACTGGCTGCTCGGAATGCTCTGCAAGCCAACGGTCTGCAAACCATAACCGAGCAGGATCGCCACGCCGATGAAGGCGCCGGCCTTGAGTTCGAACAGGGTCAGCTCACGCAGGTGCTTCCACGAAAACAGCGCCACGATGCTCGCCGCTGCGGCAAAGCGCAGGCCGACGAAAAACATCGGGCCGCTGACGGTCATCGCGTGCTGCACCAGCAGAAAGGTGCCGCCCCACAGCATGGTGATGAGCACGAGCACGCACTCGGCTTTACTGAAACGGGAAAACCGCAGGGGAGTTTGGGGGGAGCTGGCTGACGTCATGATCTTGCGCACTTTTGAAGAGGGGACGCACAATGCGCCAAATGTTGCGCAGTATACTGCCCAACCCCAGCCAGTGAGCAATATAGTGCACAAAGATTCTGTTCAACGGGCTTCGGTCCTGCAACACGTCAGCCAGAACGTCCGGCGCCTGCGTCACGCCGCCGACATGAGCCAGACAGCCCTCGCGGAAAAGTCCGGAGTCAGTCGGCGCATGTTGGTGGCGATAGAAGCCGGCGAGAAAAACGTCAGCCTGACCACCCTCGACCGCGTCGCCGAAGCCCTCGAAGTGGCCTTCAGTGATCTGATCCAGGCGCCGGACAATCGCGACCCGAGCCGCATCAATGAACTGGCCTGGGCCGGCAGCATTCCCGGCAGCAAAGCGGTGTTGTTGTCGAAGGCTGCCGCGACCCGTGAAGTGGAACAATGGGAGTGGTGCCTGCAACCGGGGGAGGTCTATCCCTCGCAGGCGGATGCCGAAGGCTGGAGCGAGCAGATTTTCGTGTTCGAGGGCTGCCTGACCCTGATGCTCGGCGAACAGCCGCAGCACATCGCCGCCGGGGAATTTTTCATGTTCGCCAGCAACCAGCCGCACACCTATCGCAATGACGGGGACGTCGCGGCGCGCTTCGTGCGTAATGTGGTGATCTGACTGTTGCCGGGCCGACAGCAGATGAACAGTTTGTTCTTTTATGTGTGCAGATTGCTTTAGGTTTTCATTTCAATCTATTGATAAATAACGAAAATATATTCAGGCATGACTTCTGCTATGGGTTCTGGATCCTCATCCGGAACCACGGAGTCGCCTCACATGACCGCTTCTAATCGCACCTCTAAACGCCTCCTGAAAGTCGGGAGTGCCTTCTGATGCCCCGCGAAATCCGTCTCAACGCCTTCGACATGAATTGCGTCGGCCACCAGTCGCCGGGCCTGTGGGCGCATCCGCGTGACCGTTCCTGGCAGTACAAGGATCTGGAGTACTGGACCGATCTGGCGAAAATCCTCGAGCGCGGCAAGTTCGACGGTTTGTTCATCGCCGATGTGCTGGGCATCTACGACGTGTACAACGGCAATGGCGAAGCGGCCATCCGGCAGGCGGCGCAGGTGCCGGTCAACGATCCGTTGCAATTGATCCCGCCAATGGCGCTGGTGACCGAGCACCTGGGGTTCGGCCTGACCGCTTCGTTGTCCTTCGAACATCCGTATCCGTTCGCCCGACGCCTGTCGACCCTCGATCACCTGACCAAGGGCCGGGCCGGCTGGAACATTGTCACCTCGTATCTGGAGAGCGGCGCGAAGAACATCGGCCAGCAAGCCCAGACCGAGCACGATGCGCGCTACGACTTCGCCGAGGAATACCTGGAGGTCTGCTACAAGCTCTGGGAAGGCAGTTGGGAAGAGGGCGCGATTTTGCGGGATCGTGAACGGCGGATCTTCAGCGACCCGAGCAAGATCCACGAGATTCGCCACCACGGTAAACACTTCCAGGTGCCGGGCATTCACCTTTGTGAACCGTCGCCGCAGCGCACGCCGGTTCTCTATCAGGCAGGCGCATCCAGCCGGGGCAAGCAGTTCGCAGCCGAGCATGCCGAATGCGTGTTTGTCGCGGCACCGTCCAAGGTGCTGCTGAAGAAGACTGTGGCCGACATCCGCCGCCGCGCCGCCGAGGCCGGACGCGATCCGTCGAAGATCCTGATCTTCAACCTGCAAACCGTGATCCTTGGCGAAACCGACGCCAAGGCCAAAGCCAAGTTCGAGGAGTACAAATCCTGGGTGAGTTACGAGGGCGCGATGGCGCTGATTTCGGGCTGGACCGGCATCGACTTCAGCCGCTTTAAACCGGACGAACCGCTCAAGCACGTTCACACCAACGCGATTCAGTCGGCGGTCGAGGCATTTTCCACGGCCGATCCGAACAAGGTCTGGACCCCCAACGAACTGGCCGACTGGGTCGGGATCGGCGGTTTCGGCCCGCTGTTCGTCGGCAGCCCGGAAACGGTGGCGGACCTGTTGCAGGAATGGATCGATGAAACCGACGTCGACGGCTTCAACCTGGCCTACGCACTGACCCACGAAACCTTTATCGACGCCGTGGAACTGCTGGTGCCGGAGTTGCAAAAGCGCGGTGTCTACAAGACCGAATACGCGCCGGGGACCTTGCGCGAGAAGCTGTTTGGCGAGGGTCCGAGACTGCCGGAGATTCATCCGGGCAGCGGCTATCGGAACCTTGGTGAGCTGCATCGGCAGGAGAAAAAGGTCGCGTCCGTCTAGATGTAAACGGCTGCTCAGTTGAGTGGAATGAGATTGGACCGTCCGTCGGACAAGGCAGGGAACCTGCAATTTCTGACAGTAGACGTTGATTGGGTATCCGCCCCTAATAAGTAAGAGCGCACGTCACGGCAGGTAAATGCCTGTCGAGCACGAAGCGACTTTAACGAAAATCAACTGGAAGGAAATCACTATGTTACCTGTCTTGGAATTCAAAGAAGCTGATGGCAATGGCGTAATTAAACTTTCGGAAATTGTCAGTCATGCAAATGGTGTGATCGCTCCATTGTCAGATCCGCAACAAGGAGATGAAGCGGACATTTTTGCCAATGAAGACCTGATTGCTACGGTGACACTTTCAACCTCCGGTGAAACCGAATTTGAAGTATCAAAGAGGCGTTTATTGGACTTTGCAGGTGCTGGTCCGACGTCGTTTAGATACGTCGTTTACATAGGGGGAGGGGGGAAAGACTTACCCTCCGAGGTGAAAGATTTCGTAATTGAACACTAAGTCGTAGTCAATTGATGTCCGACCTAGACATGCCCGGTTCGGTTGATTCTAACCGGGCACGTTCTGTGCCCCCGATAATCGGTTTGATTAATCAAGTCGCGGACATTTGCGGCCAATAGCTTCCTGCGAGCTATCAACGATGGTATTACCCTCATTCACGATTATTGCGAACGGTGAAAACCGCATGAATGAGGTTTCAGGTGAGCATTTGACCACGTCCGTCCGTCACGCCGACATCCTGATTGTCGGCGGTGGCCTCAGCGGCGCAATGCTCGCGGTGCAGCTGCTGCGCCTGCCGGGCCAGCGTCAGATTCTGGTGATCGAGCCCCGGGTCGAACTGGGCCGGGGCGAAGCGTACAGCGCGGTTGAGCTGGGCCACACGCTCAACGGTAACGCGGCGCGAATGAGCGTCGATCCGGACAACGCCGACGACCTGACTCAATGGCTGACCGCTCACATTGCCGCTGGCGGCTGGCCGGAGTCGGATGAGCAACATGTGCCGGTCAGTGAACTGTTTCCGCCACGGGGGCTGTTTGGTGTCTACGTGCAGCAGCGACTGGCCGAAGCGCAGCAGGTGGGCGCGCGGACTGGTTCGACGGTCGAACATGTTCGCGCCGAAGTGGTTGATGTGCAGACTTCGGCGGATTCGGTGCAGCTCACCTTGGGCGACGGCCAGAGACTGCAAGGCGTTTTCGCGGTGCTCGCCACCGGGATGTTCCCCGCCGCCCGTACGCCGCAAAAGCAATCCAGCGGTCTCAACGCCGCCGGGCTCGATCCGTGGGATGTAAGCGCCATGCGCCAGCTCGATCCGCAATCGACGGTACTGATCATCGGCTCCGGCCTGACCATGGTCGATGCCGTGGTGTCGCTGGAGCAGGCCGGGCATCGCGGGCCGATCGAGGTGTTTTCACGGCACGGGCTGTTGCCCCATGTGCGACGACAGCCGCCGACGTGGGTGGACTTCCTCGCCGAGGATCACAGCATCCGCACGCCACGTCAGCTAGTGCGTGAGTTGCGCCGGCATTGTCGGGAAGCAATCGAGCAAGGTATCGACTGGCAGGCACCGCTGGATACGGTGCGCGCGCATATTGGTCGGCTGTGGAGCCAGGCGAGCGACGTGCAGCGCCGGCAATTCGTGCGGCATGTGCGGCCGTGGTGGGAAAGCCATCACCATCGTTCGCCGCCGCTGAGTGCAGAGCTGGTCGAACGTCTGCATCGCGAAGGGCGTCTGCGGATTCACGCCGGGTCCTATAAAGGCCTTGAGCCGGTCTCGGGCGGTGGTGTCGGCATTCGCATCCGCAGTCGGGGCGAGAGTGAAACGCGCGTGGTGCAAGGCGCGGCGCTGATCAATTCCAGCGGTATCGAATACGACTGGCGCCGGGTAGACCGGCCTTTACCCCAGCAGTTGCTGTCCCGTGGGCTGGTGCAGCCGGGGCCGTTGGCGTTGGGGATTGCGGCGGCGGTAGACGGTGCGGTGCTGGATGCGCAGGGAAATGTGTCACAACGACTGTTCGCGATGGGCCCGCCACTGAGAGGGATGTGGTGGGAAAGTACGGCGGTGACCGATGTTGCGTCGCAGGCCAAGGCGTTGGCCGCGCGGCTGGTGGCTCAATAGTCGTAGGCGAATCCGGAGTCGTTTTGCGCGACGTAAAGATTCTGCTCCACACTGCCCCTGGCCTCACGGTCAATGCCAACGGTTTCGACATCCAAGGTACCGGTCATGGCGACCGCCGGCCCGTGGCCATGTGCGCTGGCGATTGCAGCGGAAGTTGCACCGATCAGGGCGACGATAAACCCAAGGGCAATGAAGTCTTTCATGGGTCTGTACCAGAAAGTGGGAGGAAGATGACTGCCACTTTAGGGCTACGGGCGCCAGAAGAAAAAACACCTTTTCAGATAGTTGTTATCAAAGACGTTGATGCGTGATCAGCGCGGCAGGGTATTGCTCAGCCAGCGCTGGCGCATTTTCTCCAGACGACCGTCGGCGCGCAGCGTGTCCAGCGCCTGTTGCCAGCGTGCGACCTGCCTGGGATCGGTCTGGCGGGAGAACGCGATATAGGTGTCGCGCTTCATCAGCGGTATCTGATATTGCAGGCGGCCCGGCTCCATGCCTTGTTCGCGGGCGAGGGACGCGCTGGACAGCGTGTCGGACACCACGAAGTCCGTTCGCCCGAGACTGAACAGACGCATCATCTGCTCTGGGGTTTCCACACCATAGAGGTTGCTCAGGTCCTGTTCCTGCAAATAGCTGTAGACCAGCCATTTGCGCGGCACGGTGATCCGCCCCAGATGATCGGCCTCGCGCAGGCTGCGGACCGGTGGCTGGAAGTTGTCATGGGCATACAGCGCGGTTTCCACTTCGATCAGCGGCCCGACCCATTGATAGCGGTCATCCCGTGCGTCGGTGCGCAGCACGGTAAATACCCCGGTGTCCGGCGTCTCGCTGGCCATGCGCAGGGCACGCAGCAATGGCACTTGCTGCAGGTGAATGCGATCGCCGGTCTGCGCCGCCAGGGCCTGCACCACATCCACGCCGAAGCCCACCAGTTGATCGCCCTGAAGGAAATGCAGTGGAGGATGGTTGTCGGTGAGCAGTTGCAGATCTGCCGCATTGGCTGTCAGGGCCAGAAGAGACAACAGGCAGGCGGCAAAACGTTTCATGGATCGTCCCTGAAAATTCAATCGCCCAGCTTAGTATGCACGCGCGGTGGCTGTCGTGGGGAATCAGCGGGGCTTTTGTGTCAGAGAGCAGGGCGGTTTGGTAGTGGCGATGCGCCTTGTAGGAACGCGTGTGCTCCCACAAGGCTGCATCCATCACGAAGGGTCAGGACACCACGCGATAGCACGGCACATACGCCGCGCCGCCCGGCAGTTTCATCCGGTGCTGGGCGACGAAGGCTTTGAGCAGCAGATCGAGCGGTTGCATGATCGCGGCGTCGCCACGGATCTGGTACGGGCCGTGTTCTTCGATCAGGCGAATGCCCTTGTCCTTGACGTTGCCGGCAACGATCCCGGAGAACGCCCGGCGCAGATTGGCCGCCAGTTCATGGGCCGGCTGATCGCGGTGCAGCTTGAGGTTGGCCATGTTTTCGTGGGTCGGGTCGAACGGGCGCTGGAAGCCTTCGTCGATCTTCAGCAGCCAGTTGAAGTGGAACGCGTCGTTGCGCTCGCGGCGGAACTGCTTCACCGCTTTGAGGCCGGCAGTCATCTGCCGTGCCACTTCGGCCGGGTCGTCGATGATGATTTCGTAATGCTGCTTGGCTGCCTCGCCGAGGGTGGCGGTGACGAAGGCGTCCAGTTGTTCCAGGTATGGCGCGGCATGTTTCGGCCCGGTCAGGATCACCGGGAACGGCAGGCCGGCGTTGTCCGGGTGCATCAGGATGCCCAGCAGGTACAGGAACTCTTCGGCGGTGCCGGCGCCGCCCGGGAAGATGATGATGCCGTGGCCGACGCGGACGAAGGCCTCCAGGCGTTTTTCGATGTCAGGCAGGATCACCAGCTCATTGACGATCGGGTTCGGCGCTTCGGCGGCGATGATGCCCGGCTCGGTCAGGCCCAGGTAGCGGCCGCCGTGAATGCGTTGCTTGGCGTGGGCGATGGTCGCGCCTTTCATCGGGCCTTTCATCACGCCCGGGCCGCAGCCGGTGCAGATGTCGAGGCTGCGCAGGCCCAGTTCGTGGCCGACTTTCTTGGTGTATTTGTATTCTTCGGTGTTGATCGAGTGGCCGCCCCAGCACACGACGATTTTCGGCTCGACGCCCGGGCGCAGGGTGCGCGCGTTGCGCAACAGATGGAAGACGTAGTCGCTGATGCCCTGGGAGGTGCTGAGGTCGATGCTCAGGGCGTCGAGTTCGTTTTCGGTGTAGACGATGTCACGCAGGGCGCTGAACAGCATCTCCCGGGTGCTGGCGATCATTTCGCCGTCGACGAAGGCGTCGGCCGGGGCGTTCAGCAGTTCCAGACGCACGCCGCGATCCTGCTGGTGGATGCGGATTTCGAAGTCTTTGTAGGCTTCCAGAATGGTTTTCGCGTTGTCGACATGGGCGCCGGTGTTGAGGATGGCCAGGGCGCACTGGCGAAAGAGGGTGTAGGTGCTGCCGGTTCCGGCCTGGCTCAGTTGCTGAACTTCACGTTGGGAAAGGGTTTCCAGGCTGCCTTTTGGGCTGACCGAGGCATTGATTACGTGTCGTTGGGTCATGCAGTGATCCTTAAAACGATGTCATTGCCGGCCTGGCCAATGGCATCCGAATAGTGTGTATCCATGAATGAAGATGGCACGATCTGCGTGGTATCGCCATGTCCCCCGTTGGACGATGAAAAGATGAAAAGGAGCTCCAGCATAGCTAAATCCGTCTCAGAGGCGATAATGCGCCGGCCTCTTTTTATTTCAAGCCATGGAAGCCTGTCGCGATGTTCGAGATTCAACCGATCGATGCCATCACCTATCGCCAGCAGACCCGGCGCAGCACGCTGATTATCGCGGTGCTGTTCCTGGTGCTGGCGATGGCGTTTTCGACCGTGGCGGTGGCGCTGTTCGGCGAGCCGGGCGGGGATAACCTGCGGTTCAATGTCGGCGGGGTGTTCGGCGCATTTCTGTTGACGGCAGCGTTGTTGCGCGGGCGTTTCTGGAACCAGACCTGGATGGCCCCGGCGGTGTACGGCTGGCGGCTCAAGCGCAGCCTGATGAGCGTCACCAACGTCATGCATCAGGTGACGGCGGCGGTCGAGAAGGGCGATCCGACGGCGATGAAAGTGCTGCGTTTCTATCACCTGGGCCTGATGCAGATGCACGAACTGGACGGCAACTCCAGCGATCATGGGCAATTTCACCGGGAAGTCGAAGCACACAAGGCTCGGATGGAAACGCTCGGTCTGGACACCGATCAGACGCGCCTCGATCCGGCCTGGCTGGAAACCTTGAAGTCGCTTTAAAACGAAATGCGGGCGGCGCGACGCAGTTTCCATTTACGGATCAGACGCCCGTACACCAGCAGGTTGATCACCAGCACTACGCTCCCCAGTGCCAGCTGAATCTGCGGGGTCAGCCCCGCCGGGTAGATGATCGGCCAGACGTAATGTTCGATGAAACCGCCGGCGTATTCGGTCTGGCCGGCGGCGTGGCGCATCAGGTTTTCCCAGTAGGTCAGCGGGCAGGTCAGGTGCAACACCTCGACCATCACGCCCCAGGTGGCGGCCGGCAAATGCAGCCAGGCCACTCGGTGCCACTTGAGCACCAATAGCCCGCCGAACAGCACGAACAGAATGAAGGAAAGGTGAAACAGCACCAGCCCGTCGGCGGCAATTCGATACAGCATGTCGTCTCCCTGACGCAGATGTGAATGGCTGTCATGGTACGCCGCTAATCGGTTTGCAGCTGGGCGATTTCCGGCAACTGCGCAAGATTGTTCAAGCCAGCAAAAGGCATTTGCTGGCAGAGTCCGGGGTCTTGTCTCACGGTTGAAGAGCGTTATGTCTGACTCATTAATGCCGCGCAGTGCCTTTCTTCGCGGAGCCGCGGCGATCATGCCGTTATCCCTGGCGACCGCGCCGTGGGGGCTGCTGGCCGGCTCCATGGCGATCGAAGCCAACCTCACGCCACTGCAGGGGCAGGGCTTGTCCACCATCGTGTTTGCCGGTGCTGCGCAACTGGTGGCGATCGGCATGCTCAAGGGCGGTGCCGGGATATTCTCGATTCTGCTGACCACGCTGCTGCTGACGTCGCAGCATTTGCTCTACGGCATGAGCATGCGCCACGTGATTTCGCCGTTGCCGGGGCGCTGGCGCATTGGCCTGGGTTTTTTGCTCACCGACGAACTGTTCGCCCTGACCAGCCAGCACGACCGTCAGCAATTCAATCGCTGGTATGCCCTTGGCGTCGGCCTAACGTTCTATATCGCCTGGAACCTCTTCACCCTGGCCGGCATCGTGCTCGGCAGCAGCATTCCGGGGCTTGAGCACCTGGGGCTGGACTTCTCGATTGCCGCGACCTTCATCGCCCTGATCACCCCGGTGGTGCGCAATGTGCCGACGGTGGTTTGCGTGGCGGTGTCGTTGTTCTGCTCGGTGCTGTTCAGTTACTGGCAGTGGGGTTCGGCGCTGGTGCTGTCGGGGCTGGCGGGAATGATGGCCGGGTTTATCTGCAACAAGCTGTATCGGGAGCGCACATGATGATCTGGGCAGTGATTTTCGGCATGGGAATTCTGGTGTTCCTGAATCGCTATGTATTCCTTGAGCCGCGCTTGCCGGTGCGTTTGAGCAGCAACGCGCGGCAATTTCTCGGTTTTGCCGTGCCGGGCATGTTGACCGCGATTTGTGGGCCGATTGTATTCATGCCGGACAAACAACTGAATTTGCAGTGGGATAACCCTTATCTGCTGAGTTCACTAGTGGCAATCGGCCTGGTGATCTACACGCGTAATACGTTGCTTAGCATGCTATTGAGCATGGCGTTCTTCTTTCTGTTGCGCTGGTGGTTGTAAGTTGCCTGTCTGAATCTGTTCTACGCTGTAAGGATGACTGATGACTTATGACGGCGAGGTGAACATGGCAACGGAGCAGCAACGTCCCGAAGAAGATGAAGAACCGAGCGAAGAAGAGATCGAGCGGGAGAAACACAAGGAGCAGACCTGGAAACATGACGACAGCCGCGAGTTGTCCGATCGCGACCAGGAACGCCCGCTGAAACCCTGAACGCCACAACGAAAAAGCCCCGCGACTGCGGGGCTTTTTCGTTTCATCAAAGATCGTCCAGCTGTGTGAAATCGGGGTGCGAAGCCCGATAACCCAAGGTCTTGTCGATCCAGGCATTCAGCTCGTTGACCATCACCGGCGGGTGGCAGGGATAGTTTTGGAGAGTGGTGCGCAGGAGGCGGTCGATCTCGGGTACGTCACGCAGGTTTCGAGTCTTTATGTAGTGGGCGATAAAACAGTCGAGTTGAAAGCGTTCTGTCATGGACAGATAAATACACTCCAGGCCGTTGGCCTGTTTGATTGCAAAATCGTCGCGCAACTTAGTTCTCTGCAAGGCTTGTAAGTTTGTAGGGTATTCCCGGTTTGTTGACTCTTTGGTCAACTGGTATGCCAATAGGAAATGCGGCGCGCATGCTATCTGTAGTGTTACTAAATGTATGTATGACGATTGAAATGTCAGACAGGCGGTTGGTTTTAATCAAACGACTGATTCAATGATTGTTTCGAGTTTGAAACACTGACTGTAACGAACGGTTCTCACTTGCTGCGTGATATCAATTTGACTCACGTCTTCCGACTATTCGATAGACGTGCCGGCCCACAAAATATTTAAGCGACTACTTCAATCAACTCCGCTCCCTGATTGCGTGAGTTGCCGACAGCTTTGCCGACTTTGTGCCATTCGAACGCTTCGCTGCCCAACCCTTCGAACAGCAACATTTGCTCGGCACGCTCCACGGGCGTGGCCGGGTCGAGCCATTCCCGAGCGCCCTCGGCGGACAATACGATGGGGCGGCGATCATGCAGATCGAGCAGGCCGCCAGCGCTGTCGGCGGTGATGATCACAAAGCCGTCGTCTTCCCGTGGTTCTGATCCGGGTGTCGGAAATTGGCCGATGGCGGCGCAGAAAACCGGTTGATGGTCGAGTCGATGGATCAGCCAGGGTTGGCGGCTCTTGTCCGGCCCGTCGACCCACTCGAACCAGTTGTCGACCGGCACGATCAGGCGATGGCGCCAGATCGCCCGAAAGAACGGGCTGTGAACGACCTTTTCGACCCGCGCATTGATCGGTGCCGCGCGATCCCTGGCCCAGTGCGGGCGCCACCCCCAGCGCAGGTTGTCGGCGTACAAGCGGTGTTCGTGTTGATGCAGAATGGCCAGCGCGGTGGTGGGCGCCGCGTTGTAGCGTGCCAGTGGCGCATCGCCGACGTGATTGATCAGCGCATCGGGAATGCTCAGCACCGCGACGAAATCGTGGATGCCCCGGTACTGCGAGAGTCTTCCGCACATCGGCCGAACCTCCGGCGAACACTGCCTGAAGCTTCAGCTTAGTTGTGCGTATCAGTCCTTGCTGCCCTGGCCGGTGAAGGTGTCGCGCCAGGCCAGACAGCGACGTTCGAGTGTGGCGAGCAGGCCGTCGCTGAGTTTGCCCAGCAGCGCCAGAACGATGATCGCCGCCAGCACGATGTCCGGCCGCGAGGTTTCGCGCCCGTCACTCAGCAGATAGCCCAGGCCTTTGGTCGCCGCGATCAGTTCGGCCGCCACCAGAAACATCCACGCCAGACTCATGCCGCTGCGCAGCCCGGTGAACAGGCCGGGCAGGGCGGCGGGCAGCAGAATCCGCCGTACCAGTTGCAGGCGACTGAAGCCATAGATGTGGCCGACCTCCACCAGTTTGCGGTCGATGTTGCGGATCGCCGCGACCACGTTGACGTACACCGGGAAGAACGCGCCGATGGCAATCAGGACGATTTTCGAGGTCTCGTCGATGCCCAGCCACAGCAGCAACAGCGGCACCCAGGCCAGACTGGGAATCGAGCGCAGCGCGGCGAAGGTTGGTTCCAGATATGCCTCGGCCTCACGGCTCAGGCCGACCCACGCGGCAAACACCAATGCCAGACTCGCGCCGATGCCAAACCCGATCAGCACCCGGATCATGCTGGCACCGATGTGTTTCCACAGTGCGCCTTCGGCCAGATCGGTGAGGGTCAGGGCGACCTCGCTCGGCGCGGGCATCTGATAGGACGGCAGCCAGCCGACGCGCACGATGATCTCCAGGGCGATCACGATCAATAGCGGCAGGGTCAGTCCTTTAAACCGTCGCCGCCACAGCGGATTCAGCGGCCGATTTCGTTGGCGCGCCAGCGGCACGGTGAGGCGGGCGGGCAGGTCATTGCTCATGGAGGGTTCTCCGCTCACGACAAATCCGCGACGGACGCGGATTCGTTGTGAGCCTGATCGGTTACTGGGCGGCGACTTGCTGGAAACCGGTGTCGATCAATTGATCGATGACCTGATCGACATTCACCCCACGGCGCACCAGCTCTTCGGAGACCAGAATCGGCGCGGCAGCTTTCGAGGCGAGCACGTCCTTGGCGGTGAGTTGCGGGCTGCTCAGGTCGGTGCGCGACAGTTGCAGCCTGGCCACATCCAGCGGCAGGCCGGATTCGCTGGCGAGCAACTTGGCCAGTTCGTCCGGGTTCTTTACCGACCACTCGCGAGCCTGTTCATAGGCCTTGATCACGGTGTCGATGGTTTGTGGGTGTTCCTTGGCGTATTGCTCGGTGACGCTGACCACGCCGTAGCTGTTGAAGTCGCGATTGCGGTACAGCAGGCGCGAACCCGCCTGTACCTGGCTGGCGGCCATGTGCGGATCGAGGCCGGCCCAAGCGTCGACGTCGCCTTTTTCCAGCGCGGTGCGGCCGTCCGGGTGTTGCAGGTGCACCAGTTCGACGTTGTCCTTTTTCAGCCCGGCCTGTTGCAGGCTGCGCAGGGTGAACAGGTACGGGTCGGTGCCTTTGGTGGCGGCGATTTTTTTGCCCTTGAGGTCGGCGACGGTCTGGATCGGCGAGTCCTTGCGCACCACCAGCGCGGTCCACTCGGCGCGGCTGTAAACGTACACCGATTTGATCGGGCTGCCGTTGGCGCGGCTCAGCACCGCCGCGAGACTGGCCGACGAGGCGAAATCCACGCCGCCGCTGTTGAGGTATTCCAGCGATCGGTTGCTGCCCTGGCTCAGCACCCAGCTGACCTTGCTCTGAGGCAAGGCCTTTTCCAGATAACCCAGATGTTTCAGCGCCAGGCTGACGGGGGAGTAATAGGCATAGTCCAGATGCACTTCAGCGGGCGGCGTTTCCGCTGCGTGGGCGAGAGGTTGCAGGCTCAGGGCTACAGCGCAGGCCGCGAGCAGAGTTTTGACTCGGGAAAACGGTAAGCGGGATTTCATGGGCACGCTCCGGCAAGGCAACAGTTTCTTATGTCCAGAAAGATATTTTTATCAAATGCTTCCTGCATGAATGGAATATTGCAGGCTCTGTGCCATATGCTCCGAGTGCCGTGTTTACGGGGTTTTGATGCGATTTACGCGCTTTGAACTGTTGCCGGGAAAACACTGTGCCGTGCCACTGTTGCCAGGCCAACAGCGGTTGTCGGTGGTACTGAGCTTATTCTTTAATCGAATTTCAAATGCGATTTACAAGAGCGTTATGGTCTATAAAAAATCTCCTTTGCAGGACTCGCCATGAAGCTCTCCCGTTTCCTACGCGCTGCGTTGACCAGCGCCTTGATTGCCTCGCCTCTGACTTACGCTGCAGAACCTGTGGTCCTGCACGTCGGTGACCAGAATTACTACAACATCCGCGCCTCGGTAGAAGCTTCCGGGGTATTGAAGGACGCGCCATACACGGTCGACTGGAAACACTTCCAGGCCGCCGCGCCGTTGGCCGAAGCGTTGCAGACCGGTTCGCTGGATCTGGGCTTTCTCGGCGATTCGGGTTTTCTGTTCCTCGCCGCGAAACAGGCACCGGTGAAACTGATCGGCGTGTCGCGGCAAAACCCGGACACCATCGCTTTGTTGGTGCCCAAGGATTCGCCGGTGAAAACCATCGAGGACCTGAAGGGCAAGAAAGTCGCTTTCTGGCCGGGCGCCTGGAGCCAGCAGTTGACCTTGCGCGCTCTGGAGCAGAATGGGTTGCCGGAGAATTACGTCGACTTCGTCAAACTGATGCCGATTGACGCGGCAGCGGCATTACCTCAGGGCAGCATCGATGCCTTCCCGGTGTGGGAACCGTACATTTCCCAGCAGATCGTGTTCTCCGGTGCACGACCGATTCTGACCGCAAAAAACCTGATGCCGGGTTTGAGCGCCATCGCCGCTTCCGCGCCGTCCATCGACAGCAAGCGTGAGGCGATTGCCGATTTTCTCGGGCGCCTGAAGCAGGCCCGGGCCTGGGTCGACAGTCACACCGACGAATACGCGGATCTGTGGGCGAAGAAAGCCAATCTCGATCAAGAAGTCTCACGGCACTGGTTGCGCCAGGCGCACATGACGGTCAGCCCGGTAGATCAGCAAGCCGCTGCCGACCTGCAAGGCACCGCGGACTTCCTGTTCAAGGTCAAGGCGTTGCCGGCGCCGCTGACCACGGCGGGGATTATCGACACCTCGTTCCAGCAGGCATTGGCGCACTGAGTGAGCACCGGAACAAAACCCTGTTATCTTTATCCAACCTCGGCCCATTTCGGTGGGCCGCAGGGAGGCAGCAGCGGCGAGGGAGTTTTGCCAATCGACAACGTGACCGCAACGGTCGGGCTCAAGGCAAAACATGAAACTCTGGTTCAAGCTTTTCTGCGCTGCGTCCATCATCACCGCGCTGGCCGGTTGCATTGCCGCTCCCATCGAGCTGACCGCGCAAACCCGCTCGCGCCTGGATGCGCAGGCGCCGGTGAAGTTTCTGCTGACCTTCGATGACGGCCCCAGTGCTTCGAGTTTCTACAACCCCACTGAAACCGTGCTCGACAGCCTGAAAGACAACCCGCTGCAACCAAACATCAAAGCGGTGTTTTTCGTCCAGACCCGTGCACCGAGGGCCGGCAACAGCGAAATCGGCCGGCGGATCATGCACCGCGAGCACGATGAAGGGCACATTCTTGGTTTTCACACCGCCACGCACTGGCACACCAATCACCGTTCGCTCGATCCGCAGGAGCTCGAAACCTCATTGACCAATGGCACGGCGGACATCGCAGCGATCACCGGCACGCCACCGATTTTGCTACGCCCGCCCTTCTGGAACTACGACAAACGTACGTTCGCGGCCTATCAGCGACATGGTCTGCATGTATTGCTCACGGACCTGAGCGCCAACGACGGCAAGATCTGGGGCTTCAACGGCAGCCCCAGACGCCGGGCCAATATGTTGCGTCAGCTCTCGGAAGTACGTGAGCGGATCGCCCTCGGTGAATTGCCGACGGTGGACGGGGTGATTCCGGTGGTGGTGACCTTCCATGACCTCAACCGTTATACCGCGCGACATGCCCGCGAATATCTGCAGATCCTGCTCGACAGCGCTGCTGCCACAGGCGTGCGCCTGGCCGATAAACCGTTCTACGACGATCACGCACTGCTGGAAAAAGCGGCACTGGCGCGGACGGTGCAGAAGAGCTCGGATCCGGTGCAATTGCCGGGGATCTGGAACTGGATCTGGGGGCGCGACGCCAACTGATCGGTGTTGCGCAAGGATGTGAAGCGGTTGGCATTTTCTGCGATCGAGCGCTTGCGCAAGGTCGAAAAAGCTCATCTATGCTCAATCGATCAACCGATCCTTCGCCCGCGAGGCGTCCGCCCATGCTTGCCATTGCCGACATTTGCCGCATCGTCGAGTCCGGCTTTTCGCCCCTTTACTGTGACTGCACGCAAACGGGGCAGGGGCTGTTGCAGATCAAGGTTTACGAGCCGGACAGCGGGCGGGTCGATCTGCTGCTCAACGGTGTGTCACCGGAGCATCTGGTCACCATTCGTGACATCTCCAACTTCATCGGTGAGTTGCGCACTGAAATGAGTGCCGGGCGTCGGGCGTTCGCCGGTTGACTCAGAGTCGGCGCTGAAAGGCGCGGACGATTTGCAGGGTTGCTTCACTGACACTCAGGTTCTGCACCGCATTCAGCGGATGCCAGATGCAATCGATGATCTCGTTCTGTGGCCGTACTTCATCAATATTCAGTACCGACGCCTCGTAGACATGGTGGCGCGTGCCGCCAGCCTCCAGCTCCATCAGATACAGCATGCCATCGGCGAGCAGGCCGGTTTCTTCCTCAAGTTCACGCGTCGCGGCGTCGGCCCTGGTCTCGCCGGGCTCGACCTTGCCGCCCGGCAAGTTCCAGCGGCATCGGGGTTTGCGCACCAGGAGAATGTGTCGATCCTGTTCGCAGATGATGGTTGCACGTACTTTCATTTGTTACCCGATTGCCGGTTGTCATGAATCGGTCATGAAAATGCAATATTCAAGCCGTGCCTCGGTTTAGAGGCGCTTGTGATGTCAGAGTGGTCGAAAAGCGCAAAAGTGCCAGACGCTTGACGCCGCTGTGGGGCGACGTCTGGTCGGCACACCCTGTCGTACCCGGTGTAAGGTGCAAAAGTGCAGTTGATCGATAGTCGACAGGAGGTTCCTATGAGCATGGCGATGCTGAACAAAATGCACATGAATGGCTACGACGTACTCAGCGTGAACAACGGCCCGTGGCGGGTCTGCACGCAAGGTGATCGATTGGCGTCATTCGCCAGCCGGGAGGAAGCACTGGCGTACGCCGCTGCACTTCCGGGTTACAAAAGCCGCACCCACGGCCGCAAGACAGGCTGAAGGCCTGCAATGAAAAAGCCCCGGATTGTCCGGGGCTTTTTGTTTTGGGGATGGCATCAGTGGATTTTGGTTCGGCTGATGGCGCGGGCTTTCACTTCCCTGGCATAGAGTTGCAAACGTTCTTCATCGCTTTGCAGCACCTCGCAGGACCTGAGCACGCTTTGCGCATCCGCCTCGTTGCCGGACTTGCGCAACTGCTCGGCAATACGCTTGAGGTCGACCGCCGACCATCTCAGGTCCGATGCCACGCTTTGCAGGTCACGTTGAAGTTCGTGTTCGTATTCATTGAGCCGCATGATCACCTCCGGAACATTCTCGGTAGAAAATAGTAGCCGCATTTTCCGGGAGCAGGGCAAGAGGTTCTGGTCAATGAGCTGAACGGCCGTGAACAGGCTGCCGTTGGTCGGAGCAATTGTTTGCCGTGGCGCCGGAGAGCCCGGTTTTCGGGGGCAAAGCATTGCGCCACGATGGATGTTCAACCAGTAACAGGGTAAATTCGCGCTTTTTAAGATGAAGGATTCAATATGCGGATGTTGATCGGGGGCCTGCTGATGGCCGCGTTGGCCGGGTGTTCACTTCCGGCATCGCTGGTCCCGGGCGAGCCGAATCTCAGCAAGGTCAGTGGCAAGGCTCCCAAGGACTACGCCGCATGCGTGTTGCCGTTGTGGCAGCAGGATATTCCCAAGACTTCGCAGGTCGCGATTTCCAACGGTTACCGGATCACGGCGCCAAGCATCGTCACGGCCGACGAGATTCTCGATATCGTCAAGTACAAGGATGGCAGCCGCGTGTCGCTGTACCAGGGGCCACCGTGGGCCAAGTCCGGCTCGCTGCGCAAATCGGTACGCGATTGCCTCTGAGGCAGAACGGCCGAAATGAAAAAGCAGAAACCGTGTGATCGGTTTCTGCTTTTTTTTGCCTGTCAGTCGGTGATGTCGGTGAGCGGGATGCCCGAGCCGGCGGTCTTCTTGTCGCGACGATCCTGAATCCAGTTTTCCACCTGGCTGTTGAATTCCGCCGGCGCCTTGCGCCCGACCTTTCTGGCGATATCGAGAATGGTCTGCTGGGCCAGGGCTTCTTCCATGCGCTTCTGCGCAACCATCATCGCCCCGTGAATCGAACAGGTCCCGTCCACTGCCCAATCCGGGGGCGAGCCGTCAAATAGCGCACAACGCCCGCGGATGTCCCGGCATTCGAAAATGTTTTTCGGGCCGTCGATGGCATTGACGATATCGAGCAGGGTGATCTCGTCCGCCGGGCGCGCCAGGGTAAAGCCACCGCGCACGCCGCCGGTGGCCACCACCAGTTTGCCCTTGGCCAGTTTGGTGAAGATCTTCGCCAGGTAATCCAGCGGCACCCCCTGCAGGTCAGCCAGGTCGCGCACGCTCGCTTCGCGACTGTCACCACCGCTGCCCACCAGAAACGCCAGGCAATGGATGCCGTACTCGACGCCCGCACTGTAAAGCGACATAGCTATCTCCGACTGTAATTGTCGCAGATGTTAGCAGGGTAATTCATGGCGGACAAATCTGATAAGCGCCTGAATCTTTGCCTTGAAGCCCGTTTGTTCTCGGCGTGCTGCGATTTATATGGTTTGAGCATCCTCGGAAGGGGTCGTGTCAGCTATCGATAATTTCGATTCGAATGATCGAATAATCTGACTTGTTGGATATAACGGCGACCAATACAGTCGCCGTTATCCGGTGAGCAGTGTTCTACGCTTTCAGAACCCCCAAGCGTGCCGACTCCCGATAAACGTGAATTCTTGAACCTCTTTCTAAGACTTGGCTTCGGGCCTGGAGACAACAATGAAACAGCACATTCTGGTAGTCGGCGCAGGTTTTGGTGGCATGTGGACGGCGTTGAGTGCGACCCGTCTGGTCGACATTCACAACCGCGACAACATCGACGTCACCGTGCTGGCGCCGCAGGCGGAACTGCGTGTACGTCCGCGTTTCTACGAGCCGAATGCCCACACGCTGGCCGCGCCGCTGGGCGATCTGTTCGATGCGGTAGGTGTCAACTTCATCAAGGGCGCCGCGAACACTATCGACGTGAACGCCAAAACCGTGGGCTACACCGACGCCAACGGCGCCGCTCAGGTTTTCCATTACGACAAGCTGGTACTGGCTTCCGGCAGTGGTCTGGCGCTGCCGGATACCCCGGGCGTCGCAGAATACGCCTTTGACGTTGACCGGATCGAAGCGGCAATTCGCCTGGAAAACCACCTGAAATCCCTGGCCGATCAGCCTGCGAGCCAGGCGCGCAACACCGTGGTGGTGGCTGGCGGCGGCTTCACCGGCATCGAAACCGCGACCGAAATGCCGGCGCGTCTGCGGGAAGTGCTGGGCGATCAGGCTGACGTACAAGTGATCATCGTCGACCGTGGGCAGAAAGTCGGTGCGGCCATGGGCGAAGCCATCAGCGTCTCGATTGCCGAAGCGAGCGAAGCACTCGGCGTCGAATGGCGACTGGGTGTGTCGGTGCTCTCGGTCGATGAGAACGGCGTGACCCTGTCGGACGGCCAGCGCATCGAGGCAAAAACCGTGGTCTGGACCACCGGCGTGCGCGCCAGCTCCCTGACTGAGCAGATTCCTGCCGAACGTGATCGTCAGGGTCGTCTGCATGTCGATGCACACCTGAAAGTCATCGGCCAGGACGATATCTTCGCCACCGGCGACGTGGCTTATGCGGCCACCGACGACATCGGCAACTTCGCCCTGATGACCTGCCAGCACGCGATCTCCCTCGGCCGGCATGCCGGTAACAACGTGGCGGCGCAGATTCTCGGTGTCGATCCGACGCCGTACAGCCAGCCGAAATACGTGACCTGCCTCGACCTCGGCGCCTGGGGCGCGGTGTACACCGAGGGCTGGGATCGTCAGGTGAAACTGGTGAAGGAGGAGGGCAAGTCGCTCAAGACCCAGATCAACACCCAATGGATCTACCCGCCGGCCGCTGACCGTGCCATTGCGCTGGCGGCTGCTGATCCGATGATCCCCGTCGTCGCGTAACCAAGCGCAGTCCGAAAAGTCCCGCTTTCGAGCGGGATTTTTTTCGCCAGCCCTTTTTTACCTGCATCAAGGCTATGACTAAAAGTCATTGCCCCATGATTTTTAATGGTTACGGGTGGCCTGATACCCGGTGTTAAAAAATCGCAAACACAGCTCATCAATAACAACCAGAGAGCGTTTGCAGCCATGTCCCGATTCTCCCTTCGCGTCTCCCCACGTCCGTTATTGACCCCGTTGACCATCCGGCCCGCGTGAGCTGTCGATCACCCCAAAAAAATCCCTCTGCATCGCAAAGAGTAATGACTGATGAAAGAACTCGACCTGTACATCGGTGAAGGTTTCGAAGGCCCGGGCGTGAACGCCGCGCACATCAATATCCTGATCGGCCCGCGCAACGGCCCGGCGGGTCAGGCGTTCGCCAACAGTCTGGCGTCGCCGAGCCAGGGGCACTGCCCGTTCATGGTGATCGCCCAGCCGAACATTCCGGTCAAGCCGATGACCTTGTACGTCAACAAGGCTGCGATCAGCAGCGACCTGCACGGCAACGCAACCTGGGGCGCTTCCCAGGCCGGTATCGCCAAGGCTGTGCTCGAAGCACTGCTCGACGGCACGCTGCCGCCGGAAGCCGAAGACGAGTGGGCCATCGTCACCGCCAACTGGGTCAACCCGGCCTGCGATGACCTCGATGCGGTGTATCTGAACAACTACAACGCCTGCCGCACCGCGATCCGCGCCGCCCTGACGGGCAAGCCGGAAACCGCGCAGCTCAAGGATGTGGTCAACCACATCAGCAACCCTTTCTACACGCCAAAAGCCTGAGGTCCGCGCCATGCAATACATCCGTTTGGGCAACTCCGGCCTGCAAGTTTCCCGCCTGTGCCTGGGCACCATGAACATGGGCACCCCGGACTGGAAACCGTGGATCTTCAATGAAAAACAAAGCGAGCCGATCGTCGCTCACGCCCTCAACAATGGTGTGAACTTCATCGACCTGGCGGACTTCTATTCCGCCGGTGTCGGCGAGGAAGTGGTCGGGCGCATCGTCAAACGTCTGGCCCGTCGCGAAGACCTGGTGATCACCACCAAGGTCGGCTACGGCACCCGCAACGCGATCAACGCCAGCGGCCATTCGCGCAAGCACATCATGGACAGCATCGATGCCTCGCTGAAGCGTCTGGACATGGATTATGTCGACGTGTTCATGCTGCATTACTTCGACGTGAATACCCCGGTCGAGGAAACCATGGGCGCACTGAACGACATCGTGCGTTCCGGCAAGGCGCGTTACATCGGCGTCTCGACCATGCTCACTGGTCAACTGGCGAAAATCCTCATGGCCTGCGAGCGCAACGGTTGGGTCAAGCCGATCAACATGCAGCTGCAACTGAACTGCGCCTATCGCGAAGAAGAGCGCGAGATGATTCCGTTCTGCCGCGATCAGGGCATCGGCGTCTCGGTGTTCAGCCCGCTGGCCCGTGGCCTGCTGACCGGTGACGTGCAATCGACCCGCAACCAGACCGACTTCTTCACCCAGCAGATGTACAGCGACGAGGCCTCGTTCGAGATCGCCCATTCGGTGCAGCGCGTGGCCCGTGCCCGTGGCGTGTCCAACGCACAGATCGCCCAGGCCTGGGTCGCCAACCATCCGGGCGTGGATTGCATGCTGGTCGGCGCCGACACCACCGCGCAGTTCGACAGCGCACTGGCGGCATTGGAAACCAAACTCGATGCCGAAGAACTGCACGAGCTGGAGCGCAACTACACCCCGTGTGACGTGATCAACGATTACACCGCCGGCAAACGCATCCTGCGCACGGCCCGTCCGGGGCAGGAACGCTTCACGTTGCAGGGGGCGGTGGCATGAGCGGGTTGATTCGTCACGGCAACTTCATCGACGGCCAGTGGGGCTGCGGCGGCGCGACTTATCCGGTGCGCAACCCGGCCAATGGCGAGTTGATCACCGAGGTGCAAAAGGCCGGTGCCGAGGAAACCAATCTCGCCATCGAAGCCGCCAATCGTGCCTTGCCGGCCTGGCGCAAACTCACTGCCAAGGAACGTAGCCAGCGCCTGAAACGCTGGAGCGATCTGATGCTCGCCAACCAGCAGGAACTGGCGACCTTGCTCAGCCGCGAGCAGGGTAAACCGCTGGTCGAAGCGAAGGGCGAAGTGGTCTACGCCGCGAGCTTTCTCGAGTGGTTCGGTGAGGAAGCCAAGCGTGCCTACGGCGATGTGATCCCGAGCCACAAGTCCGATGCGCGGATCATCGTGACCAAGGAAGCCATCGGCGTGGTCGCGGCAATCACCCCGTGGAACTTCCCGCTGGCGATGGTCACCCGCAAGGTCGGCCCGGCGCTGGCGGCGGGTTGCACGATGATTCTCAAACCGTCGGAAGAAACCCCGCTGTCGGCGTTCGCTCTGGCGGTGTTGGCCGAGCAGGCCGGGATTCCGGCGGGTGTGTTCAACATCGTTTCCGGCGACGCGGTGGCCATCGGTGGTGCGCTGCAAGCGTCCAGCGTGGTGCGCAAGCTGTCGTTCACCGGCTCCACCCGCACCGGCAAACTGCTGATGCGCCAGGCTGCCGACACGCTGAAAAAGGTCTCGCTGGAACTGGGTGGCAACGCGCCGTTCATTGTCTTCGACGATGCCGACATCGATGCGGCCGTCAAAGGCGCGATGGCCTCGAAATTCCGCAACACCGGGCAGACCTGCGTGTGCGTCAACCGCTTCTTCATTCAGGACGGCGTCTACGAAGCCTTCACCGGCAAACTCGCCGAAGCCGTGGCGGCGATGCGCGTGGGCAGTGCGCTGGACGGTGACACCGAGCAAGGTCCGCTGATCAACGCCGCCGCACTGGCCAAGGTCGAAGCCCACGTCAGCGATGCGCTGGAGAAGGGCGCCACGTTGTTGTGCGGCGGTCGTCGGCATGCGTTGGGCGGCACGTTCTACGAGCCGACCATTCTCACCGAAGCCAACGGCGACATGCTCATCGCCCAGGACGAAACCTTCGGGCCGGTGGCCGCATGCTTCCGCTTCAAGGACGAAGCCGAAGTGCTGGCGCGGGCCAATGACACACCGTTCGGTCTGTCGGCGTACTTCTACAGCCGCGACATCGGCCGGGTCTGGCGCATGGCCGAAGGGCTGGAGGCCGGGATGGTCGGCATCAACGAAGGAATCATCTCCACGGAGGTGGCGCCTTTCGGTGGCATCAAGGAATCGGGCCTTGGGCGTGAAGGTTCGAAGTACGGTCTGGATGACTATCTGGAGATCAAATACCTGTTGATGGGTGGTCTCTAGACCTCCCCGAATCCTGTGGGAGTTCGCTCCCGCAGGCTTCTCCCAGAGCTTTCCGTTTCTCCGTCAATAACAACAATTGGAGACGAACATGTCCGCTCAACCCGTAAAGATCGATGACCTGCCCATCGGGCGCTTCCATATCAAGATCGCCGGCCTGACCTTCGGCGCGCACTTCACCGACGGCTACATCCTTGGCCTGATCGGCATCGCGTTCACCTTGCTCAGCCCGCAGATGCAGCTCGATGCGTTCTGGCAGGGCCTGATCGGCGCGTCGGCGTTGATCGGCCTGTTTCTCGGCAGTCTGTTTTTCGGCTGGATCTCGGACAAGGTCGGCCGGCAGAAAATCTTCCTGGTCAGTTTCGTGCTGATCACTATCGCTTCGGTGATGCAGTTCTACGTCGAAACTGCCATGAGCCTGTTCCTTTGCCGGGTGCTGATCGGCATCGGTCTGGGCGGGGATTTCAGTGTCGGTCACGCGATGCTCGCCGAGTTCGCACCGAAGAAACATCGCGGCGTGTTGCTGGGTTCGTTCAGCGTGATCTGGACTTTCGGCTACGTAGCGGCGACTTTCGTTGGCACTGCCATGCTAAGCCTCGGTGATGATGCCTGGCGCTGGATGCTGGCGTCGTCGGCGATTCCGGCCGCGTTGATTCTGATCGCGCGAATCGGTACGCCGGAATCACCGCGCTGGTTGGTCAATCAGGGGCGGGTGGCCGAAGCCCGTGCCATCGTCAAAAGGCATCTGGGCGACAATGTCGAGCTGGACGAGACCCAATCCACGGAAACCCGCTCGGGCTACGCGGTGCTGTTCAGTCGCGAATACCGCAAGCGCACGGCGTTCAACTGCCTGTTCTTTGTCTGCATCGTCATGCCGTACTTCGCCATCTACACCTTCCTGCCATCGATCCTGCAGAAAATGGGCCTGGCCGAGGGTTTCGGCACCGAGCTGATGCTCAACATGCTGCTGATCCTTGGCGCGTTGATCGGCATCTGGTGCACGATCAAATTCACCCGGCGCGGGTTCCTGATCAACTCGTTCATCATTCTGGCGGTGGCGTTGTTTCTGCTGGCGGTGTTGCCGGGCAGTGCGGCGTGGCTGATGGTGCTGGTGTTCGGTGTGTTCACCCTGGTGCTGTCGGCGGTGAGCAACCTGGTGGGCGTGTTCCCGGCGGAGAGCTTCCCGACGGAAGTACGGGCCAGCGGGATTGGCCTGGCGACGGCGGTCAGCCGTCTGGGTTCGGCGGTCAGTACGTTCCTGTTGCCGGTGAGTGTGGCGGGAATCGGGTTGAGCCCGACCATGGGCATTCTTGCGGCGATCCTGGGGATTGGCGCGTTGTTGTCCTGGGCGTGGGCGCCGGAGACCAAGTCGTTGACGTTGAGTCAGGCGTGCAAGGCGCAGAGTCCGGTGGAAGTCGGGACAGGGGTGGTCGGGAAAGTCGCCACGCCCGTCTGATGAGTGCAGGTCAGGGGTTGCTGACAACCCCTAGCCACTCGGTAAACAGCTTCACCTTCGACAGCCCTTGCTTGTCATTCGCCACATCCAGCCAATACCCATAAGGGCCGATCACCTCAATCGGGGTGATCGGCAGCAGGCTGCCGTTCGCCAGTTCCTTTTCGATCATCTGCCGGTCGATCACTGCCAGGCCGCCGCCGGCCAGCGCAGTGTGGATCACCTGATCCAGGGTGCTGAATTCCAGTCCTTGCCCAGCGTCGATGTCATCCCGGCCCATGGCCGCCAGCCAGTTCTCCCAGACCTTCAAACGCTTGCCGTCGTGCAAGATGTGCAGCAGTGGAAACTGCCGCAAATCCGGCGGCTGATCGCCGTTGAACAGTTCCGGGCTGGCCACCGCGATGTGCCGTTCCATCACCAGCAATTGGCTGACACAGTGAGGCGCTGCCGCGAGGCCGAAGCGGATGTGGCAATCGACTTCCGTGAGGCTGTCGTGGCCGATCTGGTTGGTGACGCTGAGGTTGATGTCCGGGTAGCGCTGACAGAACGCGCGCAGGTGCGGCGACAGCCAGCGCGTGGCCCAGGTCGGCGGTGCGAGCACTTTCAAACGCTGGCGCAGATTCGGCACGCGCACTGCTTGCAGGGCACGTTCGATGTGGTCAAAGGCCTCGGCCAGATGCGGGGAAAGATTGCTGCCGGCTTCGGTCAGTGACAGCCCTTGAGGCGTGCGCACGAACAGCGCCACGCCGAGGTAGTCTTCAAGCTGTTTGATCTGACGACTGACCGCGCCCTGGGTGACGTTCAACCCGATGGCGGCCTGACTGAAACTGCGATGACGGGCGACTTCTTCGAACACGCGCAGGGTGTTGAGCGAGGGTAGTTGACGCATGGAGGCGGAACTCCGGACCGGGCGGTTTATTGTTGTTTTCGGATGAGGGCTATCTGACTATCGGGGCGGTGCGGATGCAAGGTGAATTCGCAACGGGCAGGCAAAAAAAATCGCAGCCCTGGCTGCGATTTTTTCGAGCGTCAGAAGTAATACCCGACGTTCACATATAACTGGTTTTCCCACTGATCCAGTCCCCCCGCGCCAAGGCTCTGGGTGTAGCTGCTGCCACCGATGTACGGATCGTTTTTGCCGAACAGCCATTCCGTGGCCACCCACAACTTACTCACGGAAAACGAAGTGCCGAGGATCATCCGTTCGGATGTCTTGAAGCCGCTGGCGGACTTGTCGAATGCGCTGTAGTTGGCGTACAGCTTGATCCCGCTGATCTGGTCGAACAGGTATTTGCCACCGACGTCGTAACTCAGGTCGGCCACGTACAGATTGCCGCGACTGGCCACGTTGTAGGTGCCGTCGTAGCCGCCGAGGGTCACCAGTTCATCGGTGCCGGCATTGCGTGGCGACATCTGCTGCCGCGCCGCCTGCAACTGCACGCCCCATGGGCCGTTCTTGCCCATGTAGTGCACGGCCACGGCGTTGCGCCGACCGTCGTTGTTGGTGTCTTTGTTCTCGAGGCTTGAAGTCAGGCCGGAGATCCCGACCTCGGACTTCCACGGCCCCAGATCCATTGCCTTGGCGACCCGCAGTACCACGGTGTTGCGTTCCTGGTTGTTGCTGCCGTCGGCCACATAGCTGTCGGCCTCGGACACCACGCTCGAATACGTCACGCCTTTGCTGGTGCCTTTCCCTTGCCAGGCCGGGCGCAGGTAGTAACCGGCCTGGAGGTTCCAGTCGCCGCTTTGCTGGATGTACTTGGTGCCGATCTGTTGCACGTCTTCCAGGCCGATGACGTTGCCCAGGGTTTCGTAGAACGTGCTGCCGAAGTACGGCTGCAAGCCGAACGGCACGGTGTTGAGGCCCACTTGTACTTGCTGGTCGGGATTGAACTTGTAGCCGACCCACGCGAACTTGGCGAAGCGGATATCGCCGTAGTTTTTGGTGTACTGGTACGGGTAGGAGCGGCCGTAAAAGCGATATTGCGCTTCGCCGATCCACGAGTCGGAGTTGTACTTGGCGCTGAGGAACACCGTGTCGAGGCCGAACTTCTGGATGTCGCGATCCGGGTCCACGTCCCAACGGGCACGAATAGCGCCGCCAAGGTCGAGATTGTCGGTGACCTGGACCGCCATGGCCGGGGCGGCAATGCTGCAGAACAGAGCGATGGAGGTGGTGCGCAGGCGCAAAGATGCAGGGAAGGGCATGGAGCGGCTCTCGATTGTTTTTATTAGAGATGCCGCGCAGTTTTGCCATCCGCCCGCTGCAGAACAAACGATAAAAACGTCAGGGAAACCTGCATCGAATGCATGTTACTCGGAAAATCCTGTAGGACAATTCGCCAATGTCGTGGGATGCTTTGCGCCTTGTCTGTGGTTTTCGAGTGCCTTGTATGAAACGCAAAATGCCCGGCCTGAATGCACTCAAAGCATTCGAAGTGGCCGGCAGCACCGGCAGCTTCACCCGCGCCGCCGAGTTGCTCAACGTCACCCAGAGCGCGGTCAGCCGTCAGGTGCGGCAACTGGAAGAACAGCTTGGCGAAAGTCTGCTGGAGCGCCGCCATCACCATCTCGAACTGACCGGCGCCGGCAAGATTCTGCTGCGGGCGCTGCATCAGTCGTTCGACAAGATCGAACTGACCGTGCGCAGCATCCAGCAGAAAACCCACGCCAACCGCTTGCACATCAATGCGCCGCCCACCTTCACCAGCCGCTGGTTGATGCCGCGCCTGGGACGCCTGCGCGAGCAGCATCCGGAACTGGAACTGAGCATCACCACCCGCTTGCAGGACAGCCTGGCGGAAACCAGCACCCTCGATTGCGCGATCCGTTTTGGCGACGGCGAATGGGACGGGCTCGACAGTTCGCTGCTGATTCAGGAGCGGCATATCGCCGTGTGCGCGCCGACCCTGTATGCGCGGGAGGGCGGTGATCAGGGCATCGATCTCAATCGCCTGACCCTGTTGCATGTGCTGGCAAGGGAGGATCAGCGCTACCTGACCTGGAAACACTGGCTCGACGCGGCGCGGATCACGGGCGTCGATACCCAGGGCGGCTATGAATTCGACCTGCTGGATCTGGCGATTCAGGCGGCCGTCGATGGTCTGGGGATCACCATTGCCGACTGGCACATGGTCGCCTCGGAACTGGCCAGCGGACAGTTGACCCAGGTGCACAACGTGCATGTGGAAGGGCACCAGTCCTACTGGCTGGTGACCCGCCCGGAACAGACGCAGATGCCACAATTGCAGGCGTTCAGTCAGTGGCTGCAGGAAGAGATCTGGCTGGCGCAGCGCCAACTTGAGCCTTCGAAGGCGATTTTCTGAGTAACGTGCCTTTTTCGAATGTTTGATCGCCGGATAAATCGTTTGTTGAACCCGCTGTCGATGACAAGACTGGCGCCATCGATAAAAACAAACGATGGGCGATGCACATGCGAGTCGAGCGAAATTTTGTTAACGGCCACTTCATCGAGCCGGCCAGCGCGGCGCTGATCGCGGTCTACAACCCGGCCACCGAAGCGTTGGTGGGTCATGTTTCGGCTGCCACCGCCGAAGAAGCCACGGCGGCAGTCGACGCCGCCGCCAAGGCGCAAAAGACCTGGGGCAAACTCACCAGCATCGAACGCGCCGAGCACCTGCGAGCGTTTGCGGCTGCCCTTGAAGATCGCGCCGAAGCCATCGGCGCCGCTCTGGCCGCCGAATCCGGAAAAAGCCTGAGCGATGCCAGCAACGAAGCCCGTTATGCCGCGCAGATCACCCGTTACCACGCTGAGTGGGCGCGCCGCATCGAAGGCGAGATCATTCCCAGCGACAGCCCCGACGAAAACCTGTTTCTGCACCGCGAGCCGATTGGCGTCGTCGCGTGCCTGATTCCGTTCAACTACCCGGTCTACACCCTGTTGCGCAAAATCGCTCCGGCGCTGATTGCCGGCAACACCGTGGTGGTGCGCCCGAGCAACAACACCCCGACGTCGGCGTTCGAAATCGCCAAAGCGGTGGAGCAATCGGGCATGCCGGCCGGTGTGGTCAACATCCTGACCATGGATCACGCCACCGCCGCAGCGGTTTGCACCCATAAAGCCGTGGGCCTGATCACCCTGACCGGCAGCGTCAACGCCGGACGCATCGTCCTTGATTACTGCAAGGCCAACATCGCCAAGCCTTCGCTGGAGCTGGGCGGCAAGACCCCGGCAATCATCGAGGCCGACGCCGATCTTGAAGCTGCCGCGACTGCGATCATTGCCTCCAAGACCACCCATTGCGGCCAGTTGTGCACGGCGGTGGAACGGGTCTACGTGCAGGAAAGCGTTCACGACCGTTTCCTCGCGCTGCTCAAAGCGAAAATCGCGGCCGTGAAGTTCGGCGACCGCGCCACGGACGCGAGCCTGATGGGCCCGCTGGTCAACGCCAGTTCGCAGAAGAACATCCACGCCATGGTCGAGCGCGCGATTGCTGACGGTGCCGTCCTCGAAAGCGGCGGTGTGCTGCCCGAAGGTCCGGGGCATTTCTACCCGCCAACGCTGCTCAGCGGCTGCCGTCAGGACATGGAAATCGTCCAGGAAGAAATCTTCGGCCCGGTGCTGCCGGTGCTCAAGTACCGCGACATCGACGAAGCGCTGGCCATGGCCAACGACCATCAGTTCGGTCTGTCGTCGGTGCTGTACACCGAGAACTACCGCACCGCGCAGAAAGTCGCCAACGCCATCGAGGCCGGCGAGTTGTACGTCAATCGCACCCCGGCCGATCCGTACCAGGGCTACCACGCTGGCTGGAAACGTTCGGGCCTGGGCGGCGATGACGGCAAGCACGGCATGCTCGAATTCACCCAGACCCGTCTTGTGGTCATGAAGTACTGATCCACCGCCTCACGCCTCACGCTACACCTATAAAAACAATTATCAGGGGCGCCCGGAGCACGGGTCGCCCGAGGTCACTTCAATGTCCAAGCATGCATCCTCTGCTGCCGCTGTTCAGGGTTCCAATTCGGCTTCGAAAAGCCAGAGCGACAAGGGAAGTCGCTATTTCCAACTGATGTTGCTGGTGCTGGCCGCCGGTGCGATCTACCCGATTCTGTACCTGCGCCAGGTCTACCAGACCACCATGCTCGAGGTGTTCCAGATCAGCCACAGCGAGCTGGGTTATCTGTACTCGATGCTGGGGACGATTTTCCTGCTCAGCTACTTGCCGAGCGGCTGGCTGGCCGACCGTATCGCGCCGCGTTTTCTGATCTTCTTTTCGCTGGTGGCAACCGGCGCGCTGGGCCTGTGGTATTCGACCGCGCCGTCGATGACCGGGTTGATGATCATCTTCGGTTGCTGGGGTCTGACCACCGGCCTGACGTTCTGGGCCTCGGTGCTCAAGCGGGTGAAGATGATTGCCCATCACACCGAGCAGGGTCGGTTCTTCGGCATTCTCGATGGCGGTCGCGGGCTGGTCGAAGCGCTGCTGGCGACGGTTGCGCTGGCGTTGTTCGCCTTCGCCACCGAAACCCGTGGCGAGTCCACCGCCGAAGGTTTCAAGCACGTGGTTTACCTCTACGCCTTCACCTGTATCGCCATCGGCTGTGTGCTGGTGCTGATCAAGGATCCGAAGTCGATGGAAGACACGCCGCCGGTAGAGAAGGGCAAGTTCAACCTGCTCACTGATCTGGCAACGTTGGTGAAGATTCCTGAACTGTGGCTGGTCACCGCGATCGTGTTCTGCGGTTATCACATCTTCTGGGCCACCTACAGCTTCTCGGACTACCTGCAAGGCAGCGGCCTCACAGCCGTCATGGCCGGCACCATCACCACCATCAAGCTGTGGATGCGCCCGATCGGCGGCATCGGCGGCGGCTGGCTGGGGGACAAGTTCTCGAACATCTCGGTGCTGATCGTCGCGCTGTTGCTGGCGAGTCTGGCGATTGTCGGGCTGATCGTGTTCCCGGCGCTCAACAGCATGGGGCTGCTGATCGCGACAGTGATTTTCATCGGCCTGATGACCTACGCGATTCGCGGTCTGTACTGGGCGATCCTCGACAGCTGCAACATTCCGCTGCGCATCACCGGACTGGCCATCGGCATCGTCTCGGTGGTCGGTTACATGCCGGATGCGTTCATCCCGTTGATCAACGGCTACCTCACTGAGCATTTCCCCGGCGCCCTCGGCTACAAGCTCTATTTCGGCTACATCGCCACTATCGGTCTGATCGGCACTCTGGCTGCCGTGACCCTGCGTGCCCGGATCAACAAAAAAACTTCGAACAAAACAGGTGCCTGAGATGAAAATCGTCGCCCTTGAAACCCATATCGTCGCCGTACCGCCACCGCACATCGGCGGCATGTACTGGCTGTTCGTCAAGCTCAAGACCGACTGCGGCATCGAAGGCGTCGGCGAAATCTACGCCGCGACCTTCGGCCCCAAAGCCATGCTGCCGATCATCGAAGACGTGTTCGAACGCTACTTGCTGAATCAGGATCCGCACCACATCGAACGCTTCTTCCGTCAGGCCTATTCGAGCGGTTTCACCCAGCGTCCCGACCTGACCATGATGGGCGTGGTCAGCGGCCTGGAAATGGCCTGCTGGGACATCATCGGCAAGGCCGCGAACAAACCGGTCTACGAACTGCTTGGCGGCAAGGTTCACGAACGTCTGCGTTCCTACACCTACCTGTACCCGGTCAACAGCCGTGGCGAGTACGACTACGACGACCCGGACCTGGCCGCCGAATGCGCCATCGACAACATGAACAAAGGCTTCACCGCCGTGAAGTTCGACCCGGCCGGGCCGTACACCGCGTACTCCGGGCACCAGATCTCGCTGGAAGTGCTGGAACGCTGCGAAACCTTCTGCCGCAAGATCCGCGAAGCGGTGGGCAACAAGTGCGATTTGCTGTTCGGCACTCACGGGCAAATGGTGCCGTCCTCGGCGATTCGCCTGGCCAAACGCCTGGAGAAATACGACCCGCTGTGGTTCGAAGAACCGGTGCCGCCGGGCCAGGAAGAGGCCATGGCGCAAGTCGCGGCCAAGACCAGCATTCCGATTGCCACCGGTGAGCGTCTGACCACCAAGTACGAGTTCTTCAAGCTGCTGCAGGCCGGCGGTGCGTCGATTCTGCAGATGAACGTGGCGCGCTGCGGCGGCCTGCTCGAAGGCAAGAAGATCGCCAGCATGGCCGAAGCCTATTACGCGCAAATCGCCCCGCATTTGTACAACGGGCCGATTGGCGCAGCGGCGAGTTTCCAGCTCGCGGCCTGCACGCCGAACTTCCTGATCCAGGAAAGCATCGAGACCTGGGGCGGCTTCCACGCCGAGGTCCTGAAAAAGCCGTTGCAGTGGGAGGACGGCTACATCATCCCGTCCACCGAGCCGGGCCTGGGTGTGGAGCTGAACATGGACGTGGTGCGCAAGCATTCGCCGTACACCGGTGAGCGCCTGCACCTGCAAATGGCCCCGACCCCGGCCGACGTCAAAGACACATCGCCGGCCAAGGGCTGACGGATTTCCCCGCCCGGCAACGGGCGGGTTCGATAAAAAGACTTACGCGGTAACCGTGCATGACATACGACTACATCATCGCTGGCGCAGGCGCCGCTGGCTGCGTCCTGGCCAACCGGCTCTCGGCCTCGGGCCAACACACGGTGCTCCTGCTGGAGGCGGGCGGCAAGGACAGTTCCCTGTGGTTCAAGATCCCGGTCGGCTTCGCCAAAATGTATTACAACCCGACCTTCAACTGGATGTACTACAGCCAGCCGCAGAAGCAGTTGGGCAATCGCGAAATCTACGCCCCGCGCGGCAAGGTCCAGGGCGGTTCGGGCTCGATTAACGCGATGATCTACGTGCGTGGTCAGGCCCATGATTTCAACGACTGGGCGGCCAACGGCAACGACGGCTGGGGCTTCAAGGATGTGCTGCCGTACTTCCGCAAACTGGAAAACCATCCGCTGGGCGACAGCGAATACCACGGCGGCAGCGGCCCGATCAGCATCACCCCGATGGCCGGCCAGACCCACCCGATCTGCGACGTGTTCCTCAAGGGCTGCGACGAACTCGGCTACCCGCGCAGCGACGATTTCAACGGTCCGAAATTCGAAGGTGCGGGCATCTATGACGTCAACACCCGCAACGGTCAGCGCAGCTCCAGCAGCTTCGCCCATTTGCATCCGGCATTGAGCCGGCCGAACCTGACGGTCGAGCACTACGCGCTGGTCGACCGTGTCCTGTTCGATGAAAGCCAGCAGCGTGCCACCGGTATTTCCATCACCCAGCATGGCGTGACGCGAACTTTCACGGCGCGCAAGGAAGTGATCCTGTGCGCTGGCGCCGTCGACACGCCGAAGATCCTGCAGCTGTCGGGCGTGGCGGATCGTGCCTTGCTGGCCAAGCATCAGATCCCGGTTGTCAAACACCTGCCGGCGGTAGGGCAGAACCTGCAGGATCACCTGTGCGTCAGCTACTACTACAAGGCCAATATCCCGACCCTGAACGATGAACTCAGCTCGCTGTTCGGCCAGTTCAAACTCGGCGTGAAATACCTGCTGACCCGCAAGGGCGCACTGGCGATGAGCGTCAATCAGGCGGGCGGATTCTTTCGTGGCAACTCGGAGCAGACCCATCCGAACCTGCAGCTGTATTTCAACCCGCTGTCGTACCAGATTCCGAAAAACAACAAGGCCAGCCTCAAGCCCGAGCCGTATTCAGGTTTCCTGCTGTGCTTCAACCCGTGCCGCCCGACCAGTCGCGGGCACATCACGATTGCCTCGAAGAATCCCCGCGATGCGGCGTTGATCGATCCGAACTACCTGAGCACGCAAAAGGACATCGACGAGGTGATCCAGGGCAGTCGCCTGATGCGCAAGATCATGGGGGCTCCGGCACTGAAGGGCATCACGGTCGATGAAGTCTTGCCGGGGCCGGCGGTGGAAACCGACGAGCAGATGCTCCAGTACTTCCGTGACAACTGCGGCTCGATCTATCACCTGTGCGGCTCCTGCGCGATGGGCGCGGACGAGCAGAGTTCGGTGGTCGACAAGCGCCTCAAGGTGCATGGACTTGAGGGGTTGCGGATCGTCGATGCGTCGATCTTCCCCAATGTGACGTCAGGCAACACCCACGCAGCGGTGCTGATGGTGGCGGAGAAGGGCGCGGATCTGATTCTGCAGGATGCGTAATGCGCGGTGACAGATGATCGCGGGCGTTTTTCCCGCGTGCACTAGGCTTTGAATGCCGGCCCATTACGGGCCGGCATTGTTGTTTTGGGAGGGTTGTTTTTTTGATTCAAGGAGCGACCGATCATGGATGATCTGGTGAAAGAGGTGATTCCGCTGTTGCAGTACCTGATCCCGGGGTTTGTCTCGACCTGGATTTTCTACACCCTGACGGCATTCAAGCGGCCGGATACGTTCGGGCAGATTGTGCAGGCGTTGATTTTTACGTTTGTGATTCACGGGGCCGTTCTGGGCGTTGGTGAGGTCTGTTTGTGGGTGGGGAGGTCGGGTTTTTCTGTAGGAACGTGGGATTCCAAGGCTGAAACAGCATGGGCGTTTTTTGCTTCGCTGGTGTTTGGGTTGCTGGCCTGTTGTCTGTCCGCCAGTGGCAACTTACATGCTTGGTTGCATAGCAGAAACGTAACGAAACAATCTTCCTACCCTAGCCAATGGTTCAGCGCATTTGCGAAATATGATCGCGTCATCACCCTGCATCTGGATGATGAAAGGCGCGTTCTAGGCTGGCCGGTGGAGTGGCCGCCCGAATCTTCAAGTGGGCAGTTTCTGTTGCAATCTCCGTGTTGGCTCAACAGCGATGGAACAGATGTACCTTTTGGTGCTGAATTTTTGTTGATAGATTCCGCGAAGGTTAAATGGGTTGAATTCAATCCGATTTCAGAGGGTTCATCATGACCGCCAGAGCGCCACAGCCAATGCCGCCGCACATCGCGCGCCTGTTCTACGGGCCAGATGGGAAACAGTTGGAAAAACCACTGATCAAGGGGCCAAAGGCGCCACCACCGCTGAAGCGTTAGCCAATACAGGGGGGCGATTATTCGCCCCCGGGTTGCCTCCGCCCACCCGAACATCGGTAAATCAACTCAAAGCGTCTGCACCAGCCAATCCCGAAACGCTTTCAATGACGCCAGCGATTCATTGCGCGCCGGGTACACCAGGTAATAGCTGCGCCGGCTGCTGATCGGTTCCCCCAGTTGCACCAGCTCACCGCTGTGCAGCTCATCCTCCACCAGAATCCTCGGCACCAGTCCGATACCGATATTGGCGCGCACGGCCTGGATCAGGTGCGAGGTCATCTCGAAACTCGGCCCGATGCGCATGCTGCGATGGGGCAGGGCGTGATGGCTGAACCATTCACTCCACGCCTGGGAATTGCTGCTGACGTTGAGCAACAGCTGCCCGGCGATGTGCTGATTGGCGGCGAGACGTTCGGCATCGGACAGTTGCGCGCTGGCGATTACCACCAGTTCTTCGGTGTGCAGGCGGTGGGCGGTCAGCCCCGGCCAGTCACCGCCGCCAACACAAATCGCCGCGTCGATTTCACTGGTGTCGAAGTCGATGGCTTCGATCCGTGAATGCAGGTGCACGGTCATGCCAGGGTGCGCGGTGTAGAAGTCCTTCAGGCGGGGCAGCAGCCATTTCGAGCCGAAGGTCGGCAGAGTCGCCAGGCGCAGGCTGTGAATTCCCGAGCCAAACGCCATGGCGTGCAGCGTTGCGCTGCGGATCTGCCCAAGGGCTTCGGACAGTTCGCGCTGGTACATGCGCCCGACGTCGGTAAGGATCACCCGCCGGCCTTCGCGACTGAACAGGCGCATGCCGAGCATCTTTTCCAGAATCTGCACCTGACGACTGACCGCGCTCTGGGTCAGCGACAGTTCGTGGGCGGCGCGGGTATAGCTTTCATGGCGTGCGGCGGCTTCAAACGCCAGCAGCAACGACATCGAGGGAGTAAGAGTTCGCGGATTCATTCGTTTTAGTCATGGATTGCGGGTCGATTTTACGGTTGTCCCGGCATCGCTCTGCAATGAATATAAGGCCTATGAGATGGCGGGAGCGTGACGCAATCATTCATTGCGCACAACTGTTCACCGCCACACGGCCCGTTTTTGACCGAGATTGCACGCCCGATGATTGCCCAGCTGTCGCCTTCCACCACGCAGAACACCGATTACCAACAGTTTCTCAAAGCCCTTGAAACCGGTGGCTTTCGCGGCGAAATCAGTGCCGACTACGCCAGCCGCGTGGTGCTGGCCACCGACAACTCGATCTATCAACGCTTGCCGCAAGCGGCGGTATTCCCGCGCGACGCCGACGACGTGGCGCTACTGGCACGCCTGATCGCCGAACCGGCTCACCAGAAAGTCGTGATCACACCTCGCGGCGGTGGTACCGGCACCAACGGTCAGTCGTTGACCGACGGCATCGTCGTCGACCTGTCGCGGCACATGAACCGCATCCTTGAAATCAACGTTGAACAGCGTTGGGTGCGGGTGCAGGCCGGCGTGGTGAAGGATCAACTGAACGCGGCCCTGAAATCCGCCGGGCTGTTTTTCGCCCCGGAACTGTCCACGTCGAACCGCGCCACCGTTGGCGGCATGATCAACACCGATGCCAGCGGCCAGGGCAGTTGCACCTACGGCAAGACCCGCGATCACGTGCTGGAACTGCACATGGTCCTGCGCGGTGGCGAGCGCTTGCACGGCCGCCCGCTGGAAGAAAGCGAGCTGGCAGCGGAATGCGCCCGCGAGGGCCGGGCCGGCGAGGTGTATCGCTGCGCGCGGCAGATCATTGATGAACAGGGCGAGTTGATCCGGGAAACCTTCCCCGATCTCAACCGCTGCCTGACCGGCTACGACCTGGCGCACCTGCGCGAGGCCGACAACCGTTTCAACCTCAACAGCGTGCTGTGCGGCGCTGAAGGTTCGCTGGGGTTTGTGGTCGAGGCCAAGCTCAACGTGTTGCCGATCCCCAAGCACACCATGCTGGTGAACATTCGCTACGCCGGCTTCATGGACGCGTTGCGCGATGCCCGGGCGTTGATGGCGCTCAAGCCGCTGTCGATTGAAACCGTGGACTCCAAAGTGCTGTTGCTGGCGATGCAGGACATCGTCTGGCACGGTGTCGCCGAATACTTCCCGGAAAGCGCCGACCGGCCGACGCTGGGGATCAATCTGGTGGAGTTCTGCGGCGACGATCCCGAGGAACTGCAAGGCCGGGTCGAGGCTTTCGTCCGGCACTTGGGCAACGATGCCACCGTCGAGCGACTGGGCCATACGCTGGCCGTCGGTCATGCGGCGGTGAACCGCGTTTATGGCATGCGCAAGCGTGCGGTGGGTTTGCTCGGAAACGTTGCCGGTGAAGCGCGGCCGCAGCCGTTTGTCGAAGACACCGCTGTGCCGCCGCAGCATCTGGCCGAGTACATCGCCGAACTGCGCGACCTGCTCGACAGCCATAAGCTGCAATACGGCATGTTCGGCCACGTCGATGCCGGCGTGCTGCACGTGCGGCCGATTCTCGACATGAAAGACCCGCAACAAGCGGCGTTGGTACGACCGGTGTCGGACGGCGTCGCCGCGTTGACCCAGCGCTACGGTGGCCTGTTGTGGGGCGAGCACGGCAAAGGCCTGCGCTCGGAATACGCACCGGCCTTCTTCGGCGCGTTGTACCCGGCACTGCAAGCCTTGAAGGCGGCGTTCGATCCGTTCAACCAGTTCAACCCCGGCAAGATTGCCACGCCGGATATCCCCGGCGCTGCATTGCTGAAAATCGACGAAGTGACCCTGCGCGGCGAACTCGATCGGCAGATCGACGAAAAAGTCTGGCAAGACTACGGCGCGGCCATGCACTGCAACGGCAACGGCGCCTGCTACAACTTCGATCCCGACGATGCGATGTGCCCGTCGTGGAAAGCCACTCGCCAGCGTGCGCAGTCGCCAAAAGGCCGCGCCTCGCTGATTCGCGAATGGTTGCGTTTGCAGGGCGAGGCGGGTGTCGATGTGTTGTCCGATGCCAGTCGCCGTCCGCCGTTTTTCAGCACATTGCTGCAGCGCTGGCGCAACAGCCGTACCCAGGAAAAAGACTTCTCCCATGAGGTGTACGACGCCATGGCCGGATGCCTGGCGTGCAAGTCCTGTGCGGGGCAGTGCCCGGTAAAGGTCAACGTGCCGGACTTTCGTTCGCGGTTCCTCGAGCTGTACCACACGCGTTATCTGCGGCCGGCGCGGGATTATCTGATTGCCTCGCTGGAGTACACGATTCCGTACATGGCGCGGATTCCGTTGCTCTACAACGGCTTGATGGGCGCCACGTTCAGCCGCCGCTTGATCGAGCGTCTCGGCGGCATGGTCGATGTCCCGTTGCTCAGCCGGTTCGATTTCCACGCGGCGATGCGCCGTTGGCAGGTTCAGCCGGCGTCGGTCGAGCTGCTTTCGACACTGACTCAAGTACAACGCGAGCGCAGCGTGGTGCTGGTGCAGGACGCGTTTACCCGGTATTTCGAAGCGCCATTGCTGGCGGATCTGATCGAGTTGATTTCGCGACTGGGCTATCAGGTTTATCTGGCACCGTTCAGCGCCAACGGCAAGCCGCTGCATGTGCAGGGCTTCCTGTCGGCGTTCAATCGCGCAGCGTTGCGCAATGCCGGGCAACTGCGCGCGCTGGCCGAGATCGGTGTGCCGCTGGTGGGGCTCGATCCGGCGATGACGCTGGTTTATCGCCAGGAATATCTGAAAGTGCCGGGGATGGAAAAATGCCCGGAGGTGGCGCTGGTGCAGGAGTGGCTGCTCAAGGTCATGCCGGAGCAAGCCGATCAGCGCCGCGAGGAAACCTTCCGTCTGCTCGCGCACTGCACCGAAAAAACCAACGCCCCGGCCGCGACCCGGCAATGGGAGCAAGTGTTCGAACGTGTCGGCTTGAAACTGACGACCCAAGCCACCGGTTGCTGCGGGATGTCCGGCACCTACGGCCACGAAGCGCGCAATCGCGAAACCTCGGCAGTGATTTACGAGCAGTCCTGGGCGAAGCAGATCGAGGCACCGGCAGAGCGGGGCGAAGCGCTGGCGACCGGTTATTCGTGCCGCAGCCAGGTCAAGCGCCAGGCCGACCGGACGGTGCGTCATCCGTTGCAGGTGCTGCTTGAAAGGCTGCGTTCTGCTTGAGAACCGTTGGCAATTGAAACGATTTTTCGTGTTATAAGGTAACGCAAATGTTAGGGCCGTTTTCATGCGGCCCGATCGAATTCCTCACTCGATTGCGAAACCTTCATGACCCTTGCTGTTCCCCGAAACGTCCCGCCGGCGACTGGCCGGTTGTTGTCCATTGATGCGCTGCGTGGCCTGGTGATTCTGTTCATGTTGCTGGATCACGTGCGCGAAACCTTTCTGTTGCATCGTCAGGTGTCCGATCCGATGGACATCGCCAGCACCGAGCCAGCGCTGTTCTTCAGCCGTACCTTGGCGCATCTGTGTGCGCCGGTGTTCGTGTTGCTGACCGGGTTGTCGGCGTGGCTGTTCGGGGAAAAGTACGACGGCAAGGCTGACGTCAGTGCCTTTCTGTTCAAGCGTGGTCTGTTTCTGGTGGTACTCGAATTCACCCTGGTGAATTTCGCCTGGACGTTCCAGCTGCCGCCGAGCGTGATCTACCTGCAAGTGATCTGGGCCATCGGCCTGAGCATGATCGCGCTGTCGCTGCTGGTCTGGCTGCCACGCTGGCTGCTGTTGACGTTGAGCCTGGCGATCATCGCCGGGCATAACCTGCTCGATGGTGTGCATTTCGGAACGGAATCGGCGCTGCATGTGCCGTGGGCGATCCTGCATGACCGCGGCTGGATCGAAGTCAGCGAGAGTTTGCGCTTGCGTACGTCGTACCCGTTGCTGCCGTGGATCGGCGTGATTGCTCTTGGTTATTCGCTGGGGCCATGGTTTGCCCGAGTGGCTGATGCGACTTTGCGCCAGCGGCGTTTGCTGATCGTCGGCAGCGCCGGGCTGCTGGGTTTCGCGGCGCTGCGGCTGGTCAACGGTTACGGCGAGAAACCGTGGTCGATCAATGACAGCAGCCTGCAAACCCTGATGAGTTTTTTCAACATCACCAAATACCCGCCGTCGCTGTTGTTCATCACGCTGACGGTGAGCATCGGTCTGCTGCTGTTGCTGGTGTTCGAGCGCTCGCAGGAGCGACGCTGGATTCGCTGGCTGACGGTGTTCGGTTCGGCACCGATGTTTTTCTATCTGCTGCACCTGTATGCACTGAAGGTGCTGTACCTGATCGGCGTGGCGTTGGTCGGGCTCAATCAGGGCAGCTATTTCGGTTTCTCGTCGGTGGCGGCGGTGTGGCTGGCGGCGATGGTGCTGGCGATTGCGTTGTTCCCGGCAGTGAGATGGTTCTCCGCACTCAAGGCCCGACACCGCGACATCGCCTGGTTGAAGTACCTGTAACTACCCCGTTTTGCCGTCGCGAACATTGCGGGCAAAGTCGATGAAAGCCTTGAGCGGCGCCGGTACATGGCGTCGGCTCGGGTAATACAGGTGCAGCCCGGGATAGTACGGGCACCAGTCCGCCAACACCTGCACCAGACGCCCGGCCGCGAGGTGTTCGCTGACCATGTCTTCAAACACATAGACCAGTCCCAGGCCTTGCAGCGCCGGGCCTACCATCAGGCTCACATCACCCAGTGTCAGCGGGCCGTTGACTTCGATTTCCTGTTCAATGCCACCGCGCTCGAATTCCCAGCGGTACATCGAACCGCTCGGGAATCGATGGCGGATGCAGGGCAGGGCATGCAGATCTTCCGGTTTCTGTGGTGCGGGATGGCGCTGGAAAAACGCTGGCGAACCGACCACCACTGAACGCAGGTTCGGCCCGATGGGCAGCGATACCATGTCCGCCTCCAGCCGATTGCCGAAACGTACGCCGGCATCGAATCCGGCAGCGACGATATCCAGCAGCGCATCGCTTTCGACCACTTCCAGACGAATGTCCGGGTAGGCCTGCAGGAACTCGCTGGCAATCGGCAGCAGCACCAGTTCGCACGCCTGGCGCCCGGAGGTGATGCGCAGGTTGCCGGAGGGTTTGTCGCGGAAATGGTTGAGGTCTTCAAGTGCATCTTCGATATCGCGAAACGCCGGTTTCAAGCGGGCGTAGAGCCGTTCGCCGGCCTCGGTCAGGGCCACGCTGCGGGTGGTGCGATTGAACAGACGCACGCCGAGGCGGTTTTCCAGAGCGCGCAACGAGTGACTCAGCGCCGACGGTGTCAGGCCCAGATCCACCGCCGCACGACTGAAGTTCAGATGCTGGGCGATGCTCAGAAAGATCGACAGATCCGCCGTGGACGGACTTTTCATTGATGAGCACCTTTCACAAAGCCATGTAATTTTGTTGGGATTATCACATCAGTAGCACGGCTTTAAAGTCGCATCAACTCATCGAGAAGGCCCGGCAATGACGCCAGGGTCACTGACAGGAGGAGTTGCTATGCGTACCTGGCTGATTACCGGAGCTTCCCGTGGTTTTGGCACCCTCATCGCAGAACACGCCCTGCGTGCCGGCGATGCGGTGATTGCCACCGCGCGCAAACCGCAGGACATCACGGATCGTCTCGGCGAGCACCCGAACCTGCTGGCGCTGCGTCTGGACGTCACCCGTGAAGACGAGGCCCACCAGGCGGTGGCAGAGGGCGTCAAGCGTTTCGGCCGCATCGATGTGCTGATCAACAATGCCGGCTTCGGCGTGCTGGGCGCGGTGGAAGAAACCAGCGCCAGCGAAACCGAACGACTGTTCGCCACCAACGTCTTCGGCCTGCTCAACGTCACTCGCGCCGTACTGCCACACATGCGCGCCCGGCGTAGCGGACGGGTGATCAACATCTCGTCCATCGGCGGTTATCAGGCCTACATGGGTTGGGGTGTCTACGGCTCGACCAAGTTCGCGGTGGAGGGCATCAGCGAAGCGCTGCATCAGGAACTGGCGCCGCTGGGCATTCAGGTCACGGTGGTCGAACCGGGTTTCTTCCGCACCGATTTCCTCGACGAACAATCGCTGGTCAAGACCGCGCTGGCGCTGCCTGACTACGACGAAACCGTAGGCAAGATGCGCACCTTCGCCGAAGCCGCGAACCATGCGCAGCCGGGCGATCCAGTGAAGTTTGCCGAAGCCATGCTGGCGCTGGTCAATGCGCCGAACCCGCCGCAACGGTTGGCGCTGGGCAGCGACACCATTGCGCGAATCGAGGCGAAGAATCGCCTGGTGGCACAAGAGTTGGCGCAGTGGAATGCGCTGGCGCTGTCCACGGATTTCAAGGACTGACACAGCCCCCGTTGAAGCCATCGCAGGCTGCGCTCTGTTGATCGCAGCCTTATTTTTTTCATTGGATGAAATCATGACAACCGTCTCCCAATACCATCGCGCCCGCGACAAACTGCTGATCCTCGCGGCCATTTGCCTGTCGGCACTGGTCCTTCCGTTAAGTTTTACCGGTGGCGCAGTGGCGACGCCGGCCATTGGTCGTGACCTGGGCGGCAGCCCGGTGGCGCTGACCTGGATCACCAATGCGTTCATGTTGTCGTTCGGCAGTCTGCTGATGGCGGCGGGGGCGTTGGCTGACGTTTATGGGCGTAAACGCTTGTTTATGGGCGGCATGCTGCTGTTCACCGGAGCTTCGATTGCCCAGAGCCTGGCGCCTTCGGTGTTCTGGCTGGATGTGCTTCGGGCGATTCAGGGCGTGGCCGGGGCGGCGGCGCTGGCCAGTGGTTCGGCAGCGCTGGCGCAGGAATTCGAAGGCCATGCGCGTACCCGTGCCTACAGCATGCTCGGTACGACGTTTGGCATCGGCCTGGCGTTCGGGCCGTTGGTGGCCGGGGCGCTGATCGAGGCGTTCAACTGGCGCGCGATCTTTGTCTTCACGGCGCTGATCGGTGTGATCGCGATGGTCTTCGGCCTGCCGCGCATGCGTGAAACCCGTGATCCCGACGCCAGCGGTCTCGACTGGCCAGGCACCGTGACCTTCAGTTCGATGCTCGCGCTGTTCACGTTCGGAGTTATCCAGGCCCTCGAAAGCGGTTGGGGCAGTCCGTTGGTGATCGGTCTGTTGGGCGCTTCGGCGTTGTTGCTGGCGCTGTTCGTCCTCATCGAGATGCGCGTCAAACGTCCGATGCTCGATCTGACGCTGTTCCGTTTTCCGCGCTTCATCGGGGTGCAGATGCTGCCGATCGGCACCTGCTATTGCTACATCGTGCTCGTGGTCATGCTGCCGCTGCGGTTTATCGGCGTCGAAGGCTTGAGTGAAATCGACGCCGGCCTGCTGTTGCTGGCGCTGTCGGCGCCGATGCTGGTGGTGCCGATGCTCGCGGCTTCGATGACCCGTTTTGTTTCGGCCGGCATTTTGTCGGGCGTGGGTTTCCTGATTGCCGCCGTGGGCCTGCACTGGCTGAGTCTGTACAACGTCGGCGAATCGAAATTCGCGTTGGTGATGCCGATGGTGTTGATCGGGATCGGCGCTGGTTTGCCGTGGGGATTGATGGATGGACTGTCGGTCAGCGTGGTGCCGAAAGAGCGCGCCGGCATGGCGGCCGGGATCTTCAACACGGTGCGGGTGGCGGGTGAGGGGATTGCACTGGCCAGCGTGGCGGCGGTTCTTGCCTCGCTGCTGCATACCGATCTGCAATCGGTGGCCGGCAGTGCCGACGTTGCATTGATTGCCGAGACCGCGCACCGGGTGACGACGGGCGACATGGCTCACGCAATCAACACGATTCCAGGATTGGCCAATGAACGTCTGGTGCAAGGCTACGCTTCGGCGTTCCAGTACCTGCTGCACATCCTGACGCTCATCACCCTGGCGTCGGCAGCCGTGGTGCTGGGGCTGTTGAGCAAGGATCGGACGGTATCGGAGCCACAACAGGCTGCGGCCTAAATGAAAAAGCCCGGAAGCGCAAAACGCTTCCGGGCTTCTTTTTCATTGGATCAACGGCGATCCAGCCACACGGTCTGCGCATTGCAGAACTCGCGCACGCCGAAGTGCGACAGCTCGCGGCCGAAACCGCTTTTCTTCACGCCACCGAAGGTCACGCGCGGGTCGCTGGCGGAGTAGCCGTTGATGAACACGCCACCAGTTTCCAATTCGCTGGTCAACTGCTGGGCCAGGGCGACGTTGGCGGTGTAGATCGTGGCGGTCAGACCGAACTCACTGTCGTTGGCCAGGGCCACGGCGTGAGCGCAGTCGCGAGCGGTGATGATCGAGGCCACCGGGCCGAACAGTTCCTGTTTGAACGAGGTCATGCGGTCGGTGACGTCGGCCAGCACGGTCGGCTCATAGTAGTTGCCTGCGCCCTCGACCTTGCCACCGCCGAGCAGCAGGGTGGCGCCATCTTCGAGGGTGTCGCGCACTTGTTGATCCAGTTCGTCACGCAGATCGAAACGAGCCATCGGGCCGATGTAGTTGTCGGCGGACAACGGATCGCCCATCTTCAACTGGCGGGTAGCCTCGACGAATTTGCGGGTGAACTCTTCAACCACGCCTTCTTCGATGATCAGACGTTTGGCGGCGGCGCAGACCTGGCCGGAGTTCTGGTAACGACCGATCACTGCCGCTTGTACGGCTTCATCGATATCGGCGTCGTTGAGCACGATGAACGGATCGGAACCGCCCAGTTCCAGCACGCATTTTTTCAGCGCGGCCCCGGCCTGTGCGCCGATGGCCATGCCGGCGCGGACGCTGCCGGTCAGGGTTACGGCAGCAATGCGCGGGTCGGCGATGGCGCTGGACACGCCTTCCGGGGTGACATTGATCACTTCAAACACGCCATCGGCAAAACCGGCGCGCTTGAAAGCATCGCGCAGCAGATAGGCGCAGCCCATCACGTTCGGTGCATGCTTGAGCACGTAGGTGTTGCCGGCGATCAGCGCCGGGACGGCACCGCGCAGCACCTGCCAGATCGGGAAGTTCCACGGCATCACGGCGAGGATCGGCCCCAACGGACGGTATTCGATGCGTGCCTTGCCGCCTTCGACCAGGGTCGCCTCGGCGTTGAGCATGGCCGGGCCGTGTTCGGCGTACCACTCGCAGAGCTTGGCGCATTTCTCGATTTCGCCTCGGGCCTGGGCGATCGGCTTGCCCATTTCCTGAGTGATCATGGTCGCCATGGCTTCGCTGCTGTCACGCAGGGCGCTGGCCAGCGCGGTCAGGGCGCGGGAGCGGTCCTGCAAAGGCTTGCGTTTCCATTTGCCGAAACCGAACGCGGCGCGGGTCAGCGCGGCATCGAGGGCCTCGGCGGATTCGAAGGCGTAATGACCGATCTGCTCGCCGGTGGCGGGGTTGATCGAGATGGCGTGGGTCTGGCTGGAAATCGGGCTCATGGCATCGTCCTGCGAGGTCAGTGGATGCGCTCAGAGTAGGGTGGCGTTTGATTTCTGGAAACTGAATAATAAAGAGCGTTTCTTTCACGATTGGAGAATGACTGTGGATCTGGTGCAACTGGAAATCTTCAAGGCCGTTGCCGAGCACGGCAGCATCAGCGCCGCGGCGGCGCAGATCCATCGCGTGCCGTCGAACCTGACGACCCGTATCAAGCAGTTGGAGGAAGATCTGGGCGTCGACCTGTTCATCCGCGAGAAAAGCCGATTGCGTCTGTCGCCCGCCGGCTGGAGTTTTCTGGAGTACGCGCGGCGGATTCTCGATCTGGTGCAAGAGGCCCGAGCCACAGTGGCCGGCGAGGAACCGCAAGGTGCATTCCCGCTGGGCTCGCTGGAAAGCACGGCAGCGGTGAGGATTCCCGGTTTGCTGGCGACCTATAACCAGCAGCATCCGAAGGTCGATCTGGACCTCTCGACCGGCCCCTCCGGGACGATGATCGACGGAGTGCTTTCCGGGCGCCTGGCGGCGGCGTTCGTCGACGGCCCGGTCTTGCACCCGGCACTGGAAGGCATTCCGGCATTCGAGGAGGAAATGGTCATCATCTCGCCGCTGCATCACGGGCCGATCAAACGTGCTGCGGACGTGAATGGCGAGAACATCTATGCGTTCCGCTCGAACTGCTCCTATCGCCATCACTTCGAAAAATGGTTCAGCACCGACGCGGCGGTGCCCGGCAAGATCTTCGAAATGGAGTCCTATCACGGCATGCTCGCCTGCGTCAGCGCGGGGGCGGGTCTGGCCCTGATGCCGCGCAGCATGCTGCAGAGCATGCCGGGTTGCGCGACGGTAAGCGTCTGGCCGCTGGCGGCGGATTTTCGTTATCTGACCACGTGGCTGGTGTGGCGGCGGGGTACGGTGTCGCGCAGTCTGAGCATGTTTGTACGCTTGCTTGAGGAGCGAGGCGTGGTGCGTGCAGAAGAGAATTGACACTTTGTGTCATGGTTGTATCTTAGGCGTTCAGTTTCGCAATATAAAAAACTATACAGCGCAAGCGATTAGCCAGAAGGAATCAGCGATGACCACAGCCCTGAGCGGTAAAGAAGCAGTAGGTGAGCGTTTTGTGCTGGAGACCATGCGCCACGCCCAGCAGTTGACCTGGAAGGCCGTGGACGAGATCGCCAAGGTGATCAAACCCGGCATGCGCGAATCCGAAGCCCATGCGCGAGGCAAGGAAATCCTCGTCGAGCTGGGCATGGACCGGATCTGGCATCCGCTACTGATCCGCTTCGGCGCCAATACGCTGAAGACTTTCAAGGAACGCTCCGACGGCGATCCGGTCCTGGGCGAGAGCGACATTTTCTTCATCGACATGGGCGTGGTCTGGGAAGGTCACGAAGGCGATGCCGGGGCGACGTTCGTCACTGGGTCCGATCCGCAAATGATCGCCTGTGCGGCCGCCTCCAAAGACCTCTTCGACAAGGTCGAAGCCTTCTGGCGCCAAGGCGTAACCGGTGTCGAACTGTACCGCTACGCCACCGATCAGGCGGAGGCCATGGGCTGGAAGTTGAACCTGGACATCAAGGGCCACCGGGTCAGCGATTTTCCTCACGCGATTTACCGTGGCGGCAATCTTGGTGACTTCGATCAGGCGCCGAATGCCGGTGTGTGGATTCTGGAAATCCAGATCGAACACCCTGAGCTTCCTTATGGCGCTTTCTATGAAGACCTGTTGATCTGATTCACATTGACGGTGCTAGAGTCAGGAATCGATGTTCAAAGAGGTGCAGCGCTGTAGTTGTAACTACATAGCGCTTGTCACGATGATGCAGGCCGTTTCCTAACTCCAAAGTCAACAAAAGGACGTCCATCATGAAAGTCAGTGCCCGCAACGTGTTCAAAGGTCAGGTCAGCCAGGTTCAGGAAGGCTCGGTCAATGCGGAAGTCGTCCTGACCCTGCCGGGCGGCGAGAAGCTGGTGGCGGTCGTGACCCTGGCCAGCCTCAAGAGCCTGGGCATTGCGGTGGGCAAAGAAGCCGTCGCCCTGGTCAAGGCGCCTTGGGTGATGCTGATGACCGAATCCAGCGACATTCGCCTGTCGGCCCGCAACTGCCTGCAAGGCAAGGTGCTGAGCGTGACCGATGGCGCCGTCAACGCCGAGGTGGTGATCGAGCTGGCCGGCGGTTCGAAGGTCTACTCGATCGTGACCCGCGACGCGGTGAACGAACTGGGCCTGGCGGCAGGCGTCAGTGCCACGGCGGTGATCAAGGCTTCGCACATCATCCTGGGTGTGCCGGCCTGATCAAACGCGTGACTCGATAAAAATGCCCGGTTCGGTGTTTGCCGAACCGGGCATTTTTTATCTATCTCAGAGACTGCCCGCCAGTTTCCCGGTCATCAGCCGCCGGCGATAAGCACTGTCCCGACTGGCCAGCCAGAAATACAGCGGCGACGTCACCAGCAACCCCACCAGCCACGACAAGTCCGCGCCGTTGATGTGCGCCGACACCGGGCCGACATACAGCGGCGTGTTCATGAACGGAATCTGCACCACGATGCCGATCGCATACGCCAGCAAGGCCTGCGGGTTGTAGCGGCCGTAGATGCCGCCGTCGACCTGGAAGATCGAGGCGATGTCGTACTGACCTTTGTGGATGGCGTAGAAGTCGATAAGGTTGATCGCCGTCCACGGCACCAACACCACCAGCAGCACCAGCACCATGTCGACGAAGTGGCCGATGAAGTCCGACGACGCACCCACAGCGGCGAAGCAGCAGGCCAGCAGCACGATCAGCGAAATCACCGCGCGGCTCTTGGCGGTCGGAATCCAGCGGTAGGCAAAAGTCTGCACCAGGGTGATCAGCGACAGCACTGCGCCGTACAGGTTGAGGGCGTTGTGGCTGATCACGCTGAGCAGGAACAGCACCAGCATCAGCGGGCCGATCGAGCCGGTGGCGAGTTTCACCGCATCCATGGTGTCCATGCCCACCGGGGTTGCCAGCACGGCGACGGCACCGAAGATGAACGACAGGCTGGAGCCCAGTGCGGAGCCGAGGTAAGTGGTCCAGAACGTCGCGGCTACCGGCACATTGGCTGGCAGGTAACGCGAGTAGTCCGAGACGTAAGGCGCAAATGCAATCTGCCACAACGCCGCCAGCGACACGGTGGCGAGCCAGCCCGAGAGGTTGAAACTGCCACGGGTGAGGAAGTCGGCGGTCTGCACGTGAGTCAGGATGTAGCCGAAGCCGACCACGATGCCGATCCCGAGCACCCAGGTGCCGATGCGGTTGAGCACATGGATGAAGCGGTAACCGATGATCCCGATGATCCCCGAACCCAGCGCGCCGATGACGATGCCGACCGGCACCGGAACGCTGTCGACCACGCCATGCAGCGACTTGCCGGCGAGCACGATGTTGGAGGCGAAGAAGCCGATGTACATGACGCCGGCAATCAACACCACCAGCAGTGCGCCGAGGGAGCCGAATTGTGCGCGACTCTGGATCATCTGCGGGATGCCCATCTGCGGGCCTTGCGCCGAGTGCAGCGCCATCAGTACACCGCCGACCAGATGGCCCACCAGAATGGCGACGATGCCCCACACCAGATTCAGATGAAACAGTTGCACGCCGAGGGCGCCGGTGACGATGGGCAACGGCGCGATGTTGCCGCCGAACCAGAGGGTGAACAGATCCCGAACCTTTCCGTGGCGATCTTCAGGCGGCACATAGCCGATCGTGTGTTTCTCAATGAGCGGTGCGGACGTTGTTGCAGAGGTGGCCATGACGAACTCCAAGGCAAGGACGAGTACGTGGACGTACTTCAGTAAGCGCCGGCACGGACGGCGCATTTCTTGTTGGGGTTGATCATGGGCAAGGAAAGGGGAGAGATAAATTAGTAGTTTTGTTGCTTCAGACGTTAAAAATACGAGGCTCTCCGGTCAGCTGAAAGCGCTCTGTTTCGGGCGTTTCAGCGCCATGAACGGCAACGCAGCTGACCTCCATTGGAGCAGCTGTCTGTCGGTGTTTTTGCGGCTTGGCTGCGGACTTTTATCCAGCAGCCAGACCGTTTTTTCAAAGGCGAATCGAAGCCAGCATCCGTTGCAGCATCTCATCGCAGGCCTTGAGCTGATCGCGGCTGACGAACTCGTCCGGCTTGTGGCCCTGATCCATGCTGCCGGGACCGCACACCACCGTGGGAATCCCCACTGCGTCGAACAATCCGCCTTCAGTGCCAAACGCCACCGTGCCGAAATCGTCCGAGCCACAGAACGTGGCGATCAATTCGGCAGCCTGGCTCCGGCTATCCGTCGCCAGCCCCGGATACGCCGACAATTCGCTGAAGCGGATATCGCTCTGCCCGCTGACGGCCCGCATGCGCGGCAGCATTTGCTGCTCGGCGTAGGTCTTGAGTTGCTGCGCGACGACTGCCGGATCCTGCGAGGGCAGGGCGCGGATTTCGAAGTCGAAACGGCAATCGGCGGGGACGATATTCAACGCCTTGCCACCGCCGATCACACCGGTTTGGACCGTTGAATACGGCGGGTCGAAACGCGGGTCGAGATGTTCATCCTTGAGCTGCCTGCCGATGCGCCCCAGCTCGCCGATCAGTTCGGCGGCGCATTCGATGGCATTGACCCCGAGCGGCGCGTAGGCCGAGTGACAGGCGTGACCCCGGACATCGCAGCGCATCGCCAGTTTGCCCTTGTGCCCGAGCACCGGTTTGAGTTCGGTCGGCTCGCCGATGATGCACAGCAGCGGTTTGACCGGACGCTGCTCCAGCACCTTGAGCAACGAACGCACGCCGAGGCAACCGACCTCTTCGTCATAGGACAAGGCAATGTGTACCGGCATACGCAACGGTGCTTTGATCAACGAAGGCACCAACGCCAGTACACAGGCGATGTAGCCCTTCATGTCCGCCGTGCCGCGACCGTAGAGCTTGCCGTCACGCTCGCTGAGCTCGAACGGCGGCACGGTCCATGGCTGACCATCGGCAGGCACCACGTCGGTGTGCCCCGACAACACGATGCCCGGCTGATCGGCCGGGCCAATCGTGGCGAACAGGTTGGCCTTGCTGCGCTCATCGTTGTAGATCAGCTCGCACGGCACATCGAACCGTTCGAGGTAGCTGCGAACGAAGTCGATCAATTGCAGGTTGGACTCGCGGCTGGTGGTGTCGAACCCAACCAGCGTCTTGAGCAATGCGACGCTGTCGCTCATCGGTCGTCTCCGGCAACCCCGTAGCCCGGCGCCTTGGCCGGATCGAGAGCGCGGTCGATGTAGTCCTGCAACTGCGGGCGATAGGCGTCCCAGAGTTTCTGCAACTGGCCGATCGGGTCTTCATCGGCCCAGTCCACCCGCAGGTTGACGATGGGCCAGGTCAGCTCGCCGACCACGACCACGGCTGCCGAATGCACCGGGCCTGCTTCACCGCCCAAGGCCTGGGCGGCGTGCAAGGCCTTGAGCAGGCGGTCGGCCAATTGGCCTTCGCCATCCTCGAAGGCGCTGACCATGGCTTCGATCACCGAACGCCCGGCGAGCATGTTGCCCGCCGCCACGCATTGTTCGCCCGACACCGCGTTGTGTACGCCAAGGGTTTGTGCGCCGCTGAAATGCGCGGTCTGGCCGAGGTGGTTGATCGCGGTGATTTGCCGGTACTGACTGTAGCCGTTGCGGGTCAGCACCTTGTCCAGCGCCGCCTCGGGCGTCAGGCCTTGCTCCATCAGGGCGAGCACTTCCGGGCCGAGGGACGGCAGGGTGATGTTCTGGCTCGACACCGCGCCGACACCGGGCAGCAGCCACGGGCAGCGGGCGCCGACGGCGATGCTGGAGGAACTGATGGCGATGCCGAACTGACCGGTTTCGGGGCAGCGGGCGGCAATGGAAAATGTCATGTGTGGCCTCCTTTCGCTAGGGTCGAATTACTCGGGAATCACCGCAACCACATCAATTTCCATCAGCCACTGCGGCTGACCCAGGGCCGACACCACCAGCCCGGTGGAGATCGGGAACACGCCCTTCAGCCACTTGCCGACTTCCTGATACACCGGTTCGCGGTAGCGCGGGTCGATCAGGTAAGTGGTGGTCTTGACGATGTGGCTCAGGTCGCTGCCGGCCTCTTCGAGCAGTTGCTTGACGTTGCGCATCGCCTGTTCGGTTTGTGCGCGCGGATCGCCGAGGCCGACAAGTTCGCCATCGAAATTGGTGCCGACCTGACCACGGACATACACGGTGTTGCCGGCGCGCACGGCTTGGCACAAATCGTTGTCCAGGGTCTGGTTCGGGTAAGTGTCCTTGGTGTTGAACATGCGGATGCGTGTGTGGGTTGGCTGACTCATGTAAGGCTCCTGACGAAATCGGACCCGGCGCGACAGGCGCCGGGATTGAAGAGGGAAATCAAGCGTCGACGGTGTCGGCGGCTTTGTTGTGCAGTGCGGCTTCGCGTTGCTCGGCATCGCGATAGGCCAGGTATTTGCGCTGGGTGGCGATGTGATCGGCCACGTGCTTGGCGTCGTGCCACACGCCCCAGATGAACGACGAACCGCGTCGCGACTGCCACGGCAGACCGAGGAAATACACACCCGCTTCGCTGGACACGCCGCGCTGGTGTTGTGGTTTGCCGTTGTCGTCGAAAGCGGCGACTTTCAGCCAGGAATAGTCCACGGCAAACCCGGTGGCCCAGATGATCGAGGTGATGCCGGCGGCGGCCAGATCGAGGTCGGCCAGCGGGTTTTTCACGCATTCAGGGTCCGGATAGGTTTCCCGGGCTTCCGGTTCCAGCGGCAGATCGAGGCCGTTGCGTTCGATGTAGGCATCGGCGGCATCCAGCAGCGCGAGGTAGTTCTCGTCGCCGCGCTTGAGGTTGTCGCGCAGGTCTTGCTTGAAGGTCACCACGCCGTTGCTGAACGACTCGGTTACACCGACCAGAGTCATGCCGCGATGGGCCAGGCCACGGAAATCGATGGTGCGGCCACCGTGGGCGCCGCTGACGGCGATGGTCACGTGTTCGCGGCCGGGTTTCATTGCGGCCTGATCCCATTCGCCGAGCACGCCAAGCCACCAGCAGAAATCACGGTTGCGATAAGCGCGAGGAGGGCGGTCATGGGCGCCGACCGAGAGGTAGACCTGCTTGCCTGAGCGCTGCAACTCATCAGCGATCTGCACGCCCGACGAACCGGCACCAACCACCAGCACTGCGCCGGCCGGCAGTTGTTGCGGGTTGCGATAGTCGGCCGAGTGAATCTGCAGCAGGCGTTCATCCTTCGGCGCGATGGCCGGGATCACCGGACGCTGGAACGGACCTGTCGCAGCAACGACGCGCGCGGCTTCGATCACGCCTTCGGAAGTCTCGACGGTGAAGCCCGGACGACCGACATTGCGCACCACGCTCTTCACGTCCACGCCGGTGCGGATCGGCGCATTGAATTTCTTCGCATAGGCTTCGAAGTAATCGGCGACACGTTCCTTGTGGGCAAAACCATCCGGATCGACATCGTCGAATTCCATCCCCGGAAAGCGGTCGTGCCACGCCGGGCCGTTGGCCACCAGCGAATCCCAGCGCCCGGTGCGCCAGCGTTCGGCAACCCGATTGCGCTCCAGCACCAGGTGCGGCACCCCGAGTTTGCTCAGGTGTTCACTCATGGCCACACCCGCTTGACCGGCGCCGACAACAAGCGTGTCTGTTTTTATTATTTCAGTGGTCATCTCTGATCCCTTCTCACGAGGCCGTTGGATTCAGGCCGCTGTCGACCTGTTCTCTGTGCTTGGGATCAGACTAGGGAGGGGGTGGTTATCGGTAAAATATTATTAAGCTGGCATGTGAAGATAAAAACGTGATGCAGAGGCTTAAAAGCCCCGTAAATGCTGGGCTTCGCCATGACACCGGAATCCGGGACAACGAAAAAAAAGGGCCGCCGACTGGGTTGTCGGCGGCCCTTCGCAAGGCGTGCTCGGATCACACGGACTCAGCGATCGAGAAACGCCAGCAGGTCTTCATTCAATTGCTGCGCATGGGTCACGGCGAAGCCGTGGGGCGCCCCGGCATACACCTTCAATTCGGCACCCTTGATCTGCGCCGCAGCGCGTTTGCCGGTGGTTTCGAACGGCACGATCTGGTCGCCATCGCCATGAATCACCAACGTCGGCACATCGATTTTCACCATGTCCGGGCGGAAGTCGGTTTCCGAGAATGCAGTGACGCAATCCACGGTGCCCTTCAGCGAGGCGAGCAGCGCAATATTCAGGGTTTGCGTCAGCACGCCCTCAGAGACTTTCTGGCCCTGGTTGGTGCCGTAGAACGGCGCTGCGAAATCGGCGATGAACTGCGCGCGATCCTTCAGCAGGCCGGCCTTGATTCCGTCGAACACCGACTTGTCGACGCCTTCGGCAAAGTCCGGTTTCTTGCCGAACAGCGGCGTCACCGCGCCCAGCAGGACCAGACCGGCAACGCGCTCGCTGCCGTGGCGTGCAATGTAGCGGCTGACATCACCGCCGCCCATGGAGAAGCCGACCAGGGTCACATCACGCAGGTCGAGGTGTTCGATCAACTGCGCGATGTCATCGGCGAAGGTGTCGTAGTCGTAGCCGGTCCACGGCTGCTCGGAGCGTCCGAAACCGCGACGGTCGAAGGCAATGGTGCGGTAGCCGCGACTGCTCAGGTATTCCATCTGGTATTCCCACATGTCGGCGTCCAGCGGCCAACCGTGGCTGAACAGCACGGGCTTGCCGCTGCCCCAGTCCTTGAAATAGATCTCGGTGCCGTCTTGGGTGGTGAACGTGCTCATGGAAACTCCTTGGAGGTTGGCTCTATGTGGTTGCCGTGGTGGCAGCAATCACTATCGCGGCAAAGCAGCTCTGCCACTTGTACGCAGGTGCTAAGTTCGTGGTGGCCGGTGTTATCGCTTCTGCGACATGAGTTGTAAGATGCAACCGCATCCCATCTTTCGTTTGCCGGAGATATACGAAATGAAGCGCAAAAGCCTTGCCGGCAATGCCTGCCCGGTCGCCCGGACGCTGGACCTGATCGGCGACTGGTGGTCGTTGCTGATCGTCCGTGATGCGCTGGAGGGCATCCGCCGTTTCGGCGATTTCGAGAGAAGTCTGGAAATCGCCAAGAACATCTTGAGTGTTCGCCTCAAAGGCCTGGTGGAGCGCGACATCCTGCGCCTGGTGCCGGCGTCCGATGGCAGCGCCTACAAGGAGTACGTCCTGACGGAAAAGGGCCGGGCCCTGCAAACCGTGATTGTCGCGCTGTCACAGTGGGGCGGGGAGTTCATGTTCGAGCCCGGTGAGTCGGGTTCGGTGATGGTCGATGCGCAGAAGGGGAAGCCGATCAGGAAGCTGGAGTTGCTGTCAGCCGATGGCCGGGTACTGGCGCCGGAGGATGTGGCGACGAAACGGGCTGTTGAGCATTGATGTGAAGTGAGCCGGATCTGTCGGATGTTTCGCTTCTCGGAACGTTCTCTGATGCTGTGGACGGTTTTCTTTAAGTGATCTGAGAAACATCCTGCATCTCTGTCGGAGTCGGACGATTTCACCGATGCCGTTCATCGGCAACACTATTTCGGTGAATCCTTAAATTGACGTCAGAATAGTGGCACTTTAACGTGGCGCCACTATTCTGATATCGCTTTCCGTCTCGAGGGATCGAACATGTCCTCACCCGCCCTCGTGGCGAGGTTGTGCCTGGCTTTGCTGTGCCTTTCTCCGCTTGATGCTGTATTCGCTGCACCCACCCCCGGTGACACCGACCTGATCCGCGACCGCCAGAACCGCCTGCTCGAAGAGCAGCAGCGGCGTCTCGAAGAACTCAAGGATCTGCCCGGCAAGGAAGCCAGGCCAGTTCAACCGGCGGCGCCGACCGACACCCGTTGCTTCCCGATCAAGGACATCGAACTCAAAGGCGCCGACAGCCTGTCGGAGAGCGACAAGGCGCGCCTGCTCAAGCCTTACATCGGCCAATGCCTGGGCGTACCGCAGCTCAATGAACTGCTCAAAGTCATTACCGACCACTACATCGAGAAGGGGCTGGTGACCAGCCGTGCCTACCTGCCACAACAGGATTTGTCCGCCGGGCACCTGAAAGTGCTGGTGGTCGAAGGCAAACTCGAAAGCCTGAAGGGGGCCGAGAACAGCAAGCTTTCCGAGCGTGAGCTGTCGATGGCGTTTCCCGGCAAGGCCGGCGAACTGGTCAACCTGCGTGAGATCGAGCAGATGGTCGATCAGCTCAATCGCCTGCCGTCCAATCAGGCCAAGATGGAGCTCTCGCCGGGCAAGAACGTCGGTGGCAGTGATGTATTGGTCAACAACACCCCGCAAAAGCCCTGGCGTGTCGGGTTGTCGCGCAGCAACGACGGCCAGCGCAGCACCGGCGAACAGCAGTGGGGCACCACGTTTGACTGGGACAGCCCGCTGGGCCTGGCCGATCAGTTGAGCCTGCGCGGCGGCCACGATGCGATGACAGACCACCAGCACACCTCCAACAACGCCATGCTCAATTACAACCTGCCGTGGGGCTGGTGGAACTTCAGCTACACCTACAGCCAGAGCGAATACCGCTCGCAGATCGCCGCCAACGGCTACAACTTCAAGCAGACCGGCGACAGCGAGAACCATCAGTTTCGCGCCGAGCGTGTGATCCACCGCGACGCCGTCAGCAAGACTTCCCTCAGCACTGGCCTGTCTTACCTGCGCAGCAACAACTTCATCGAAGACAGCAAGCTGCGGCTGAGCAGCAACCGCATCAGCGAAGCGCAGTTCGGCTTCAACCACGGGCGGCGAATTGGCAGCGCCTTCGTCAACTTCGATGCCGGCATGCAGCAGGGCATCGGTGCGTTCGATGCCCAGGGCAGCCACGATCCGGGCCCCGGCGAGCCGGATGCGCGCTACCGCAAATACACCGCGACCCTGAGTTATCTGCAGCCGTTCAAGCTGTGGGGCGAGTCGCTCACCTTCAGCAGCCTGATGACCGGCCAGCGCAGCGAAGACGTGCTGTTCAGCCCGCAGCGCACCAGCCTTGGCGGACTGTCATCGATCCGTGGCTACAAGGATCAATCGCTGTCCGGCGACAGCGGCGGCTACTGGCGCAACGACCTGCGCTGGGCTCGCCCGGTGACCGCCGAATGGCTGCGCCCGGTGTTCGCCGAATACGGTACCAGCCTGGGCTACGACCAGGGCGTGATTCGCAATGATCGCTACAACGGTGACCAGCACGGACGCATGTCGAGCAACTCACTGGAGTTGTTTGCTCGTGGCCAGCATGTGGCGGCCAGCGTGACCTTCGCCCACTCCCTGGAACGACCCGCCGCGCTGACCGAGCGTGAAGCGCCGATCTATTTCCGCATGGATTTCTTCCTCTAATTCCGTCTGCTCCGAGTTTTTGACATGAACATTCGCCACCTGGCCTTTCTGGCCAGGCAGCCTTCTGCTGCCTATAAAAAACGCGATCACTTCTGGGGCATGCCCAAACGTGGCCTGGCATTCCTGCTGGCCAACGTCATGTTCTGGCAGCCCATGTGGGCGCAAGCGGACGGAATCGTGGTCAGTGCGCCCGGCACCACGCTCGACCGGGCCGGCAACGGCGTGCCGATCATCAACATCGCCACGCCCAACGGCGCGGGGCTGTCGCACAACCAGTTCCACGATTACAACGTGGACGCTCAAGGCGTCATCCTCAACAACGCGACCGGTCGCACCCAACTGACGCAAATGGGCGGGATCATTCTCGGCAACCCGAACCTGCGTGGGGCTGCGGCGCAAACCATCCTCAACGAAGTCAACGGCGGCAGTCCGAGCCAGTTGCGCGGTTACACCGAAGTGGCAGGGCAATCGGCGCGGGTGATCGTCGCCAACCCGTATGGCATCAGCTGTAATGGATGCGGTTTCATCAATACGCCACGCGTGACCCTGACCACCGGCAAACCGGTGCTGGATGGCGCGGGACGTCTGGATCGTTTCCAGGTCGATCAGGGCAGCGTCTCCATCGACGGCAAAGGTCTGGACGCCAGCGCTGTCGACAGCTTTGAAATCATCACCCGCAGTGCGCAAATCAACGCGCAGATCCACGCCAAACGCCTGAACATCACCACCGGTCGCAACGATGTAAACGCCGAAACGCTCAACGCCACTGCGCGGGCCGACGACGGCAGCGCCAAACCGCAACTGGCCATCGACTCATCGGCACTCGGCGGGATGTATGCCGGCGCGATCAAACTGGTGGGCACCGAGGCGGGTGTCGGCGTGAAACTGGCGGGCGAACTGGCGGCCAGCGCCGGGGATATCCAGATCGACGCCAATGGCCAACTGTCGATGGCCAAGGCCACGGCCGGCAATGCGATCGACATCAAGGCCAACAGTCTTGAAGCCCAACAGGCGGTTTACGCTGGCACGCAACTGGCAGTGCAGACCGCACAAGACCTGGTGAACCAGCAAAGCCTCGCTGCACGGGATTCCGTACGCCTCACCAGCGGCGGCACGCTGACCAACGCCGGCGTGATCGAAGCCGGAGTGAACGCGGACAACAGCCGTAACGGCAATGGCGATGTTGCCATCAACAGTGGCGCGGTGAGCAACCGTGGCAGCCTGTTGGCCAGTCGCTCCCTGAGCGCCAGTGCCGCAGGTTTGCTCGACAACCAGAACGGTATCGTCCAGGCCAAAACCGTCGCGCTGGGCGCCACTCGCCTGGTCAACCAAGGGGCTGACGCACGGATTTATGGCGAGACCAGCCTGGCCTTCAACGTCCCGGCAATCGTCAACCTCAGTGGTTTGATCCGCTTCGCCGACGGCCAGGCGGCAACGCTCTCCGTCGACAGTCTGGACAACCGCAAGGGCCGAATCGAAATCGCCGGCGGCCGTTTGAAGCTCAATGCACGAGCGCTGCAAAACGACGACGGCAAAATCATTGCCGGACGTCTGGATATCGATACCCGACAACTCGACAACGCTGGCGGCCTGATTGCTGCCAGCCAGGGCGAAACCAAGGTCGTCGCCCATGAACGTCTGAACAATGGCAAAGGCAAGATCCAGGCAAAGACCGACCTCGTTGTATCGGGCGCCGAGTTGCTCAATCAGGGCGGCACATTGGCGGCCGATTCGATCCGGATAACCGGCACCCGGCTGGATAACAGCGACAAAGGGGTCATCAGTGCCGAAAACGGCAAGATCGACCTGACGCTGGATCAGGACCTCGCCAACCACGATGGCAAGATTCAGGCCTCCGATCGATTGAGCGTCGCGGCCCGGAGCATCGACAACCGTAATGCCAGCCTGACCGGCAAAACCCTTGAGGTCACCAGTCGCGGCAAACTCGACAATACCCAGGGCACGATTTCATCCGATGACAGCGTGCTGGCCAGCGAAGACCTGGACAACACCCAGGGCCTGATTCAGGGCAACACGACCCTGAACCTGACCGCCCGCGATCTGGATAACACCAACGGCCAACTGCTCGGCGGTGTCGTCGATGCGACGCTGGACAATCTCACCCGCAACGACAAAGGCGCGATCAGCGCCGAAACCGGCCAGCTCACGCTGGTGGTCAACAAGCACCTGAACAATGCCTTGGGTCGACTGCAAGCCAGCAAGGGGGACGCGGACGTCCAGGCCGGCAGTATCGACAACCGCAAGGGCGTGCTGGCCGCGCAACAATTGCTGGTGATCGCTCGCGATGGCCACATCGACAACCGTGGCGGGCGAGTGATTGGCGATCGCCTCAACCTGCAAGCCGCCAGCCTGGATAACGGCGAGGGCGGTCTGCTGGCGGCGGGTGTCGACGGTGCCCGGTTTATTCTCAAGCACGCTGTTGCCGGCCAGTCGCAACTGCTCAATCAAAAGGGCCGGATCCAGAGCGACGCCGACCTCTACATCGAAAGCGACACGGTCGACAACAGCGCCGGTGTCCTGCTCGGCAAAACCATCGAAGTCACCGCCACACAGCTGAACAACAGCGACAAGGGCGGCATCGTCGGCACGGGCGGTGACATTGCGCTGAACATCGCCGGTGCCTTCAAAAACGTCACGGGCGTAGTCGACGCCGGTGAGCAACACCTCCTGCTCGAGCAACTGGTTGAACTCGATAACCGCGGCGGCACATTGCGCGGCAAACGTCTGGACATCACCAGTACGTCCATCGACAACCGCAATGCGGGTCAGATCATTGCCGGCAGTGATGGCCTGAAAATTGTCGGCAACACCCTGCTGAACCAGCAGGGTGCGATCCTCGCCAATGGCAGCCACGCAGAACTCGCACTGGGCACTGGCAGCCTGCAGAACCAGGGCGGCACGCTGCAGGCCGACACCCTGAACATCACCAGCGCCGACCTCGACAACAGCGCAGTCGATGGCAAGGCCGGATTGATTTCCAGCCTGCTGGGTGACTTGAAGCTGACGGTGACACGCCTGACCAACCATGCCGGCAAGCTGTTCGGCAAAGATCAGGTGATTTTCGATGGCTCCAGCCTGGATAACGCGGGCGGAGAGATCAGCGGCAATCGACTGGCGTTCGAAGCGGTCAGCCAGGTGCTCAATCAGGGCGGGCTGATCGAATCGGCAACCGATCTGAAACTCATCAGCGGTCAATTGAACAACAGCGCCGGCGGGCAGATCCGCGCACTGGGCGGCGCCTCCAGCAAGATCAAACTGAACGGCAACCTGAACAACCAGAACGGCGTCATCGAGATCGGCAGCGAGGATCTGGAACTGGCCGGGGCCCAGCTCAATAACCTCAGCGGCAGCGTTCGTCACGCCGCAAAAGGGCTGTTCGATCTGGACCTCAGCAACCTGACCGGTTCGCAAGGCAGTCTCACCGGTCTGGGCAACGGCGTCTGGGATATCGCGTCGGTCAATGGCGTGGGCACCTGGCAACTGAACGGTGGCCTGACCTATACCAGTGCGCAGGATTTGACCCTCAACGCCGGGGATCGCATCGTCAGTGCTTCGGCGCTCAAGCTCAACGTCGCCAGTCTGAACAACGCCGGTGAACTGGCCACTGACGGCGACCTTACGCTGACTCTCGGCGGCAACCTGATCAACAGCGGGCGCGTGTCCGCCAAACAGAAACTCGTTATCGGCGCCAACGACCTGATTCAGCAGGACGGTCGCCTGGTCAGCGGTAGTGACACCGAGCTGACCCTGCGTGGCACGCTCGACAACCTGGGCCGACTGATTGCCAACCAGAACCTCACGGTCTCCGCTGCACGGATCGACAACAAAGGCACGCTGGGCGCTCAAGGCAATCTGCTGTTCAACGCCACCAATGGCATCAGCAACGGCCCCGATACGCTGCTGTTCAGCGGCGGCACCATGGAGTTGCACGGCAACAGCCTGAGCAACTTCTATGGCGATATCTACAGCCGCGGCAAGTTGACGTTCGACGCCGTGGGCGGAGGTCGGGCGGCGTCGTTCAGTAACCTGTCGGGCACCGTCGAAGGCGAAGGTGATATCGACATCAACGCCGTTTCGTTTGAAAACGCCAAGGCCGAATTCGAAATCACCTCGGGGCAGTCGTCCGGCAGCCTGAGCTGGGTCTGTGCTCAGCACTGCGGTGGCGGTGACGGCTGGAAACGCGGTTACATCACCATCAACACCGAGTTCAACGACAAGGTCTTGAAGGACTCGCGTGCGGCGCGGTTTGTCGCCGGCAAGAACCTCACTCTTCATGCCAATAACGTCGAAAACCGCTACAGCCTGCTGGCGGCGAACGGCGATCTGACCGTGACGGCCGACAGCCTGCTGAACCAGGGCGCCGTGTCGCGCTCGGGCCATCGGGTGGTGAAGATCGGTACACCGGGGCACATCGACAACAGCCTCTGGGACAAGATGGAGTTCGTCGACATCCCGGCTTTCAACGCCGCGACAGCAGCGGGCAACTTCGACGAGGAACGCTTCAACGAGTTGGTCAGTCGTTCCAGTGACGATCGTTTCTTGCAGACCAGCGATGTCACCACTTGGGATGAAAACGGCAACAAGGTCTACTCGTCGGTGCTTCAGGCCGGTGGCAAGGTCAAACTGGACGTCGCTCACAGCATCCAGAACGGCACCCTCTACGACAACACCTACGATCAACTGACCGGCAAGCTGTCCAGCGATCAGACGACCTCGGTCGGCGGCATCAACATCAACCTGGGCAAACACAGCACCGACGCCAGCGCCCAGGCGCCGAAAGACGTCACCCGAATCGAACGCGTCGACGCAGATGGGGTGAAGCAGATCAGCTTCGTTCCGGTCGATTTCAAGGGCGTGCCGTTTGCCGCAGTCGATCCGACAGCTTCCTCGACGTTCCGTCTGCCAAAAGGCCCCTACGGCCTGTTCGTGCAGAGCTCGAATCCGCAGAGCCATTACCTGATCGAAACCAACCCGGAGCTGACCCAGTCCGCGCCGTTCATGAGTTCCGATTACCTGCTGGCTAAACTCAGTTTCAGCGCCGATGAAACGGCTCGCCGCCTCGGCGATGGCCGCTACGAGACGCGACTGATCAGCGATGCAGTGATGGCCCAGACCGGCCAGCGCTTCCTTGCCGGTGGCTTGAAAAACGACTACGAACAGTTCCGTTATCTGATGGATAACGCGCTCGCCAGCAAGAACGAGCTGAACCTGTCCGTGGGCGTGAGCCTGACGTCCGAGCAAGTGGCGGCGCTGACCCACGACATCGTGTGGATGGAAGAGCGCATCGTCGACGGCCAGAAAGTGCTGGTGCCGGTGCTCTATCTGGCCCAGGCCGAATCACGCAACGTGCGCGGCGGCAGTCTGATTCAAGGGCGCGACCTGGAGCTGATCGCGGGCAATGATCTGGTCAACGTCGGCACGTTGCAGGCGACCAAGGATCTGTCCGTCGACGTCAAAGGCAGCCTCTACCAGGGCGGTCTGGTCGAAGCCAACGAGCGCATCACGCTCATGGCCACCGACAGCATCCGCAACGCGCTGGCCGGTGAAATTCGCGGCAATCAGGTCAGCCTTACCAGCCTCAAGGGCGACATCGTCAACGATCGCACCGCCATCGCCGTACGTGACGGCGCCGGCATGCGCACTCTGGTGGACGAAGGTGGCAACATCAGCGCACGCGACACGCTGACCATCAAGTCGGGCAACGATCTCGTCAACTCCTCGTCCATCAGCAGCGGCGGCGACGCCACCCTGAGCGCCACCCGCGACATCAACCTGTTGGCGACGCGTAACGAAAGCGAACTGCACGAATCGTTCGAGGGCGGCCATCGTTCAGTCATCACCACCACCGTGGAAAACCTCGGCTCCAGTGTGAAAAGCGGCGGCAACCTGAAGCTCGACGCCGGCCGGGATCTCAACGTCCTTGCCAGCACCGTCGAGGCCAAGGGCAACCTGACCGCCGACGCCAAGCGCGACATCTACCTGTCCTCGGCGGGTGACGAACACAACGTCGAAACCCACAGCAAGGACGGCAAGAAACGCGTTCACGAAGAAGACAACCACACCGTCCAGAAGGCTGCCGAGTTCATTGCTGGTGGCGATGTCAAAACCAGCTCCGGTCGCGACACGACGCTGGTGGCGAGCAAGATCAGCGCGGGCAATGAAGCCTACGTCTACGCCGGCAACGACCTGAACCTGCTGGCTGCGCAGAACAAGGACTACACCCTCTACGACATGAAGGAGAAGGGCGGTTTCGGCAACCTGAAACTGCAGCGCGACGAAGTCACCCAGATCACCCACGTCGGCACCGAGATCAAGACCGGCGGCAACCTCTCGCTGGTCAGCAAAGGCGATCAGCACTACCAGGTAGCCAAGCTCGATAGCGGCAAGGACATCATCCTGGACAGCGGCGGTGCCATCACCTTTGAAGGGGTGAAGGATCTGCACGACGAGAGCCACACCAAAACCAACAACAACGCCGCGTGGGTATCGGCCAAGGGCCGCGGCAACACCGACGAAACCCTGCGCCAGACCCAGATGATTGCCAAGGGCAACATCGCGTTGAAGGCGGTTGATGGGCTGAAGATTGATATCAAGGATGTGAACCAGGAGTCGGTGAGCCAGACCATCGACACCATGGTCAAGGCGGATCCGCAGTTGGCGTGGTTGAAGGATGCTGAAGCGCGGGGGGATGTTGATTGGCGGTTGGTGAAGGAGATTCACGAGTCGTTCAAATATGACAACTCGGGGGTCGGGCCGGCAGCACAAATCGCCATTGCGATCATGATGTCGTTTGTCATGGGGCCAGGAGGGTTGGCGTTGGTGAGCGGAGGCGCCACTGGTGCAATTGCCACCAGTCTGGCGACCACGGCTGTGACCAGCACCATCAGCAACAAGGGCAACCTGGGTGCTGCGTTCAAGGAAACTTTCAGTGCAGACAGCCTAAAGAACGCCGCTATTGCCGGTATTACGGCGGGCGTGCTCGATTACGGGGACAAGCACTGGTTCGACGCAGCCGCGGGAGGCGTCAAGAACGCGAACATTCTCACCAGCTCCAACTTTACCGATGTTGCGATTCGGACAACGGGGCGGGCGGTCATAACGAGTGGCATTTCCACTGTTGCTGGTGGCGGCAGCTTCGGGAGCAACTTCGGCTCTGCGCTCGTGGGTGAGGCGGGCACCGTCGGGATGGCGACCGGGTTCAATTGGGTCGGTGACAACACCATCAAGTTTCCGGAAGGGGGTGTTGTAAAAGTCGTAGCGCATGCGCTGATGGGGGGAGCGATTTCCCAAGCGCTGGGAGGGGATTTTGCCACCGGGGCGGCGGCTGCTGGTCTGAACGAAGTGGCAATGAATGCACTGGTTGGCTTTGCAAATGGAAACGACGATCTACACGTGATGCTTTCGCAGCTAACCGGTCTCATCGGGGCTGCGGCGGTAGGAGGGAACGTTCAGCTCGGGTCCAACATCGCCAGCAATGCTACGACCTACAACTATCTCTATCACCGTGAGGTGAAAGAGATGCTGGCGGAAATGGACAGCAAAACCACGGATGAAGAAAAGCAGGCCGTTCGCCAGAAATACGATGACCTCAATGCTTTGCGAGAGCTTGAGCGAGATGAACTGTGTAAGCAATCCGTCGAAACCTGCCAGACCATTTCACGTGACTTGGTGGGTGATGACGAAAAATTGTCTGCGTTGATTGCGCAGTTAAGGCATGAGGGTAAGTCGGTTGCTGCTTGGGTCGGAGAGGTTCAAGAAGGAAATTTACGCTCTACCAACTCTATGGCCGCAGTCGTAAACTCAGAAGGCGGAGGTTTCTTCACCAAAATTGGCGCGGAAATAGTCAAGGTTGGTGCTGGTGCAATTCCAGGTTTTGGATCTGGGAAAGGTTCGACTGATACAAAAGGAGCACCTGAAAAAGGTACTCCCCCAGAGAATTGGACGCCTGTCGGGGCGGGAAGAGGTGGTGCATTTAATGAAGCCAAACGTCAATCAGGCATTCCGACAAGCCAGCAACCTTCCCGGATAACACAGAATTTCGATAAACGGGGTAATCCTCAGCCAGGGACTATGTATGAATTTGAGGTTCCTCAATCGGGTGGTGGTACGCGGACAGTAAGAATTCGTGATGACGCGGGGGGGCATGACTACGGCGCTGGAGACCCTCAAAATCGAGGTCCTCATTTTAATGACGAGTCCGGAAATCACTATGACTACTGAAGTTAAAATTTTTAGTACACCAGATATCTCTGTTGATAACGAAGTGATTAATATTCGATCAGAAAGTGGGAAGGTCAAAGATGTGCTATCTGCTGCGAGTTTTTTGGTTGAAAGCACATCGAGTGAGTCTATTGTTTTTGTATTAGAGTTTATTGCTAATGTTATTGAAAAGTCGTTGCCGGCGTATGAGCTTTGGCTACTGGTTGGTAGCTCCGCATGGCAGTCAGACACGAGAATTATCCGCTATCGAGGGTTGTGGGGGGCACTGAAGTTGCAGGGGGTTGAAATACCTAAAGCGACTGATTTGAAAGATGTTACGGTAGAAGCAGATGGGAAATTAAAGTTCTACGGTGCTCTACGATTGTCAGAGTTGCCAGTTCGAACTGTCGTTGATACGGTTTTGGCTGGATACCGTTGTTATATGGTTGCGCTGCCTAGCGATGCAGGGGGCGATATTGCTTTATCTATGCCTTGGTCTGGAATTGCAAGTGAGGATTTGGAATTTTACTGCTTGATCTGTGAAGGGAAAGGTCTGCTGTTTAAAATGGTGGGTGAGTTTGATGATCCTGAGAGGGGGGTTGTATCAATTGGGTCGCCAATCTTAGTGCAGGAACTTTTGAGTGGGGTCAAAGAGTAAGTGAGAAACAAAAAAGGGGACAGATTTATTTGATTTAATAAATCTGCCCCTTTTGTTCCTTTTGTTCCTTTTGTTCCTTTTGTTCCTTTTGTTCCTTTTGTTCCTTTTGTTCCTTTTGTTCCTTTTGTTCTTGTCCCATTTTTGTCGTAAATTCTGATTGGGTTATTTATGTTCTTAAATGAGGAATTTAATGAGTTTCGAGCCAGATCGTTTTATTTGAATGGGATCCCGGTCTGCGAGGTTTTGGTACTTTTTTTCAAGCTTGAGAAGTCTCAGTGGTGTTCGCTAAATATTGGGGAGGGAGTCGCGATATTTACTAGCGACGAGCCTGAGCCCGAGGTTGAATTGAATTTAAGCTTGGGTGGTGACGTTGATTATCCTGTGATGCGGATGCCTGTGCTTAATGATTTTGTTGGGAAGAAAATACACAGAATATTTGAATATCGAATCGAAGGTTTGGATGAGGGATGTGTAGGTGTATATTTCGACTGTGGTGTTTGTGGATTTAGTGTTGTTGAAAATAATGGTTGTCTGTCATTTGTAAGTGGTGTTTCTGATTTTGAAGGGGAAGTTGTTTTGGTTGAGAAGGATTTTATCTAGGCTGTAATAACAGCAAAGCCGGACGGATTTATATGATTCAATAAATTTGTCCAGTTTTTCACAAGAAAAAAGTTATTTAACTTGGAGTCAAAGGGGACAGATTTGAATGGCACTTACTTAACATGCTTAGCGTGAGAGGAAAGGGGACGAGGAAAGGGGACGGATTTATTTGATTTAATAAATCCGTCCCCTTTTTTGGAGGGGGCACAGTTTTAAGTGGGACTTAAGAGATGATTGACTCGAAAACCGGTGAGCGGATATTAGTTTGCGTCGACGAGATTTATGGACCGTACATTAGAGTTTCGACATTTCAAGATGGCGGAGCTTTAGAAGAAGTATTGGATGAGAGGTTTTTTGTACTTTATTGGAAAGGCGTTCCGGACGATCTAAAGGATCTGGGAGGGAATGAGTACTTTTTTGGCGGGGCTGCAGATCCGGTTAAACTACAAAGGATTATTGATTCTATAGAATTCGGTATACATGGAGATGGGGTTGTTTGATTAATAGTCTGTTCCCTTTTGAGCTGGCGAGGTAAAAATATGCGACGGTCTTTATCTTGGGTGGTAGGTTCTGGCCGATCATGCGAAGGTGGCATGTTAAGAGACCCTTCCTGGAGTGATGTTTTAACACAACTGAAGAAGTCCTGTCATGGCGCGGGAAGCATAACGATGGATGTTGATGAGTTGGCCGGATTTGAACTCTTGACACTACAGGTGGTTGCAGACGCAGGAAAATATGTCCTTACTCTTGGGGAGGACGATGGTAGTGATTACGATGTTAGGATGTTTTCCGGAGATGGGAGCAGCGGCAAGAAGATTTGCATACAAGGTGAGCTTGTAGAAAGTTCGATGGTCTGTTCGGATTTCGAGAGGGTTGTTGAGATATTCAAACAGCTCTTTGATAGTGGTCAAGTCGCGCGGAATCTAATGCGCTGACGCTGTCGGCGTAATAATGATCCTCTTTAGTTCTTGTCTTGATTGGGTTTTTGATGCTTTTAAGAAAAGGAAATGGATTTATTTGATTCGGTGATTGGTTTATAGTTGACGCGAATCCAGGATGGAGAATTAAGTGAAATTTATAAAATTGATGCCTGATTACGAATGTCATCCTTTATGGAATATTTCTCCCGATGAGTATGGCGATGTCGATCCTCTGGGTCTTCCAGTTTCTGATGCGCTTAAGTCGCGCTTGAAAGCTTGGGCTACCAAGTACGATGAAACTCTAGATAGGGACTATCCACCAAATTCAGGTTTTAAGAGTGAGGTCTTGGAGTTTAAGTTTAGGGAGGAAGGTAAGCTTTTGGCTGAGGCTTTGCAAAATGAACTTGGTTTGGGGTATGTGATTTCAATTCAAATTTAAAAAAGGAGTTGTATGTATTGCTTTCGGAGAATGTAAATTTATTAATGGAAATTCTTGAAGGAAAACTACCAAGTAAGATATTTAATAGGGTTCTGGAAGGCTGAGCCTAGTATGGATAAATATGAATTGGCTGATGTTTTCTTGGCGAGATTTGATCGCTTAGTAAAAGGGGACGGATTTATTAAATTAGTTCGGATTTCGAGAGGGTTGTTGAGATATTCAAACAGTTCTTTGATAGTGGTCAAGTCGCGCAGAATCTAATGCGCTGACGCTGTCGGCGTAATAATGATCCTCTTTAGTTTTTATCTTGATTGGGTTTTTGATGCTTTTAAGAAAAGGAAATGGATTTATTTGATTCGGTGATTGGTTTATAGTTGGCGCGAATCCAGGATGGAGAATTAAGTGAAATTTATAAAATTGATGCCTGATTACGAATGTCATCCTTTATGGAATATTTCTCCCGATGAGTATGGCGATATCGATCCTCTGGATCTTCCAATTTCTGATGCGCTTAACTTGCGCTTGAAAGCTTGGGCTGCCAAGTACGATGAAACTCTAGATAGGGACTATCCACCAAATTCAGGTTTTAAGAGTGAGGTCTTGGAGTTTAAGTTTAGGGAGGAAGGTAAGCTTTTGGCTGAGGCTTTGCAAAATGAACTTGGTTTGGGGTATGTGATTTCAATTCAAATTTAAAAAAGGAGTTGTATGTATTGCTTTCGGAGAATGTAAATTTATTAATGGAAATTCTTGAAGGAAAACTACCAAGTAAGATATTTAATAGGGTTCTGGAAGGCTGAGCCTAGTATGGATAAATATGAATTGGCTAATGTTTTCTTGGCGAGGTTTGATCGCTTGGACAGTAAAGTTCTGCCTGCGATATGGCACTGGAAAAGTGTCAGATCAATTAGAGGTATGTCGGACGAGCAATTCGATGAGACCGTGCTTGCTCTGATGAGGTCCGCAGGCTATAGGGTTTGAAAGGAAAGATGAAAAAGGGCGGTTCTGTTCCTTCACAATAACGGGAACGAAAGCTCAGGCACGATCCTGCTAATGGAGCGGTTGATGTGTAATCCCGAAAGCTCAATGTTTGCAGCGCTTTTCAAATATCGCCACGGTGTAGGTGTGGCCTTGTTGGTGGCGGCACTCATAAACGGTTATTTTCAGTTCAATGGCAGTTGGGGACGTTTTTTCACTGTGCTCGCGGTTCAACTGTGGTTTGCGCAGGGGGTCTACTGCTACTTTTGCGGTGCGAGCATTTCAATTGCCCCGGGTGGGTTGGGAAGAGATGCTGATCCCGAATGGCGTGCTGCGCTGGCAGTCTTCGCCTTTGTTTTATACGCTGTATTTTTCTTTCTGGATTATCAGTATTGATACTGGGACAAATCCATTCGAAAACGCCCCGAATTTATCGGGGCGTTTTCATTTGCCAGGCAGCAGACTTATCTAAACGCCGGCACCACATGCTTGATAAACAACTCCAACGACTTCTTCTTCTCCGCATGCGGCAAGCTGTTGTCGCACCAGAAACTGAACTCATCCACCCCCAGTTCCTGGTAGTACTTGATCCGCGGAATAATCTCTTCCGGTGTACCGATCATCGCCGTCTTGTGCAGGCTCTCCAGCTCAAACTCCGGACGGCCGGCAAACTTCTCTTCCGGGCTCGGAGCGAGGAAGCCGTTCACCGGTACTTCCTTGTTGCCGAACCACGCATCGAATGTGCGGTAGAAACGTGAGATGGCTTTAGCGCCGACCTTCCAGCCTTCCGGGTCATCCACTGAATGCACGTGGGTATGACGCAGCACCATCAATTGCGGACGCGGCACTTCGGGATTGTTGTCCAGCGCGGTCTGGAATTTGTTTTTCAGGTCGAGGACTTCTTCATCGCCCTTCATCAGCGGCGTGACCATCACGTTGCAGCCGTTGGCTACGGCGAAGTTGTGTGAGTCCGGGTCGCGGGCGGCGATCCACATTGGCGGGTTGGGTTTCTGGATCGGTTTCGGCACGCTGGTCGACGTGGGGAATTTCCAGATGTCGCCATTGTGGGCGTAGTCGCCTTGCCACAGCGCGCGGACCACCGGGACCATTTCCCGCAGCGCCTGACCTCCGCTGGAAGCAGGCATGCCGCCGGCCATGCGGTCGAATTCCACCTGATAGGCGCCACGGGCCAGGCCGACTTCCATCCGGCCGTTGCTGATCACGTCGAGCAGGGCGCATTCACCGGCGACCCGCAATGGGTGCCAGAACGGCGCGATGATGGTGCCGGCGCCGAGGTGAATGGTGGTGGTCTTGGCGGCGAGGTAGGCCAGCAGCGGCATCGGACTCGGCGAGATGGTGTATTCCATGGCGTGGTGTTCGCCGATCCACACGGTGCTGAAACCGCCGGCCTCGGCCATCAACGTCAGTTCGGTCAGGTCTTCGAACAGTTGACGGTGGCTGACGCTTTCGTCCCAGCGTTCCATGTGTACGAACAGGGAAAATTTCATGACGCTACCTCGAATCTCTTGTGGTCGGCCGGTCGCTTGCCGGCCTGTTTAAGTGCAATTGTGCGGATCAGGCGAAAGCGGGCAGGGCGCCCATCTTGCCGTGGCAATACACCAGGGGGCCGGCGTCCTGTTGGGGCACGATGAGGTTTTTCACCGCGCCGACCATGATCGCGTGGTCGCCGCCTTCGTATTCACGCCACAGCTCACATTCGATGATAGCTGTCGCGTTGGCCAGGATCGGGTTGCCCAGTTCGCTCAGTGTCCATTCGATGCCCTGGGCCTTGTCCTTGCCTTTGCGGGCGAACGCGTAGGCTTCGCTCTGCTGTCCGCCGGACAACACGTGAATGGCAAAGCGTTTGTTCCTGATCAGGACGGGATAGGAGTCGGAGCTGTAGTTGGGGCAGAACAGCACCAGGGCCGGGTCCATCGACAGCGAGCTGAATGCGCTGGCGGTCAGGCCGACGATCTGGCCGTCGTCATCCAGCGTGGTGATGACGGTGACGCCGGACGGGAACGAGCCCATGACTTGTTTGTAGACGGCAGCATCGATCATTGGTCAATCCTCGAGTGCGGTGAAGCGTGTTTTTATTCGTTTGTGGGTCTGATGGTATACCGTAATACATAGATTGCAAGCGCTTTTTTGGTGAAACGATAAACGTGGTGCATTCGTCGGAAACTCAACATTTACGGGCCTTTCATCTATCCGTAAAGCCTGGCTATCGGGGAGGATGCCGGATCAGTTGCCGCCGTAAACAGCGGATCAGTCTTGTGAAAATGTTGGAATACCATAATATGGTGTTCATCTGAGGGGCGGCCAGGATCGTCCCCGGTTTGGCTTCATACAACGATAAGAACAGACCCAATCGAGTTCATATATGTCCCAGATGTCCCGGCAAGATCCGTTGATCGAGAATCACACGGTCGACTACGTCCCACTCGCGGAACGCCACGGGAAGGCCCGCGACCTTTTCACCCTTTGGTTCAGCACCAACATTGCGCCACTGCCCATCGTTACCGGCGCCATGGTGGTTCAGGTGTTTCATCTCGACCTGTTCTGGGGGCTGCTGGCGATTGCGCTGGGGCACATGATCGGCGGGGTGGTGATCGCCCTGGCGTCGGCGCAAGGCCCGCGCATGGGCATTCCGCAGATGGTGCAGAGTCGTGGCCAGTTCGGGCGCTACGGTGCGCTGTTGATCGTGTTTTTCGCCGCAATCATCTACATCGGTTTCTTCATTTCCAACATCGTGCTGGCCGGCAAGTCCATTGTCGGCATCGCGCCGTCGGTGCCTGCACCGCTGAGCATTCTGATCGGTGCCCTCAGCGCCACGGCCATCGGTGTGATCGGCTACAACTTCATACATACGCTCAATCGCATCGGCACCTGGGTGATGGGCAGCGCGTTGCTGGCCGGGTTCATCTACATCTTTGCCCATGAGTTGCCGGCGGACTTCTTCACCCGTGGCAGCTTCAATCTGTCCGGGTGGCTCGCGACGGTGTCGCTGGGGATCATCTGGCAGATCAGTTTCTCGCCGTACGTCTCGGACTATTCCCGCTACCTGCCGGCGGACATCGGTATCAGCAAGCCATTTATCGCGACTTACCTGGGCGCCACGCTGGGCACGATTCTGTCGTTCACCTTCGGTGCGGTGGCGGTGCTGGCGACACCCGAGGGCACCGAGGCGATGGCGGCGGTCAAGCAGTCCACCGGTTGGCTGGGGTCGATTCTGATGGTGCTGTTCCTGCTCAACATCATCAGCCACAACGCGCTGAATCTGTATGGCGCGGTGCTGTCGATCATCACCTCGATCCAGACCTTCGCCAGCCAGTGGACGCCGAGCATCAAGGTGCGGGTGATTTTGTCGAGCGTCGTGCTGGCGGGCTGCTGCGTGGTGGCGCTGGGGGCATCGGCAGACTTCATCTCCGAGTTCATCGGCCTGATTCTGGCGCTGCTGCTGGTGCTGGTGCCGTGGGCGTCGATCAACCTGATCGACTTCTACCTGATCAAGCGCGGCAGCTACGACATCGCCTCGATCTTCCGCGCCGATGGCGGGATCTACGGGCGCTTCAATCTGCACGCAATCATTGCCTATTTCATCGGCATCATCGTGCAGTTGCCGTTCGCCAACACCTCGTTGTATGTCGGCCCCTACGCCAACCTGGTGGACGGTGCGGACCTGTCGTGGCTGGTCGGCCTGATCGTGACCTGCCCGTTGTATTACTGCCTGGCGACGCGCGGGCAGACGCAGCAGAGTAGGGCGGCAAAATTGGGTTTTACTGACTGACTGTTCGCCGTCTGTTCAAACAATGCCCGGCCACTCGCCGGGCATTGTCGTTTCAGTATTCTGACGGTCACTCAAATTGGCCATATCGATCCCCTTTTGGCCAATCGGCTACTGTGCGTCTTGTGCGCTTGTCGGCAAGAATCGAAGCCACAACAAGACGCTGCACCTTCCTTGCCCTTGGCTGACCTGACAGCCGCTGCCGTGTACAGAACATAAAAACCATCGACTCACGCTGCATTCGGGGAATCACAATATGGTCACGATGAAACGCATTCTGGGCGCTACTGTTTTCGGGCTGACGCTGCTGGCCAGCGCCGTCCAGGCCGAACAGCGCGAACTGCGGGTATACAACTGGGCGGATTACATCCTGCCGTCGGTGCCCAAGGACTTCGCCGCCAAAAGCAACATCAAAGTGACCTGGGACACCTTCGACACCAACGAGTCCCTCGAAGCCAAACTGCTGACCGGCAACTCCGGCTACGACCTGGTGGTGCCGTCGAACCAGTTCCTCGATACCCAGATCAAGGCCGGGGTGTTCCAGAAACTCGACAAGTCCAAGTTGCCGAACTGGAGTCACCAGGACCCGGCGCTGCTCAAGTTGCTCGATTCCAACGACCCCGGCAATCAGTACGGTGTGCCGTACATGGTCGGCACGGTGCTGATCGGTTTCAACCCGGCCAAGGTCAAGGCTGCGCTGGGCGAGAATGCGCCGGTGGACAGCTGGGATCTGGTGTTCAAACCGGAGAACATGGAAAAGCTGAAATCCTGCGGCGTGGCGATGCTCGATTCGCCGTCGGAAATCCTGCCGCTGGCCTTGCATTATCTCGGTCTCGATCCAAACAGCCAAAATCCGGCCGACTATGAGAAAGCCAAGGACCTGATGCTCAAGGTTCGCCCCTATGTCACCTACTTCAACTCGGCCAAGTACATGACCGACATCGCCAACGGCGACATCTGCGTGGCCATCGGTTATTCCGGCAGCTTCTACCAATTCGGCAACCGCGCCAAAGAGGCGAAGAACGGCGTGGTGGTCGATTGGCGTCTGCCGAAGGAAGGCGCGCCGATCTGGTTCGACACCTTCGCCATTCCGAAGAGCGCGAAGAACGTTGAAGAGGCCCACGAGTTCCTCAACAACCTGCTGGATCCGAAGGTCATCGCCTCGATCAGCGACTTCCTCGGCTACCCGAATGCCAACAAGGATTCGCTGCCGCTGATCAACAAGGAAATCACCGGCAACCCGAACCTGACGCCGACCAGCGAGGCGTTGAAGACGTTGTACGTGGTGCAGCCATTGCCGCAGAAACTGGAGCGGGTGCGGACGCGGGTCTGGACCAGCATCAAGTCCGATAAGTAAGTTCAAAGCCGAGGGAGCGAATCCCGCTCGCTCCCTCGGCCGTTATTTCGCCTGACTTTCTTCGGGCGACTTGTCCTTCGTCAGTACCAGACTGAGCAACACCGACGCCAGTATCAGCCCGCCGACAATCGCCAGCGACCACTCCACCGGCATGTGAAACCACGGCATCGCCGTCATCTTCCCGCCGATGAACACCAGCACCAGCGCCAGTCCGTATTTGAGCAGGTGAAAGCGGTCGGCCATGTCCGCCAGCAGAAAGTACAGCGCCCGCAGGCCCATGATCGCGAAGATGTTCGAGGTGAAAATGATGAACGGATCGGTCGTCACCGCGAAAATCGCCGGGATGCTGTCGACCGCAAACATCAGGTCGCTGGCCTCGATCAGCACCAGCACCAGAAACATCGGCGTGGCCCAGCGCACGCCATTCTGCAGCACGAAAAAGCGCTCGCCATGAAAGCCGTTGGTGATCCGCAGATGCCCGCGCACCCAGCGCAGAAGCGGATTGTTATCGAGGTCCGGTTGCTGTTCGGCGAACACCAGCATTTTGATCCCGGTGATGATCAGGAACACGCCGAACACATACAGCAGCCAGGTGAACTGCGACACCAGCCACACCCCGGCAAAGATCATCGCCGCGCGCATCACGATCGCCCCGAGCACGCCGTACAGCAGCACTCGACGCTGCAACTCCGGCGGCACGGCGAAGTAGCCGAAAATCATCACGAACACGAACATGTTGTCGATCGACAGCGACTGCTCGATCAGATAACCGGTGAGGAATTCCAGGGTCTTGCGCTGGGCGATTTCGGGGCCGAACTCGCCGTTCAGATAACACCAGAGCAGCCCGGCGAAGGCCAGCGCGAGCACGCACCACGCAATCACCCAGGATGAGGCTTCGCGCACCGAGACCCGATGCGCCTTGCGCCCGCCGAAGACAAACAGGTCAACGGCCAGCATGGCGAGAACAAAAACGATGAAGGCGGCCCACATCCAGGGTTCGCCGATGTTGATGGGGTGCATGTCGTTCTCCCTGTCTTTATGTTTTTCGGGGTAGACGGGGCCATGCTAGTAGGAGAATTCCGAGGAAGAAAAATCGTTTATTTCGTGGGTATTGTTCGTGAATAACGAAGTGTCAGGTGAGATGGGCAGATGCGGGTAATACTTCATTCAACACTTCTTTGCTAACCTCGCTGTCGAGCCAGCCCACCATGCCAGGAGCGACGATCATCGACACGCCAGATCCTCAAGCCGTCTGCAGCCCGATCACCAGCGCTGCGATCTTCATCGTGGCAACCCTCAACGCCGAAGCCGAGGCGGCCGAGAAGGTCCGCGACTGGTGCGCCGATATCGCAGGCCTGACACGCTCGGTCGGCAAGCGCGTTCCCTCGGGCAACCTGTCCTGCGTCTGTGGGTTTTCCTCCAGCGCCTGGGATCGTCTGTTTGGCAGTCCACGACCGGCGTCCCTGCATGAGTTTCGCGAATTCGGTATAGAAGGGCGGCGCGCCATTTCTACGCCGGGCGATTTGCTATTGCACATTCGTGCCGATCAGATGGACCTGTGTTTCGAGTTGGCCACGCAATTGATGTCGGCACTGGACGGCGCCGTGACGGTGACCGACGAAGTGCAGGGTTTCCGTTATTTCGACATGCGCAGCATCATCGGTTTTGTCGACGGCACGGAGAATCCGGTCGGCCGCAAAGCCGAGCATTTCACCCTCGTAGGTGATGAAGATCAGACGTTCAGTGGTGGCAGTTATGTGTTGGTGCAGAAGTATCTGCACAACATGAAGGCGTGGAACGAATTGCCGGTCGAAGCGCAGGAACGGGTGATCGGGCGCACCAAGCTGTCCGATATCGAGCTGGATGATTCGGTCAAACCGAGCAACTCCCACAGTGCGTTGACGACCATCACCAAGGACGGCGAGGAAGTGAAAATCCTGCGCGACAACATGCCGTTCGGCCGGCCCGGCGCAGGTGAATTCGGCACTTACTTCATCGGTTACGCGCGTTCACCGGAACCGCTGGAGCAGATGCTGGAAAACATGTTCGTCGGCAAACCGCCCGGCAATTACGATCGATTGCTGGACTTCAGCACGGCGGTCACCGGCAGTCTGTTCTTTGTGCCTTCGGCGGATTTGCTGGAAGAACTGGCGGAGCGATAAAAAAAACGGCGGGATCATTCGATCCCGCCGTTTTTTATTTACTTGCCTGCTGCCAGGGTCGGCGTACGAGGCGGCACCAGTCGTTTCGACCCGGTCGCCTCGAACGCCGCTGCCAGACGCAGCAACGTCGAATCGTCATAGGCGCGACCGGCAAACGTCAGCCCAACCGGCATACCGATGTCGGCCATCACGCCCATCGGCACGGTGACGGTTGGGACGCCGAGGTGGCGGATCGCGAGGTTGCCGTTGGCGACCCAGATGCCGTTGCTCCAGGCGATGTCCGCCGAGGCCGGGTTGACGTCGGCGTCGGCCGGGCCCACGTCGGCGTTGGTCGGGAACAGCACGGCGTCGAGGCCGAGGCGATCCATCCAGTCTTCGAGGTCGAGCTTGCGGGTCTTTTCCAGACCGCGCAGGCCGTCCGGCAGCGTCGGGATCTGATCCCACGGCGTGATGCCGCGTTCTGCCATGCGCACGTATTCGTCCATCCCGGCGGCGAGGTCGCCCTCACGGTTGGGCAGGGTGCCCGGGTCGTGCGGGAAGATTTTCGGCCCGTCGACATCTGCCAGTCGATTGAGTTTCGGATCACCGTTGGCGCGCAGGAAATCATCGAAGGCCCAGGCCGACAGGTCCCACAGTTCGTGATGCATGAACTCTTTGGAGACGATGCCGCGATTGAACACGGTCGGCGCGCCCGGACGATCGCCTTCGCAATTGGAGACCAGCGGGAAGTCCACTTCGATGACTTCGGCACCGGCGGCTTCGAGGGCCTGGCGGGCCTGTTTCCACAGGTCGATCACCGAGGCGCGGGTGTTGATGCGCTGCCCGGTCGGGCCGCCGATGCCCGGCTCGTCGCTGGTGCCGGCCTCAGGGTCGGCGTTGATGTACATGCGCGGCACGCCCAGGCGTTTGCCCGCCAGGGCGTCACTTTTCACTGCGAGTTCAAGGTAGGAAGCAGGGCGCACCGAGGCGACGCTCGGGATCGGCACCCAGGGCTGCAGGCGCCACAGGTCGCCACGGGTGTCGGTGTCTTCGGCGACCACTACGTCGAGGACTTCCAGCAGATCGGCCATGGTGCGGGCGTAGGGCACCACCACGTCCATGGTCGGCGTCAGCGGCCAGTTGCCGCGCACCGAAATCACCCCGCGCGACGGCGTGTAGGCGCACAGACCGTTGTTCGACGCCGGGCCGCGACCGCTCGACCAAGTCTCTTCCGCCAGACCGAATGCCGAGAAGCTCGCGGCGGTGGCGGTGCCGGCGCCGTTCGACGAGCCGGAAGCAAACGGCGCAGTCAGGTAATCCGCGTTGTACGGGCTTTCAGCGCGGCCGTAGACGCCACGCTGCATCCCGCCATTGGCCATCGGCGGCATGTTGGTCTTGCCCAGGCAGATCGCGCCGCCCGCACGCAGGCGCTCGATGGTGAACGCATCACGCTGGGCCACCAGATCGGCGAACGCCGGGCTGCCGGACGCAGCGGTCAGGCCTTTGACCAGATAGCTGTCCTTGGCGGTGTAGGGGATGCCGTCCAGCGGACCGAGGGTTTCGCCCTTGGCGCGGCGGGCATCGGACGCCTCGGCTTCGTTCAAGGCCTCGGGGTTGCGCACGATCACCGCGTTCAGGGCGGTGGCGGTTTGCGGGCCGTCATAGGCATCGATACGCGCCAGATAGGCCTGAACCAGTTCAACCGCGGTGGTCTGGCCGGATTCGAGCGCCGAGCGCAGTTGAGCAATGGAGACTTCAGTGACTTCGATCATGCTGTTACCGCCGACAGGTTCGCTAAAGGGTGGTTGATCATTGTTATCGTCGAAACGTGTCAATCATTCTTGATGGGCGAAACTCTACCCTGAAGTTTGTCGATTGGCATGTCCTAATTCGATAAATATCGACAAAAGTCAGCGAAAAAATTCTCCGGGCGTCTCACCAAACTGCTGGCGAAAGGCTGCGATGAACGCCGAAGTCGAATCATAACCGCAGGCCAGAGCCACTTCGGTGACCCGTTCGCCACGCTCCAGCGGCGTCAGCGCGCCCAGCAAACGCAAGCGCTGGCGCCATGCACGGAAGGTCAGGCCGGTATCGCGCAGGAACAGCCGGCTCAGGGTTTTCTCGGTCACGCCGAACTTTTCGCTCCAGTGACTGAGTGTGGTCTGCTGTTCCGGATGTTGCTCGAGACTTTGATAGATCTGCCTCAAACGGATGTCCTGAGGCAGTGGCAGCATCAGGTCGATTTGCGGGGCCTCGGCCAATTGATCGAGGATCACCTGTGCCAGGCGTCCGTGAGGGCCGCTCTGGTCATACTCGACAGGAATCTGACTGAAGGCCCGGATCAACTCACGCAAAAGATCGCTGACGCCGAGCACATGACAACGCTCCAGCGCCCAACCCGCCACGCTGCAATCGATATACAGGCTGCGCATTTCCGTGTGCGGCGAACTGAATACCCGATGGGGTACCCCCGCCGGAATCCACACGGCGCGCTCTGGCGGGGCGACGAAACGACCGGCGGCGGTCTGCACTTCGAGCACGCCCTGGATCGCGTAAGACAATTGCACCCACGGATGGCTGTGGCGACGGGTCAGGGCGCGATTGGGCAGCGATTCGGTGCGCCCGTACAACGGGCGCGGCAGGCTGGGCAGCCCGGGGATGCTACGTCTGACGCTCTTGTCGTGTCCTTTTGGCGGCATCTTGCGGCTCTTCGGCGTTAGTCGGTAATTTCCAGTCACGTTAGAGTCGCTTCCACGTACTGGCAACCCCCGGATGAACAAACCATGACGCGCCCAAGATTCCTGCCCGACAACTTCACCCTGACCCTCGTCGCCGTGGTGCTGCTCGCCAGCTTCCTGCCCGCCAGCGGCCAGGTCGCGGTCGGCTTCGGCTGGCTGACCAACATTGCGATTGCGCTGCTGTTTTTCCTGCACGGCGCCAAGCTTTCCCGCGAATCGATCATTGCTGGCGCCGGCCATTGGCGCCTGCATCTGCTGGTGTTCGGCCTGACCTTTGTCCTGTTCCCGCTGCTGGGGCTGGCGCTCAAACCGCTGCTGTCGCCGATGATCGGTGACAACCTGTACATGGGCATGCTTTACCTCTGCGCATTGCCGGCCACGGTGCAGTCGGCCATTGCCTTCACCTCGCTGGCCCGGGGCAATATTCCGGCGGCGATTTGCAGTGCGGCGGCGTCCAGCCTGTTCGGGATCTTTCTGACGCCGTTGCTGGTGACGTTGTTGCTGAACGTGCATGGCGACGGCGGCTCGACCGTCGACGCGATCCTGAAGATCAGCGTGCAACTGCTGCTGCCGTTCATCGCCGGTCAGATCGCCCGCCGCTGGATCGGCGCCTGGGTCGGCCGCAACAAGAACTGGCTGAAGTTCGTCGATCAGGGTTCGATTCTGCTGGTGGTCTACGGCGCGTTCAGTGAAGCCGTCAACGAAGGCATCTGGCATCAGATCCCGGTCATCGACCTGCTCGGTCTCGTGGTGGCCTGCTGCATCCTGCTGGGGCTGGTGTTGCTGGCGTCGACCCTGCTGGGCAAGTTGTTTGGTTTCAACCTGGAAGACCGCATCACCATCCTGTTCTGCGGATCGAAAAAGAGCCTGGCCACCGGTGTGCCAATGGCCCAGGTGTTGTTTGCCGGCAGCACCATCGGTGTGCTGATTCTGCCGCTGATGTTGTTTCACCAGATCCAGTTGATGGTCTGCGCGGTGCTGGCGCAGCGTTATGCTAAACGACAGGAGTCGGTGCAGGAACTGATGGCGCAGGTTGATCCTTGATCACGGCTGCGGACGCTAACCCGCACCGGAATACTTGACTGCCGCCGCTGCCCGCGACGGCACGTTGAGCACCCGCAACAACGACGACACATGAATCCGCACCGTGAACGGGGAAATATCCAGTTCACGGGCGATTTCCTTGTTGGTCTTGCCTTGGGCAATCAGCCGCAGGACATCCTGCTGACGCGGGGTGAGGGCGGCGCCGGTTTCCAGCGGCAGCAGGCCGGACGGGGCGAACTTCACCAGCACTTCGCCTTCGCGGATCGCCAGGATGGCCTCGCCGATCTCGTCGGGGGCGATGTTCTTGCCGATGAAACCGTCGATGCCCGCCGCCATGACTTCGCCGATCAGTGCCTCGTCATCCACCATCGATACCACGATCAGCGTGGTGCGCGGCAGACGCCGGCGCAGTTCGCCGAGCTGACTGACGCAAGTCAGGCCGGGGAAGCGCAGATCGAGGATCAAGGTGTCCGGCTCATCGCCGGATGGCAGCAGGGCGAGCACCGCCTCCAGATCGCCGGCTTCTTCGATCTGCGCTTCAGGCAACAGGCGCCGGACCGTGCGCACCATCGCTTCGCGAAACAGCGGATGATCGTCGGCTATGATGATTCGGCATGTCATGGCACAACCCTCCCTGGGTCGACATTTCTCACGGCGTGCACCTTAGCACCGGGCGAAGGCGTTGCCTGTCGGTTCGTGCTGATTCTGACGATTGCCGCACAAGGACGTTCCCCATGAAGTTCGAAAAGAACACCGAGCTCGACCAGGCCAATCTGCGCATCATCATCGCCAGTATCGCGCTGGTGTACATGGCCGTGCTTGGTTTCCTGCCGGGCCAGCGCTTCGATACCTATCTGCCGGTGGTCACTTACATTGCCCTGTTTCTGCTGGCCTCCGTCGGGCTGCGTCAGGCCATCGTGCGTTGGCCGGGGCATTATCCGGCGCGGCGGATATTCGGCATGGTCCACGATTACACCGGCACCAGTTTCGGGCTGGTGGTCGGTGGCGAGGCCGCGCTGCCCATTTATGCCGTGATGGTCTGGGTCAACCTCGGTAACGGCATGCGCTACGGCTCGCGCTATCTGGCGATCGCCACGGTGTTGGCGTTGCTGGCGCTGCTGGCGGTGTATCGGTTGACGCCGTACTGGCAGGCGCAACCGTTCATGGTGCTGATGCTGATGATCACCAGCACGGTAATTCCGGTGTATGCGCACCTGTTGCTGGAGCGCACGCGCAAGGCATCTGAAGAAGCCGTCGCGGCGAATCTGGAGAAATCGCGATTCCTGGCCCAGGCCAGCCATGACCTGCGCCAGCCGATCCACTCCATCGGCCTGTTTACCGCGTGCCTGCGCGAGTCGCGGCTGGGCGAGGATGAGCGGCGGCTGGTGGACAACATCGACCGTTCGCTGCTTAACGTGTCGCAGCTTTTCCGCTCGATCCTCGATCTGTACACCCTCGATAACGGCCGGGTTCAACCCAGGATGCAAACGCTGGAACTGGGGCAGTGGCTGACGGAACTGATTCGCCAGAATGCCGAGGCTGCACGTTGGGCGGGTGTGGAATTGCGTCTGCACCGTTGCGAGCATTGGGTGTACACGGATCCGGCCCTGCTGGCGACCATGGTGCAGAACGTGCTGTCCAACTGCTTCAAATACGGCGCGCAGCGGCCGGTGCTGGTGGGGGTGCGCAGAAAAGGGACGGGGCTGGCCATCGTGGTGTATGACCGTGGCAGCGGCATTGCCGAGGAGCATCTGTCCAGGGTTTTCGAGGAGTTTTATCGGGTCCGTCAATTGCGTGACAAGGACGTTGAAGGCGTGGGGCTGGGCCTGTCGATCGTCAAGCGGCTGGGGCAGATGATCGGTGTCGATGTGCTGATTCGCTCGCGGCTGGGGCACGGCACGGCTGTGACGCTGCAGGGCTTGTCACGGGTGGCGCCGCAGTTGCCGGTCAACCGGGAGGAGGCTCGTCAGGTCGGATTGCTGACGGGGTTGAAGGTGTGTCTGGTGGAGGATGACCATAACGTTCTGCTGGCGACGTCGGCGTTGCTCGAACGTTGGGGCTGCGTCGTGCAGGCCGAGTTGACGGGGCAGGGGCTGGTCACCGACTGCGACATCATCGTCGCCGACTATGACCTCGGCTCGCACAGCACCGGTATCGAGTGCATCGATGAAGTTCGTCGACAGCGGGGGTTTGCGGTGCCGGCCATGATCATCACCGGGCACGACATCGAAAAAATCCAGGCGGCCCTGCATGACCGCCAGATAGCCATTCTGTCCAAACCGGTGCGCCCGGCCGAGCTGCGCGCGACCTTGCGTGCGCTGCGCGACCGGCAGACCGAAGCGGTCAGCGCTTACACAGATAGTCCTGCGTAATGGTGGTTTGCAGGCAGTTGTACTGGCCCATGGTGCGGCAGATGTTTTTCTCCGAGCCGGACACTTCGGCGCTCTTGTAGCCCCAGACCTTGCAGCGTCCTTCGGCCGTGGCCAGTCCCTGGGCGGCAGAGGTTTGCCCGCTTTCGAACTGGCCCAGTTCATAGGAAACCTGGACGACGCCGTCGGTCTTGCTGCCGCCGGTGGCTTCCCATTGTTTCGGTGTGGCGCAGCCGGTGAGCACGACGGCGGCGAGGCTGAGGGTGGCGATGAGTGTTTTCATGATCGAACGGAATCCTTTACCGGATGAGAAGGCGGTGTAACGGTTTACTGGACCGGAATCGGCGACGCGCCTTTGGGCAGGCAGGACAGCGGAGGCGTCATGATGCCCATGCTGGCGACCGCGATGATCGCGCCACTGGGCAGTTCGCAGTTGTATTCGCCGGCGGCGGTGTAGGCGGTGTAGTAGGTCAGGGTGCTGTCGTTGCGGATGTTGCCGATTTTGGAGACGGGCTTGCCGATGACGGTCTGGGCCCGTTCGCGCATGCTGTCTTCGGTGGGCTTGGCGGTCTGGCAACCGGTGGCGCCGATAAGCAGGGCACCGAGCACCGTGATTCTGGCGACGTTGAGGTACAGGTTCATGGTGTTGCTTCCTTGGTGTTGTTGTTTTTCCAGGCACAACGATCCCTCGCACTGCGCAGCGGCAATGTTGGGGAGTGTCGGGGGTTGCGAGGGAATATAACGCCAGGGAACGGGGTGGTCGATTAGCACAAATGTGCTAGTGCGGCGCAACCGGCAGGCTGCCGGTCGCGCCGAACAGCATTACTGAGGACTGTTGAACTGGTCTGAATAACTGCCGGTCATGAGGGCAGACGCGACCTGATCGGAGCCCACGCCACGGCGAGAGTAGGCGAGCCTTCTGGCGTCCACCTTGTCGGCCCCATCGGAAGCGACTGCCCCGGCACCCACGTGATCGGCACCATCGGAAGCGACTGCGCCGGCGCCCACGTGATCGGCGCCATCGGAAGCAACTGCGCCAGCCCCCACATGATCTGCGCCGTCGGAAGCGACTGCGCCAGCGCCCACGTGATCGGCGCCATCGGAAGCGACTGCGCCAGCGCCTACGTGATCTGCGCCATCGGAAGCGACTGCGCCAGCGCCCACGTGATCGGCCCCATCAGAGGCTACTGCACCAGCGCCCACGTGATCGGCCCCATCGGAAGCGACTGCGCCAGCGCCCACATGATCGGCACCGTCAGAGGCGACGGCCTTGGCGCCAACGTGATCCGAACCATCCGAGGCAACCGAACCTGCGCCGACATGATCCGCCCCGTCAGACGCCACAGCCTGCGCCTGCGCCGCCCAGACTTCGGGTATCACCACCACTGTTGCCGCGACCGCCAGGACCATGCCTGACCAAAGCTTGTGTTTCATGATTTTCTCCACGACCCATCAGCCACCCAGCATCCGAGCATTCCCCGTCGGTTGACGGTGTGGCTCGTTGGCCCCGGGGTTAACCAGATTGGCGATTGGCACGGGCGCGCCCGGAGGCGCACGGGTGTCGACGTTTTGCATGAAACCTGAACAGCGAACTGAAAAAGTATAGTTCGCCCCGACCGGGTGGCAGGTCCGGGGAGCACGAAGGCGATAGTCGGTTAACTTCCTTGCAGGCAAGCGCTAGAAGAAAATCAATCTAAAAGCCGCGTAGCGCAAAGCGGCTTGTTTGCTAGGCTCAAGAATGTAGGCGAAGACGCAGACTGATGCGCAAGCGGATAGCGAGGAAGCGTTGGGCGCGTTCCGAAGGGTACACGGTTAGAAAGAACCCCGCGCTGGGTTCCAGCCCTTATGCCGTGTGAAGCAGCAGAGCACATTGCCTGTACTGTGGGAGTCCTGAGAAACCTCGTAAGCCAGAGACCAGCACTGGCCGCCTACTCGAACACCAAAGCCCGCTTCGTGCGGGCTTTGACGTTTCTGCGGGTCAGATGCTGGCCAGGGCCTGCGCCAGATCCGCACGCAGATCCTCGATATCCTCGACGCCCACCGACAGGCGCACCAGGCTGTCACCGATGCCGAGCTTGGCGCGGGTTTCGGCCGGGATGGTCGCGTGAGTCATGATCGCCGGGTGCTCGATCAGGCTTTCCACACCACCGAGGCTTTCGGCCAGGGCGAAGATCTGCACGTTTTCCAGAAAGCGCCGGGCGCCTGCCAGATCGCTGTTCAGATCCAGGGAAATCATCCCGCCGAAACCGCGCATCTGACGCTTGGCCAGTTCATGCTGCGGATGGGATTCCAGACCCGGATAGTAGACGCGTTTCACCTGCGGCTGCTGCTCCAGCCAGCGCGCCAGCTCCAGCGCGTTGCTGCAATGACGCTCCATGCGCAGCGCCAGGGTCTTCACACCGCGCAGGGTGAGGAAGGCGTCGAACGGGCCGGAGATGGCACCGACAGCGTTCTGCAGGAAGCCCAGACGCTCGGCCAGTGCTGGATTGTCGCCAACCACCGCGATGCCGCCGATCACGTCGGAGTGACCGTTCAGGTACTTGGTGGTCGAGTGCAGCACGATGTCGAAACCCAGTTCCAGCGGCCGCTGGATCCATGGGCTGGCGAAGGTGTTGTCGGCCACGCAGATGATCCCCCGCGCCTTGCAGATGCGCGCTATGGCGGCGAGGTCGGACAGGCTCAGCAGCGGGTTGGTCGGGGTTTCCACCATGACCATCCGCGTGTCGTCCTGCAGCGAGGCTTCGAACGCCGACAGGTCGGCCAGATCGACGTAGCTGAAACGATGCCCGGCGCTGCGCTGGCGCACCTTGTCGAACAAACGGAAGGTGCCGCCGTACAGGTCATTGCCGGACACGATGTGCGAGCCGGCGTCGATCAATTCGAGCACGGTGGAAATCGTCGCCAGCCCGGAAGCGAAGGCGAACGCCTGGGTGCCGCCCTCCAGATCCGCCACGCAGCGCTCGAGGGCAAAACGCGTCGGGTTGTGCGAGCGGCCGTAGTCGAAGCCCTTGTGCACGCCGGGGCTGTCTTGCAGGTACGTGGAGTTGGCGTAGATCGGCGGCATCAGCGCGCCGGTGGTCGGGTCCGGGGTTTGTCCGGCGTGGATCACGCGGGTGGCGAAACCCTGCGGGCGGGCGTTCTTGTCGTGCTGACTCATGCAAGGGATCTCCGTAGTTGGTTGAGCATGTCGACGCGGGTGATCAGGCCGTGGAAGCCCGAGGCGTCGGCAATGATCGCCACCAGGCCGCTGCTGAGCACGGCTTCCAGTTCAGCCAGGGTCGCGGCGGGGGCGAGGGTTTGCAGTTTGTCCGTCATCGCGCTGGCGACGGGTTTGCTGAAGAGCGTGGCATCTTCGTGTACGCGTACCAGGATGTCCGATTCGTCGATCACGCCGACCAGTTGTTTGCCTTCCACCAGCACCGGCAGTTGCGAAACATCCGCCAGGCGCATGCGCTGGAACGCGGTCATCAGGGTGTCGTCCGGGCCGACGCTGACTACTTTGCCGTCTTCGAAGCGGCGGGCAATCAGGTCGCGCAGATCGCCGTAGCGTTTGCGCTGCAACAGGCCCTGATCGGTCATCCATTGGTCGTTGTAGACCTTCGACAGATAGCGGGTACCGGTGTCGCAGACGAAGCTGACCACGCGTTTCGGCACGGTCTGCTCACGGCAGTAACGCAGCGCGGCGGCGAGCAGGGTGCCGGTGGACGAACCACCGAGAATGCCTTCCGAGCGCAGCAACTGGCGGGCGTGATCGAAGCTTTCTTCGTCACTGATCGAGTAGGCGCTGCGCACGCTCGACAGGTCGGTGATCGACGGAATGAAGTCTTCGCCGATGCCTTCCACCGCCCACGAACCGGCAGTGCCGAGGTGCTTGCTGCGGCTGTATTCAGCCATGACCGAACCGACCGGGTCGGCCAGGACCATCTCGAGGTCCGGTTGTACGCGTTTGAAGAAACGGGTCAGGCCGGTCAGCGTACCGGCGGAACCGACGCCGACCACGATGGCATCCAGATCATGCTCGGTCTGTGCCCAGATTTCCGGCGCGGTGCTGCATTCGTGGGCCAGCGGGTTGGCGGGGTTGTTGAACTGGTCGGCGAAGAACGCGCCGGGAATGTCTTTCGCCAGACGGGCGGCGACGTCCTGGTAATACTCGGGGTGACCCTTGCCGACATCGGAGCGGGTGATGTGAACCTCGGCGCCCATGGCCTTGAGGTGCAGGACTTTTTCCGTGGACATCTTGTCCGGCACCACCAGCACGACGCGGTAGCCCTTGGCGCGACCCACCAGCGCCAGGCCCAGGCCGGTGTTGCCGGCAGTCGCTTCAACGATGGTGCCGCCGGGTTGCAGGCGACCGTCGCGCTCGGCGGCGTCAATCATCGCCAGGCCGATACGATCCTTGATCGAGCCGCCGGGGTTCTGGGATTCGAGCTTGAGAAACAGGGTGCACAGACCGGTATCGAAGCGAGTGACTTGTACCAGCGGAGTATTGCCGATCAGCCCAAGTACGGCAGGGCGTGATTCCTTTGACATTTCTTCACCTCTTTGTGGTGTTGATCGCGTTCCATTCGCGGGGGAAAAGCTCGCGTGCAACATAGGCGCAGACACCAACTGTCGCAACCATTAGTCAGCGTGCAATTCAGCCATTTCGATCTAACCATAGAACGAAATCAGAGAAGGGAAGGAAGCGATTTACCGAGGTTTACACAGAGGCGTCATCGAGTATTCAAAGGGCGTCTTCAGCGTCATGAACGGCTTAATCTGACGATGAATATCCGGCAGCGAAAACCGATCAGTGGTTGCTCATCAGACCGTGCAGAACACCCAGCCGCAAACCGGGTTCCGATGGCTCCATTTGCGCGATGCCGAACACCTTGAAGGCTGCGAGCATGACGACGAGGCCGCCGGGCAAGATGCTCTGGCGATGGGATTGCAGGCCGGCGAGTTTCAGTTGCCGCACATTGCTGACTTCCAGCAGGCGAAGCGACAGCCGCAGCAGGCCGCCGTAGGTGATGCCGCCCTGACCAAAGTCGTTCAGGCGATTGGCCTTGAGCACCTTGGCGAGCATCCGCGCAGTGCCTGAGGAGCCGATGGTCTGCTGCCAGCCCTGGGCGCGATAGCGGCGGGCGACCTTTTCGAATTGCAGGATGGCCACCCGCTCGGCCTCTTGCAGGGCGCCGGGGGAAATCTCGCCGTTGCGAAAGTAGCGTGCGCTCAGGGTGCCGCTGCCGATGGCGATACTTTCGGTCAGCAACGGTTGGGAGCCCTGGCCGAGGATCAGTTCGGTGGAGCCGCCGCCAATGTCGACCACCAGACGCAGGTCATCGGCGACCGGCAAGGTGTGCGCCACACCGGCGTAGACCAGACGCGCTTCTTCGTGTCCGGAAATCACATCGATGCGAAAGCCCAGATGCCGCTCCGCACTGCCGAGAAACAACTGGGCATTGTCGGCCTCGCGCACGGCGCTGGTGGCCACCGCCCGCACACGACCCGGCTCGAAACCGCGCAGCTTTTTGCCGAACCGCGCCAGGGCCTGCCAGCCGCGATCCAGCGCCATTTCGTCGAGCGCCCGGCCATCGAATCCTTCCGCCAGCCGCACTGGTTCACGCAAGGTTTTCACTTCCTGAATCATGAAGCCCTTTCTGCTGCGGACCGACTGGCCGATCATCATGCGAAACGCATTCGAACCGAGATCGATGGCAGCAAACAGCGAGGCGTCTTCTTTCATGGGAGTCCTTGCAAAATCCACCGCCCCAGGCCCGGGCGGTTTGCGAGGATTCTGCAATGGCTTCGATGACAACCTGATGACGCGGTGAGGGCGGTTCAATGAATTTAGTGCTGTCATGACACTGTCATTATCGGGTGCCCATACTTGCCCTCAATACATCGCGTGCTTTTCATGATTTTGGCTGCCAACTTTGGCAGCTTTTTTTTGCCTGCGATTTGACTCGTCAGCGAAATTTGCAATTCGAAGGAATGCCCGATTAATATACGTTCCATATATATTTCATATCGGATCTTGCCATGGGCATCGTAAAGATTTCAGAGGACATGCACGAGAATCTGCGCATTTCCAGTAACGCACTGAGCCGCTCGATCAACGCGCAGGCCGAGCACTGGATGCGCATCGGCATGCTCGCCGAGCTGTATCCCGACCTCGATCACCACGCCATTTGCCGCTTGCTGATTCGCGCCGAGCAAGCGGGTGGTCTGGATCTGCAACAAATCTGTGCCCTGGCCGATGCCGCGCAGAACATCCCGGTTCAAGAGGCAGCCAAGGCATGAGAAATCCGATCAAGATCAACACCCGGGCTGAGATCGCCCAATCCCGCGTGGCTGCGCAATTGGCCGCCGAGGTGCTGGCGATGCTGGTGCCGCACGTCAAGGCCGGGGTTACAACGGATCAGCTCGACCAGTTGTGCAACGACTACATCGTCAATGTGCAGAAAGCCATTCCGGCCAACGTCGGTTATCACGGCTTCCCGAAAACCGTCTGCGCGTCGGTCAACGACGTAGTCTGTCACGGCATCCCGTCGGGCACGCCGTTGAAGGATGGCGACATCCTCAACCTCGACATCGCCGTGATCAAGGACGGCTGGTTCGGCGACACCAGCCGCATGTACGTTGTCGGCCAGGCCTCGCCCGAAGCGCAGCATCTGATCAAGACCACCTACGAGGCCATGTGTGCCGGCATCCGCGTCGTACGTCCAGGCGCCACCCTGGGTGACATCGGCCATGCGATCCAGAGCCTGGCGGAGCGCGAAGGTTTCAGCGTGGTGCGCGAGTATTGCGGGCACGGGATCGGCAAGGTCTATCACGATGAGCCGCAAGTGCTGCACTACGGTTACCCGAATCAGGGCCTGAAGCTGAAGGCGGGGATGATCTTTACCATCGAACCGATGCTCAACGCCGGCAAGCGCCATGTGAAGAACATGCCGGATGGCTGGACCGTGCTGACCAAGGATGGCTCGCTATCGGCGCAGTGGGAGCACATGGTGGCGGTGACGGAGGACGGGTTTGAGGTGTTGACGGCTTGGCCTGATCAGATCGAAGGTTTTACGGCTATCGCTTGAAAAAAAGGCCACCGCAACCCGACGTTGCGGTGGCCGCAAGTAACACGCGAAACGTCCGCAGGTCAGTGAGCACCCGCGGCCTTGTTCAGATCGCTTTCAGCCCACTCGGTGTAGACGCAGGCATCAGACGTCGCCCAGCGCACCCGTACCGGATCGCCAGCCTTCAACGGCATCCCCGCCGCCGACAATGCCTTAACCGTCATCGAAGTCCCGCCGGACGTGACCACACTGCACGTCTGGCTCTCGCCCAGAAACAGCACCTCGACCACCTTCGCCGAAACCTCGTTCCAGCCCGCTGCCAACGATTCACTCGCCGCCTGCTGCACACTCAACGCCAAAGCCTTTTCCGGGCGCACCATCAGCAAAACATCCTGCCCGGTCTGCAATCCGGCAGTCAGGCGAATCGACAGCGACTGACCTTCAAAACTCGCCGCCCCATTACCCTGTGCCTTGAGCTTGAGAAAGTTCGAATTGCCGAGGAACGACGCCACAAACGCATTCGGCGGATTCTGGTACAGGTCATAACCGCTGCCGAGCCCGACAATCTTGCCGTGACTGAAAATCGCGATGCGCTGGGACAGGCGCATGGCTTCTTCCTGATCGTGGGTCACGTAGACGATGGTGATGCCGAGGCGGCGGTGCAGTTGGCGCAACTCGTCCTGCAAGTCTTCGCGCAGTTTCTTGTCGAGTGCGCCGAGGGGTTCGTCCATCAGCAGAATGCGCGGCTCGTAGACCAGCGCCCGTGCGATGGCGACCCGTTGCTGCTGGCCGCCGGACAGTTGCGAAGGACGGCGATGAGCGAACTGCTCCAGTTGCACCAGTTTCAGCATCGCATCGACACGTTTGTCACGCTCGGCCGCCGCGAGTTTGCGGATCGCCAGCGGGAACGCGATGTTGTCGCGCACCGACAGATGCGGGAACAGCGAGTAACGCTGGAACACCATGCCGATGTCGCGCTTGTGCGGCGGCACGTTGACCAGCGACTGGCCGTTGACCAGGATCTCGCCACTGCTCGGGGTTTCGAAGCCGGCGAGCATCGACAGCGTGGTGCTTTTGCCCGAGCCGCTGGAGCCGAGGAAGGTCAGGAATTCGCCGTCCTTGATGTCCAGCGAGATGTTGTCCACGGCGGCGAAATCGCCGTAGTGCTTGTTCAGGTTGCGCAGGCTGACCAGGGGTTTGTCGTTCTGCTGGGATGCGTCTTTGATCACGGCACTCATGTCGTACTCCTGGCGCTCAGGCGCTGATTTCGTTGCGCCGGCGCAGGGCGGCGGCGATCACCATGACCAACACCGACAGGCCGATCAGCAGCGTCGAAGCGACGGCGATCACGGGCGTCAGGTCCTGGCGCAGGGTGGTCCACATTTTCACGGGAAGGGTTTGCAGGGTCGGGCTGGCCATCATCACGCTGAGCACCACTTCGTCCCACGAAACCAGGAAGGCGAAGAGGGCGCCGGCCACCATCCCCGGACGAATCGCCGGAAAGGTCACCTTGAACACCGCTTGCAGGCGTGACGCCCCGCAGATCACCGCCGCGTCTTCAATCGACTGATCGAACAGCTTCAGCGAGTTGATGATCGAGATGATGGTGAACGGCAGCGCAACGATCACATGGCTGACGACAAAGGCGAACATCGTCCCGGTGTAACCGAGCTTGAGGAACAGCGCGTACACCGCCACGGCGATGATCACCAGCGGCACGATCATCGGCAGGGTGAACAGGCCGTAGAGCATTTCCCGGCCGGGAAAGCGCCCGCGCACCAGCGCAAAGGCAGTCGGCAAACCGAGAGCCACGGCGCAGATCGTCGTCAGCACCGCGACCTTGAGGCTGGCCGCTGCGGCGTTCATCCAGTCGGCGTTGGAGAAGAACTGGCCGTACCATTTCAGCGTCCAGCCCGGTGGCGGGAACACCAGCCACTGGGACGAACCGAACGACAGTAGCACGATGAATACGATCGGCAGCAGCAGAAACAGTGCGATCAGCCCGGTGGTGGCGTACAGGCCGAAGCGCATCCGGCGGCTCATGGCATTGGGAGTCAGGAGCATGTCGGCTTACCTCGCGTTACTGGCGCCAACCGGGGATTCCGGCTGAAGCTTCAGGTAGAAGTAGAACAGCACCAGGGTGATGACGATCAGCAACGCGGCGCCGGCGCTGGCCAGGCCCCAGTTGAGGAACGACTGCACCTGCTGAATGATGAACTCCGGCAGCATCATGTTCTGCGCTCCGCCCAGCAGCGCCGGGGTGACGTAGTAACCGAGCGACATCACGAACACCATCAACCCGCCGGACGCCAGGCCCGGCCGGCACAGCGGCAGGAACACCCGGAAGAAGTTGGTCCATGGACTGGCGCCGCAGATCGAACCGGCCTGCAGGATCATCGGGTCGATGGCCTGCATGGTCGCCTGCAACGGCAGCACAATGAACGGGATCATGATGTAGCTCATGCCGATCACCACGCCGGTCAGGTTGTGCACCATTTCCAGCGGCTGATCGATGATGCCCAGAGCCATCAGCGCCTTGTTGATGACGCCCGAAGCCTGCAACAGCACCAGCCACGAATAGGTACGGGCGAGGAGGCTGGTCCACATCGACAGCAACACGATGTTGAGGATCCAGCGACCCCAGCCGCGCGGCACCAGAGTGATCGCCCAGGCCAGCGGGAAGCCCAGCAACAGGCTGAACACCGTCACCAGTCCCGCCACCGAAAAGGTGTTGAACAGCACTCGCGCATAGGCCGAGTTGGCAAACAGTTGTTCATAGTTGCCAAGGCCCGGCACCGGTTCCAGCACGCCGCGCAACAGCAGGCCAATCAACGGCGCGAGAAAGAACAGGCCGAGGAACAGCAGTGCCGGCGCGAGGTTGCCGGCGCCGCGCCAGCGTTGCTTGAGGGACGGGGCTTGCGCCATTGCACTCGCCTTATTTCCGGCGGCCGACCCGGCAGCGCTGGCGGCGCTCCCGGTGGCAGTGGAGGGACGGGACGCGGTGGCCGCCATTTTCATTTGACCAGCCATTCGTTCCACCGTGTCGCGATGGCCTGGCCGTTCTTGGCCCAGTACGCGAAATCAAGAGTGATCTGATCCTTAGCGTAGGCAGTCGGCAGGTTCGGGGCCAGCGTCGAGTCCAGACGCTGCACACTGTCGACGTTGACCGGGGCGTAAGCGGTCAGGTTGGAGAAGTCGGCCTGGCCCTTCGCGCTGCTGGCGCTGGCCAGGAACTTCATCGCCGCGTCCTTGTTTTTCGAACCCTTTGGCACGACCAGGATGTCGGCCATTACGAGGTTCTGTTTCCAGCTCACGCCCACCGGTGCGCCGTCTTCTTGCAGGGCATGGATCCGGCCATTCCAGAACTGGCCCATGCTCGCTTCACCGGAGGCCAGCAGTTGCTGCGACTGCGCGCCGCCGCCCCACCAGACGATGTCTTTTTTGATGGTGTCGAGTTTCTTGAAGGCGCGATCCAGGTCCAGCGGGTAGAGCTTGTCGGCCGGAACGCCGTCGGCGAGCAGGGCCAGTTCGAGCACGCCGGGACTCGGCCATTTGTACAGGGCGCGTTTGCCGGGGTAGGTCTTGGTGTCGAACAGCGCGCTCCAGTCCTGCGGCTTGCTGGCGCCGAGTTTGCCCTCGTTGTAGCCGAGGACGAAGGAGAAGAAGAACGAACCGACGCCGTAGTCGCTGACGAAACGCGGGTCGATCTTGTCGCGCTGGATCTGTTTGAAATCGAGGGGTTCGAGCAAGCCTTCGGAGGCGGCGCGCAGGGCGAAGTCGGCTTCGACGTCGACCACGTCCCATTGCACATTGCCGCTTTCGACCATGGCCTTGAGTTTGCCGTAGTCGGTCGGGCCGTCCTGCACGACGGTGATGCCGCTGGCCTTGCTGAACGGATCGGCCCAGGCCTGTTTCTGCGCATCCTGGGTGCTACCGCCCCAGCTGACAAAGTTCACACTCTCGGCGGCCATCGCGGCCTGACCGGTCACGCTCAGCAGTCCCGCAAGAAAGATCGCGGTTGCAGCTTTGTTCAACACCATTTTTACGCCCTCATTGTTGTGTTTTTGAGCGGGCTTGCGTTGTTGCCCGCCTGTCGGGAGCAGTAGCTGGACGGTTTTTCAGATCGTCCGGTCTATGGAATATCATATTATGGTATTCCAAACTTTGTGCAAGCACTTTGCCTTACCGGCTATCTGGCAAACGGGGTTATTCGGTGAACGGAATGCTCTCGACCACTTCCAGATCGTAGCCGGTCAAACCGGCATATTTCAGCGGCGGCCCCAGGTGACGCAGCTTGCCGACGCCCAGGTTCTGCAGAATCTGCGCCCCGGTGCCGACCTCCGAATAGATCCGCGATTGCGAGCGGCTGAACTGCCGTGGCGGCTGAGTCAGTTGCGGAATGCGCTCCAGCAGCGCTTGGGAAGACTCATGATTGGCCAGCACCACGACCACGCCATGGCCCTCCGCCGCGACCCGTTGCAGCGCCGCCCACAGCGTCCAGTTCGTCGGCCCACTGTACTCGGCGCCGACCAGATCACGCAGCGGATCGATCACATGCACACGCACCAGCGTCGGTTCCTCACGGCGCAATTCACCCATGACCATCGCCATGTGCACGCCACCCTCGATGCGGTCTTCGAAGGTGATCAAACGGAAGGTGCCATGCACCGTCGGCAACTCCCGCTCGCCAATGCGCTCGATGGTGTGTTCGGTGCTCAGGCGATAGTGGATCAGGTCGGCGATGGTGCCGATCTTGATCCCGTGCTTGCGGGCGAAGACTTCCAGATCCGGACGGCGGGCCATGGTGCCGTCATCGTTCATCACCTCGACGATCACCGAGGCGGGCGTGAACCCCGCCAGCCGCGCCAGATCGCAACCGGCCTCGGTGTGGCCGGCGCGGGTCAGCACGCCACCTTCCTTGGCGCGCAGCGGGAAGATATGACCAGGCTGCACCAGATCTTCAGCGCGAGCATTTGGCGCCACCGCAGCGGCAACCGTGCAAGCCCGGTCGGCAGCGGAAATGCCCGTAGTCACACCGACCGCCGCTTCAATGGAAACCGTGAACGCGGTACTGAATACGCTGCCATTGCTCGGCACCATTTGCTCCAGCCCCAGGCGTTGGCAATGATCGTCGGTCAACGTCAGGCAAATCAGCCCCCGAGCCTCACGGGCCATGAAACTGATTGCCTCGGGCGTGCAACGGTCGGCGGCCAGCAGCAGGTCGCCTTCGTTTTCCCGGTCTTCGTCATCGACCAGCAACACCATTTTGCCGAGGCGATAATCTTCGATGATTTCTTCGATGCTGTTGAAGGCCATGCTGGACTCTCGATAGGGATGAAATTCGTGGTATACCATAATACAGATTCAACCAAGAGGTCACTATGAAGGCGTACTGGATTGCTCACGTGGACATCACCGATCCCGATCACTACAGCCAATACACCCAGCGCGCGCCGAAAGCGTTCGCCGAGTTCGGCGCGAAGTTCTTGGCCAGAGGCGGGCGCAGCGAAGCGATGGAAGGCCGAACGACACCACAGCGCAGCGTGGTGATCGAGTTCGACAGTTATGAGCAGGCGGTGGCGTGCTACCGCTCGGCGGCGTATCAGGAGGCGAGAAGCTACCGCGAGGAGTGGGCGAGGGCGGAGATCATTATTGTGGAAGGGATGGCGCCGTAACGTCTTGCCTGTAAACCCGCAGGAACTACAGAATCGAACGCGGCCGCGATCTTTTGATATTTTTTCTGGATCAGGAGGTCGTCCGCCGGACGGAATTTAAAGCCTGCGGTTTTGCACGGTGTGCTCTAAGGGAATATTGATGCGCATGACAAAAGGAATGTTTGCAGGTGGGCGAGTAGGCCTCTGGCTGGTGGTTGCGCTATTTGTAAATGGAGTCTTTCTGGCTTTTCTGATTTTCGGGAACAGTGCGAAGGGACGTGATCTGGAGATGATTAAAACCAAAGAGCCACTGCTGATCGAAGGGCAAGGCGGCGATGACAATTACTATGTCCTGCCGATGGGAACAACGCTATATCACGATAAAAGCTTTCCAGAAGGGCACGATCGTTATGTGGTGTATCTGAATCACAAAGGTGCCATTGCCCACGAAGAAGTCCCGATGAAGCCCGAATATGGCGGTTCTTTTATCGATCCTCTTTGGCTGGCCAATATTGATGCCGATACCTTGAAAGACATTTTCAAGCGTTTCCCGCTCTCCAAAAGAGACATCTCCGCTGCTCTCAAAGCCAATGAAATCACCAAAGATGATCTGGCGGATATCATTCGTGCGATGCCGGATTGAGCACCTATCTACCGATGAATCGGGCCGGGCTCTGTATTTCCTGCAAGTGACGGTTGATCAGCGCATGAAATGAATCTTGCCGCTGTCGTCATTGCCCATGTACATGCCATAGACCCCGGCCTGGCGTTCCTCGATGTAGCGTTCGAGGATCTGCCGGATCGCCGGGTAGTAGATCTGCTCCCACGGGATGTCTTCGGGGGCGAAGAATTTGCAGTCCCGGGTTTCCGGGCCGTACTGGCCGGTGATTTCCAGTGCGAGGGCGCGGAAGATGATGTAGACCTCGCTGATCTTCGGCACGCTGAAGATCGAATACGGCGAGACGATTTCCGCGCGCACGCCGCTTTCTTCCCAGACTTCGCGCAGGGCGGCCTGTTCGGTGGTTTCGCCGCTTTCCATGAAACCGGCGGGCAGGGTCCAGGTGCCCGGGCGCGGGGGAATCGCCCGTTGGCACAAGAGGTATTTGCCGTCCTGCTCGATGATGCAGCCGGCGATGATCTTCGGGTTCACATAGTGGATGTAGCCGCAGTCGCGGCACATCAGGCGCTCGTGCGTATCGCCCGGCGGCACTTGCTGACCGAGATCGGCGCCACCGCATTTCGGGCAAAAGCTCGGGCTGAACATGTCAATGACCTATGCGTGGTTCTTTCAGCGCGATGGGCAGGGTGATGGCCGGTGTGGCGCCGGTTTCTTCCTGTTTGCGCTTCAGATAATCGAGGGCCACGGCAGCCGCAGCGCGGACGTGATCGACGCAGGCCTGATGCGCCGCGAGTGCGTCGCCGCTCTTGATCGCCTCGACCATTTTTTCCATTTCCTGGTTGCTCGCGCCGCGACGGTTTTCCTGGGATACCGACGTCGCCCGCAGGTAGCTGATACGCGCCTGCAACTGACGCAACTGGGTGGCCGCGACATGGTTGCCCGAGCCTTCGAGTAGTACGTCGTAGAAACCCTGCACCGAGTCGATCACCTGTTGCAGCTCGCCGTCCTTGAGCGCCTTGCGGTTCTCGTCGAGGGCTTTTTCCAGCGCCTTGATGTCCTTGGCCTTGGCGCGCAGGGTGAACAGCTGGACGATCAGGCCTTCGAGCACGCAGCGCAGCTCATAGATGTCGACGGCATCGGCGAGGGTGATGATTGCCACGCGCGGGCCTTTGGCGTCGGCGAACTCCACCAGTCCTTCGGATTCCAGGTGACGCAAGGCTTCGCGCACCGACGTACGGCTCACGCCCAGGCGATCGCACAGATCGCGCTCTACCAGGCGATCGCCCGGCAGCAGCTGGAAGTTCATGATGGCGCTTCGCAGTTTATCCAGCACGATTTCGCGCAGGGTGACGGGGTTGCGATTGACCTTGAAGCTGTCGTCGAGTGGCAGGCGTTTCATGGGGTCCGCTCTTTAAGTTGGCTGTCCATGCCAGACGGGCATTCAAACAGCCGAGGGGTTAACTGGAGGCCTCGGCCTCGGCGTCGGCTTCGGCGAAGGCTTCACGGGCAAGCCGGAAACTGTCCACGGCTGCCGGGACGCCGCAATAAATACCGACCTGAAGCAGAATTTCGCGTATTTGCTCACGACTCAGGCCGTTACGCAAGGCGCCGCGCACATGCAGCTTGAGTTCGTGCGGGCGGTTCAGCGCAGAGATCATCGCCAGGTTGATCATGCTGCGCTCCTTGAGCGACAGACCCTCGCGCCCCCAGACATGGCCCCAGCAGTATTCGGTGACCATTTCCTGCAGCGGGCGGGTGAAGTCGTCGGCGTTCTCGATGGAGCGCTGCACGTAGGCTTCGCCGAGCACCTGGGTGCGGATCTTCAGGCCTTGCTCATACTTTTCGTTGCTCATGTGTCCTCCGCTCAGCCCAGTGTCGGCAACGCGCCAAGCTTGCCCTTGTGATAGATCATCGGCGTCACCGGCTGCGCTGGCAGGATCAGGTTCTTCACCGCGCCGACGATGATCGCGTGATCGCCACCGTCGTACTCGCGCCACAACTCGCACTCGATGATCGCCGTGGCCTTGGCGAGGATCGGGTTACCCAGCTCGCTCAAATGCCACTCGATGCCCTTGGCCTTGTCCTTGCCTTTGCCGGCGAAAGCGTAGGCCTCGGCGGTCTGGTCGGCGGACAGCAAATGGATCGCGAAACGCTTGCTGTCGCGCAGCACCGGGTAGGTGTCGGAGGCGTAGTTGGGACAGAACAGTACCAGCGCCGGATCAATCGACAGCGCACTGAAGGCGCTGGCGGTGATCCCGACGATGCCGCCGTCCGGGTCGAGGGTGGTGACCACCGTGACCCCGGACGGAAACGAGCTCATGACGTCTTTGTAAATGCCGGGTTCGATCATGTCGCAGGACTCCTAGCGCATCACAAACGGATCAGGCATCGGTGCCTGAGAGAGGTTGATCCACACCGTTTTCAGTTCGGTGTAGGCCAGCACCGAATCGATGCCGCTTTCGCGTCCATAGCCACTGTTCTTGAAGCCGCCGATCGGTGCCATCGCCGACACCGCGCGGTAGGTGTTGACCCAGATGATCCCCGAGCGCACGTCCCGGGCCAGACGATGGGCGCGGCCCAGATCACGGGTCCAGATGCCGGCGGCAAGGCCGAACTGCGAGTCGTTGGCAATCGCCAGCGCTTCGGCTTCATCTTTGAAGCGGATGACCGAGGCCACCGGACCAAAGACTTCTTCCTGCATGATCTTCATCGAATTGCGGTCGCACTCGAACAGTGTCGGCTCATAGAACCAGCCGTCACCGACGCCACTCGGCCGCTTGCCGCCCAGACGCAGGCGCGCACCTTCGGCGATGGCATCGGCCACCAGACCTTCGACCACGGCCAGTTGCTGCGCGGTGGCCATCGGGCCCATTTCGCTGCTGTCGTCCTGCGGGTTGCCGATGCGGATGCGCTGGGCGCGCTCCACCAGCCGGCTGACGAATTCGTCGTAGATTTCGTCCTGCACCAGCAGCCGCGAACCGGATACACAACTCTGGCCAGACGCCGCGTAAATCCCGGCAATTGCGCCATTGATTGCGCTGTCGAGATCGGCGTCGGCGAAGATGATGTTCGGCGACTTGCCGCCCAGTTCCAGCGACAGCTTGGCGAAGTTCTCCGCGCTGCTACGCACCACATGCCGGGCCGTGGCCGCGCCGCCGGTGAAGGCGATCTTGCGGATCAGCGGATGGCGGGTGAGGGCGGCGCCCGTGCTCGGGCCGTAGCCGGTGACGACGTTGACCACCCCTGGTGGAATTCCGGCTTCGAGGGCCAGGCGCGCCAGTTCGAGAATAGTCGCCGAAGCGTGTTCGGATGGCTTGATCACGATGGTGTTGCCCGCCGCCAGCGCCGGCGCCAGTTTGATCGCGGTCAGATAAAGCGGGCTGTTCCACGGAATGATCGCGGCAACCACGCCCATGGCTTCGTGCACGGTGTAGGCAAACAGGTCGGGCTTGTCCAGCGGCAGGGTGCCGCCTTCAAGCTTGTCGGCAAGGCCTGCGGTGTAGTGGAAAAACTCCGGCAGATAACCGACCTGACCCCGGGTTTCGCGGATCAGTTTGCCGTTGTCGCGGCTTTCCAGCTGCGCCAGTTGTTCCTTGTTTTCGGCGATCAGGTCACCGAGGCGACGCAGCAGTTTGCCGCGCGCGGTGGCGGTCAGGCCGCGCCATGCCGGGCTGTCGAATGCGTTTTGCGCGGCTTGCACGGCGCGTTCGACATCGGCCTCATCGGCGTCAGGCAGTTCGGCCCAAGGCTCGGCCAGCGCCGGGTTGAGGCTTTCGAAAGTCTTGCCGGAGAGGGCGTCGACCCATTCTCCGCCGATGCACATCTGGAAGCGTGCGAGTGTCATGCAACGATCCCCTTTATATGGTTTTGTCGGGCGTGTGCGGTTTCGAGAAATTCCAGCAGCGTCTGGTTCACCAGCCGAGGCGACTCTACCGGCATCATATGCCGTTGCTCGGGCAGCACGGCAACCTTCGCGCCGGGAATGCGCGCGGCCAGTTGCTCGGCCATTTCCGGGGTCGATCCGGGGTCCAGTTCGCCGGTGGCGATCAGCGTCGGCGCCTGGATGCTGCCCAGGTCGTCGGCGCGGTACATGTCTTGTGTGGCGAACAATTCGTAGGTGGTCAGGTAACCCTGCGGGTCATTGCCGGCCAGGGTCTGGCGGATCGCGGCGATCTGCGCCGGGTTGGCCGCCTGATATTCACGGCTGAACCAGCGCGACAGTGCCGCTTCGGCATTCGCGTCCGGCCCGTGCTCGGCGGCTTGCGCGGTGCGGGCGATAACCCCGGCGCGCTGCTCTTCGCTGCGGTTGAACACACTGTTGAGCACCACCAGGCTTTTCAGGCGTTCCGGGTAATGCAGGGCAAACGCCCGCGCCACCAGACCGCCCATGGAAAAGCCGATCACCGATGCCAGCGGCAATTGCAGGTGGTCGAGCAGCTCCAGCAACTGATCGGCATAACCGAGCAGGGCGGTGCCGCTGGCCGGACGCGGGCTGGCGCCATGGCCGAGCATGTCGTAGGCGATCACCCGGTATTGCGTGGCCAGGCCAACGATCTGGCCGCCCCACATTTCTTTGTTCAGGCCCACGCCGTGGATCAACACCACGGGGTGACCCTGGCCGGTCGCCAGATAACTGGTGCCGGCCGGGGTGAGTTCAGCGGTATGCCGAATCATGGAGCGCTCCTGCAATGCCTTTTTATTGTGATTACTGGGCTTTTTCGGCGGCCAGTTCTTCCAGATCGATGTAACGGTTACCGATGCGCGGGTGCAGGCGGCCACCGTCGGCGCAACCGAGCACCACGACGATTTCGTCGGCGCGCGGAGCGTCTTCGATCTGCATTTCCAGGGTGATGTAGTGCGAGCGCAGGCCTTCGTCGTCCTTGTGCATCATCGGGATCTGAATCGAAGTGCCCGGACCGCCGCGCTTGTTGGTGAAGCTCAGGTAGCTCTTGGCCTTGACCGCTTCGCGGTAGTGGTTGCCGAAGCGCAGGGTGTGGATCACCGCCGAGGCGTGTTCGATCTCGCCATCGGCGCCGACCACCGCCGCTTTGCCGTAAGCCTCGATCTTCTCGGCACCGCCGATGATGCCCACCAGACGCTCGACCATCATCGCGCCGAGGTCGGAGCAATTGGCGCGGATCTGCGGCTTGAGGTCTTCGACAAAGCCGTTGCCGACCCACGGGTTTTTCATCACGACGGCCAGGCCCACCATGGTCACCGGGGTGTCGGACGCCTTGCCGCCTTCAATGAAGGTCTCTTCGACATAGCTGACGATCTTGCGAATTTCGAAACTCATGAGCTGCTCCGTAGGGGATAAAGAGTGTCTGTGCGTCTGATGGTATACCATAATACCGATCGTGCAAGCCTCACATTCGAATTTGTACGGGATCAGATGGACGGCATGCGCCAGCGCCATGCCATTCAAGGGGCAGCAGTTCAAATGTTTAGAGGTGCTGATCGGATAAGCGGGAGGCTTGGGATAACATTGTCTGACCTGAGAGAAAGGACGCTCGCGATCAATGCTTCCCTACATTGCTACCTATTTGATTTTCGCTTTCGTACTGGAAGTGGCCAGACGCTGCATGGATGGCCCGATGTTTATCAGAACGGGCTCGAAACACTGGCCCTGGAAGCTTAACTACAGCATCCGATGGTGGGGATTCGACGAGTATCTGGCGGCGCTGACCCTTGTCTCGCTGGCGCTGCTGTCGTTTCTCGCGTTATGGACAAAACTGGGTAGCCCGGCGGACTTGAGCGTGGTCTTGTCTGTATGGGTCACGCTTTGTCTGTCTTCCTCCGTTCTCTCGATCAGATACTTCAAACTGGTCGCAAAGGTCAGGGAACACTTTTGGTGGTTGGCCTTGATTGCGGCATTGATGACACTGGGGTTTGGACAGTTCTCGAGTGCATGGGCTGACTTCTTTATCGTTCACTACACGCGCATTGAGGCCACCCAGTTTCCTGTCGCGCAGAAAACGTTGGCGTTGGTGATACTTACACTCATCTGGTTGTATCTCGCGACAATGCTGATCAGTCTTGTCGTCATTTATGTGTATTCATTCAAGAATGAAGTGAAGCCAACATTTCGCGAGTCGGTGAAGCGCGATCCGTTGTCTGCACCGCTATGGAAAAAATACAAGCCAGGCCGAAGCAATGTCAGGCGCACGACCATGCGATGGATAGTCCTGGGTGTTTCTCTTTTCAGCGTCAGCAGCTCATGGTCCGTTTGGGAGTTTGTTCTTACACATGCAGAAGAGGGCGTTCAGGAAACTCTGGTCTTTGCATCGTTTCACCTTCATCCGCGGGACTGTGGCATCCCCGGAATGCCGCCAGGCGCCAAAGCCGCATTAATCAGTGAAAAGCGCGCAGTCGTCGCCATTCCCGAGGCCAAGGGCTACGCCTTCGAGACCATGCCTTGTGAAGTCCTGTCGGCTCGGGCGTTAAAAGATGAGGCTGCCAAACGGTTGAAACAGGACGATTACCTTTGACGAGGACTGTCACGTCGTTCACTTGCGGATCGTCATCAGGCTGGCGAATGGTCATTCATTCACCCACGACACTGGGTCCGCGCGGTTAACAAAAGATAACGTTGCGCCGATTGTCAGACGTTTCGAATGCCCGATAGGATGAGCCAGCTTCCGAAGTGGCTCTGGATTGCGGGTTTCAGGACTATGCTTCTGACCAGCCGTCGCCGGAGCACACTTGCGGCGCCCTTGAAGGCCGAATGGCCTAACAATAATAAATAGGGGAAGGTCTATGAGTCGTTGCCGCCCGCCGGCGTTACGCAACACCGCGTTGCTGGCCACAGCACTCTCTCTGCTGGGCTTTGCCACCTTGTCGGCGCCTGTCCTGGCTGCCGAAGCGCCCGCCGACGTGGTCTACGCCATCGAATCGGCCAAGGCCCCGAAAAGCCTGATGCTCGATGTCGTTCACGCCGGATCCCGCCTGGTGGCGGTCGGTGATCGCGGGCACATTCTCTACTCCGACGACCAGGGCAAGTCCTGGACCCAGGCCAAGGTGCCGAGCCGCCAGTTGCTGACGGCCGTGTATTTCGTCGACGACAAGCACGGCTGGGCCGTCGGCCACGACGCGCAGATCCTCGCCAGCGAAGACGGCGGCCAGACCTGGACCAAACAGTTCGAAGACCTCAAGCGCGAATCGCCGCTGCTCGACCTCTGGTTCAAGGACCTCAACAACGGCCTGGCCGTGGGTGCCTACGGCGCCTTGCTGGAAACCACCGACGGTGGCAAAAACTGGCAAGACGTCAGCGACCGCCTCGACAACCAGGACCAGTTCCACCTCAACGCCATCGCCGCCGTCAAGGACGCCGGGCTGTTCATCGTGGGCGAGCAGGGTGCGATGTTCCGCTCCGCCGACTGGGGCCAGACCTGGGAAAAAATCGAAGGCCCGTATCAAGGCTCGCTGTTCGGTGTGATCGGCACCGCCCAGCCTTCCACGCTGCTGGCCTACGGGCTGCGCGGCAACCTCTACCGCTCCACCGATTTCGGCAGCACCTGGCAGCAAGTCGAACTCAAGGCTGCACGCGGTGCGCTGGAGTTCGGCCTCTCCGGAGCGACGCGGCTCGACGACGGCTCGATCATCATCGTCGGCAACGGCGGCACGGTGATCAGCAGCAGCGACAACGGTGAAACCTTCAGCGTGTTCAACCGCCCGGATCGCATCTCGCTGTCGTCGGTCACCGCCGCCGGCAACGGCAATCTGATCCTGAGCGGGCAGGGTGGCGTCCACACCACCACGCCCAACGGCACCGAGCTGGGCAAATGAGCCGAATCAATAATAAGAAGGCGGGGCTATGACTTCCTTGAGCACTCATCATCAGGACAAGGCGACGTTCCTCGAACGCCTGATCTTCAACAACCGCCCGGCAGTGATCGTGATCTGCCTGCTGGTCAGCATTTTCCTGTTCTGGCAGGCGACGCTGATCCGGCCGTCCACCAGCTTCGAAAAAATGATCCCGCTCAAGCATCCGTTCATCGAGAAGATGATGGAGCACCGCAACGATCTGACGAACCTGGGCAACACCGTGCGCATTTCGGTGGAGGCCAAGGACGGTGACATCTTCTCCAGGGAGTACATGGAGACCCTGCGCCAGATCAACGACGAGGTGTTCTACATCTCCGGCGTCGACCGTTCCGGCCTGAAGTCGCTGTGGAGCCCGAGCGTACGCTGGACCGAAGTGACCGAGGAAGGTTTCGCCGGCGGTGAAGTGATTCCGCAGAGCTACGACGGCTCCCAGGACAGCCTCGACATGCTGCGTAACAACGTGCTCAAGTCGGGTCAGGTCGGGCGTCTGGTGGCCAACGACTTCAAGTCGAGCATCGTCGACATCCCGCTGCTGGAGTCCTACCCGGACCCGCAGGACCAGGGCAAGTTGCTGGCGCTGGACTACCGCCAGTTCTCCCATGAACTGGAAGACAAGATCCGCAACAAGTTCGAAGCGCAGAACCCCAACGTCAAGATCCACATCGTCGGTTTCGCCAAGAAGGTCGGTGACCTGATCGATGGTCTGGTAATGGTGGTGATGTTCTTCGGCATCGCGTTCGTCATCACCCTGATCCTGCTGCTGTGGTTCACCAATTGCCTGCGCAGCACGGTGGCGGTGTTGAGCACCACGCTGGTGGCGGTGGTCTGGCAACTGGGGTTGATGCACTTCTTCGGTTTCGGCCTCGACCCGTATTCGATGCTGGTGCCGTTCCTGATCTTTGCCATCGGGATTTCCCACGGCGTGCAGAAGATCAACGGTATCGCCCTGCAATCGAGCGAGGCGGACAACGCTCTGACCGCCGCACGGCGCACGTTCCGGCAACTGTTCCTGCCGGGGATGATCGCGATTCTCGCGGATGCGGTGGGCTTCATCACACTGCTGATCATCGACATCGGCGTGATCCGTGAACTGGCCATCGGCGCGTCCATCGGCGTGGCGGTGATCGTGTTTACCAACCTGATCCTGCTGCCGGTGGCGATTTCCTATGTCGGCATCAGCAAGCGCGCCATCGCCAAGAGCAAGAAGGACGCGAACCGCGAACACCCGTTCTGGCGCCTGCTGTCGAATTTCGCCAGCCCGAAGGTCGCACCGGTGTCCATCGCGCTGGCGCTGATCGCCTTTGGTGGCGGCCTCTGGTACAGCCAGAACCTGAAGATCGGCGACCTCGACCAGGGCGCGCCGGAACTGCGTCCGGATTCGCGCTACAACAAGGACAACAACTTCATCATCAACAACTATTCCACCAGCTCCGACGTACTGGTGGTGATGGTCAAGACCAAGTCCGAAGGTTGCTCGCGCTATGAAGCCATGGCGCCGATCGACGAGCTGATGTGGAAGATGCAGAACACCGAGGGCGTGCAGTCGGCGATCTCGCTGGTGACCGTGTCCAAGCAGATGATCAAGGGCATGAACGAGGGCAACCTGAAATGGGAAACCCTGTCGCGCAACCCGGACGTGCTGAACAACTCCATCGCCCGTGCCGATGGCCTGTACAACAACAGTTGCTCGCTGGCGCCGGTGCTGGTGTTCCTCAACGACCACAAGGCTGAAACCCTGGACCGTGCGGTGAAAGCCGTGCAGGAATTCGCCAGGGACAACAACAAGGACGGTCTGGAATTCATCCTCGCGGCCGGTAACGCCGGGATCGAAGCGGCCACCAACGAAGTCATCAAACAGGCCGAGCTGACCATCCTGATTCTGGTGTACATCTGCGTGGCGGTTATGTGCATGATCACCTTCCGTTCCTGGGCGGCGACCTTGTGCATTGTGCTGCCGCTGGTACTGACCTCGGTACTGGGCAACGCGCTGATGGCGTTCATGGGCATCGGCGTGAAGGTTGCGACGTTGCCGGTGGTGGCGCTGGGCGTGGGGATCGGCGTGGACTATGGCATCTACATCTACAGCCGCCTGGAAAGTTTCCTGCGTGCCGGCCTGCCGTTGCAGGAAGCCTATTACCAGACCCTGAAATCCACCGGTAAAGCGGTGCTGTTCACCGGTCTGTGCCTGGCCATCGGCGTGTGCACCTGGATCTTCTCGGCGATCAAGTTCCAGGCCGACATGGGCCTGATGCTGACCTTCATGCTGCTGTGGAACATGTTCGGTGCGCTGTGGCTGTTGCCGGCACTGGCCAAGTTCCTGATCAAGCCCGAGAAACTGGCGGGGCAGAAGGGGAATTCGTTGTTTGCCCACTGATCGGCGAGCCTGAAACGAAAAAGCCGCAACCCAAAGGTTGCGGCTTTTTTATGTCTTCAGGACAGTTCGGTGCCGAGCACAACACTCAAAGCACTCCGCGCATCATCCAGCTGCACCAGCGTCGCATGCCGGGCCCCCAACGCATCCCGGTTTTCGATGGCGGTCAGAATCGCCTTGTGCCGAGGCAGCGCCAGTTCATGCAGATTCGGCCGCTGATTCGAATGCTTCAACGCCTCGGCAATCGCCACCGACAGCATGTTGCACAGGTTCGCCAGCAAATCGTTGTGGGTTGCGTCGGCAATGCGGCTGTGGAAATCCAGATCCGGTTGCAGCAGGGCTTCAGGCGTCGGCGCGGCTTCCATACGTTGATAGGCTTCGCCGATGGCGGCAATGTCGGCATCCGTGGCGTGCTGGGCGGCGAGGGCGGCGGCGGCCGGTTCGATGATGCTGCGCACGCTGGTCAGCACATTGAAGAATTCATTCTGCGGACTGCTTTGCATCAGCCAGTGCAGCACGTCCGGGTCGAGCATGTGCCATTCGCGGCGCGGCTTGACCACGGTGCCGACCCGCGGTTTCGAGTACACCAGCCCCTTGGCCACCAACACTCGCGTGGCTTCGCGCAACACTGGCCGACTGACCGCGTATTCCTCGCAGAGCAAGGCTTCGGCGGGCAGTTTGTCGTCAGGCAGAAAACGGCCGGAGACGATCTGCATGCCCAGTTCCTGGACGATGCGCGAGTGCATGCTTTTACGGTCGGAAGGTTTGCGGTAATCCATGGGGAACGGCACGATCCTGAGCGATGGAGATGCCGCGCATCATAGCAGGCGTGGCTCATTCTTGAGGGGGATACACAAAGCAAATGTGGGAGCGAGCTTGCTCGCGATAGCGGAGTGTCAGCCAACCTGGATGTTGAATGATAAATCGCAATCGCGAGCAAGCTCGCTCCCACAGGGGACTGCGGTTTTAGTGGGAGTGGCGGGGTACTTCAGCACCTCGGCAACCGACCAGGAAATCAAAATCACACCCCTGATCCGCCTGCAGCACATGGTCGATATACAACTGACGATACCCACCCACCAGCAATTGCTGTGGCGGTTGCAGATCCGCCATGCGCGCCGCCAGTTCGGCGTCCGGAATATCCAGGTGCAGACGCCCGCTGGCGCAGTCCAGCTCGATCCAGTCGCCTTCCTTCACCACCGCCAACGGCCCGCCGGCCGCCGCTTCGGGGGCGACGTGCAACACGACGGTGCCGTACGCCGTGCCGCTCATCCGCGCGTCGGAGATGCGCACCATGTCGGTCACGCCCTGGGCCAGCAGCTTGGCCGGCAGGCCCATGTTGCCGACTTCGGCCATGCCCGGATAACCCTTCGGCCCGCAGTTTTTCATCACCAGAATCGAGTTCGCATCGACGTCCAGTTCCGGGGCGTTGATCCGCGCCTTGTACATATCGAAGTTCTCGAACACCACGGCGCGGCCACGGTGTTGCATCAGTTCCGGCGTGGCGGCGGACGGTTTGAGCACCGCACCGAGCGGCGCCAGGTTACCGCGCAACACGCAGATGCCGCCGTCGGCGCGGATCGGATTGTCGAGAGTGCGGATTACTTCGTCTTCACCGTAGATCGGTGCGTCCTTGGTGTTCTCGCCGATGGATTTGCCGTTGACGGTCAGCGCGTCCGGATTCGGAATCAGATTGGCCTCGCCGAGGCGGCGCAGTACCGCAGGCAAGCCGCCCGCGTAATAGAACTCTTCCATCAGGAAGCGCCCGGACGGTTGCAGGTCGACAATGGTCGGCATGCCGCGGCCGATGCGGGTCCAGTCGTCCAGATCCAGCTCGACACCGATGCGCCCGGCGATGGCTTTGAGGTGAATCACCGCGTTGGTCGAACCGCCAATCGCTGCGTTGACCCGGATCGCGTTTTCAAAGGCTTCCTTGGTGAGGATTTTCGACAGTTTCAGATCCTCACGAACCATTTCCACCGCACGCATGCCGGACATGTGCGCCAGCACATAACGCCGCGCATCCACCGCCGGGATCGCCGCGTTGTGCGGCAGCGAAGTGCCCAGTGCTTCGGCCATGCAGGCCATGGTCGATGCCGTGCCCATGGTGTTGCAGGTGCCGGCCGAGCGGGACATGCCGCCCTCGGCCGCGAGGAAATCGTCGATAGTGATGGTGCCGGCCTTGACCTGCTCGCTGAGCTGCCAGACCACGGTGCCGGAACCAATGTCCTTGCCCTTGTGCTTGCCGTTGAGCATTGGCCCACCGGTGACGACGATCGCCGGTACGTCGCAACTGGCCGCGCCCATCAGCAGCGCCGGGGTGGTCTTGTCGCAACCGGTCAGCAACACCACGCCGTCAATCGGGTTGCCGCGAATCGCTTCCTCGACATCCATGCTCGCCAGGTTGCGGGTGAGCATGGCGGTCGGGCGCAGGTTCGATTCGCCGTTGGAGAACACCGGAAATTCCACCGGAAAACCACCAGCCTCGATCACCCCGCGTTTGACGTGCTCCGCAATCTGGCGGAAGTGCGCGTTGCACGGCGTCAGCTCCGACCAGGTGTTGCAGATGCCGATGATCGGCTTGCCATGGAACTGATGGTCGGCGATGCCCTGATTTTTCATCCAGCTGCGGTACATGAAGCCGTTCTTGTCGGCCGTGCCGAACCATTGGGCGGAGCGCAGGGTGGGTTGCTTATCAGACATGATCGATTCTCTTATTGTAAGACTATTGTTTGCGAGCTTCGGCTAAACATAAGCGCAAAATCGACGCTTTGGAAGTGTTGTTGGGTAATTAGTATTACTATATAGTCGTTTTCGATTGAGGGATGGCCCTGGCGATTTTCCGCGAGAGGCGTCCCCGCAGGTTCCATAAAAACAACAATCGGAGACCGATCCCATGAGCCAGGAACTGCGGCTTGTCCGGCGCATCACGCTGAAACTGATTCCCTTCCTGATCCTGCTGTACCTGATCGCCTATGTGGATCGCTCCGCCGTCGGCTTCGCCAAGCTGCACATGGGCGCCGACATCGGCATCGGCGATGCTGCCTACGGCCTCGGTGCCGGACTGTTTTTCATTGGCTATTTTCTGCTGGAAATCCCCAGCAACCTGATGCTCGAACGCTTCGGTGCGCGGCGCTGGTTCGCGCGGATCATGATTACCTGGGGCGCGATCACCATCGGCATGGCCTTCGTCCAGGGCCCGCACAGCTTCTACGTGATGCGCTTTCTGCTCGGCGCGGCGGAGGCGGGATTCTTTCCCGGCGTTCTGTACTACATCACCCAATGGTTCCCGGTGCGCCACCGCGGCAAGATCCTCGGGCTGTTCATCCTGTCCCAACCCATCGCGATGATGATCACCGGCCCTGTGTCCGGCGGCCTGCTGGGCATGGACGGCATCCTCGGTCTGCACGGCTGGCAGTGGCTGTTCATCGTCATTGGCACCCCGGCGATCCTGCTGACCTGGCCGGTATTGCGCTGGCTGCCGGACGGCCCGCAGCAAGTGTCATGGATGGACCAGGCCGAGAAAGACTGGCTGACCGGCGAACTGAAAAAAGATCTGCAGGAATACGGCCAGACCCGCCACGGCAATCCGTTGCATGCGCTGAAAGACAAACGTGTGTTGCTGCTGGCGCTGTTCTATCTGCCGGTGACCCTGAGCATCTATGGTCTTGGCCTGTGGCTGCCGACTCTGATCAAACAGTTCGGCGGCAGCGATCTGGTGACCGGTTTCGTCTCGTCGGTGCCTTACATCTTCGGCATCGTCGGGCTGCTGATCGTGCCGCGCAGTTCCGACCGCATGAATGATCGCTACGGGCATCTGGCGGTGCTCTATGTGCTGGGCGCCCTCGGCCTGTTCCTCAGCGCCTGGCTGTCGTTGCCGGTGGCGCAACTGGCGGCGTTGTGTCTGGTGGCGTTCGCGCTGTTTTCCTGCACGGCGGTGTTCTGGACGTTGCCGGGGCGGTTCTTTGCCGGCGCCAGTGCGGCGGCGGGCATTGCCCTGATCAACTCGGTCGGCAACCTCGGGGGCTACATCGGTCCGTTCGTGATCGGCGCGCTGAAGGAATACACCGGCAACCTCGCTTCGGGCCTGTATTTCCTGTCCGGGGTGATGGTGTTCGGGCTGATTCTGACGGGCGTCGTCTATCGCTTGCTGGAGCGCAAACATGTGCTGCCGGTCGAGCAGTTTGCGGCAAGTGCACGCGGCGCGACGCGCACCTGATTTGTTTCAACAGGAGAACATCATGCATCTGGTTCAATTCGAATTGAGTAACGGCGAGCGCCGTGTCGGGGTGGTCGAGGGCGGTCTGGTGCGTGAAGTGCAGGATGCGCGCACGGTTCGTGATCTGGCACTGGCGGCGATCGAGGCCGGGAGTACATTGGCGCAGCAAGTGCAATCCCTCGGCCTCGGTATCAGCCACGATTACGCGCAGTTGCTCAAAGACCTGCGCATCCTGCCGCCGCTGGACCACCCGGACCCGGCGCACCTGCTGGTCAGCGGCACCGGCCTCACGCACCTCGGCAGCGCCTCGGCCCGGGACAAGATGCACCAGCAGGCCGGTGACGAAGCGGCGATGACCGACACCATGCGCATCTTCAAGTGGGGCGTGGAGGGCGGCAAACCGGCGGCGGGGCAGGCCGGGGTGCAACCGGAATGGTTCTACAAGGGCGATGGCAGCATTGTCGTGCGCCCCGGTCAGCCGTTCCCGCTGCCGCCGTTTGCCGAAGACGCCGGCGAAGAGCCGGAGATGGCCGGCCTCTACATCATCGGCCACGACGGCAAGCCGTATCGTCTCGGTTTCGCGGTGGGCAACGAATTCTCCGATCACGTCATGGAGCGCAAGAACTACCTGTATCTGGCCCACTCCAAACTGCGCAGTTGCAGCTACGGCCCGGAACTGCGCGTCGGTGAACTGCCGCAACACCTGGCCGGCACCAGCCGCATCCTGCGCGACGGTGAAGTGCTGTGGCAGAACGAGTTCCTCAGCGGCGAGGCCAACATGTGCCACAGCCTGGCGAACCTCGAATACCACCACTTCAAGTACAGCCAGTTCCTGCGTCCGGGCGACGTGCACATTCATTTCTTCGGCACCGCGACCCTGTCGTTCGCCGATGGCATCCGCACACAACCCGGCGACGTGTTCGAGATCAGCCAGGCCGAATTCGGTGCGCCACTGGTCAACGGCATCGCCCCGGTTGAAGCGGTTTTCCTACCGGACAGCATCGGCACCCTTTAAGGAGATCCCATGACTCAGATTCTCGGTCACAACTACATCGGCGGCCGTCGCAGCGCGGCGGGCAGCGTCAAACTGCAGAGTATCGACGCCACGACGGGCGAGGCGCTCCCTCACGATTTCATTCAGGCGACGCAGGAGGAAGTGGACGCCGCCGCCAAAGCGGCCGCTTCTGCTTACCCGGCCTATCGCAGCTTGAGCGCCGAACGCCGCGCGCAGTTTCTCGATGCCATCGCCGATGAGCTGGATGCGCTGGGCGATGATTTCGTCGCGGTGGTTTGCCGTGAAACCGCGCTCCCTGGCGCACGGATTCAGGGTGAACGTGGCCGCACCAGTGGCCAGATGCGGCTGTTCGCCAAAGTTCTTCGGCGCGGTGATTTCTATGGCGCGCGCATCGACCTTCCGCTGCCGGATCGCCAGCCGCTGCCGCGTCCGGATCTGCGCCAATACCGCATCGGCCTCGGCCCGGTGGCGGTGTTCGGCGCGAGCAATTTTCCACTGGCATTCTCCACCGCTGGCGGCGATACCGCGTCGGCGCTGGCCGCCGGGTGCCCGGTGGTGTTCAAGGCCCACAGCGGCCATATGGCCACGGCCGAACTCGTGGCTGACGCAGTGATTCGGGCGGCGGAAAAAACCGCGATGCCGGCCGGTGTGTTCAACATGATCTACGGCGGTGGTGTCGGCGAGTGGCTGGTCAAGCATCCCGCCATTCAAGCCGTCGGCTTTACCGGTTCGCTGAAGGGCGGACGGGCGTTGTGCGACATGGCCGCCGCGCGTCCACAGCCGATCCCGGTGTTCGCCGAGATGTCGAGCATCAACCCGGTGATCGTGTTGCCCCAGGCCCTGGCCGTGCGTTCGGAAACCGTCGCCCGTGATCTGACCGCTTCGGTGGTGCAGGGCTGTGGTCAGTTCTGCACCAACCCTGGCCTGGTGATCGGCATTCGCTCGCCGCAGTTCACGGCGTTCGTTGAGCAAGTCGCCGCGCTGATCGGCGATCAACCGGCGCAAACCATGCTCAATGCCGGGACCCTTGGCAGCTATGGCAAAGGTCTGGAAAAACTCTTGGCGCACGCCGGCATCGAGCATCTGGCCGGCAACCCGCAGCAGGGCAATCAGGCGCAGCCACAACTTTTCAAGGCCGATGTCGGTTTGTTGATCAATGGCGATGAAGTGTTGCAGGAAGAAGTGTTCGGCCCGACCACGGTGATCGTCGAAATGGCCGATCAGGCGCAACTGAGTGCGGCGCTGCTGGGGCTGCATGGTCAGCTCACGGCGACCCTCATCGGTGAACCGGCAGACTTCGTGCAGTTCCCGGAACTGACGCCGTTGCTGGAACAGAAGGTCGGACGGATCCTGCTCAACGGTTATCCGACCGGCGTTGAGGTGTGCGATTCGATGGTTCACGGCGGGCCGTATCCGGCAACATCCGATGCTCGCGGCACGTCGGTCGGCACCCTGGCCATCGATCGCTTCCTGCGCCCGGTGTGCTTCCAGAACTACCCCGACAGCCTGCTGCCGGAACCGTTGAAAAATGCCAACCCGCTGCGGATTCAGCGGCTGGTCGACGGCAAGCCTTCACGCGAAGCGCTCTAAGCCGAATCGCCGGGCCTTGTGGGGGCAAGCTCCCATAAGGCCCGGCGGCCACATTGAGCTATCATTGCCACTTTCCCCCTGAATGACATGATCGACATGACTGCCGTACCAGACACCCTTCTCAACGCCCTCGAACACTGCGGTATGGTCGAAATCGACGGCCTGCACGCCTTCGAATTCGCCCTCGATGAGGACGACAACCTGCATATCGAGTGCATCGATGGCCGAACGGCCAGGCATTGGGAGTTCACACCGGCCCAGGTTGAAGCGGCGACGTTCGACCAGGACCTGCAGAGCTGGTTGATCATCGGTTTTGCCAGCGACACCAAAACCGTCGGCGAACACCGTCTGGTCTGCCTCGGTGATGTACTCAGCAGCGCCGACGACGAGGATGAAACCGAATGAACATGCGTAAATTCTGGCCGTTGCTGATGGCCGGCAGCGTCGGTGCAATGGGCCTGTCCAGTGCCTCGGCCGAAAGCTTCCAGTTGCTGGTCGGCTCCTACACCGCCGGCACCAGCCAGGGCATCTACCGGATGAACTTCGACAGCGCCACCGGCCAGATCGACGCCAAGCCGCTGCAGGTGATCAAGAGCGAAAACCCGTCGTGGCTGACCCTGTCCAAGGATCAGCACCGGGTGTTCGTGGTCAATGAAAACGGCCCTGGCCAGAAAGACCCGGTCGGTCGCGTCAGCAGTTTTTCGATCGACCCCAAGACCCACGCCCTGACCCTGATCAATCAGGTGCAGAGCCTGGGCAACGAGCCGACCCATTCGAGCCTCAGCGGCGACGCCAGCCATCTGTTCGTCAGCAACTATTCCGTGGTCGAAGATCCGGGCGGCACCCTCGCGGTGTTGCCGGTGGGCAGCGACGGCAAGCTCAAACCGGTGGTGCAGATGAGCGCGCACCCGGCGAGCCGGGTAAATCCCGAGCGTCAGGCCTCGAACCACGTGCACTCGACGATTTCCTCGCCGGACGGCCGTTATGTGTTTTCCAACGACCTGGGCGCAGACAAAGTCTTCATCTATCAATTCGACCCGAAAGCCAACCCGGACTTGCCGTTGACTCCGGCAAAAACCGCTTCGGTGCAACTGCCTCCAGGCAGCGGGCCGCGTCATCTGCTGTTCAGCGCTGACGGCAAACATGCCTGGCTGACCATGGAAATGAGCGCCCAGGTTGCCGTGTTCGACTACAAGGACGGCGTGCTGACCCAGACGCAAATGGTTGATCTGGCAGCCGGCCAGCCGACTTCGGACAAAGCCGCTGCGGCGCTGCACGCGTCCGCCGATGGCAAATTCCTCTACGTCAGCAACCGTGGCACCGCCAATCAGCTGCTGGTGTTCGCCATCGACCCGGCCAGCGGCCAGCTCAAGGAACTGCAGCGACGTTCGGTGGAAGGCGATCACCCGCGTGAGTTCAGCCTCGATCCGAGCGGCAAATTCCTGCTGATCGCCAACCAGAAGAGCAACCAGATTGTCGTGGTCGAACGCGACGGCAAGACCGGTCTGCTCGGCAAAACCGTGCAAAAACTGCCGATGGACGCCCCGAGCGACCTCAAGTTTCTCGTGCGTCAATAAGCCGCAGGCCCCGGTCTACGGGGCCTGACGCTTTGTATTAATCCTGCTGATAACAGGTAATGGTGCAAAGCATTTCAAGCGAGTAACCCTCGAGCGTTAAGTTTGCTTCACGGCCCAACCGGGCAAGCAAGCCAACCGAACACGAGGGTTACCGCCATGAACTTCAATCTCTTCTCCGTTATCGCCGCTTCTGCCATCTCTGCCACCGTTGCTCTGCCAGCCAGCGCCAACGTTGAAATCAGCGACAAAAAATCCCACACCCAGAGCTACACCCAGAAATACCTGCAACAGAGCGCCAACTTCTACGCCGCGCTGGATCACAAAGCCCAACACTGAAATTTCCGTCACGCCCTGGAACTGCCCAAGGCTGCGATCCTTTGATCTTGTTTATCAAAAGCAAAATCAAAAGATCGCAGCCTTGGGCAGTTTTTTACGTGCGCGGTATCAAGCGATAGGTATTTTCAAACGGCGAGATAGACCGGCTAAATAATCAACGAAGCTGATGGTTACTATGGCAAACGCTGAGTGGTTACCTCGGCTTTTTTGATTGATTCTGTGGGCATCGAAACATTGTCCACGGAGCACACATCATGGCCAGTTCAATCATCACTTCCGCCAAACGCGGCGCCTACCTGGCCATCGGTCTGTACCTGGTCATGGTGCTGTTCGTTAGCCTCGCGTCCCAGTCGCAACACAGCTTCGATGCGCCGATCCAGGTCGCGCATCCCGGCGTCCAGTTCGAACTTCGCTCGCAAAACGCAGCGGTGGACTCAGTGGAACTCGCGGGAGCCGTCGGAGCATGAAAGGCTACAGATTCTGGGTCATCGCCGGTCTGGCGATCATGACCAATGGCGCGTCCCTGTTGGGATTCGGTCAGGGCTCGGTCGGCGGGCTGGCCCGGGCCATAGAGGCCAACCACACCATCGCCCACAACATCGAGCGCGCCAATGCGCTGGGGCTCTTGGCCGGCAATCCACCGGTGAAAACCGAAGCGAGTTTTTTCGGACCGTTCCAAGTGGATTGCTCGGCCATCGGCATGTGCCAGGTACTGGCGTAAGGCGCTTACTTTTTCATGATGGCGGTAAACAGATCCGACTCAAGAAAGCGTTGTAACCACGCTTGCAAGCGCTGATAGGGCGTCGTCGCAAACCACTCGCGATCAACATGGGCGAACTGGCGGACGAAGGGCAGCAGTGCGATATCGGCCAGGCAGGGATGATCGGTCAGCAAGTAGTCGCGGCCTTCGAGCAACCCATCCAGCTGCTGCAAGAACAGCGCACCTTCCGCGCGATAAACCTCCATCGGTTGTTCCGGATAACGCTCGGCGTACTTGTAGCGATTCAGGTGCACCTTGAACACTTGATCGTTGGCTTCGATCAACTCGGCAATCCTTGAATCGCCACCCAGCAACCAGTTATCCGGATCATTCTGCGCCAAGGCCCAGCGCATGATCTCCAGGCTTTCATCGATCACCTGACCACCGGCATCCAGCACCGGCACCGTGCCCTTGGGCGAGATCGCCAGCATCTCGGCCGGTTTGGCCTTGAGGCTGACTTCGATGATGTCCACCGGCACACCCGAATAACGCAGGGCCATCCGCGCCCGCATCGCGTACGGGCAGCGGCGGAACGAATACAGCGTGTTCATTTCACCTCCAGTGTGCTCAAACCATTGCCCTGGCGCTGCACCTGAATCTGCACCGGAATCCGCTCGTGCATTTCCTGCACGTGGGAAATCACTGCGACCTTGCGGCCCTGAGCCTGCAAACCGTCGAGGGCGTCCATGGCCAGTTGCAGGGATTCCGGATCGAGGCTGCCGAAGCCTTCGTCGATGAACAGCGATTCAATCTTCAGCGTGCTCGATGCCATCGAAGCCAGACCCAGCGCGAGGGCCAGCGACACCAGGAAGGTTTCGCCGCCGGACAGCGAATGCACCGAGCGCAGTTCGTCGCCCATTTCGGTGTCCATCACCAGCAGACCCAGCATGCTGCCGCCGCGTTTGAGGCGATAGCGTTTGACCAGTTGCCGCAGTTGCGCGTTGGCGTGATGTACCAGCAAGTCGAGGTTGTAGGCCTGGGCGATCTTGCGGAAGGTGTCACCGGTGGCCGAACCGATCAGGGCATTGAGGCGCGCCCAGCGCTGATACTCGGCATAGGCGTCGGCGATCTGCTGCGCCAGTGCGGAGTTGGCGTTCTGCCGGCGCTGATCTTCGACTTGCTCGGCGCGCAGTTCGGCGCAGAGCTGTTCACTGACGCCGCACTGGTTCTGCAAGTCGGCGAGGGCAGTGACAAGTTGCTCGGCTTCGAGGTGGCCGTTGTGCTGCGCCTGATGTTCGAGCAACTGGCGATCCCGCTCCTGCAACAGCACTTTGGCGTGTTCCAGGGCTTTTTCGTTGCGCTGCAAGCGCTCGCGCAGCTCGCCAACCTGCGCGTCATCGACCCGCAACAAATCTTCGAGACCGCCATCATCCAGTTCCGGGTGGCGGGCTCGCCAGTCGGCAATCTTGCCGGCCAGATCGCGGTCTTCGGTTTCCAGCGCCTGCAAACGCTCTTGCTGCGCCTTGAGTTCGGCGGCGATTTGCACGAGTTGCGTGCGCACGCCTTGCAGGGCCTGAGTCGTGGTGGATTCAGCGTTGCGCGCCTGTTCTACCGCGAGTTCAAGCTGCTGCTGCCAGTGCTCGGCACAATTGTGATCGCCCAGCAATTGCGCCAGTTTCTCCTGGCTGGCCTGTTGTTGAGCGGTCAGCGCGTTGAGCTGTTGCTCAGCGGTTTGCAGCTGCTGGACACGGCTCTGCTGGCGATCCTGTTCCTTCTCGAGCGTCTGCTGGCGTTGTTGCTGTTCGGCCAGTTCTTCCTTCTGCTGATCGACTTGCGCCAGGCGCTCGGCAATCTGCCGGTCAAGCTGCATGAAGGTCGCGGCGGGTTCGGCGCGCAGGGCTTCGTGAGTTTCGGAGGGCAGTAATGTGGCGAAGGCTGCCAGTTCTTCGTCCAGACGCTGGCGGTCTGCGCTCAATTCGCGCTGCTGATTGCTCAGATGCTGGGCCGCTTGCTGGTGTGCGGTTTCGGCGTGACGCAATTGCTGGGTCAGCCGCGCCGCATCCTGTTGCAAGGTGAGCAGGGCGGTCTGGCGCTGTTCGTCCTGGGTGATGCTCTGGCTCAGTTGATCGTTCTGGCGGGTCAGCCAGGCAGCGCGTTTGTCGCTGTCCTGATTCAATAATTGCGCGGCCAGCGGGTGAGACTCGATGCTCGGCGTCAGCGCCTGCTGTTGTACCGCCAGTTGTTCCTGCTGTTGCAGCAACTCTTTCTGTTGAGCAATCACGCCCCCGACGCTGGCACGCAGCTCGGTGAGTTTTTCCTTCAACTGATCGACCGCGTGCTGCGCGCTGGCCTGCTCGCTTTCATCGTGACGACCGAGGCTTTGCAGCAGGGCTTCCGGCTGGTGATACGGATGCTCGTTGCTACCGCAGACCGGGCACGGCTGGTGATCCTGCAATTGCGCACGCAGTTCTTCGACACTGGCGCTGCGGGCCAGACGCTGGCGTTCGAGCAGTTCACGAGTGACGTTGAGGGTCTGTTCGGCGACGGTCAACTCGGATTTGGTTTTCACCCCGTCCTGGGTCAGGCGCTCGCGCTCCTGTTGCGCATCGAGCTGGCGCTGTTGCAGCTCGGCACTGCGTTTGTCCAGTTCTTGCTGACTGGCCCACAGGCGCGTCAGGTCTTCGACGGCGCGCAGTTGTTTGCGGTTGTCCTGCAGCAGGGTGCCGAGAATGCCGATCTGTTCGGCGACGGCATCCGGTTCGGCCCCGGCCTCCTTGAACAGCACTTCAAGCTGCTGCTTTTGCGTGGCCAGTTCTTCGGTGGCGCGGGTGGCGGTCTGTTCGAGACTCGCCAGTTCGCTTTCGCCCTTGTTCAAGCGGTTGCCGATCAGCATCAGTTGCTGCAAACGGTCGCGGTAAGCATTCCAGGCTTCGCTCAGCGGTGCCAGATGAGCGCTTTGCTCAAGATCGGTGGCGATGTGTTGCAGGCGCTCGGCAACCTGTTTTTGCTGATCGAGCAGAGTCTGGATTGCGCTCTGGCCCTGAGTGCAGGCCTGTTCGGCGGCCTGCTTTGCCTCGGTGCCGGAAGCAACATCCCTGGCCAGGCGGGCGAGGGTGCTTTGCTCATCGAAGGCCTGACGCAACAGCGGCGCACTGTCGCTCTGTTGCTTCTGCGCTTCGGTCAGGGCGATTTGTGCTGTACTCAGGTCTTGTTCAAGTTGAGTCTGACGTTCAGTCAGCTCACCTTGTTGTTGGGTGTGCGCGCTGATTTGCGCCGCCAGTGGCGTCAGCTGTGCATCGATTTCAGCCTTGCGGGCGAACTGGTGCCGTTGCGGGGCGAGCTGTTCAAGGCGCGTCAGGCGCAAGCGTTCGCCGGCCAGCGTTTCGCGCTCATGTTCGGCGCTCTGCAATTGCTCGGCAGCTGCTTGCTGCGCGTCCTGCAACAGGTGCAGATCCTTGAGCCAGGTGTGTTGTTGCTCAAGCTGTTTGAGCCGCGCCTGCTGCAACTTCAATTGCTGCTGGGCAGCGTTGAAGCGTTCGTCGAGTTCGGCGCGGGCCTCGGGCGGCAGCGGGGTCACGCCGGTGGCTTGATCCTGCAACTGCTTGTGGGCTTCGCGGGCTTCTTTGGTCTTGTCGAACGCGCGTCGGCCGAGGCGGGTGTACAGCGCCGTATCGGTGAGTTTTTCCAGCAGTTCGCTGCGGTCGTTATCGTCAGCCTTGAGGAACGCACTGAACTCGCTCTGGGCCAGCAGCACGGCGCGGGTGAACTGTTCGAAGTTCAGGCCCAGCGCGGCTTCGAGCTGAACCTTGTACTCGCCTTTCTGGCTGGCGAGCAGTTGATCCTGATCGATGTCGCGCAGGCTCTGACGGCTGGCCTGCAACTTGCCGCCGGCCTTTTCCCGGGCGCGGTTGGCTTCCCAGCGCGCGCGATAGCGACGGCCGTCGACGCCGACAAAATCCACTTCGGCAAACCCTTCGCCCGTACCGCGACGCAGCAGGGTACGCGGGTCGCCGGTGGCAATTTCGCCGTCGGCGTCCGGCACTTTGGCGTCACGCCCGGTGTTGTTCAAACGCGGCACGGCGCCGAACAACGCCAGGCACAAGGCATCGAGCAGGGTGCTTTTGCCGGCGCCGGTGGGGCCGGTGATGGCGAACAGACCGGCGCTGGCCAGCGGTTCGGCGGTGAAGTCGATCTCGAACGGTCCGGCCAGCGAAGCAAGGTTCTTCAAACGAATGGCGAGAATCTTCATGGCTGCTCGCCCTCCATTTGAACGTCCTGCAGCAGCGTGGCGAAGTCCTTGAGAGTTTGCTCATCGACCTCGTTGCCGTAATTGTCGAGCCAGGCGCGGCTGAACAATTCCTGCGGTGTGAGCTGGTCCAGTTCGATCAGCGCGCTGCCGTCTTCGGAACCGTCAGCACCACGGTTGCCGGCGTATTCGGCGGCGATTCGCACCAGTCGCACAGCCTTGCCTTGCAGGGCACTTTCGACCTGATGGCGCAGATCCGGTTGCGGTTCGTCGAGGGTCACGCGCACTTCCAGCCACGGCTGGCGCTGGGTTTCGGCCAGCAGATCAATGTTCGGCAGATCGGCCAGTTGCAGCAGGATTTCCGCCAGCGGCGCAGGGCCGAGGCGTTGCAGGTTGACGGAACGGGGGATCAACATTGGCTCGACGCTGACCAGGGTTTCGCCGTCGAGCACAACGTCGAGAATCTGATGCTGATAACTGATTTCCGAAAACGACAACGGAATCGGCGAGCCGCTGTAGCGAATCCGCTCTTCGCCATTGACCTTCTGCGGTTTGTGCAAATGGCCAAGGGCGACATAGCTGATGCTCGGCCCGAACAGGCTGGCGGGCAGGGCTTCGGCGTTGCCGATGATCAGGCTGCGTTCGGAGTCCTCCGACACCGACCCGCCGGCCATGTGCGCATGGCTGATGGCGATCAGCGCCTGGCCCGGCTGACGCCTGGCGTTGGCCGCTTCGATCAGCCACTCATGCACCTGACCGATGCCGCGCAAATAGTTGTCGCCCAGATGTGCGCCGGTCACCTCGGCAGGCCGCAGGAACGGCAGCGCCAGGCACCATGCGGCGATCTCGCCGGACGCATTCGGCAACGGCAACAACAGGCGTTCCGAATCGAGCTGGCCATCGTCCAGCCACAACACCCGGCCCAACGCATGGGTACGCAAACGCCGCATCAACGGTGCGGGCAGTTCGATCCGCGAGCCGGAATCGTGGTTGCCGGCAATCATCACGATAGTCAGCAACGGCTGCTGCTCGTGGGCGCTGACGATGAAATCGTAAAGGCGTTCCTGGGCTTTGACCGGCGGATTCACCGTGTCGAAGATGTCGCCGGCGATCAGCAGCACGTCCGGCTGCGCCAGCTTCAATTGGCGCAACAGCCATTCGAGAAAACAGCTGTGCTCGAAATCGCGCTCCTGGCCGTGCAGGTTTTGCCCAAGGTGCCAGTCGGAGGTGTGAAACAGACGCAAGGCTGACTCCGCAATATAAAAAGGTGATGGCCGCGTGGATAAGAGGGCGGCGAAAGAGGGGGAGTTTACAGATTATTGGGACAGGCGGGCTTATGCGGATGGGGCGGATTCCTGTTGGCTGAAAGTTCCTGCGCAGTTACCTGTCAGTCATTTCTCTTTCGGAAGCGTCGACGGCGTGTTTTTCGGATTTCGCTACTTGATCTGCGAAATATCCTGCGCGTCTGCCGGAGTCGGACGATTTCCCGGATGCCGTTGATCGATAACACTGTTTCGGTGAAACCATTAATTGACGCCAAAATGATGGCTATCTAATATCGCGCCACTATTTTGATGTCACTTTTCTGGTCGAGTGATCGGGTGTGTTTACCCGGTGCAATACCTGGTCCTGTTGACGCCCGGAATGTACTTCCGGTTCATGCCTGCTCCCGAGATTCTGAAATGGATATTCGCCTCCTGACCTTCATGGCTGGCCAGCCTTCTGCGGCCGTAAAAAATCGCGAAACCTTTTTGGGCATGCCCAAACGCGGTCTGGCGTTCCTACTGGCCAACGTCATGTTCTGGCAGCCGATGTGGGCGCAGGCGGACGGCATTGTGGTGGCAAATCCGGGCACGAGCCTGGGCCAGGCGGGCAACGGCGTGCCGGTCATCAATATCGCCACGCCCAACGGCGCGGGGCTGTCGCACAACCAGTTCCACGATTACAACGTCGGAGCGCAGGGCGTCATCCTCAACAACGTGGCGGCGCAGACCGGGCAGACGCAACTGGGCGGGATCATCGTCGGCAACCCCAACCTGAGCAACCGGGCCGCAGCCCAGGCGATCCTCAATGAAGTCATCAGCGGCAACCCGAGCCAGCTACGTGGCTACACCGAGGTGGCGGGGCAGTCGGCGCGAGTGATCGTCGCCAACCCGTACGGCATCACCTGCAACGGGTGCGGTTTCATCAACTCGCCGCGTGTGACCTTGACCACCGGTAAACCGGTGCTGGATGGCGCGGGCCGACTGGATCGTTTTCAGGTCGATCAGGGTAGCGTCGCGATCGAAGGCGCGGGGCTGAATGCCAACAACGTCGACCGTTTCGAGATCATCACCCGTAGCGCCAAAATCAACGCCGAGATCCAGGCGCAGAACCTGACCATCGTTGCCGGTCGCAATGACGTCAACGCGCAAACCCTGAATGCCACGGCCCGGGCCGATGACGGCAGCGCCAAGCCGCAACTGGCGATCGATAGTTCGGCGCTCGGCGGGATGTACGCCGGGGCGATCAAGCTGGTCGGGACCGAGGCCGGTGTCGGGGTGAAACTGGCGGGTAATGTGGCGGCCAGCGGTGGTGATATCCAGATCGATGCCAACGGCCAACTGACCCTGGCGCAGACCTCCGCCGCGAACAACGTGAACATCACGGCGGCCAGCCTCGACGCTCAAGGGCCGGTGTATGCCGGTGTGAACGTCAATGTGCAGACCCAGGGCAACCTGACCAACCGCCAGACCCTCGCCGCGCGGGACAACATCAGCCTGACCGCCGGCGGCCAGTTGACCAACAGCGGCATCATCGAAGCCGGGGTCAACGCGGACAACAGCCGCAATGCGGCAGGCAACGTCGCTATCCGTGCGCACAACATCGACAACACCGGCAAAAGCGTGATTGCCAGTCGCAACCTGACGGTCAACGCAACACAGACCGTGAGCAACCAGGGCGGCACGTTGAGTTCGCAGAACACGCGGGTCACGGCCAACACCCTTGATAACCAGAGCAAAGGGCGTGTGCTGAGCACGGACTCCCTCAGTCTCGATGCGAGTCAGGTACTCAACACCAACGGTCTGATCAATGGTGTCGGGCATCTCGATGCCAGCATCGGCCAGTTGAAAAACCGCGGCGGCGAACTGTCGAGCCTGCAGGATGTGACACTGCGCATGGCAACGCTGGACAACGTGGCGGGCCTGGTGAATGCCGGCAAAGCCTTGAGCATCACCACCACCGGGTCGATCAATAACCAGAACGGCAAACTGACCACGCTCGAGAGCCTCACAATCAAGGCTGGCCACATCGACAACAGCGACAAGGGCCGGATCGCCGGCAACGGAGCCTTGTCGATCAATGCTGCAAGCCTGGATCAACACGACGGCGGACAACTCACCAGCGATACGTCGTTGACACTGGATCTCAACAATGGCGCCTTGAACAATCAGAAGGGGCTGATCAACGCACCGTTATTGGTGCTGAAAAACCTGCAACAGGTCGATAACCGTAGCGGTGAAATCTCCAGCGCCCAGGCGTTTACGTTTGCTGCCAACAGCCTGGATAACAGCAATGGCAAACTGCTGAGCAATCAAACCCTGACCCTGCGCGTGCAGCAGGCATTGACCAATATCAAGGGACTTATCGCTGCAGCCAGCATCGATGCCCATGCAGGTAGCCTGAACAACAATGGCGCTACCCTCACCAGTCGTACCGGCCTGGATCTGCGCGTTGACGGTCAGCTCGAGAATCAGGACAAAGGACTGATCAACGCCACACAAACTCTCGCCATCAGCGCTGCCAACATCAACAATCAGAATGGCGGTTCGCTGCTCGGCAGCGCTATTGCCATTGATTTCAGCGGTTCGATGGGCGACCTCAATAACAGCAAAGGCCTGATTACAACCAAGGGCCAGTTGAGCATCAATCATCTGCGGGATCTGGACAACCAGGGCGGTGAACTCTCCAGCGACCTGAGTTACACCCTTGTCGCGCGAAATCTGGACAACAGTGTCGGCAAGCTTTTCAGTCGTCAGCGGCTGGATCTGAGTGCTGACAACACGCGCAATCTGAATGGCCTGATTTCCGGCTGGCAAAACCTGAGCCTGCTCGGTGGCAGTCTCGACAATCGCAATCACGGTACGTTGTCCAGTCGTGATGGCGATCTATTGGTCGATCTCACTGGTGATATCCGCAACAGCAATACCGGCGCGCTGGCCAGCAAAGGCATCTTGAAGATCACTGCGGCCAACATCGATAACTCGGACAAAGGTGCGCTCTCGAGTGAGGGCGCGCAGACCCTGACCGTCACCGGTACGTTGAACAACGGACAGGGTGGCCAGATCGACAGTGGCGCGGTTCTGGATATCACCGCCAAACGTCTCGACAACACCCATGCAACCATCAACGCCAAGCAGGACATCCGTTTCACCGGCACAGACCTGGATAACACTGAGGGGGTTCTGGCCAGTGAAGCGGCTTTCAATCTGGACCTGCTCGGTACGCTGACCAATACCAAGGGCCAATTGGTCGGTGTTGGCCCGCTAGTGATTGCCCGGGCCACGCAAATCAATAACCAGGGTGGCAAACTGGTCAGCCAGAAATTGCTCAGCCTGTCGACCGGCGGCCTCGACAACCGCAATGGCGGCACCGTCGCTGCCAACGACACCCTGACGATCGCCGCCAGCGGCGTAGTGCAAAACAGTGGCGGCCTGATCTACAGCGACACCGCTGATCTGCAACTGGCCGCTGCCAGCCTCGATAACGTCAAGGGAACCCTGCAAAGCGAAGGCGCGCTCACCGCCAACGTCGGCGGCGCCATCGATAACCAAAGCGGTCGTTTCGTTGCCAAAACCGGCGTTCTCAACATCACCGCTGCCAGCCTCGACAGCCGTGGCGGTGTGCTCTCCAGCCTCAAAAGTGCGTTCACTGCTCAGGTTACGGGCGTGTTGCGCAATGGCCAGGGCGGCGTGATTCAGGCGCAGTATCTGACACTCAAGGCCTTGGCAGGTCTAGAGAACGAGGGTGGCCGGATCACGGCGCAAAGCGGTGATGCGATCATCGATCTGGGCGGCAGCGGCAATTTCAGTAACCGCAACGGCGCACTGGTTGCCAAGCAACGCGTCAGTGTCACCGGCAAGGATTTTGACAACGCCGGCGACAGCGGCGGGCAGATCGCCGGGCAACAAATCGACCTAAGCCTGCGCGGCGCCCTGAACAACCGCAAAGGCATTATCGAAAGCGCCAGCATTTTGAGCATTGGTGCTGCCAGCATCGACAACCAGACCGGCCAGTTGCGCGCACTTGGCAGCTCCGGAAAGACCACATTCAGCCTCGCAGGCCTGTTCGATAACCGCAACGGCACAGTGGAAAGCGCCAACAATGACCTCAGCCTCGGCGCAGGTGGATTGTTGAACGGTGGCGGTAATGTGTTGCACGTCGGCACCGGGATTTTCGACATCGCCACCGGACAGCTCGGCAGCGCCGGCGGTAGCTTCGTCACACGCGGTGGACTGACGCTGACTGCGGATGGCTGGACCAACAGTAGCCTGATCCAGGCGGACCGCCTGACCGTCAATATCAACAACCTCAACCAGACGGCGAGCGGGCAGTTGCTGGCCGCCAGCAAACTGATCGGTAACGGTGGCAACTGGAACAACGACGGGCTGATCGCCAGCGACGGCTCGCTCGACATGACTTTGTGGGGCGATTATTCCGGCAACGGTCGTACCAGCAGTCTTGGCGATTTGACGCTCAAGGCCAATCAACTGACCCTCAACGCTGCAACCAGCATTGCCGGCGGCGGCAACACCACCATCAATGTAAATGGTCTGTTGACCAATCAAGGGCGACTGACCTCCAGCGGCGACATGACCCTCACAGCCGCCAACGTCAACAACTACGGCACCCTCGGCTCCGGCAAAGACCTGACCTTGACCACCGGTGCACTCCTCAATGACAGGGGCCTGATTACCAGCGGCGGCGACATGCGCCTGTTGTTGGCCAGTTTCACCAACGCCTACGGCAATGTGTATGGGCTGAACAACGTACACATCGGCCGGGATCGTGACAGCGGCAAGGCTGATTTGCTGGACAACCGTTCCGGCGAGATCTACAGCGCACAGGACCTGACCATCAATGCGCTGACGGTGAATAACGTCAGGGACATTCTTGAATACACCGCGCATGAAAAAAGCTCGGTAGTGATCACGCAACTGGACTGCAACCTGATTCCGATTGCCGGATGTGATTTTCGTAGTGGCGGTCGACGCAACGGACATTGGGAGATCGCCGAGACCGATCGCCTGAAAGTCGGCAACAGCAGCGCAGCCGCAAGCCTGACGAGCGGCGGCGACATGTCGCTCAACGTCCAGGCCTTGATCAACAGCAGCAGTACCATTGCCGCCACCGGTGATATCGCTGTCCACGCCGGCACCATCACCAACAAGGGCGTGCAAGAACAGGAAATCATCACCAAGCGTACCTACTGGAACTACGTCGACCAGATCTTTGCGACAGAGCCGGCAGCAGCTGCTTTCAACAAGAAAAACAGTCCGGCGCCATCCGCGACCGTCGAATCGGACTTGAGCAGCTTCATCAGCATGTTGGGTGGTGGCAAGCTCACGGAAAGCACGACCACTGTCGCGGGTTCCAGCAATTCCTATGACGCCGTGATCCAGGCCGGTGGCAACATCGAACTGAACGCGACCCAGACCATCGACAACAGCGTCGTGCGGCCTTACTACAGTTACGTCGCGGCGGGCAAAACCAACACCGATACGGGCGTCGGCAGTGGCTACTCCACGGTGGTCAAAATCAACCCGCAACTGCCGCCGGATCTGGCCCAGCAGCAGGTCAGCCCGATCGACCTGCCAGGTTTCAGCTTGCCGACGGGCCAGAACGGCCTGTTCCGCCTGAGCTCCGAAGGCAGCAGCAATCCGACCGCCACTGGCCCGCAAAGCTGGACGCTAAGCGGTGGCAAAGTCACCGCTGATCCATCGGCAACCCCGATAACCATCAACCGGGTACAAGGCCTGCCGAGCAACGCCGGCAAGTCCCAGCCACACAAATACCTGATCGAAACCAACCCGGTACTCACCGACCTCAAGCAGTTCATGAGCTCGGATTATTTGCTCAAAGGGCTGGGCTACGACGCCGACCAGAGCGCCAAGCGGCTGGGCGACGGTCTGTTCGAACAGAAACTGGTTCAGCAGGCCGTCGTGGCTCGCACGGGGCAGCGTTTCATCGATGGGCAGACCTCCGACGAGGCGGTCTACAAGTATCTGATGGACAACGCCATCGCCAGCAAGAACGCGTTGAATCTGAGTGTAGGCGTCACCCTCAGTGCACAGCAGGTCGCGGCGCTGACCCACGACATCGTCTGGCTCGAAGAACGTGAAGTGAACGGCGAAAAGGTCTTGGTGCCGGTGCTGTACCTGGCCAATGCCAACAACCGCCTCGCGTCCACGGGCGCGTTGATTCAGGGCAAGGACGTCACGCTGATAGCCGGCGAAAACCTGGAGAACTCCGGCACGTTGCGCGCCAGTCAAAATCTCGATGCAACAGCCAAGAAGGATCTGGTGAGCAGCGGACTGGTCGAGGCCGGCAATCTCCTGAAGTTGACGGCGACCGACAACCTGACGAACAAGGCAGGCGGGATCATTTCCGGTCGCGACGTCACGCTCACCGCCGAACACGGCGACGTGATCAACGAGCGTACCGTGACCACCCATCGCAGCAGTGACGGCCGCCTCAGCGAAGACACCGACTTCGTCGACAACGCGGCTCGTATCGAAGCGGCGAATGCACTGGTTATCGGCGCCGGTCGCGATATCAACAACAGCGGCAGCGTGCTGAAAAGCGGTGGCGATACCACGCTGACGGCCGGGCGCGATGTGCACATCGACTCGACCGAACAGACGACTGACCGCAGCAATACCAACTATCAGTATTCGACGGTCAAGCAACATGGCTCGGACGTCAACGTCGGCGGCACGCTCAAGGTTACGGCTCAGCGTGACGTCAGCGTAGTGGCGAGTAATGTCGAGGCCAAAGGCAACGTTGACATCAATGCCAAAGGTGACCTGACGATCAGCTCTGCGGCTGACGAATCCCATGCCACCGGCTGGAACAAGAAGTTCCGTGCGGAGGAGGATCACGTCGCCCAGCAATCGAGCGTGATCAAGGCTGGTGGAAGCCTGACGCTCAATGCCGACAAGGATCTCAACCTGATCGCCAGTCATGTCAAGTCGGGTGGCGAGGCCTTTGTCTATGCCGGCGGCGACCTGAACCTGCTGACCGCTGATAACCTCGATCACTCGTTTTACACCAAGACAACGAAGGGCAGCTTCGGCAAGAAAAAATCCGTGATGACCGAAAGCGAACGTATCGCGTCGGTCAGCTCGAGTATCGAGTCGGGAAGCAAGCTGGTGATGTCGGCAGGTCAGGACATCAATGCACAAGGGGCAAAAGTCAAATTCGATGGATCGTTGCTGGCGACTGCCGGCCATGACATCAACCTCGACGCGGCCGAAGACTATGCCAGCCAGGCCAGTGCCTCTTCGAAGAAGAACTGGAAATCCAGCAAATCCAATAGTGGCGAGGCCACTCAAACCCGCTTGAACAGCACCGAGTGGGTTGCCAAGAGCATGGAGCTCAAGGCCGACAATGACATTGCGTTGAAAGCTGCTTCGTTGCGTGCAACGGATGACATCACGCTGACAGCCGCCAATGATGTGTTCATCGGCGCCGCTCAGGAAACACAAACCTCCAGCCAGTCGCAGAGCTCCAGCAAGACAGGGGCGACGATTACCGGGCTGCTGTCCAACACGCAGAAGTCGCAACAGGGGCAACAGTCGTCCACCGAAAGCATCGGCAGCGATATCAGCGCTGGCAGCCTGCAGATCAAGAGCGGCCGGGACACGGTGGTTGAAGGCAGCACGCTGGTGGCCGACAAGAACATCGGTATCAACGCCGGGCGCAACCTGGAAGTCATCAGCGCTGAAAACACCACGACCGCCAGTTCCTCTTCAGGCAGCAAGAAGGTGGGCGAGATCGGTTCCTGGTGGCAAGGCGCGACCGGGATCGTCAAGACCAAAGAGTCGGATCAGAGCACCACGACTCGCCAGTCGGGCAGCCAGATTGCTTCGCTTGGCGGCAACATCCTGCTGACTGCCGGGGATCATTACACCCAGACGGCCAGTCAACTGGTCGCGCCGGTGGGTGACATCGGGATCACGGCCAAGCACGTGGATATCGGTGAGGGCTACGACACACTGAGCTCCACCAAAACCGCCAGCACCAATCGCACCGCCGTCGGTGGTACGGTGAGCATTCCGCTGGTTGATGCGCTGCGTGGCATTCAGCAAATGGGCGAAGCCGCCGGGAAAACCACCGACGGACGAATGCTTGCACTCGCTGCCGTGAATGCGGCCATGAGTGCCGATCAAGCGGTAGACGCGGCCAAGGCGTTGAAGGAAGACCCTCGGGTCGGAGTGAAGGTCAGCGTCAACCTGAGCAATAGCCAAAGCAAGATGAACAGCAGCCAGAGCGGCAGCAATGTCGTCGGCAGCGGCGTGATTGCGGGTGGCAACATCAACATCGTCGCCAAGGGTGCCGGTGCCGACAGCAACATCAATGTGGTCGGTAGTCGCATCGAGGGCGGTGGCGATGTTTCGCTGAACGCCGATGGTGCGATCAATCTTTTGTCCGCACAGAACACTGCTCATCAGGAAAGCACCAACAGCAACAGCGGCTGGAGCGCCGGTATCGGTTTCGGCTTCGGCGAGCAAAACGGCATTACCTTTGAACTGGCCGCCAACAAGGGCCGTGGCAGCAGTGATGGTGACGACGTCACGCACACCAACACCTCAGTCAAGTCCGGCGGCACGCTGAACCTGAAAAGTGGTGGCGACACCAACATCAAGGGCGCCACCGCCAGCGGCGAAACGGTCAAGGTCAACGTGGGCGGCGATCTCAATATCGAGAGCCTGCAAGACACCAGTACCTACACCTCCAAGCAGTCAAGCGCCAACGTCGGCCTGAGTGTCTGCGTGCCTCCGTTCTGTGTCGGCAACAGCAGCGTCAGCGGCGGCGTTTCCCAGCAACACATGCATAGCGAGTACGCCAGCGTCTCCGAGCAGTCGGGCATCAAGGCGGGCAATGGCGGCTTCCAGGTCGAGGTCAAGGGCAACACGGACCTCGTCGGGGCGATCATTGGCAGTACCGACAAAGCGGTGGCTGATGGCAAAAACACTCTGAGCACCGGCACGCTGACCACGTCGGACGTCAAGAACAAGGCTGAGTACGATGCCAGCAGCATTAACCTCAGCGGTGGATATGGCAGCGACATGGGGCGTGACGCCAATGGCAATGCCAGTGCGACGGCCAACAGAGGCGGGCCCGTCGTCGCGAGCAAGGATGGCGTCAGCGCAACGACTCCGATTGCCCTTTTTGCCAGCGGCAACTCCAGCAGCACTACTTACAGTGGTATCAGCGGCGCCGCCGTCACCATCACTAACAGCACTAAGCAACAGGAGCTGACCGGGCAAACGGCCGAACAGGCCATCGCTGCGATCAACACCGATGTTTCCAGCGACCGAGACGGCAGCAACAAGCTAAAACCGATTTTCGATGCCAAGGAAATTGGTGTTGATTTCGAGATTGTCGGCAAATTCGTGCAGAACGTTTCGCAGTTCATCGAGAGCCGCGCGCGTGAAATTGATGACAAGAAGAAACAGGCTGATCTTGAGTACGCGGCAGCGAGTAATCCAAACCTGTCTGAAAAGGATCGGCTGGCACACCACGAAAACTATCTGCAACTTCAACAGCAGATAAAAGAGGTTGGCGATAACTGGGGTGCAGGCGGGACATACCGACAAATCGCAACAGCTCTGGTTGCCGGCATCAGCGGTGGCGTGACGGGCAGCAGCGCGCAATTCGCGCAAAACATGGTCGTCAACTACGTTCAGCAGCAAGGCTCGTCATATATCGGCGAACTGGTGAAAAAAGGCCTGAAAGAGGGCAGTCCGGAACACGCGGCCCTGCATGCGATTCTTGGTTGCGCAGGCGCTGCCGCCAGTAACCAAAGCTGTTCGGCGGGAGCCTTGGGTGGTTCGGCCGCCAGTGTACTGGCCGGCCTGTTTGCAGATTCCGACCCGAATGAAACCGCGATAGAACGCGAAGCCAAACGTAACATCATCACCAGCCTCGTGACCGGGATTGCGGCCATGAGCAATCCGAACGGCGCGGCGACCGCAAACAACGCGGCCACCGCGAACGTCGATAACAACTGGCTTGCGACACAGCAGTACGTCCAGGCCATGAAGGAAATTGATGCAGAGCCCAATCTGGCCAAAAAGCTGGCGATCATCGCGAAGTGGGGGTACATCTCGGCCCGGCAGGACCTGCTGACAGCTTCCGGAGTCATGAAAGGCTTCACCGACGGCATGGCGGGTGCGGGCCTGGGCGCACTGGACAGTGCTGTGAATCTGTTGCGTGATCCGGTGGAAAGTTTCCACGCCATGAACGAGTTCCTTGCCTCTGATGAGGCGGTGAACATCCTCGGTAAAAGCGTTGCGGATGCTTTTAAATCGCAACTTTCGCAAATCCTTGAAGCTGCCACCGTGGGTGGCGACGAGAATGCGGAGAACGTTGGCCGGCAAATGGGGCAGGCCGTAGCGCTTATCGTCCAGCTCATGGCGGGTGGCGGCACCAGCTCCGCAAATGCGTCGCTGCAGCTGTCGCGTATGGGGATCGACGTCTCGGTCAAGACCATCAAAGAGGTCGGATCAACGGTCAAGATTGACCATCTCAAGACGCAGATCACGAAGTTTTCGGAGAAGCTGCCGGATACGGATGTGCCGGTGTTGGATCCGCAGAAGCCGGTGGTGCCGAAGCATGATCTGCAAAAGCCGGATCTACCGAAGACTGAACCGCCAAAGCCGGATATGCCGAATCCTGATGCTCACGAGCCAACTACCGCTCCAAAGGTAGAGCCCGCTTTTGATAAGGATGCGCAATTCCCGATACCTTCGAATGGCGGGATGACCCCCGTTTACAGAGATCCCGAAACGGGTTTGAATGCGATCAACCCTAACGTGTCTACTAACACTCGAAGGATTGAGGAACTCGCCAAGGATCTTGATACAAAACAGGTTTCCTTGCACGAAGGGCAAGCAGCTGTGCAGCTTGAAAATACGTTTGGCAGTACGCTGGAGCGCGTAAAGCCGACACTCGGAAAACCGAATCCAGATTTTGTATTCATAGATGGGCCTTACGCAGGGAAAACAGTAGATTTTATGTGGACAGACACAAGTCGGACTGGGCCGCTTAATAAGTTTTTTGTGAATAATTCGAAAGCGAACTATGAACAGCTTATAAAGCACATCGACAAGGCAGATATTGTTCCGCTTGATTTCAGGAACTTAACTGTGGAGAACCAGAGCCTTGTGAAAACCTGGATCGATAATTTGCCGGCTGCGTCGAAAGATAAAATCCTGATCTTGAGGTGATATTGTGGGTATGTATATCGCTATTGCTGATGGGGTTGGCTGGGCCACCTCCAGAGGTGTTTTTGATTGTATCGTTGAGGGGACGAGAATTTATCTTGAAAGCGTAGATAAGGCTTGTCTTGGAAGGATATATGAACCGTTGGATGAGCAAGCTCAAAGTTTTATAGTGCTCAGGGATGTCGAGGAAGAGTGCTTTAATAAATTTTACTTTTGTTGCGAAAAAGCGATGTTGGAATTTCCACATAGCGATGCTGCTCAAGAAATTCCAAGTGATCACGTGGAAGGCATTCTCTGGAATTGGGGCGAAGTTTTGAACTTGATGCGGCATGACTCTCGATTTAGAGCGTTAACTTAGGACTAAAAAATAGAAAAAATGTGAAAATGGGACAGATTTACTTAATTTTGAAAATGGGACAGATTTATTTAATTTAATAAATCTACCCCCCATTTCTGAATTTAAATGAGTCTGTCCCAGTTTTTTGTGTATGGGGATCGACGTCTCGGTCAAGACCATCAAAGAGGTCGGATCAACGGTCAAGATTGACAATCTCAAGACGCAGATCACGAAGTTTTCGGAGAAGCTGCCGGATACGGATGTGCCGGTGTTGGATCCGCAGAAGCCGGTGGTGCCACCGAAGCCGGATGTCCCACCGAAACCAGATGCGTCACCGAAACCGGATCCTGAGCCTCCGAAAACTGAGGCAACGCCGCCAAGAAAAAGGGGACAGATTTATTTGATTAAAAAAGGGGGTGGATTTATTTTATTTAATAAATCTGTCCCCTTTTGTTCGCGCGAGTCCGATTCCAAAACACGATTGGGAACAACACATCAAGGGGCTTAACCCAGACGGTGTTAGGATTTCTGATGAATTGAAAGGTCTTTAAGTCATGAAAATTGAAAATGACGAAGGTCGTCTTTTGAATGTTATTGCCGAGATCGGTGTCTTGGAGTGGCGAAAGTATCAGCAACGTTTTCCTGAGGTCATGGTCGGGAAAAAGATGCAGCGTCAAGATCGTTCTGCACTTCTCCCATTCATCGCTTTCAGGTTCAAGAATATTAGAGAAATCGATGTTGAAAAGCTAAAACGTGTTGTTGAAAATTATAAGGGTGCATTGCCATGGTTGATGGTGGGAAGGCAGCGCGAAGGTCTTCCCGGAACTAATTGGATGATAGCCCCCTCCAGGCTATGGGAGGTAAGTGAGCGCGCGTTGAAGTCAAATATGACTGCTGCTGCCTATCTGTCCATTCACGAACCGTCACTAGGTCCAGCAGCGTACGAAGATTTGGTTGCGCTCACTGAATATGTTCGTTCGGCGTTTGAACTGTCTTAATAAAAATCAAGAAAACGGGGGGGTAATTGATTTAATAAATCTGCCCCCATTTCTTAATTTAATAAGTTTGTCCAATTTTTTGTTAATAAAGGAAGTGTGGTTAAGTCCTGTTAGTTCTGAGTCGATACATGGTGGTCATTACTATAAGTTTGCTTTAGTGGATGAGGCCAAGGTTAAGGTTGTTGATCATGCTATCTATAAGGTTAAATATAAACTCAACTCTGAGGGGGCAGGCGGTTCTTGAAAAAAAGACAGCGTTTTATAATTTATCTGGTCAAGAGTTGGATTATAAGAATGACATTCGGGTCTTGAAATGATTAAAGTGAACTGGTTTGCCCTCGTCGGGTGTAGAACTTGCTGGTATTGAGTTGGGGGCAACATGTGAGGAGTTTGAGTCCATGCTCCTTGAATGTTGTGTAGAATCGAAAGCGAGGGTGTATAAGTTTTCTGATACTCCATTGTTGGTTATGGATGTTACAGGAAATTCAGGTAAGGTATTTTTTGGTTTGATATTTTTGATTTGAGTCTTACGGGCTGGAGTTTACAGTTTACAGTTTGCAGTTTCCTGGTTCAGGCAAAGTGTTATCCGAGACTAGGGCACTTGTGGTTGGTTTTTTGAATGGTAGGGTTTCCAATATCTCCGTATGGATGTTCGATTATTTCCAAAAAGGGTGTATTTAGATAAGGTCACAGGTAGGGTGAATAATCTCCACCCGAACTAAAAATGTGAGGTGCATATGAGAGAGTTGTTCGGTCAGCCATATAGCCAGTCAGACCCTAATTGGATTGTTAAAGGGTATTTTGACAGGATGTATGATGACGGCCGTTTTATCGAGGCGGTTGGCTATCTTGTGAAAAGATGGGGGTTCAGTGTGGATGGGGCATACTGTAACTTTCCTGATGAAAGCAGCCCGCTCGACGAAGAACACTTCGAAGGGGTGGAATTTTCCTATGGCTATCCCCCGAGTGATGAGGACACCATCGTCGTCAGCGAATCGGTTTGTACTGAGTATCTTCGGCTAGCTTGTGAGAAGTACCTTCAGCGTCATCCTGAAGATAAGGCGAAAATAGAAGAGCTCTTGCGGGTTATCTCTTTTTGAATTGAAGAAAGAAAGGGGGCAGATTTGTTTGTGACGAAAAAGAGACGAAAAAGGGGACAGACGAAAAAGGGGACAGATTTATTTAATTATGATGTCCCGTCCTGAATAAGGTTTACACCTTCTGATCTATTTTCAGGAGGGCGTAATGGAAACGGCTAAAAGGCGTAGTCAGCGAGACTACACGCTGACTTTTAAATTGTCGGTCGTGGATCAGGTCGAAAGAGGCGAGCTGAGTTATAAAGAGGCTCAGGAGCGCTACGGGATTCAAGGCAAAACGACCGTTCTGACGTGGTTACGCAAGCATGGTCGGCAGGATTGGAGCCCGGGCGCATACATTGGCTCGCCGAGGATGGGGTCTATGCCCGACAAAAACCGACCACTGACGCCAGAGCAACGTATCAAAGAGCTTGAAGAGCAGTTGGCTCTGTCCAATCAGAAAGCCCAGTTTTTCGAGGCTGTCGTGGACGTGCTGAAAAATGACTACGGTCTCTCTGTCATAAAAAAGCGTCCCGGCAAGTCCTCGCGCAAAAACGAATCAAAAACCTGAGCATCAGCAGGGCTTGCCAGTTCATGGGGATAAGCCGACAGGCTTACTACAAGCGCAATCGTGCCGATGCTGCTCGGTTCGTTCTGGATCAGCAAGTTGCCGATTTCGTTCAGCAAAAGCGTCAGCGACAACCACGCCTGGGAACCCGAAAGCTGCATTACTTGCTGCATTGCCAGCCTCGACTTGAGCTGCAAGTGGGTCGAGATCGGCTGTTTTCAATTCTGCGCGAAAGGCGTTTGCTGGTGGCCCGAAAACGCGCCTACCACAAGACGACTGACAGCCATCATCGCTTTCATCGTCATCCAAACTTACTCAAGGCTGGCCCAGACCAAGTTGTTCCAAGCGGCCCAGAGCAAGTCTGGGTGGCTGTGTGCTGTCCTGAATAAGGTTTACACCTTCTGATCTATTTTCAGGAGGACGCCATCGCCAAGCCTGTTTATATGGACTTGACCGGCGTCGACTGAGCGATGCCGGGGACGACCCTACTTCGGATAAAGCGGTGGCAACCCGCTATCGCCCACCGGATCCTGCACCCGCTCCGCCGTCGGAATCGTGCGAATCGCTCGCCACAAATCCTCACCCTGCCAATGCTGCCCGGTCTCGCTGTACAGCGCGCCGTTCAGGCCATCAAGCGCATCCGACAGCGGCACAAAACGCGCCGCCATGTCTGCCAGCGTCTCCGGCTGTTGACGGGCCCAGGCGTCGAGGGCCTGGCGGGTGGCTTGCGGGTCGTTGGCCTGGCTGGCGCGTTTGATGTCGTCGAGCAGGGTGCGCGGGCTCGGGCCGGTTTGTGCGGCGCGCAGGATTGCCGGTTGCCAGCGGGCGCGCCACCAGAGGCCGAAGCCGAGGAGGGTGGTGCAGGCGAGGATCAGTGTGCTGAGTTTCCACCACCACAGCGCTTCGCTGTCGGCGGTGTTGAAGGATTGCGCGCTGCCGGCCGGGGTGTCGACCTGCAGGCTCGGGTTGTTCACCACTTGCAGGGTGCGGGCCGGCAGGCTGGTGTGTTCCAGGTGATCTTCGAAGGTGTTCCACCACACCACGTCCACGGTCGGCAGTTCGATTGAACCGCTGCGGCTCGGCACCAGGGCTTCGCGTTCTTCACGGCTGCCGATCAGGCCACGCTCGCTGCTCTGGTTGTTGAGCACCGGTTGATCCGGGTAGCGACGCAGGCCGTTGGCCTCGGTGGCCGGCAGGGCGGGCAGTTGCGAACTGGCCAGGCCTTCGACCTTGAGGGTCAGGCTGCGGGTCAGGGAGTCACCGACCTGGGTGTGATCCGGTTCCGGGTTCCAGCTTTCGCTGAGGCTCAGGCTGCGGGCCGGCAGCCACGGCGCATCGGCCGGATAAGTGATGGGTTTGGGTTTGACCGTCAGCGGGATTTCCGTAGAGGTCACTCGCAACACTTTGCCCGGTTTCGGACCCTGTGCGTTGGCATCCTTGGCAGGCTGGGTGTCCACCCGTGTGGCGCTGAAGGTTTGCGGGGTGATGGTCAGCAAACCGCTGTGTTGCGGGAAGATCGCATAGCGCATTTCGATCACGCCATGCCGCACGCCGTTGATGTCTTTTTCGTAGGTGCGTGTATCGCCCAGCTGTTCAACCCGTGCATCGGTGATCTGCAACGGCGTGACGCTGCTGTCGTCGTACAGCGACACCGAATGGTAGATGCGCAGGGTCAGGACGGCCTGGGCCTGCACATAGACGCTGCTCTGGTCGAGACTGGACTCGATGAACACCGGGTCGAGCACATTCTTTTCTTCGGTTACGTCGCTTTCCACCACCTGCACGGTGATCGGCTGGCTCTGGGTTTCGCCCAGTTTCAATGACGGAATTTCCACGCTGCCGTTCTGTTTCGGCAACAGGGTGATGATCCAGCGGGTGGTGGCGCGGTTCTCGTTGTTGAGGGTGTTCAACTGGTTGACCTGACGCGTGCCGCGCACTTCGAACAGTGGTTCCAGCGGGGTCAGATCCGGCTTGCCGAACTGAGTGACGTCGTTGGATTCGAGGGTGAGTTCCACCGTTTCGCCGGAGTTCAGGCGACTGCGATCCACACTGGCCGTCAGCTCGGCCGCCTGAGCGGTGGCCGTGCAGATCAGCAGGGGTAGCAAGAGTGCGGTGAAACGGGTCATCGAGTGTTTTCCTGATCCTGATGTTGTTGCTGTTCGTACCAGAATTTGCGTCGCAGCAGTTCGCCCGGATCGTCCGGGATCTTGCCCAGCCATTGTTCCAGTGCCTGACGTTGCTCGCCTTTGAGGTCGTCCTCTCCGGGGCTTAGCGTCGGGGCCGTATTCTGTTCCGCGTCCGGTGCGCTGTCCGGCAATTCGTTGGGGCCTGGCTGTGGCGGCGTGGTCGGCGGCGGTTCGTTGGCCGACTCCGCAGGCTGGGCCTCACTTTGCGTGTCATTCTTGATCGCCGGTGGCGGCGCGGTGGCGGGCGGTGGTTCGTCGCCCGGCACGTTTTGCTGCGTCGGTTGCTTCTCGGGCTCGGCGGGCGGCGGGGTGTTTTTCTGCTTGAGCAGGTTTTCCACCAGCGCCTTGTTGGTCAGTGCCGGACGCAAGTCAGGCTGCAATTCCAGGGCCTGTTCATAGGCGTCGATCGCTGCTTCCAGCTCACCGCTTTTCGCCAGTGCGTTGCCACGATTGTAGTGGGCGCGGGCATCGCTGCCCTCGGCGAAACGCTCGGCGGCGCCACTGTAATCGCCGGCCTCGTACAACGCCAGCCCTTGCCATTGGTGGTCTTCGAAGTGTTGCGCGGCCTCGGCCGGACGCTTCTGTTTCAACAGATGCAAACCCTGTTGGTCGGGGCGCAGCCACAGGTCTTCGAAACTGAAAGCGTAGCTCGGTTGCGGCAGGCAAAACAGCAACGGCAGACAGAACAACCAGCCACGGCGCCCGGCACAGGCGGCGAGCAGCAACAGCGGCAACAGCAGCCAGTAACCCTGATCGGCCCAGGTATCGAGGCGCAGGGTCTGGCCGTCGTTGCGCAGGCTGCGCGGACCATCGAGCAGGCCGAGGCTGCGCAGATCCGATTCATCCAGCCGTGCGCTGTGGTACTCGCCGCCCACCGAATTGAGGAAGGCACCGAGGCCGGGACTGTCGAGTTGCGGCACGCGGATCGCACCCTGTGCGTCCTTGAGGAAACTGCCGTCCTCCTGAGCAATCGGCGCGCCCTCCGCGGTACCGATGCCGAGCATCAGCAACTGCGCCGATTGCCCGCTCAGTGCGCGGCGAATGCCCTGTCGTTCTTCTTCCGAAAGCGAAGAGCCGATCAGCAGAATGCGTCCCTGACCCAGCGCCCCTTGTTCCAGCAAGGTCAGCGCCTTGCTCACTGCAAGATCGGCGCGATGGCCGCTCTCCGGCATCAGCGACGGCTTGAGGGCATCGAGCAGATTGCGACTGGTCGCCAGATCATCCGACAGCGGCACCAGCGTGTGGGCGCTCCCCGCGTAAACGACGATGGCGGTCTGTGCGTCGCTGCGTGCTTTGAGCAGATCGAACAGTTTGCGTCGGGCTTGCTCCAGACGGGTTGGCGGCGAGTCGGTGGCGAGCATTTCCGGGGTCAGTTCCAGCACCACCACCAGCGGATCCGCCGGTTTCTGGCTGGTCTGTTCAACCCGCTCCCAGCTCGGCCCGAGCAGCGCCAGAATGGTCAGCAACCACGCGACGCCCAGCGCAACCCACGGCAACTTGCTGTCGCGACCGCTGCCGCCACTGAGCAATGCGGCATGGAACGCCGGTGGCAGAATCATCTGCCAGCGTCCGGCGCGTTTCTGCCGGTGCCAGAGCTGCCAGATCAGCCAGCCGAGCAGCGGCAACAGCAGCAACCACCACGGACGGAACCAGTGCGGCCAGAGCGCGATCATCGGCGCCTCCGCAGACGCAGGCGCTTGAGGCGCTCGCGCCAGTCAGGCAGGGGGCTTTGCAGATACAGCTCCTTGGTGAACAGGCGTTGCAGCGGGTTGTCCGGCCACAGTTCGCGGGCGACCAGCAACATGCTCAACAGCAACGCCAATGCCAGCGGCCATTGATATAGCGCTTGGGCCGGGCGCGCCTGAGTCGGTTGCTGGGCCACCGGCTCCAGTTGGTCGAGGGTGTCCTTGATCGCTTGCAGTTCCTTGCCGTCGCGGGCACGGAAATAACGGCCACCGGTAGCGTCGGCAATTGCCTTGAGTGCCGGCTCGTCGAGGTCGAGGGTCGGATTGCCGCCGAGCAGTGCGGTGGCGCCGCTTTCTTCGGGGTCGGCACCGATGCCGATCGGATAGATTTTCACACCTTCGTTGGCCGCCAGTTTTGCGGCGGTCAGCGGCTCGATCTCCCCGCCGTTGTTGGCGCCGTCGGTGACCAGAATCAGCACGCGGCTCTGCGCCGGGCGCATGCGCAGGCGCTTCAGGGCCAGACCGATCGCGTCGCCGATGGCGGTGTTCTTGCCAGCGATGCCGATCCGCGCTTCATCAAGCCAGACCCGAACGGTGCGCCGATCAAACGTCAGGGGTGCTTGCAGGTAGGCCTGGCTGCCGAACAGGATCAGGCCGACCCGGTCGCCATCGCGGCTTTCGAGAAAATCGCCGAGCAGATGCTGGACCAGCGACAGGCGACTGACGTCTTCGTCGTTCCATTGCATGTCGGGGAAGTCCATCGAGCCGGACACGTCCACCGCCACCAGCAGATCGCGACCGCTCGCAGCAATCGGCAACGGCTCACCGAGCCATTGCGGGCGGGCGGCAGCGATCAGCAGCAACAACCACAGCAGCATGAACGGCGCCTGCTGACGCCATGCCGGCAGATTGGCCCGGGCGCGGCGGCGGGCGAGGCCTTCCAGGTCACCGAGGAAGCTCACTTTCAACGCCGGCTCGCCACTGTCGGCCACCGGCAGCACGAGGCGCATCAGCCACGGTAGCGGCAACAGCACAAAGATCCACGGCCAGGCGAACTCAAACATGCTTGCGGATCCACGTATCGACGGCTTGCGTCAGGCCGGCGATGGCCTTGTCGTCGAGTTTGCATTCGGGCTTGTAGGCGCCTTCCACCAGCACCATCCAGCGAGTCAGGCCGGCGGCAGGGCAACGGTTGTCGAGGAACGCCAGCCACTTGCGCCCGTTGAGGGTGTGGCTCTGGCTGTAGGGGTAATGGTTGCGGCACAGACGTTTGAGCAGGCCGTTGAGCTGCTGCAGCCAGGCGCCCGCCGGTGCGCCGTCGTAGGGTTTGACCATTTGTGCCAGTTCGGCCAGCGCGGCAACGCGCACCGGATCGAGTGGAATCTCGGCGCGCACGACGGGTTTCTTCTTGATCGGAATGAAACGGCGCAGACGCCACAACGCGTAGCCGATCAGCGGCAGCAGCAAAAGCAGCAACCACCAGCCCGGCGCCGGCGGCCAGAAGGCAATCGGTGGCGGGGAAATCAGCGGTTGCAGTTGTTCGAGGCCGTTCATCGAACGTTCCCCGGGCGCTGCGGGTTGAGGAACTCGCGCATCTGCTCGACCATTTCGCTTTGGGTGCTCAATGGCATCAGCAACACCCGCAGTTTCTGCGCGAGCAATTCCCAGCGAGCGATGCGTGCTTCGGCCTGGGCGCGATAGGTCTGGCGCAGGTCGAAATTCAGAGTGTCGAGTTCCAGTTGCGCACCGCGCTCGGCGAATCGCAGCAGACCGGCGGCGGGCAGGGCGTGGTCCAGCGGGTCGGACAGCGGCAGCATCAGCAGATCGCAATGGCGTGACAGCAGGCTCAGTTGCTGCTCGGCGCTGTCGCTCAGGGCGCGTTCGTCACAGATCACAATCACCAGACTGCCCGGACGCAATACTTCGCGGGCCCGGCGCAATGCAACACCAAACGCATCGCGATCCGGTTCCCGCTCGCTGTGCAGCGATTGATTGACCTTCACCAAGCGGTTGAGCAGTTGCAGCAGGCTTTGCTTGCTGCGGCGCGGCTTGATCTCGTAATGCTCGTTGTCGCCGAACACCAGTCCGCCGACCCGGTCGTTGTGGCCCAGCGCGGCCCAACCGATCAGCGCCGCCGCTTGCGCCGCGAGCACCGATTTGAACATCAGCCCGGAACCGAAGAACAGCCGCGTGCTTTGCTCGACCATGATGAAAATCGGCCGCTCGCGTTCTTCATGGAAGAGCTTGGTGTGTGGCTCCTGAGTACGTGCGGTCACACGCCAGTCGATGGTGCGCACGTCGTCGCCGGCCTGATAGACCCGCACCTGATCGAAGTCGACGCCACGGCCACGGAATTTCGAGTGATGCAGGCCAATCAGCGGGCTGCGCTGGCTCGGCGTGGAAAACAGCTGCACTTCGCGCACGCGGTGGCGCATCTCGATCAATTCGGCGAGGGAGATGCGGATACCGGGTTCGGACGGCAGGGAGGCGTTCATGGGGGTCAAGCGACGGCTACGACGTCGAGAATCCGTTGCACCACCCGATCCTGATCGATGCCGGCGGCCTCGGCCTCGAACGACAGAATGATGCGGTGACGCAATACGTCGAACAGCACAGCCTGGATGTCTTCCGGGCTGACGAAGTCGCGACCGGCCAGCCAGGCGTGGGCGCGGGCGCAGCGGTCGAGGGCGATGGAGCCGCGGGGGCTGGCGCCGTAGGCAATCCACTCGGCCATTTCCGGGTCGAACTTGGCCGGGTTGCGCGTGGCCATGACCAATTGCACCAGGTATTCCTCCACGGCGTCCGCCATGTACAGACCGAGGATTTCCTTGCGTGCGGCGAAAATCGCTTGCTGGCTGACCCGCCGTTCGGGTTTGGTTTCGCCATTCAGGGCTTCGCCCCGGGCCTGTTGCAGGATCCGGCGTTCGACAGCGGCGTCCGGGAAACCGATTTTCACGTGCATCAGGAAGCGGTCGAGCTGCGCTTCGGGCAGCGGATAGGTGCCTTCCTGCTCGATCGGGTTCTGCGTGGCCATCACCAGAAACAGCGGCGACAGCTCGTAAGTGCTGCGCCCGACACTGACCTGACGCTCGGCCATCGCTTCAAGCAAGGCCGATTGCACTTTGGCCGGGGCACGGTTGATTTCGTCCGCCAGCACCAGGTTGTGGAAGATCGGGCCTTGCTGGAACACGAAACTGCCGGTTTCCGGGCGATAGATCTCGGTGCCGGTGATGTCGGCAGGCAGCAGGTCCGGGGTGAACTGGATGCGATGGAACTGGGCTTCGATGCCCTCGGCGAGTTCTTTGATCGCTTTGGTCTTGGCCAGACCCGGGGCGCCCTCGACCAGCATGTGGCCGTCGGCGAGCAGGGCGATGAGCAAGCGCTCGATGAGTTTTTCCTGGCCGAGAATCTGCGTTGAAAGAAAGGTTCGCAGCGCCAGCAGCGCTTCACGATGTTCCATCGATGACTGTTCCTGGAAAGGGTGGCCACAGGCGTTCGGATAACGCCGGGGCTGGGGGCGTTACTTTAATCCATCGCAGGGGGTGGCGACTAACGGCATTTTGCGCAAAGTGCGGGAAATGACCGGGGCAATTGTTGGAAATTTGTAGGGCGGGGGAGGTGCGGTGTTCTTTCGGGCCCTTTCGTACGCGAAAGGGCCGGCCCAGAGACCCTCAAATCTGGCTGATAAAGGTGCCAGTACCATCAAGAATGTTCTTCAGGGTTTCTTCAACCTCGGCCAGATCCACCATGTCCGGGTTGTAGGTGATTTCCAGCACATCATCGCCATTCAGCGCATCTGCATCCGCCGCCGCGATTTCGATTTTCAGCAGGGTCTTGGTCAAGGTGACTTTCACGCCGTCGAGAGTGGACGGTTCGCCATCCAGGGTGATCTCCAGCTCATCCTCGTCCGGATAGCGGCTCATCAGAAACATTTCGCCCTTGTCGCTGTGGCAGCAGAGCATGGCCATGTTGTCTTCTTCGTCGTCGCACGGGTTGACGATCAAAAGGGCGGTGGTCATTTGCATGGGGAATTCCTGCCTCGGCGGGCTTGTTGGTCGCAATTGGGCGCGATTCTGCCAGCCCCCGGGAATTTCTGCATGTGAGAGTGTCAGAGGATGTGTCGTGAACGCGACACCGGTCAATGGTCATTTCTGGCACGCCTGTACCGTAAAACCGGGGATTCAGACCGGCGTTGCGCCCCATGAATGCTAGTGTTTACCGATGCGCCTGCCCGGGTTTACGTGCCAATGACCGAATATGTCGCAGCACCGCAAGCAGACACATTGTCGCACCCATTAAGCTGCGCAACGGATGAGCACCCGTAAAGGCATTGTCGGCATGCCGGACAGTCGTTTTTGCAGATGCCCATTCATGGAAGGTGAATGTGACCTGAGTGTCTCGTCCAGCTTCACCCACCTGTCACCCTGTTTCCTCTGCCCGAGATTCAGGAACAGGGCGACGGAACGCCCCGAAAGGGGTTTTGTACGCGACGCTTTCCATCAATAACAAGCCCAAGCGGAGTACCACAGATGGCGTTCTTCACCGCAGCCAGCAAAGCCGACTTCCAGCACCAACTGCAAGCGGCACTGGCGCAGCACATCAGTGAACAGGCACTGCCACAAGTGGCGCTGTTCGCTGAACAATTCTTCGGCATCATTTCCCTGGACGAGCTGACCCAACGTCGCCTCTCCGACCTCGCTGGCTGTACTCTCTCTGCGTGGCGCCTGCTTGAGCGCTTCGATCACGCGCAACCGCAAGTGCGCGTCTACAACCCCGATTACGAACGTCACGGCTGGCAGTCGACCCACACCGCGGTCGAAGTGCTGCACCACGACCTGCCATTCCTGGTGGACTCGGTGCGTACCGAGCTGAACCGCCGCGGCTACAGCATCCACACCCTGCAGACCACCGTGCTCAGCGTGCGTCGTGGCAGCAAGGGCGAACTGCTGGAAATCCTGCCGAAGGGCACCACCGGCGAAGGCATCCTGCACGAGTCGCTGATGTACCTGGAAATCGACCGCTGCGCCAACGCGGCCGAACTGAATGTGCTGAGCAAGGAACTGGAACAGGTTCTGGGTGAAGTCCGCGTCGCGGTCGCCGATTTCGAGCCGATGAAGGCCAAGGTGCAGGAAATCCTCACCAAGCTCGACAACAGCGCATTCGCCGTCGATGCCGGCGAGAAGAACGAAATCAAGAGCTTCCTGGAATGGCTGGTGGGCAACCACTTCACCTTCCTCGGCTACGAAGAATTCACCGTGGTCGATCAGGCCGACGGCGGCCACATCGAATACGACCAGAATTCGTTCCTCGGCCTGACCAAGATGCTGCGCACCGGTCTGACCAACGAAGACCGCCACATCGAAGACTACGCCGTGAACTACCTGCGCGAACCGACGCTGCTGTCGTTCGCCAAGGCTGCACACCCGAGCCGCGTCCATCGTCCGGCCTACCCGGATTACGTGTCGATCCGTGAAATCGACGCCGACGGCAAGGTCATCAAGGAACACCGCTTCATGGGTCTGTACACCTCGTCGGTGTATGGCGAAAGCGTGCGTGTCATCCCGTTCATCCGCCGCAAGGTCGAGGAAATCGAGCGTCGCTCCGGCTTCCAGGCCAAGGCTCACCTGGGCAAGGAACTGGCCCAGGTTCTGGAAGTGCTGCCGCGTGACGACCTGTTCCAGACCCCGGTCGACGAACTGTTCAGCACCGTGATGTCGATCGTGCAGATCCAGGAGCGCAACAAGATCCGCGTGTTCCTGCGCAAAGACCCGTACGGTCGTTTCTGCTACTGCCTGGCCTACGTGCCGCGCGACATCTACTCCACCGAAGTCCGCCAGAAGATCCAGCAAGTGCTGATGGAGCGCCTGAAGGCGACCGACTGCGAGTTCTGGACCTTCTTCTCCGAGTCCGTGCTGGCCCGCGTGCAACTGATCCTGCGCGTCGACCCGAAAAACCGCATCGACATCGATCCGCTGCAACTGGAAAACGAAGTCATCCAGGCCTGCCGCAGTTGGCAGGACGACTACGCCGCACTGACCGTCGAAACCTTCGGCGAAGCCAACGGCACCAACGTGCTGGCCGACTTCCCTAAAGGCTTCCCGGCCGGTTACCGCGAGCGTTTCGCTGCGCACTCGGCCGTGGTCGACATGCAGCATCTGCTCAACCTGAGCGAGAAGAAGCCGCTGGCCATGAGCTTCTACCAGCCGCTGGCTTCCGGCCCGCGCGAGCTGCACTGCAAGCTGTATCACGCCGATACCCCGCTGGCCCTGTCCGACGTGCTGCCGATCCTGGAAAACCTCGGCCTGCGCGTGCTGGGCGAGTTCCCGTATCGCCTGCGTCACAACAACGGTCGCGAGTTCTGGATCCACGACTTCGCGTTCACTGCCGCCGAAGGCATGGACCTGGACATCCAGCAGCTCAATGACACCCTGCAGGACGCGTTCGTCCACATCGTGCGCGGCGACGCCGAAAACGATGCGTTCAACCGTCTGGTGCTGACCGCCGGCCTGCCATGGCGCGACGTCGCGCTGCTGCGTGCCTACGCTCGCTACCTGAAGCAGATCCGTCTGGGCTTCGACCTCGGCTACATCGCCAGCACCCTGAACAACCACACCGACATCGCTCGCGAGCTGACCCGGTTGTTCAAGACCCGCTTCTACCTGGCACGCAAGCTGGGCAGCGATGATCTGGACGACAAGCAACTGCGTCTGGAACAGGCAATCCTGACCGCGCTGGATGACGTTCAAGTCCTCAACGAAGACCGCATCCTGCGTCGTTACCTGGACCTGATCAAAGCGACCCTGCGTACCAACTTCTACCAGACCGACGCCAACGGCCAGAACAAGTCGTACTTCAGCTTCAAGTTCAACCCGCACTTGATCCCTGAGCTGCCGAAACCGGTTCCGAAGTTCGAAATCTTCGTTTACTCGCCACGCGTCGAAGGCGTGCACCTGCGCTTCGGCAACGTTGCTCGTGGTGGTCTGCGCTGGTCCGACCGTGAAGAAGACTTCCGTACCGAAGTCCTGGGCCTGGTAAAAGCCCAGCAAGTGAAGAACTCGGTCATCGTGCCGGTGGGTGCGAAGGGCGGCTTCCTGCCGCGTCGCCTGCCACTGGGCGGCAGCCGTGACGAGATCGCGGCCGAGGGCATCGCCTGCTACCGCATCTTCATCTCGGGCCTGCTGGACATCACCGACAACCTGAAGGACGGCAAACTGGTACCGCCGGTCAACGTCGTGCGTCATGACGATGATGACCCGTACCTGGTGGTCGCGGCGGACAAGGGCACTGCAACCTTCTCCGACATCGCCAACGGCATCGCCATCGACTACGGCTTCTGGCTGGGTGACGCGTTCGCGTCCGGTGGTTCGGCCGGTTACGACCACAAGAAAATGGGCATCACCGCCAAGGGCGCGTGGGTCGGCGTACAGCGTCACTTCCGCGAGCGCGGCATCAATGTCCAGGAAGACAGCGTGACCGTGGTCGGCATCGGCGACATGGCCGGCGACGTATTCGGTAACGGCCTGTTGATGTCCGACAAGCTGCAACTGGTTGCCGCGTTCAACCACATGCACATCTTCATCGACCCGAACCCGAACCCGGCCACCAGCTTCGTCGAGCGTCAGCGCATGTTCGACCTGCCGCGTTCGGCATGGTCCGACTACGACACCAGCATCATGTCCGAAGGCGGCGGTATCTTCTCGCGCAGCGCGAAGAGCATTGCCATCTCGCCACAGATGAAAGAGCGCTTCGACATCCAGGCCGACAAGCTGACCCCGACCGAGCTGCTGAACGCCTTGCTCAAGGCGCCGGTGGATCTGCTGTGGAACGGCGGTATCGGTACTTACGTCAAGGCCAGCAGCGAAAGTCACGCCGACGTGGGCGACAAGGCCAACGATGCGCTGCGCGTGAACGGCAACGAGCTGCGCTGCAAAGTGGTGGGCGAGGGCGGTAACCTCGGCATGACCCAACTGGGTCGTGTGGAGTTCGGTCTCAATGGCGGCGGTTCCAACACCGACTTCATCGACAACGCCGGTGGCGTGGACTGCTCCGACCACGAAGTGAACATCAAGATCCTGCTGAACGAAGTGGTTCAGGCCGGCGACATGACGGGCAAGCAACGCGATCAGTTGCTGGCGAGCATGACCGACGAAGTCGGTGGTCTGGTGCTGGGCAACAACTACAAGCAGACTCAGGCCCTGTCCCTGGCTGCCCGCCGTGCCTACGAGCGTGCCGCCGAGTACAAACGCCTGATGAGCGACCTGGAAGGTCGTGGCAAGCTGGACCGCGCCATCGAGTACCTGCCGACCGAGGAGCAGCTCACCGAGCGCGCCGCGATCGGCAAGGGCCTGACGCGTCCGGAACTGTCGGTGCTGATCTCGTACAGCAAGATCGACCTCAAGCAGCAGCTGCTGGACTCGCTGGTGCCGGACGACGACTACCTGACCCGCGACATGGAAACCGCGTTCCCGTCGAGCCTGGTCAGCAAGTTCGCCGATGCCATGCGTCGTCACCGTCTGAAGCGCGAGATCGTCAGCACCCAGATCGCCAACGATCTGGTCAACCACATGGGCATCACCTTCGTTCAGCGACTCAAAGAGTCCACCGGCATGACCCCGGCGAACGTGGCGGGCGCCTACGTGATCGTGCGTGACATCTTCCACCTCCCGCACTGGTTCCGTCAGATTGAAGCGCTGGACTACCAGGTCTCCGCTGACGTGCAACTGGAGCTGATGGACGAGCTGATGCGTCTGGGCCGTCGCGCCACGCGCTGGTTCCTGCGTGCCCGTCGCAACGAGCAGAACGCTGCCCGTGACGTCGCGCATTTCGGTCCGCACCTGAAGGAGCTGGGCCTGAAACTGGACGAGCTGCTGAGCGGCGAAATCCGTGAAAACTGGCAGGAGCGTTATCAGGCTTACGTGGCGGCCGGTGTACCGGAATTGCTGGCGCGTATGGTGGCGGGTACGACCCACCTCTACACGCTGTTGCCGATCATCGAAGCGGCCGACGTGACTGGCCAGGATCCGGCCGAAGTGGCCAAGGCGTACTTCGCCGTGGGCAGCGCGCTGGACATCACCTGGTACATCTCGCAGATCAGCGCCTTGCCGGTTGAAAACAACTGGCAGGCCCTGGCCCGTGAAGCGTTCCGCGACGACGTTGACTGGCAGCAACGCGCGATCACCATCGCCGTTCTGCAAGCGGGCGGCGGCAACCTGGACGTGGAAGAGCGTCTGGGGCTGTGGATGGCGCAACACGACGCGATGATCCAGCGCTGGCGCGCCATGCTGGTGGAAATCCGTGCCGCCAGCGGCACCGACTACGCCATGTACGCGGTGGCCAACCGTGAGCTGAACGACGTGGCGTTGAGCGGTCAGGCGGTCGTGCCTGCTGCGGCGACTGCGGAGCTTGAGCTTGCTTGAGTAGCTGCTGAATGAAAAAGCCCCTGCATTGTGAGATGTGGGGGCTTTTTTATGGCTGTTGGATTCGTGTTGTTTGTTCCGGCCCTTTCGCGAGCAGGCTCGCTCCCACAGGGAAATGCGTTCCAAGTGTGGGAGCGAGCCTGCTCGCGATAGCGGTATTACAGTTACTGCAAGTTATGTCCTTGTTTGTTATCAAGCATCGACACTTTATCTGCCGGTCTGGTCAACAAATTACTGAGCGACTGGTCAAACTTCTGCAGTGCCCGAACCTGAACTTCCTGCTGCTGATTAATATCCGCAACAATCTCCTCCGAACGCTTGAAGTCCGCCCACACCGGCGTCAACTCTTTCGCCTCGGACCCTTTGGCCGTTCCGATATAGTTGAATTTGCCGTCATAGAAGTCCGCACTCACATCGGCCTTGATGTCGGAACTGCGCGAAGTAATCAACTGGCTGTGAGTGTCGACGATCGCCACCACATCCGGATTCGCCGCACGCAAGCTCTGCATGTCCGGGTATACCGTCACCGAGCCGAACTGGCGTTGCAGCGAGGCTTTCACCCAGTCCACGGCCATGTCCGGTTTCGAAGTGGCGACGTAGGCGTCATGGATCGGCTGCACCAGCAAACTCTGGCCGAAACCGGTGCCGGCGTTGGCCTGATACTCGCGCAGGTATTCGCGGTTGGTCTGGGTACTCGGGCTGTAGACGACGCCCAATGAGACACCGGGACCGCTTTTTACCTGAGCGGCACTGCTGCGCCCGACGGGTTGGGTGAACAGTGTGTCGAGAGAGGAAACCGCTTTGGGGGCGGTAGGAACTGAACAGGCGGACAACGCTAAAACCGATATCGCCAAGGTACTGGCAAAGGCAAGTTTCATGGTGAGTCTCCCGTGAAGCAACTTCAGTCGGAAAGTCAGGAATGTCGGGGTTCATTAAATAGAATCGGCGACAGTTGCCTCAGACTACTCCCGCCAAACTGAAAACAACCTGACAATTTGCTGAATGACTGTCATGCAATAGTTTTATTGGCTGTAAGCGTTTTTGACTAATTGCCGCGAGAAATAAAAAAGGCGCAAATCAACAATTTGCGCCTTTTATTTATGGCTGGTTAAACAACCATCAGTTTTTCAATGGGATCAACACTTGCTCGTCCGGCGACAGCACCATGAACACCAGCAACTTGGCAGGTTTGGTTTGGCTTGCGTTTTTCGACACCAGATGTTCGGAACCGGCGGGTTCGTACCAGAACTGCCCTTTCTTGTAGGTGATCGCTTGTTCACCCTTGACCTGGGAAGTCACTTCGCCCTCGAGCACATAAGCCATGGCCGTGCCGTCGTGTTTGTGGGCGATGGAGGACTGGCCGGGTTTGTAGTCGACTTCAATCATCATGGCTTTTTTGCCGGGGACGTTTTTCAGCATCTGGTCCTGCAGGACCGATACCTTCTCGGAGGCATCGTGGGCCATGGCGGCGGCAGAAACAGACAGGGCGAGAGCGGCGGCGAAAATGTGCAGGAGTTTCATGGCGGGTCACCTGTGAAGTGGGGGAGTCGGCTTTCACAGTAGTCCGCGAAGTGATGCATTCAAACGGCCAATATTCGGGAAGATCGGGTGACCAATCCGGATTACCCGTTAACCAGAAAAACCACAGCCTTCGACAGCCAAACAGGTTTCCCCGAGGCTGCCGAAGGCTGCAATTTTCTTGAGTTTCAAACGATAGGAAACGAGTTGAAATCCACGCTATTGGCCAGCCGACTGTCGATCAAATCAATAAACCCCTGCGCCTCAGGCCGGTTGAAGTGCGCCTGCATCGCCGCCTCCGACTGCCAGCGAGCGCTGACCGTCCAGCGGTGGCTGTCGTCAGGGCAACGGTCGACCAGATAGGAATCACAGCCCGGCGTTTCGCGAAGGGTTTCGACGATCTTCTGCAACTGCCTGCCCAGCTCCTCGGAGCGGCCGGCCGCAGCCTGCACCTGTACGGTGTTGATCACTTCGTTGGACATTGCTCACACTCCTGAATCAGGTCGGACGAATCCTGCTCATTGAGGGATAACGCCTGTGCAGAATAGGCCTGCACCCCCGGATCACCAATAACCAATCGGCGGGTAATCCGTTAGACCAATCTACCCGGCGACCTGTTGCAGAATGTCGCGCAGGCGATTCAGCGCGATATCGATATCCAGCGTCTCGATGGCGCCAAAACCGAAGTACATCCCGCTTCTGGCCGGCTGCTGGTAATAGAAGCCGTCGATGGCGTACAGCCCGACTTCGACCTTTTTCGCCAGTTCGATCACCAGCGGCAAGTCGATCGGCACCCGGCAGAACACCGCCATATGAAAGCCCGCGCTCGCCGGCACGGCCTCCAGCCACGGCGCGAGGTCGGTGGCCATGCGCGCCAGGATTCGCTCGCGGCGCTGGGCGTAAACGGTGTGGCAGCGGCGTATGTGCTTGAGCAGGCAGCCCTCGGCGATGAACTTGGCCAGCGCCCATTGCGGCAGGGTGGAGGCGTGCAAATCGGTGAGCTGCTTGGCGCGGATCACCGCTTCGAGAATCGCCGGCGGCAGGATCGCGTAACCCAATCTCAGCTCCGGCAGCAGGGTTTTCGAGAAGGTGCCGACGTAGGCGACGATGCCGCGCTGATCGAGATTGTGCAGTGAATCCGTCGGCCGGCCCTCGTAGCGGAATTCGCTGTCATAGTCGTCCTCGATGATGATCGCGCCCAGCTCGTAAGCCCGGGCCAGCAACGCCTCGCGCCGCGCATGGCTCATCGGCATCCCCAGCGGGAACTGGTGCGACGGCGTCACGTAGATCAACCGGGTGCCGTCGGGAATGTGCTCTACCTGAATTCCTTCCGCATCCACCGGCACTCCGATCACGGTGGCGCCATGAGTGCCGAACAGCAGCCGCGCCGGCGGATAACCCGGATCTTCCATCGCCACCAGACTGCCGGGGCGCAGCAGCACTCGGGCGATCAGGTCCAGCGCCTGCTGCGCGCCGTTGCACACCACGATGTCTTCGTCCTGACAGTTCACGCCACGGGAGAACGCAATGTGCCGGGCAATCGCATTGCGCAGCGCCGGCAAGCCCTCCGCCACGCTGTAAAAGCCTTTGGAACCCGCCATTTGCCGCATGGCGTGGGAGACGCAGCGGCGCCAGTCATCGTGGGGGAATTGCCCCTTGCTGGTGGCGCCGCCGATGAAGTCGTAACGCAGCGAGCCTTCCAGCGTCGGATGGCGCAGAAATACCGGCAGGTTGCACCAGCTCTCGATCACCTCGGAACTGGCCAGTTCGGAATGACTTTGCTTGCGCTGCACCGGCGTCGAGCGGGCGTTGACGTACGTGCCTTTGCCGATGACGCCGGTGAGGAAGTTTTCGTAAGTCAGCTGCGCGTAGGTGTCGGAAATGGTCTTGCGCGAAATCCCCAGTTGCTCGGCGAGCAAGCGGCTCGGCGGCAGTTGTGTGCCGGCGGCCAGACGCCCGGATTCAATGGCGCCGCGCAGTTGCTGATACAACTGACCGGCCAGATCCTTGCGGCCGTTGATCACGACATGAAGTTCCATACCGACGGGGCTCCTGGGGCGAATGAGGCGGATTGTGCGCCCGCCAGATTACTCCCGAATGCACGCGGGGCAGAAGTTGCGTAGTGCAAATACCGAAAATTGGCGCAGAACCCTGTGGGAGCTGGCTTGCCAGCGATGGGGGCATCACATTCAACATAGATGCCAGCAGATGTACCGCCATCGCTGGCAAGCCAGCTCCCACAAGTACTGTGTTTGGCTGGGATCAGTGGTCTGCCGGTTTTCCGTGCAATTGGGGCTGTAACCCTGGCCTGTCAGCGCTTACCGTGAAATCACTCTTCTGCTGCCCGAGACCCGCCCATGTCCCCGCGTCTGGATTACTACAGCGCTTCACCCAAAGCCATGAAAGCAATGATTGCCCTGGAAGCGCTGACCAGCAGCCTGAGCATCGAGGCGCCGTTGCTGCACCTGATCAAGATCCGCGCCTCGCAACTCAACGGCTGCGCATTCTGCACTGACATGCATTCGGTGGAAGCGCGGCGGGCAGGGGAGACGGACCGGCGGCTGTACGCCATCGCGGTCTGGCGTGACAGCGGCTTCTTCAACCTGCGCGAGCGGGCCGCACTGGCCTGGACCGACGCGGTGACGCTGTTGGCGGAAAGTCATGTGCCGGATGACGTCTATGAGCAGGCGCGGACACAGTTCAACGAAGGCGAACTGGTGGACCTGACCATGGCTGTCAGCACCATCAGCAGCTGGAATCGCCTGGCGGTGAGTTTTCGCCAGGTCCCCAGCGATCACTAGTTGATGATCGTTCCCACGCGGGAGCGTGGGAAGGAACAGGTAAAAACTAGTTCGGCGGCCGCTGCGGTTTCACCGACGTGCCAAACGTATTGCCCATCCGCGTACTGGTCGCCGCCGGCGTCGCCAGCCCCACCTGATTCGGCGGGCGCTTGTTGACCGGCACATTCATCGCTTCCTGATTCTTCTGCGCAGCCGCCGCGCCGTCGGGGTTATTGCCCATCTGCTGGCTCAGGCAGTCGTAATTCGGTGCCTTGTAACCGCCCACAGTCACCTCGACGCAACCCACTGCCTGCTCGGCCTGTACGCCGCCCGACAGCGTCAAAACCAACCCGCTCAGCGCCAATGTCCACAGTGATTTCATGCTGGCCTCCTGGCCGGCCCGAAGGGGCCGCTCTAGTTCAAGAGTCTAGTGCAACGGGCGCGCCGATCCCGTGATGGTTTTTTTGCAGTGGCCGTCACACCAGATTCATAAACAGCCCTCAGGATGACGGTTTTCAGGGGTGCATCAGCCGTGCAGCGAGGCCGTGCCAGGGACGAATTTGCGCGCTCAGCGCTCATGCGCCAGCTCTGTCTGGGGCTGCTGCTTGGCTTGTTTCTGAGCCGCGCCAGCGCCGACCCGGTGCCGGCGACGATGCGCTTGACCTTGCACATCCCGGCCCAGGAACTGGCCCGCGCCCTCGATCAGTTCAGCCGCGCCACCGGCATGGCGGTGCTGGTCGACAGTCAGTTGAGTCGTGGCCGACGCTCGTTGGCGGTGGACGGTGAATTCACCGCCGCCGAAGCGTTGCGCCGGATGCTCGGCGGCAGCGGGTTGATGGCCAAGTACAGCCGCGACGACGCGTTCACCTTGCAGGTCGCGCAAGTCGAGGACGTGCCGTTGCCGGCGGAGAAACCGACCCCCGCCAGCGTCGCGGTCAACCGCAGTTACGCCACGGCGGTGCAGGCGGCCATCGAGCGCAACCTGTGCCGTTCGCCGCTGACCCGGCCCGGCAGTTTTCGCGCGGTGTTGCAGCTGTGGATCGGCCGCGACGGCGTGGTGCAGCACAACCGGTTGGTCACCACCACCGGCGATGTTCGGCGCGATGCAGCGCTGGTAGACAGTTTTCACACGCTCAAGATCGACCGGCCCACACCCGGCGCATTGCGCCAGCCAGTCACGTTGCTGTTGTTACCCGAATCGTCAGGAAAGCGCATGGAATGCACACAATGGGAAGGAGTTTCCGGGGGATGAAAGACGCCGGACAAAGTTCGATGGTCCAGCTGTTCCTGACGTCCTACGAGGACTTTCGGGTGCGCCTGCGACGCCGTCTCGGCTCGGAGGACCTGGCCAACGACGTGCTGCACGAAACCTACCTGCGGGTCGACCGCATGGAAGCGCCGCCGAACCTGCTGCGGCCCAACGCCTACCTCTATCGCATGGCCCTGAACATCGCCGCCGACCGCCGCCAGGCCGATGCGCGATTGCTTACCGGCAGCGAAGTCGAAGAACTGCTGCAAGTCAGCGACGAAGCGCTGGACCCGATGCGCGTGGTCGGCGGCCAGAAGGAAATCCAGTCCCTGCTCAGCGCCCTCTACGAACTGCCGGCCCGGCGCCGCCGGATCTTCATCGCCGCACGGCTGGAAGAAGCGCCGCACCTGGAAATCTCCCAGCGTTTCGGCATCTCCACGCGCATGGTCGAAAAGGAAATCAAGGCTGCCCTCGGACACTGCGCGGCCAAACTGGAAAGAAAAGTGTTTCAGCGGTTCGGTCGCGGGGCCGGAAAACCGTCTAGTGAATGAAGCTCCGATTTAGTGTCCCGATCAACCCGTCGAGTACCTGTGCGTTTGAACATCTTCCGTCTGACACCTGCCGAGCCCACGCCTGCCGAGCGTCTGCAAAGCGAAGCCCGCGACTGGCTGATCCTGCTGACCTCCGGCCGCGCCACGGTCGCCGACGCCCGAGCGCTGCGCCAGTGGTGCGCCCAAAGCCCCGAACACGCCCGCGCATTTGAAGAGTGCAAGGCGCTGTGGCATCTGCTGCAACCGGCGGCGGAAGAGTTGCGGGCTCCACGACGGTTTGGACGCCGGGCCTTTCTCGGCGGCGCGATTGCCGCGTCGGCGGCGTTCCTGTTAGTGCGTGGCACGATCCCGGGCGGGTTCTCCGGGCTTGGCGCCGATTACATCACCGAAGTCGGCCAGCAACGCCGGGTCGAACCGGCCGACGGCCTGAGCCTTGAGTTGAACACCCAGACCCGCATCAACCAGCGTTCGGTGGATGAGGGCGTGCAAGGCTTTGAACTGGTCAGCGGCGAAGTCGAAGTGCAGACCGCGCGGTTGCCGATGGCGATGCAGGCCGGTGGTGGTTGGTTGCGGGCGAGCAGGGCGCGGTTCAACCTGCGTAACCTCGATCAACAGGTGTGCGTGACGTGCCTCGATGGCGCGGTGGACGTGGAAGTCGAAGGCCGCAGCCTGCGCCTGGAACCAGGCCAGCAACTGACCTACGACGCGCAACAGGTTGGCACTGTGCAAAGCGTCGACACGGCGGCGGTGATGAACTGGCGTCAGCAGGTGCTGGTGTTCAACGGTGCGACGCTGAGCCAGATGATTGATGAGATCAACCGCTATCGTCCGGGCATGTTGCTGCTGCTCAACCGCGAACTCGGCCAGCGCCGGGTGCAGGCGCGTTTCAGCCTCGATCAACTGGCCGGCGTAGGCGCACTGATCCGCGATGCCTACGGCGTCAAATGCACCGAGTTGCCGGGCGGCGTAGTCGTCCTCAGCTGATCACTGCAAGGGTCCCATAACCTGCCGGTACTTCTCCGGCCCTTGCGGTGTTTGCCGGGTCAACCGCACCTCCAACCCCAACGGATCCTCCCGCCGATTCCCGCTCAACTGCCGCCACCCCTTATCCATCTCCCAAACCCGCACCTGCAGATCACTCACCTCACCCAACACCGCCACCCCAGCCGTAGGCGCCGGCAACGGATACCGACTACGCGCCGGCGCCACCGCGCGATACAACGTGTCCCCCTTGAGCCACCACCGCACCCGCTGCAAAGCCCCCGGCTGATCCGCCGCGCTACGAATGATGTCCAGCCGAAACCCCTTGCTGTCACTGCTGCGCACCGTAACGGCAGGCGGCGCGGTCGCCGGTTCATCCTCGGTGCCGACCTTCTTCGGCTCCGTCAACTCGATCCCGGCGCGCATTTCCACATCCCGCTGCATCTGATTCAACGCCCGCAACAGGCTGTCACTCTGCTCACCGCTGGCCTGCAAATGGCTGTCGGCGCGGGTGACACTGTCCAGCCCCTTCCAGGCAATCAGACTGACCACCGCCATCAACAGAATCGCGACCATCACCTCGATCAGCGTAAAACCTTGTTGTCTGTTCATTGCACGCTAATCCGGCCCGAAGCATCGCGCAGCACACTCAACCGATTGAGCCCGTCAGACAGCGTCAACTGCAGCGGCGGATTGATCCACTCCGCGTTGAGCACCACTTTCTGCTTCGGCTCCACCCGCACCTCCAGCTTCGGACTCTGCCAGGGACGCGGCCGCAACTGCGGGTCCCGATCGAAATGATCAAAGCCCTTGCCACTGTCACTGCGCCGACTGAACCGAAACCCCTTGCCATCGCTCAACCAAGCAATCGGCCGGCCATCGGCGCGGGCCTCGGCCTGGGCAATCTGCAGCAACTGCGCCACGCGCTCGGCATCCTTGCGCAGCAACTGCAACGGATCGGGCTTGATACTCAGACTGATCGCCGCACTGGCGATGCCGATGATCACCAGCACCACCATCAACTCGATCAGCGTAAAACCCTGCTGCCTGCACCGATTCATCGAATGCGCACTCCCTTGCGTCCAGCCCCGTCCCAAAAAACCATCCTGCACGGCCAACATGTAAGGCGTGTGAAATAAAACCGTGAGAATTGCCGCGTAGTCTGGTTACCGGGACTAAAAGGAGATTCAGCCCATGAGATACACCGCACGCTTTTCACCCCCCCAAATCATCCAGGCCGCCGCACTGCTGGCCGCCCTGGTCGGCATCGCCACCTGGTCATCCCTGCTCCTGACCACCGCCGAATCCCACACCCCGGCGGCCACCCCGCAACTGCTCGCGGCGCGTAGCGATAACCCCGCGTTGCAGTGGTTCTCCAACCGCACGGCGCCGGTGGAGATCAAGGTCAGCGGCGTGATGGCGGGGAGTCGCGGGGCGGTGGCGATTTTGAGTTTGAACGACGGGCCGCCGAGGAGTTTTTTGCAGGGGGAGAGGGTGAGTCCAGGGGTGAAATTGGTGGCGGTGGAGGGGGATGGGGTGGTGATTGAGCAGGGGGGGGAGAGGGTGAGGTTGGAGGTGGAGAGGTTGGGGGAGGGGGTGGAGATGCCTAGGTTGGTTAGGCCGTGAGTTGCGGGGGAGTAGACCACTACAATGATTGCTTTTGACTAGCCAGAGTAGGCATGTCAGGCATGCCCGCTTTCGGTCAATCAGACTATTTTTGAGAGGTGGGTGCTGGCCCGATGCAACCACAAGCACACTTCACAACGGACTTTCAGGCTGGCACTATGCCTTTACTTCGATATGTTCTATAGATCAGGAGAGCATGGATGCCAAGAAAAACTTTAATTTTTGGTAATGGGCTAGGGATGGCACTTGATCCTCGGCATTTTTCACTGACAAATGCAATGGCCGACGTTTGGAATGATCCAATCGCAGTGTCCGATGTACATAAGGATCTAATCAGTCAGTGCATCGGTGGCAACGGCGCAATACCTCAACGTGAGGATCAACTTGATCCTCTGCATTTGGTAATATCCGCATGCAAGACACTTAATAGCATAAATATGTCACAAAGAATGAATGTGCACTGGCTTTCGCAAGAAGGACAGCAGTTTCCTGTGGCGGTTGCAAATTACATACATAAAGTAGCGACTAGGCTACATTTGTATGGTGGAGGATTACCGCAAAGCTTTCTAGAACCACTCATTCGATTTGTTCGCGGAACTAAGTCGCATATAGCAACGCTGAATTATGACAAGTTGTTGTATGGGGCTTTTTTGGATGCGGGACTAATGGGAAGTTACTCCAATACTACATTGGTAGATGGGATGGTGGGTTCTGGGTTCAGTTCTGAAGCATTAGTCAGATTGTATAATAATAATTTCGGGTATTATTTGCATTTGCATGGTTCCCCACTTTTTTTTGATCATCATGGGGTCGCTCGAAAGCGCGATAGACATGAACTAAACTCATTTTCTCCCGAAGGGTCGGATCACATCGTCTTGACGCATGTGCGGCATAAACGCTCTGCGATTGGGGCTTCAATGGTTCTATCGACCTATTGGAACTATTTGAATATTAGTTTGGGCGAATCGCAAGAGATTATAGTTTTTGGGTACTCTGGAGATGACAATCACCTAAATGATGTTATTGCGGCTCATGCGCAGTCAAAACACATTGTGGTTGTAGAGTGGGCCGGTATTGGTCAAACTCAGGGGCAGAGATTGGACTACTGGTCAAGTAAATTAAAGACTAGAAATTTTCATCACTTCTACTTGTCGAATATTTTGGATTTTCAAGATTGGAGTCGTAATTATTGAAAAAAAAGGGACTGGTTTATTTCCAGATTTATTTCTATAAATAAATTAGTCCCTTTGTTATCTTTGTCCGCTGGTTAGGTTCAGGTTTGCGGTCAGACTGATTCGAGTTTTTAAGGAAGTCATATGAGAAAACCTAGAATATTTATAGCTTCAGCGGTAGAGAGCTTGGATGTGGCTGATGCATTCAACGTAAATCTAGATCATCAGGCTGAGGTAACGGTTTGGAAGCATGGATTTAACCTCTCTCAGAACACGATTGACTCTCTGGTGAAAATGGCCGAATCCGTCGATTTCGCCATTTTTGTTTTTACACCAGATGATATTGCAGAAATCAGAGACCAACAAAAGCACATTGTTCGAGATAATGTGCTTTTTGAACTTGGCCTGTTTGTCGGTACTTTGGGTAAAGAGCGATGCTTCATCGTTAAACCCCGAGACACCGAGTTGCATTTTCCAACTGATCTTTTGGGTCTTACACCTGCAGACTACAATGGTGGAAGGTCTGATGGGAATTTAGAGGCCGCTGTAAATCACCCATGTGTGCTAATCAAGAAGGAAGTGGCAAATTTAGGCTTGCTTTCACAAGATCTTAATATTCAGACAAAGCCACGCAGAAAGGCTGGGTATAACTACAAACTTGGCGACGTAGAGCATCGTCTATTGGCAAAGGTTCTTGAAGGCTACGCGAGCTCACCAAATGGTGTATCTGTATGGAGTACATTCAACGATCTGAAAGGGGTTGAGCAAGGAATACTTAGTTTGGCGGCAATTAAGCTAGAAAGGGTTGGATTTCTAGATAAGAGTATCGCTATAGATCACGATTATAATGGTTCTGAATATTATGCGTTCTCAATAACCGCCGATGGAATAGATTATCTGCTAGAAAATGAGGATTTACTTCACAAGGCGAATAAAAAGGTAGATGTAGATGGTTTTGATAAAGATATTCCGTTCTAGTTTTTAAAGCTAAAATTCGCTATTGCTGCTCCTGGAGTAACGAAAAAATGGGACGGATTTATTTTTTTGTCTGTCTGTCAGATTAATCGTTAGGCGTTGTTTAGGTGACAGAAGTGCATCTTTCCTTTCAGATCAAGTTTCAAGACCTACCTCGCTTCTTGGATCACTGGTCGTCAAAGTACAAATTTAAGAACGAAGAAAAGTACACGGACAACATTGGAAATCCATTGACCGAGAAATCACTGCGGCAACTTTTCGAATGGAAAAACGGGATCGAAAAAATCGCCGGACCGAAAGCTCAAAGCATTGCAGAGAACTACACCACCTCGTTCAAAGACGATCTGGCGACGCGCTACCTTGATCACAAGCAGAGCGGCAGCGCGATCTGGAATATTTTCTACCTCCATTGCTTATCGCCACGCGAGTGGCCAATTTTCGATCAGCATGTCTTCAGAGCCATGCGCTATATGAAGACCGGAAAAATTGAAGAAATTCCAGGAACAAACAAGAAAAAGTATGAGGTATACCAAAAAGAGTACATCCCTTTCTTCAAATCCTTTGGTGGTGGTGAGAAGAGGAAAGTTGACAAGGCTCTCTTTGCGTTTGGCAAGTTTCTGAAGACGGCGGCGAAGTACTCCTGACCCTTCCATCGAAAACTGGTTGTCCAGCAAGCGAGTCGCTTCTCATGTCCAAGATTAGGTTATGAGATCGAGCTAAAAAGGGGACTGATTTTTTCAGAAAATAGATCAGTCCCCCTTTTTTCAATTTTGAATGACCTGTACGTCTTCATCTATGGATGGTTTGGCTGCATGGTTTAATAAGTAATTATTTTGAGTTCTAGTATGTCAGTAAAATTTCTTCTGCGCAGCCAAACTATGGGGCCTCAGGTGGTCGTCGAAATTGATGCCGCAAGACATGAAGATATACTCTGTGCGCGCCAAACGTTGATTGATGCCAAGAATTTTGAAGAGCGATATGAAATGATCATAGGAAACTATGTGGCTCTCGAAAGATTTTTCGCTGATTACGCTCTCACGAGTCGTATTCATACAGTATATTCTTACCACAGTGCTTCAGCGATTTTTATGGAAGCAAATCGGCTTGTGATGAATCTACTCACAACGTTTAAGTCCTACTTGGATCAGTCGCCCAGAAGTTTTAAGCACTTGTCAATTGATTTCAAAGATGTTTTTACTAAGGCGACACGAAAAACATTCAGTGAATGCATTGCTTACAGGTTCATTTCCAGTATACGGAATCACGTTCAACATGCCGCCCCTCCTATTCACCTCATTACGGGCACGGATCTGCGAAAGCCTTGGATTGATCAAGGTGAGTTTTTCTGTAAAAAAGAGATTCTCGCGCAAGATAAAGACTTCAAAAAAGAAGTCCTTGACGAAATAGGAGATCAAGTTGATCTCAAAGTCGCCTTCCGGCAGTTTATGGAGTCTCTTAGCAGCCTGCATGCAGGTGTCCGTCACACATTGAGAGATTCTGTAAATCGGGGGCGGGATACATTTGAGTGTGCTATTGATGAGTATTTGAATGCTCAGCCTGATGGTAGAAGCGCTATCGGATTGGCACTGTTTAAAGAGGTCGAGGGTGGGCTCTTCCTCTCAACACCAGTATTCCTTGATTGGGATGAAACCCGAATAGAGTTAGCCAGTAAAAACAGACCATTTTGGGTTCAAGTTACCAGTCCCACAGCTTGCTGATATCTTCGTAAGTGAAGTCTTTGTATTTGCGAAAAAAGAAAAAGGGGACTGATTTATTTTTCAGAAAATAGATCAGTCCCCTTGTTTTACGTGTTCTTTTCTATTGAAGGAAAGTACCAAAAAAAAGAAAAAGGGGGCTGATTTATTTTCAAAAGAAAAAGGGGGCCAAAAGAAAAATGCAAAAGAAAAATGGGACTGATTTATTTTCCAGAAAATAGATCAGTCCCTTTGTTCTGTTTTCGTCCTCTTTGTTTCGTTCTTCAGTTCTATAGCCCCCAAAATCATGAGTGCTTTATCCAAGCTTCTATAGTCATTAATTTTCTGCTTTTCTAGGTTCGATTCCAGTAGCCTGTCAATTACCTTAATGAATTGCCTATATTTTTTTAATTTGTTTGCTGCGGAGGTTCCCGGTGCAGGAAGCTCTGGATATTCATATCCAGATAACGCTGGACTTTGATCGATCAGCGCTTTGCAAGCTGCTTGGATGTTTCTATCTACAATCGGAAAGTGATCTGGGTGGCAAAAATGAAATACTGCTGAAATTGTCGGTAACTGAAGGCCTTGAGTAGCTACGAGAGTATTGAAAAATGGTTCTAAATTCTTGAATCGATCAGATGCGTCTATAGAGACCTTTTTGATGTTAAGGATAGCCTCTATCGCGGAAATTACATCTTCTGGAAACGGAATTTGAGATTTGTAATTTTTAATTGCAATTAAAGGTGAGATTATTTCCAGAGCTTGCTTGAATGAGTCACTGGTTAATACCTTGGATGCCGTATTTAAATCATATCTGGCTACCAATGCTAGAATTTCTGAATAGCGTGCGTCTGAATATTTTGGATAGTTCGAATCAAACTGCTCCATGTATTTTTCAAGGTTTTCCAATTTGCCCCCTTTTGCCTAAGTTGAATGCACAATCGCAAGCGCCTTCGTCGAGAGAGTGCAAGTGTTATTTAATGTTTGCGCTCAGTTGTATTGGGCATGGTTAAATTTCTGGTCTTTTCATTTGCTCGGATCTCATAAAAGTCTTCGAAGGAGGGGGCGGCAATAAGTCAGCCTCTTTGTTTGCCTAACTCGCGTCCTCCTTATTTGGTTCTGGAGATGCGTTCGGACATTCATCGGTCCATTCCGTAACCGTCATGTCTTTAAGCTGCTCACCTATGGTATCGACGCGCAAGCAGGCGCCTTTCTTTGAATAGAACAGGATGCAGCGCGAGCTATCAAAAGAGCAGGTATCGAGTTCCAGGAAATTGCGTGCAGCCAGCTTGCGCTCGACACCACTGTATTCATAGCCATCGCGGGTGTGCATCCGGGTTGGCTTCCATCCTTGTTCGATCAACTTGGATCTGGCCGACACCAAGGGCTCATCGACGGCGATGCCTGCTGGGCCGTGCTTGACGTTTGTCGCTTGCGAGCCGCCGGCAAACGCAAAGCTTATACCCGTGCAATACATTGCGAGGAGCAGGATAGTCGGGGTCTTCATTTGATCGTTCCACAAAAAGGAACAGACTCCTGTCCCTTTTGATTTCTGGCTTCAATCCTTTTCAGGGCATTTGAAGTTCCAGGAATAAATCTTCATGTCTTTGACTTCTTCGCCGACAGTTCCTACACCTAAACAATCTCCGCCCTTGATGTAGTTGAAGCTGCAGTAACGGACGCCTTCGGTGCAAGACTCGATTTCACTGAAGCCTTTTCTTTGGATGACGCTTTCAACCCCGAACTCACCGGAGTAGGTCGGATTCGGCTTCCAGCCATTTTTGATCAAAGCTTTGCGGGCTTTCGAAAATGACATTCCCTCTTTGATAGGAAGGTCTGCTGCGCTGGAAAATAAACTGACGCAACCTAAAAGGCTGATGGCTAATATTTTTAGTTTCATTTAACGGTACCGCCAAAGCCTTTATATATTTTTTCTACTTCGTCGTACTCGGTATAAGGTTGGCCGGAAGGCTTTCCGTTGATCGGTCGGTTTGCCAACCCCGGTCCCATAGGCAACGCTTCCCATTTTTTTGATGCTTTTCCAACTGCCGTTTTTAAGTCGCCGCCGATCAGCGGTTCGATGGCACTCACGTTGCGCAGGAGCTCAACGGCAATCAGATCCTGGGTTCCGGGGCTGAAGTCAGTTAGCCCCATTGCTTTGATGGAGAGTTCCGACCATGTGGCTTTCGTGATCTGATACCTGCCAGAAGCTGTGGTTGAACCGCCATGACCTGGTCCTGGGTGAGTAGACTCATCACTGAATGTCCACTTCCCGGATTTCCAGCCGGCTGCCCAGCCATACCCGAATTTCGCGTGATAATCGCCACCCTCGACTTTTGCCAACGTATCCAGAAAGGCCTTCACATTTTGATTCTTTAAGAACTCCGCATTCTCGGCACGCCTCTTTTGTTGCTTGGCGTCTACGGATACAGCTTTAGGGCTGGAGTCTTTGACAGGTGTCACCGTTCTGGTGGCTACAGGTGACATTTTTCGGCCGTTTTTGCTAATGACTTCAGCCATGAGGAAAACTTCCGTTATTTGCTTTGACATCCATGTTCAATCCTCCAAAAACAGTTGGATCGTTTCGGCGAGGTGCGAGCTGACTACGTGCGTATACCCCATTGAATCGCTGACTCCGTGCTCAATGCTGCCGTCAGCTCGCTGAATGGCGTAATCAAGATTAGCCAGGGGCTCCCCTGACTCGTCGTCAATAAGCCTGAACTTGTCGCTGAAATGCACTGGCATCGACGTCAGGCCGCTGAAGGGGGCTGATACAACGGTGTCGCCAATAATGACCGTGCCGGAGCCACCCACAACCACGTTGCCGTGGCCACCGGTACTGCCTTGAGTCGCGGCATTCAGTCCATTGATAAAAACCGTCGAGCTGACCGCTCCGGTGATCGGGCTACCGCACGCGGATTTATCGGTCATCCGAGCGGCAGGAAGGCCGTCGAAATTGACATTGGGAGAGCCGCTGACAATTGGATTTGTGCCGTGCCCCGGGAGCGGGCAACTGGTGGGATCTGTGACTCGGGCTGCAGGTTTGCCGCTCACGGGAAGTTCCTTTTCAAAGATTCAGATGTCCTTGGCCTGATTGAATTAGAAATTCCGGCCACTGAGATAGCGCTTACATCAAACGTTCGGCAGAGCAGGAAGAGTGCTCTGGTGGAGGAAAGCATCAAACTTCCGCCACCCATGTACGTTTGCGCCGCACAGGATGCCTGAGGCAAATGTTGCGCTCAACATTTCTTACAATTCTTTGGTTGACGGCTTGTGAATGACCTTAAAGCAAGCAGCCCGTAACACCTTCGCGTTCGGGTCGGTTGAAGCTTTTGATACAGAGAAAAACGCATTTGGCCGAGGTTGTCAGTCTCACACCTGACAACCTCGGCCATTTTCTTTCCGGCTATTGATCTACAGCGCTCAGCTGCTTACGTCTTCACCTCAACATGATCCAACGCCTGATTCACTGCCAGCCCCGCGACCATCACCACTTGCGCGATGCCCAGCGCCGTTTTTCGGTGGCTGGGTTCCAAAATGGCGGCGAAGTTGCTGAGCATTTCGCTGGCGGAATCGAGGGATTCGCTGGCGTTGGCCAGGAGGGATTCGCTGTTGTAGGCGGGGTTGGCCAGGAACATGGGGTCGTGTTTGGTGTGGCTGCCCATGATGCGTTGTTGTGGGGTGAGGTAGTGGTCGAGGGCGCGTTCGGCGGCTTCGTTGAGGGTTCGGGAGTCGGGGAATTTGTAGGGTGAAACCGGATCGGTTTCTGGTGGGTTGGGTGTTGGTTTGATCATTGATGTAACTCCAGTACTGATTAAATTGGAGTCGACCACTCTCGCTACCAAACGAGGGGGTGGCGACCATACGCAGGTTGGTAGACCGGAGCACTGGAACCGGCGCTTCCGAAGAAGCCCTGAGCATGGCCACCATAAATCCAGTCGCATGAATGCAACTGCATGAGGTGACGCAATGCGTCAGCGCTGCGGGCTACCAAACCCGATCACTGGTTTTCAGTGACCATGGAACGATAAGACCCGCGTATTAGACGCACAAGCCGGCGGATTCTGGCGTAGTCGTAGGTAATGACGCAAGGTTGTGTAGCCTTGGGGACGTTACGGTTGGTGTCTTTTAAACGGGGTTTTGGGAGGGAGTAAACAAGTGGGTTGAAGAGCGGCCCTCACCCCAGCCCTCTCCCGGAGGGAGAGGGGGCCGACCGAGGTGTCTTGCGCTTTACATCGACCTGAGAGACCGAGTTGATTATGGATTCAACGCGGTATGTGCAGGTTGGTTTAGATCTTTAGGTGGGTGTCGGAAATGTCCCACGCTGATTCATTTGCCATCGAGGGGGCCGACATTTAAGGCGGGCTCGGGCTAGGGATTCTCGGGGCGGCTAAGCAACGTTTCAATCTTAGCCAGCGGGGGCCGCTCCTGGCTGCGATCAAAAACCTGCACCCCAACCTTGAGCAACCGCCCATTCTCCGCCCCCCCAATCACCTGCTCACACCGCAACAACAACCTCCCTTGATCACACTCCATCGCCTTGACCCCCATCGGCAACTTGCCTTCCAACCTCAATTCCGCCATCCGACTCTGCGCCGCAATCATCGCAATTGACCGATCCCGCAAAACCCCGCTGCTCTGCGTCATCAACCCCGCCACGCGCACGGCGGCGGACATGGCGACGGCGATGATCGCCAGTGCGACGAGGACTTCAATCAGGGTGAATCCGGCTTGAGGGGAGGGGGTGCGCATCGGGGGCTCGGGCAGTCGGGCAGCCCTTGACGCTAACGCCCGTGCTTGACGGCTTGACGACGAAAACACCCGAGGATTTTCAACATCCCTGACATATCTTCTTGCAACACTGCGCGTCGAATCGAATCAAGCCAGGGAATGACGAGATGGATATCGCGCAGTTCAAACAGCCCAGTCGACCGAGCCGGATGCCCCGTGGGCAGCAGGGTTTCACGCTGATCGAGATCATGGTGGTGGTGGTGATTCTCGGGATTCTGGCGGCGATGGTGGTGCCCAAGGTGCTCGACCGGCCGGATCAGGCGCGGGCCACGGCGGCGAAGCAGGACATTGGCGGGTTGATGCAGGCGCTGAAGCTGTATCGCCTCGATCACGGCACTTACCCGAGTCAGAGCCAGGGCCTGAAGGTGCTGGTGGAGCGGCCGGCCGATGCGAAGAACACCAACTGGCGCTCGTACCTGGAGCGCCTGCCGAATGACCCGTGGGGTCGTCCTTATCAGTACCTCAATCCCGGTGCCAACGGCGAGATCGACATCTTTTCCCTCGGCGCCGACGGCCAGCCTGACGGCGAAGGCGTGAATGCCGACATCGGTTCCTGGCAGTTGTAAGGCCGGTCATGAACAGCCAATCGAACCAGCAGGGGATGGCGATCATCAGTGCGCTGCTGATTGCGGCGGTGGTCGCGGTGATCGCTGCCGGCATGCTGACCCGCCAGAGCGTTTCGACCCGGGCGCTGGAAGCCGAGCAACTGCGCGTGCAGGGCCGTTGGGTGTTGCACGGCGGGTTGGAGATCAGCCGGCAATTGTTGTGGGATGCGCGGCAGCGCGATCCGCTGACTCGGCTCGATCAGCCATGGGCGCAGCGGTTGAACACCGAGGGTTTCGAGGGGCGGCTGGAGGACGAGCAGGGCAAGTTCAACCTGCGCAATCTGGTGGCCAACGAGCGAATCGATGATGCGCAGGTGCAGGCTTTCGAGCGTTTGTGCGAGTTGATTGGTGTCAGCAGCGGTTTGAGCCGGCGCATCAGTCAGCGGGTGATCGGCTCTTATCCGCACCTGTTGAATGCCCAAGTGGTGGACAAGCCTGTGGCGAAAAACACTTTCGACAGCGGGCGCGCCACGTCGCCGTCCGCTTCGCGCAAACCGCAATCGCCGACTCTGCCGATGCTGCGCACGCTTGACGATTTGCGCAGTGTCGACGGGGTCAACGATGCGCTGTTGGCGAAACTGGCGCCGTACCTGACGGTGATTCCGGCGACCACCTGGCTCAATGGCAACACGGCCACGGCGCCGGTGCTGGCGGCGTATGTGCCGGGGCTGTCGCTGGAGCGGGCGCAGGCGTTGATCAATGAGCGTGACGCCGGGCGCTGGTTTATCAATCGCGGGGATTTCGTCAATCGCCTGCGACTGCCGCAACTGGAGATCACCAGCGTCAAGGTCGGCATCACCAGCGACTGGTTCCGACTGCGCGGGCAGGCGCGGCGCGATCAGCGGCGGGTGAGCCTCGATGCGTTGCTGCATCGCAGCCAGGATCGTTTGCCACAAGTGATCTGGTCGCGGGTGGGCGTATGAGCCAGTTGCGCGTGAGTTTGCCGCCGCTGGCGGAGCTTAGTCTCGACAGTGAAGTGGATTGTGCGTGGCTGGATCGTCAGGGGCAGGTCACCCGCCAGGAACGCGTGCGACTTGGCGCGCTGCCGAAGCAACCGCTGGTGTGCTTTCTGCACCCGTCGGACAGCCTGCTGGCGAGCATCGATTTGCCGCCGCTGCCCGCGAACAAAACTGCTGCGGCGGTGCAATGTGCGGCGCAGGCCTTGATGCTCGGTGACAGTGCCGAGATGCACATCGCCCACAGCACTCGCAATGAAAGCGGCCAGGTGCAGATTGCCTGGGTTTCACGCAAGGATTTGCAGCTCCTCGGGCAATTCGGCCTGAACCTCAAAGGCCTGTACCCGGCGGCTTATAGCTTACCGGTGATGGCGGGCGGCGTCGGCTGCCTGCAAGACGATCATCTGTTGCTGCGCCACGGCCCGAATGCGGCGCAGGTGCAGCCGATGATCGACGAAGCATGGCTGCTCGAAACCGGTCTGCCGGCGCACTGGATCGGTGACGGCGCGCCAGAAGCGGTGCAATCGACATTGGCCGACACGCAACGTTGCGCCGGCCCGTTGCCGAATTGGGGCCTGCACGGCGGCCTTCAGCAACCGGGCACCGAACATCGCGGTTGGGGCAGGGCGCTCGGTTGCTGTGCGCTGGCACTGGCGGTGTGGGTGATCGGTTTGAACCTGTACGCCGCCCGCGAGGCCGGGCAGGGCCAGCAGCTCAAGGCGCAGATGGCGCAGCGGGTGAAGCAGGCGTTTCCCGAGTTGCCGGTGATCCTCAATCCGCTGCAACAGGCCCGTCAGCAAATCGCGGCGCGCCAGCAAGGCGCGGTGGATGCGCCGGGGCAGGACTTCACGCGGCTGGTGTTGCAGGCCGGCAGCGGCATGCCGTCCATGGCGGGCACGGTGCAGCGTCTGGAGTTTGTCGACGGTGCGTTGCAACTGAGTCTGCTGCCCGAGGCCCGGCGTTCGGGCAACGACAAGGACTGGCAAGGCACGCTGGCCCAGGCCGGCATCAGCATCAGCCCGAATGACGACGGCTGGGTCCTGCGCCCGGCCGGCGAGGCGACCGCCGCCACCGACAACGACGACAGCAGCGGAGCCGAAGATGAATAGCCCATCGCTTGCGAAATACCGCGCCGGCTGGCAGCGCTTCAATGCTCAGTTGCAGGCCCGTTGGCAGCCGTTGGCCGTGCGGGAAAAACGCATGGTCGGCGGTATGGCGGCGCTGCTGTTGGGGCTGTTTGTGTGGGTGGCGTTGGTTCAACCGCCGCTGAAGAAGATCGCCGCCTCGCAAGTCGAAACCCCGAAACTGCGCGCCCAGGCCGAAGCGCTGGAAGTGCTGTTGCGCGACGTCAGCGTGCGCCCGGACGGGCAGAACCTGGAGCAGTCGATGCAGCAAACCTTGCAGGCCAGCGGACTGGGTGGCCATTACCAATTGGCGGCCGCGTCCGCCGGCTGGCAGTTGACCTTCGACGCCGCACCCGCCGACGCCGTGCTCGACTGGCTGCTGAGCCAACCCCGGAATTTTTCACTGCAAGTGGTCGAGGCCCGTCTGCAACGCGCAGACGACGCCGCGACCGATGACACGGCCGGCACTCTGTCGGGCACCGTACGCATGGATCAGGCGCTGGGCGCTAAGGAAGCTTCATGAAGGGGTCAGGGTCCAAACGCATGGCGTTGCCGATGTTGTTGATGGCATTGAGCGCGTGCAGCAACACCACACCACCGAATCAACCGCCGCTGCTGGTGGACAGCGAACTCGGCCGGCCGCTGGCCAACACCCAGCGCAGCGGCGACGCGGTGCTCGACCGCGAGCGTGCGCAGGCTCAGGCAAGACCTGCGCCGAAGCAATTGCACAACATCACCGAACGCGCCCGCAGCGGTGTTTCGGCCCGGGGCACGACGTTGCCGGCCAATCCGTTGGGCGATCAACCGGTGACGCTGAACTTTGTCGACGCGGATATTCAAGCGGTGGTGCGGGCGTTGTCGCGCTCGACCGGTCAGCAGTTTCTGGTCGATCCTCGGGTCAAGGGCAACCTGACGCTGGTCTCCGAAGGTCAGGTGCCGGCGCATCAGGCCTACGACATGCTGCTGGCGGCGCTGCGCATGCAGGGTTTCAGCGTGGTGGATGTCGGCGGCGTGGCGCAGGTGGTGCCGGAGGCCGACGCCAAGTTGCTCGGCGGGCCGATCTACAGCGCCGACAAACCGGCCGGCAACGGCATGCTCACCCGCACGTTCCGCCTGCAATACGAGAACGCGGTGAACCTGATCCCGGTGCTGCGCCCGATCGTGTCGCCGAACAACCCGATCAACGCTTATCCGGGCAACAACACCATCGTCGTCACCGACTATGCGGAGAACCTGACGCGGGTCGCGCAGTTGATTCAGGGCATCGACACCCCGAGTGCCATCGACACCGACGTGGTGCAGATCCAGAACGGCATCGCCGCCGACATCGCACCGATGGTCGCCGACCTGCTCGACGCACCGGGCAACGATCCGACCCAGAAAATCGCTGTGATCGGCGATCCGCGCTCCAACACCATCATCATTCGCGCCGGCAGCCCGGAGCGCACGGAGCTGGCGCGCAACCTGATCTACAAACTCGACAACGCCCAGAGCAACCCGAGCAACCTGCACGTGGTGTATCTGCGCAACGCTCAGGCCGGCAAACTGGCTCAGGCCCTGCGCGGTTTGCTGACCGGCGAAAGCGACAGCGGCACCAGCGACAATGCGCGCTCGGTGCTCAGCAACATGGGCAGTTCCACCAACTCGGGCGGTGGGCAGAACGGCCAGAGCGGTACGCAAACCAACGGTTCGACTTCGACCACCAACAGTGGCAGCACCGGCGGCAGCTACGCCCAGGGCAGCAGCACTGGCAGTGGCAGCAGCAACGCGCAAAGCAGCGAGCAGAACGTCGCGTTCAGCGCCGGCGGCGTGACCATTCAGGCGGACGCCACCACCAACACCTTGCTGATTTCCGCGCCGGAACCGCTGTACCGCAACCTGCGGGAAGTCATCGATCTGCTCGACCAGCGCCGCGCGCAAGTGGTGATCGAAAGCCTGATCGTCGAAGTCGGCGAGGACGACGCCAGCGAATTCGGCGTGCAATGGCAGACCGGCAATCTGGCCGGTAATGGCGTGATCGGTGGCGCCAACCTTGGCGGCTCGGGGATCAACGTCAACGGCAAGACCAGTGTCGACGTGTTGCCCAAAGGCTTGAACCTCGGCTACGTCAACGGCACCGTCGATATCCCCGGCATCGGCAAGATTCTCGACCTGAAAGTGCTGGCCCGGGCGCTGAAGAGCAAGGGCGGCACCAACGTGCTGTCGACGCCGAACCTGCTGACCCTGGACAACGAAGCGGCGAGCATTTTCGTCGGCCAGACCATCCCGTTTGTCAGCGGCAGCTACGTCACCGGCGGCGGGGGCACCAGCAACAACCCGTTCCAGACCGTGACCCGCGAAGAGGTCGGTTTGAAGCTCAACGTGCGGCCGCAGATCTCCGAGGGCGGTACGGTCAAGCTCGACATCTATCAGGAAGTCAGCAGCATCGACGAGCGCGCTTCGGCGGCTTCGACGTCGGCGGGGATCGTCACCAGCAAACGTGCGATCGACACCAGCATCCTGCTCGACGACGGGCAGATCATGGTGCTCGGCGGCCTGCTGCAGGACGGCTACAGCCAGAGCAATGACGCAGTGCCGTGGCTGTCGAGCATTCCGGGGCTGGGCGCGCTGTTTCGCAACGAACGCCGCTCGATCACCAAGACCAACCTGATGGTGTTCCTGCGCCCGTACATCATCCGCGACAGCGCGGCGGGCCGCAGCATCACGCTCAACCGCTACGACTTCATGCGCCGCGCTCAGGGCGGTCTGCAACCGGAGCGCAGCTGGGCGATGCCGGACATGCAGGCGCCGCAATTGCCAACCGCTGCGCAGGGCGTGCCGGCAGCCGTTCCGACCTCCGGGCCGCGCGCTGTCATCAAGGCTGTGCCGATTGAAGCAGGCCCGCGGTTATGAGCAGCTTGCCCTACGCCTGGGCCAAGGCGCAGCGGATTCTGCTGCGCGACGGCGTGCTGACGGTGTGCCCGTCGACGCCGGGCTGGTCGATCAGCGAGGTGCGCCGGCAGTTCGGCGCGGCGAAGCTTGAGCGGGTGCGTGATGACGAACTCGACGGCCTGCTCGCCACGGCCTACGCCGATACCGGCAGCGCGGCGGCGGTGGTCGGCGCGGCGGAAAACGAAGTTGACCTCGACCGCCTGATGCAGGACATGCCGGAAATCACCGACCTGCTCGACACCCAGGACGGCGCGCCGGTGATCCGCATGATCAACGCCTTGCTCACGCAAGCGGCGCGGGACGAGGCCAGCGACATTCACATCGAACCGTTCGAAACCCATTCGGTGGTGCGCTACCGGGTCGACGGCACCCTGCGCGACGTGGTGTCGCCGCGCAAGGCATTGCACGGTGCGCTGGTGTCGCGGATCAAGATCATGGCGCAGCTCGATATCGCCGAAAAACGCCTGCCGCAGGACGGGCGCATTGCGTTGCGCGTAGCGGGGCGGCCGATCGACATTCGTGTTTCCACCGTGCCCACAGGTCATGGCGAGCGAGTGGTGATGCGTTTGCTCGACAAGCAAGCCGGGCGCCTGCATCTGGAAACCCTGGGCATGGACGCGCAGGTGCTGGCCAAGCTCGATCACCTGATCCGCCAGCCCCACGGCATTGTGCTGGTCACCGGCCCGACCGGTAGCGGCAAGACCACCAGTCTTTACGCGGCGCTGGCGCGGCTCGATGCGAGCACCAGCAACATTCTCACCGTGGAAGACCCGGTGGAATACGACTTGCCGGGCATCAGCCAGATTCAGGTCAACGCCAAGATCGACATGACGTTTGCCCTGGCCTTGCGTGCGATTCTGCGGCAAGACCCAGACATCATCATGATCGGCGAGATCCGCGACCTCGAAACCGCACAGATCGCGGTGCAGGCTTCGCTGACCGGTCACCTGGTGTTGGCGACGTTGCACACCAACGACGCGGTGTCGGCGGTCAACCGTCTGGTCGACATGGGCGTCGAGCCGTTTCTGCTGGCCTCGTCGATGCTCGGCGTTCTGGCCCAGCGCTTGGTTCGACGGCTGTGCAATCAGTGCAAACAGGAAGACCCGGCGACGCCCGGCACCTGGCGCCCGGTGGGTTGTACGGCGTGCAATCACACCGGTTACAGCGGTCGTACCGGCATTCATGAATTGTTCTGCATCGACGACGACATCCGCACCCTGATTCACCAAGGGGCAGGGGAGCAGGCGTTGCGTGCGGCGGCGAGCAAGGCCGGGATGTTCAGCCTGCGTGAAGACGGCGAGCGCTGGATTCGCAGCGGTGCCACGGCGCCGGAAGAAATCCTTCGTGTGACACGGGACGCCTGATGAATCGCTATCGTTTTGAAGCCGCCGATGCCAGCGGCAAGATCGAATCCGGGCATCTCGAGGCGGACAGTCAGGGCGCGGCGTTTGGCGTGCTGCGCGGTCGTGGTTTGACGGCGTTGTCGGTAGAGAAGGAAAGCAACGTCTCCCAGCACGGCGGCGGTGGCATGTTCAGCGCCAAGCTGTCGGACAACGATCTGGCCTGGGCCACACGGCAGCTGTCGAGCCTGCTCGGCGCCAGTCTGCCGCTGGAAGCTGCACTGAGCGCCACGGTCGAGCAGGCCGAGAAAAAACACATCGCCCACACCCTCAGCGCCGTTCGTGCCGACGTACGCAGCGGCATGCGTCTGGCCGAAGCGCTGGCGGCGCGGCCACGGGATTTTCCGGAGATTTACCGGGCGCTGATTGCGGCGGGCGAAGAGTCCGGAGATCTGGCGCAGGTGATGGAGCGGCTGGCGGATTACATCGAGGAACGCAACAACCTGCGCGGCAAGATCCTCACCGCATTCATCTATCCGGGCGTGGTCGGGCTGGTGTCGATCGGCATCGTGATTTTCCTGCTGAGTTATGTGGTGCCGCAGGTGGTCAGCGCGTTTTCCCAGGCGCGGCAGGACCTGCCGGGGCTGACGCTGGCGATGCTCAATGCCAGTGATTTCATCCGCGCGTGGGGCTGGTTGTGCGCGGGCGTCATGGCCGGTGCGTTCTGGAGCTGGCGGATGTACCTGCGCAACCCGGCGGCGCGCCTGAGCTGGCATCATCGGGTGTTGAAGCTGCCGTTGATCGGGCGGTTTGTGCTGGGACTGAACACCGCACGGTTCGCCTCGACGCTGGCGATTCTCGGTGGCGCCGGGGTGCCGTTGTTGCGGGCACTGGAGGCGGCGCGGCAGACCTTGTCCAATGATCGTTTGAGCCTGAGCGTCAATGAGGCCACCGCCAAGGTGCGTGAGGGCGTCAACCTGGCGGCCGCGCTGAAAGTGGAGAACGTGTTTCCTCCGGTGCTGATTCACCTGATCGCCAGCGGCGAGAAAACCGGTGCGCTACCGCCGATGCTCGAACGTGCTGCACAAACCCTGTCCCGCGATATCGAACGTCGGGCGATGGGTATGACCGCGTTGCTGGAGCCGTTGATGATCGTGGTGATGGGCGGGGTGGTGCTGGTGATCGTGATGGCGGTGCTGTTGCCGATCATCGAGATCAATCAGCTGGTGCAGTAAATTTTTCCAATCTTTTTTCCTCTCATCCAACTATCACCCGAGCGCCGAAGCAACCGTCCTCGGGTTCTCCTTTCTGTCATCTGCAACGGCCCTTCAAGGGCTGTGGCCGATTCCCCCGAAAAGCTTGCCGTAGACACTTCGCACAACCGCGAGAACACCCGAGAAAATCCCTCGAAAATCACCACGCACCTCCCGAGGTTTTTTCCTTTATCTGTCACCGGAAACTGCGAATTTCTCAGTGCGACTTAACCACGGACCCCGCTTGCGAAGGTCAGCGGTGAGTCCTCCCAGTGTCATGCAAGCAATCCGAAAACCTGTGTTCCCAACCTAGTTGAAAAGGAGATTCTTCATGTTCAAGCGCACTCTGATCGCAGCTTCCCTGACCGTCGCTGCCCTGGCTTCCGCCCAGGCCATGGCTGCCAACGTTACCGGTGGTGGCGCGACTCTGCCTGCCGCTCTGTACAAAGGTTCCAGCAACAGCATCCTGCCAGCCAACTTCAGCTACGTGGGTACCGGTAGCGGCACCGGCAAGACCGCTTTCCTGACCAACAACTCGGCACTGTTCAGCACCACCGGTTCGGTTCACTTCGCCGGTAGCGACTCGATCCTCAGCGCTTCGGAAATCAGCACCTACAACGCCAACTTCGGCGCTTCGTACGGCCCGCTGATCCAGCTGCCATCGGTGGCCACTTCGGTTGCCATTCCGTACAAAAAATCCGGTCAGACCGCTCTGAACCTGACCAGCGCGCAGCTGTGCGACGCCTTCTCCGGCGCCAAAACCACTTGGGGCGCTCTGCTGGGCACTTCCGACACCACGCCGATCCGCGTTGTTTATCGCAACGTTTCCAGCGGCACTTCGGAAATCCTGACCCGCCACCTGAACTCGATCTGCCCGACCAAGTTCGCCACCAACTCCACTTTCACCAGCGCTCGTCTGCCAGCCGGTTCGACTCTGCCTTCGAACTGGGTAGGCGTTGCCGGTACTGCTGATGTGGCCACTCAAGTCAACGCTGTTGACGGTTCCATCGGTTACGTAGGTCCGGACGGTGTGAACGCCGCCAGCAACGCAGTGGTTGCTCGCGTCAACGGCGTACAGCCAACCACCGCCAACGTTTCGCTGGCTCTGGGCTCGGCTGCTCTGCCAACCACTCCTTCCGATCCTTCGCAGTGGGTACCGGTTGTTCCTAACCCAGCCAGCGGTTACCCGATCGTGGCTTACACCAACTTCATCTTCGGTCAGTGCTACAAGGACGCCTCCGTAGCCGCTGATGTCAAATCCTTCCTGACCACTCACTACAGCAACCCGGGCAACAACGCTGCCACTGTGGCTCACAGCTTCACTCCGGTTCCAACCAACTGGAAAGCCGCTGTGACTGCCAACTTCGTCACCAACACCTCGGGCAACAACCTGGACATCAACAACGCCAGCGTCTGCAACGCTGTCGGCCGTCCTTTGTAAGCCTCGCTTCAGCGCAATGAAATGGCAGCAGCCTTCGGGCTGCTGCCATTTTTTTTGGCCGATCTACTCCTCATTCATGAAGTTTGTGTGACATCCGTTCGGTCGCGGCCCTCGCCAACCGCCTATGTCGTAACAGCAGGGGCAAGCCGACCTGCGGCCTCATGTGGCAAACAAAAAGGATCTCGTAGTGATGCTCGCCCGCCCATCCCGTCGTCGTACCAACGTTCTGTCCTCCAAGCGTGAAACCGGGGAGCCGTCGCTGTGGCTGCTCAAGCCGTTGGCTCACGCGGTGGCGTTGTGTCTGGTGGCGGGCAGTGCGCAGGCACAGACGGCGTTCAGTTCGGGCTGGTTTGCGGCAAAGGGCGCGGCGCAACAGGCCGCCGCAGCACGCCCGAGCGTGGGCGGATTGCCGGGGATGACGCCGCCGCTGGCGCAGCAGCAAAAGGCCAATCAGCAGTTGCAGCGCTCGATTCAGACCCTGAACAACACGGTGGCCGCGATTGCTGCGCAACAGGCGGCGCAGGCGGCCGGTCGTGCGGCGGCGCTGGGCACGGTGCAGTTTGTGCCTGACGGTCTGGGCGAGGGCGGTCTGAAGGTCGACAACAGCCTCACGCAAGGTTGGCAGAACGCCAAAGGCCCGCAGCAGACTCAGGTCGATGGCAAGACCACGGTGACGATCGAGCAGACCGCCGACAAAGCGATCCTCAACTGGGAGACGTTCAACGTCGGTCGCAACACCACGGTCGATTTCGCCCAGCAGTCGAACTGGGCGGTGCTCAACCGGGTCAACGATCCGAATGCCCGGGCCAGCCAGATTCAAGGGCAGATCAAAGGCAACGGCACGGTGATGCTGATCAACCGCAACGGCATCGTGTTCAGCGGCACCAGCCAGGTCAACGTACGCAACCTGGTGGCCGCAGCGGCCAACATCACGGACATTCAGTTCCGCGACCGGGGCCTGTATTTCGACAGTACCGGCAGCCAGCCGACGTTCACCGAGGCGGCCGGCAAAGTGCTGGTGGAACGCGGTGCGTCCATCGAAACGGCGCGGCCGGCCAAATCGACCGATGCCGGCGGCTATGCCTTGCTGCTCGGCAGCGAAGTGCAGAACGACGGCAGCATCAACACCGCCAAGGGCCAGACCGTGCTCGGCGCAGGCGATCGCTTTTACATTCGCAAAGGCTCGGGCACTGAAGGCAATGCCTTCTCCACGACGTTCGGCAACGAAGTCACTCCGGGTTTCAAGACCGGCAGCACTGCCGGCAAGGTCAGCAACAACGGTCTGATTCAGGCCGCGACCGGCGACATCACCCTGACCGGCCATGAGGTCGTGCAAAGCGGCGTGCTGCTGGCCAGCACCTCGGTAGCCACTCGCGGCACCATCCATTTACTCAATCCGGCCACCGACACTCAGGTCAGCGTGACGCTGGGGCAGGGCAGCGCCACGGCGATCCTGCTCGACAGCAGTGATCTGACCGCCCTCGACAGTCAGCATCAGGCCGCCCTGACCGGCGTGTCGCCCAACAACAGGATTCGCAGCGACCAGTCGCGCATCGACATCCAGAGCGGTGGCAGCGTCGAGTTCCAGAATGGTTCGATCACCCTGGCCACCGGCGGGCAGGTCGCGGTGGCGGCGCAGCGTCGCAGCCTGGTGCGTGACGGCGCATTGATCGATGTTTCCGGTGCCATCGGCGTCAAGGTCGCGATGGAATCCAACAGCATCAAGATCAACGTCCAGGGTAACGAGCAGCGCGATGCGTCGGTCAATCGCGAGAAGGGTGCGCTCAACAGCAATGACATCTGGGTCGATGTGCGTGAGCTGGTTTATGTCCCGGCCGGCACCAATGGTTACGCGACGGATCGCTGGTACACCGCTGGCGGTTTGCTCGAGGTCGGCGGTTATCTCGGCACCCAGGGCCACAGCATCGGCGAATGGATGGCCCAGGGCGGGATGGTCAGTTTTGCCGGCAATGACGTGGTCACCGAGAAGGGTTCGTTGATCAACCTGTCCGGCGGCACGCTGGATGTTCAAAGCGGCGAGATTCGCCAGAGCTGGCTGCGCGGTGCCGACGGACGCCTGTATGAGGTCTCCAAAGCGCCAGGGGATCTGCTCTACAGCGGGCTGTACAAGGGCTATGAAGACAGCAGTCAGCGCTGGGGCCAGACCAGTTATTACTACAATCCGTTGATTGCGCCGACCAAGCGTCAGGAATCGGGCTACACCGTGGGGCGCGATGCCGGGCAACTGGTGATCGGCACCCGCAACGCCGTGCTCGAAGGACAGATGCTCGGCGAGGTTTATCAGGGCGAACGCCAGATCCAGGCACCGCGTGCCGTACTCGATGGCTATGCGCAGAGTCAGACGGCGCTGGCGCGACGCGGGCAATTGATCGTCGGCAGTTATGACCCGGCGTACGTGGCGGCGTCCGGTGGCTTGCTTTATGGCCTCAATCCGCTGCTCGATCAGGTGCAGATCGGCGGCGAGCGCCCGGTCGCCGGCATTGATCCGGATCTGACCGGCGCCGTGTCCGATGCGCGCAACGGCAAGCTGTTCCTTGATGCCGGGCAACTCAGTGGCTGGCAACTGGGCGCGCTGAAAGTGGCGGCCAAGGAGCGGATCGACGTGCAAGGCGCCGTCACGGTCGACAATGGTGGCGACATCACCCTTTACGGGCCGGACGTGCAGGTCCACGCCGACCTGACCGCCCGGGGCGGCAGCCTGCATCTGGGCAACGTGCTCAATCAGCTCATCACCGATCGCCTTACCGACACCCGACTCGTCGCACCGACCGGCAAGGCCACGCGTGTGAGCGTCGCTGAAGGGGTACAACTGGACACTCGCGGTCTGTGGAGCAACCTGCGCACCAACCCGGATGATGCCGCGAGCCTGGCGTATCTGGACGGCGGCGTGGTGTCGATTCGCAGTAGCGGCGACATCGAGATCGGTGCCGGCAGCCTGCTGGACGTGTCGTCCGGCGGCGCGATTCTGGCCAATGGCAAGACCCGCGGTGGCAAGGGCGGGGACGTGACGCTGGAGTCCAGCGCCTTGTCCGCGCCGGGTGAGACTCACCTGACCCTGGGCGGGCAACTGCGGGGTTATGGTGTGTCCGGCGGCGGCCGCTTGCTGATTCAGGCGGGCGACATCCTCATCGGGCAGTCCGACAGACCTTTCGACACCAAGACGTTGCAACTGCAACCGGAGCTGTTCGACAAGGGGTTCTCCGCCTACAGCCTGATCGGTCTCAATCGTCTCGACGTGGCGGACAACACCCTTATAGACGTGTTGATGCCGGCCTACCGTTTTGGTGACGCAGCCGCGAATCAGGTCAGTGGCACCGCGCCACAGCAGGCGCTCGAGCTCTGGACGCCCACGCTCTACCAGGAAAACCCGCTCAAGGCGCAACTGACCCAGCGTGCCGGCGCCAGCCTGGCTTTGCAGGCCGGTTCCAGCGAGATCGCTCTGGTCGATCCGGCCCGCAACGTCCTGACCCTTGGCCAGGGCTCGCGTATCAGTGTCGATCCGGGGCAGCGCATCAATCTGCGCAGCGCCGGCCAGCTCACGGTCGATGGCGAGCTGAATGCCTGGGGCGGCACGATCGATATTCGTCAGCAGCAGTTCGGTTCGATCAATGTCGCCGATTCCTCGCAGACGGCCGACAGGCAAACCCACAACCGTTCGATCTGGATCGGCGAGCACGCGGTGCTGGATGTGGCCGGTCGCGTGGCCACCGGCATCGATGCGCTGGGGCGCGTGTATGGCCAGGTCGGCAAGGGCGGCTCGATCATCATTGGCGGTGAAACCGATGCGAAGAAAGCCACGGCCACTTCGGCCGACGCTTATGTGATCGTGCGAGATGGTGCGCGACTGGACGCCTCCGGCGCACAGGCGATGCTGGATATCGCCGGGCAGGGGCCGACGCTGATTGCCACCGATGGCGGACGCATTTCGCTGAGCTCCTACAACGGCCTGTTCATCGAGGGCGACCTGCGTGCTGCGGCCGGTGGTGCCGGGGCGGCGGGTGGGCGACTGGACATCGCGCTGGAGACACCGAGTTATCTGCGCAGCGATGCGAGCAACGCGGTTCGCGTGCCGCGCGAAATCGTCATCGGTCAGGACGCCGGTCCGTCGCTGTTGCCGGCCAGTCTGCAAGCGGGTGACGCCGCGCCTGCGTTGCAATACGGTCGTGCCCGTCTGGGGGCCGATCAGCTGATGTCTGGCGGCTTCGACAACCTGAGCGTGCTGAGCAACGGTCTGCTGTCGTTCGACGGCAACGTCGATCTGCACATGAATCAAAGCCTGAGCCTGTATGCCGGGGCCCTGTCGCTGGCCGACGGCTCGCAAGAGAGCGCACGGATCAATCTGTCTGCGCCGTACGTTCGCCTGTCGGGCACGGGCAAATATTTCGATGCCCCCGGAAATGTCCGGCCGCGGGTGATGAACAATCCGACGCACGCCGTGGCGCCGTCACAGTTCACCGCCACGGCGGATCTGCTGGATCTGGGCAACAGCCTGTCGTTCGGCACGGCCGGGTCAATCGTGCAGCTCAGCGGTCCGGCGCTGGAGGTCGGGCGGCGTGGTTTTGAACAGGTCACGCTCGATAGCCGAGGTGATCTGCGCTTTCTGGCACCCACCGGCAACGTCGAGAAAACCGAACTCTGGACACCGGGCGACCTGAACCTGCGTGCCGCGCAGATCTACCCCGCCAGTGATGTCACCGCCGAGGTGCGCGTGGGTTATCAGAGTGTCCAGCGTGACGCCAACCCGGCGCGGACCCTGCGAATCAGCAGTTCCGGGGCCGCGCCTGCCGCGCTGCCTTACTCGGTCTTCGGCAACCTGACGCTGGCCGCCGGCCATATCGAGCAGGGCGGGGTGATCCGTGCGCCACTGGGCATGATCAATCTGGGTGACAGCCTGGTTCTCACTACTCAGGCATTGCATCTGTTGCCAGGCAGCATCACCTCGGCCAGCGCCGCCGGACTGGTCATGCCTTATGGCGGCACCACCGACGGCATCGACTATCGCTACAACGGCAAGTCCGTTCTGCTTCGAGGGATCACCGCCGAAACCGCTGGCGTGACGCTTACCTCGCAGTACGTCGATGTGCAAAGCGGCGCGTTGATCGATCTCTCGGGTGGCGGTGATCTGCGCGGTGCCGGTTTCGTTTCCGGGCGTGGCGGTTCCACCGATGCCCGCTACAACCCGCTGGTGCGCAATGCCAGTGACGGCACCTTCAGCCTGCCGGACCTGGCCAGCAACCCGGTGTACGCCATCGTGCCGGGGAATCAGAGTGCCTATGCGCCGATGCTCGCCGAGGCGGGGGCGGTCGACCCGCGTATTGGCCAGCAGATCACCCTCGGGGCCGGCGTGCCGGGACTGGCGGCGGGCACCTATACGTTGCTGCCCTCGACCTTTGCGCTGTTGCCGGGGGCCTTCCGGGTCGAGGTCAATGGCCAGGCGGCAGCGGGTGCAACCAACGCTGCGCTGCCACTGCGCAATGGTTCGTGGACGAGTTCGGGGCGGATGTCGATTGCCAATACCGGCCTGCGTGACAGCCTGGCGAGCCAGGTCATCCTGACATCCGCCGATGTGCTGCGCCATTACTCGCAGTACAACGAGACCTCTTTCAGCCAGTTCATCCAGAGCGATGCGGCGCGCCGGGGCGTGCCTCGGGCATTGGCGCCCATGGACGGCAAGTCCTTGAGACTGAATCTGTCCCGGGGCGCCGCATCGGGTAACGCGCTGGACTTCAATGGCCAGACGCTGTTCCAGCCCGCCACGGGCGGCGTCGTCGGTACGGCGGTGGTGAACGGCGCGGCGAACTTCGAAATTCTCGGCGCGGGACATTCGAGCACTGAAGGATTTGCAGGTGTGTCGCTGTATGCCGACAGCCTCAACGCGCTCAATGCCGGCCGTTTGACCATCGGCGCGCAACCGACGATCGATTACTACACGTCGGGCAACATCATCGCGTTCAGCGGTGATACCACAACAATTACCCTGCGTGAGGGCGCCGTGTTGTCGGCACCCGAAGTGTTGCTGCGTACTACCCGCGCCGATGGCGGAATTACCCTCGAAGCCGGCTCGGGTATCAACACTCTGGGGCGTGGCAATGCACCTTACGATTCCAGCACCGGCTTCATCTACAAACCGGGTGCGGCAGGGCTGCTGGTGGTTTCAAACGGCTGGACCAATGTGCTGGCACCCGAGGTGTCGGCCGGGACATCCGGCGCGGGGAACATTCTCATTGGCAATTGCCCGACGACAACGTGCAACAACCCGACACTGCTCTATTCCAACGGCAGCATAACGGCCGCCACTGACAAGCAATTCGAACTCGACGAATCGGTGCGCTTCGGCACCCGTCATCTGACGCTGGCCGTGGGCTCCGTCAACGCCGGCAGTGCCGAGGCCTTGAGCGCCGCCGGCAACCGGGTGCCGACCGGTCTGACCCTGAACCAGAATGTCTTGAACCGCCTGTTGCGGGGCGATACTCAGTACGGCGCGCCGGCGCTGGAAACCTTGAGCCTGACCAGTCGCGATGCGTTCAATTTCTACGGCAACGTCAGCCTCGATACGCTGGACCCGCAGACCGGTGCCAGCAAATTGCAAAACCTGATCCTCAGCACCCCGGCCATTTACGGCCTGGGTGAAAGCGGCGACGTGGCGTCCATTCGCACCGCCAATCTGATCTGGAACGGTGCGACTCAGGATCCGGGTGCGGTGATCACGGGGGGCGCCGGCACGGGCCGGGGCACGTTCGATATTCAGGCGCAACGCATCGAGTTCGGCTACGGCCCCAATCCGCAGGCCAGTGGTCTGGACCAGAACAAACGTCTGGTGTTGGGCTTTGCCAACGTCAACCTCTCTGCCAGTGATCGCATCACCGCCAACCACAAGGGCAGCCTGGAGGTGTACCAGACGCAGGGTGCTTTCGATCCGGTCAGCGGTTATGCCTACAGCGGCGGCAACCTCACGCTGCGTACGCCGTTGCTGACGGGAGAGGCGGGCTCGGTCAACCTGATCAAGGCCGGTAACAACCTGACCCTGACGGGGGCGGGTGCAGCAACCGCTGCCAATGCGCTGGGGGCGGAACTGACCCTCGATGCCCGCAGCGTCTTGCTGGACAGTCGTATCGCCTTGGCCAGCGGCAAACTGGTGGTCAAGTCCGAGGGCGATCTGACCCTCGCCAGTGGCGCGTATCTGGATATGGCCGGTCGCACGTTGCCGTTCAACGATGTGAACAAGTACAGCTGGGGCGGCGACGTGGCGCTGTACAGCAGCCAGGGCAACATTCGTCAGGCGGCGGGCTCGCGTATCGATTTGTCGGCGCAGAACAATCAGGCCGGTAACCTGAGTGCGGTCGCCCTGGCCGCCGATGCCGGCATGGTCGATCTGCAAGGCGATATCCTCGCTGCCGGCAGCGGTTATTACGATGCCGGCGGCACGCTGGTGCCGTACAAGGCCGGTGGTGTGGATATCCGCGCGCAGCACCTCAACGGCGATGCGAGCCAGCAGTTCGCGGCCCTCAATCAGCGCTTGAACGCGGGGCAGGTTTTCGGCAGCCGCAGCTTGCAGCTCAAGCAAGGCGATCTGTTGATCGGCGAAGGGCTCAAGGCGGGCGAGGTCAATGTGTCGGTGGACAACGGCCGACTTACGGTGGCTGGTCTGGTCGATGCCAGCGGCGAGCGGGTCGGCAGTATTCGACTGTCGGCACAAAACGGCCTGACCGTCGCGGGCAATGCGGTGCTTGACGCCCATGGTCGCGTGCTGCGGGTCGACAGCTACGGCAAGATCATCGACGCACCGAACCGGGCGATGGTCGAACTCAACTCCGGACAAGGCGTGCTGACCCTCGGCGCCGGTGCGCGCATCGACTTGCGCCATGGCACCGAGGCCGTTCGCGGCACTCTGCCGGGGCAGTCCGACGGGTTGCTGCGCGGCACGCTGGAACTGAACGCGCCACGCCTGGGAGCGGGTGACATTGCCATCGATGCCGGTGGTGCGCTGAGTATTCAGGGTGCGCGTTCGATTGGTCTCAATGCCACGCGCCGCTATACCGATGCCAGCGACGGCACGGACCCGGCGGCCAGTGGACGTCCGTATCAGGTGATCGATCAGGCATATCTTGATCGCATCCACGGCGACAGCACGGCGTTCATCAATGCGGCGCTGGCCAACGGCAACTTGCTGAATAACAAACTGGCCGGTCTGAACAACGCCACTTATGCCGACGCCCTCCATCTACGGCCCGGGGTCGAGATCGCCAGTAAAACCGCCGACGGTGATCTGGTGGTACAGGGTGATGTGGACCTGTCCGGTTATCGCTATGCCAGCCTGAATCCGCATACGCAGAAGACTTCGGTATACGGCTCGGGCGAGGCGGGTAGCCTGGTGATTCGTGCGGGCGGCAACCTCGATATCCACGGCAGCCTCAACGACGGTTTCGCACCGCCGCCGGAGACCGTGGACGATGCGGGCTGGAAATTGCTGCCGGGAATTCAGCCGTTCGGTGGCGATCTGATCGTGCCGGGGGCGGGTGTCACCCTCGCGGACGGTACGGTGTTCCCGGTCGGCGCCACGTTGAACTACGACCTCCCGTTGCAAGCGACGACGCTGGCCAGCGGCACGCTGTTGCCGACCGAGGCAACGCTGGTGGCGCCTTACACCTTCGGCGCCGGCACGGTGCTCGCCGGTTCGGTGCGCGATGCCTCGGGCAATCTGCTGTATGCCGCCGGTACGCTGCTTGCCGACAGCGTGACCTTGCCGGCGGGCAGCCGGTTGGGAGCGGGTATCCGTTTAAACGAGGCAACAGCGCTGCAAGCCCTGCGCTGGCCCAAGGGCGTGCCGCTGCCGGGCAGCGTCGAGGCAGGCGATAACGGGATCAAGGGTGTGCGCCTGAGCGGTTCACTGGCCCTGTTGCGCGGCTCGCTGATTCCGTCGATGACCAATGTCGTGCTGGCGGACGGTACGGCGTTCATCGAGTTGCGGCCATTGACCGGCACGACCCAGGGGCGTAATTGGGCGGTCGCCAGCATGTTGCCGGCCGGCAGCGCGTCGTGGTCGATGCGCGTGGTGGCGGGGGCTGATCTGAGCGCCGCGGACAGCCGGGCGATCAAACCGGTGTCCAGCGATGGCAACCTGCGCCTGGCCGACACCCATTACGGTCTGACCGTGACAGAAAAACCACCGACCCTGGTCTGGGGCGAGGGCAACCTGGGCGGCTTCACGCCGGGCGACCCCGTCCCCGAGGACCAAATGATGTGGTGCGACTGGGCGCCGAACTCCTGTGTGCCGGCGCCGCGTTGGGTCTGGGCACCGGACAACTGGATGGGCATGCCGCCTGGCTCGCCGATGACCGACGATGATGTACTCGCCTGGTGTGGCGCATTCCCGGAACTGTGCGTGGAAAACAAACCGGGTACCACCGTGAAGACCCACACACAGATGTTCAGCGTGCTGCGGACCGGCACCGGTGATCTGGACGTGCTCGCCGCCGGTAACCTGAGCATGGATTCGCCGTACGGCGTCTACACCGCCGGTACTCAGTCGCAAGACATCGATCCGCGCTTCAATCAGCCTCGCGGAAAACAGTCGGACAACGGCTCGGTGCTGGGCAGTGCCGGCGGCGACTACGAAAAATGGGTCAGTGGCAGCGACAGCCTGTATCAGGCCTGGTACCCGCAAATGGGCGGCAACCTGACCATCAATGCCGGCGGCTCGATTTCGGGCGATGTACTGGGCCGTCGCGGTTTGTCGCAAACCGTGGACACCCGTGAACAAGTCCCGAGTGTGGCCGTGGGCAACTGGCTCTGGCGTCAGGGCACCGGCAACAGTGATGTGCCGACCGCGTGGTGGATCAACTTCGGCAGCTATGCAACGCAACCGTTGCCGGATCAAAGCGTTGATACGGGCCCGTACCTGGTCGGTTTCACCGGTTTCGGCACCTTGGGTGGCGGCAATATCAGCCTGCGTGCCGGGGGCGATGCCGGCATGCTCAAGGCGATGGGCGACGGTAACAAAACCAACCTTTATCCGCGCGGACAGGGGCTGGTCGTGGCGGTCGGCAGCACCGGTCGCGTGGGCAGCGACGGCAGTCTGCAATTGACCGGTGGCGGTGATATGGACATCCGCATCGGCGGGTCGGTGAACCCGTCATTGCAGGCCCGGGCCGGAGAGAATGGCATCGGTGTCGCACAACACGACCTGCAAGGCGCATTGATCAACCTGCGCGGTGCCGCGCGACTGGCCGGAGGCGCGCTGGGCGGAATCAATCTGCAATATGGCGCCGCAACCCCGACCCAGGATCCTCGTGAAGTGCGCCCGTTCGACCCGTTCACGTCCACGATGGGCAGCGCCTCCGGTGGGCTGGTGCTGATTCCGGGGGATTCGGGGATGAGCCTCAGCACGCGCGGCGATCTGGTGTTGGGCGGGGCGGCGGATCCGGGTCGGGTGCGGCTGCAGAACTCCACGCCGTTCACCACGGACGACGGTGTCGTCCATGTGGGTGGCGGCCTGACGGGCTTCTCGTTGTGGACCGATCACACCGCCATCGACCTGTTTTCGGCGGGAGGCAACCTGACACCGAGCACCCAACTGGGCGAAGTCAACGGTCAGGGCCCTATCACCGGCCGCAATACGTCGCCTACCGACGGACGCTTCGTGTATCCGTCGATCCTGCGGGCGGTGGCGGCGCAAGGTTCGATTTATGCCGGACCTTCAGCGGTCTACAGCCAGGGCAGTGGAACAGTGCCGGCAACCGGGTATTCGCTGTTGTTGGCACCTTCCAGCACCGGGCAACTGGAGTTGCTGGCGCAGGATTCGATCTACGCGGGCGGCTATGCGATCAATCAGTCGGGCGCCAGTCCGCTGGCCACCGCCACGCCGTTCGCGCCGGCCTTCAACGGTTACGGCAATAACACGTCGGCCACGCCGATCATGAGCAATCGCAACAGCGACGGGGTTTTGCCGGACAAAAACCTGCGCTATCCGTTGTTCGCTTTCGGCGCCAACAGTTACTCGGGATTGAATGACGTCCAGGCACCGGCGCGGTTCTACGCCTTGACCGGCGATCTGGTCGGCGTTCGCAGTGGTGAAACGCTGACGTTCAGCCTGTCGAAACGTACCTGGTATGAAGCGGCAGGCCCGGTCTGGATGCTGGCGGGGCGCGATATCGTGGCGTCCGGTACTTACCTGGGCAGCCCCACGACCGTACCTGCTGGCGAGATGGGCGTAACTCCAACAGAAAGTATCACCTCGACCGGCAACCTGTTCGTGCATGACGACCCCAGGGACGTTTCGCGGGTATCGGCAGGGCGGGACATCCTCTACAGCAGCTTCGACATCGCGGGCCCCGGCGTCCTGGATATCAATGCCGGGCGCAACATCCTGATGGAAGATCGCGCCAGCATCACCAGCCTTGGCTCATTGGTGGCCGGTGATCAGCGACCGGGTGCCAGTGTGGTGTTGCAGGCCGGTGTGGGCGCGCAGGGGCCGGATTATTCGCGGTTCATCGCCCGTTATCTGAACCCGCAGAATCTCGCTGACCCGAACGCATCGCTCAACGGGCAGCCAAGCAAAGTGGTCAAGACTTACCTCGACGAATTGCAGAGCTGGCTGACCCTCGGTTATGGCTTCAGCGGCAACACAGAACAGGCGCAAGCGTTCTTCGCCGCGCTGCCGAGTGCCGAGCAGGCGATCTTCGCCCGTCAGGTGTACTTCGCGGAGCTGCGTGCCGGTGGTCTTGAGTACAACGATGTCGATGGTCCACGCAAAGGGAGTTACTTGCGCGGTCGCAACGCCATTGCTGCGCTTTTCCCGACCACCGACGTGGCCGGCAACCCGGTCCGTTATGACGGCGACATCACGCTTTATGGCGGCGCCGGGGTCAAGACGCTGTTTGGTGGTGATATCCAGATGCTCACGCCGGGCGGCGGTCAGGTGTTCGGCATCGAAGGTGCTGCGCCGCCGTCCACGGCGGGGATCATCACCCAGGGCTCGGGCAATATTCAGCTCTACTCCGAAGGCAGCATTCTGCTGGGGCAGAGCCGGATCATGACCACGTTTGGTGGCTCGATTCTGGGCTGGTCCGCCTCGGGCGACATCAACGCCGGTCGCGGCTCGAAAACCACCGTGGTCTACACCCCGCCGAAACGCGTGTACGACACCTGGGGCAACGTGACCCTGTCGCCATCGGTGCCGAGCACCGGCGCCGGTATTGCCACGCTCAACCCGATTGCCGAAGTGGCCCCGGGGGACATCGACCTGATCGCCCCGCTGGGTACCATCGATGCGGGCGAGGCGGGGATTCGCGTCTCGGGCAACGTCAACATTGCTGCGCTGACGGTGGTCAACGCCGCCAACATCTCGGTGCAGGGCAAGGCGACCGGTGTGCCGGTGGTCTCGGCGGTCAACACCGGGGCGATCACCTCGGCCAGTTCCGCTGCGTCGTCGGCGACTCAGGCCGCGGAAGACGTCGCCCGTCAGCAGCAAGCCGCGTCGCGCCAGAACCAGGCCTCGGTGTTCACAGTGCAGGTGCTGAGTTTCGGCAACGAGCAACTGGCCCCGACCCGCGATGGCGCGAGCCGTGCACCGACGCCGGGCTACAACCCCAACAGCCCGGTGCAGGTACTCGGCGCCGGGGTGCTGGATGAACAGGCGAAACAACAGCTGACCGAAGAGGAGCGGGGGCAGCTGACGTTGTAAAAGGACTCTCGTGTAGTACGCTTCGGGCGGCCATTTGGCCGCCCTTTTTTTAGGTTGATGAAGTTGGAGGGTATTTTTGTCGGGCGTGAAGTACCGTCAGTATTTTGATGTGGCCATTCACTCGATAGACCAGCAGATAGTTCGGATGAATCACCATTTCACGAGTGCCAGGCACTCGACCAGGCCGGTAACCATAAGGTATTGATGAAAGTCGCTGTGCTGCTGCACCCACCTTGTGTCTTAACGAAATTGAAGCGTTGGTGTTGCGTTGCTCGATGTATTTGAAGATGTCAGCCAGTTGACGCGAGGACTTGCTGCTCCATTCAAGCAGCAGAGCGGCGCTTCCTGCGCATCTCTTCCAGCATCTGGTCGAGCATTGCCATAGCTTCATCATGGGGAATGCCAGGGCTGGGGTCATCGAGTGCCTCCTGCACCTTGGCACGAAACCAGCGATCGTAGCTCTCTGCCTCTTCTTCGGATTCGAAGTCAGAGTAAAACGGGGAATGCAATATGCTCATAGTGATCTCCGTGATCAATTTCAGCAGTCTAAGGGGGGATGGGCCCATTGTCGTCACTGGCAGACGATGCACCCCATGAGCCCTTGAGGAACCATGAGGTAGCGGGACCCAGTATCTGCAAGCCCCCCTTTCAAATCTGCCGGATGTTTCCCTCCGTTGTCCGGCAATCTCGACCGCCGCTGTAGGCCTATTCCACCCCAGCGTTTTTCAGGCTTTCAGCCTATAAATCCGCAAGTGCTTTCCTACAAATACGCTCAGAACGCGTACGGAATACTCACCTTCGCCCACAACATATCCCCCTCCGGCCGGTTCTCCACGTCGAACTCCCTGGCCCAGCGGATCTCCGCGCTGGCGTACTTGAGGAAGGTGAAGTGCAGCGCCGGGCCGATGGCGAACACCTGGCCGCGCACGCCGTCATCAACGTCCTGGCCGGCGAACTGCACGGTGTGGCCGAACTGTTTGTCGTCGGTGGTCTGCTTGAGGTAATAGCCGTTGACGCCGAGCATCAGGTCGTCGGTGATCTTGTAGCTGGCCGAGTAATCGAAGTGGAAGATCTGCCCGGACTTGTAGTCGGTGTCCTTGTTCTTCTCGTTGAAGCTGTAGGTGGTCTTCATCGAGATTTCGGTGTTGTCCGTCGGCAGCCAGGTGAAGGAGAACAGCGGCTTGTAGGTGTAGAAATTGTTGCTGGTGTTGGCCAGCCGATCGACGCTGTATTCGCCGGTGGGCACGGTGATTTCCACGGCGGCGCCGAGGGTCAGGTTCTTGCCCATGTCCCACAGGATGATCGGCGCGAAGGTGGTATCGCCCATGCTTTCACGGGTGTCGCTCTGGCCGAATACTGAGACTTCCTGCTTCAGCCAGGGTTGCGCGATGTAACCGGCCAGGCGCCCGCCGAATACCCGCACCGGGCTCAGGTAGTCGAGACGCGGGATCACGGCGGTGGATTCGATATCGACATTCGGCACTTTCCCGCCGAATGAGCTGATGTTGAGCTTCGTCGCCTTGTAGTGGTTGTAGTAGAGATTGAAGGCAACCATGTTTTCGGGAAGGTTGTCGACGTCCAGCGGCAGCACGAAAAAACCGTCGGTGCCGGTACCGATGTTGTCGACGCCGGCCTCGGTGGCCAGGGCTGGCAGGGTCACGGTGCAGCCAAGCAGGCTCAATGCCAGTCGCACAGGGAATGTCGCGCGGTTCGGGTTCATGTCCGTCCTCATTATTATTGTGTTTGGGCGCAACGCCGGCACGCAGGACGCCCGGCCACTATAGAAATAAGCCCTTGGCGTACAACGGGGCAGGGTATTGGCGGACACGGAAGGGGGCTTCTGCGGACAGTCCGCCAACCCTGTGCTAACTTCCTTCGACATAACCGGTAACAAAAATAACAATTCAGCGTGATCCGGAATGTCAGCCCCCATGAACGCAAAACTCCAAGACCCCACCTTCGATCTGGCGCTGGTGTCGCCGTTTCTGCTGCAGACCCTGGCTGAAGTCGTCGCCAAAAAGGGCATCGAGCCGCAAAGCCTGTGCCGTGGCCTGGGCTTTGACGTCGAGGATCTGCAGGATCCGTCGCAGCGGATTTCCTATCGCCAGGCCGTGGCCATGATCCAGCGGGCGCTCAAGGCCTTGCCCAATCAGGGGCTGGGGCTGTGGGTCGGCGCGCAGAACGTGCTTGGCACGCTGGGTTTGCTCGGGCACGTGCTGTCGCTGTGCAAGAACTTGCGCGATGCGTTCGAACTGGGCATTCGTCATCAGCACACGTCCGGCGGGATCGTGGTGATCAGCGTGGATGTGGTGGGCGAGCAGGTGTACGTCGACGTGGAGTGCCGCTTGCCGTTCGCTGAGGTGCAGATATTCGCCGTCGAAGAGTTTTACGCCAGCCTGCTGGTCTACGGCCGGGCGCTGGTGGGCGAGACGTTCAAGCCGATTGCCGTGGAATTTGTGCATGCTGCACCGGATTACGTCGATGAATACCGGCGGCTGCTGGGGCCGGACGTGCGCTTCGGCTGTCTGCACAACCGCATGCTGATCGACGTGCAATGGCTGGATGTGAACCTGCCCAACCACCATTCGCTGGCGTTGCGTCAGGCAGTCAAACTGCTGGAACTGGAAGCCGCGCAAGTCCATCAGAAACTCGATCTGATCCAGGCTGTGGAGCGCGCCATTGCCCGGGACCTGAGCCGGGGCAGCCACATCGAAAAGATTGCCGGCGACTTGAACATGAGCAGCCGCACCTTGCGCCGGCGACTGACTGAACATTCGTTGACGTTCGAGGCGTTGCTGGAGCAAGTGCGGCAGGCGCGCACCATGAGTCTGCTGGCCAATCCCGACATGCCGATTGAGCGGATTACCGAAGAAGTCGGCTACAGCGATGTGCGCAGTTTTCGGCGGGCGTTCAAACGCTGGACCGGCAAAAGCCCGAGTGCGTGGCGCAGCGAGTGCGTCATCTGATCCCACACAAACCCTCCGGCTACAGTTAAACTCCGCGCTCTTTCCCAAGGAGTTCACATGAGTTACTACCAGCCGGGCATCCTCGCCACCCCAGTTCCACCGCAAGCACGTCACCTGTTTTTCGCCCTCGAGTCGGTTGAAGCGCTGCCGCAGGCGATCGACAACCTGCTGAACCTGGTGGACGGCAAGTCGGCGGTGGTCGGTTTCGGTGAATCCCTGGCCAAGGCCCTGAATGTGAACATCGACGGCCTGCGCAGCTTCCCGGCACTGACCGGTGTCGGCGTGGAAAACCCGTCGACCCAGCACGCCCTGTGGGTCTGGCTGCACGGCATCGACCGTGGTGATCTGCTCAACCGCAGCACTGCGCTTGAGGCTGCACTGGCCCCGGCGCTGCGTCTGGTGCAGATGCAGGAAGCCTTCCGCCACAAGGATGGACATGACCTCACCGGTTATGAAGACGGCACCGAAAACCCGCACGACGAAGCCGCCATCGCCGCTGCACTGCAAAGTGAAGGCGCCGACGGTCTGGTCGGCGGCAGCTTTGCCGCGATCCAGCAATGGCAGCACGACCTCAAGGGTTTCCATGCGCTGTCCGCCGAGGACAAGGACAACATCATGGGCCGTCGCCTGAGCGACAACGAAGAGATCGACGACGCCCCGGTGTCCGCCCACGTCAAGCGCACCGCCCAGGAAAGCTTCGCTCCGGAAGCCTTCGTCGTGCGCCGTTCGATGCCGTGGATCGAAGGCGACCGCGCCGGCCTGATGTTCCTGGCGTTCGGTTTTTCCCTCGATGCTTTCGAAGCGCAACTGCGGCGCATGAGCGGTCTGGAGGACGGCATCACCGACGGCCTGTACCGCATCAGCCGGCCGATCACCGGCGGCTACTACTGGTGCCCGCCGCTGCAAAACGGTCACCTCGACCTGCGCGCACTGCGCATCGGCTGAGGCGCGACGATGAGCGTGGTGCGTTGGGGCATGATCGGTTGCGGCAGCGTCGCTGAACGCAAGAGCGGGCCAGCCTTCTACAAGGCGCCCGGTTCTGCGCTGGTGGCGGTGATGGGGCGACGCCTCGAAGCCGTGACCGATTACGCCGCGCGCCACGGCATCGCCCGGACTTTCACCGACGTCGATGCGCTGATCAACGACCCCGAGGTGGACGCGGTGTACATCGCCACGCCACCCGACAGTCACCACGCCTATAGCCTGAAAGTCGCCGCCGCCGGCAAGCATTGCTGCGTGGAAAAACCCATGGCCCTCAACGCCGGGCAAAGCCGCGACATGCAGCAGGTGTTTGCCGACGCCGGTCTGCACCTGTTCGTCTCCTATTACCGCCGTTCGCTGCCGCGTTTCCAGCAGGTTCGGCAATGGTTGCAGCAGGGGCGTATCGGCGAGGTGCGGCATCTGAGCTGGACGCTGACCAAGGCGCCGTCGCCGAAGGATCTGGACGGCAGCGCCAACTGGCGCACCGATCCGGTGGTGGCCGGTGGCGGATATTTCGCGGATCTGGCCAGCCATGGTTTCGACCTGTTCCAGTACCTGCTCGGCGATATCGTCGAGGTGGCCGGATTCACGGCGCGTCAGGCCGGTTTGTACGCGGCGGAAGATGCGGTCAGCGCCAGTTGGAGATTTGCCTCGGGCGCGTTGGGCATGGGCTGCTGGAGCTTTGTCGCGGACCGACGCGAGGATCGGGTCGAGATCATCGGCAGCCAAGGGCGAATCGGTTTTTCGGTGTTCGATGAGCATCCGGTCGAACTGCACGCCGATGAACACATCAGCCTGGAAATCCCCCATCACGAACACATCCAGTGGCATCACGTGCTGGGCATGAACGCGCAGATTCGCGGCGAATCACCGCATCCGGCGACCGGGGCAGAGGCCCTGAAGACCGATTGGGTCATGGACCGGATCCTCAAGCGCCACTGAAGGCGCATCTAACCTTATGCTCATTCGGTATTTCTCAAGCTTGTCATAACGTCTCTAAGATCACGTCATAACTCGTTATAACAAGTGATCCCGTGATGACCGATAACGTTCTCTCCTTAAGTAGCGTCCCGCTGCACACCCAACTGCGCGACGTGCTGCGCGCCCGCATCCTCGACGGCGAATACCCGCAGGACAGCCAGATGCCGTCCGAAAGCGAGCTCGGCACGCTGTTCAAGGTCAGCCGCATCACTGTGCGCCAGGCCCTGGGTGATCTGCAGAAAGAAGGGCTGATTTTCAAGATCCACGGCAAAGGCACCTTCGTCGCCAAGCCCAAGACCTTTCAAAACGTCAGCACTCTGCAAGGCCTCGCCGAGTCCATGACCGGCCGTGGCTACGAGGTGATCAACCGCCTGCGCAGTTTCAAATTCATCGCCGCCGACAAACTGGTTGCCGAGCGTTTGCAGGTTGCCGAAGGCGAAATCGTCGCGCAGATCAAACGTGTACGGCTGATCAACCGCGAGCCGATCTCGCTGGAAATCACCTACCTGCCCAAAGCCGTCGGCGAACGACTGGAGAAGGCTGATCTGGTGACCCGTGACATCTTCCTGATCCTCGAAAACGACTGCGGCATAGCCCTCGGCCACGCCGACCTGGCCATCGACGCGGTGCTGGCGGACAGCGACCTGACCCAGGCGCTGAACGTCGAGGCCGGCTCGCCGATCATGCGCATCGAGCGTCTGACCCACGACGCCAATGGCCAGCCGCTGGACTTCGAACACCTTTACTACCGTGGCGATGCGTTCCAGTACCGCCTGCGGATCGACCGGCAAAAAGGGGAGCAGGCATGAGTCGAACGACACTCGAACAGGAATACGACATCGTCGTGATCGGCGGCGGCACCGCCGGCCCGATGGCGGCGATCAAGGCCAAGGAAAAGAACAAGGAACTGCGCGTGCTGCTGGTCGACAAGGCCAACGTCAAGCGCAGCGGCGCGATCAGCATGGGCATGGACGGCCTGAACAACGCGATCATTCCCGGCCACTCGACGCCCGAGCAGTACACCAAGGAAATCACCATCGCCAACGACGGCATCGTCAATCAGGCGGCGGTGTACGCCTACGCCACCCACAGTTTCGAAACCATCGAGCAGCTTGACCGCTGGGGCGTGAAGTTCGAGAAGGACGAAACCGGCGATTACGCGGTAAAAAAAGTCCACCACATGGGTGCCTATGTGCTGCCGATGCCGGAAGGGCACGACATCAAGAAAGTCCTGTATCGCCAGTTGAAACGCGCACGGGTGAACATCACCAATCGCCTCGTCTGCACCCGTTTGCTGACCGACGCGGAGGGCGCCGTCAACGGCGTGATGGGGTTCGACTGCCGCACCGCCGACTTCCATGTGATCAAGGCCAAGGCAGTGATCCTCGCATGCGGCGCGGCCGGACGACTCGGTCTGCCGTCCTCGGGTTACCTGATGGGCACCTACGAAAACCCGACCAACGCCGGCGACGGCTATGCGATGGCGTATCACGCCGGGGCGGAACTGGCGAACCTCGAGTGCTTCCAGATCAACCCGCTGATCAAGGATTACAACGGCCCGGCCTGCGCCTACGTCACTGGCCCGCTGGGTGGCTACACCGCCAACAACAAGGGCGAGCGCTTCATCGAGTGCGACTACTGGAGCGGGCAGATGATGTGGGAGTTCCACCAGGAACTGGAGAGCGGCAACGGCCCGGTGTTCCTCAAACTCGATCACCTGGCCGAGGAAACCATCCAGAACATCGAGGAAATCCTGCACAGCAACGAACGTCCGAGCCGTGGCCAGTTCCACGCCAATCGCGGCACCGATTACCGCACGCAGATGGTCGAGATGCATATCTCGGAAATCGGTTTTTGCAGCGGCCACTCGGCGTCCGGGGTGTGGGTCAACGAGCGCGCCGAAACCTCGGTGAAAGGTTTGTATTCGGCCGGTGATATGGCCGCCGTGCCGCACAACTACATGCTCGGCGCGTTCACCTATGGCTGGTTTGCCGGGCACAACGCGGCGGATTTTGTCGCCAGGCGTGAGTTCTCCGCGCTGGATGCCGAGCAGATCGAAAAGGAAAAGGCCCGGGTCTACGCACCGCTGGACCGCGAACACGGTCTGCCGCCGGCCCAGGTCGAGTACAAGCTGCGGCGCTTCGTCAACGACTACCTGCAGCCGCCGAAAGTGACCAAGAAAATGGAAATCGGCCTGCAACGCTTCAGAGACATCGAACGCGATCTCAACGAGATGAAGGCCAACAACGCGCATGAGCTGATGCGCGCCATGGAAACCAGCGTGATCCGCGACTGCGCCGAAATGGCTGCGCGCGCTTCACTGTTCCGTGCCGAAAGCCGCTGGGGTCTGTACCACTACCGCGTCGATCACCCGCAACGGGATGACCGCGAATGGTTCTGCCACTGCCACCTGAAGAAGGGCGAAGACGGGCGCATGACCAGTTTCAAGAAAGCCGTCGAGCCTTACATCATCCCCCTCGATGCCGATGAAATGCAGGCCTACGACCGCCTTCGGGTCGGCGCTTTCGCCGCTTGAGCCATCACTAGAGAGAGTCCGGACCATGGCCTATCAAGCCCAGGAAATCTTCTTCCGCTCCAATGCCCCCGTCACCGTGGACGAGGACAAATGCATCGCCGAAAAAGGCTGCACCGTGTGCGTCGACGTCTGCCCGATGGACCTGCTGGCGATCAACCCGGCCACGCAAAAGGCCTACATGGCGTTCGATGAATGCTGGTACTGCATGCCTTGCGAAAAGGACTGCCCGACCGGTGCGGTGAAAGTCGAAATTCCGTATCTGCTTCGCTAAAACGCTATCCGGCAACACCGGACGCCTGCTTCAACACACCCCTCGTTTCCCACCGCGCCCTGATCGCGGCGGAGACGAACATCCAATAAATGATTCGAGGGGATTCAACCATGTTGCGTGCAGCAATCGCCGGTCTGGTACTGGCTTCGTTCACCCTGTCGGCCTCGGCCGAAACCATCCGCATTGCCATCGGCACCCAGGACACCACCATCAATTGCGCCGCCGGCGGTTTGTTGATCCGCGAGCTGGGCCTGCTCGACAAATACCTGCCTCACGACGGCGCCTACAAGGACGCCAGGTACGATGTGCAGTGGAAGAACTTCACCAGTGGTGCGCCGCTGACCAACGAGATGGTCGCCGGCAAACTCGACTTCGGCGCCATGGCCGATTTCCCCGGCGCGTTCAACGGCGTGGCGTTCGAAACCGCCGGCAAGCACAGCCTGTTCATCAGCGTGCTGTCGGGCAGCATCAAGGGCAGCGGCAACGGCATCGTGGTGCCGAGCGCGTCCGGCGTGCAGTCGCTGAGCGAACTCAAGGGCAAGACCATCTCCGTGCCGTTCGCTTCCACGGCTCACGGCATGTTGCTGCGGGCCGTGGCGGAGCAGGGCTGGGATCCGCTCAAGGATGTGAACATCATCGCCCAGCCGCCGGAGGTCGCAGGCTCGGCGTTGCAGGCCGGCAAGATCGACGCCCACGCCGACTTCGTACCGTTTGCCGAGCTGTTCCCGAGCCGTGGTTTCGCCCGCAAGATCTACGACGGCGCCCAGGCCAATGCGCCGACCTTCCACGGTGCGCTGGTGGATCAGGCCTACGCGAAAAAGTACCCGGAAATCGTCGTCGCTTATTTGCGCGCAAGCATCGAAGCCAATCAACTGCTGGCCGCCGAACCGGAGAAATACAGCGAACTGATCGCCAAGGTCTCCGGCGTCGATGCCGAGGTCAATTACCTGTTCCACGGCCCGCTGGGCGTGCAGACCCGCGACCTGAGCTGGAAACCGGAATACCGCCAGGCCGTGGGCACTGCCATCGACACGCTGAAGCTGCTGAAGAAGGCCGATCGCGGGCTCGATCTGAATACCTTTATCGACGATCAGTACATCCGCGCAGCGTTCAAGGCCTCGAATCTGGATTACGCCGCGCAACTGGCCAATTACGCGCAGACGCCGTTGAAGTCTGTCGATGCGGTGACTGGAAAAGTCATCACCGATTTCAGCCATGTCGCGGAAATCTGGGTGCGGGGTGAGGACAAGGTTCGTCGCTATTCTTCGGCTGAAGAGGCGTTCACGGCGTTGGCCGGCCTGAAGTCGGAAGGCAAGAACATTCGGGCGGTGTATGCCCAGGCGAGTGACAGCGGGATCAAGTTGCTGGCGGAGCAGGCGTGGTTTGCCAGTGATGCGAAGGGGCGCCTCAGCGCGTTTTTGTTGAAGGGGCAGGCGCAGCAGTTTGCTTCGGCGCAGGGTGGCAAGGTGTTTGATTTCACTGATGCCACCGCGCAGGCTGTGGTCAGTCGCTAATCATGAAAATCTCAAAAGCACGCTGGATATCAAGAGCAGCCTCGCTGCTGCTCTGCCTGCTCTTCTGGCAACTCGCCGCCAGCCACCACTGGAACCTCGGCCTCGTCACCTTCGCCAACGTCCCAACCCCGCTGGCCGTGATCGAAGCCGCCCTCGGCCTCGGCGACTCCGGCAAGCTCATCCAGCACCTGAGCGCCAGCCTCGGCCGGGTTTTCGCCGGTTACCTCGCAGCACTGATCATAGGCATCGCTCTGGGCCTGGCCATCGGTCGTTCGAAATGGGCCGAAGACCTGCTGCTGCCACCACTGGAAGTGCTGCGCCCGATCCCCGCTGTGGCGTGGATTCCACTGGCCATTCTGATGTTCCCGTCGTCGGAACTGTCGATGGTCTTCATCACCTTCACCGGCGCACTGTTCCCGATTCTGCTCAACACCGTGCACGGCGTCGAAGGCGTCGATCCACGGTTGATCGCCTCGGCCAAAAGCCTCGGGGCCGGGCGCCGGGCGATCCTGCTGGAAGTGATCCTGCCGGGCGCCGCGCCGAGCATCATCACCGGGCTCGCCATCGGCATGGGCACGTCGTGGTTCTGTCTGGTGACCGCCGAAATGATCTCCGGCCAGTTCGGCATCGGTTACTACACCTGGGAGTCCTACACCATCCAGAACTACGCCGACATCGTGGTCGGCATGTTGCTGATCGGCGTGTTGGGCATGGGCAGCAGCCTGCTGATCAAACGCCTGGGCGGGCTGTTCACGCCCTGGCACCGACCACGAGGAAAAGCCTGATGAGCGTGATGCAAACCCCGGAAGGGCGGATCGACATCCGCCAGTTATCCATCGTCCTCGGCGAAGGCCCGCAGGCGTTCGAAGCGGTGCAGGGGCTGGATTGCCAGATCGAACCCGGCCAGTTCGTGTGCATTCTCGGCCCGTCCGGTTGCGGCAAGTCGACCTTGCTCGGCGCATTGGCCGGGCATCTGCAACCCCATGGCGGGCAGTTGAAAGTCGATGGCGCCGAAGTGTCCGGCCCGTCACCGCAGCGCGGCATGGTGTTCCAGCATCACACTTTGTTCCCGTGGCGCACGGTGCGCGACAACGTTGCCTTCGGCCTGAAAATGCGCGGCATCGGCAAGGCCGAGCGCCATCGCGCCGCTGATGAAATCCTCAAATTGGTCGGCCTCGAAGGCTTCGCCGAACGCTGGCCCGATCAGCTCTCCGGCGGCATGCAGCAACGGGTGGAAATCGCCCGGGTGCTGGTCAACCGGCCACGGCTGTTGCTGATGGACGAACCCTTCGGCGCGCTGGATGCGCTGACCCGACTGAACATGCAGGAACTGCTGCTGGACATCTGGACGCGGATTCGCACCACCGTGGTGTTCGTCACCCATGACATCGACGAGGCGCTGTTCCTCGCCGACCGTTTGCTGGTGATGAGCGCACGGCCGGGGCGGATCATCGAAGACCTGCGCCTCGACTTCCTACGCCCGCGCACCACCGGACTGGTCACCAGCCACGAGTTTTCACGCCTCAAGCGCCACTGCCTCGACCTGCTGCGCCACGACAACGAACGACCGCTGCCGCGCCTCAATCCGCTCGGTTTGCCTCCTGAAAACGCCTTGCCGAGATTTGCCCTGTGACCTCATTTTTTGCTGTGACCGAAAACGACGACATTCTTGCCTTGCAACCGCGTCTGACCGCTGATGACGCGGGAGTACGCCGGATTGCCTTGATTGACCTGGCTGACCTCGAAGAACCGGACGGCTTGCTCTGGCTGGTCGAGCGGTTGGCCGAAGACCCTGCCGAAGAAGTGCGTGCCGAAGCGGCGCGCCTATTGGAAGCCTGGGAAGACGAACCGGTGGTTGAAGCGCTGTGCCAGGCGCTGACAGATCCGTCGCCGGCAGTGCAGGCTGCTGCGGCGCAGAGTCTGAGCCTGCTCAAGACCGAAGCGGCGGGCAGGGTGATTCTGCCGTGGACCGCCCATGCGGAAACCGGCGTGCGGATTGCCGCATTCCGCGCCTTGCGTGAGTTGCGTTTCCCCGACGCTGCTCCCGCCGCCATTCAAGCGTTGAGCGATGCCGATGCCAGTGTCCGCCGCGAAGCCGTGGGTGTGCTCGGTTGGCTCAAGCAACTCGACGCACTGACAGCCTTGGCCCGATTGGCAAGCGCCGATCCTGACACCGAAGTACGCCGCGCAGCTACCGGCGCCCTGGGCCTGGCGAGTGGCGCAGATGTGCTGCCGGCCTTGCGTCAGGCCTTGCAGGACAACGCCTGGCAAGTGCGCGAAGAAGCCGCGACCACGCTCGGCAAGGTTGGCCACACCGATGCAGGCCCGGCACTGATCGAAGCCTTGGGCGACGACTACTGGCAGGTACGCCTGCGCGCCACCCGCAGCCTCGGCCGTTTGCGTTACGTGCCGGCACTCGATGCCCTGATCGACACCCTCGGCCATCGCATCAGCAACCTGCGCAAGGAAGCGGCGCTGGCGTTGGGCGAGTTGAATGATCGCGGGGCCGTGGCGGCATTGCAGGCCGCGCAGGACGACGGCGACCCGGAAGTGCGCAAAGCCGTGCGGATCGCCTTGAGTCAGCTGCAATGAATCCGCTGGCGATAGGCAATTCCCAAAGTGAACACCGCTTGCGACTGAGCTGGCCGGATGGCCGCGAGCAATTGCTCGACCACGCCGAACTGCGCCGCCAGTGCCCGTGCTCGCAGTGCCGGGCGTTTCGCCTGCGGGGTTCGGCTCCGTTGGTGGATGACCGGGTTCGTGTGATCGAACTCAACCAGCAGGGCTACGGGCTGCAACTGGTGTTCAGCGATGGGCATCAACGCGGGATCTACCCGTGGCAGTACCTGGCGCAACTCAATACTTGAGGACACCGCGTCCCCTATGGGAGCTGGCTGGCTCCCACAGGGAAAACAGTTCGGCTAGAGGGTCGGTGCGTAGACCTGGCGACCACCAAACCAGGTCTGCAGCACCTTCGTGTCATGCAGGGCCTTGTCATCGACGCTGAACACGTCGCGGTCGAGCACGATGAAATCGGCCTGTTTGCCGGGGCTCAGCGAGCCGATCTGTTGCTCCAGGCCGATGGTGCGCGCCGCGTTGACGGTGTAGGCGTAGAACATGGTTTCGCGGTCCAGGCGTTCGTCGGCGTTGAGCACGCCCAGCGGCCCGGTGCGGGTGATGGCCTGGGCGATGGCGTTGAACGGATTCGGCGAGGACACCGGCCAGTCGCTGGCGCCGGCAATCGTCGCGCCCTGCTTGAGCAGCGAGTGCGCCGGGTATTGATAGCGGAAGGCGAGGGCGCTGACGTAAGGCTTGATCATGTCGGTGGTGTAGTCGTCGGCGCTGGCCCACAGCAGTTGCATCGAGGCAATCACGTTCAGCGGCTTGAAGCGGGCGAACTCCTTCGGGTTGACCATTTGCAGGTGGGTGATCGAGTGCGTCACGCCGCTCTGCCGATCCTTGCGCGCCTGGGCGATGCCGTTCAGTGATTCGCGCACCGCGCGGTCGCCGATGGCGTGGATGTGCACCAGCCAGCCGCGCTGGTCGATGGTGCTGACCAGTTCGCCGAAGTGCTGCGGATCAATCAGCAGCTCGCCCTGTTTGTGCGAGTTGCTGTAGGGATCGATCATCGCCGCGCTCTGGGCCGGGTACTCGATCACGCCGTCGGCGAAGATCTTGATCCCCGGCAGCGTCAGGTTGGGAATGCCCTGAAATTGCCGGCGCACTTTGTCGAGGGTGTCGAGATCGGCCGGGACGCTTTTCGGGTTGGCCACCAGCAGCGCGGCGACGTGGGCGGTCATGCCGCCGCTGTCCGACAGGGCTTTGTAGGCCGGAAGTACGCCCACGGTTTTCTCGGTGGGCTTGAGGGCGAACACCGGCTCGCCCGGCGCGGCGTTGGCGGCCGGGTCCATCCACGCGGTGATGCCGAGGCTGTTGTTGAAACGCACCGCCGATTGCGCAGCCTTGAGCAGGTCGGCAGGGCTCGGCACCGGCATTTTCGAGGCGACCCGATCCCAACCGGCATCGACCACAAAGCCGTTTGGCTCACCGCTGGCCAGTTTGCCGAGGGTGTCTTTTTCCGCGTCCGGCAGGGTTTTCAGCAGCGCGGCGTCGATGCCCGCACGCTTGAGCATCACGTTGTTGGCCCACGCGGTGTGGTGATCGCTGCCGGTGAACACCACCGGCACGTCGGCCCATTCGCCGTTGTTGAAGATCTTGCCCAGGGCTTCAGCCTTGGCCCAATACGCCGAACTCATGCCGGCCACGCTCAACACGTCGCCATGCCGGGCCTTGCCGTCGTCACGCCAGGCGCGCAGGCGTTTTTCCAGTTCGTCGAGTTCGACTACCTCGTCTTCCATGTTGGCCGAGACCATTTCCAGTCCGCCGAAAATCGCGTGGGAATGGCTGTCGATCAAGCCGGGCATCATCGCCTTGCCTTGAAGGTCGATCACTTGGGTGCCGGGTTCGATCAAGGCTTTGATCTGCGCATCGGTGCCGACTTTCAGCACCTTGCCGTTCTCCACGGCCAGCGCCTGAACCTGCGGTTGAGCGCGGTCGGCGGTGAAAATCTTGCCGTTGAGCAGCACCAGATCGGTAGCTGCCATGGCTTCCATCGAGGCAAAACTCACAGCAGCGATCAACAGGTTTTTGCTGAAAAACGGGATGAATCTTTTCATTGAACATTTCCTTGTTATTGCGTCTGATGGCCAGATTAGTGGCTGCCAACGCCCGACAGAACGCCTCCCTCACGAAAAACGTTTTTGCCTGAATGGAAAAAGCATGGACAAGCTGGGTGCACTGAAAATGTTTGTGGTCACCGCGCAGCTCGGCAGTTTCAGCCGCGCTGCCGAGCAACTGGGCAAGACCCCGTCGGCCCTGACCAAAGCGGTCAATCATCTGGAATCCGAACTCGGCGCACGGCTGTTCGAACGCAGCACGCGGCGGATTCTGCTGACGGAAATCGGCCGGCTCTATCTGGAAACCGCACGCCAGGTATTGCAACGGCTGGACGAGGCCGGCGAGGAAATCGAGCAGTTGCAGCACGGCCTGCGCGGCAGCCTGAAAATCACCGCGCCACTGGCCTACGGCCGGGCGTTTCTCGATCAGGTGTGTGACGGCTTTTTGCAGCAATACCCGCAGATCAGCCTGCAAGTGGATTTGTGCGACGAGTTCGTCAATCTGCTGGAAAGCGGCTACGACCTGGCGTTGCGCGAGGGCCATGACGATTTGCCGGGGCTGATTGCCCGGGTGGTCGGCAGCAATCGTCTGGCGCTGTGCGGCAGCCCTGAATACCTGGCGCGCAAGGGCTTGCCGGTCACGCCGCAGACCCTCGATCAGCATGAATGGCTGCTGTACCGGCATCCGTTGCTCAGCCGCGAATTCTGGTGGGCCGAGCGCGACGGCCAGCGCCTGAGTCTGGCGCAACCGGCGGCGCCGCTGCTGCGCAGCGACAATTACGATTTGCTGCTGGCCAGCGCGTTGGCCGGGCGCGGCTTGCTGCACACGCCGCTATGGAGCGCCGCGCCGTACATTGCCGACGGGCGACTGGTGCGGGTGATGGCCGATTACGAGATTGATCCGGACAGTTTCGGTCCGCACATTCTGGCGGTATACCCGAGCCATCGGCGGGCGACGGCCAAGGTTGTGGCGTTCATTGATTACATCGCGGAGTTTCTGGCGGAGCGCGGTTTGAGCTGACTGGCGGTGCTTGTCAGGAAATTCCCACAAGAGTACAAATGTACTCCATGACAAATCTGACTCCCCGCCGTACCGCCATCCTGACTTTTATCCGCGAACGCATCGCCGAACACGGTCAGCCCCCAAGCCTCGCTGAAATCAGCGAGGCTTTTGGTTTTGCCTCCCGCAGCGTGGCGCGCAAGCATGTGCTGGCGCTCACCGAAGCCGGGTTCATCGAGGTCAATCCGCATCAGGCCCGGGGCATTCGCCTGCTCGGGCAGCCGGCGCGACCGGAACTGCTTGAAGTGCCGGTGCTCGGCCGGGTGGCTGCCGGTGCGCCCATCGGCGCCGATGCCGACATCCACAATCGGCTGATGCTCGATCCTGCGCTGTTCTCCCGCACGCCCGACTACATGTTGCGGGTACAGGGCGATTCGATGATCGAGGACGGCATTCTCGACGGCGATCTGGTCGGTGTGCGGCGTAACCCCGAGGCGCTCAACGGCCAGATCGTGGTGGCGCGGCTCGACGGTGAGGTCACCATCAAACGCTTCGAGCGGGTCGGCGATGAGGTCCGCCTGTTGCCGCGCAACCCGGCGTACCAGCCGATTGTGGTGCGTGACGATCAGGACCTGGCCATCGAAGGCGTGTTCTGCGGTCTGGTGAGGCAAGGCTGATGGGTGCCGTCGTTGCGCTGGATACGCTGTTCAATGGCGGCCAGGTCTGGAAGGGCCGGCCTGCGCCACCCACCGCCAGCCCGCAACCCACCGGGCACGCGGCGCTGGATGCAGCCTTGCCCAGCGGTGGCTGGCCGGAAGCGGCGCTGAGCGAAATCCTCCTGGCCGGGCCCGGTGTGGGCGAATTGCAACTGGTGTGGCCGACGTTGGCGCGGCTGTCGGCGGCGGGGGAGCGCATCGTGCTGGTGGCGCCGCCGTTTGTGCCATACCCGCAGGCCTGGGCCAATGCCGGGGTCGATCTGCGGCAGTTGTCGGTGATCCAGGCCAGCGAACGCGATGCCTTGTGGGCGGCGGAACAATGCCTGCGCTCGGGCAGTTGCGGCGCGGTGCTGTGCTGGCCGCACAAGGCCGACGACCGTGCCTTGCGCCGTTTGCAGGTGGCGGCGGAAACCGGCCAGACCCTGGCGTTCGCGTGGCGGCCATTGAGCGAAGCGGTCAACCCGTCGCCAGCCGCGCTGCGCATTGCCATCGATGCCCGTCCGGCGCAATTGCGCGTGCTCAAATGCCGGGGCGGACTGGCGCGCAGTGCTCCGATTGCCTTCGCTGTGGGGCACTGAGGTCGCCATGCGCTGGGTCTGCATTCTGTTCCCGCAATTGGCCCTCGACGCCGTGCTGCGTCAGCGCCCCGATCCCGAGCAACCGTTGGCGCTGCTCAGCGGCCCGGCCCAGCGCCGGGTGTTGCAAGCAGTCAATTCGGCGGCGCGGGCGCTGGGCTTGCGTCCGGGGCAGTCGATGACCGCTGCGCAGGCCATGAGCAAAGGGTTCGCCACCGTCGATTACGACGCCGCCGAGGTCGAACACTGGCAGCAGTTTCTCGCCGCCTGGGCCTATCGTTTCAGCGCGCAGGTCAGCGTGCATTATCCGCGCACCGTGGTGTTCGAGATCGAATCAAGCCTCGGGCTGTTCGGTTCCTGGACGCAGTTCGAGGCGCGATTACGCACGGAGCTGACGGAGCTGGGTTTTCGTCACCGCATCGTCGCCGCGCCCAACCCGGTGGCGGCGCGGGTGTTGGCCAATGCCTATGACGGACTGGTGGTGCCGGATGGTGAAGCCTTGCGCCATCACCTCGGGCAACTGCCGGTCGACCGTGTCGGACTTGACCCGGGTGTGGCCACGGCGCTGTCGCGCATGGGCCTGCGCCACCTCCATCAGGTGCAGAGCCTGCCGCGTCAGGCTCTGGCCCGGCGTTTCGAGGCGCCGATGCTCAAGCATCTGGATACGCTGTTCGGCGCACGGCCGCTGGCGCTGGCGTTCTACCTGCCGCCGGATCGCTTCGATGTGCGCATCGAACTCAATTTCGACGTGCAGTCCCATCAGGCGCTGTTGTTCCCGTTGCGCCGCCTGACGTCCGATCTCTCGGCGTTCTTGTGCGGACGCGACAGCGGCGTGCAGCGTTTCGACCTGCATCTGGAGCATGCGGGGTTGCCGGACACATTGATCAAGGTCGGTCTGCTCAGCGCCGAGCGCGATCCGGCGATGCTCTTCGAGCTGGCCCGTGGTCGGTTGGAGCAGGTGCAGGTCGAGGCCCCGGTGCGCGGTTTTCGTCTGCGGGCCGAGGATCTGCCGAGTTTCGTGCCGCAGTTTCAGGAACTGTTCGACGACCGCCCGCAACAGACCTTGCCCTGGGAGCAACTGCGCGAACGCCTGCGTGCGCGGCTGGGGGATGAAGCGGTGCAGGGCCTGCGCTTCCAGGCCGATCATCGCCCGGAGTGCGCGTGGCAGAACGCCGATGACAAACAGCCTTGTGCTGCGTTACCCGGCGTGCAGCGTCCGGGCTGGCTGTTGGGTGAGCCTCAGTCCGTGCCCGAAGGTTCGGCGCGCATCCTCATGGGCCCGGAACGCATCGAGTCCGGCTGGTGGGACGGTGACGACGTGCGCCGCGACTATTACCTGATCCAGAACCGCGCCGGCCAGCAAGGCTGGGCGTACCGGGCAGTGGGTGAGGGCGGCCCGTTGTGGCTGCAGGGCTGGTTCGCGTGAATCAGGGTTATGCCGAGCTGCACTGCCTGTCGAACTTCAGTTTTCAGCGCGGCGCGTCCAGTGCGCTGGAGCTGTTCCAGCGGGCGAAAAAACACGGCTATCAGGCGCTGGCGATCACCGATGAATGCACCCTGGCCGGGATCGTCCGTGCCTGGCAGGCGGCGAAGTCCGTGGAGCTGCCGCTGATCATCGGCAGCGAGATCCGCATCGAGAACGGCCCGAAACTGGTGCTGCTGGTGGAGAACATCGAGGGTTATCAGGCGCTGTGCGGCTTGATCACCCAGGCCCGACGGCGCACGCAGAAAGGCCAGTATCAGGTGCTGCGCGAAGACTTCAGCGAACCGTTGCCGGGATTGCTGGTGCTGTGGGTGCCGGAGGCGGTCGATGAAGTGGAAGAGGGCCGATGGCTGAAACAGACCTTCGGTGAGCGTTTGTGGCTGGCGGTGCAGTTGCATCGCGGGCAGAACGATCAGCAGCGGTTGGCCGCACTCCTGAGTCTGGCGGATGAGCTGCAAATTCCGGCCGTGGCCAGCGGCGATGTGCACATGCACGCCCGTGGCCGGCGGGCCTTGCAGGACACCATGACCGCGATCCGTCATCACGTCCCGGTGGCCGAAGCCGGGTTGCGCCTGCACTCCAACGGTGAACGGCATCTGCGCAGTCTCGACGCCTTGAGCGAGTTGTATCCGCAGACCCTGCTGGACGAATCGGTGAAGCTGGCCCGCCGCTGCACGTTCGACCTTGGCCAGTTGCGTTATCAATATCCGAAAGAGTTGGTGCCTGACGGGCATACGGGCCGCTCCTGGCTGCGGCAGCTGACTAAAGAGGGCATCGCCTGGCGCTGGGAAAACGGGGCGCCATTCAAGGTTCTGAGGCAAATCAATAAGGAATTGAAGCTGATCGCCGAACTCGGCTACGAAAGTTACTTCCTCACCGTGCACGACGTGGTGCGCTACGCCCGGGAGCAGAAAATCCTTTGTCAGGGTCGCGGTTCGGCGGCCAACTCGGCGGTGTGTTTTGCCTTGGGCATCACCGAGATCGACCCGGATCGCACCACGCTGCTGTTCGAGCGTTTCATGTCGAGGGAGCGCAACGAACCGCCGGACATCGACGTGGATTTCGAGCACGAGCGCCGGGAAGAAGTCCTGCAATACGTGTTTCGTCGTTATGGCCGCCGTCGTGCGGCGCTGACGGCGGTGGTCAGCACCTATCACGCCGCCGGCGCAGTGCGCGACGTGGCCAAGGCGTTGGGCTTGCCGCCGGACCAGATCAATGCGCTGGCCGACTGCTGCGGCCACTGGAGCGATGAAACACCGCCCGTGGAGCGTCTGCGCGAAAACGGCTTCGACCCGGACAGCCCGATCCTGCACCGGGTGCTGAGCCTGACCGGGCAACTGATCGGCTTCCCCCGGCACCTGTCGCAGCATCCCGGCGGTTTCGTGATCTCCGAGCAGCCGCTGGACACGCTGGTGCCGGTGGAAAATGCCGCCATGGCCGATCGCACGATCATCCAGTGGGACAAGGACGACCTCGATGCGGTCGGGCTGCTCAAGGTGGATATCCTCGCTCTCGGTATGCTCAGTGCGATTCGCCGCTGTTTCGACCTGCTGCGCCGTCATCGCAACCAGGATCTGAGTCTGGCCACGATCCCGGCTGACGATCGCCCGACCTACGACATGATCAGCCGCGCCGACACCATCGGTGTGTTCCAGATCGAGTCCCGGGCGCAGATGTCGATGCTGCCGCGCCTGCGCCCGCAAAACTTCTACGATCTGGTGATCGAAGTGGCCATTGTCCGGCCGGGACCGATCCAGGGCGGGATGGTCCATCCGTATTTGCGCCGCCGGAACAAGGAAGAAAAGGAAACCTATCCGTCGCCGGAGCTGGAGGTGGTGCTCAAACGCACCCTCGGCGTGCCGCTGTTTCAGGAACAGGTGATGCAGATCGCCATTGTCGCGGCCGACTACAGCCCCGGGGAGGCCGACCAGTTGCGGCGTTCCATGGCCGCATGGAAACGCCACGGCGGGCTGGAGCCGCACAAGGAACGGCTGGCGGCCGGCATGAAGAAAAACGGCTACAGCCCGGAATTCGCCGCGCAGATCTTCGAGCAGATCAAGGGCTTCGGCAGTTATGGTTTTCCCGAGTCCCATGCCGCCAGTTTTGCCTTGCTGACCTATGCCAGTTGCTGGCTCAAGTGCCACGAACCGGCGGCGTTCGCCTGTGCGCTGATCAACAGCTGGCCGATGGGTTTCTACAGTCCGGATCAGATTCTTCAGGACGCGCGCCGGCATCATTTGCAGATCCGCTCGGTGGACGTGCGCGCCAGCGACTGGGATTGCAGCCTGGAGCCGATCACCGGCGCGCAACCGGCGATTCGCATGGGGCTGCGCATGATCAAGGGTTTTCGCGAAGAGGATGCGCGGAACATTGAAAAGGCTCGGGCGAGGGGCGCGTTTGCCGATGTCGCCGATCTGGGCGAACGGGCCGGGCTCGACAGCCGGGCCCAGGCGCTGCTGGCGGACTCAGGAGCGCTGCGGGGCCTGGCCGGGCATCGCCATCGGGCACGCTGGGAGGTGGCCGGGGTGCAGAAGCAGCTCGGACTGTTTGCCGGGTTGCCGAGTCAGGAGGAGCCCGATGTGCGGCTGCCCACGCCGAGCGTCAGCGAGGACCTGTTCACCGACTACGCCACCCTCGGCACCACGCTGGGGCCGCACCCGCTGACGTTGTTGCGCGACGAGCTGCGGGCGCGGCGCTGTCGCAGTTCCCGGGAGTTGCTGGAGGTCGAGCACGGGCGACCGGTCAGCGTGGCGGGGCTGGTGACCGGCCGCCAGCGCCCGGCCACTGCCAGTGGCGTGACCTTCGTGACCCTGGAAGACGAGTTCGGCAACGTCAACGTGGTGGTCTGGCGCGATCTGGCCGAGCGTCAGCGCCAGGTGCTGGTGGGCTCGCAACTGCTCAAGGTCGATGGCCGCTGGGAGCGGGAAGGCGAGGTCCGGCATCTGATTGCCGGACGCTTGAGCGATCTCAGTCCGTTGCTCAACGGGATTCGGGTGCAAAGCCGCGATTTCCACTGACAAACCTGCTGATTCGTAAGCCAATTCACTGGCGTCAAAAAAACCTGTCATCACTGATGGCACTTTGGCATAATGCCGGCCCTTTCCCGATCCCCCACGATTTTTGCCGTGCCGGGACACATCATTTTTCAGAAGGAATGCACAGTGAGAATGATCTCCCGGATGTTGGTCTCGGGCGTTGCGATTGCCGTCCTCGGCACCCTGGCCGGCTCGCTTTCCGGTTGCGCCACCGAAAGCTCCCGCGCACTGCCGGTGGCCAAGGTGGAAAGCGCCACTCAAGCCTGGACCGGTGTCCGCATCCCGATGGCCGTGGGCAAGTTCGACAACCGCTCGAGCTACATGCGCGGGATCTTCTCCGACGGCGTCGACCGTCTCGGCGGTCAGGCCAAGACCATCCTGATCACTCATTTGCAGCAGACCAACCGTTTCTCCGTGCTCGACCGCGACAACATGGGCGAGATCCAGCAGGAAGCGGCGATCAAGGGCCAGGCCCAGCGTCTGAAAGGCGCCGATTACGTGGTCACCGGTGACGTCACCGAGTTCGGCCGCAAAGAGACCGGCGATCATCAGCTGTTCGGCATTCTCGGCCGTGGCAAGACCCAGGTCGCCTACGCCAAGGTCAACCTGAACATCGTCAACATCAGCACTTCCGAAGTGGTGTATTCGACCCAGGGCGCCGGCGAATACGCCTTGTCCAACCGCGAAATCATCGGCTTCGGCGGCACCGCTGCCTACGACTCCACCCTCAACGGCAAAGTCCTCGATCTGGCCATGCGCGAGGCGATCAATCGCCTGGTTGATGGCATGAACGCCGGTGCCTGGAAACCGGGCAACTGATAGACGCCCATCGCAAGGAGCAACACACCATGAATCTGTCCCTGTCTCGGTCGCTGATGGCCCTGACCGCCAGCGCCTTGCTGGCCGGTTGCAGCAGCCCGCAAACCCTGTACCAGTGGGAAGGCTACCAGCCACAAGTCTACGAATACTTCAAAAGCGAAACGCCGAAAGAGGCCCAGGCCGAAGCGCTGGAAGCCGATCTGCAAAAGATCCGCGCCAGTGGCAAGCCCGTACCGCCGGGTTACCACGCACACCTCGGTCTGCTGTACCTGAGCATGGGCAAGGACGATCAGATGGTGCAGCAATTGCGCACCGAGAAAACCCTGTTCCCCGAGTCCGGCACCTACATGGACTTTTTGCTCAAGAACGCCAAGACCGGAGACGCCAAATGATCTCCCGTGCCTTGAAACTGCTGGCCGCCGGCCTGGCGCTGACCGTTCTCGGTGGCTGCGTCGCACCGAAAACCGTGGACTATTCGGCGTACAAGCAAGCGCGTCCGAAGTCCATTCTGGTGCTGCCGCCGCTGAACACCTCGCCGGACGTCAAGGCGTCCTACAGCCTGTTGTCGCAAGTGACGTTCCCGCTGGCCGAGGCCGGTTACTACGTGCTGCCGATTACCTTGGTCGACGAGACGTTCCGCCAGAACGGCCTGACCACGCCGGATGACATCCATCAGGCGCCGGTCAACAAACTGCAGGAAATCTTCGGTGCCGACGCGGCGCTGTACATTACCGTCAGCGAGTACGGCACGCGCTACATGGTGATCAGCAGCGAAACCGCAGTGACCGCCAGCGCCAAACTGGTGGACCTGAAAACCGGTGCCACCCTGTGGACCGGTGCGGCCCGGGCGTCGAGCGAAGAGGGTGGCAACAACAGTGGCGGCGGCCTGATCGGCGCGCTGATCACCGCTGCGGTGAAACAGATCGTCAACAGCTCCACCGATGCCGGCTACCCGATTGCCGGTGTAGCCAGCAATCGACTGCTGTCGGCCGGACATCCGGCAGGCCTGCTGTACGGGCCACGGTCGCCGAAGTACGGCACTGACTGATCGACCTGTCACGGCGGCCCACCTCGGTGGGCCGCTTTTTTATTTGCCAGGCCAGAACCGCTCGCCACCCCCCGGCGCCTCCGTCCACGCTTGCAACGAGCGGGTCGGCAAATCGAAGTAATCCCGGGTCCGCGCATAACCATGCCCGCCCATGCGCCCGATCGCATCCAGCCCCAATTGATCGATGTACAGGGTTTTCGGGTCGATCAACTCGTCGCGCACATGCGCCATCAACACCTCGCCAAAAATGATCTCTCGCGACTGGCCGATGTTCAGCGCCATCATCCGCCGGCACTCCAGCGCCACCGGTGCTTCGCCGATTCGCGGGCATTTGACCGAGGTGCCGGGGATCGCCGTCAGGCCGGCAGCGGTCAACTCATCGAAGCCCGGCGCGAACGGCACGGCGCAAACGTTCATGGCTTCCACCAGTGCATCGTTGACGATGTTGACGGTGAATTCCTGGTTCATCTGGATATTGCGTGTGGTGTCCTTGGGGCTCTGGTCGCCGTAGTTCTCGACACCGAGCGCGAGAATGGGCGGGTCCGCCGACAACGCGTTGAAGAAGCTGAACGGCGCCGCATTGACCCGGCCTTCGCCGTCGATGGTGGTGACCAGAGCAATTGGACGCGGCACCACGCTGCCGATCAGGATCTTGTATTTTTCCCGTGGGCTCAGTTGGCTGAAGTCGAAGCTGTGCATGGCAGTGTTCTCTAATGAAGTGGATCGATGGCGCTCAGTGGCGCTTCGGCGCTGTAGTCATCGGCGAACGGAATGGCTGGCCGGAACAGGGTTTTCCAGTCTGGTCGGCCAAAGGCCCGGTCGCTGTGGCTACGCATCAGTTTTTCGTATTGGCGCTGGGCCTGGCGTTGCAGTGTGGGGTAGTCGACGCCGTTGACCTGACCGTCGTGCATCACGCAACGACCGTCGATGTAACTGGCGATGCAGTCATCGCCGCGTCCGGCCAGCAGCAGGTTTTTCAGTGGGTCGAACAGCGGACCCAGATGCAGGCCGCGCAGGCTGAATACGGTGATGTCGGCTTTAGCCCCCGGTGCCAGGCGACCGAGGTCGTCACGGCCCAGCGCCTTGGCGCCGCCGAGGGTTGCGGCGTTGTACAGGTCGAGGCTGCTGGTCAGCGATGGGCCGCCCTCCATCAATCGGGCGATGTTCAAACCGTGGCGCATGTTGGCCAGCAAGTCCGCCGGCCAGGTGTCGGTGCCGAGGGCGAAGTTGATGCCTTTGGCCCGATAACGACCAAACGAGTTCAGCGCCTCGCCGTCGCGGGCGAACACCAGCGGGCAGTGCACCAGACTCGCGCCGCCGTCGATGACCCGTTGCAGATCGTCATCGCCCGAGGTGTAGATGCCGTGGGGCAAGAGACTGCGCGGGGTGAGCAGGTCGAGTTGCTGCAACCAGCCCAGCGGCGAGGTGCCACGCAATTGCTCGACCATCGTTACTTCACCGGACGCCTGACAGCAGTGCAGACGCATCGGTGCATTCAGTTCGCGGCTCAGGGCGGAGGTACGTTGCAACAGCGCCGGGGTGCAGGTCTGGATGCGATCCGGCAGCAGTGCGCCGCGAATCCGTCCGCCATGGGCACCGTCGTAATCCTTGAAAAACCGTTCGGCCGCGTCGAGCCCGGCCAGACCCCGCGTCTCATCCCAGTGGTGGGCGAGGCTGCCGTCGGCGCGCCAGTAACTCATGCCGCTCATGTAGCAGGGGCCAAGGTACGTGCGCAGCCCCAGCTCGCCCGCCACATCGGCGACAGCGGCGAACTCGTCATAGGTCTCCGCCCATTCGCGGTAATACATCGAAGTGATCGGCATCGCCGTGGTGATGCCGTTGCGCATCAACTGGGTGAAGGCGTAGCGGTATTTGAAAACCTCTTCCTCGGGGCTGAACGACTCACGCGGGCCGGCCGCCAGATACTCCGCCGACCACATCCGGCCCATGGCGCGTTCATCGCCGTTGTCCAGGGTCAGTACCGTGGAATCGAGATCGCCGAGGGCATCCAGGTCGATGAAGCCGGGGCCGATCAGCGCATTGCCGTAGTCGATCCACTGATCTACCGGCCCTTGGTAACCGCGCCCGACAAACTCGATCCGCGAGCCGGCAAACACCACTTCGCCGTCGCGCCACAGCACATGTCGCGTACCGTCGAAACCGACCACGCAACCGGCCTTCAGGCCGATCCGTTTCACAGACGGCTGCCCAGCAGACGACCGCCACTGGCGATCAGTTCACCGCCGCGATAGACCTGACGAACAGGCCTCGCGACCACGGCTTCACCGAGGGTTTCGACCGGCATCAACAGAAAGTCCGCAGGCTTGCCGATGTCGAAGCCGTAACACTCGATCCCTAATGCCCGAGCACCATTGACCGTCGCCGCCTCGAACGCCGCCGCCAGTTCATCGTCCTTGCCCAGGTCGAAACGGAACGCCAGCAGCATCGCCCGTTCCAGCATGTCGCCGTTGCCCATCGGCGACCACGCATCGCGGATGCCGTCGGAGCCGAGGCACACGTTGACCCCGGTTTCGCGCAGCGCCAGAAACGGCGGCACCGCGCAGTCTGCCGGCGCCGAACTCATCAGCGAAATGCCAAGTGCAGCGAGGCGTTCGGCGACCGGTTTGACCTGGCTCCACGGCAGCATGCCGAGGCAATAGGCGTGGCTGATCATCACCCGGTTTTGCAGGTTGAAACGCTCGGTGTAATCGGCGATCCGTGCAATTTGCCACAGACCCAGTTCGCCCTTGTCGTGCAGGTGAATATCGACGCCACGCTGGAATTCACTGGCCAGTTTGAACACGAAATCCAGTTGCGCGATCGGGTCGTTGTCGATGCCGCAAGGGTCGAGCCCTCCGACGTTCTCCACGCCCAGGGCCATGGCTTCACGCATCAGCTCGGCGGTGCCGGGGCGGCTGATCAGACCCGTTTGCGGGAACACCACCAGTTGCAGGTCGATCAGGTCGTTATAGCGCTCGCGCAGTTGCTGCATGGCTTCGACGTGACGCAGGCCGAACTCCGGGTCGATGTCGACATGGCAACGCATGGTCAGCGAACCCCGGGCGATGCAGTTTTCCAGCAGTGCGCCGGCGCGTTCGGCAATCGGCGCTTTGACTTCGCGCAACACGCGGCGCTCGTTGCTGATGTAGTCCTTGAGCGTCGGGCCGGCGCTGTTCGGGCGCCAGGGTTGGCCATAGAGCGTCTTGTCGAGGTGGACGTGGCTTTCCACCAGCGGGGCGGTGAGCAACTGGTTCTGGCCGTCGATGTCGGTGGCGGCCAGTGGGGTGCTGGAGGCTGGGCGGCGTTGGGTGAACTTGCCGTTTTCGATCAACAGGTCTTCGGCGGGGGCGCCGTAGGGGCGGATGTTTCTGAGCCAGCGGGGGGCAGTCATTGGAACCTCGTTTGTTCTTTAAATTTTTTCCCCTCACCCTAGCCCTCTCCCGGAGGGCTAGGGTGAGGGCTGCGGTTTCGGATCAGCCTTTGAGCTTCGACCAAATCCGATCCTGCAGCTCCCGCGCCTTGTTGCTGCATTCCTTCTCCGGCCGCAGCCGCGAGGCGTATTCCTCGGGCATGTTGATCGCGTCCATGACCTTCCACTTCGCATCCAGCAACTGATCGCTCTGAATGCTGTTGGCATAGGCAATCGCGTTGGACACGGCAGCGGCGTTCTCCGGTTTCATCATCCAGTCGATGAAGATCTTCGCGTTGCCCGGATGCGGCGCACTTTTCGGTACGGCGAAGTTGTCCTGGAACATCGCCACGCCTTCTTTTGGGTAAACGTACTTGATGGTGTTCTTCTGCAAGGTGGCGCGGGCCGTCGAGCCGTTCCAGTTCTGCATCATGATCACTTCGCCCGAGGCCATGCGGTCGACGGTGTTGTCGGAGCTGTACATCTTCAAAAACGGTTTCTGCTTTTGAAGCAGCTCGAGGATGCGCTTGGCGTCCTGCGGGTTTTCCGTGCATTCGTCGACGTTCAGGTAATGGCTGGCGGCGTTGATCACGCTGCTGGAGGTGTCGAGGGCGGCGAGCTGGCCTTGCAGTTCCTTGCGTGGTTCGAAGAACTCTTTCCACGAATCGTCGAGCTTGCCCCCCGGCACCCGGGCGCTGTCATAGGAGAACCCGGTGGTGCCCCACAGGTACGGCGCCGAATATTTGCGCCCCGGATCGAAGCTCGGGTCGCGGAACGGGCCTTTGACGTACTGGAAGTTGCTCAGGGTCGGGGTGTCGATTTCCAGCAGCAGATCCTGCTTGATCAGCGTCTGCATGATCGACTGCGACGGCACGATCACGTCATACGCCGCGCCGCCGGCCTGCAACTTGGCGAGCAGGGTTTCGTTACTGTCGTAGCCGTCCATGGTGACCTTGATTCCGGTCTCCTTTTCGAACTTGGCCAGCAGGTCCACCGGGTAGTAATCGGTCCAGTTGTAGAAGAACAATTCCTTGGGCTCGGCGGCGTGGGCGCCGAACGCGGTGAAACAACTCAGGGCCAGACCGGATACTGCCAGACGCATGTTTTTGACTTTCATGAGCGCGCTCCAGGTTTATTGTTGTTTGCCGCGTTGGCCGAGCCAGAAGGCCAGCACCACGAGAACGATGGAAATCACCAGCATCAGGGTCGAGATCGCGTTAATCTCCGGTGTCACGCCGGCCTTGATCGCCGAGAAGATGTACACCGGCAAGGTGGTCGAACCGGGGCCGGCGACGAAGAAGGTCATGATGAAATCGTCGAGGCTGACCACGAACGCCAGCACCGAACCGGACAACACCGCCGGCCACAACAGCGGCAAGGTCACGCGACGGAACACTTGCCACGGGTTGGCGTACAGGTCGTTGGCGGCCTCCAGCAGGCTCTTGTCCAGATCGTTGAGCCGTGCGCGGATCGGCAGGTAGGCGAACGGAATGCAGAAGCCGATGTGCGCGACGATCACCGTTATCAGCCCGAGCTTGATCCCCAGCGCCATGAACAGCAGCAGGGTGGCCACGGCGGTGACGATCTCCGGCAGGATCAGCGGCAGGTTGATCCCGCCCTCGACCATTTTCTGTCCGTAGAACGGCCGGTACGTCGCCAGCGCCGCCAGCAGCGCAATCGCCGTGGCGCAGATCGTGGCGATGGTCGCGACGATGATCGAATTCAGCGCCGCCGTCTGGATCGACGGGTTGGCCAGGATCCGTCCGTACCAGGCGAACGAGAACTCGGTCCACACCGTCGCCGAGCGGTTGGCGTTGAAGCTGTAGACGATCAACACCAGGATCGGCACGTACAGATAGGCGAGGATCAGGAGGCTGATTTCCCGGGTTGCCGGGAGTTTTTTCAGGTGCAGAGAGATCATGCTTTCGCTCCCCGGTTCAGGGTTTTCGCCGCACTGCGGCTGTAGAGGGCATAGAGCACCAGGGACAACAGCAGAATCCCCAGCAACAGGAACGACAGCGAACTGCCCAGCGGCCAGTTGCGCGCGGTGCCGAATTGCTGCTGGATCAGGTTGCCGATCATCAGGGTCTTGCCGCCGCCGAGGATCGCCGGAGTGATGAAGGCGCCGAGGCTCGGCACGAACACCAGCAACGCACCGGCAATCACCCCGGGCATCGACAGCGGCAGGATGATCCGGCGCAGCGCGTGCCAGCGGTTGGCGCCCAGGTCATAGCCGGCCTCCACCAGACGCCAGTCGAGTTTTTCCAGGGTCGAGTAGATCGGCAGAATCATGAACGGCAGGAAGCTGTAGACCAGACCGACGCTGACGGCGAAGTCGTTGTAGAGCAGGGTGATGCCGCCGGCGCTCGGAAACAGCGCGTTGAGGCTCTGGGCGACCCAGCCCTGTTCGCGCAGGATGATCAGCCACGCGTAGTTGCGGATCAGCAGGTTGGTCCAGAACGGAATGGTGATGAGCAACACCATCAGGTTGCGCCGGCGCGGGGTCAGGCTCGACATCCACAACGCCACCGGAAAGCCGAACAGGAAGCACAACAGTGTGGTGCCGCCGGCCTGGAACACCGAGCGCAACAGCGCCTGGGCGTAGACCCAGTTCAGCTCCAGTTCACCGTCGAAACCTTCCTGGAAAAACAGCTGCACGTAGCTCTGCAGTTGCCATTGGGCCTGCCAGTCGACGCCGCCGTAGGTGTTGCGCGGCAGCAGGCTGATGTAACCCATGATCCCCAGCGGAATGGCGATCAGGGCAAGCAGGGTCAACACCACCGGGCTGAGCAACAGCGCGCGGTTGAGGGAGGGGGAAGTGCTGCTGACGCTCATCTCAGGCCTCCATCAACAGGCAGGCCTGGGGCGGCAGGTGCACCGCCACGGGTTCACCGACCGCGCGACACGCGCTCAGGCCTTCATTGTTTTCCCGCAGCATGACTTTGATGTCGTTGTTCAGACGGCACTGGTAAAGAGTCGCGGTGCCGACATACAGCACGGCCTCGATCACCCCGCGCAGATGATGCGGCTGATCCGCCGTGACCAGTTGCGAACGCTCGGGACGAAACGCCAGTTGCACGTTGCTGCCATTGACGCCCTGAGGCGGGCAGGGGATTTCCACCGGCATGCCGTTGGGCACGAAGAGGTTCTGGTTGTGCTCGCCGCGCCTGAGCTGGCCGGGGAGGAAGTTGATGTCGCCGATGAACTGGGCGACGAAACGGTGCTGCGGACGTTCATAGATGTCGGTCGGGGTGCCGATCTGCAGGATCTTGCCGGCGGACATCACCGCAATCCGGTCGGACAGGGTCAGGGCTTCTTCCTGATCGTGGGTGACGAAAATGAAGGTGATCCCGGCTTCCTGCTGCACGCGCTTGAGTTCGACCTGCATTTCCTTGCGCAGCTTCAGGTCCAGCGCCGACAGCGGCTCATCCAGCAACAGCACTTTCGGCTTCGGCGCGAGGGCCCGGGCCAGAGCCACGCGCTGCTGCTGGCCGCCGGACAATTCCGCCGGTTTGCGCCCGGCCAGGTGCTCCATTTGCACCAGCGCGAGCATCTCGTCGACCCGTCCGGGGATCGTCTTGCGATCAAGACCCTGCATCTCGAGGCCGAAGGCGATATTCTGCGCGACACTCATGTGCGGAAACAGCGCGTAACTCTGGAACACGGTGTTGACCCGACGCTTGAACGGCGGCAGGTGATTCACGGTTTCGCCCGCCAGACGGATCTCGCCGTCGCTGACGTGTTCGAATCCGGCGATGGTGCGTAGCAAGGTGGTTTTGCCGCAGCCCGAGGGGCCGAGCAGGGTGAAGAACTCATTGTCGGCGATGTTCACCGAGACATTGTCGAGGGCTGGCGCGAGGCCGGGATCGTCGGAGTACCGTTTGGAGACATTACGCACTTCAATTGCTATTGGTTGACCCATAATGGTGCAATCCTCTAATTATTGTATGCAATATCTGAATGCAATTTAGAAATACCCGGATTAATCTGCTTGTGCAACCCCCATTTCCCTGGCTGAGTCTTTCGCCGGGTCGCGTTGCCAGCATCGAAGGAGCTTTCAAATGACCGAAAAGAAAACGGAAACCACGGTCGACCGCGTCTACCAAGGGGTTTACGAGGCGATCAGCAAGCGTTCGCTGCGTCCGGGAATGAAACTGGGTGAGGCGTCGCTGGCGGAATTGTTCAATGTCAGCCGCACGTCGGTTCGCGCCGCGCTCAAGCAACTGGAGGCCGACGGGCTGGTCACCACCGAGCCCAATAAAGGTGCGTCGGTGTCGCTGCCCAGCGATGAGGAAATCCGTTCGCTGTTCGAAACCCGGCGTCTGATCGAGATTGGCATCGTCACCGAGCTGTGCCGGCGCAAGGACTCCGCCGCGATGCAGGACCTGCGCGAGCATTTGCTGCTGGAAGATGAAGCCCATGCGGCTGGTGACCACGAGCGGCTGATTCACCTGCTCGGCGAGTTCCACCTCAAACTGGCCCGCAGCCTGAACAACCCGGTGCTGCTCGACTGGTTCCAGAAGCTGATTTCCCGCGCTTCGCTGTATGCTGCCGCACTGGATGACGACAGCCACGAAGCCTGCCGCGACGACGAACACCTGCGGTTGATCGAGTACATCGAGGCCGGTAACCAGAGCGCCGCCATCGAACTGACCTGCATGCATCTGGACGGCATCCAGAAGGCGATTCTCGACGTTGCTGCGAAGCTCAAGACCGGCTACCACCCGCTCAAACACCTGATCGAAGTCTGAGCGTCGGGCAAGGGTGAAATCGGCTATACCTCTAATGAAACCATCGTTGCCCGGCGCGCTCGAAACAGACGGGCGCGACGCTTGACCGCGCAGCGATTGAACCGGATCAACCACAAGGCGTTGAAGCAGCCAATGCAGTTTTTATCCGATAGCCATGGGTGTGACGGCTGGCAAGGCGAGATGGCCGGGCGAATCCGTGCGTTCGACTGGAGCGGCACGGATCTGGGCCCCCTCGAAACCTGGCCGGCCAGCCTGTGCAACACGGTACAACTGATGCTCGCCTCGCCGTTGCCGATGGTCATGCTCTGGGGCCACGCCGGTTACATGATCTACAACGATGCCTATTCGCGGTTTGCCGGCGGGCGTCACCCGTACCTGCTGGGTGTGCCGGTGGAACTGGGCTGGCCGGAAGTCGCCGATTTCAACCGGCATGTGGTCGACACCTGTCTGGCGGGCGGCACCCTGGAATATCGCAACAAGGATCTGGTACTGCTGCGCGACGGCGTGCCCGAGGACGTCTGGCTCGATCTTTATTACAGCCCGGTGGCCAACGACGCCGGGGTTCCGGCAGGCGTCATGGCGATGGTGGTGGAAACCACCGAACTGGTGCTGTCCGAACGCCTGCGCCAGGCCGCCGAAGACGCCTATCGCGCCGACAACGAGCGAGTGCGTCTGGCGCTGAACGCCGGGGCATTGCTCGGTTCGTTTGTCTGGGACGTGAGAAACAATGTGCTGTCGGCGGACGAGCGCTTCGCCCGGACCTTTTCCTTCCCCCCGGATCAAGACCTCACCAACCTGCCGCAGCACATTGCCGAAGCGCACATTCATCCCGATGACCGTCCCTGGGTGCAGGAGTGCGTCGAAAATTCGGTGCGCACCGGCGAGCCCTACAACGCCGAGTACCGGGTGATCCGCGCCGACGGCAGCCATCTGTGGGTACTGGCCAGCGGCTGTTGCGAGTTCGATGAACGGGGGCAACCGTACCGTTTCCCCGGCGTACTGATCGACATCCATGAACGCAAGACCGCTGAGGAGTCCCTGCTCAAATTCACCCGCAACCTTGAGCAGCGCGTGGCTGATGAAGTGGAAGCACGCCTCAACGCCGAAGAGCAACTGCGCCAGTCGCAGAAACTCGAAGCCATCGGCGGTCTCACCGGCGGCGTGGCACACGATTTCAACAATCTGCTGCAAGTGATCGCCGGCAACCTGCACTTGCTGGCGCGGCACGAGCCGAACAATGCCAACGTGCAACGCCGCGTCAGCGCCTCGCTGGCGGCGGTGGAGCGCGGCGCCAAGCTGTCCTCGCAACTGCTGGCGTTCGCCCGGCGTCAGCCGCTGTCGCCGGCGGTGTGCGATCCACGGCAGATCTTCGAAGGCGTCGGCGAATTGCTGCAACGGGCACTGGGAGAAACCATTCAGATCGATGTGCAGTTGCCGGAAGAGCCTTGGCACATCAACGTCGATCGCAATCAACTGGAAAACGCCATTCTCAATCTGGCGATCAATGCCCGGGATGCCATGAAGGGCGAGGGCACCATCGTCCTTGGCGCCGCCAACACATCGCTGGACCGGGCGTTCTGCGCCGGCAAGGGCATCGTGCCGGGGGATTTCGTGCGGGTCTCGGTCAGTGACAGCGGTGTCGGCATTGCCCCGCATATGCTGGAGCAGGTCTTCGAACCGTTCTTCACGACCAAGGCCGATGGCCAAGGCACCGGCCTCGGATTAAGCATGGTGTTCGGCTTTGTCAAGCAGAGCGGCGGGCATGTCGAGATCGACAGCCAGATCGGCGAGGGCACGCGGGTGCAGCTGTATTTCCCGCGCAGTTTGCGGCCGCTGATCAATGAGACGCCTGGCGTGCGCCGTCAGCAGGCCGGTGGCAATGAAACCATTCTGGTGGTCGAGGACAACGAAGCCGTGCGCACTTCATCGGTGGAACTGTTGCGCGAAGAAGGCTACCGCGTGCTGATCGCCGGTAATGGCGACGCGGCCATGCAGATGTTGCTGGAAGGGGCCCGTGTGGATCTGATCTTCACCGACGTGGTCATGCCCGGGCTGATCAAAAGCTCCGATCTCGCCGCCTGGGCCAAGGTGCAAATGCCGCCGGTGGGCGTGCTGTTCACCTCCGGCCACACCCGCGACATCATCTCGCGCAATCACCAGCTCAGCCCCGACACCCATTTGCTCGGCAAGCCCTACGGACCCGAGGCGTTGTTGCAGATGATCCGTGCGGTGCTGAGCGCCTGAGCAATTTCTCTTCAGACCAAGGCTGGCCAATGACTTCCAAGCGCAGCTCAAATTCCGCCGCCGGCATGGTTCGCGTGCGCGGCGCCCGCGAACACAACCTGAAGAACGTTGATGTCGACATCCCCCGGGATGCGCTGGTGGTGTTTACCGGCGTGTCTGGCTCGGGCAAGTCGTCGCTGGCGTTTTCCACCTTGTATGCCGAAGCGCAGCGCCGCTATTTTGAATCGGTAGCGCCCTACGCGCGGCGGCTGATCGATCAAGTCGGCGTGCCGGACGTCGACTCCATCGACGGTCTGCCACCGGCAGTGGCGCTGCAACAGCAACGTGGCACGCCCAGTACGCGCTCGTCGGTGGGCAGCGTGACCACGCTGTCGAGCCTGATCCGCATGCTGTATTCCCGCGCCGGGAATTACCCGGCGGGCCAGCCGATGCTGTACGCCGAGGATTTCTCGCCGAATACGCCGCAAGGTGCCTGCCCCGATTGTCATGGGCTAGGTCGGGTCTACGAAGTGACCGAGGCATTGATGGTGCCCGATCCCGAGCTCACCATCCGCCAGCGCGCCGTGGCGTCCTGGCCGCTGGCCTGGCAGGGACAGAACCTGCGCGACATCCTGGTCACCATGGGCATTGATGTCGACATCCCCTGGCGCAAACTGCCGAAAAAGCAGCGCGACTGGATCCTCTTCACCGAGGAAACGCCGACGGTTCCGGTATACGCCGGGCTGACGCCGGAAGAAACCCGCGTCGCCCTCGAGCGCAAGATGGAGCCGAGCTATCAGGGCACCTTCACCGGCGCCCGGCGCTACATCCTGCACACCTTCACCCATTCGCAAAGTGCGCTGATGAAGAAACGCGTGTCGCAATTCATGCTCGGCAGCCTGTGCCCGTTGTGCGATGGCAAGCGCCTCAAGCGCGAGGCGCTGTCGGTGACGTTTGCCGGGCATGACATCGGCGAGTTGTCGCGGATGCCGCTGCTGCAAGTCGCCGAAGTCTTGAAACCGGTGGCGGACGCGAGCTGGCTGGAACACGCCGATGAAACCGGCGAAACCCTGACCCACAACCAGACCCGCGAAGCCCGACAGCAGCGCGTGGCCCATGGCGCCAGCGGTCACGCCGACGCACCGGACGTGCGCCACACGCCCAACCTGTCGCTGGAAAAACGCCTGGCGGCGCAGCGTATTGCCGAGGATCTGCTGGAGCGGGTCAGCACCCTGACCGATCTCGGCCTCGGTTATCTGGCGCTGGAACGCAGTACGCCGACTCTCTCGTCCGGGGAGTTGCAGCGCCTGCGCCTGGCCACGCAACTGGGCTCGCAACTGTTTGGTGTGATTTACGTGCTTGATGAGCCCTCCGCCGGTTTGCACCCGGCAGACGGCGAGGCGTTGTTCGAGGCGTTGCAGCGTTTGAAGGCCGACGGCAACAGTGTGTTTGTGGTCGAGCACGATCTGGAAACCATGAGTCGTGCCGACTGGTTGATCGATGTCGGCCCGGCGGCGGGTGAAAAGGGCGGGCAGATTCTCTATAGCGGCCCGCCTGCCGGGCTGGCGGCCATCGATCAGTCGCAGACCCGGGCCTATCTGTTCGCCGAGCAACAGCGGTCAGCTCGAACTGCGCGCAAACCTTCGGGCTGGTTGAGGCTGGACGGTGTGACGCGCAACAACCTGAACAACCTCAGTGTCGAGTTTCCGCTGGGCTGCTTTACCTCGGTGACCGGGGTCTCGGGTTCGGGCAAGTCGAGTCTGGTCAGTCAGACGCTGCTGGAGCTGGTCGGGGCGCAGCTCGGTCGCAGCAGTGACGCCGAGCCGGAAGAACTCAATCTGGAAGATGACACGCCGCAAGCCAGTAGCGGCCAGATCAGCGCCGGGCTGGAGTCGATCAAGCGTCTGGTGCAGGTCGATCAGAAACCCATCGGCCGCACGCCACGCTCCAATCTGGCGACCTACACCGGGCTGTTCGACAACGTACGCAAGCTGTTCGCCGCCACCCCTCAGGCGCAAGAGGCGGGCTACGACGCCGGGCAGTTTTCCTTCAACGTCGCCAAGGGCCGTTGCCCGACTTGCGAGGGTGAGGGCTTTGTCAGTGTCGAGTTGCTGTTTATGCCCAGCGTGTATGCGCCGTGCCCGACCTGCCATGGCGCACGTTACAACCCCGAGACGCTTGCGATTCAGTGGCAGGGGTTGAGCATCGCTCAGGTGCTGCAATTGACCGTGGACGAGGCGGTGACGGTGTTTGCCGAGCAACCGGCGATCCGCCGCTCACTGGAAGTGCTGCGCGATATCGGCCTCGGTTATCTGCGTCTCGGACAACCGGCGACCGAGCTGTCCGGGGGCGAGGCACAGCGGATCAAGCTTGCCACCGAACTGCAACGCAATGCCCGGGGTGCGACGTTGTATGTGCTGGACGAGCCCACGACCGGGTTGCACCCGCGAGACGTCGACCGCTTGCTGGAGCAACTGGACAATCTGGTGAGTGCAGGGCACACGGTGATCGTGGTCGAGCACGAAATGCGCGTGGTGGCGCAGAGCGACTGGGTGATCGACATTGGTCCGGGCGCTGGAGATCAGGGCGGCAGGATTGTTGTGGCCGGTACACCGCAGAAAGTGGCGGCGAGCAAGAAAAGCCGGACTGCGCCGTTTCTTGCCCGGGCCTTGAGCCGCTAACTGCGTCGTCAGGGCCGGCCTCATCGCGGGCAAGCCCGCGATGGCGATGTATCAGGCGCCGTCGAGCGTGCGGCGCACCTTGTCCAGCAATTCGCTGATCTGGAACGGTTTGACCAGCATGTCCATGCCGGCGCCGAGGAACACCTGACGGTTGATCGCGGTTTCCGCGTAGCCGGTCATGAACAGGATCGGCAGCCCGTCGCGCCAGCCCCGGGCCACGTCCGCCAGTTCACGACCGCTCATGCGCGGCAGGCCGACGTCGGTCAGCAGCAGGTTGATCGACGGATCGTTCTGCAGGCGCTCCAGGGCGGTTTCGATATCGCCGGCCTGGGTGCAGCGGTAACCGGCGTCCTCCAGCACTTCGGTGACGAACAGCCGCACCGACGGCATGTCCTCGACGATCAGCACATGCTCGCCGGAGCCTTGCGGATCGACCGCTGGTGGCACCAGATCGGCGGCGGTCGGGTCGCTGGTGGCCGGCAGCATGATGGTCACTTCGGTGCCGCGCCGGGCGACGCTGCGAATGTGTGCATCGCCGCCGGACTGACGGGCGAAACCGTAAATCGTCGACAACCCCAGACCGGTGCCCTGACCCAGTGGCTTGGTGGTGAAAAACGGGTCGAACACCTTGTCGATCAGACTGTGTTCGATGCCGGTGCCGTCGTCGCGCACCGACAGCGCAACGTAAGAGCCATCGGTCAGATTCGGGTCGCCATGGGAGTACGCCGCATAGGTGCTGACCCAGATATTGCCGCCCTGCGGCAAGGCATCCCGGGCGTTGATGACCAGATTGAGCACCGCGCTTTCCAGTTGAATCGGATCGACCAGAGCGATGGCCGGTTTGGTGGTCAGCTCAAGCTTGAGGGCGATGCGTTCGCCGATGGTGCGCACCAGCAATTCTTCGAGCGAACGCACGTGATCGTTGATGTCCACCGGCCGGGTGTCCAGTGGCTGTTGCCGGGCGAAGGCCAACAGGCGATGGGTCAGCGATGCGGCGCTCATCGCCGAATTCAGCGCGGCGTCGGCGTAGAACTGCACCTTGTCGAGACGGGCATCGGCGACGCGTTTCTGGATCAGTTCCAGGCTGGTGATGATCCCGGTCAGCAGGTTGTTGAAGTCATGGGCGATGCCGCCGGTGAGCTTGCCCAGAGCATCCATTTTCTGCACCTGCAGCAGTTGCGCTTCGGCGCGTACCCGGTCGGCGACTTCCTTGGCCAGTTGCGTGGTGGTGTCGTCCAGTCGCGCCAGGTGCGAGCGTTCACGGTGACGGTGTTCGGTGACGTCTTCGACGAACACCAGGCTCAGTTCCGGCGTACGGTACGGGGAAATCTGCCACTGGGTTTCGCGGATTTCACCCTGCACGCGCATGTTCAGCGTGCCTTTCCAGCGCTCGCCGTCCACCAGTCGCAGACGCAATTCCTTGAGGATTGCGCCCTGATCTTCGGCAAAGCACTCGTCGAGGATCTGCGCGTCACGGTTGTCCTGGATCAGTTGGGCAAAGGCGTGGTTGCACTCGTGGACTTTCAGGGTTGCATCGATGACCGCAATCGGCGCCGAAACATTGACGAAGATTTCCCGGAAGCGCGCCTCGCTTTCGCGCAGGGCATTTTCCGTGTCGCGCACCCGCAGCAGGGTGCGCAGGGTTGCCAGCAGCACGTCCGGGTCCACCGGGTGAATCAGGTAGGCGTCGGCCCCGGCGTCGAGGCCGGTGATGATGTCGCCGGTCTGGATCGACGCCGCCGACACATGGATCACCGGAAGCAGGGCGGTGCCGGGATCGGCGCGCAATTCGCGGACAATATCGAAGCCGCTCATGTCCGGCAGGTTGACGTCGAGAATCAGCGCATCCAGTGCCTCGCTGGCGATCAATGCCAGGCCTTCGCCGCCGGTGCCGGCCTCCAGCACTTCGTAGCCGTGGCGCTCCAGGCGCCGGCGCAGGGCGTAGCGGGTGGCGACGTTGTCGTCGACGATCAACAGGCGGATGTCATGTTTCATCGACGTTCTCCAGAGCGATCGCCAACGGGATGATCACAAAAAAGGTCGAGCCGACTCCCGGTGCGCTTTCCACGCCGACTTCGCCGCCCAGCAGCTCCGCAAAACGCTTGCACAGGGATAATCCGAGTCCGGTGCCGCGCAGGCGTTTTTGCAGCGGCGAATCGACCTGGGAGAAGTCTTCGAACAGGGTGCCGTGCAACTCCGCAGCGATGCCGATGCCGGTATCGCTGACGGCGAAACGCACTTTGTCCTGACCTTCAAGCCGTGCCGAGACCCGGACTTCGCCGCGAGTGGTGAACTTCAGCGAGTTGGAAATGAAATTGCGCAGGATCTGCGCCAGCTTCTTGTCGTCGGTGTACAGGCGCGGCAGGCCTACCGGTTCTTCGAAAATCAGGTCCACCGACGTGGCGTCGACAATCGGTCGGAACATCCCGCGCAACGCCGCGAACAGGTCGAACATGTCGAACCACGCCGGGGAAATGGTGATGCGCCCGGCTTCGATTTTCGCCAGATCGAGCAGGTCGTCGACCATGTCGCTGAGTTCACGGGCGGCGCTGCTGACGAACGCTACCTGCTTGTGTTGCTCGGGGCTGAGCGGGCCGTCGAGTTCGTCGGCCAGCAGGCTGTTGATGCTCAAAATCGAGCCCAGCGGCGTGCGGAATTCGTGGCTCATGTACGACAGGAAGCGGCTTTTCAGGTCCGAGGCCTGGCGCAGTTGTTCGGCCTGGGTGTCGAGTTCGGCGTACAGGGCCAGTACACCCTGATTGGTTTCGTCGAGTTCTTCGCGCAGTGCCGCGGTTTCGCTCTGCAACTGGGCGATCAGCGCGGTCTGTTCTGCGCTGCTCAAAGTCGGGGACTCAGCCATGGGCGGCCTCCAGGGCAACGACCAGCACCGTTACATCGTCGCGGCCACGACAGAAGTCGCGGTGCAGGACGGTGGCTATCACGGCGGGATGGCGATGCACCAGGCCGGGGTAGTCTTGGAGGTTCCAACGGGACTGCAAGCCGTCGCTGTACATGATCAATAGATGTCCATTCACGTGAGCATAGTCAAAGGGCCGGGCTTTCCGGTATTGGCCGCCGACGATCCCCGGGTGCGAGGCCAGCCCACGGGATTTGTCGGCGCTGACGAGGCTGGCGCCGATGTTGCCGATACCGGCGAAGCTCAGGCTGTCGCGCTCGCCATGGAACTGCGCAAACGCGACGGCACCGCCCCGAGTGCCGATCATTTCCCGGTGCAGGTCTTCCATCAGCGTCGCCGGGGCCGCGAAGGGATCCAGGGCAAAGGCTTTCTCCCCGGCCCGGGCCGCGCGTTCGGCGTCCTCGCCGTGGCCCAGACCGTCGACGATCAGCGCGCTGATACTGTTGCGATCCACCGCCAGATGCCAGACATCACCGCACGCCGGGTCGTTGTGCAATGAGTGCTGGCTGACGCCGTAGCGCAGGTCCGGCGTCTGGTCATTGCGTGGATAAAGGCGTGCGAGCAGCACCGCACCCCGGGCATCGGCGTGCACGTCGAAGACTTCAGTTTGTCGGGCCACCGCGCCCAGCCCGATGCCCTGGGTGCCGCCGGTGGAAAAGCCATCCATCATGCAGGACTCCAGATCGAAGCCCTTGGCCCGGTCCACCGCCAGCATCTCGATGCCGAAACCGTTGGCGCGGGGCAGGGCGCGCAGGTGCAACTCGCCGACACCGGCGTGCTTGAGCACGTTGCTCGCCAGTTCCGTGGCCACCAGCGCCACCCGTCCGGCATCGCGCTCATCGAAGCCGTGAGATTCGGCGAGCTGCTGGGCGGTGCGCCGTGCATGGCCGATCTGACTGCTGTCTTCGATCAGCAAGACCTGGGTCAACGACCCGCTGATGTTCATGTCCATCGGGTGATCGTTATGCGAGTGCCTTTGCCGGGTGCGGTGTCCAGTTCGAATTCGTCCACCAGCCGCTTGGCGCCGGTCAGGCCCAGGCCCAGACCGCTGCCGGAAGTCCAGCCATCGGTCATCGCCAGTTTGATGTCGGGAATGCCCGGGCCTTCATCGCGGAAGGTCAGGCGCAGGCCGACCTTGTGGTTGTCGTCGAGGATCTGCCAGACCATGTCGCCGCCCCCGCCATACACCATGGTGTTGCGCGCCAGCTCGCTGACGGCGGTCACCAGTTTGGTCAGGTCGATCAGGCGCATGCCGCACTCGGTGGCCAGTTTGCGCGCCAGTTGCCGGGCGAGCACCACGTCCTGCTCGAGGTTGATCGGTTGCGTACCGCTGCTGCGCACCGTCATTGCTGGCGTACTCGTTCCTGAAGCAGTTTCATGCCGCGCTCGACATTCAGCGCGGTGCTGACGCCGGGCAGGTTGAGGCCGAGTTCCACCAAGGTGATCGCCACCGCCGGCTGCATGCCCACCAGCATGGTTTCGGCGTCCATGATTTTCGACAGGCCGGAAATGGTGCCGATCATCCGGCCGATGAACGAATCGACCATGTCCAGCGCCGAAATGTCGATCAATACTCCGCGCGCCGAGGTCTTGCTGATGCGCTCGGACAGATCGTCCTGCAGGGTGAGGGCGAGCTGGTCATGCATGTCGACCTGGATGGTCACCAGCAGGAAGTCGCCCATCTGGAGAATCGGGATACGTTCCATCGGTTAAACCGTCTTGGCGAGAGTGATGCCCAGGCGGGTCAGGGCCAGTTTCAAGGCGTCGGCCAGGTTGGCCTTGGTCACCACGCCTTGCAGGTCGAGACCGAGGTGCACGATGGTCTGGGCGATCTGCGGACGCACGCCGCTGATGATGCAGTCAGCGCCCATCAGGCGGATCGCGGTGACGGTCTTGAGCAGGTGTTGGGCAACGAGGGTGTCGACGGTCGGCACGCCGGTGATGTCGATGATGGCGATTTCCGAACCGGTGTCGACGATGCGTTGCAGCAGCGACTCCATCACCACTTGCGTTCGTTGCGAGTCGAGGGTGCCGATCATCGGCAGCGCCAGTACGCCGTCCCACAGCTTGACCACCGGGGTGGACAGCTCCAGCAATTCTTCCTGCTGACGCTTGATCACCGCTTCACGGGATTTCTGGAAGGTGCGGATGGTGTGCAGGCCGAAAGCGTCGAGCAGTTCGGAGATTTCCCAGAGTTGTTCGGCCAGTAGCGCCGGTTGATCCTGGTAATGGTTTTGCAGCAGCGCGAACAACGGGCCTTTGAGCGAGAAGATGAAGCTGGCGGTTTGTTGCGAGTCCTGACCGAGCAGCGCGCGGCTGTGGGAGAGCTTTTCAAGGAACTGACGGGTGGCCTCCCAGCCGGGGGCGGCAATGTTGGTGCCGCTGTCGCTTTCCAGCCCCGTGACCACCAGTTGCAGGAATTCGCTGGTCTGTTGCTGTATGTCGTGTTCCTTGAGGTTGCGGGTGGCGCCGCTGGCCTGCAGTCCGTTGATCCATTCGCCCAGCAGTTGTGCCTGTTTGTTTTTAATCGCATCGAGTGTGCTGTTCTGCAGTGCTGCCATGTGCGTCGTGCTCCATTGCGAATTGGGGGCCGGTTCTTCGGAAAATGACCGGCGCGAAGTGAATGACCCTGGCCGTTCGAAATAGTTGTTCGTTCCTGTGAGGATATTTTTGATCCGGCGCAAGGAATGCCCCGTTAACTCTAGTTGGCGTGGCCGGTGACGCCGATCTTTCGCACCTTTGAATGCCCAATAAAAAGAGGCCGCGTCCAGTGGAGGCGGCCTCTTGGCTTGCTTTGCGGTTATTTGGAGGGGTGTTTGGCCTGCAGCTCCTTGGCGGCTGCCAGGTGTTTTTCCAGGCCGGGCAGCATTTTCTGGGCAAAGCCCTTGAGCTCGGTGGCGCCCTTGACCTGGTCGTCGGTCACGGTGTTGGCTTCTTTCTTGAACAACTCGATGGCTTCTTCGTGGGCCTTGACCTGGTTGTTGGCGTAGGCGGCGTCGAAGGACTCGTCGCGCATGTCGAGGATCTTCTCCTTGGCCTGTTTCACGAGGGTGGTGGAGTCCGGAACCTTGATGTCGTGGGCCTGGGCAATGGCCGCCAGTTCATCGTTGGCCTTGCCGTGGTCGGTGATCATCATGTTGGCGAAGTCCTTGATGTCCGCCGACTGGCTTTTTTCCAGGGCCAGGCGGCTGGTCTCGATCTCGGCGATGCCACCGGCCGCCGCGTTATCGACAAAACTGTTGGAGGTGGCGGCGAAGGCGCTGCCCATGCCGGTACTCAGCGCGACGGCGAGGGCGAGATGACGCAGGTTGAATCCGTCCATTGGTGTTTCTCCACGCAGATGTTTTGGGGGTGTTACTCAATGGAGGGAAGCCTGCGGCGTAAGGTTTTATCGTATTTGCTTCAGGGCGACGAACGGCCACCGCTGGTCTGACAGGTGGTCGACAGAAGGGTACAACCAAGGCCATTCTGGTAATGGCTGACGCAATCGGTCGCGTCGGCTGCCGATCAATTGACGGAGGTGTTCCATGCCGGTGACCCATGACCTGTATCAGGACTTGAAGCTTACGAAGGAAGAGATCCAGCAACGACGCACCGAGGATCCACATCTGGACGCACTGATCAACAAGTATTCCCAGGCGGACGCCGAGGTCGTCAAGGCCGAGACGGCAGCTTCGGACGCGCCCAGTGATGACGCACTGAAGAAACTCAAAGAGAAACGCTTGCAGGTCAAAGACAAGATCGTCGAGCAATTGCAGGCTCGAACCTGACCGTCAGTCGCGCCATCGACCTTCGGGGGTGGCACGACTGGAACGACAGCCACGACGGGCACCTCGAATGTACAGAGTCTTCACATAGCGACTCTTTGCGAGGTGCCTTATGAAAGATCCAAAATTTCCCAGTGAAGAGCAGGGTGCATTCGACCCGGTTCCCACTCATCCCGAGCCCAACAGTCCGGCGCATACCGTCCGCCATCCGGAAGAAAAGCGGAAGGACGACGAGGTGCCGGAAGATGAAGACCCGGACAAATTCGATCGGTCCAGCAATTGACCGTCCGCCATCGCTGGCCAGTCGAGTCGACGCGGATTCCGGGGCCTCACTTCAAAGCAGCCTCCAACGGCATCCGCGCCATGTGCGTGGCTTTCAGCGAGCCGAAATACAACCAGTCGCCATACTCGCGCGCCGTGGTGATCGGCGAGTAATTGCCGTCGCTCGCATCCTGCAAGTTCGCGATCACCTTGCCGTCCAGATCCAGCGCCAGCACGAACCCGCGTTTTTCCACCGGTTTGGGCACAACGGTCATCGCCCGCACGATCATCTTGCGCACGAACGGATGCCCGGCGGTGCCATCGAGCAGCGGATTGCGCGGCGTGTACAGCGCCACCCAGAAACGGTCCCGGCCATTGAAGGCGAGGTTGTCCGGCAGCCCCGGCAGGTTGTCGATGAACAGGTCATGGGTGCCGGCCTTCGGCCCGGTCAGCCAGTAGCGGCTGATGCGGTAGGCGCCGGTTTCGTTGACCAGCACATAGGCGTCATCCGGGCCGAGGGTCACGCCGTTGGCGAACTCCAGTTTGTCGAGCAGGACGCTGGTCTTGCCGGTCTGGAAGTCATAGCGCAGCAGGCGGCCGTCGCCGCCGTGCTCGATGATCGCCTCACCATCATGGCCGTAACCCCAGCGACTGCTGGCATCGCTGAAGTAGGCGTAATGCCCGGATTTGTCGATGGCCACGTCATCGGTGAAACCGAATTTCAGGCCATTGGCTTCAGTGGTCAGCGCGGTCAACCGTCCTTGTGCATCAAGGGACAGCAAGCCCTTGACCCCGTCGGCAATCACCAGCAAACCGTTGGGATGCCGCGCCAGGCCCAGCGGACGCCCGCCGGTGTCGGCGAGTACCTGTCGCTTTTGGCCGTCGAGGCTGGTGCGCAGCAGGCGCCCGTCATGCAGGCCGGTGATCAGAAAGTCGTCCTCCAGCAACAGCGCTTCGGGGCCTTCGATATCGCCCGGGCCGACCTGCTTCGCACTTTTGAGGCGTTGATTGTCCGCGTAGACCCCTTCAGTCAATGAGGGGGCTGCTTGCGGCTTCCACGCCACCGGCTCGACTTTGGTCGGCATCAGCAACAGGAAGGCCAGAATCAAAATCACCAGCAGCAGGATCAGCTGGCGCAGCTTCACACGTGGGCCCCCGCGAGTGCCAGATGCCGGGTCGCCATATCGCGCAAGGCCAGCATCGAGGCCGCCGACTCACGTTCGATACGGCGCTTGAGCAACAGCTGATTGGCGATGCGCATGCCCAGGCTCTCGAAGCGGTAATCCAGAGTACGTACGAAAGCCGTTCCTTCGCCTGCGGCCGAACATTCGTAGGTCAGATGCAATGACAATCCATGATCGCCCTGAGCCCGGGCACACCAGCGCCGCCCCGGCAGGTATTCGGTGACTTCCCAGCTCAAATGGCCTTCGCGGCCACCAGCATGAATGTCTTCCTCGAAACGCGCGCCGGCATGCAACGGCCCGGCGGGGCCGTCGATTTTCAGCGAGGACGGATGCCACTCGGGCCAGCGGCTGACGGTGGCGGCGTAGGCGAGTACGGCAATCGGCTCGCCGGCGATGTCGATCGGATGCTGCATGCGGGTCATGGGCGTTCTCGAATCGGTGAGGGGGACGGATTCCGGCTCCCAGTAGAGGGTGCCGAACAGGTAATCCATCAACGGCAGGACGATATTGAAATTGCGCTCCTGCATGCGTTCACGCCGGTGATGTAATTCGTGCAGACGGCGCATCTGGCGAATCCATGGCAGACGACTAAACGGATGCTTTTCCGGCAAGTGCTCGCAGGCGTGAAAGACCTCATAGGTCAAATAACCCAGCACCATGCAGCCGCCGAACAGCCCGGCGACGTTGGCGTTGACCTGTGCGAACAGCCACCACAGGGGCAGGGTAATCACCAGCGTGTGCACCACGATCAGCCACGCCGGAAACAGGATCACCCGCCAGTCGCGGGCGCTGTCCCAGGTCATGTGGCCTGGGGTGAAGAAGCTGTGATGGTCACCGGCATGGCGGGCGTAGAACATCTTGGCGAAGGCTTTCTTGTGATGCCCGAGGTGGCGGTGCACCACGTACACGCCGAAATTGAAGAACAGCAAGGTCAGCGGCACCGCCAGCCATTCCAGCGGACGCACCTGCTGCACGCTGCTCCAGAACGCGCCGATGGCCAGCACGCCGAACAGCAGCACGAAGGTACCGTGCAGCCACGGGTTGTACAGCGGATGAATCGCCGCGCGATAGCGGCTGCGAAATGCCTCGGTGGTCTGCCTCACTGCGGTCACCTGCGGATATTGTCGTTATCCCGGCAGATTAGCCGATCCCGCCGTTCGTGCAGGGTCTACCTTGAGGTCACAACTGCCATGCTCCGGTGCATAGCGGTCGTCAGCTCAACGGGTTCCAGCGCTGGGACCAGTCGTCGTCGGCCTTGATCACTTCGCGCAGCAGATCGAACGCCTGTTGCAGGGTCGCCGAATCACGGTCGCGGGAATAGACGAGGTAGGTCGGATAGCCGAATTCCGGGGCTTTGGTCACGACTTCCAGTGCGCCGCTTTCCAGGTAGGTGCGAACGACACGGGTGCGGAAGTAGCCGCTGCCGCCGTTCTCCAGAATGTATTGCAAAGCCAGCGGGCCGAGGTTGAAGCTCAGGGCGGCCTTGGCTTTTTCCGGCAATGCGGCATCGTGCTGACGGCGGAAGTCGGTGCCCCAGTCGATGTATACGTAGGGAGCGGGGCGGTTGGGTGTCCGGACCAGAATCAGTTTCTCTTCCAGCACTTGCTCGACCTGCAGGCCCGGCCAGTATTCCGGCTGATAGACCAGCGCGGCGTCGAGCACGCCGAGTTCCAGCTGACGCAGCAGATTCTCGCCGTCACGGATGTCCATGCGCAGGGCATGGCTGGGGATTTTCTCGCGCAGTTCAGCGGCCCAGCTGAGCATCAACGGGTTGCACAGGCTGACCTCGCCACCGATGTGCAGCACGTTGTCGTAGCCCTCGGGCAGCGGCAGGTCGCGGCGCGCGGCTTCCCAGGTCTGCACCAGCTGATTGGCGTAGACCACGAACGCCTCGCCGTTGGCAGTCAGCCGCGCACCGGCGCGGTTGCGCACGAACAGCGTGCTGCCCAACTGGCTTTCGAGTTTTTGTACGCGGGCGGTGATCGCGGTCTGGGTGACGAACAGCTTTTCCGCCGCCGCAGCGAGGCTGCCGTGGCGGACGATTTCCAGAAAGGTGCGGGCGAGGTCGATGTCCATAGGGGCGCCGTTGTCTGAGGTGCCCGCATTGTAAGGCAAAAGCGCCCTCACCCTAGCCCTCTCCCCGAGGGAGAGGGGACTGACCGAGTTGTCTTGCGCTATACGCCGACCTGAAAGACCGAGTCGATTTTGGATTCAAAGCAAATCTTTCAGGTCGGCGTACTTCTTCAATATCCCCCGATCGGTTCCCTCTCCTGGGGGAGAGGGCTAGGCGGGCGGCGTTCCGATGAGGGGAAAAGCAGACGCCGCCGATCAACCGGCGAGCTCAGCCTCACGCACCCGAGCCCAATCCTCCACCAACCGCGCCGGCGTGCAGCACGTCTTGCGCTTGTACACGAAATTGCGGCGCTTCTCGGCAAACTGATTGCGGTTGTACAGCATGTCTTCCTGCATCTCTTGCAGCTCGCTTTCGCGGCATTGGCGGATCAGCTCATGATCGACCCGCAGCTTGCGTTCACGCACCGCCGCATACGTCGGATCGGTCAGTACCGAATTGGCCCGTTGCAGCAACCACAAACCAAACTCGTCCGGGCAGCGCGGGCCGATTTCCTGGACCATGCCCAGTTGCAACGCCTGAGCAGCGCTGACTGGCAGGCAGGCCTGAGTCAGTTGTTCGGCCATGGCCGGGCCGACGGCGCGGGGCAGGCTGTAGGTCCAGTATTCCGAGCCGTACAGGCCCATGCTCTTGTAATGCGGGTTGAGCACGATATCGGCGCGGGCGAACACGATGTCAGCCGCCAGGGCGAGCATCACGCCCCCGGCGCCGGCATTGCCGGTGACCCCGCTGACCACCAGTTGCCGTGCGCTGAGCAATTCGGCGCAGACATCGTCGATGGCCTGGATATTGGCCCAGGCTTCGGCGCCCGGATCTTCGGCAGCCTGAATCACATTCAAATGCACACCGTTGGAAAAACTGCCGCGCCCGCCCTTGACCAGCAGCACCTGGGTGTCGCGGGATTTGGCCCAGCGCAGCGCCTCGACCATGCGTTGGCATTGCTCGGTGCTCATGGCGCCGTTGTAGAACTCCAGCGTCAGCTCGCCGACCCGCCCGGACTCGCGATAGCGGATCGGCTGATAGGCCTCATCGCTGAATGGCGCGTTGGCAATCGACCAGTCCAGCACCGGTACATCCGCCAATTGCCCGGCCAGAACATGCCGCGCCGGACGCTTGAAGGTTTCTTCACCCGGTTGCGGTTTGCGTCGCAGCGAGCCGATCCACAGGCTGTGATCACCGGTCGCCACCAGTACCGCATCGTCGTGTACCGCAAGGATTTCGCCAGGGATGCCGGTGCGCTGATCGAGGTGCGCGTCATACACGTAATACTGACCGCCGGCGAGGCTGGCGAGTACGCCGGGCTGGCCGTCCGCCGCGTCGATGCAGCGCTTGATGAAACGCGAGCAGTCGTGCCAGCTGAAGGTGCGGTCGTCCTGTTTCATGTTCGGTTGCAGACAGCCGCGAACCTTGGGATCGGAGTAATCCAATGGCATCGGGACGAAACCATCGATGAATTTCTCCACCACTTCGCGGATGCAACGGATCGCCGCGTCGCTGACCCGGCCGTTGTACAGCTCGGATTTGCGCAGGCCTGCCGGCAGGTTGAATTCGCAGGTGGCCCAGACCGGGCCGGCGTCCATTTCTTCCACCGCTTGCAGCGCGGTTACGCCCCAGGTTGGCAGCTCACGCATGATCGCCCAGTCCAGCGCGCTGGCGCCGCGATCACCGACGATGCCGGGGTGAATGATCACCACCGGACGTTGCAGATTGCTCCACAGCGCATGGGGCACACGGTCCTTGAGGAACGGACAGATCACGAGATCAGCGCCGCTGTTTTCGATCTGCTCGCACACGGCGGATTCGTCGGTGAACAGCACCACGCTCGGCGAATGGCCTGCCTGACGCAGGTCCAGCCAGGCACGTTGGGTCAGGCCGTTGAACGCCGAAGACAGAAGAATGATGTTGAGTGATCGCATGATTGCTCTTCCTTGAAAGGTCAGCCGCAGGCTCCCGGTGAGCCGTCCGTGGCTATCGATGGAGGCGCAAGGTTAGAGAGTGGCGTGGCGGGCGCCACTGATCGAGATCAACGTTGTGTCAGCCAATGTTGCCGTGGCGACAAAGCGTCTTATACTCAATGGTTTGCATATCCTGATTTTTTATTACTTCAAATGTCCGCGACGCTATTGCACAGTCGCAGCCCTGATCAACGCCGGACGATCCCGGCGTATCCATGGATTTTCGCAGCGGGTGGAGCCCGTTTTCAGGGAGTAAGGCATGGGGAGTCACAACCCGCATTACCAGCTCATCGGGCAAATGTTCCAAAAGGACTACCGATGGTTATGCGCCGCCGTCAGCCGTACCCTCGGCTGCCCGCACAGCGCCCAGGACATTGCTTCGGAAACCTTTCTGCGGGTGCTGGCATTGCCCGATCCGCTGGCCATTCGCGAACCTCGCGCACTGCTGACCACAATTGCCCGGCGTCTGGTCTACGAAGGCTGGCGCCGGCAGGATCTGGAGCGTGCCTATCTGCAAAGCCTGGCGTTGGCGCCGGAGCCAGTACATCCGTCACCCGAGGAACGGGAACTGGTGATCGAAGCGCTGCTGGCGGTGGATCGCTTGCTCAACGGCTTGTCAGCGAAGGCCAAGGCTGCGTTTCTCTACCATCAGCTCGACGGTCTGACCTACAGCGAAATCGGCGAGCGCCTCGGTGTGTCCACCAGTCGGGTGCAGCAGTACATGGTCGAAGCCTTCAAACGTTGCTATCAGGCGATGCAGGCATGAGACCAGACGAAACGCTGATCGACGAAGCGGCGCAATGGATGGCGTTGTTGCAGTCGGGCGACGTCAGCCTGCAAGAACGTGCAGCCTTCGACGCCTGGCGTGCAGCGGATCCACGGCATCAGCAGATCATCGAGCAAATGGGTGGAGGACTGAATCTGTTGCGCCATGCGAACCTGCGCGGGCTGCCCCGTGAGAGTGTGCTGCACAGCCTGAATGCGCCCTCCAGCAGCCGTCGTCGATTCATCAGCGGCAGCCTGAGCGTGCTCGGCGTCACGGTGTTGGCCGGGTTGCTCGGGCGACGTTATGGCTGGTTGCCCGAGGCCGGCGAGTTGTCGACCGGAACAGGCGAGCGACGCGAATTCACGCTGGAAGATGGGACCACCTTGATGCTGAACGCCCTCAGCCGCGTGGTGCCGCGATTCGACAGCGCAGAGCGTCTGCTTGCGCTGCGCAGCGGGGAACTGCTGGTCGATGTGGCGAAAAATCCGGCGCGGCCGTTTGTGGTCGAAACCGGACACGGGCGGATGCGCGCCCTCGGTACGAAATTCCTGGTGCAGCGCGCTGAGGATTCGACGCGGCTGGTGATGCTGCATTCGCAGGTCGAAGTGGTCACTGCCGGCGGCGCGCGGCAAGTGGTGGAGGCGGGCGAAAGCCTGTTGTTCAACGAACGGGAAATCCTCGCTCTGGAGCGCAGCAAGGGACAGGAAAGCGCCTGGGTTCAGGGACGTCTCGAAGTGCGTGACCGCCCCTTGAGCGAAGTCATCGACAGCCTGCGCAGCTATCGTCGCGGGATTCTGCACCTGAGCCCCGAAGTCGCGGATCTGCGCCTCAGCGGCCTCTATCCGCTGGACGACAGCGACCGCACCTTGCAGTTGCTCGAACGCTCGCTGCCGATTCGCGTCACCTGGCACAACCCTTACTGGGTGAGCATCGAAGCGCGGTTATAAAACCATAACTTCCCGGTCTATCCGCCCCCCTATAAAAAGCGCCGGCCCGCTGCTCATTCCCTGCAGACGCCTTCAACAGGGAAGCCCCTCGATGTTCTTATTCAAACAACAATCAACCCGCCTGACGCTGGCCGCCGCGCTGGCGATGGGCATCGTTCCTTTGGCCGTTCTGGCGCAAGATGCCGCCACTCAGGTGTTCACTTTCGACATCGCCCCAGGTGCGCTCGACGAGGTGCTGCTGGACATCTCGCGCCAGACCGGTGTGCCGATTTCCTTCAGCCAGAATCTGGTGCAGGGCAAGCGCAGCAGTGCAGTGCGCGGTGCGTTGGGCGGTCGGCAAGCCGTAGAGAAAGCCTTGCTCGGCAGCGGACTGCAAGTGGAGCAGGGCACTCAGGGTTTGAGCATTCGTCAAGCCGACGCGCCGAGCACCGCGCCTGTGAAAGCCGCCGCCGTGGCGCCCGCCAGCAGCGCCGATTACCGCATGGAAAAAGTCACGGTCACCGGATCGCGGATCGCCCGCGCCCAGTCCGATGGGGCGACACCGGTCAACGTTATCACCCATGAGGAAATGGAAGCGCGGGGCTACAAGAACGTCTACGACGCCCTCGCCACGCAAACCCAGAACACCGGCATGACTCAGGGTGAAGACTATGGCAACACCTGGCAGCCGGCCGCCAGCGCACTCAACCTGCGTGGTCTTGGACCCAACCACACGCTGGTGTTGATCAATGGCCGGCGGGTTGCCGATTACCCGACGCCGTACGACGGCAAGGTCAACTTCACCAACCTGGCGAACATTCCTTCGGCGATCATCGACCGCATCGAAATCCTCAGCAGCGGCGCCTCGGCGATCTACGGTTCGGATGCGATTGCCGGGGTGGTGAACATCATCCTCAAGGACAAGATGAATGGCGTCGACGTGAACCTCAAGGGCGGTACCAGCGAGCGTGGGGGCGGTGACAATCAGCGCTTGCAGATCAGCGGCGGCGGAAGTTGGGGTGACTTCGACGGCCTGTTCGGGCTTGAGCTGACCAATCGCGATCCGATCTGGGCCGATGACCGTGGCTTCATGCAGAGCGGCCCGCTGGCGGATGTCGGATACCGTCGCGACCTGAGTAATAACCGGTACCTGGGACCAGGCTGCGGTGCCTATCAAGGCACGTTCGACAACAAACTGTTCAACAATGGCGGGCGTTGCCGCACCGACCAGATGTACAACGATTACTGGACGATCCAGACGCAAAAGGAAAACTACGACGGCTACACCCGCGGCACCTGGCATTTTAGCGACAGCGGCCAGGTGTTCGCCGACCTGATGTACGGCCTCGACCACATCCAGAACAACACCCGTGGCCCGACCTTCACGTCGCCGGACTTCATCAACCAGAACAGCGGCAATCTGGAGCGTTGGTATCGGCGTTTCGGTGAAGAGGAAATCGGCGGGCGTACCAGCAACAACAGCAAGTGGCGCGACACCTCATGGACTGGCACCCTGGGGCTTTCGGACAAAATCGCCGACACCGGCTGGCACTATGATCTGGCGGCCAATCGTTCGGAATACAAAAGCGTGCGCACCACACGCTATACGCCGCTGTCGTCGATCCAGGATTTCTACTTGGGTCCGCAGCTCGGTACACGCGGCGGTTACCCGGTGTTCTCTCCGGATGCTTCACGTCTTGATCGACCGCTCACACCGCAGGAATGGCAGCAGTTTCGCGGCAACCTGACCCAGAGCAGCAAGTCGGTGTCCACCAGTTACAACGCCTCGGTCAATGGCGACCTGTTTGACCTGCCGGCCGGCCCGGTCGGATTTGCCGGCGTACTGGAAGCGGGCAAACAGGAATACCGCATCGACCCGGACGACAGCCTGAATGACGGCAGTTTCTATGGTGTGACGCCTGCACAAAGCTCCGGCGGTTCGCGCAAGCGCTACGCGGCGGGCGGTGAGTTCAGCATTCCGGTCACTGACACTGTGCTGGCGACAGCGGCGGGGCGTTGGGACCAATACAAATTCAGCGGCCGCACCGAGCAGCAGAAAACCTACAACCTCGGCCTGGAGTGGCGGCCGATCACCAGCCTGCTGCTGCGCGGCAGTTACGGCACCAGTTTCCGCGCGCCGGACCTGAACTACATCTACCAGTCCGACAGCAACGGCTACTACCCGGCGCAGATCGACTACTACGGTTGCAGCCAGGGCGTGGAGGGCGCCTGTGATCGCGGGCGTGTCGATTACACCCAGAGCGGCACGGCGGATCTGGCATCCGAACGCGGAAAATCCTGGACTTACGGGTTTGTCTGGTCGCCGTCGCGCAACTTCGATTTCTCCACCGATTTCTGGAGGGTGGAAATCGATGACCTGCTGACCACCGTCGACGAAAACCGCCTGCTGCAGGAAGAGAACGAATGCCGCAACGGCACCCAGGACATCAACTCGGCCAACTGCCAATCGACTCTCGCTCGTGTCGATCGCAATCCCGGCAATGCCGCCGTCGATCCCAATCAGTTGCAGCGAGTGCGGGTCAATGCGATCAACGCCGCCAGCGAGCGGGTCAGTGGTCTCGATTTCAAGAGCAACATTCGCTGGGGTGCCGGGCAGTACGGAGCGTTCAGTTCGGCGCTGGGATACACCTTGGTGCTGTCGCATTTCTACAAGGAATCCGACGACGCCCCGACCCAGGATTTGCGCACTTCGCGCAGCAACTACGACTGGCGCAGCAAGGTCAACGCCAGCCTGACCTGGGATTATCAGAAGGCCACGGCGACCCTGATGGGCATCCGTTATGGCTCCGTCACCAACGGCGCGGGCGACGGGCGCCTGTCACCGTGGACAGTGTTCAACGCCAGTGCGCGCTATCGCTTGAACGACCGGGCAAGTGTCGGACTGACCGTCAACAACCTGCTTAATCAGGTCAAGCATGACGACTCGGCCGGCTGGCCGTATTACCCCACCGGCAACTACGACCCGTATGGGCGGCAGTGGTGGCTGGATGTGAGTTATCACTTCGGGGGATGAGACTTTTCGCCCATTCCCTCGGCGGCAACCCGGCACTCGTGGAACTTGCTGGTGAGCTGCGATCTGGCGGAGGGGCAGTTCAGGATGGTCTCGCAGGCGCGGTTCGGGCTGGATACCCGTTTGCTCAAGGAGATGGTTTTGAGTTGATGAGCGGGCTTATCGATTTGCATAACCTCATCACCCAACGGTCTAAACCGCGACCTATAAATCCCTGTTGCTCATCGCACATCCCTGCATAAACCAAACCGCAGGGATGGCTGTTCATGATTCGATTTTCACACGTTAAATCCCCCCTCGAGCCTGGCCTTGCTGCTGACGATCAACATACTGTCCGCGAATGCGGCTGACGACAGCGCAAGCGTGAAGACTCGCCGAGCTGGACACCTTGCTTGAGCGGTAATTACTAATTGTATGGGCGGCGATCCTGCTGAACTGACTAATCAGGCAGTTGGAACGTTCTGGCGGAAATTTGAAATGTTGGGGGGTAACTGGCTTTGAGTTGTTCTGCAACTGTCATATCTGACAGTGTCGAGCCAGTATTTTTTGAGTTAGAACAGACAGCGTCGGATTCATGTTTTTGGCAGAAACCTGAGGAGGGCGGTAGTTATGACGATGCAGGTCGGGTCCAAATCGCCGAAATATCAATACTGCTGCGTTGACCAATCTGCGTTGGCGCATTGGTTGTCGACTAAAATTGCGCCTTATGTTGACGAGCGATTACCGCCTTGCATGTCTCCTGATCAGGTCACGTATTTGGCTGCACTTTTCGCGGTCACCATGACGATTGGAGTGTATTTAACGCCGTCCGGTTGGACGACTTTTATGCTCCCGGTTTGGGGGGGCATGTCATGGATGTATTGCATCCTTGATCACGTAGATGGGGTACGGGCGCGCAACCTGGGCAGGAGTTCTGCTTGGGGAGAGTTTCTGGATCACGGTATCGATTCAGGGGTGGTCAGTTTAGTGGTCGTGTCAATCCTGATGTGTGGAGCGGCTAAAGAAGTTAATGCAATTACGGCCGTCTTTTTTCTCTGCACTGTCGGCTTGGCCACGGTCATGGTTTGGTTAGGACAATACACATCTGGTCGGTTGAGCCTGCCTGTGTTGGGCCCTGTGGAAGGTGTTTTCGTCGCATCGATGTACATGCTCGCTTGTATGTTTTCCACTCTGAATCGAGGTCTGTCCTTCGAGGTGTTACCAGGTCTCCTGGTGATGGATGTCGTGCTTATCGTTGTGAGTACGGTAATTTTGGGTGCGGTTGCCTGGCGGTCGATCCGTGCACCGCGTGATATGAGGTTTGCACTGCCGTTTTTAATTGGCTGTTTGCTGATGATTTCTACCGTTGCATCGAATGTTTCATCGCTCTTTCTTGTATTGTGGCTGTCAGCATTGGGCACCATGCATCACGCAGCAGTTATCATCGTTGCGCATTTGATGCAATCGACTATTTCGCCGGGGTATCAAGTATCTGTGGTCATTTTTCCACTGATAGTATTTGTGTTTTTTTGGCTATCTTTGCCTGGGGCTGATTGGCTCTGGGTAGTACCTTGCTGCGTCGCCATTAGTCTGATTCGTGTGTGGGTGCAGGCTCGACAGTATCTGTATTGAACTCGGTAAATACACTGATGCTTCACTCTGACATTAAACCGGGTAATGATTTTGGGCAGAAAAAAAGAATAACCTCAGCACCCAACGGTCTAAATCGAACTCTATAAATCTTCATTCGCCATCGCACATCCCTGCATAAACCAAAACGCAGGGATGGCTGTTCATGATTCGATTTTCACCCGTTAAATCCCCGTTGAGCGTGGCCTTGCTGCTGGCGATCAACACACTGCCGGCGATAGCTGCCGAAAGCAGTACTACAGAACCGACCACTCAACTGCAACGAGTCGAAGTCACCGGCACCGCGATCCGCCGGGTCGATGCCGAAACCGCCGTGCCGGTCACCATCCTTCGGGTGGAAGAATTGCAGAAGCAAGGTGTGACGACGACTGAAGAGCTGGTCAACCGGATCTCTGCCAACCAGTCCTCCGTAGGCTCCGGACGTTCGGTGGGTTCGAGCAGCGGCGGGGCGTCTTATGCCGACCTGCGCGGTATCGGCCCGAACAAGACGCTGGTGCTGCTCAACGGCCGCCGCTTGAGCAATAACGCAACCAACGCCATTAATGGCTCCGGTGTGGACCTCAATACCATTCCGTTCGCCGCCATCGACCGGGTCGAAGTCCTGCGCGATGGGGCTTCGGCGCTATATGGCACCGATGCGATTGGCGGGGTGATCAACTTCATCACCAAGACCAGCCTCAACGAAGGTCAGATCAGTACGAGTTACGACACGCCGACGCACTCCGGCGGCGGTGAAAGCCGTAACTTCAGCGGCAGCTGGGGATTCGGTGATTTGCAGGACGATCGCTTCAACGTCTTCGGCGTCGTGAGTTACGACAAGCAGCAACGGCTGGCGGCTGAAGATCGCGGTTACACCTACAACTACCAGCCGGGGCGCGGGCTCGATTACACCTCCGGCACGGCATCGCCGGCCAACTGGAGCCAGGGCAGCAACGCTACCAACCCGTTGGCGGGATCCGGTTGCAACGCGCCGGGGCTGCTTGCACGTAACGGTATCTGCCGCCAGAGCCTGTGGAGTTACCTCGATCTGGTCCCGGAAACTGTAAAGACTTCGGCCTTCGCCAAAGCCACCGGCAAGCTGTCGGACGATCACAACGTCAGCCTCGAATACTTCTGGGCGCGCAATGAAAACCGCACCCAGATCGGTCCCGGCACCCTGATGGGTAATCAGGTCAATCCCGGCACGGCGTTTTATCCGGGCAACGGCATCACCCCCGCGCCGAGCGGTTTTGCCCTTGATCCGACGCAGCCGGTGGACGTGAACTGGCGCGAAACGGCGGTCGGCGCCCGTCGCCACGAAGACGACAACACCGGTCAGCGCCTGCTGCTGAATTTCGACGGCACGCTGGTTGGGTGGGATTACAACCTTGGCGCTTCGTACAACCAGAACAAAGTGGTCAACACGATCCGCAGTGGCTACGTGAACGACCGCGCCGTCAGCCAGGGGATCGCCAACGGCGTGATCAATCCGTTCGGGCCGCAGACGGCTGCCGGTTCGGCATTGCTGGCGGCCAACGCGGTGGACGGTGATTACGCAACTGCCGTGGGCCGGGTGAAGGCGATTGACGGCCGTGTCAGCCGCGAGATCGGCGACTGGTTCGGTGCTGGTCCATCGGCATTGGCACTGGGCGGCGAGTATCGCAAGGAAGACTTCCATCAGGATTTCGCCGCGTTTGCCGGTGATGTGCAGAGCCTCGGCGTGGACCCCAACGGCAGCGTGTCAGGGGATCGCAGCGTCTCGGCGCAATATGCCGAGGTCAATGTGCCAGTGCTCGACAGCCTGGAATTGTCCGCTGCCGTGCGGCACGACAAGTACAGCGATTTCGGCAGCACGACCAACCCGAAATACTCGTTCCGTTTCCAGCCGTTCAAGGAACTGGTGGTTCGCGGCGCGTATAGCGAAGGTTTCCGCGCACCGTCGCTGTATGAACTCTATAACCCGAATTTCACCACTTTCACCAACGCCAACTACAACGACCCGCGCCTGTGCGCCGGGGGTAATCCGAGCAATGGCGGGATCGCCAACCGCGACTGCGCCCAGCAGTTCAACCGGACCACGGGCGGCAACACGGACTTGAGCCCGGAAACCGCACGCAACGTCACCGTCGGTTTCGTTTATCAGCCGTTCGATCGCCTGACCACCGGGCTGGATTTCTGGTGGATCAGCATCGCCAACCAGATCGCCGAGTTCCCCGAGTCCGCAGTGTTCGAAAATCCGGAGCTGTATCCGGAGCGTTTGATCCGCAAGCCTGACGGCTCCATCGATCACGTCGTCACCGGTCTGGCCAACCTCGGCAAGATCAAGACTAACGGCGTCGACGTGAGCTTCGACTATCGCCTGCCGAGCACGCCATACGGTGATTTCGGCATCGGCCTGCAAGGCACCTACGTCAGCCGTTACGAGTATCAGCAGCAGCTCAAGGGCGATTTCATCGACAAGCTCGGAGATTTTCGCGGGGGTGACTTCGCGTCGGCCGGCGCGGTGGCCCGCTGGCGTCACAGCCTGACCGGCAGCTGGAATTACGGCCCGTTCGGCGCGAGCCTGACCAACCGCTACACCAGCGGTTATCACGACTCGGATCGCGAGACCCACGACTACGTCGGCTCCTACAACGTCTGGGACGTGGCCGGCACCTACACCTGGCGCAAGACCCTGGCAGTGACGCTGGGGGTAAAAAACCTGTTCGATCGCGAGCCGCCTTTCAGTAACCAGACCTACACCTTTCAGAGCGGCTACGACCCGAAATACGGCGACCCGTTTGGGCGAACGCTGTACACGCGGCTCAATTACAAGTTCTGAGAATGACCAGACATGGCCGGTTTTAGTAACCCATCGTTCTAAAGCCGGCCCTATAAAAAGTGCCCGCCTGTTGCACAACACAATCAGGCAGGCGGTTAAAGGATCTGCCCATGTTTTCCAGACTCACTTTGCTGGGCGTATGTCTTCTGCTGAGCCCTGCGATATTTGCGCAGCCTCAGCATGCCCTCACGGTCTACGGCGAAGCCCCGAAGTACGCCCCGGACTTCCAGCACCTGGCCTACGCCAATCCCGATGCGCCCAAGGGCGGCAGCCTGCGGCGTTCTTCGCTGGAAAGCGGTCCGTTCGATCACCTGATTCCCTACATCGACAAAGGCACCGGGGTTGCCGAAATCGACGGCTGGCTCTACGCGCCGCTGGCTTATCGCAGCAAGGACGAGCCTTACAGCGTCTACGGTCTGGTGGCCCAGCGGATGGAGCTGGATGCGGATCGACGCTGGGTACGTTTCTATCTCAATCCAGAGGCGCGTTTTGAAGACGGTACGCCGATCACCGCCGAGGACGTGCGCTACACCTTCGAGCTGTTTACCACTCAGGGCAGCCTCAAGTACCGGCAACAGTTTCGCGATGTCACCGAGGTGCAGGTCGAGTCGCCAACCCAGGTGCGCTTCGTCTTCAAGAGCAACGACAGCCGCACTTTGCCGCTGGACCTGGCGGTACTGCCTGTTTTACCTGAGCACTGGTGGCGTACCCGGGACTTTGCCGAGGGCGCCGGTTTCGAGATTCCGCCCGGCAGCGGCCCTTATCGGATCAGCGCGGTGGATGCTGGTCGCAGTGTGAAATTCCAGCGGGTTCAGGACTGGTGGGGCAAGGATTTGCCGGTCACCCGCGGGCTCTACAACTTCGATCAGCTGAGTGTGGAGTTCTTCGCCGACACCGACGTGTCGCGACAAGTGCTCAAGTCCGGCGGCTTCGATTACAACCGCGAATTCTCCGCCACCAGTTACACCATCGGTTATGCCGGCGCAGCGCTGGAGCAGGGCAAGTTGTTGCGCGAACACCTCGCACCCGGCGCGGCTCAAGGGGCTCAGGGTTTCGTGTTCAACCTGCAGAAGCCGATGTTTCAGGATCGGCGGGTGCGGCAGGCGATTGCCATGCTCTGGGATTTTGAATGGAGCAACCGGCAGATGATGCGCAGCATGTACTTGCGCCAGCGCAGTTTTTTTTCCCATAGCGCGCTGTCGGCCACTGAGTTGCCGGACGCCGAAGAACTGAAAATCCTCGAACCCTGGCGCGGCAAGATCCCCGATGAGGTGTTCAGCCAGGTGTTCGAAGCGCCCCGCACCGACGGCAGCGGCAACATTCGCGCGCAACAATTGCAGGCGTTGAAACTGCTGGACGCCGCCGGCTGGAAACCCCGTGGCGATCAACTGGTCAACGCTGCCGGCGAGCCGCTGCAATTCACTTTTCTCAACGGCCAGAAAGGCTTTGAGCGCTTGTTGCTGCCGTTCAAACGCAACCTGGCGCAGATCGGCATCGGCTTCGATATCCGTCAGGTCGACACTGCGCAATACACCAATCGCGTGCGCAGTCGCGACTACGACATGATCGTTGTCGGTTACCCGGTGAGTCAGGCGCCAGGGCGCGAAATGTTCAATTACTTCGGATCCGACGGAGCCGATGATCCGGGCTCCAACAACTACATGGTACTGCGCGATCCGGCGGTGGATGCGTTGCTCGAAGGCGTGGTGCAGGCCGACAGCCGTGAAAGCCTCTTGCGCCATGCCCGTGCCCTGGATCGGGTGCTGCAGTGGGGCTACTACTGGATTCCCAACTATTACCCGCCGGGCATTTCCACGGTGTGGTGGAACCGTTTTGGGCGACCGGTGATTGCACCGCTGTATGACGCCGGCCTCGACACCTGGTGGGAAATCAGCCCCACGGCATTGACCGCTACTCAGGCGCAAAAACAGCAAAAGGAGTTTGCACATGTGGGGTTATAGCCTGCGGCGTCTGCTGCTGATCGTGCCGACATTGCTGGCGATTCTGCTGGTGAACTTCGTGATCGTGCAGGCCGCGCCCGGTGGCCCGGTCGAGCAGGCCATCGCCCGTCTGCAGGGGATCGGTGTCGGCGGGGCGGTAGGCGCAAGCCATGTCGAAACCATTGGCGGCGAGTCCCGCGCGACCCGTGGCCTGGAGCCGAAGCTGGTGGCCGATATCGAGCGCCAGTACGGTTTCGACAAACCCGCCAGCGAGCGCCTGTGGCTGATGCTCAAGAGCTACGCGCAACTGGATTTCGGCAAGAGTTTCTTCCGAGGCGCGACGGTCACTGAACTGATCTGGCAGAAACTCCCGGTGACCTTGTCGTTGGGGCTGTGGGCGACGCTGATCACCTACCTGGTGTCGATCCCGCTGGGCATCCGCAAGGCCGTGCACAACGGATCGGCGTTCGATGTCTGGAGCAGCGCGGCGATCATCATCGGTTATGCGATGCCGGGGTTTCTGTTTGCGCTGCTGTTGATCGTGGTGTTTGCCGGCGGTACGGCGCTGGACTGGTTTCCGGTGCGCGGGCTGGTTTCGGATAACTTCGCCGAGCTGACGCTGTGGGGCAAGGTGGCCGATTACTTCTGGCATCTGGTATTGCCGGTCAGCGCACTGGTGATCGGCGGTTTCGCGACCCTGACGATCCTGACCAAGAACAGTTTTCTCAACGAAATCTCGCGACTGTATGTGGTCACGGCCCGGGCCAAGGGACTGAGCGAGCGGCAGGTGTTGTACGGGCATGTGTTTCGCAACGCGATGCTGTTGGTGGTCGCCGGGTTGCCCCAGGCTCTGGTGACGGTGTTCTTCGGCGGTTCGTTGCTGATCGAGGTGATCTTCTCCCTCGACGGCCTCGGACGCCTGAGCTACGAAGCGGCGGTGTCGCGGGATTACCCGGTGGTGTTCGGTTCGCTGTTCATCTTCACCCTGTTCGGGCTCTTGATAAAACTGCTGGGCGACCTGTGCTACACGCTGGTCGATCCGCGTATCGACTTTACGGCGAGGGCTGCCTGATGCTGACGCTTTCTCCCATCGGGCAGCGCCGCTGGGCGCGGTTCAAGGCTCACCGGCGCGGCTGGTGGTCATTGTGGCTGTTTCTCGCACTCTTCGGATTGAGCCTTGGAGGTGAACTGGTCGCCAACGACAAACCTTTGCTGGTGACGTTTCAAGGTGAATGGTACTTCCCGGCCTTCAAGCGTTACACCGAGCAGGATTTCGGCGGCGAGCTGCCATTTCAACCGGACTATCGCAGCGTCCAGGTGCGCGAGCTGATCGAGGGGCAGGGCGGGCGAATGTGGTTTGCGCCGATCCCGTTCGGTTTCGACACGGTCAATTACGACCTCACGGAGCCGGCACCGAGCCCGCCCTCCGGCGACAACTGGCTGGGTACCGACGATCAGGCGCGGGATGTGCTGGCGCGGGTGATTTTCGGCACCCGGGTGTCGTTGCTGTTTGCCTTGGCACTGACCGCCACCAGTGCGCTGATCGGCATCGCCGCCGGTGCCTTGCAAGGCTATTACGGCGGTTGGGTCGATCTGCTCGGGCAGCGTTTGCTGGAGGTCTGGTCGGGGCTGCCGGTGCTGTATCTGCTGATCATTCTGTCCGGATTCGTCGAGCCGAATTTCTGGTGGCTGCTGGGGATCATGGCGCTGTTTTCCTGGCTGAGCCTGGTGGACGTGGTGCGCGCCGAGTTCCTGCGTAGCCGTGGGCTGGAGTACGTGAAAGCTGCGCGAGCTCTGGGAGTCGGCGATGCGCAGGTGATCGTGCGGCACATCCTGCCCAACGCCATGAGTGCGACGCTGACGTACCTGCCGTTCATTCTTACCGGGGCGATTGCGACCTTGTCGGCACTGGACTTTCTCGGCTTCGGCATGCCGGCGGGCAGCGCTTCGCTGGGTGAATTGATCGGTCAGGGCAAGACCAATCTGCAAGCGCCTTGGCTGGGCCTGACGGCGTTCTTTGCGCTGGCGCTGATTCTTTCATTGCTCGTCTTCATCGGCGAAGCCTGCCGTGATGCCTTCGACCCGAGGACTTGATATGCGTGAACATTTGATCGAAATACGCGACCTGCGGGTTGCCTTCAAAGGCCAGGAAGTGGTCCACGGCATCGACCTCGACATCCGTCCGGGTGAATGCCTGGCGCTGGTGGGCGAGTCCGGTTCCGGCAAGTCGGTGACGGCCCACAGCATCCTGCAACTGCTCGACCCGAACATCACGCAGATCGAAGGCAGCATTCGCTATGAGGGCGAAGAGTTGCTCGGCGTGCATGAGCGTTATCTGCGGCAATTGCGCGGCAACCGGGTCGCGATGATCTTTCAGGAGCCGATGAGTTCGCTGAACCCGCTGCACAGCATCGAGCGGCAACTGGGCGAAAGTCTGGCGCTGCACAAAGGCCTGGCCGGGGCGGCGGCGCGGGAACGGATTCTGGAGTTGCTGGAGCTCGTGGGCATTCAACGCCCCCATGAACGCTTGAAGGCTTACCCTCATCAGCTTTCCGGCGGGCAACGGCAACGGGTGATGATCGCCATGGCGCTGGCCTGCGAGCCGCAACTGCTGATCGCCGACGAGCCGACCACTGCCCTCGACGTTACCGTGCAACGCAAGATCCTGCTGTTACTCAAGGATCTGCAACAACGACTGGGCATGGCGCTGCTGATCATCAGTCATGACTTGAATCTGGTGCGCACCATCGCCCAGCGGGTGGCGGTGATGCGCGCCGGCGAGATCGTCGAACAAGCGACTTGCGAGCAGTTATTCCGGGCGCCGCAGCATCCCTACAGCATCGAACTGCTCAATGCCGAACCCGGAGGCGTGGCGCTGCACAGGGTCGGTGCGGAGGATCTGCTGCAAGTACGCGATCTCAACGTGCGCTTCCGGCTCGGTGGTGGCTGGCTGCGCCGCAAGTCCTGGCTGCACGCAGTCAATGGCATTGATCTGAGCCTGCAACGTGGCCGGACCCTGGGAATCGTCGGTGAATCCGGTTCGGGAAAGTCCACCCTCGGGCAGGCGATCCTGCGTCTGATCGATGCCGATGGTGGCATCTGTTTTGACGGTGAAGCGCTGGAACATTTGAGCGGTAAACAACTGCGGCCGCTGCGCAAGCGCCTGCAAGCGGTGTTTCAGGACCCGTTCGGCAGTCTCAGTCCGCGCTTGTGTGTGGCGCAGATCATTGCCGAGGGGTTGCAGGTTCACAGTGACTTGAGTGCGCGGGAGCGCGAGCAGGCCGTGATCGATGTCTTGCGGGATGTCGGACTCGACCCGGCGACACGTCATCGCTATCCCCACGAGTTCTCCGGCGGGCAGCGGCAACGCATCGCCATCGCCCGGGCGCTGGCGCTCAAGCCGGATCTGATCCTGCTGGACGAACCCACCTCGGCACTGGATCGCACCGTACAGAAACAGATTGTTGCGCTGTTGCGCCGATTGCAGGAGGAACATGGTCTGACGTATTTGTTCATCAGCCATGATCTGGCGGTGGTGCGGGCGCTGGCCCATGATCTGATCGTGATGAAGGATGGCGAAGTGGTGGAACGAGGAGAAACGGACGCGTTGTTCGGCTCGGCGCGGCATCCGTATACACAGGAGTTGTTGGCAGCGTCGTTTGCCGGTTTGAGCGCCTGAAATGACAAATCCCGCCACAGGGGCGGGATTTGTTCGCAGTCTGGCTGCCGACTTACGCCGGGAACAGCTCGGACAGCTTCATCGACAGCATCATGTCGCCTTCAACGCGCAGCTTGCCGCCCATGAAGGCTTGCATGCCGTCGGTTTCGCCGCTGACGATGCCTTTCAGGGTTTCGCTGTCCAGCACCAGTGTGCAGTTGGCGTCAGCGTTTTCGCCTTCCTGGATGTCGCAAGTGCCGTCTTTGACGATCAGAGCGTATTGCTTGTCTTCGTCAGTGATGTTGAAACCGAAGACCAGATCCAGGCCGGCAGCAGCGGCTGGGTTGAACTTGGCTTGCATTGCTTTTACGGCATCAGCTACGGAGGTCATGGTTCGATCCTTTTTGGTTGATTGCAGCAGGGTCACAGTAATCCGGACTCAGCGGAAAGTGATGAGTTCCGGGGCCTTCAGCAGTTGCAGGTGTGCATGACTGTTGAAGGAAGCCAGAGCCACCTCGCGACCGCGGAACTTCAGCTGGTTGAGCGAGGTGTTGACGATTTGCCAGTTCAGTTCAAAGGCCTGGCGGGCAGGCATTTGTGTGATCAGGTGGAGCAGGGCGGTGATGGTGCCGCCCGAGGTAAACACGGCGATTTTCTGGGTGTTGTCGGCCTGATCGAGAATGCGGTTCAGACCGGCCTGGACTCGTTCAACGAACCCCAGCCAGCTTTCCAGGCCGGGCGTGTCGTATGTGCCGGCCAGCCAGCGTTCGATGATCAGGGCAAAGATGCGCTGGAACTCGCCACGGTTCTGTGCGGCGTTGCGCAGGATGTCCAGCGCTTCGGGTTCTTCGGGCAGCATGGCCGGCAGCAGGGCGCGGATCACGGCGTCGGCGTCGAACTCGTTGAAGGCCGAATCGATTTCCAGGGCAGGGACCGGCAGGCCGGCAGCGGCGAACTGTTCCAGCGCGCTGTTGGCCGTGTGTTGCTGACGGCGCAGGTCGCCCGACAGGCAGCGGTCGAAGCTGATTCCGAGTTCGGCAAGGTGACGGCCGAGAATTTCTGCCTGGCGTACGCCGGTCGACGACAGGACGTCATAGTCGTCTGCACCGAAGGAGGCCTGGCCATGTCGAATCAAGTAGATACTGCCCACGTCCGCGTCATCCCGGTACGTTGAAGGTTGTGGCGAGGTTATGGGGATGGCAGTGAGCTGTCAATGAAAAAACATACGCTTGTTTGAAATGCCCGTTACAGGCCTGTTTCCAGAGGTTTCACGGCTGGCCGACGAAGCATCGCATGGGTATGCTGGAAGCATCCCGCGCATCGCAAGTCATAGCGCATCGTTTGAAGGAGTCACTGTGGAGTTTTTGACCGAATACGCCAGTTTCCTGGCCAAGACCGTCACATTGGTCATCGCCATTCTGGTGGTGCTGGCCAGTTTCGCTGCATTGCGCAGCAAGGGCCGACGCAAGTCAGCGGGCCAGTTGCAGGTCAACAAGCTCAATGATTTCTACAAGGGCCTGCGCGAGCGCCTGGAGCAGACGCTGCTCGACAAGGATCAGCTCAAAGCCCTGCGCAAAGGCCAGGCAAAGACAGAGAAGAAACAGAAAAAACAGCACGAAACCAAACCCCGGGTCTTCGTGCTGGATTTCGATGGTGACATCAAGGCATCCGCCACTGAGAGCCTGCGTCACGAAATCACCGCATTGCTGACCCTGGCCACCCCGAAGGACGAAGTGGTCCTGCGTCTGGAAAGTGGTGGTGGCATGGTGCACAGCTACGGTCTGGCGTCGTCGCAACTGGCGCGCATCCGGGAGGCGGGCGTGCCGCTGACCGTATGCATCGACAAGGTCGCGGCGAGCGGCGGCTACATGATGGCGTGCATCGGCGAGAAGATCATCAGCGCGCCGTTTGCCATCCTCGGTTCCATCGGCGTCGTAGCGCAGTTGCCCAACGTCAATCGACTCTTGAAGAAGCACGACATCGATTTTGAAGTACTCACCGCCGGCGAGTACAAACGCACCCTGACCGTGTTTGGTGAAAACACCGAAAAGGGCCGGGAAAAGTTCCAGGAAGACCTGGATATCACCCACAAACTGTTCAAGAACTTCGTCGCCCGTTATCGCCCGCAACTGGCGATCGACGAAGTCGCCACCGGCGAAGTCTGGCTTGGCCTCGCTGCGCTGGAAAAACAACTGGTGGACGAACTCAAGACCAGCGACGAATACCTGGCCGAGCGCGCCAAACAGTCCGAGGTTTATCACCTGCACTATGCCGAACGCAAAAGCCTGCAGGAGCGCATCGGAATGGCGGCCAGCGGTTCAGTGGATCGCCTGCTGCTGGGCTGGTGGAGTCGACTGACCCAACAACGTTTCTGGTAACGGGTTTTACGCTCGTGCTGCCATGGCGTGCGAGCGTATATCAACTTCAATACGCATACCGGTCTTATCTATCTATTTCATTGTCTCGAATTGTTGTTTGATTGAATCCGAAAGCATCAGTTATTCGTACTGTTTTCGAGTGTGGCGGCACCTTAGTCTGAGTGTTCTTTTTCAGATCAGGGATGTCGAACATGGATGTCGAAAACCGCCTTGAAGCAATGCCTGTAATGACGCCGGAAGAACAGGGCATTTTCTTTGATTTACTCAAACAACAAATGCCATCCTGGCTGCTCAATGCACCGGTCAATGATCGAAATGTTCTCTATAACAGTCTGAAATCCAGCTTTCAGTCTCGACAGATTCTTCTCAAACAGTTGCAGGCACTGAAGTCTCCGGAACATTTTTGTGCGCCGTTGCTGGCCAAAGCCATGTCAGACAAGCTGGGCGAACCATTCGATGTCGCAGGTGCGGTTTTTCAGCATGTGCGTTCTACGTCGAGCCTTTTGGGCCTGCGCAAGAAACTGGTCCTGCCTATAGGCCGGGATTTGCTGACCGCAGCCTGCGAGAACTTCGAACTGACCGAAACGCTGCCCGGCAATTACCACGAGCTTTCGCTGCTCTACATTCCGGAGCAGGTAACGGGGAAAACGAGTCGCGTGCTGGCAATCAAACCTCACGAGTTCGCCATCTTGTGTCGGGATCTCGATCTTGGGAAACAGTACCGGAAACATATAGAGACATTATTTGGCGATGGCGCACGACCTGCAACTTTACTTGATGCCTCCGTTGCCTGTTTTCGCGATCGGTTTGAAGTCGATCGGCATATTGCATATTTGCGCGGGCATATCAGTGTCAGTGTTTATCAAAGGCTCAAGTCGGTTGCAGTTTCGCAGCCTGGCGAGAATGCACTTGAATATCAGAATATTGAAATACTTGGCGTCACGCTGAGAGGGCCGATGTTTATCGGTTCGGTCATGGCGTCTACGGGCAACGTTGATCGTTGTGTCGTTTACATACCCGAAGACCCGGATCATCCGTTGAAAGAGTACGCATCCTTCCTCGACTTTGAGACCAGCCTCAGCAAACGCTTGAAAGACACCGGATTCCGAAGATTTTTCATGCGCTTCGTCACGCTGCGGGATCGCCCGTCATTCCTCAAGGGCGTTGACGTCCGACTGCTGAGTGTCGGGCCGCTCCACCTTCCTTTTGATACCCCGTATTTACCGCTTACGGTCGCGTACCCGGAAGGTAAAGCGAAAACGGAGCTCTTTCTGGCTCTCTTTCAACATCGAGCCGAACAGGTTCGGGCCGATGCCAGACTGCTGGTCGTGTCCACGGATGATGAAGATGAAAAAACACGCCAACAAAGGCTCGAGACCTACGAGTCCATCGGCGTCAATACATTGCTGTTCCTGGCCTCCTTTGTACCGGTTCTTGGAGAGGTCATGTGTGCGGTGGCCGGCCTGCAGTTGCTCGAGGAAGTTTACGAGGGCATCGACAGCTGGGCGCATGGCGATCAGGAGAGCGCGACGGACTACCTGTTCGACACCCTTGAAAACCTGATACTCATGGCGACCTTTTCGGCAGGCAGCGCAGCGGCGGGCAAAGCCTATCGAAGTGTCCGGACGTCGAGTTTCGTGCAGGGACTGAGGCAGGTGCCGATCGGCTGGATGTCCCGACGGCTCTGGAATCCCGATGTGTCGGCTTTGCGCATGCCCGAGAGCCTGCTCGATCGGCTTCCGGCCGATGAACGTGGCCTGATCGTGCGCGACAACCACCGGCTACTGAAATTGGGCAGCCACACCTATACGGTGCAACCTGTGCCAGGCAGCGGGCTTTGGGAAATCGGCAATCTACAGGCATCGGCGCGTTACCGCCCCCCGCTTGAGACCAACGGGATGGGGGCCTGGCGTCATCAGAGTGAAACACCGCAGGACTGGAGCTTGCTCACGCTGTTTCGTCGTACCGGTTATCGCGAAGAGGCGATACCGGATGACCGTGCCCTGCAGATCCTCGCTGCCAGCAACGTCGATGAGTCTGCAATGCGGCAGGCGATCATCAGCCTCAACAGACCCATGGCGATACTGACGGACACTGTGCGCCGGTTTCAGGCCGACACCGAGGCCGGGCATTTCATGGCCACGGTGGCGTCACCCTTGTCTGCGCAACAGGCAGACGCGGACCTGCAGTTGTATTTGCTGACATCGGTGGGGCACTGGCCGCAGGATCTGGCGATTGTTGTCACGGATACTCAGGACATCGAGTTCGCACGGTATGGGGATCTCAACGCCCCTCGATCCGTCACGGTAAACCAGGAGGTGCTTCGAAAAGCAGCGTTCTATTCGCCGTTGCTGGCTGCACTTAGCGAACGCGAACGCTTGCATCTGCTGGGCGATGCGACTGAAGACCCGAACCTGCAAGGCACATTGCTGGCCGAGCACATAGGCGAACTCGCCCCCTTTCAGCGGATCGCCTTGACGGACCGTCTGTACCGCCGAACGGACATTATCGGACAGTCGAAGGCCGAACCGGTCCTGGCAACGTTCGCGAATCTGCCGGCCATTGTTGCCGATGAGCTGGTGCTGCATGCCGACCGCAGTGAATGGCAACAACTGGCGGCTGGCAAGGTGCCGTTGCGCCTGGCCGAAGAAGCGCGACGCTATCAAGCGATTCTGCGTCTGAATCGTGCCTTTGAAGGTTTGTACCTCGACGCTGCCTGCGGTCGGGACGTGGACAGGCTGATTCTTGATACCTTGAGTCATCTTCCGGGCTGGCCGGGCGATGTGTATATCGAGATTCGTGATTGGGCAGCGACGAGTGCGGAGGAAAGCGCAAGCGTCGGACTGCCAGACGCGCGGTGCAAGGTGATTATCGAGGCCTTCGCTGACAGGTATATGGGAATGGACACTGAAAAAAACCTGGTCTCCAGTTCCCTGATGCGCACTCGCACGGATTTCTTCCGGGTGCTTTGGGAAAGCCTGCCGGTTCACAGTCGCCAGGCGCTAGGGCCCGAAACGGGAGGTCAGGGAATGCGCCAGAAGATCACGTCACTGGCGCTGCAGCGACGTGAGGAAATCCGCGCACTGCTGGGCATCGCAGCGCCGGACAGGCGTTACCGTTCACCGATGGGGCTTGCGGATCGGCGAGTCGAACGCTCTGTGCCTCTGACCGGCGGCACAGAGGCTGTCGGGAGCAGGTCAGCTGTTCTGGTGCAACGGGCACGCGAGCTGTATCCGTCATTTTCGTCCGCTCAAATCGATCAGTTCCTTTTGTCGCTCGACAGCAATGACGTGTTGGCCATCAGAGCGCTGGAGAACATGCGGGAGCAATATCAGGCATTGGTTCAAGCACTCGAGCGCTGGATTCATCGCACGACGTATTATCAGGCTGGAGACGGTACCAGGCGTCAGGTGCCAGCGCACAACAAGACACGGGCAACACAAGCGATATTGCGCGCCTGGCGCAGGGAGTCTGCCGTTGCTTCAAACGCCGGATACTTCCAGCATCCTTTGACGCTGGATGGCATTCCTCTGGGGGACTTGCCGGTCTTGATCGGTGACTTCAGCCATGTCGATGCGTTGCACATGAATGCCGTTGGAGCCGGTTCCGGGCTGAACAGTTTCCTGCACAATTTCCCGGGATTACGCATGCTGAGTCTGACCAGCAATGAACTGACGCGCATTCCCCAGGCCATTGAAACAATGCCCGGACTGACAGTGCTGGATTTGAGTGACAACCGGATTCAGCTGATTGAGCAGGCGATGAGCACCCTGGCGCCCCTGGAGCATTTGCAGTCACTGGATCTGAGTTTCAACCCGACGCTGGGGCGCCCGCCACGGGTCGGTACACTGCGCAGATTGCGTCACCTGGGTTTGCGTGAAACCGGCATCAGCGAGTGGCCGGCTGAGACGGAGGGGCTGGCGGCTCTGGAAACCCTCGACCTGCGCGACAACCTGATCGTCGAAATACCTCGGTCTGTATTCGATGCACCTGAAGCGTTGAACAGAGGCACCCAGGTTGATGGCAATCCGTTGTCGGAGGCGAGTCTTCAGGCGATTGCGACCTATCAGCAGTCTCAAGGTATCAACCTGGGTGTGATCACGCCTGATTACGCCACTGCGCAGCACTCCGTCGCCGATGGCGCAAGCTCTGGCTGGGTGATCGGCTTGCCCGCTGTGAGGGTGTCGCGGGTCAAGGAAGTGTGGTCGACGCTGTCGGCCGATCCGCAATCCAGGAGCTTTTTCGACGTTTTAAAGGCGTTGCGTGGTAGCGCCGATTATTCACATTCGCTGGGTGAGCTGTCTCAGCGAGTCTGGAATATGCTGGAAGCCGCGTGTGAAAGTGACAGGCTGCGTCGCATACTTTTTCGCATGGCCTGGGCGGGCAGGGTGAGCATGGTCAATGCCGCTGAGGTGTTCAGTGATCTTGAAGTCAGAGTCTTGTGCGATCAGGTCGTGGCGGATCAATCGTCGGGCGGGTCGGTGGAAGGGCGATTGGTCCGGCTGTTGCGGGGGCGGTTTCGATTGCGGGAAGTCGAAAGACAAGCATCGATGGACGCCGCCCGCCGAGCCGGTTCAGGTCCGTTCACTCGCGAGCAGATGCTGGAACTCAGCCTGCTTTACCGCGTACGACTGGCGCAACGTCTGGAACTGTCTGCTCAGCCCGAAGCGTTGAACACACGGCTCGATGTCGAGGTTACTGATGCGCAGATCGAGCATGTGTATGGGGAAGTGCAGAGGCTTGAGCAGACGACTCAATTGTCAGTGTCGATGAGCAATCAGGAGTTCTGGTCCGAGTACCTGAGGGCAACCCATGAGGGGGAGTTTTCGGCCGCTCTGGAACGCTGCGCAGCGTCACTGGCGCAACTGGAAAGGCGCAACGATTTGTCCCGGCAAGCGGCTTCACGGCAGGTGACGATAATTCTGGAGAATCTGAGAAATGAAAATACAGACGTGTTGAGAAGGCTGACCAATGAGGCGCTGGCTCGGCACTCTGACACGAGGCAGGCGACAGGGGCGTCAGAACAGCAGCAGGAGAATGTGCAAGGAAATGCCCCGAACCCGTGATTGGGTCCGGGGCATTTTCTCAACGACGACGGAACAGCGGCAGCGGTTCGTCCGTGGCGGCCTGATAGGTCACCGAAAAGTCCTTGAGGCTTTCAAGGGCGTCGTACGGATCTTTGTCTGCGCGCAGGGCGAAGGCATCGAAACCGCAGCGGCGCATGTAGAACAACTGGTCGCGCAGTACGTCGCCAATCGCCCGCAGTTCACCTTTGAAACCGTAACGGTCACGCAGCAGGCGGGCGTTGGAGTAGTTGCGGCCATCGGTGAACGCCGGGAAGTTCAGGGCGATGACCTGGAACTGATCCACGTCGTCGCCGATTTCCTCGGCTTCTTCGTCGGCGTCCAGCCACACACCAAGACCGCCATCGCGAGCCTTGAGCATACGGGCGTGTTCACGCCACAGCTGCAGCGGGACGATCAGGTCGTCGCAGTTGCTGATCTCGTCGATGTTGAAATCCTTGGGCAGCAGGTGCCAGGTTTCGTCGACGACCTCGTTGTTCTTAATGATTCGCTGCATAGACGCGTTCCTTGAAGAGGTCGATGCCAATACGCTGGTAGGTGTCGATGAAGCGCTCGTCTTCGGTGCGCTGTTCCACGTACACGTCGATCAGCTTGGAGATCACATCCGGCATGTCGTCCTGGGCGAACGACGGGCCGAGGATCTTGCCCAGACTCGCGTCACGGCTGGCGCTGCCGCCGAGGGAGACCTGGTAGAACTCTTCACCTTTCTTGTCCACACCGAGAATGCCGATGTGGCCGACGTGGTGGTGACCGCAGGCGTTCATGCAGCCGGAGATGTTCAGGTCCAGTTCACCGATGTCGAACAGGTAGTCCAGGTCGTCGAAACGGCGCTGGATCGATTCGGCGATCGGGATCGACTTGGCGTTGGCCAGAGAGCAGAAATCACCGCCAGGGCAGCAGATGATGTCGGTCAGCAGGCCGATGTTCGGCGTGGCGAAACCACCTTCACGCAACTCGCCCCACAGGGTGAACAACTGGCTCTGCTCGACGTCGGCGAGAATGATGTTCTGCTCGTGGGAGGTGCGCAGTTGACCGTAGCTGTAGCGGTCGGCCAGATCGGCGACGGCGTCGAGCTGTTTGTCGGTGATGTCGCCCGGTGCAACACCGGTCGGCTTCAGGGACAGGGTTACCGCCACATATCCCGGCTTCTTGTGCGCCAGGGTGTTGCGGGTGCGCCAGCGGGCGAAGCCCGGGTGTTCCTTGTCGAGGGCGGCCAGTTCGGCGGTCTGGTTTTCCAGCGCCTTGTAGTCCGGGTCGACGAAGTGTTTGGCCACGCGATGCACTTCGGCTTCGGTCAGCGTGGTCTGGCCGCCGCGCAGGTGTTCCATCTCGGCATCGACTTTCTGGGCGAAGACTTCTGGAGTCAGCGCCTTGACGAGGATCTTGATCCGCGCCTTGTATTTGTTGTCACGACGGCCGTAGCGGTTGTAGACCCGCAGGATCGCGTCGAGGTAGCTCAACAGGTCCTGCCATGGCAGGAACTCGTTGATGAACGCGCCAACGACCGGAGTACGGCCCAGGCCGCCACCGACCAGTACGCGGAAACCGAGTTCGCCAGCAGCGTTGTGCACCGGCTCGAGACCGATGTCGTGGACTTCGATGGCCGCTCGGTCGGAGGTCGAACCGTTGACGGCGATCTTGAACTTGCGCGGCAGGTAGGCGAATTCCGGGTGGAACGTGGTCCATTGACGGACGATTTCGCACCAAGGACGCGGGTCGATCAACTCATCGGCCGCGACACCGGCGAACTGGTCGGTGGTGACGTTGCGCAGGCAGTTGCCGCTGGTCTGGATCGCGTGCATCTGCACGGTGGCCAGCTCGGCGAGGATGTCCGGGATGTCCTCGACCGCCGGCCAGTTGAACTGCACGTTCTGGCGAGTACTGATGTGGGCGTAGCCCTTGTCGTAGTCGCGGGCAATCTTGGCCATCATGCGCATCTGACGCGAGGTCAGCTGGCCGTAAGGCACCGCCACCCGCAGCATCGGCGCGAAACGCTGGATGTACAGGCCATTTTGCAGGCGCAGGGGGCGGAATTCTTCTTCGCTCAGCTCACCTGCCAGATAGCGTCGGGTCTGATCACGGAACTGCTTGACGCGGTCCTCGATGATCCGCTGATCGTACTCGTCGTATACGTACATATAAGTCCTGTTCTCAGGCTTTGGGCTACTCGGAAAACGCTGCGTTTTCGCTTGCTGGAGTCCGATGGTGCCTCGGCAATTACGCGCGCACGGCCGCGCACTCCCTAATGGAGCCGGGGCAATATACCCGTTTGCAGTTATGCGCAAAAGTGATGTTTGAGTATATGTAAAGAACCAAATCGCCTAACGAGAACGGGTGTCAACTAACCCACATTTGTCGTGCGGACAATCATCGTCTTAACTGTGGTCGAGTCTTTCTGCAATCACCGATAAAACCGACAAGAGGCGATGCAATGAGCAATCCAACCAAGGCAAGGAAAAGCGATAGCAGTGTCGATGCGTGGGCCATTCTGTTCCTGATCATTCTGGTCGTGGGCACAGCGGTGTTCTGGGTCAGTCATCAGTAAAACGACCCCTCCGGGCCCGCTTCCGACGATTGTCGGACAAAAAGCGGGATCAGGCGCTAATGGCCGGCGATTGAATGGCTATAATGCGCGGCCATTTTTCCCCGGGCCCGGATGTTTCATGTTCAAGTTTCTCCACATCAGTCTGCTTGTGCTGGGCCTGGCCTTTGGAGCCGGCGCGCGGGCAGAGTCTGTGCTGTTTCTGAATCCGGGCGCCACCGACGAAGCGTTCTGGGTCAGCTACTCGCAATTCATGCAGGCTGCCGCCCGGGATCTGGGCGTCGATCTGCGCATCCTCTATTCCCAGCGCCAGCCCGAAATGACTCTGGCCCAGGCCCGGGTGGCCTTGCAGGGGCCTGATCGCCCCGACTATCTGATGTTCGCCAACGAGCAATACATCGCGCCGCAGATCCTGCGCATGGCCAATCAGAGCGGGGTGAAGCTGTTTATCGTCAACGCTGCCCTGACTCCCAACCAACAGGCATTGGTCGGGGACCGGGCCGACCGCATCGGCAGCCTCGTGCCCAATGACGAGGAGGGCGGTTACCTGTTGATGAAGGAGTTGATTCGCCTGCATCCACCAGTGGCTCCCGGCGCCAGCATCGAATTGCTGGCGTTCTCCGGCCTGAAGATCACGCCGTCGTCGCAGTTGCGCGAGCAAGGCATGCAGCGGGCACTGGCCGAACATCCCGAGGTCCGATTGCGGCAACTGGTCTACGGCGGCTGGACACAGCAACGGGCCTACGAGCAGGCCCGACAGTTGCTGGTGCGTTACCCGAAAGTGTCATTGGTGTGGGCGGCCAACGACGAAATGGCTTTCGGCGCGATGCGAGCGGTTTCAGAGACCGGGAAAGTGCCGGGCAAAGACGTGCTGTTCAGCGCGGTCAATACCTCGCCTGCGGCGCTGCAGGCCATGATCGACGGACGCTTGAGCGCCTTGCTCGGCGGTCATTTCACCCTGGGAGGCTGGGCGCTGGTGGAAGTGCACGATCATGCCCAGGGCGTCGACCTGAACCGCTACGGTGGCCGCGACCGGCAGATTCCCTTGCTGCAACTGATCGACAAGGATCATGCCCGCCGAATGCTGGCCATGGGCGCTTCACCGGACTACGGCGTGCACTTTCACAAGATGTCGGCGAAGGGCCGCCCGGCCTCGTACCGCTATCCGTTCAACCTGCAGACCCTGATGCACTGAGGCTGTTCAAGCGCCTGCCAGATGCACCACCAGTTGCACGATGCCAAACAGCGTCAGGGCGAACACCGCCGTGAATGCAATGCCCAGAAAGATGAAGTGGCTGGGCTTGCCATGGGTGAAGTCCCTTGCCCGGTTCTTGCCGCTCTGCACGCCGAACGCCGCCGCCATGACGCTGTGCAGCATCTGCCAGAAAGTCGGTGGCTTGTTGTCGACTGGATCGTCCATACATCCCTCGTCTCAAAAGTGTGCCTGTTGAGCATAGCCAATCGGCTGGCGGCGTGAGAAATCGTTGGTAACGCCTGGCGGGCACCGACATAACTATCTACCACGGCAGGCAGTCTTCGAAATGGTGTGCTGACGCTTCACTTTCACAGGAGAAGCGTTATGTCATCGATCCCGACTGCCGGTATGAAGCCTGCCGCCTCACAGAGCATCCACGGTCCCTTTCTCGAACAGGCCATTCCCGATTGGTTGACGGACGCTACCTCGCAGCGCCGTGCAGAACTCAAAAACGCCGGTGCGACACTGCCGCGCGGCTACCGGCAAGCCACCCGGGCGCAGCGTCGAGCCCTGCATGACGGGTTCACCGCCAGCTTTGTCGCCCAGTCCCGGCTGGACAGGCAACTGTCATCTCTGCAGGACATCGACACGTTTGCCGAGCCTCTGCTGATCGAGGCGTTACAAGACGAGTACGGCATCGAAATGGATGTCAAAACGATCTATCTGCGCCTGAACAAAGCTGTCGAGGCCGGTGTGTTCTCGATTGAAGTGAGGGTTTATGAAGTCTTCACGCTTTCGTTGCTGCAGGCGGCCCTGCATAACTTCGAAGATTCGGAATGCGAACCGGGGGCCTTTCACCGTTCTTCCGGTTTTCTGGTCGAACTGTGGAAACCTGGAGAGTTGCTGCCCCTGACAACGCCGATGACCGTCACTCGATTCACGGCGTTATGCCGTTCGCTGGATATCGGTGCGAAGTATCAGGCCTATCTCAAGGATTTTTTTGACTCCAAAGATGCGCAGGCAACGACGGCACTGCGTGAGACTTTCATAGGCGCTGCCAAAGCCGATCTGCGCGCCGCCGCGCAGTACGCATTGTCCTGTCGCGACATCGAACCCGAGGATTACACGATGATCCTGACGGTCATAGATGGGGACCTTGATCCGCGTCTGGGCCGCAAGAACGTCTGGTTTCACGATCTGAGTCTGATGAAGCATCGGATGACAGGCTGCGTCTGTTTTTCGATCAGTGAAGACGAGCGTTATACCGATGATCTGTTGCTCTACATTCCTCATGACCCTTACCACCCGTTGAAGCGCTATACCCGCCGACAAATGGAGGCGATGTTCAAGCGAAGATTCACCGAGCGCGAGGGCTTGTCACCTGAAGATCCGACGCCGACGACCTATCAGCGGTTCTTCAGTCGCTTCGTGGCGTATGCCGACCGCGGGGACTATTTCAGCCGTTTTTTACAAGAAGCATCGTCCTCGGATCATTTTTCCGTTGATGTCATCACATTCCTCAATCCTTTCGGGAGCCTTTGGCATGTTCAGAACTGGCCTCCCTCCGGGGAGGCACCCCCCTCCGAGGATGACCCTTTTCTGGCCCCCACCGTTATTCCACGGGAGGGCGATAATCCCACGTCTGAAAATGTCGATCTGTGGAACTATCTTTTTGAACGGCACCGCGAGCGGATCATTGCCGATGCCCGCAGTCACGCTGTGCCCACGGCAGATGTCGACGAAAAAGTACGCAGCAGGAAACTCGCGGCATTACTGAACATCGGCATGCTGGTGTTGACCACCGCAGCGGGATTTGTGCCGGTGCTGGGTGAGATCATGATGGCGGTGATGGTCGGCCAGTTGCTGGAGGAATCCATTGAAGGCGTCATCGAGTGGAGCGAAGGCGATCGCAGGGCCGCCAAGGCGCACCTGATCGATGTTGCGGAAAACCTGGCTCTGTTCGGTTTGCTTGCCGGCGCCGGTAAAGCCTTTTCCCGCGTCAGGCCGGCCACGGCTGCGCCCGTAATAGAAAAACTGCGGCCAGTCACATTGGCCGACGGTGACACCCGCTTGTGGAATCCGGATCTGACCGCCTATGAAAGCCCTGTTGAACAGCTCCCTCAGGGCGGACCCAATGCTCAGGGCCAATTCGTGGCACAGGAAAAAACCTGGATCCGGATGCAGGGTCGGGCCTACGAAAAAAACTGGGACAGGGCATCCCTGCGCTGGCGTATCAGGCATCCCCGCGATCCGGACGCCTATCAGCCGATACTGAGCCACAACGGTGCTGGCGCCTGGCGGTCCACGCTGGAGCGACCGTTGACCTGGGATCGCTTGACACTGTTGCGTCGTATCGGCCACAGCGCCGAAATGCTGACCGACGAGCAATTGCTGGCCATTGCCGACATCGGCGGAGTCAGTGACGACAGCTTGCGCAGAATGCACATGGACAACCTGCCGCCACCGCCTGAACTGGCCGATGCATTGCAACTGTTCGACGTGCAACGTCAAACCGCCACGCGGGATGCACGGCTCCTCAAACTGCAGCGGGTATGTCCGGGACTCGGTGACAATGCTGCCCGGGAGGTTCTGGCCCACGCGGACGCCGAATCACTGGCGGCTTTGCAAACGTCGAAGACAGTGCCGCGCCGCCTGCTGGAGGAGGCACGCTGGTACGCCGGACAGGGAAGGGCGGCCCGAGCCTATGCCGGCCTGTATCAAGAGCATCCCTCTCTCGAAAGCGGTCGGCTGGCCTTGCGATTACTCGAAAAGTTGCCGGGTTGGCCGGGCGATGTACGGCTTGAACTTCGTGATTCACACATTCACGGGCCTTTGCTCGAGGCGATTGGCAGCCAGTCGGTCACGAACCGGGTGTACATGGTCAAGCAAGGGCCGCTGTTTCAGGCGTTCAGTGACCATGGATGGACGTTGAACGGCCGGCTCGACACTTTTTTTCCCTCGCTCATGCGTGCCTTGCCAAGGGAAACCCTTCAGGCTCTCGGGCTGTCCGGAGCTGAAAGCGGTGCCCGGCTGCAACGGACAATCATCGACTATGCAACGGCGCACCCTGAGCAGGTTCGCACGACCGAGGCACCCTCAAGTCAGAGCAAACGCGCGTACAAACCTCCGATACGCCTCCAGAATCGTCGATTTGGGTATCTCGCCAGCGGCGAGGGCGCGCTGGGGCGCCCGGGGATCAACACTTCACTCGTGGTGCAAGTGCTGGATCTCTATCCGAATCTGGATTTCAGACAGGCCAACGGAGTTGTGCTGCGAGCAATGCGTGAGGGGCAAAGCGATGCTCAGATCATGCAGTGGCTCAACGAGCGTGCGCAGGAGTGGGAACGCCTTGAATCGACCCTCGATCACTGGGCGGCCCCTGGCCCAGGTCTTGAAGAGCGTTTGATAGCCGCGCGCAACTTGAAACGCTGCTGGCGTCAAGCACCCTTGGCCGCAGGCAACCGCGGCTACGATCAACTCGATTGGGTCTGCGATGATCCCTTGCCGTCGCTGTCGGCGGGTTTTCCTCACGTCAAGTCCCTGCTTCTGCAATCGCGTCGGTCGGGAATCGGTCAGATCCGCAGTTTCCTCCGTGCTTTTCCCGAGGTTCGATATCTCGATCTCAGTGACTGTGCGCTGACAACCAATCCGGTCCCGACGGATATCCGCGCCAGACTGGTCGAACTCGACCTGTCCGGCAATCCGCTTTACAGGCTGGATGTGTCGAGCATGCCGAACTTGAAGGTGCTGAACCTGGAAGGCACGCTGCTGCAGCAGTGGCCACGGGGTGCCGAGCACCTTCAGGCGTTGCGCTGGCTGGATCTGCGCAATACCCGCATTACCACGCTGGCACCGGAGGCACTGGTCCGCGATGACCTGTTGATCAACATGCTCCTGGCTGGTACCCCCCTTGAACCGGAGACCCAAATCCGCCTGCAGGAAGCCCAATCCCGGGTCGAGTCGAGGCTGGGGCTGCCGGAGGGGGCGCTGGCGAGATTTGCCGCTGAGCCCCTGCCGAATATGAGCGTGCAACCCATGGAGCCGGGCTCCCGTGTGGCATCGCGGTTGCTGCCGTTGCCACCGGCGCCTGCTGCCGAAGAAAGTCTTTCTTCCTTCATCAATCGCTTGCAGCGAGTGATTCCCGGTCTGGTGGAGGAAGATGCCATTGACGTAATCGAGTACCTGCGCTTCGGGGCCACCGACGCGCAAGTCAATGCTCGTATCAATGACTGGAGCCAACGGTTCGAAGCGCTGACGCGCGAACTCAATGGCTGGATCTTCGTGCGGCGCAGTGTCGACCTGCGTTTCAGGCAGCCGCGGATTTCCTCGAAAGGCCGGGCGGACGCGGCGCACAGAATCATGGAGTGCTGGCAACTGGGCCTGCTTGGCGAGGTTGGCGGAACCGACCATGTGCTGGATCTGGAGGGTATTTTCGGCGTGGGGGCGTTGCCCGACCTGCCGGAAGCCTTTCCCCACGTAGCAGGTCTGAACCTCAGGGGGTTGGAACTGAGCGAGCAGGGGCTGCGAGGTTTTCTCACTTCATTCAAGCAAGTGGAAACCCTGGATCTGGCCGCCAACGCGCTGGAAAACCTGCCGGAAGCCATCGGCGGTATGGAACGACTGGAGCAATTGGACTTATCCGCCAATCGATTGCATGACGAGTATGCAGCCGAGCGATTATTGGGTTCGCTGAATCATCTCAAGCGTTTGCGCCTGAACCACAACCATTTCAGAGCCTTCAGTGCAGCGTCTCTTGAGGAAGTGGAACTGCTGGAGTTGAACCACAACCGGATCCGCTACTTCAACGAAGCGATCCCGCCCTGGCTCGAAGTGCTGCATTTGAGTGGTAACGATCTCAGGGAATGGCCGGCACAAGTGTTACGGGCCGAACGCTTGCGCACACTGAGACTGCTGGGCAATCCGATCAGGGATATTCCGGCGCAGCTCTTTGACGGGAACCATGACGAGCTGCTGGCCGACACCCGTTTATCCGGAAACTACCGCTCATTGTCGACTGCCAGCCTGCAACGGATCCGTGACTACATTGACCGTACCGGGGGCGAGTCGGCACTGGGCATCACCCGGGAGCGGCTTGAACAATGGATAGCTGACGCGGGCTGGGAGGAACCCGACGGTTCCTCCTCTTCCGAAGAGTCTGATCAGGACTGACGTTTTAGTTGTCGTAACCCAGGTTCGGCGCGAGCCAGCGCTCGGTCATGCTCAGTTCCTGACCTTTGCGCGAGGTGTAGCTCTGAACCTGATCCTTGTCGATCTTGCCCACGGCGAAGTATTGCGCCTGCGGATGGGCGAAGTACCAGCCGCTGACTGCTGCCGCCGGGAACATTGCGTAGTGTTCGGTGAGGAACACACCGCTGCGGCCGGCGCGCATTTCCTGCGCCTCGGGATCGAGCAGGGCGAACAGCGTGGCCTTCTCGGTGTGATCCGGGCAGGCCGGGTAGCCTGGAGCAGGGCGAATGCCGGAATACTGCTCTTTGATCAGCGCCTCGTTGTCGAGGGCTTCATCCTTGGCGTAGCCCCAGTGCTCTTTACGCACCTGCTGGTGCAGCCATTCGGCGCTGGCTTCGGCCAAGCGGTCGGCCAACGCCTTGACCATGATCGAGTTGTAGTCGTCGCCAGCGTCCTGATAAGCCTTGGCCACTTCTTCGGCGCCGATCCCGGCGGTGGTGATGAAACCACCGACATAGTCGGTCACTTCGCTGTCCTTCGGCGCGACGAAGTCGGCCAGGGAGAAGTTCGGCTTGCCGTCAGTCTTGATGATCTGCTGACGCAGGTGATGCAGGCGCGCCATTGGCTTGCCGTCATCGCCGTACAGTTCGATATCGTCGTCATGCACCTGATTGGCCGGCCAGAAACCGAACACCGCACGGGCGCTGATCAGTTTCTCGTTGATCAGCTTGGTCAGCATCTCGCGGGCGTCCTTGTACAGCGAGGTCGCCGCTTCACCGACCACTTCGTCCTCAAGGATGCGCGGGAACTTGCCGGCCAGATCCCAGGAGATGAAGAACGGTGTCCAGTCGATGTATTCGGCCAACACGTTGAGGTCGATGTTGTCCAGCACGCGGGTGCCGGTGAACGTCGGTTTGACCGGTGCATAGGAAGCCCAGTCGAACTGCGGCTTTTTCGCGATCGAGGCGGCGTAGCTCAGGCGTTCGGTACGGGCGCTGCGATTGGACGTGCGTTCACGCACGTCGATGTACTCCTCGCGGGTCTTCTCGACGAAACCGGCCTTGAGCTCCTTTGACAGCAACTGCGTCGCCACGCCCACGGCGCGGGAAGCGTCGGTGACATACACCACTGCGTCGTTGCTGTACTTCGGCTCGATCTTCACCGCGGTGTGTGCCTTGGAGGTGGTTGCGCCGCCGATCATCAGCGGCAGGTGGAAGTCCTGGCGCTGCATCTCGCGGGCCACGTGGACCATCTCATCCAAGGACGGAGTGATCAGGCCGGACAGGCCGATGATGTCGCATTTCTCTTCGCGGGCCACCTGCAGGATCTTCTCTGCCGGCACCATCACGCCGAGGTCGACGATGTCATAGCCGTTGCAACCCAGCACCACGCCAACGATGTTCTTGCCGATGTCGTGCACGTCGCCTTTCACGGTGGCCATCAGGATCTTGCCCTTGGCTTCCGGCTTGTCACCTTTTTCCAGTTCGATGAACGGGATCAGGTGGGCCACGGCCTGTTTCATCACGCGGGCGGATTTCACCACCTGCGGCAGGAACATTTTGCCGGCGCCGAACAGGTCGCCAACGATATTCATGCCGGACATCAGCGGGCCTTCGATCACTTCAATCGGACGAGCGAAGGACTGACGGGACTCTTCGGTGTCTTCGACGATGTGGGTGGTGATGCCCTTGACCAGTGCGTGCTCCAGACGCTTGTTGACGTCCCAGCTGCGCCATTCTTCGGTCTCGGCTTCTTTGACGCTGCCGTCGCCCTTGTACTTGTCGGCGATGGCGAGGAGGGCGTCGGTGCCTTCCGGCGTGCGGTTGAGGATCACGTCTTCAACGGCGTCGCGCAGTTCCTGCGGGATCTGGTCGTAGATCTCCAGCTGACCGGCGTTGACGATGCCCATGGTCAGGCCGGCGCGGATCGCGTACAGCAGGAACACCGAGTGGATCGCCTCACGCACCGGGTTGTTGCCACGGAACGAGAACGACACGTTGGACACGCCACCGGAGCTCAGGGCATACGGCAGCTCGTCGCGGATGTAGGCGCAGGCGTTGATGAAGTCCACGGCGTAGTTGTTGTGTTCTTCGATGCCGGTGGCCACGGCGAAGATGTTCGGGTCGAAAATGATGTCTTCCGGCGGGAAGCCGACTTCGTTGACCAGAATGTCGTAGGAGCGTTTGCAGATTTCTTTCTTGCGCGCTTCGGTGTCGGCCTGGCCGGCTTCGTCGAACGCCATCACTACAACTGCCGCGCCGTAGCGTTTGCACAGTTTGGCGTGGTGGATGAACTGCTCGACGCCTTCTTTCATGCTGATCGAGTTGACGATGCCCTTGCCCTGAATGCACTTGAGGCCGGCTTCGATCACGTCCCATTTCGAGGAGTCGATCATGATCGGTACGCGGGAGATGTCCGGCTCGCCGGCGATCAGATTGAGGAAGGTCACCATGGCCTTCTTCGAATCGAGCATCCCTTCGTCCATGTTGATGTCGATCACCTGGGCGCCGGCCTCGACCTGCTGCAGGGCGACTTCCAGGGCTTCGGTGTAGTTGTCTTCACGGATCAGACGGGCGAATTTCGCGGAACCGGTGATGTTGGTCCGCTCGCCGACGTTGACGAACAGCGAGCTGCGATCGATGGTGAACGGTTCCAGACCCGACAGGCGGCAAGCCTTGGGAATGTCCGGAATCTGCCGTGGCGCGTAACCGGCGACGGCTTTGGCGATGGCTTCGATGTGGCCCGGGGTGGTGCCGCAGCAACCGCCGACGATGTTGAGGAAACCGCTCTGGGCGAATTCTTCGATGACCTTGGCGGTGTCCACCGGCAGCTCGTCGTACTCGCCGAATTCGTTCGGCAGGCCGGCGTTCGGGTGCGCCGAAACGTGGGTGCTGGCTTTGTCCGACAGTTCTTCCAGGTATGGACGCAGTTCACGGGCGCCAAGGGCGCAGTTCAGGCCGACCGAAATCGGCTTGGCGTGGGCCACGGAGTTCCAGAACGCTTCGGTGGTCTGGCCCGACAGGGTCCGGCCGGAGGCGTCGGTGATGGTGCCGGAAATCATGATCGGCAATTCGATGTGCAGCTCTTCGAACACGCCTTGCACGGCGAAGATCGCCGCCTTGGCGTTGAGGGTGTCGAAGATGGTTTCGATCAGGATCAGGTCGGCGCCGCCCTCGATCAGGCCTTTGGTGGCCTCGGTGTAGTTCTCTACCAGCTCATCGAAGGTGACGTTGCGGTAGCCCGGGTTGTTGACGTCCGGCGACAGCGAGCAGGTGCGACTTGTAGGGCCGAGGACGCCGGCGACGAAACGCGGCTTGTCCGGGTTCTCGGCGGTCTTGGCGTCAGCCACCTTGCGCGCCAGTCGTGCGCCTTCTACGTTGAGTTCGTAAGCCAGCTCTTCCATGCCGTAGTCGGCCATGGAAATGCGGGTGGCGTTGAAGGTGTTGGTTTCCAGGATGTCGGCGCCGGCATCCAGGTAGGCTTTTTCGATGCCGCCGATCACGTCGGGACGGGTAATGACCAGCAGGTCGTTGTTGCCCTTGACGTCGGTCGGCCAGTCGGCGAAACGCTTGCCGCGATAATCCTGCTCTTCGAGCTTGTAGCTCTGGATCATCGTGCCCATACCGCCATCGAGTATCAGGATGCGCTCTTTGAGGGCTTGCTTGAGAGCTTGAAGGCGGACGCTGCGATCGGACATTGGGACTACTCGAAAAAGACCATGACGAAGGAGCGGGATCATAACAAACCTGTGCGGATTTAGAGCATGTGGCGCTTTTGCATGAATATCGCTCATGTTGGCACGGGCGTCATAACGGTAGAATCGCGGCGTTTTTATTCAGGATCAGGATCAGGGATATGTCGTACCGCGTCGTCAGCATCGTGTTGCTGTTTTTGAGCTTTGGCGCGGCGGCGCAAAGTCCTGCGATCTCGCCTGCCATTTCTTACACCCGCGATATCCAGCCGATCTTCACCGAGAAGTGCGTGGCCTGCCATGCGTGCTACGACTCGGCCTGTCAGTTGAACCTGGGCAGCGCTGAAGGCGCGGCCCGTGGCGCGAGCAAGATGCCGGTCTACGATGGCGAGCGCACTCAGGCGGCGCCGACCACGCGGCTGTTCTACGACGCTTTTGGCAAACGTGCCTGGCAGCAGAAAGACTTCTATTCGGTACTCGACGCCCAGGGCAGCCAAGCCGCGCTGATGGCGCGCATGCTGGAACTGGGGCACAAAACGCCACTGACACCCAATGCCAAACTGCCGGAAGACATCGTCCTCGGCCTGCAACGGGAAAACATGTGCGCGATGCCCGCCGAGTTCGACGGCTATGCCGGCGCTCACCCGAAAGAGGGTATGCCGCTGGCGGTGACCGGCCTGACCGATCAGCAATACCAGACGTTACAGCGCTGGCTGGCGTCCGGCGCGCCGATCGATGAGCAAGGCCTGGCGCCGAGTGCCAGGGAAGCGCTGCAGATCGTGCAGTGGGAAAACCTGCTCAATCAGCCCGGTGCCCGGGAAAGCCTGGTCGGACGCTGGCTGTTCGAACACTGGTTCCTGGCGCACATCTATTTCAAGGACGGCGAGCCGGGGCATTTCTTCCAGTGGGTGCGTTCGCGCACGCCGACCGGTCAGCCTATCGACCTGATTGCCACACGTCGTCCCAATGACGACCCGGGCACTCAGGTGTATTACCGCCTGTGGCCGGTGCAGGGCGTGATCGTGCACAAGACCCACATCACCTATCCGCTGAGCGCGGCGAAGATGGCGCGGGTCAAGAGCCTGTTCTACAACGGCAACTGGCAGGTGCATGCGCTGCCGGGCTACGGGCCCCAGAGCCGGGCCAATCCGTTCGCCACCTTCGAAGCGATTCCGGCGCAGGCGCGGTATCAGTTCATGCTCGATAACGCCGAATACTTCGTGCGTACCTTCATTCGCGGCCCGGTGTGCCGTGGGCAGATCGCAACCGACGTGATCCGCGACAACTTCTGGGCACTGTTCCAGGCCCCGGAACACGACCTGTACATCACCGACCCGAACTATCGCGGCCAGGCCACGCCATTGCTGGCCATGCCGGGGCAGAACGACGATGTCGGCAGCGTCCTGAGCCTGTGGCACGACTACCGCAACAAGCGCAACAAGTACGAAGCCCTGCGCCGGGACAGCTACGCAGATCAACCGGCGCCGAGCTGGTCGACTCTGTGGGCGGGCAACGACAATGCGCTGCTGAGTATCTTCCGCCACTTCGACAGCGCCTCGGTGACCAAAGGCCTGATCGGTGAAGTGCCGCAAACCATGTGGCTGTTCGACTATCCGCTGCTTGAACGCACCTACTACCAGTTGGCGGTGAATTTCGATGTGTTCGGCAACGTCTCCCATCAGGCGCAGACCCGGTTGTATTTCGACCTGATCCGCAACGGCGCCGAACAGAACTTCCTGCGCCTGATGCCGGCCGATTCCCGCGAGGATTACCTCGACGATTGGTACCAGAGCAGCGGCCAGTTCAAGATGTGGCTGGATTACGAGTCCATCGACGACGACAAGCCGACCGCGCTGAAGCTCGACGAAAAAGACCCGAAACACGACTTTGCCATGCAGTTGCTGGCCCGTTACGGCGACCTCAATGCGCGGCCCGATCCGATCAACCGCTGCGTGGATGCCTACTGCTCGCGGCCGAACATTGACCCGGCGCTACAAAATGCCGAACAGGCCCTGAGCCGCCTGACGGCGCGTCCTGCAGCCGGTCTGAAGGTGATCGATCAATTGCCGGAAGCGACCATGCTGCGCATCGAAACCCGCAGTGGCAAACGCGAGGTTTACAGCCTGCTGCGCAACCGGGCCCACAGCAACGTGGCGTTCCTGCTCGGTGAATCGCTGCGTTACCAACCGGGCCTCGACACCCTGACCATTTATCCGGGCGTGCTCAGCAGCTACCCGAATTTCATGTTCAACATCCCGGCGGATCAGGTGCCAGTGTTTGTCGATGCCATGGAAAGCGCCAAGGATGCGCCGCAGTTCGAGAAAATCGTCGAACGTTGGGGCATCCGCCGCAGCCATCCGCAGTTCTGGTTCTATTTCCATGACCTGAGCCAGTACATCCATGAGACCGACCCGGTGGAGGAGGGCGTGCTGGACATGAACCGGTACGAGAATCTTTGATCGACCTCTGAGGTTGTCCTAGTGTCACAACTCATGGACGCACCGCAAATCCACTTTGGAAGCGGTGATCGGGATGTTGTGACCTGGAGCGACCTCAATGTTGATCTCAGTGCAAGCCCTGCGCGCACTGGCCGCCTGGATGGTGGTGGGGCATCACGTCATGCAGATCTTCTTCGATTTCGAGCCCGGCGGGCCGATTGGGCGAATGTTTGTCGATCAGGGCGCGGCCGGCGTGGACGTGTTTTTCGTCATCAGCGGTCTGGTGATGTTCCTCTCCACTGCTGATAAAAATCTGTCGCCGTGGCGTTTTATGGCCCTGCGACTGATGAGGATTGCGCCGGCCTATTGGTTTTATACGGTGGTGAGTGCGATTTTGCTGGTCGTCTTGCCAGCGGCGTTCCCCGGCGAGCGCTTCGGCTGGCCGAACTTCATGTTGTCTTTGTTGTTCGTCGCCAGCGACAACCCCGGCGGCTTCGGCATCTACCCAACCCTGAACGTGGGCTGGACCCTGAATTTCGAGATGTTGTTTTATCTGCTGTTCGCCGGAGCATTGTTGTTTCCTGTCAGCACGCGGATTGCCGTAGTGGCGGTGCTGCTGTTTCTGGTCTGCAACGTACTCACAGGCCTGGGCTGGATCAGCGAGTTTTACCGATCGGACCTGGTAGTTGAGTTCTTGCTGGGGATGGGCGTCGGCATGCTCTATCGCCGTGGCTGGATCAAACCGGGGCTTTGGGGGCCGATATTTGCAATGCTGGCGGCGCTGGTGGCGATTCATGTGTGGATCGGCGAGTATCAGGCGCTGGCCTGGGGCGTGCCGGCTGCCGTTCTGGTCATGTCGGCCCTGTCACTGGAGCGATTTGCCCGCCGCAGTCGATTGCTGAAACTGCTGGGGGACTGCTCTTACTCGGTGTACCTGATCCACACGCTGATTCTGATGCTCGGGCATTATCTGGCGCAGCGCTATTCGCTCAGTCCGTACGTCGTCATTACGGTCTGTCTGATCTTGATTGGTGCGGGCAGTCTGGCCAGCTATAAATGGATCGAAAAGGCCGGATACCGGCACTTTCAGCGCTGGAGCGACCGTCCGTCACCAGCCTGAGGGGCGGTATTTTATTCCGACAAAAATACTGGGACTTTGTGCCGCGCGCCGATTGGCGTAAACTCCGCCCAAGCCTGCGAGGAGTTTCCATGACCGCTATTACCATTACCGACGCCGCCCATGATTACCTGGCCGACCTGCTGTCCAAGCAGAACACCCCGGGTATCGGCATCCGCGTCTTCATTACCCAGCCTGGCACCCAGTACGCCGAAACCTGCATTGCCTACTGCAAGCCGGGCGAAGAGAAACCTGAAGATACCGCGCTGGGGCTGAAAAGCTTCACTGCCTACATCGACTCGTTCAGCGAAGCGTTCCTCGACGATGCTGTCGTCGACTACGCCACCGACCGCATGGGCGGCCAGCTGACCATCAAGGCGCCAAACGCCAAGGTTCCGATGGTCAACGCCGACAGCCCGATCAACGAGCGCATCAACTATTACCTGCAAACCGAAATCAACCCGGGGCTGGCCAGCCACGGCGGTCAGGTCAGCCTGATCGATGTGGTTGAAGACGGCATTGCCGTGTTGCAGTTCGGTGGCGGTTGCCAGGGCTGCGGCCAGGCGGACGTGACCCTGAAGGAAGGCATCGAGCGAACCTTGCTCGAGCGCATTCCGGAGCTCAAGGGCGTTCGCGACGTGACCGACCACACGCAGAAAGAAAACGCCTACTACTAAGGCGTTCGCTGCGGCATGAAAAACGGCGCCCCGTGAGCGCCGTTTTTTATGGTCGATACAAATGTGCGTGACCCGCGCGATACAGCGACGACTCACTGAAATGATCGCTGCCCAACACCCGCCCGACCAGAATCAACGCCGTACGCCGAAAGCCTTTGGCCGCCACCTTCTCGGCAATATCCTCAAGCGTCCCGACGACCCAGTCCTGATCCGGCCACGTCGCCCGGTGGATCACCGCAATCGGGCAATCCGCGCCGTAATGCGGCAGCAGCTCGGCGAGGATCTTCTCCAGATGATTGACCCCCAGATGAATCGCCATGGTCGCCCCGTGCTGCGCCAGGTTGCCCAGTTCTTCCCCGACAGGCATCGCCGTCTTGTCTGCGTAACGGGTCAGGATCACGCTTTGCGAGATGTCCGGCAGGGTGAGTTCGGCGCCCAGTAGCGCGGCGCAGGCGGCGGTGGCGGTGACACCGGGGATGATTTCGAACGGGATTTGCAGCTCGCGCAGATAACGAATCTGCTCGCCGATGGCGCCATACAGGCTCGGATCGCCCGAATGCACCCGCGCCACATCCTGGCCCTTGGCATGGGCGGTCTTGATCAGGTCGATGATCTGTTCCAGATGCAATTCGGCGCTGTTGACCACGGTTTCTGCCGAATGACCTTCCAGTACCGCAGCCGGCACCAGCGAACCTGCATAAATGATCACCGGGCAGCTGCGGATCAGTCGCTGGCCTTTGACAGTGATCAATTCCGGGTCGCCGGGGCCGGCGCCGATGAAGTAAACGGTCATCGTTGGATCCTGTGAAAGTAGGGCGGATCGAGGCTTCAAGAGCGCTTCAGATGAAGAATGCTCATGATCGAAAGCGGGGATTATCGGGATTTTACGCGGCGCCGGCCAACGCCAGTGTTGCCTGAGCGTACTTTTGCCGGGAGATCAGCAGTTTTGCCGGGGCCTGGATCAGCTGTTCGGCCAGCGCCAAAGCAGCGCTTTCCGCTACGCCGTAGCAACCGGTGCGTTCGAAGGCGATCTGTGAATGATGACTCAGTCGTTGCTGATAACTGGCCAATTCTTCGCTGCTGAAATACAGCAACGGCAGCGCCAGTTGTGCCGCCAGTTCCTGCAGGCCGGGTTCGTCGCGCTTCAGGTCGATGCTGGCCAAAGCCTTGACTGCTTCGAGTTCGATGCGATGGGCCTGCAAGGCCTGGTCGAGCAAGGCGCGCAGCGTACTGGCCGGGCAGCCGCGCTGGCAGCCCAGGCCGACCACGAAGGTCGGCGCTGCGCTGTCATCGGTCATGCGTGGTATTGACCATCGCTTTTGCGACGGAACAACCAGGCGCTGATCAGGCCCAGGGCCAGCCAGAACGCCACGTTGGTCAGCTGCGAAGCGATTTTGAACTGAGCTTCCAGCGCTTCCGGGGCGAGCATCGAGTGCACTTCCGGTTGCGGTGCGCCGATTACATGCGGCACAGCGAGGATCGCCACGCCGAGGATCTTCAGCAGCCAGTTGCCGCCGAACGCGATCAGCGCCAGGCCGACAGCGGTCGAAGCAGCGGTGCCGATCCACCACATCTGGCGCGAAGCCAGGTCAGCGGCGGCGGTGCCTGGCAGCTCAGGTGGTAACCCCATGGTCGGAGCGAGCACGAATGTCGCGTAACCCGCCAGACCCCAGAGCAGGCCTTGCGAGGTCTTGGTCGGCGCACGCAGGGTGTACAGGCCCGCCAGCATCAGGGCGAAACCTACGGCTACGACCAGGTTGCCGCCGGTGGTGGAAACCACGCGCTGCCAGCCGTTTTCCGGTTCCCAGGCTTCGGCATCGTGGGTGTGGGCAGTGGTGCCGGCGGCGTGTTCGTGGACTTCGGCCACCGGCTCGGCCTTCTCGTAGGTTTCTGCCTGAAGAATCAGCGGCGAAACCCAGAAGCTTTGCAGCAAGGTCAGCAGCAGGGCGGCCAGAAGGCCGGTGAAACCTGCGGTCTGCGCAATACGCTTGATCATGTCGTCAGGTCTCAGTGGCACGGGAACGCGGCGCTGTGGCGGGTATCGTGCGCGGCGTTGTGCACCGCTTCGATGTGCGAGAAACCGGCGAAGTAGACCAGGCTGGCGCCCAGGATCGACGCGAAGATCGCAGCGGTCAGGCGTTGGCTCAGGGTGGTGGTGCTGGAGATTTTGTCCGTGTTGCTGCCGGTGCTGCTGATGATCGACATGGCGCTTCCCTCTGGAGTGTCAGCGGGTGAATGGAGCGCATGAAACCCCCTGCGAGCGGGCACGCAGAGGTTCGAACAGCGCCCGCCCACCGCGGGTTTGTTATGTTCAGTGACGCAAGATGCGTACTGTGTGTTGCGGGCCGGTCTCCGGGCTCACGAGGGGTGGCTGTCTGCCGACCTGCAAGCGTCACCTTCCCATGCCCGTGGGCACAGTGGATCTGACGCTCTCTCGCTTACCGTTGCGGGGGCAGCACCGGACTGACATGGCTTTAGAGTAAAGCACATGATTCACCGGTTTCCCGTTTCACCCTGTGAAGGGCACCCGTAACAAGTTGTGTAGGAGACCATGCGGGGGGGATTTCAGTCAATTGGATTGGGGGCATATCCGTTGCTGCGGTTATGGCCGCTTAGGGTTCCGCCCTTACGGCGGGTCACTTTTGACAAACGCCTCAAAAGTAACCAAAAAGGCTTTACCCTGACGTACGGCCCCTCGCTGAGGCTCGGGGTTCCTTCGCTCCGGGATCGATCCGGGGGCATCGCCTACGGTTTGCTTCGCTGCACCTCCTCTCGATGTGTTTGGCTTCGCCAAACGGTCGCTGCGCTCCCACCCCGGATCAATCCCTCCACTCAGCCTGCCGACGGGCACTGCGATCAAAAGCGGTACTCGAGCTAACGCTCATCGTGTTGAGTGGGGAGGAGCGGGGCGTGTTCGGCTTTGGTTTTGTGGTGGGTTTACCCCTCACCCCAGCCCTCTCCCCTAGGAGAGGGAGCCGATTGGTGTGCTTTTCAAAGCCTGAGTTCAACACGGTATCGCACGTCGGCGTATCTCTCCCAAACAACTCGGTCAGCCCCCTCTCCCTCCGGGAGAGGGCTAGGGTGAGGGGCTCTTGATCTTGCTTTTGCTCTCCAGCCCCTTCGGCAGGCCGAGCGGAGGTGTCCATCAGGGGGTAGGCGCGCAGCGCCGTGCGGCGAAGCCGCATACATCGAGAGGAGGTGCAGCGAAGCAAACCGTAGGCGATGCCCCCTGATGGACGCCGTAGCGAGGGAACACTGAGCCTTAGCGAAGTGCCGTACGCCGGGGGAAGCCTTTTTGGTTACTTTTTCGGCGTTTGGAAAAAGTGACCCGCCGTAAGGGCGGAACCCTAAGTGGCCATAACCGCAGCAACGGATATGCCCACAAAACCAACCTCCCATTGACCCATCACGAACCCATGCGTAGCCTTGCGCTTTCGAGGTTCTTCGGCCCACGCCGAAGCTAAGAAGGGAACGCGGTCCAAGCCGCGGCTGCCCCCGCAACTGTGAACGGTGCTGTTTGCTGCCACGCCACTGCCAACTCAATCCAGAGCCAGCGGGAAGGCGCAGCGAATACCGGGCCAAGGCCCGAACACCGTCAGCCAGGAGACCTGCCTCGTCACAGATTCTCACTTTCAACCGGGCGGGGTGATCCGGTGGCGAACTCTCCAGGCACGCACCCGCGTTGCCGGTCTCGTCCCGTATGCCCGCCACCTTGCCAAAGGGCATCCGATGAAAACACTGGCCAAACTCCCCGTCACCATCGTCACCGGCTTCCTCGGCTCGGGCAAAACCACCTTGCTGCGGCACATGCTCGACAACGCTCAGGGCCGCCGCATCGCAGTGATCGTCAACGAGTTTGGCGAGCTGGGCATCGACGGTGAAATCCTCAAGCAGTGCACCATCGGCTGCACCGAAGAAGAAGCCACCGGTCGCGTCTACGAACTGGCCAACGGCTGCCTGTGCTGCACCGTTCAGGAAGAGTTCTTCCCGGTGATGCGCGAACTGGTGGCCCGTCGCGGCGACCTCGACCACATCCTGATCGAAACCTCGGGCCTTGCCCTGCCAAAACCACTGGTGCAAGCCTTCCAGTGGCCGGAAATCCGCAGCGCCTGCACCGTGGACGCGGTCATCACCGTAGTCGACAGTCCGGCCGTAGCCGCCGGCACTTTCGCCGCGTTCCCGGATCAGGTCGACGCCCAGCGTAAACTCGATCCGAACCTGGACCACGAATCGCCGCTGCACGAGCTGTTCGCCGACCAACTGGCCAGCGCCGACCTGGTAATCCTCAACAAGGCCGACCAGACCAGCCCTGAAGACCTCGCTCGCGTACGCCTGGAAGTCGCCGAAGAGCTGCCGCCAGCGGTAAAAATCATCGAGGCCAGCAACGGCCGCCTGCCACTGGACGTGCTGATCGGCCTCGGCGCCGGTTCCGAGGAACACATCGACAGCCGCCACAGCCATCACGATCACCACCACGGTGAAGGCGATGACGATCACGATGACCACGATCACGACGCCTTCGACTCGATCTCCATCGAACTGCCGCAAGCCGACGAAAGCCTGCTGCTCGATGCGCTGACGCAACTGGTGGTCCAGCACGGCATCCTGCGGGTCAAAGGCTTCGCGGCGATCCCGAACAAGCCGATGCGTCTGCTGATCCAGGGCGTGGGTACGCGTTTCGACAAGCACTTCGACCGTCAGTGGGGCGCCGATGAAGCGCGCATCACCCGTCTGGTATTGATCGGTCAGGAACTGGACGCGGCCCAGCTCGAAGCGCAACTGCGCGCCGCGCTCAGCGTTTAAGCCATGCACCTGCTCAGGACTCAGCCCGGCGGTTTCGTGTCGGATGACAACATTGCCGACCTTGGACAAACCCCCGCCGAGCTGGTGATCCTGTGCAGCGGCGATTCCAGCCTCGCGCTGCTCGCCGAAGCGGCGCAGCAACTGCCCGAGGATTACCCAAGTGTGCGCCTGGCCAACCCGATGCAGGTGCAGAACCATGCGTCGGTCGACCTCTACGTCGACGAAGTGCTGCGTCACGCCAAGGTCATTTTGATCTCGCTGCACGGCGGCATCGCTTATTGGCGTTATGGCGTCGAGCAGCTGGTCGAGTTGTCCGAGCGTGGCGTGCAGGTGATTCTGGTGCCGGGCGATGATCGGCCCGACCCGGAGCTCAGCGATTTGAGCACCGTGGGCGCCGAGGATCGCGACCGGCTCTGGCAGTTTCTGCGTCAGGGCGGCATGGGTAATGCGCTGGATTTCTTCCGCTGCCTGGCCAACCGCTGGCTGGCGCGGGATTACATGTGGGGCGAGCCGCAAACCCTGCCGCGCACGGCGATTTACCACCCGAACAAAAACACCGCCGCACTGAGCGACTGGCAAGCCGATTGGCTGCCCGGTCAACCGGTGGCGGCGGTGTTGTTTTATCGCTCGCATTTGCAAGCGGCCAACACGGCGTTTATCGACGTGTTCTGCCAACGGCTGCAGGCTGCCGGACTCAATCCGTTGCCGATCGCCGTGGCCAGTCTGAAAGAGCCCGGCTGCCTGTCGGTGGTCGAGGATTGGCTCGACGAGGTCGAAGCCTCGGTGATCCTGAACACCACCGGTTTTGCTCAATCCAGCCCGGAAGCACCGCATCTGCGGCCGTTCCGTCGCAACATTCCGGTGATCCAGGCGATCTGCGCCCAGGACAATGAGCCCGGCTGGCGCGACAGCGAGCAGGGTCTCGGCCCTCGTGATCTGGCGATGCACATTGCCTTGCCGGAACTGGACGGCCGGATCATCAGCCGGCCGATCAGCTTCAAGGATCTGGCCTGGCGCAGCGAGCGCAGTCAGTCCGATGTGGTGTGCTACCGGGCGCAGCCTGAACGCATGGATTTCGTCGCCGAACTGGCGCGACGCTGGGTCGATCTGGCGCGGGTGCCGAACGCTGAAAAACGTATCGCGCTGATTCTCGCCAACTACCCGACCCGCGACGGGCGCATCGGTAACGGTGTCGGCCTCGACACACCGGCCGCCGCACTGAATATCCTGCGGGCGTTGCAGGCTGAGGGTTATCCGCTGCCGGCCGAACTGCCGGACAGCGGCACCGAACTGATCCGACAACTGCTCGGCGGCGTCAGCAACGACCTCGACACCCTCGACCAACGCCCGTGTCAGCAAAGTCTGGCAATGAACGATTACCTGACGATGTTCAACGCGTTGCCCGAAGCCAATCGCACGGCGGTGCTGGAGCGTTGGGGTGCGCCGCAAAACGATCCGATGTGTCGTGACGGACGGATGATGATCGCCGGCCTGCGGTTTGGTCTGACCTTCGTCGGCATTCAGCCGGCGCGGGGTTATCAGGTCGATCCGAGCGCGGTGTATCACGATCCGGATCTGGTGCCGCCGCACGCGTACCTCGCGTTCTATTTCTGGCTGCGCCAGACCTACGGCGCTCACGGTGTGATTCATGTCGGCAAGCACGGCAACCTCGAATGGCTGCCGGGCAAAGGCGTGGGCCTGTCGGAGAACTGCTGGCCGGACGCATTGCTCGGGCCGCTGCCGAACGTCTATCCGTTTATCGTCAACGATCCGGGCGAGGGCGCTCAGGCCAAACGTCGCACTCAGGCGGTGATCATTGACCACTTGATGCCGCCGCTGACCCGCGCCGAAACCTACGGCCCGTTGCGCAATCTCGAATTGCTCGCCGACGAATATTACGAAGCGCAGTTGCTTGACCCACGCCGCGCCCGTGAATTGCAGCGGGACATTCTGCAACTGGTGCGTGACACGCAGATTGATCGTGAATTGCAACTCGACGAAGCCCTCGACAGCGATGCCGATGCGGCGATCTGGCTGCCGCGCCTGGATACCTATCTGTGTGATCTGAAGGAATCGCAGATCCGCGATGGCCTGCACATCTTTGGTGAGTCGCCGAGCGGGCGTTTGCGTATTGATACCCTGCTGGCGCTGCTGCGAATTCCCCGTGGTGATGGCAAGGGTGCGCAATCGAGCCTGTTGCGGGCGCTGGCCAAGGCGTTTGAATTGGGATTCGATCCGCTGGATTGTGCGCTTGCTGATCCTTGGATCGGCCCGCGTCCAATGGAACTGCAATCGCTGAGCGATGAAGTCTGGCGCACGGCGGGGGATACCCGTGAACGCCTTGAGCTGTTCGCAGCGCATTTGATCAAGCAGTCGCTGGCGGGGGATGTGGCACAACTGAACGCTTCGGACTGGAAAGATGTGCAGACGATCATCCAAGCGCTGCGCGAGGTGATCGCCCCACGTCTGGACGCCTGCGGCCCGGCCGAAATGCGCGGTTTGCTCGACGCGTTGAACGGCCGCTTCGTCCCCGCTGGCCCGAGCGGTGCACCGAGTCGTGGTCGCCTCGACGTGTTGCCTACCGGGCGCAATTTCTATTCGGTGGACGTGCGCAACTTGCCAACCACCACGGCCTGGCGGATTGGTTTCCAGTCCGCCACGCTGATTCTGGAGCGACACCTCCAGGACCACGGTGACCACCTTCGTCAGCTCGGTCTGTCGGTCTGGGGCACCGCGACCATGCGCACCGGCGGTGACGACATCGCCCAGGCCATGGCGCTGATGGGCGTGCGCCCGGTGTGGGCCACCGGCAGTCAGCGGGTCGATGATTTCGAGATTCTGCCGCTGAGCCTGCTCGACCGGCCTCGGGTCGATGTCACGCTGCGGGTCTCCGGCTTTTTCCGCGATGCGTTCGCCAACCTGATTCGCCTGTTCGACGCCGCTGTGCAAGCCGTGGCGGAGCTGGACGAGCCGGACGATCTCAACCCGTTGGCCGCCAAAGTGCGTGCCGAACGCGAGGCGCTGCAGCAGTCGGGGCTGGACGAGGAGGCTGCGCGACGTCAGGCCGGCTGGCGGATTTTCGGCGCCAAACCCGGCGCTTATGGCGCGGGCGTGCAGGGCGCCATCGACGGTCGTCTGTGGCAAAGCCGCGAGGATCTGGCCGAGGTCTACCTGAACTGGGGCGCCTACGCTTACGGTGGTTCCGACGAGGGCACCGCCGCCCGCGAGCAATTCGTCCAGCGCCTGAGCCAGGTGCAGGCCGTGCTGCAAAACCAGGACAACCGCGAGCATGATTTACTCGATTCCAATGATTACTACCAATTCCAGGGTGGCATGCTGGCTGCCGTGGAAAGCCTGCGCGGTGAAGCAGCGGCCAGTTACCACGGCGATCACAGCCAGCCGGATTTGCCGAAGATCCGCACCCTGAAAGAAGAGCTGAATCGGGTGATCCGTTCCCGGGCGGCGAATCCGAAATGGATCGACGGCGTCAAACGCCACGGCTATAAAGGCGCGTTCGAACTGGCGGCAACCATCGATAACCTGTTTGCCTTCGATGCGACCACGCAGTTGATCGACGATCACCAGTACGCGTTGCTGGCCGACGCCTATCTGCTGGACCCGGCGACCCGGGAGTTCGTGCGCGAGCATAATCCCCACGCGCTGCGCAACATGACCGAGCGCATGCTCGAAGCGCAGCAGCGCGGGATGTGGCAGGAGCCGGGTGCCTACAAAGAAGCACTCGAGAACCTGCTGCTGGATATAGAGGAAGAGAGCTGAACATGACCGACATCCCACATTTCCCGCTCTCCGCCGTGGTCGGCGCCGATGATCTGAAACTGGCGCTGTACCTGACCGCCATCGACCCGAAGATCGGCGGCGTGCTGATCGAAGGCCCGCGCGGCATGGCCAAATCGACCCTGGCCCGAGGGCTTGCGGATCTGCTGGCAAGCGGTCAGTTCGTCACCTTGCCGTTGGGCGCCACCGAAGAGCGGCTGGTCGGCACCCTCGATCTGGATGCGGCATTGAGCGATGGTCGCGCGCAGTTTTCTCCCGGCGTGCTGGCCAAGGCTGACGGCGGCGTGTTGTATGTCGATGAAGTGAATCTGCTGCCGGATCATCTGGTGGACTTGCTGCTCGATGTGGCCGCCAGCGGCACCAACCTGATCGAGCGCGACGGCATTTCCCATCGGCATTCGGCGAAGTTCGTGCTGATCGGCACGATGAACCCGGAAGAGGGCGAGTTGCGCCCGCAATTGCTCGATCGCTTTGGCCTGAATGTCGCCCTGGGTGGTCACACGGCACCGGCTGAGCGTGGGCAGATCATTCGTCGGCGACTGAATTTCGACAGTGATCCGCAGACCTTCTGCGCACAGTGGGAAACCGAGCAGCAAGCCCTGCGCGAGCGCTGTGAAAACGCCCGCAATGCCTTGGCCAGCATACCTCTCGATGATGAAGCGCTGGCGCAGATCACCGAGCGTTGTTTTGCTGCCGGCGTCGATGGCCTGCGTGCCGATCTGGTCTGGCTGCGTGCTGCGCGGGCTCATGCGGCTTGGCGTGGTGCAGAAGCCATTGCCGAGCAGGACATCGATGCGGTCGCCGAATTTGCACTGCGTCATCGCCGTCGCGAACAGTCTCCATCCAATGCGCAGCCTCCCGCGCAATCGCCGTCCGGCTCTCAGGCCGAGCCGAGTGAAGGGCAGGGGCAATGGGGTGAAATGCCGGCGCCGGCCCTGGCCATTGGCGCGCGCCGCGAAGTGCCGGTCTGGCCAAAAAAGCCTTAGGCATTCGCCCCCGATCCGACGCGGGGGCGAATGCCAGACCCCGCGCCGGACGCCTGGACAATGGCCGGCAAGGCAAACGTCACGCGGCACGCAGCGGTTCGGTGAACTGGCCGGGAACCTTGCTCAATGGTCGTCCGAAAGTGCGCGCGGACCTGCTGTTTCAACTGCGCACCCGCACACCCCATGAACTGTGGCTGGTGATCGTCGATGCCTCGGCCTCGACCCGTCGTCATCAAGCGTTGAGCGATGCCAAAGGCGTGCTCGCGCAATTGTTCGATGATGCTTACCGGCAACGGGCTCGGCTCGCCTTGCTGACCGCCAGTGGCTCAGCGCCGAAATGGCAGGTGCAGGGTTTGAAAGCTTCCAGTGGATTGCGAGCATGGCTCGATGAGTTGGGCGCAGGCGGCGGCACGCCATTGCTGGCGGCGCTGAACGAGGCCGAACACTGGCTGACGGTGCGTCGCAAACGATTCCCCGCCGAACAACAGCGCCTGCTGGTGCTCACCGATGGGCGCTTGAAAGAGTGCTCGGGATTGCCGGCACTGGCGTGTCCGGGCCTGTTGATCGATATCGAGCGCGGGCCGATCCGGTTGGGCCGGGCCAGACAGTTGGCGACTGCACTGGACGCGGATTACCGGCATATCGACGACCTGTTGTCTGTCTGAGGACTATGCTGCATCCAGCCCACATCACAAGGAGTGAATCATGCGCGTACTGGTTGCCAATCCTCAGGACGATTTTCGCGTAAAGGCTTACGCCGGCACCAACGGCGTGCTGCTGGCGATGGACCTCGCCGAACCCCGTCGCAAAGGCCTGCTGGGGTTTGCCATCGAGAAGCAGCAGGGCGACAAACCGTGGCAGTTCCTGTTCAACAGCCTGACCTTTCCCGGCAAGGAACACACCTTCCCGCAGTTTCACGCCACGCCCAGTGATATCGCACCGCTGCAGAAGTTTCGCTGGGCCGATTACGCGGTCAATCCCGGGACGACCATGCATTACCGAGTACATCTGGCCTACGGCACGGCCGATGCGCCGGTGCTCGGGGAGTCACTTGAGCTGAGCATTACTTCAGACGATGGTCATCCGGCCAATCAAAGCGTGATCTTCAACCGCGCCGTGGCCGCCAGTCAGGCGTTCCAGCGCAAGTTTCCCGATCTCGACGCGCAGATCAGCGCCAACAAGAACATGCCCATCGAAGCCTGGCCCGATGCGGCACGGCAATGGCTGGAGAACGGCCTGCTCGGACGCCTGCAGGGTTTCATCGAACGTGCGCCCGATGGCGAATGGGCGCTGGACATCGCGATCTACGAGTATCAGTTGCAAGCCATCATCGACACGGTGAACGCTGCATTCGATCGCGGCGTACAGGTGCGGGTTTTGTATCACGCCAAGCCCGGCGATGAAGACACCACGATGAACGAGGCCAGCCTCGCCAGGTTGCCGGAAGCCAACAAGCGCGGGCGTGTGACCCACGATATTTTCCATGACAAGTTCATCGTCCTCAGCCGTATCGCTGGCGGTGAACGGCAGCCCCAGGCCGTGCTGTGCGGCAGTACCAACTTCACCGCCAACGGTGTGTATCGCCAGGCCAACGTCGTGCATGTGCTGGATGACATGGCCGTCGCGGCCAGTTACCTGCAGACGTTCGAGCAGGTCTGGGCGACGCCGGCAGATGTCAGCGCCACCCGCGACTGGATCACCCAGCACAACCCGATGAGTCCGGCGCAACCGCTGTTTGCCGGGTTCTCGCCGCGCAGTGGTGCTGCCGATCTGCGCGAGTTTGTCGACATCATCAATACGGCGAAGAAAGATGTGCTATTCGTCACCGCGTTCACCTTGCCCGATGCCATTCTCAACGCGCTGCTCGGCCAGCCCCACGACGACATCCTGCGTTACGGCCTGCAGAACACTGCCAGTCGCATCACCGGATTCCACGCCGACCGCACGGCCGAGTTCGCCGCCACCGCGCTGCTCAACACCGGGCTGGAGGGCTGGCTGAAAGAGAACATGAAAGGCCAGAAGGGCAACCTGCTGGTGCACACCAAAGCCATCGTCACCGACTTCACCAGTGACAGCCCGACGATTATCAGCGGCAGCCACAACCTCAGCGCCGCGGCCAGCAACGGCAACGACGAGAACTTCCTGATCATCCGCGGCGACACCGAACTGGCGGACCGTTATGGCCTGGAACTGCTGCGCTTCTACGAGCATTACCGCTTCCGCTACTTTGCGAAGAAACTGGCCTTGAAGCAGGTGCAGCCGCTGGCGGCGGATGACAGCTGGACCAACGACTATTACGTCGAAGGGGATTTGCGCCAGCTGTCTCGTCTGCGGTTTGCCGGGCGCTAGGGTTTAAGCATCCATCGCCTGGCGGTACTGGCGGGTGCGGCGACTGAGGTACAAGCGGTCGCGAATCAGCGCCCAGAGTGCCGACACTTCGGGGTGCGGCTTGCGGCCCCGGCTCAGGCGCGCCATCTGGAAGCGCACCACGGCCATGTTCGCCAGCGCGGCCAGCGGTTTGCGTTTCCAGCGAATCGGCGGCAGTTGCGGCTCGCTGTGGCGACCTTCGCGCCAGTGTTTGACCAGGCTCGGTTCGATGGCCAGCGCGGTGGCGATACCTGCCATGTCGATGCCGCTGTCGAGTACCTGTTCGACGATGGGCAGGCGCCGGATGCCACCGGTGACCATCACCGGCATGCGGGCCACACTGGCCAGTTCGCTGGCCATTTCCAGAAAAAATGCCTCACGGGCCAGGGTGCGTCCGTCGCGGGCTTCGCCCTGCATGGCAGGGGCTTCGTAGCTGCCGCCGGACAGTTCCAGCAGGTCGATCGGCTGCTCGTTGAGCCATTCGATCACCTGACGAGCGTCGTCCGTATCGAAACCGCCGCGCTGGAAGTCCGCTGAATTGAGCTTCACTGCCACGCAAAACTGTGGTGAAACAGCCTGACGCACAGCCTCGATCACCGACAGCAGCAGACGTGCACGGTTTTCCAGCGAACCACCCCAACGGTCGGTACGGCGATTGGTCAGCGGCGACAGAAACTGGCTGAGCAGATAGCCGTGAGCCGCGTGGATCTGGATGCCGGTGAATCCGGCTTTCTCGGCAAGCGCGGCACTCCTGGCGAAACGTTGAATGACATCTTCGATGTCGTCCTCGGTCATCGGTTTGGGCTCGGCGAACAGTTTCGAGAACGAACCCATTTCCAGCGCCACTGCTGACGGCGCCAGCGCTTGCTGGCCCATGTTGGCGAAAGTCTGGCGGCCGGGGTGGTTGAGCTGCACCCAGACCTGCGCGCCGCCACTGCGGGCGATTTCGGCCCATTGACGGAAACGGTCCAGATGCCGCTCGTCTTCCAGCACCACGCCGCCCGGGCCGGTCATGGCGCGGCGATCGATCATGACGTTACCGGTCAGCAGCAACCCGGCGCCTCCATCGGCCCAGGCCTGATACAAGCGGAACAATTCGCGGGACGGTGCCTGGTCACGATCCGCGAGGTTTTCTTCCATGGCGGCTTTGGCGATACGGTTGCCGACGGTCTGACCGTTGGGCAGTTTCAAAATCTGGAAGGGCGACATTGCTTGACTCCTCATCAGTGATGGAGAGAGGCTAAGCTTAAAGTTAACTTTAATGTCAAGCAGGCAATTCGAGGCTGAAATGAAAATTGGTGAACTGGCACAACAGAGCGGGCTGAGCGCTTCCAGCATTCGCTTCTACGAGGCTCAGGGTCTGATTCCGAAAGTGGAACGGCTGGGCAATGGCTATCGGCGTTACCCGCCGCAAGTGCTGCAAACCCTGAACATCATCCGCAGTGCCCAGCAGGCCGGGTTTTCCCTTGAAGAACTCAAGCAGTTGCTGCCAGCCGCCGGAACCGGCGAGTTCAAGCACGAAGAACTGGTGGAGGGCTTGACGCGCAAGGTCGAGCAGATCGAAGTCATGCAGCAGCATCTGGCCCAGAGCAAGGCGCGGTTGCTGGAGGTGATCGACAGCATTCAATCCAAGCCCGAAGGCATGAGCTGCGGCGCGAATGCCGAACGGGTCCTGGCTACGATCTACCCGGAATCCTGACGTGACGGCGAGGGCGTACAGATTTTGAAATGATTTCCAGCTGTGGGAAATGTCATCCGAGCCTGTACGCTTCAAGGCCTTTTTTCATTCAGGATTTGCATGAACACCCTCTCGGAGCCTCCCAGTTCTATTCAAAGAACCACGTTCCCCTCGCGCCATGGCGCGGTCTTGACGCACTCGCAGCATCCGGTTTTCCGACTCCCGACTATCGTTGATGGCGCAGCCTTCGAGCTTTCGCGCCGCACTTTGCCGTGCCCGGCAGCCTGAAATCACTGAAGAGAGATAGAGACAGAATATGGAATGGTTAGCGGATCCCACGGCATGGCTGGGCTTGTTGACACTGATCGTGCTGGAACTGGTGCTGGGTATCGACAACCTGGTGTTTATCGCGATCCTGGCGGACAAACTGCCGCCGCATCAGCGCGACCGCGCACGAATCATCGGCCTGAGCCTGGCGTTGATCATGCGTCTTGGCCTGCTGGCGAGTATTTCCTGGCTGGTTACCCTCACGGCACCGCTATTCGAGGTGTTCGGCAAGAGCTTCTCCGGCCGTGACCTGATCATGCTGTTCGGTGGTGTGTTCCTGCTGTTCAAGGCGACCATGGAGTTGCACGAGCGGCTTGAGGGACACGTCGGCGAACGCTCGACCAACACCGCTTACGCGTTGTTCTGGCCGATCGTGGCGCAGATCGTCGTGCTCGACGCCGTGTTCTCCCTGGATGCGGTGATTACGGCCGTGGGCATGGTCGATGAACTGGCGGTGATGATGATCGCGGTGGTTGTTTCCATTGGCGTCATGATCGTTGCCAGCAAGCCGTTGACCCGTTTCGTCAACGCGCATCCGACGGTGATCATGCTCTGTCTGGGCTTCCTGATGATGATCGGTTTCGCCCTGACTGCCGAAGGCCTGGGCTTCCACATCCCGAAAGGCTATCTGTACGCGGCCATCGGTTTCTCGATCCTGATCGAGGTGTTCAACCAGATCGCCCGGGCCCGTCGCAAGCGCTCGATGCAGGGCTTGCGCCCGATGCGTGAGCGTACGGCCCACGCGGTAATGCGTTTGCTGGGAGGCCGTAAACTGGCGGTGGAAGAGGTGGGCGAGGAGATCTCCGACTTGCTGGACGATGGTGAGGCACCAAACGCGGAGCTGTTCGACCGTCGCGAACGGGTGATGATCAGCGGCGTGCTGCAACTGGCCGAGCGTCCGATCCGCACCCTGATGACCGTGCGCGCGGATGTCGATCACATTGATCTGGCGGATGACGCAGCGGCGATTCGTACGCGACTGATGCACTCTTCCTATTCGCGTCTGCCGCTGATTCGCAACGGCGCGGTGGATGAACCCTTGGGCTTCGTTCACAAGAAGGAGCTGCTCAAGGAATATCTGGCCGGCAACGAGCCAAACCTCGAGCACCTGGCGCGCAAAACGCTGAACCTGCTCGACAGCTATTCGATCCTCAACGCTCTCGAGCAGATGCGCGCTGCGTCGACCCACATTGCGTTCGTTGTAAACGAGTTCGGTGATTTTGTCGGCGTTCTGACGATGACCGACATCCTCGAATCGATTGCCGGCGAGCTGCCGGACGCCAGTGAAATCGCTGGCCCGGACGTGGTCGAGGAGCAGGGCGGGTTTGTGGTGAATGGCGCGTTGAACCTGACGCGGATTCGCCAGCGCACCGGTTTCACGGCCGAACCGACCGAGGATTACCAGACCCTCGCCGGGTTGGTGATGAGTCTTCTGGATCGGCTGCCGATGAAGGGCGATCGCCTGGAGCATGCCGGTTGGGGGATGACCGTGATGGCGGTCGAGGAGCGACGGGTAACGCGAGTGTTGCTCAAGCGTGAGGCCTGACGGCCTCACTGATGAAAGGTGTACCGGTCTTTCCCGGTGTGCTTTGACTCATACAACGCTTCGTCAGCCTTGATCAGGGCCTGGTTGAGGGTATCGCCATCTTCGACCCGGGCCACACCGATGCTGATGGTCACCGGATGCCGGGTGGTTTGCTCACGCACCACCCGGCACAACTCACCGGCCAATGTCTCGACGTCCTCGCGGCGTACGCCCGCCAGATAAATCGCAAACTCCTCGCCACCCAGTCGCGCGTATTCGAACGGTGCCATTACCGCTTTGATGTCGGCTGCGATCCGCTTGAGCACTTCATCGCCGATGTCGTGGCCGTACACATCATTCACTTTCTTGAAGTTGTCGATGTCGATCATCGCCAGGTAATGGTCGTGCTCGCGAGGCGCTGTTTGCAGGCTTTTTTCGGCGCGGGTCATGAACGAGCGGCGGTTGGGGATTTCCGTCAGGGTGTCGTTGTAGGCCTGATCCAGCAACAGCTTGGACATGATGTAGTTGTAGAGCTTGGTCTCGCGCAGCTTCAAAAACGTGTAGATCGTCAGCGCACAGAGAAACACGCTGTAGGCGATGGTCATGACGCCTTTGAGTTCCAGCAGGCCGATACCGGTGCCCATGAAGGGGTTGAGTATCAGCCAGGTGACGACCTGCGCAGCGAAGAATGACCAGCGACTGAGTGGCAGCACGGAGGCGCTGTAAAGCGTGGTGGCGGCAGCGAGCACCAGCCAGATGCCGTGAAACGTCGGCGGCAAACCGTCGATCACCAACCGTATGCCCAGGGTGATGAGGAACACGAAGGTCAGGTTAAGCCAGTCGAAATGACGGGCCTTGCGCGTGAACATCAACACCACGGCGAGCACGGCGAACGCGGCGATGAATACCATCGAGCGCCAGGTAAAACCCTGATCGCCGAGAAAACTGACGATCAAGTCGAAGGCCAGCCAGATGCCCATGCTGGCCAGGTAGATCAGCAGGCAGAACGAATGCAGCCGCTCGAACTCATGCTGGATGAACTCGTCCCACAACTCGGCGGGTGCGGTTCGCTTCAGGACTTCGTCTTCAATGGTTTTGTACATTGCTGCCCGGATGCTTGCGCTGATTGTCGAGAATCACCTGTCCCCACGGCCGGTATCGCAGGGAGAACACGGCAGTTTGATGACAGCCGGTGGAGGTGGCATCCGGAGTTGCCGGCTCGGCGCGGAAAGCCTCGCCTTCACGGCTGACCTGGCGGAACGCTTCACGCACGATGCCGACGGAGCAGGGCAGTGCGCTGGCATAGCCGTTGCGCACCAGCACTGGCAAGCGCCCGGTACCCGCACCGTCCTGCCACCAGACCTGTGCGCCGGCCGCCGTCAGATCCCCCAGCCATTGGGCATTGACTGTCGGGGCCAGCTTGCCGGCACTGAAGGCACTGACATGCAGCGGTGCGTCCAGTTTTGCTGCGAAGTCTTTCAACTGACGCTGGAGCGTTGCCCGTCGATCCGACGCCAGAAAGTGCAAGTCATCCAGCTCCAGCGGCAGATACCAGCCGCTGACCGGCAGCTTCCACTCCTGGCGCAGCTTCTGTTGCTGTGCCAGCGATTGTCCCAGTTGCGCTTGCCAGTAGGCACCGAGGCCGGCGCTGTCCAGTTCGTCGATGCGTTTGTAGTACGCCGGGTCCATCGACAGCCCGAGCACCAGTTGCAGGCCTTGCTGTCGGGCGAGTTTCAGGCTGTTGGCGAGCCAGCCATTGGCGCCGCCAAAGTCCGAGTCGCCGTACGCGGTCCACTGCACAATCACGGTTCGCGTGCCTTGCCGGGCCGTTTCCTGCCAGACTTTCTGCCACTGCGCCTGGGTCAGGCCGGCGTCGACATTCAGCGGCTGATAGAACACCCGCTCATCGGCCCGTGCGAGAGTGGCGCCCATCAGCAGGCAGAAAAACAACATCCATCGAGCCATCAGAAATTCCACTCCACGCCCAGCAGCACACCGTTGCCGCCTTCATACAGATTGCCGCCCAGCGACTGTTGATATTCGGTGCGTACCGTCAGTTTCGAACGGTAGGCGTTGTAGCGGTCTTCGTCGTACCACCATTGCCAGCGCAGACCGACACCGGTGCGCAGATCCTGGCGCCAGTCGTTGCTCGGGTCCTGGCTGGCAAATTCGAGGAAGCCGTAAGGCATGATCGTCTGGGCGCCGCTGTTCGGCAGCTTCCACGCATGCCCCTGCTGGAATCGCGACAGCCACTGGTGATCGCCGGCCTTGGTCCACCAGGCGGCATCGAGGTAGAGGAAGCGTTCGTCCCAGTCGTTTTCGTCGACGCGCCAGTCGTTGCGGTACTTGCCCTGATCGAGGAACGAGGCCGTAGCACGCAACAGGTAGTCGGTGGTGGTATGGCCGTCCTGGCGATGATCATTGATCTGATCCAGCAGTTTTTCCGGCACAAGCATCTGGCCGAGGCTCAGGCTGTGGTTGTCGTCATCGTTGAACTGGCTCTGTTTGTAGATCTCACCGTAGAAGTTGATGTTCTGCGTGCCCCACGGCTTGTAGCGCAGACCGACACCGGCGGCGAGGGACTCGGCGTAACTGGAGCGACCTTGTCCACCGAGCAGCACCCGGCCATACACCGACAGCGTACTGCCGGCGCGGCTCGGTTCATCGCCGAGGGCGTGATCCCACATCGCCAGTTGTACGTTTTGCGAGTCGGCGCGGCGGTTCGAACCTTTGCTCTCGTCCGGGCGCACGAAGTCATTGGTGGAAACTCCGGCCGGTGACCAGGTGCTGGCAATCGTCCGGCTGTCGCGGCGGGAGAGGGTTTCATGGGCACGGCGCTGACGGTAGCGGCGCGCTTCCATGCTGCCATCCTCGTCGTCGGCGGCCACCGGGTTCTGTTCCAGATCGATCACCCGGCGCAGTTCCTTGCGGGCCGAGGCGCTGTCTTCCACTTCGTCATAGCGCCAGGCCAGGGTTTCACCGAGTCGGTAATCCTCAGGGAAGTCACGGGTGGCCTGTTGCAGATAGGGGATCGCGGTGGCGCGTTCTTCGCGGGTTTCGGCGCCGGCCAGGCGCATGCCGTAGTCGGCGCGGTAACGCGGGTTGTTCGGGGCGCGGCGTACGGCCTCGGCCAGCCATGCGGTGCTTTGCGGCAAGTCCCCCGCCTTTTGCGCGGTGACCGACGCGGCGTAGAAATGCCCGGCGTCCGGTGCTTGTTGCAAGGCTTTGCGCTGACGTTCAAGTGCCTGGACATGATCGCCACGGGCATCGGCGATGGCTGCACCGAGGGCCCACTCATTGGCGCCCCGCGTCGTGCTTTGCTGCCAGTAACCTTCAGCGGCCTGGCTATCACCGGCATTCAACGCACTGCGGCTGGCGGTAAGGCGGGCGTTGTCGCTCAGTTCTGTTGCGGGAATGCTGCGCCAGATGGCCAGCGCACCAGCGGAATCGCCAGCGGCTTCGAGGGCGTAGGCCAGCGGCAGCCGGCCGCTGCGGTCACCGAGTTTTTCCGCTTGCTGGTAATACACGACAGCCTCACCCGGCCGCTCCGGCATCGCGCAACGTCCGAGGGCTCGGTAATCGCCTGCGACCTGCGGGTGGTTGCCGATGGCTTGCTGAACGGCATCGCACTGGCCGTTTTCTGCAAGTTGCGCGAGTAACTGACCACGGGTGGCGCCATCCACATGGGTGAGCAACAAAACCATGCGTCGTTGTTGTTCCGGTGTTGTGGTTTTCGAAGCCGAATACAGACCGGCCAGACGTTGCAGCGCTGTGGCCGGCAAGCGTCCTTGATGGCGGTCGAACGCGGTTTCCAGCAACTGTTGCGCCTGTGCGCGATCACCATTGTTTACTGCCAGATAAGTGGCCTGATTCAGCGAATTCAGGTTGCCGGTCTGCCGGTAGTGAAGCTCCCACAACGTCTGCGCTTCGGTCATGCGTCCCATGCGCTGCGACAGTTCGGCCCGACGCTTGACGATGTCGGCGGTCTGCGTCTGGCCGGCCAGCCAGGCATCGACTTTGTCACCGCGCCCCTGATCCTGCCAGACATTCAACAATTGCTCCTGACGGCGGCTGTCCCAGGGCTGCGGCAGCCGGGTGGTTTGCAGCAGGTCAGTGGCTTGCAGGCGTTGGGCGAGTATCAGCCAGGTTTGCGGGTCGTCGTCCGGCGTGCAACCGCGAAATTGCTTGAGCGCTGCTTCCGGATCCTGGCGCGACAGCCATTCGGCGGTCTCCAGGCAAGGACGCTGCAGGTCGTTGCTCAAACGCTGCACGGTCGGCACGTCTTCGGTCTTGCGCGCCAGTTCCCACAGGCGCTGACGTTGTGCGGGATCGGCCAGATCGGAGTCCGGCAACGACTGAATCCAGCGTTGCGCCTGTTGCTCGTGGCCCATGGCAATGGCGCGGTCGACCATTGCCAGGCGGACTTTGCGCGCAGCCTCGGGGCTCGGGGCCTGTTGCAACAGTTGTTGCAGCGGTTTTTCGTCCAGGCGCTGGACGTAGGCATTGGCCAGACGTTGCCAGCCTTCGGCATCCAGCTGTTTGCGGGCAGCGAGCGGTGCGAGCTGGTCGATGGTGCCGCTCCAGTCGCGCAATTGCTCCGACCAGTTGGCCCGTGCCAGACGCAGGATATTGTCATCACCCTTGGGCGACAGTTGAGCGAGCCAGTCGTGGGCCTTGGCCGCGCCGCCGAACTTGGCCAGGCTCAGGCTATAAGCCTGCCACAGGCGTACGCGGTCATTCAGGCTGCTGGTGGCCATCCAGCTTTCAACCTGAGTGCTGGTGGGGGGATCCTGTTCGATCCAGGTCAGGCGCAGGTCGAGGAGGGCGTCGCTGTTGGCCGGCAACGCTTGCATCGCGTCTTTGTAACGGCGTTGTTTGGCCAGCGATTCAACCAGCAGTGCCCGGGCCTCGTCGTTTTTCGGGACCTTTTCCAGCAAGTGGCGCATCAGTCGCTCGACTTCTTTCCAGTTGCCCTTTTTTGCTTCGCGATAACTGCGGTCCATGTAGGGATAGCTGCGGAACTGTTCGAAGTCGCTCAGCGGCGCAGCCTGTAGCGGGTACGCAGCGCTCAGGCCCAGCAGCAGGCTGCCCATCAGCAAGGTGTGACGATGCACAGGCTTCATGCGACCTCCCGGACAATGCGGTAGGCGGCTTGCTGCTCGCTGGCCTGATCGGCCAGGGCCTGTTCCAGGACTTCCTGGGTAATCATGCCCCGGGAAATCAGGTGTTCGCCAAGGGACATCTGTTCGGCGTCAAAGTCGATCAGCGCCTGATTGAAAAGAGTCGGCGGCACCATGCCGCGTACCTGCAACAGATTGCCCAGCAGCACCTGATGGCGGCTGACCCGCTCCAGCAAGGCTTCATCGTCCTGATGGCGCTCAAGCACTTCGAGCATATGACGCACTTCCTCATTCTGGCGGGGACTCGCGTACCAGTAGCGAATCCCCAATGTGACGCGGCCCTGGGGTGCCAGTCGGCTACGCACCGGGCGCTTCAATTGTCGGCTGATGGCGCCGAGCGAGACCTGACTGACCGGGCCTTCGGAGGTCAGGATCAGGGTGTCGCCATCTTCGGCCACCGGCAGCACGCCGTAGTGCGACGCGACCCGGCGTGGCACGGCATCGATCAGGCGCTTGTCGAGCTTGAACGGGTTGAGCGGTGCCCATTCCAGATCCAGCTGTTCGGCCAAGGCTTGTACCAGCTGTGTGCTGTCGATGTATTCGCGAAGCAGCAATTCGCGCCCAAGACGCCGGCGCACCGGGCTGGTGATCGCCGCTTCCAGTTGCTCTTCGGTCAGCAAGCCTTTTTCCACCAGTCGATGGCCGAGCGGGGTACGTTGTGCCTTGGTCAGTGCCGGGAATTCGTGGGTGGTTTTGTCCCAGGCCACGCGCCGCGAGTCGCCCATCTCCATCACCTGGCGCAGGGCGCGCAGGTTGGCGAAGAAGTTGACGAAGTTGCTCCACATCATGCGCGGCGCCGACAACAGCCCTTCGACCAGTCCGTAATAGCGGGTGACGAACCAGCCACGCTGGAACAGACGGTTGAACAGCATCAGCCCGTTGAGCCACAGCAGCACCGAAAGCAACGAACTGTCGGCAAGGATCGACGGATAGCGCCACGAGTCCGGGGAAATCACCGTGACCGCCCACATCGCCAGCAGCACGAGGAACAGCAGGTTGACCAGAAAGCTCAGCAAGTATGCGATCAATCCGCGACGGTCACGCCACAGGAAGTAATTGAGCAGACCCTTGCGGCTCCAGCCGAGGTTTTTGGTGCCCTGGAACACGATGCCGACGATCCACCGTGATTTCTGCCGGATCGCGTGCTGCAAGTCCCGTGGGAAATGTTCACGTACGCAGATCACCTGAGAGAACTCGCGGTTCATCCCGAACACCCAGGGTTGTTCCAGCGCCAGTTTCGGATCGCTGACCGAGTAGCGGGCGAAGATGCATTTCATGCCTTTCTGCTTGAGGCGGAAACCGATGTCGTAGTCTTCGGTGAGACTCTGCACATCGAAGGCAATGCCGTCGCCGTCTTCCAGCAGGGCGCTGATGGCTTTACGGCTGAAGCACGTGCCGACCCCGGCACTCGGCACCTGGCCGGTGAGGGCCTCGCGCACGATGACGTCCTTGCCGTGGTTTTCGGCGAACTCATCGACGTAGTGGCCGGCAGTGAAACCCTTCCATTCTGGTGCGTAGGGGTAGACCGGAATCTGGATCAGGTCCTTGTTCGGCAGCAGGTAGTTGTAGAGGCGCAATTCCATCGGCGAAATCACGTCTTCGGCATCGTGCAGGATGAACCCGGCGAACTGGATTTTCGCCTCGCTCTCGAAGCGCAGGATCGCGTCGATGATGTTGTTCAGGCAGTCGGCCTTGCTGGTCGGGCCCGGTCGGGCGCACACCACTTTGTGTACGTTGGGGTAGTGCTGGCAGACCGCGTCGACATCGGCCTGGGTCTCGGCGTCGTTGGGGTAGGTGCCGACGAAAATCTGATAGTTCTCATAGTCGATGGTCGAGGCGGCAAGGCGTGCCATCTCGCCGACCACGCCAACTTCGTTCCACGCCGGCACCATGATCGCCAGCGGCTTCTCGGGAATCGAGTACAGGCGTTCCTCGTCGGCTCGCTTGAATTTCTCGTAGATCCGCCAGCGCCGGATGAACTTGCGGCTCCAGTACACGAGGTCGATGAACAGGTCATCGAGGCCAAGGATGAACATCAGCAGGGCGAGGATGATCGCCACATACTTCAGACCAAACAGCACATACGCAAAGAAGTCGACCCAACCCAGACTCATACGCCGTTACCCGCCGCCGAGCGTGCGCTCAGCCAGGCGTGGAGGCGTTTGGCGATGCGTTCACTGGCGTGGCCGTCACCGTACGGACTGTGGACGCGGCTCATGCGTTGGTAGGTTGTTTCGTCATCCAGCAACTGGCTGGCTTCCTTGACGATCTTCACGGTGTCGGTGCCCACCAGTAACACCGTGCCGCCCTCGAGTACGGAAGGGCGTTCGGTAACGTCACGCAATACCAGCAGCGGTTTGCCGATGGCCGGCGCTTCTTCCTGGACGCCGCCGGAGTCGGTCAGGATGAAGTGCGCACGGCCCATCAGCCAGACGAAGTTCGGGTAATCCTGAGGGGCGACCAGATAGATGTTGGGTTTGTCGGCGAGCATGCCGTACACCGCACTCTGCACCTGCGGGTTGAGGTGCACCGGGTAGACGAATTGCACATCCGGGTAGCGCAGGGCGAGATCGGCCAGGGCCTGGCAGATGTTCTGGAAACCGTCGCCGAGATTCTCCCGACGATGGCCGGTGATCAGCACCATGCGACGGCTGTCGTCGAGCACTGACAAGGGGGAATCGGCCGCCGGCCGCCACTGGCTTTGCTGCTGGTGCGTGCGCATCCACAGCAGCGCATCGATCACGGTATTGCCGGTGATTTCGATGTTGCCCTGCGGCACGCCTTCGCGCAGCAGATTGGCCTCGGCCTTGCCGGTCGGCGGAAAGTGCAGGTCGGCGATGACGCCGGTCAGGCGCCGGTTGGCTTCTTCCGGCCAGGGCGCGCGCAGGTTGCCGGTACGCAAGCCTGCCTCGACGTGGCCGATTGGCAACTGGCGATTGAAGGCGGCGAGGGCGGCGATGAAGCTGGTGGTGGTGTCGCCGTGGACCAGCACGATGTCCGGTTTGACCCGTTCGTAGGCCTGATCGAGTTGTGCAAGCAAGTGTTGCGAGAGACCGTTGAGGGTCTGGCCCTGGGTCATGACTTGCAGGTCTTCATCGACCGTCAGTTCGAACGCGTCGAGGACCTGCTTGAGCATCTCGCGATGCTGGCCGGTCGAGCAGATGTTGAGTTTGATGTCGGGCCACTGACGCAGAACCCGGGCCAACGGGGCCATTTTGATGGCCTCCGGGCGAGTACCGAAAACCATCATGACGTTAAAGGACATTAGACCCCTCCTGGGACGAAGCAAGGCCGTGGCCGGGTAGCCAGCAGCACCTATCTCTTTCTGAGAAATAAAGAAAAGCAGCCGGATGGGAGCTTGTCCAATCCGGCCTCGAGGCTAGTTGTTGCAGATCAATTGGAACGAAAGTGCCATTACCTGATGGCTCTTAGGTGGCACTTTCAGGAAAAGTTCCGTGGAGAGGTGCGGGGAAGGGTGCAGAGATTTCGCAGAGTCTGGTAAAGCCAGGCTGTGTCATGTTTTGGCTTGCGCTTAACGGGTGCCGGTTTGATCTTTCCAATGTAACGAACAAAGGATTGCTCCAACATTTCCTCATCGCCTATTCCTTTCAAATGCTCCAGCAGTTTTCCGTCCTTGTAGAACAGGATCGCCGGGAAGCCAGTGATGCGTGTGTGTCTTGGTGAATTGTCGAAATCGAGCATGTAACTGTCGGCCCAAGGTTTGAAACCTTCGGCAATCTGTCGGAATACCGGGCTGGCCCAATGGCAGGCGGGGCAATGTTCGCTGTAGAAATACAAAGCCACCAGCCGTCTGGTTTTCAAGGCTTTGCGATAGGCCGGCGCCAGGGTCGAGTATTCGGATGTCGAGCGCATGGAGACTTACCTGTTCATCGGTTCCGGATGACGCTGACGGTAAGGCGAATGATGCGGTTGCCGCTACTGTCAGAGTTGACAGGTGTCGAACACTTTTTTTGTGCACCGCGCACCGATATGTGGCCCGAGTACTCGTCGTGTGTAGCCAACGGTAGCGCAGCGTAACGACACCTCGCGTAACACAGGCTTCACCATTCTTTTTATCCCTTTGATTCAAAACAAATTTAAATCCATTGCTGATTCCCCTCGAGTCCCGTGGCACACTTTCTGCTGTCTATTCCGTAGTAACAAACCGAGTTCCGGTATAGCGGAATAAACAATCCTCTGGAGTGCTTGCCATGCATCGCCGACCATCCTTGTTCAAAGCGTGTGTTTTTGTTCTCGCGGCTTCGTCCGCTGTCGTGGGCATGGCCCAGGCGGCCGACAGCAAGCTCGACAGCGTCCTAGCCCGTGGAAAACTGATCGTGGGCACCGGCAGCACCAACGCGCCATGGCACTTTCAGGGCGCGGATGGCAAGTTGCAGGGCTTTGATATCGACATCGCCAGGATGGTGGCCAAAGGTCTGTTCAACGACCCGAACAAGGTCGAGTTCGTGGTTCAGTCATCCGATGCGCGGATTCCCAACCTGCTGACCGACAAGGTCGACATGAGCTGCCAGTTCATCACCGTCACCGCCAGCCGTGCGCAGCAAGTGGCGTTCACCCTGCCGTATTACCGCGAAGGCGTCGGCCTGCTGCTGCCGAACAACAGCAAGTACAAGGAAATCGAAGACCTGCAAGCCGCTGGCGACAGCGTGACCGTGGCCGTGCTGCAGAACGTGTACGCCGAAGAGCTGGTGCACCAGGCGCTGCCCAAGGCCAAGGTCGATCAGTACGACAGCGTCGATCTGATGTATCAGGCGGTGAACTCCGGTCGCGCCGATGCCGCCGCCACCGACCAGTCTTCGGTCAAATACCTGATGGTGCAGAACCCAGGCCGCTACCGCAGCCCGACTTACGCCTGGAGTCCGCAGACCTACGCCTGCGCCGTCAAACGTGGCGATCAGGACTGGCTGAACTTCGTCAACACCACGCTGCATGAAGCCATGACCGGCGTCGAATTCCCGACCTACGCGGCATCGTTCAAGCAATGGTTCGGCGTTGATCTGCCATCGCCCGCCATCGGTTTCCCTGTCGAATTCAAATGATCCCGTGAGAGTGGGGCGCCCTGATGCGCCCCGCTCAAGGTACTGCCAACCATGAACTATCAGTTGAACTTTGCCGCCGTGTGGCGCGATTTCGACACCTTGCTGGCGGGGCTCGGTCTGGGCCTCGAACTGGCGCTGGTGTCGATCGCCATCGGCTGCGTGATCGGCCTGCTGATGGCGTTTGCCTTGCTGTCGAAACATCGCGCCTTGCGGGTGCTGGCATCGGTGTATGTGACGGTGATCCGTAACACGCCGATCCTGGTGTTGATTCTGTTGATCTACTTTGCGTTGCCGAGCCTGGGGATCCGGCTGGACAAGATTCCGTCGTTCATCATCACATTGTCGCTGTATGCCGGGGCGTATCTGACCGAAGTGTTCCGGGGTGGTTTGTTGAGCATCCCCAAGGGCCAGCGCGAAGCTGGGCTCGCCATCGGTCTGGGCGAGTGGCAGGTGAAGGCATACGTCACCGTGCCGGTGATGTTGCGCAACGTGCTGCCGGCGCTGTCGAACAACTTCATTTCGCTGTTCAAGGACACCTCGCTGGCCGCCGCGATTGCGGTGCCGGAGCTGACCTATTACGCACGCAAGATCAACGTCGAAAGCTACCGGGTGATCGAAACCTGGCTGGTGACCACGGCGTTGTATGTCGCGGCCTGTTACCTCATTGCCATGCTGCTGCGTTACCTCGAGCAGCGTCTGGCAATCCGCCGATAGGAGGCTGCGATGTACGAATCCCCCAGTTGGTTGCATGAGTTGTGGATTGCCCGCGAAGCCCTGTGGCAAGGCTTTCTGACCAGTGTGCAGGTGTCGGCGCTGGCCATTCTGTTCGGTACGGTCATCGGCGTATTCGCCGGGCTGGTACTGACCTACGGCAAGTTCTGGATGCGCGCGCCGTTCCGCTTTTATGTCGATCTGATTCGCGGCACCCCGGTGTTCGTGCTGGTGCTGGCCTGCTTCTACATGGCGCCGGCGCTCGGTTGGCAGATCAGCGCGTTTCAGGCGGGTGCCCTGGGTCTGACGCTGTTTTGCGGCTCCCACGTGGCCGAGATCGTGCGCGGTGCGTTGCAGGCCTTGCCGCGCGGACAGATGGAAGCGAGCAAGGCCATCGGCCTGACGTTCTATCAGTCCCTCGGCTACGTGCTGTTGCCTCAGGCGTTGCGGCAGATCCTGCCGACCTGGGTCAACTCGTCCACGGAAATCGTCAAGGCTTCGACCTTGCTATCGGTGATCGGCGTGGCCGAGCTGTTGCTCAGCACCCAGCAGATCATCGCCCGGACGTTCATGACCCTGGAGTTTTATCTGTTCGCCGGTTTTCTGTTCTTCGTCATCAACTACGGCATCGAATTACTCGGCCGGCACATTGAAAAGCGGGTGGCCCTGCCATGACTCAAGCTCAAGTTTCCAACGTCCAGAACGCTCAGCCCCTGCTGGACATCCGTGGCCTGCACAAACAGTACGGCGCGGTCGAAGTGCTCAAGGGTGTCGACCTGAGCATGCAGCGCGGCAACGTGGTGACGCTGATCGGTTCCAGCGGCTCGGGCAAGACCACGCTGCTGCGCTGCGTGAATATGCTGGAGGAATTCCAGGGCGGGCAGATCCTGCTCGACGGCGAATCCATCGGTTATGACGAACTCAACGGCAAACGCGTGCGCCACCCGGAAAAAGTCATTGCGCGGCATCGGGCGATGACCGGCATGGCGTTCCAGCAATTCAATCTGTTCCCGCACCTCACCGCGTTGCAGAACGTCACCCTGGGTTTGCTCAAGGTGAAAAAGATGCACAAGGACGAAGCGGTGGTCCTGGCCGAGAAATGGCTGGAGCGGGTCGGCCTGCTGGAGCGGCGCAATCACTTTCCCGGCCAGTTGTCCGGCGGTCAGCAACAGCGCGTGGCGATTGCCCGGGCGATTGCGATGAACCCGAGCCTGATGCTGTTCGACGAAGTCACCTCGGCCCTCGACCCGGAACTGGTCGGTGAAGTGCTGAACGTGATCAAGGGCCTGGCCGAGGACGGCATGACCATGTTGCTGGTGACCCACGAAATGCGTTTTGCGTTCGAGGTCTCGGACAAGATCGTTTTCATGAATCAGGGGCGCATCGAAGAGCAGGGGCCACCCAAGGAACTCTTCGAGCGTCCGCAATCGCCGCGGCTGGCGGAATTTCTCAAAAGCACGCGGTTCTGACTTTTCACTTTTTCAATCAGGAGACACATCCATGAGCATTACGCGTTACGGCACCGGCAGCACCGCCGCTGGCGGCCAGCCACGTCCATTCGCCCGCGCAGTCGAGGCCGATGGCTGGCTGCACGTTTCCGGCCAGGTGCCGGCGGTGGATGGCGAGATCATTGTCGGTGGCATCGTCGAGCAGACGCACCAGACCATGAAGAACCTGATCGCGATTCTCGAAGAGGCCGGTTATGGCCTTGAAGACGTGGTCCGTGCCGGGGTGTGGCTGGACGACCCGCGGGATTTCAGCAGTTTCAACAAGGTCTTCGGCGAGTACTTCAAGCCCGAACACGCACCGGCCCGGGCCTGTGTGCAGGCGAGCATGATGGTCGACTGCAAGGTCGAGATCGATTGCATCGCGTACAAGAAAAAGGCTTGAGTGTTGACCGTTCCCGCGCAGAGCGTGGGAGCGATCTTTCGCGATAAACTCCCGGCACTTTGAATGGGAACCACTGAAATGACCGAAGACACCATCAAGCGCCGGGCACGTGGTCTGGACCGGGCGTTCGATATCCTCGATTTCCTCAAGGAGATCGGCCAGCCACTGCGCCCTAACGACATCGCCAATGGCATCGGCAGCCCGAAATCCACGGTCTACGAACTGGTGGCGTCCTTGCTCGAACGGCGGATTCTCGAGCCGGTGGGCAAGGACGGTCACGTCTATCTCGGTCGTCAGTTGTACTTCCTCGGTCAGGCGCATCTGCGGCACTTCGACCTCAGTCGCGAGGCCGATCACGCCTTGCAGGAGATCGTCAGCCAGACCCGGGAAACCGCGCAGATGTGCCTGCTCAACGGGCGCAAATACACGGTGGCGCTGATGAAGGAGGGCGAGCGGCATTTCCGCATTTCCTCCGATATCGGTGAGAACGCGCCGATTCCGTGGACCGCGTCCGGGCGCCTGCTGCTGGCGCATTTGAGTGACCAGGCGATCAGCGACCTGATCGACCCCGACGACTTCATCCTGCCGGATGGCGAACGCCTGCCGATGGAGACGTTTCTCAAGGAAATCCGTCAGGCCGGCATCGACGGTTTCTTCTCGTTCGACAGTGTCGCCGACACCTTTACCCATTGCTTCGCCGCGCCGGTCAAAGACCCGAGCGGCGTGGCCATCTGCACCCTGTGCATCGTCGCCCCGCGCGCCGATGCCAAGACCAACTACAACGACTATCGCCGGGTTCTGATCGAGAGCGCCAACAGCCTCGCCCGGCGTATCAACGAATAACTGCGCCCGCCAGCGGACGCGACTGTGAGGAGTTCGACCATGACGACTGCCAACAACACTGCTGCCGTGGAAAAGGGTGATGCCGCCATCGGCGCGCAACTGGTGCGTGACATCAGCCTGCCGGCGCTGGTGCTGCACCGCGAAGCGCTGGAGCACAACATCCGCTGGATGCAAAAGTTTGTCAGCGACAGCGGCGCCGAACTCGCGCCCCACGGCAAGACCAGCATGACCCCGGCATTGTTTCGTCGTCAGCTCGACGCCGGCGCCTGGGGTATCACCCTGGCCAGTGCGACCCAGACCCGTGCTGCTTACGCCCACGGCGTGCGCCGGGTGTTGATGGCCAACCAACTGGTCGGCACGCCGAACATGGCGTTGATTGCCGATCTGTTGACGGCCGATTCGGGCTTCGATTTCTATTGCATGGTCGATCACCCGGACAACGTCGCCGATCTGGGCGCCTACTTCGCGTCACGCGGTGTGCGCCTGAACGTGATGATCGAATACGGCGTGGTCGGCGGCCGTTGCGGTTGCCGGACTGAGCAGGAAGTCATCGAACTGGCCAAGGCCATCGGCGCGCAACCGGCGCTGGCGCTGACCGGTATCGAAGGTTACGAAGGCGTGATCCATGGCGATCACGCTGTCAGCGGCATCCGTGAATTCGCCGCCTCGCTGGTGCGTCTGGCGGTGCAGTTGCAGAACAGCGGCGCGTTCGCCATCGCCAAACCGATCATCACCGCGTCGGGTTCGGCCTGGTACGACCTGATCGCCGAATCGTTCGAAGCGCAGAACGCTGGCGGGCGTTTCCTCAGCGTGTTGCGTCCCGGCAGCTACGTGGCTCACGACCATGGCATCTATAAGGAAGCCCAGTGCTGCGTGCTCGACCGTCGCAGCGATCTGCATGAGGGCCTGCGCCCGGCGCTGGAAGTCTGGGCGCATGTGCAGTCAATGCCGGAGCCGGGGTTCGCGGTGATTGCCCTGGGCAAGCGTGACGTGGCGTTCGATGCAGGGATGCCGGTGCCGTTGATGCGTTACAAGGCCGGCGTGGTGCCGGCGGTGGGCGAGGATGTCGGTGCCTGCAAGGTGACGGCGGTGATGGATCAACACGCGTTCATGACCGTGGCGCCGGGCGTGGAATTGCGCGTCGGCGACATCATTTCCTTCGGTACTTCGCACCCGTGCCTGACCTTCGACAAGTGGCGCGTGGGGCTGCTGGTGGATGAGCAGTTGTCGGTGATCGAAACCATGGAAACCTGCTTCTGATGAACACGCTCAGCCCTTTGGGTCCGAACACCCCGCGCATCGCCTTGATCGGCGAATGCATGATCGAGCTTCAGCAGCGTGCCGACGGCAGCCTGCAACAGAGCTTCGGCGGCGACACGCTGAACACGGCGGTCTATCTGTCCCGCGCCATGGGCGACAAGGCGCAGGTGGACTACGTTACTGCGCTGGGTGATGACAGCTTCAGTGACGCCATGTGCCGCAGTTGGGCTGATGAAAACATTGGCCTGGATCTTGTCCAGCGCTTGCCCGGTCGTCTGCCGGGCCTGTATTGCATCCAGACCGACGCTGCCGGGGAGCGGCGCTTTCTGTACTGGCGCAACGAGGCGGCCGTTCGCGACTGTTTCACGACCCCGGCGGCCGTGCCGATTCTGGCAGCGCTGCCGGATTACGACGTGCTGTATTTCAGCGGAATCACCCTGGCCGTACTCGGTGCGCAGGGGCGGGAAAAGCTGATCGAGACCTTGATCGAAGCCCGCCAGCGCGATGCGCGGATCGTTTTCGACAACAATTACCGGCCACGGCTATGGGCCTCGGTGGAAGAGGCGCGGGCGGCGTATCGCAGCGTGTTGCCCCATGTCGATCTGGCATTGCTGACGGTGGATGACGAGCAGGCGCTGTTCCATTTCGAAGACTGTGACGCGGTGTTTGAGGCGTACGCGCAGATCGGCACGCCGGAGGTAGTGCTCAAGCGCGGTGCTGAAGCCTGTCTGATCCGTTGCGACGGGGAAGCGTTCGAAGTGCCGGCACAGAAGGTCGTGAAGGTGGTGGACACCACGGCGGCGGGGGATTCGTTCAGTGCGGCGTATCTGGCGAGTCGCTTGTCGGGCGCAAGCCCTGTGCAGGCGGCGGAGGCGGGGCATTGGTTGGCGAGTCGGGTGATTCAGGTGCCGGGGGCGCTGATCCCCAGGGATTGACCCGTTTCCTGAAGGCGCTGCCGAAGCTGCGCCTTCGGGGCACTGGATCAGTCGCGGAAAAACACCTGCACCAGGTGATAGCCGAACTTGCTCTTGATCGGCCCGTGCACCGTGCGCAGCGGTTTCTTGAAGATCACCGCGTCGATGGCGCCGACCATCTGCCCCGGCCGCACTTCACCCAGATCGCCGCCGCGTTTGCCGGACGGGCAGGTCGAGAACTTCTTCGCCAGCACATCGAACGCTTCACCGTTGGCGATGCGTTGTTTGAGTTTTTCGGCCTCATCGGCAGTCTTGACCAGAATGTGGCGGGCTTGGGCTTTCATCGTGCAATACCTGTAGCGGGGTGACGGCGGGGCGCGGATTATGCCTCAAGTCACGGGGTTTGGCTGATCATCGTACGGATCTTGCCAGCCAGAAGATCAATGGAGAACGGCTTGGCCACCATGTCCATGCCATCTTCCAGGAAACCCTGGCGTTCGGCGGCTTTCTGCGCATAGCCGGTCATGAACAGCACTTTGAGCCCCGGACGATGCTGACGGGCGATTTCCGCCAGTTGCCGGCCGTTCATGCCCGGCAGGCCGACATCGGTCACCAGCAGGTCGACACGCAGGTCGGATTCGAGCAACGGCAGGGCACCTTTGGCGTCTTCGGCCTCGTGGGCGCGATATCCCAGTTCCTTGAGCAAGTCCATGACCAGCATGCGTACCGCCGGATCGTCCTCGACCACCACCACGGTTTCGCCGGTTGCGACGGCGGGTGTCTGCGTCACCGTTTCAGTCACCGCCGGCTCCGCCACCAGAGAATGCAGGCGAGGCAAGTACAGGCGCACACAGGTGCCCTGACCTGGCAGGCTGTCGAGGCTGACGTGCCCGCCGGATTGCTGGGCAAAGCCATAAATCATCGACAATCCGAGCCCGGTGCCCTGGCCGATCGGTTTGGTGGTGAAGAACGGATCGAAGGCCTTGGAGCGCACAGACGGCGTCATGCCGGTGCCGTTGTCGCTGACCGCCAGCATCAGGTAATCACCGGCCTTGACCGGTTCGAGGGTGGTGATGTCGTTGCCATCGAGATAAACGTTGGCCGTTTCGATCAGCAGATCGCCGCCATCCGGCATGGCGTCGCGGGCGTTGATCACCAGGTTGAGCAGGGCGTTTTCCAATTGGCTCACATCGGTACTGACGGGCCAGACGTTGTCGGCCAGGCGCAAGGTCAGTTCGATCGGGTCGCCTTTGGTGCGGCGGATCAAGTCTTCCAGGGAATGGATCAGCTCGTTGACATTGATCGTCTTGCGATCCAGCGACTGGCGCCGGGAAAAAGCCAGCAAGCGGTGGGTCAACGCAGCGGCGCGATTGGCCGATGACACGGCCGCATCGGTGAAACGGCCGATCTCGTCGGCGCGACCACTGGCGATGTAGCGCTGCATCAGGTCGAGGCTGCCGATGATTCCGGTCAGCATGTTGTTGAAGTCATGGGCGATGCCGCCGGTGAGCTGGCCGACCGCTTCCATTTTCTGCGCGTGACGCAGGGCTTCTTCGGCGCGTTCGCGTTCGAACATTTCGTTCTGCAAACGCTGGTTGGCCTGGGCCAGTTGCTCGGTACGCGCGCTGACGCGTTCCTCAAGGGTTTCGTTGAGATTGCGCAGGGCCTCTTCGGTCTTTTTGCGTTCGGTCTCGTCGATCACGAAGATGTAAAAACCGTTCACCGCGCCGTCCGGGCCGTGGCGTGGCAGGTAGTTCATCAAGGCGTGGCGTTGAGTGCCATCGCGATGGGGCGTGTAAAGGCTGAATGAACAGGGCCGGCCGGCGAGGGCCTCGGCGATGTACGGGGCGCGCAGAAAGTAGGACTCTTCTCCGATCACTTCGCGGATCGTGCGACCGTACAGCTCCTGCGGGGTCAGCCCGTACCAGTCCAGGTACGCGGCGTTGTTCAGGCGAAAACGCTCTTCGCGGTCGACATAGCTGATCAGGATCGGCATTGCGTTGATGATCAGTTGCAGCTCGGTCTGGCTCTGGCGCAGGGCCTGCTCGGTGTGCTTGCGTTCGGTCAGATCCAGCGCCGCGCCGAGAAAGCGCATTGGCCGCCCGTGGTGATCCTTGTAGCAGCGTCCGCGGGCGAATACCCAGCACACGTCGCCATTGGCCTGCAACAGGCGATATTCCTCGGCGTATTCGGTGCCATGGGTGATGCAATGTTTGATGCTGCGGGCGATCAGCGCGCGGTCCTCGGGATGCACGCCGTGCAGGTATTCACTGATCGGCAACTGGCTGGCCAGTGCCGGGTCGACCCCGTGCAACTGGGCGAAGTGCGCGTCGGCGATGAAACGGTCCTGACCGATGTCCCAGTCCCAGGTGCCCACCGCGTCGGTGGCCGCCAGCGCCAGTTGCAGGCGCTCCTCGGTCTGTTTTTGCGCCTTGAGGCTTTCTTCGGAACGCTGCTTGAGTTCCAGGGCGATGCGCCGGCGTTCGTTGGTTTCGATGGCGGTGACCAGAATGCCGGCCACTTGCGCACTTTCGTCGCGAATCGGGCTGTAAGTCAGGTCCAGCCAGAAATCGGATTCCTTGCCGTCCCGTTGCAGGGTAAAGCGTCGCTCACTGTAGGTTCGCACCTGGCCTTGTAGGACGGCGCTGTAAATCGGGTCGGTAAAGTCTCGAAGCTCAGGCCATATCTGGTGCGCCGGCTGTCCGAAAGCGTGTGGATGCTTGTTGCCGGCCAGTACCGCAAAGCCGTTGTTATAGATCTGGGTAAGCTGCGGACCCCACAACAGCAGCATCGGCATTGGCGAATGAATCACGATGTCCACCGCGGTGCGCAGGCTCTGTGGCCAGGTGCCAGCGCTGCCCAGCGGGCTGCGGCTCCAGTCGGTACGGGCGATCAGTGCCTGGGCGTCGTTGGTGTTCGGTACAGCGTTCATCACATCAGTCCTGAGCGTCGGTCGGTGAGGCGGCGTCTACTATCCTAGTGCGGTAGACGCTGTAAGGCCCGTCGCGTCACGACGCACGGTCTTGTGTTCATTGAAAGCTTCGCAGGTGCCTTTGGCCATGGAAATCGACGCACTGCTCAAACAACTGGCGAGCCGTCACGGTTCTGATCTGTTCCTGTCCACCGGCGCGCCGCCCAGTGCGCGGTTTGACGGGGTACTGACGCCTCTGGGCGAACAACCATTCAAACCCGGTGAGGTGGCAACTGTCGCCGCGTCCCTGATGGACGCCGAGCAGCGCCGGGAGTTCGACCGGGACCTGGAAATGAACCTGGCAATCTCCCGCACCGGGATCGGCCGCTTTCGGGTCAACATCTTTAAACAGCGCAATGACGTGTCGATCGTGATCCGCAACGTCAAGCTCGACATCCCGCGCTTCGAAGACCTCAAGTTGCCGCCCGTGCTGCTGGAAACGGTGATGCTCAAGCAGGGACTGATCCTGTTCGTCGGCGCTACCGACTCGGGTAAATCCACATCGCTGGCAGCCCTGATCGACCATCGCAATCGCCACAGCAGCGGGCATATTGTCACGGTCGAAGACCCGATCGAGTATATCCATCGACATCAGCGTTCGATCATTAATCAGCGTGAGGTGGGTGTCGACACCCGCAGCTTTCATGCAGCGCTGAAAAACACCCTGCGCCAGGCACCGGATGTGGTTCTGATTGGTGAGATCCGTGATCGCGAGACTATGGAGCAGGCGTTGTCATTTGCCGAAACCGGGCATCTTGTGCTTTCAACGTTACATGCCGTCAACGCCAATCAGGCGCTGGATCGCATCATCAATTTCTTTCCTGAGGATCGGCGGGCGCAATTACTGCACGCTCTGGGCAACAATCTAAAGGCGTTCGTCTCCCAGAGGCTGGTTCGCACCCTGGATGGGCAGAGAACCGCAGCGGTCGAAGTGATGCTGGGCTCCCCGACCATTGGCGACATGATTCGGCGCAATCAATTGGGTGAACTCAAAGTCATTATGGAAAAGTCATCCGAACTAGGGATGCAAACATTTGATACGGCACTCTACAAGTTGGTAGTGGAAGGTGTAATTAATGGGGATGAAGCTTTGAAACATGCTGACTCCGCAAATGACTTAAGGTTGAAATTGAAACTTCATCTTGAATCCGAGAGTGTCAGGCACCCGCCGTCAGGTGATTGGAGTCTGATCGAATAATGGATTCAGGTGAAAAAACAGTTTCTTCTGTTGTTCAAGGAGGGGTGTGCAAGGTTATTTAATATTTTGCGGCTTGATGATTTTTTCTTTGTGAGTAAGGTGCTGACTCCGTTTAATTGATAGATTGTTTTTGGAGTTGGTTGTTCATGAAAGTCCGAAGTGATTCCATTCAGCTTGCTGCGTGTGATGTGCGTGATTCCATTTCGAGTGGAAAGTTTGATGGTATCGAACGTGAAAGTGTTATCAGTCTTATTGAGGTTCTCGTCGCCAATCGACTTGATCATGATACTGTCGATCTGGAAAATTCATTTTTTTTCATGAAAGAAGGTTCTTCATTTCACACAGTGTGGCGCTCTGTAGTTTGCATATTGAATGCGTTCGTCGAGTCCGAAGCATTTCAGGAAAAACTGACAGAAAAAGGAGCCATCGATCGCAAGCATGTGTTTGTTACCGCCAGCGGTCGTATGAACATTGTGACAAAGAACGGAGTTCTTGATGTTGCGCCGGAACTTGCGGCGGACCCTCTGGATGCTTCTCGTCTGCGGTCATTGGTTGATGCAGCAAAGGCAACAGGTGGGGAGCTGCGAGTCACGAAGTCAGTTAGCGTTGCCCAATGGCTGCGTTTTCACGATATGAAGTTGCCAGAACGGGTCGGAAACAGCCACAGACTTTTATCCTTTCTCCGTTGGAGGGGGTCGGATCCCGATAAGCTTGGAAACTACTGGGAATATATCCGCGGTCAGGATGATGATTCGGTCGTGTTTACCGATACGCATTTTAAAGAAATTCGTGCACTCAAAAGCAAGTTGTCGCCTGGTCGTGAAAAATTGCTCGGCATGTTGTACAAAAATGTCAAATTGCCGGATGCCGAAGATATCGGGTGGGGGAACGCGAATGAAATTTTTTCGAAAATGCTCACGCATTCTTCGGCGCAAGCATTGGCAAAAAAATACGTCGAAGCTCTGGGTTGTTATGGCTCAAACTCAAGTGACACGCTTGAGCAGGCTGATTTGTCGCAACTGCTGATGACTGCAGTTCTGCTTGACCTCTTTCCGGGTATTGGCGGTAAGGAATCGAGAAACCATATCGGTTCATACAATATCTACCAGGATTCGGATGTCGTGGACAAACCACTGAATCTTGTCCGCAGCCGGCTTGAACAGCATCTTGTGGCCAATCGAATGGTCTCCGCCAAATTGGCGCCTCTGGCTTCGCATCTGTTGTTGGCCGACATGGCTCCTGGTTTTCTGGTCAAAGACATTCCTGCGGATCTCATGGTGGGGTCTCTCGGCTGGGTCACCTTTTCTCAAGCCGTGGCTTTTGTGGAAATGAAGTCCAGGGGGGCTGCTCGTTACATGACTTATGAACAGGTCATGGCATTTACGGATATGGATGAACTTAGTGAATCGATGGGCTTGTTGCAGAGCCTGACGGCCATCGAAGCAGTCATCGATTGGGCCTTGATCAATGAAGTCATTAGCCACGAAGAGCTGGAAGACTCGGTAAAGACCGCCAGCGAACGAGCCTTGTCAGCCTATGAAACTTACGTGAATACTCTGGCCCAAAGTTCCAATGTGTGGGGTGAAACACCGCCGAGCCGAAAGGCTATTGCCCTGGAAGCACTCAAGGAAGCTGTACCTGGATGTGAAGTTCTTGAGAAACCTTTGCTGAGGCCATATTCAGATCAGTTCAATAAGGGGCCGAAGATTTCGATGCTGGATCTGCACATCGAAGGCGAGCTTCAAAAGCAACACTGGGACTGGGGGAATGACAAAAGTGTCTATTCCGTTTATCCGCAACTGACCCGGCTACAGCCCAATCAGCCGATATTCGAGCGCGCAGCACAAGAGCATCATGAAAAACTGCATAAAGCGTTGTCGACCAATATCAAAATAGCCATGGCGCGTTTACCAGCAGGCGAGCGTGAGATTTACAAGACTCATGATATTTCTTTTTTCACTGTTCGCCCGCCCGTGGGTACGCTTGTCTATCCGTCAGTACATAGCCTTGGTCTGGTCGGTGTGAACAGCAAGAAACCGGAACTGATGGAAACTCAGGCGCAAAGAGATGAGGCGACAGGCCGGTTCGCAATCATTCTGTATGTTGCCTACGGTGACAATCAGTACCTCTGTCACGAGATGTTCAACTTGCAAGGAGAAATAACGAGAAATGATAAGCTGGGAGATCTGATTCGAAAGATCGAGGGCACACGATTCGCCTCCAGAGTGGATTTCTCCGGCCGTCTTGGCCACCAGGTTCCCTCGGCTCATACCTTGAATTACGTGCCTGTTGATCTGGAAAGCTATACCCACGGTTCCAAGCCGAGAAAAGAACAGACGAGTGTCGCGGTTATCGAAAAACTGGGTACTCTGGTGGCACCAACGCAGAAAGAAGAACCCAAGAGCAGCATCTATCAAAACTTCATGAGTCCACGATTCAATGAGGTCGCGCAGTTCATTATCACTCACCGGCCTTTGGCGACGGTCAAGGAATATACAGAGGCATTGACCGAACTCACTGATCGCGAGCGGGTACGGGTGACGACCGACAAAGTCATTACCTATATCGTCGACCTGGTTGTACCGTTCAAAAAATGTATTGAAGATATTGCGTCGGGGGACAAGAACAGGCTGGCAGATGGTCTTTACGGATGCACCATGGATGCAATCGGCTTGCTCTTCACCGTGCTGGGTGCAACTACCAAACTGCTGAATATCGCGGCCAGAACTGTATCGATCGTGTCGAAGCTGAGCAGTTTGGGAAAGTATGGTTTGAAACTGGTGGTATCGACATTCAATCCACTCGATGGACTGCCGACAGCAGGTTATCGACTCTCGAAGACTCTCTATAAACGTGGTTTGTGTTTGAGTCAGGAAGGCGCACGGATTGTCGAGCGCGCGACGTTCCAGCTACGCCGGTTGACGGGCAAGGCTTCTTCCGTCGACTTGCTCAAGCTGGACAGCGTGCCTCAGCTCGGTGCAGGTCAATGGCGCCCACGCCTCGACTCTGCAAAGGTCGTGGAAGTGTGTGCGATCTCCAGCGGTCGCCAATGGTACGGCGTTAATAGATTTGGCAGGCCGTGGGGCAAACCGCTCGACTTCCAGTGGAAACAGCCATTCTCTGTGCCAGGCGCCGGCCATGAACTGCCAGTGAGTTACATCAATCATGTCATTGATAAAGGTATCGAGATTGCCAATCGCAAGATCGATAACGCGATCGTGGTCTTGATGCAGCCGTCGCTCAAGCTCAAAACGGATCCGGCGATTGGTATGTTTCTGGGCACGACACCTCAGGTTCGGGATGATTTGCTCGCGTTTTTGAAAGTCGTCAGGATGGACTTCGGTGGCTGTTCGGCAAGCAATGTCCTGCTCGAACCCTTGAAGGACCGCTCGACAACGTTGAACGTCAAGGAACTGGATTTCAGCGAGTGGAAGCGTGCTGCCGCAAGTCGCAAGGATGATTACAAATTCCTGGCAGTCAACGCCAAAAACCTCAGAGCCCGCTTGGGCTCTTCGCGCCCGGCCTATGGTGAAATTGCTGACGATCTGATCCACGAGATGTTGCGCGTCGCATCCGCCAGAAAGGATGTAGTGATTGCGACGACGTCGGTGGATGAACATAAAGGTCTTAATGTAACCCCTTTGTTGAATCTCGCCGCAGGCCATTCAAAAGCGCCGACTGCAGAGACTGTGACTGCCAAGGCGATCGACAATGCTGACTCCTGTGCGCTGGCAACTGCTCTGCTCAGTCAGGTGGTAACCGATTATGCAGGGTACTCGGCAAACCTCAACTTGATGAAAAGTGCGGTCTCCGGCAGTGATGACAACGGTATTGAAGCCGAGGTGTGGCTGAATCTGAACACCTGATGAGCGGCGCCGATGGCCTGACCAGTACAGGGCGTCGGCGCTGAACGGTGCTTTCAGATATCAGTCCACCAGTTCCGGCCGATCACGAAACTGCTCAAGCGCTTCGGGGTTGGCCAATGCATAGGTGTTTTTGACCGGCTGGCCGTGCACCACATTGCGCACGGCAAGTTCCACCACTTTGCCGCTGATGGTGCGTGGAATGTCCGTGACCGCAAGGATCTTTGCCGGTACGTGGCGTGGAGTGGTGTTGGCGCGAATCACCTGACGGATCTGTTGTTGCAGTGCCTCCTTCAACGCCACACCCTCCTTCAGACGCACGAACAGCACCACGCGCACGTCATCCTGCCATTGTTGGCCAATGGCGACGCTGTCCAGCACCTCAGGGACTTTTTCCACCTGACGGTAGATTTCCGCCGTACCGATGCGCACGCCACCGGGGTTGAGCACGGCGTCGGAGCGCCCGTGAATCAGCATCCCGCCGTGAGGCAACTGTTCGGCGTAGTCACCCTGGGCCCAGACGCCGGGGAACTGGCTGAAATAGGATTTGCGCAGTTTCTCGCCGTCGGGATCGTTCCAGAGTCCGATGGGCATCGCCGGGAATGGTCGAGTGCACACCAGTTCACCTTTTTCACCAACCACCGGTTGCCCGGCGTCGTTCCACACTTCCACCGACATGGCCAGGCTCTTGCCCATGATCTCGCCCCGGCGGACCGCTGACATCGGGTTGCCGTTGACGAAGCAGGACACGATGTCCGTGCCGCCGGACATCGAGGACAGGCAGACGTCCGGTTTGAAGTCGCGATAGACGAAGTCGTAACTCTGCGGCGAAAGCGCGGAGCCGGTGCAGAGCAAGGTTTTCAGGTGGCTCAGGTCATGGCTTTCACGGGGCTTGATGCCGCTGCTTTCCAGGGTCGCGAGGAATTTTGGGCTGGTGCCGAACACGCTGACCTGCTCGTCGTCGAGCAGCTCCAGCAATCGCTCGTTGTCCGGATAGAACGGTGAACCGTCATACAGCACCACCGCGCTGCCGACCGCCAGCGCCGACACCAGCCAGTTCCACATCATCCAGCCGCAGGTGGTGTAGTAAAACAATCGGTCGCCGGGCCCCAGATCGACATGCAACCCGTGCTCCTTGACGTGTTGCAGCAACACGCCACCGGTGCTGTGAACGATGCATTTCGGTACGCCGGTGGTGCCGCTGGAATACAGCACGTACAGCGGATGGTCGAAGGGCACTGGGACGAAGTGCGGTTCATCGCCGGGTTCATAGAAGTCGTCCCACAGCGTGACGTTGGCGGGTGTCCGGTAATCCGTGGAATGGGCGTGAGGGCGTGCGTACGGCACGATGATCAGCTGTTGCAAGGTCGGCAGCTGTTCGAGGATTTCGTTGATCTTGACGGTCTGATCGATCTCTTTGCCGGCGTAACGGTAACCGGCGCAGGTGATCAGCACTTTGGGTTCGATCTGGCCAAAGCGGTCGATCACGCCGTGGGTGCCGAAGTCCGGTGAGGAACATGACCAGATCGCGCCGAGGCTGGTCGTCGCGAGCATGGCGACCAGGGTTTGCCAGGTGTTGGGCATGCACGCCGCGACCCGGTCGCCGACCACGACGCCGGCCGCTTGCAGGCTGGCCTGGAACCCGGCGACTTGTTGGGCCAGTTCGGCCCAGGTCAGCAGTTCACGCTGGCCGTTTTCCCCGATGGCGATCACGGCAATAGCATCGTCCCGCCGACTCAGCAGGTGTTCGGCGAAGTTCAACGTAGCGCCGGGAAACCATTCGGCACCGGGCATCTTCAAGCCTTCGCGCAGAACCGCGTCGGGCTGGGTGTGAAAACTGATGCCGAAGAAATCCACGATCGCCTGCCAGAAGGCTTCACGATGGTCGATGGACCATTGGTGCAGGGCCGGGTAGTCATCGAGGTGCACGTGATGGCGCTGAATGATGAAGCGCCGAAAGGACTCCATCCGGGTCTTGTTGACGCGTTCGGTGTCTGGCTGCCACAAGATTTCTGACATCGCTTCGTCCTCGGTTTTACTTATAAGTCAGTTATACGGATTTATGGTGTTTTTATGATGTTGTAATAATATCTGACATGGCGCGTCTGAAAAATAGTTACAAAAGACGGGAGGTGAGTTTGATTAATCTTGTGCTAGCTTGCAAGCCTGTTTTCAAGGAGTGCTCGAATGATTTTTCGTACTATTACCACGCCGCAACTCATGTCCAGGATGAGGGGGTTTATACATTGGAAGCCGGAGTCTAAAGTTTCCTATGCTCGTAATCGAAGTCGTGTAAAAGGTGAGGACGTCAGTGGATTGGCGGACGATCAGATTCTTGAGCATCTGAGTAATAATGAAAACATCATGCAAGATTTCATCAATCAATATGATGACGCGGCGCATCTGATTACGGCTAAAGGACTGGTTCTGGATAGAAAGTTTTTGACAGTGACTCGGAATTTTATCCATTGCGCATTACCGCGGGCACTGCATTTGATTCTTGTGGCGCTTGATAAGCCGTCCAGTAAAGCCGCAGGTCCAGAGATTCAGGTAGCCATCGATTCGTTGTTTAATGACAGATTGTATTTGCGTAAACAGCTGCTCAAGTTATTGAGAGACATAAGTAATCCTCGGTTGGTGTCGGAGATTGTTTACACGGATCGCAATACCTTTGATCGGGTTTTTGCTCCGATTGTTTCGCCGCCAGTGATTGGCGAACAGGAACTTTATGGTGCGGCATTTTCAGAGTTTATGGGTGTGGAATCATGTCTGCTTGTAAACTATCGCTGCCTGGAAGTGAATGAACTCTATAAGGCGAAGGTGAAAGGCTTTGATAATGAATTTTTCCTTCATGTGATGACTCATGAGTTGGCTCATTTGTTGTTGGGCGCCAATGATAATTCGTATTCCAGTGCTGATGGTGTGATTGAGAATTACAACGTTTATTCGGCGGTCAACCTGAAAGCGCACGAGTTGGATAATGCGGATAATTATGTTGCTCTGATATTTATTGCTTTGGCGCATATGCATAAAAAAGGAAGAATCAATCTGGCGCGATATTAAGGTGACAAATTTTTACTTTTCGCCATCTTGAAGAGGAAGCGGCAGTTGTCGCTTCCTCTATGCTTCAGATTATTGTGCAAGCCACCCGCCATCGATATTCCACGAGGCGCCGCGCACCTGACTGCCGGCTTCGCTGCACAGGAACAACACCAGTTCACCGAGGTGCGCAGGCGTGACGAATTCCAGCGACGGCTGTTTCTCGGCCAGCAAATCGTGCTGCGCCTGCTGCGGATCAACACCTTTGGCCGCGCGATCATCGATCTGCTTCTGCACCAGCGGCGTCAGCACCCAGCCCGGGCAGATCGCGTTGCAGGTGACATTGCTGGCGGCGGTTTCCAGACCGACCACTTTGGTCAGGCCGATCACGCCATGCTTGGCCGCCACGTACGCCGCTTTGCCGGTGGAGCCGACCAGACCGTGCACCGAAGCGATGTTGACGATCCGGCCCCAGCCTTTGGCGCGCATGCCCGGCAGGCTCAGGCGGGTGCTGTGAAACACCGACGACAGGTTGATGGCAATGATCGAATCCCAGCGCTCCACCGGAAACTCTTCCACCGCCGCGACATGCTGGATACCGGCGTTATTGACCAGAATGTCCACGCCGCCAAACTCGCGCTCGGCGTAGGCGATCATGTCGGCGATCTGTTCAGGGCTGCTGACATCTGCCGGGTGATGGCCGACCTTGCCGCCGAACTGCTCGACTTCGGCGATCACCTTCGAAGCATCGCCAAAGCCATTGAGGATCAGGTTGGCGCCGGCCTTGGCCAGCGTGAGCGCAATGCCCAGCCCGATGCCGCTGGTGGAACCGGTGACCAGTGCGGTCTTGCCAGTAAGAGTCGTCATGAATACCTCACACAATGCCAGTGGCGTAGAAAGTGCCGATTACCACGAAAACCGCCAGGGTCTTGATCAGCGTAATACAGAAAATGTCCTTGTAGGCCTCACGGTGTGTCAGGCCGGTGACGGCGAGCAGGGTGATCACCGCGCCGTTGTGCGGCAGGGTGTCCATGCCGCCGCTGGCCATCGCGGCCACCCGGTGCAGCACTTCCAGCGGAATGTTGGCGGCGTGGGCGGCGCTGATGAACTGTTCGGACATCGCCGCGAGCGCGATGCTCATACCGCCCGAGGCGGAGCCGGTGATACCGGCCAGCAGGGTCACGGTGATTGCTTCATTGACCAGCGGATTGGGAATGCTCCTGAGCCAGTCGGCCAGCACCAGAAAACCCGGCAACGAGGCGATGACCGCGCCGAAACCGTATTCCGACGCGGTGTTCATCGCTGCCAGCAGTGCACCGCTGACCGCGCTTTTGCTGCCCTCGGCGAGCTTGCTTTTGATCGCTTTAAAACCGAATGCCAGCACCATCAGGATGCCCACCAGCAAAGCCGCTTGCACCGCCCAGATTGCCGTGAGTTTGGCGATTTCAGTGGTAACCGGTGCGGCCATGCCCGGCAGCGCGAGGCTGTGAGTCTTGCCGTACCACTGCGGAATCCACTGGGTAAACAGCAGGTTCATGATGCCCACCGCCAGCAACGGCGACAGGGCGATCCACGGGTTTGGCAGTTTGAGGTCTTCGGCGGTTTCTGGCTCGTTGCGCAGTTCGGTGCCGTAGCCTTCACCGGCACGCTGAGCCTTGTTGCGCTGGTGCTGCAGAAACAGCATGCCAGCGCAGAACACGAAAATCGTGCCAATCACACCCAGCCACGGCGCCGCCCACGCGGTGGTATTGAAGAAGGTGCTGGGGATGATGTTCTGGATCTGTGGCGTGCCGGGCAGGGCGTCCATGGTGAACGAGAACGCGCCGAGGGCGATGGTCGCCGGGATCAGGCGCTTGGGGATGTTGCTCTGGCGGAACATTTCCGCTGCGAACGGATAGACCGCAAACACCACCACGAACAGCGAAACGCCGCCGTAGGTGAGCAGGGCGCAGACCAGCACGATCACCAGCATTGCCTGACGGGTACCGAGCAAGCGGATGGCGGCTGCGACAATCGAGCGCGAGAAACCCGACAACTCGATCAGCTTGCCGAACACGGCGCCGAGCAGGAACACGGGAAAGTAGAGTTTGATGAAGCCGACCATCTTCTCCATGAACACCCCGGTGAAGGCAGGGGCGACGGCGGACGGATCGGTGAGCAGGACGGCGCCGAGGGCGGCGATCGGTGCAAAAAGGATGACGCTATAGCCACGGTAGGCCGCGAGCATCAGCAGCGCGAGGGCTGCCAAGGCGATGATCACACTCATGGTGTGCTCCTTCGATTGTTATTTTTGTGGGTGGAACGGGTGCAGGAAGGGGCTATAGCGAGAACTGTGCCAGATGGTTAAGCTGTTGAAATATAAGGAAATAATGTTGAGCCAAGGACTGGGCGGAAGAAATTTGTCTCGTTTTTGAGAATCTGCGTGGTTGGACGGGCGCCTTCGCGGGCGAGCCCGCTCCCACAGTTGAGCGCGTACCCCTGTGGGAGCGGGCTTGCCCGCGATGCTTTTGATTCAGTCCATGTTCTGAGAATTGAGTCTCTTTATTGAGACTCTACGATCCTCAGCGCAATCATCTTCTTGTACAACGTCGAACGCCCAAGTCCCAATCTCTCAGCCGCTTCAGTCACCTTGCCCCCGCATTGCGCGAGGGTCGATTGAATCAGCTGCCGGTCAAAACGCTCCCGCGCCTGACTGAATGTCTCGTGAGTTACAGGCTCTGACAGGGGCGTCAGTGCGCGCTCAACGGGTGTAAACGTACCGATTGCAGTACGAATGTCGTTCGCCGTCAGCATCAAGTCATCACTGAGCAACGCCGCTCGTTCCAGCACGTTGCGCAACTCGCGGATGTTCCCCGGCCAGGCATGCTGACCCAGCAAATCCAGCGCTTCGCGATTGAGTTCATGCTGACTGCGCAACTCCTCAAGAATCGCTTCACTGAGGGCCGGCAGATCGTCCAGCCGTTCACGCAGCGGCGGCACCTGAATCGGCAGCACGTTGAGCCGGTAGTACAAGTCGGCCCGGAACTCACCGCGTTTGATCGCTGCCTCCAGATCCGTCGAAGTGGCGGCAATCACCCGCACATCACTCTGGATTACGTCGTTGGAGCCTACGGGTTCGAATTCCTTTTCCTGCAATACCCGCAGCAATTTGCTTTGCAATGGCAGCGGCATGTCGCCGATCTCATCGAGAAACAGTGTCCCGCCCTGAGCAATCTGCAACTTGCCGGTGCGACCCTTGCGGTCGGCGCCAGTGAAGGCGCCGGGGGCAGTGCCGAAGAACTCCGCTTCGAGCAGTGCTTCGGGAATCGCCGCACTGTTGATGCTGACGAACGCCTTGTGCGCCCGGGGCGAAGCACCGTGGATGGCCTGGGCCAGCAACTCCTTGCCGCTGCCGGTCTCGCCGAGCAGCAGAACCGGCGACTCGGCGCTGGCGCTGCGCCGGGCACGGCGTTTGACCTCCAGACTCGCAGCACTGGTGCCGATGAAGTGGGCGAAGTTGTATTTGGTCTGGCGTGCGCGCAACAGCGAACGGGTCGAGGCCAGTTCCTCCTGCATGCTCAAGTAGCGCTTGAGCATCGGCGACAGCGTGCGTAATTCGTCGAACAGGGCGAAGCCGATGGCGCCGATCACCGATCCGGCGTCGTCATGGATCGGCAGGCGCATCACCACCAGCGGTTCTTTCGGGGTGTCCTGCATGTCCAGCAGAATCGGTCGCCCGGTGCGCACCACTTCACGCAGCAGACTGCCCGGAATCACGCTTTCGCAGGGCTTGCCGATGGCCCCGGCCGCAGAGTCGAGACCAAAACGTCGTGCGTAGCGCTCGTTCATCCAGACGATGTTCGCATCGCGGTCGACAATCACCGTGCCTTCACTGGATTGCTCGATGATTTCGAACAGCGAGCGGATCGCCAGGGAGCGTACCCGCTGGTAATCCTTGAGGCTTTCGGTGGTGTTCATGGCGGCGTCCATTGGCGGAAGTCAGGTGGCGCGATTATGCCTATCCCGGATGCGCCGCCGCCAACAGCTCTTTGGTATAGGGGTGCTGCGGCGAATCGAACACGTCATGGCTGGCACCGCGTTCGACCACTTTGCCGTCCTTGATCACGATCATGTCGTGGGCCAGTGCCCTGACCACCGCCAGGTCGTGGCTGATGAACAGGTAGGTCAGGCCGTGTTTTTCCTGAAGCTGGCGGAGCAGGGCGACTACCTGTTTCTGCACGGTGCGATCCAGTGCCGAGGTCGGCTCGTCGAGCAGGATCAGCGCCGGTTTCAGTACCAGTGCCCGGGCAATGGCGATGCGTTGGCGTTGGCCACCGGAAAATTCGTGGGGGTAGCGATGACGGTTTTCGGGGTCGAGGCCGACTTCCTTGAGCACGCGGATCACCTGGTCGTCGCACTCGTCAGCGGTGGACTGGCAATGCACCTCCAGCCCTTCGCTGATGATCTGCGCCACCGACATGCGCGGGCTGAGGCTGCCGAACGGGTCCTGAAATACCACTTGCATCTGCCGGCGCCACGGCCGTAGTTGCTTTTGGTTGAGTCCGTCGAGGGACTCGCCCTGAAAGCGGATGCTGCCTTCGGAATGGAGCAGGCGCAGGATTGCTTGACCCAGCGTTGATTTGCCCGAACCAGACTCGCCGACGATGCCCAAGGTCTTGCCGCGCTGGATATTCAGGCTGATGCCGTCCACCGCGCGCAGGTATTGCTTGCGCTGGAACAGTCCGCCGCCTACCACGAAGTCGACCCGCAGGTCTTCGACTTCCAGCACGTTTTCCCGCTCGTCCCGGGGCAATGCTTCGCCTTCGGGTTCTGCATTGAGCAACACGCAGCTGTAAGGGTGTTTCGGCTCGGTGAACAGGGTTTCGCAAGGTGCCTGCTCGACAATTTCCCCGGCCTTCATCACGCACACCCGCTGGGCAATGCTGCGCACCAGATTGAGGTCATGGCTGATCAGCAGCAGCGACATGCCGAGGCGTTGTTGCAGGGATTTGAGCAGCACCAGAATCTTGCGCTGCACGGTGACATCGAGGGCTGTGGTGGGTTCATCGGCGATCAACAGTTCCGGTTCGCAGGCAAGAGCCATGGCAATCATGACCCGTTGTCGCTGGCCGCCGGACAATTGGTGCGGGTAAGCCTTCAACCGTTCTTTCGGCTTCTGGATGCCCACCAGTTCAAGTAGTTCGAGAATGCGTTTCTGTGCTTCTTTGCCGCCCATGCCTCGATGCAGGAGCAGGGTTTCGCCGATCTGTTTCTCGATGGTATGCAGCGGATTGAGCGAGGTCATCGGCTCCTGGAAGATCATGGCGATGCGGTTGCCCCGCAGGTCGCGCAAGGTCTTGGGATCGGCACCGACCAGCTCCTGGCCGCGATAGCGAATGCTGCCGGTGGTCCGGGCTTCGCTGTCCGGGAGCAGTTGCAGGATCGAGTGGGCCGTCACCGATTTGCCCGAGCCCGATTCGCCCACCAGCGCCAGACACTCGCCGGGGCGGATGTCCAGGCACAGATTGCGCACCACGGCCTGGCCATGGAAGGCGACGCTGAGGTCACGGATTTCGATCAGGTTGTCAGTCATTTCAAGGATCCGTTCATGAGCGCGGGTCGAAGGCGTCACGCAAAGCTTCGCCAATGAACACCAGAAGAGAAAGAATCAGCGCCAGGGTAAAAAACGCCGTCAATCCCAGCCACGGTGCCTGCAGGTTCTGCTTGCCCTGGCCGATCAACTCGCCCAGGGAAGCACTGCCCGCCGGCATGCCGAAACCCAGGAAATCCAGCGCAGTGAGCGTAGATATCGCCCCGGTCAGGATGAACGGCAGGTAACTCAATGTGGCATTCATCGCGTTGGGCAGGATGTGCCGGAAGATCACCTTGCGGTCGGTCAGGCCCAGGGCCCGCGCAGCCTTGACGTATTCCAGGTTGCGCCCGCGCAGGAACTCGGCCCGTACCACGTCCACCAGCGCCAGCCATGAAAACAGCGCCATGATCCCCAGCAGCCACCAGAAGTTCGGCTCGACAAACCCGGAAAGAATGATCAACAAGTACAGCACCGGCAGCCCCGACCAGACTTCGAGCAGACGCTGCCCCATCAGATCGATCCAGCCGCCGTAGTAGCCCTGCAGGGCGCCGGCCGCAATGCCGATCAGGGCGCTGACGAAAGTCAGCATCAGGGCGAACAGGATCGATACCCGTGCACCGAAGATCACCCGGGCCAGCACGTCCCGCGCCTGATCGTCGGTGCCCAGCCAGTTGACCGAAGTCGGTGGGCTCGGCGCCGGCTTGTTGAGGTCGTAGTTCGGTGTGTCGTCACTGAACGGAATCGGTGGAAACAACAGCCAGCCACCGTCCTTGCGGATCAGGTTCTGCACATAGTCGCTGCGGTAATCGGCCTGGAACGGTAGTTGGCCGCCGAACTCCTGTTCGGTATGGCGCTTGAATACCGGGAAGTACCACTGGCCCTGATAGCTGACCACCAGCGGTTTGTCGTTGGCGATCAGCTCGCCACCGAGGCTGATCATGAACAGGCCAATGAACAGCCACAACGACCACCAGCCCCGGCGGTTTTTCTTGAAACGTTCGAAACGGCGACGGCCCAGAGGCGAGAGCTTGAACATCAGGCGTTCCTCGCGGCGAAGTCGATGCGCGGATCGACCAGCGTGTAGCACAGGTCGCCGATCAGTTTTATCAGGAGTCCGAACAGGGTGAAGATGAACAGCGAGCCGAACACCACCGGATAGTCTCGGGACACGGCCGCTTCGTAACTCATGCGCCCGAGACCGTCGAGGGAGAAAATTACTTCGATCAGCAATGAGCCGGCGAAGAACACGCTGATGAAGGCCTGTGGGATGCCCGACACCACCAGCAACATCGCGTTTCGAAACACATGGCCATACAGCACTCGGCGTTCGCTCAGGCCTTTGGCGCGAGCGGTGACCACGTATTGACGGGTGATTTCATTGAGAAACGAGTTCTTGGTGAGGATGGTCAGGGTCGCGAAGCCACCGATCACCAGCGCAGTGACCGGCAGAACAAGGTGCCAGAAATAGTCGGCAATCTTGCCCAGTGTCGACAGGGATTCGAAGTTGTCCGAGACCAGCCCGCGCACCGGAAACCAGTTCAGCGACGTACCGCCGGCAAACACCACGATCAGGAACATCGCGAACAGGAACGCCGGCATCGCGTAACCGATGATGATTGCCGTACTGCTCCAGATATCGAAATGACTGCCGTGATGCACGGCTTTGCGAATGCCCAGCGGGATCGACACCAGATAGGTGATCAACGTGGCCCACAGCCCGAGGGAGATGGTCACCGGCATTTTCTGCAGGATCAGGTCGGTGACCGTGGCGCCGCGGAAGAAGCTCTTGCCGAAATCCAGCTGCGCATAGTTCTTGAGCATCAGCCACAGGCGTTCATGGGCCGGCTTGTCGAAACCGTACTGTTTTTCGATGTCCTTGATCAGCTGCGGATCGAGGCCACGGCTGGCGCGGGAGGTGCTGCTCATGGTTTCGCTTGCGCCGCCGCCGACACTGGCGCCGCCGATCCCTTGCAGATGGGCGATGGCCTGTTCCACCGGGCCACCCGGCGCGGCCTGGATGATCACGAAATTGACCAACAGAATGATCACCAGCGTCGGAATGATCAGCAGCAGGCGCCGCAGTATGTAAGCCCACATCAGTGCGGCCCTCCGGGTCTGCCACGGCTGATCTTCTCGGCCGTCATTTGCTGGTTGGTCAGCGGCGTGCTGCTGATTTCCCACCAGCTTTCGATCGCTTCGTCATTGCTCGCCTGCACGGTGGGGATGCCGAAACGGTTCCACCACACGGTCGATGTGCCCGGCGGGTAATAGTTGGGAATCCAGTAGTAGTTCCATTGCAGCACCCGGTCCAGCGCATGGGCGTAATGGAGCATGTCGGCCTGGGTCGAGGCGCGAATCAGGCCGTTGATCAAGGTGTCCACCGCCGGGTTCTTCAGCACCATGTAGTTGTTGGCGCCAGGATCGTTGGCCGACGCGGAACCGAAGTAATTGAGCAGCTCACCGCCGGGCGACGTGGTGACGGGGTAACCGGTGACAATCATGTCGTAGTCGCGGCTCATCAGGCGATTGACGTACTGCGAAGAGTCGATGCGGCGTATGTCGAGGTTGATGCCGATCTGTTTCAAGGTGCGTTTATAGGGCAGCAGCAGCCGGTCCATGCCGTTCTGGCTGACCAGGAAAGTGAAGCTCAATGGCTCGCCCTGTGCATTGACCAATTGGTCGCCATCGGGTTTCCAGCCGGCCTGTTCCAGCAGTTCCAGCGCTTGCAACTGTTTGTCGCGGATCAGGCCGCTGCCGTCGGTTTTCGGCGCCTCGAAGACCTGAGTGAATACCTCGTCGGGAATCTGCCCGCGCAACGGTTCAAGGATCTTCAGTTCGGCAGCGTCCGGCAGTTCACGGGCGGCGAGAGCGCTGTTGGAGAAGTAACTCTGCTGGCGGATGTACATGTTGCGCATCATCTGCCGGTTGCTCCATTCGAAATCCCAGAGCATGGCCAGGGCCTGACGTACGCGGCGATCCTGGAACATCGGTTTTTGCAGGTTGAACACGAAGCCTTGCGCCGATTGCGGTGCTTCTGTTGCCAGGTGAGCCTTTTGCAGGCGCCCGTCGCTCAGGGCCGGGCTGTCGTAGCCGATCGAGTAGCCGGTAGCGGAAAATTCGCGGTTGTAGTCATAGGCGCCGCCGCGCAGTACCTGACGGGCGACATCGGTGTCGCCAAAGTACTCGATGCTGAAGTGGTCGAAGTTGTAGAGCCCGCGGCTGACCGGCAAGTCCTTGCCCCACCAGTCGGGGTTGCGTTCAAAGGTGATGCTGCGTCCGGAATCGACCTTGCCGACCCGGTACGGGCCACTGCCCAGTGGTGGTTCATAGCCGCCACCGCCGGCGAAGTCCCGGGTCTTCCACCAATGCTCGGGAAACACCGGCAGGGTTGCGATATCCAGCGGCAGGGTGCGGTTTTCATTGCTCTTGAAATCGAAGCGCACGGTGAGCGGTGCTTCAACTTCGACGCCTTTGACGTCGGCGAACTGGGTGCGATAGCGCAGGCTGCCCTGGGTCATCAGCAGGTCGTAGGTGTAGCGCACGTCTTCGGCGGTGATCGGTTTGCCGTCGGCGAAGCGAGCCTTGGGGTTGATGAAGAAACGCAGGGACAGACCATCCTCGGAGCGCTCCATCTTCTGTGCCACCAGTCCGTAGACGGTGTAAGGCTCGTCCATCGAGCGCTGGGCCAGCGGTGAGTAAAGCAGGCCGTCGATCTGGGTGACGCCGATGCCCTTGTCGATGTAGGGCAGGACATGGTCGAAGTGACCGATCTCGATCGCCGAGCGGCGCATCGTTCCGCCCTTGGGCGCTTGCGGATTGGTGTAGTCGAAGTGACTGAAATTGGCCGGATACTTTGCCGGTTCGCCGTAAACGGTCAATGCATGCTGCGGTGCAGCACTCACACCGGCGGCGCCCATCAACAGAGCCACGGCAGTGAACATCAAAGAGGAGAAAGCCAGTCGCATTGTCAGCCTTAAAGCCGGGTGATCGATAAGCGCAATTTGTACGCGAGCCCGGCGCTGTTCGCCAGCCGCGTGGTGTAACCAAAACACAACGGCCCGCCATCTGGCGGGCCGTTACACAGCGGATCGGACGAAGGATCAGTCCTGACGGCTGGTGACTTCCAGCAGGTGATAGCCGAACTGAGTCTTGACCGGGCCTTGCACGACGTTGATCGGTGCGCTGAACACTACGGTATCGAATTCCTTGACCATCTGGCCCGGGCCGAACGAGCCCAGGTCGCCGCCCTGACGGCTGGACGGGCAGGTGGAGTTGGCTTTTGCGACTTCAGCGAAATCGGCGCCGGCTTCGATCTGGGCCTTGAGTTCGTTGCACTTGTCTTCGCTGGAAACCAGGATGTGGCGGGCAGTGGCTTTGGCCATGGGGGAAATCTCCAATCAAATCAGTAAAGGGTGGAGCCTACCGGATTCAGTGGCCGATTTCTCGGCAAAGTTCCGTTCGGTTGTCTGACGCTGGCTCTCAGAGGTTGGCGGCCTGCAAGCGCAAGGCGTGCTCGACGTACAACTGAATCGAATCGACTGCTCCAGGGTGCTTGTCAGCGGTTCGGCCCAGGCTGCCCAGATGATCAATCGGATAGTCGGAACGGATCACGGTGCCCAGATGAGAGCTATAGCGCCCGACGAAGCCATCGTTCTGCAAGGGTTCGGTCATGAAGTACTGCGACAGGGCCCGGCAGAGGTCTTGCACCGGGTCGGGTTTCAGCAGACTCATTGACGGCACGACACCACTCCAGGAGTAGTAGCGCACGTCATTGACCTGTGCGGCGCCTTGTCCGCCCCAGCTCTGCGGCAGGCCTTGCGGGTACTTGTCATTGAAGTCGCCGACGCCTGCGGTCGTAAGGGCATTCAATGCGGCCAATGCATTTCGCGGCAGCGCAGTGGTCCCGCTGAGCAGGCACAGAAGGTCGGAAAACCGTGTGGCCACGTTCTGCGCCACGATTTCCGGCAGCTTCCCGGGGATCAGTGCCTTGCGCAGGAAGTCCGCCAGTTCCGAACCGTGATTCGGCCCGCTGACCGATGTCACGGATGCAACCTTGTGTGGGGCAAGCGCTGCCGCGTACCGAGCAGCCAGTGCACCCTGGCTATGGCCAATCAGGTTGACTTTCGCCGCGCCCGTACCTTTGAGCACTGCGTCGATCTGGCATAGCAGTTGTCTGCCGCGTACTTCATTGTCGTGAATGGCTGACAAGTGTGGTACGAAAACCTGCACGCCAATGCTCTTCAGCGCCTGTCTGACGTCGTGGAACAGCTCGAATGGGCCGATACGCTCGAATCCGAACAAACCGTGCACCAGGAGGATGGGGTAAAGAGTGGTGGTTTTTTGTTGCATTTTTCATCCTTGATCGCAGAAGTTCATCGATATTTGCCGGGTGCCACTTTAAATCAGTCTTGAAGCTCTCGATGTATGAAGCGTCTCCCTCGGGATACGGAAACTGGGGCGGTGCGTGCAGGAAATTTCCTCAAAGTCTGAAATCCGGATCGGAATATCTGGACATCTTTTGCTTCGTTCAATGTGTTTTCCCCGTCTTTACCTACCTGTTGTGTTGCGGTTGCTACTGGAACGCGGGGTGGTTGGACGACATCGTTTTTCTTGTCTGACTGATTGAATAAAGGCTCTTCGAAGCAGCAAGCAAGCTGCAGGGCGTTTCCATGGAGTGGAGCTACGAATGAATAGTCAGAGCGCGCAAGAAGCTACGCGGGGCAATGTTTTAGCCGTAACAACAATCGACTCATCGGGGCGCACATGTCTGCGTGAACCGTCGGGTTCATTGCCCGCGGTTACCCTCGAAGCGGTGGAAAAAGGTGTTCTTGATCCTTCGTTGAGCAGCGTTGTCACCCGGATCGCGCCATATCCCGATATGGCATGTGGTGACAGAGTGGTGCTGAGTTGGCATGGTCTTGATATCGAGGGTTTGCCGTATCGACACGAGTTTGCGCGATCGATCAGCGAGGGTCAGCTGGAAAGGGAGATCGTTTTTGTCATCCGGAACCCTCACATTGCGGCACTGGATGGTGGTTCACTGGAGATGTTCTGGACATTGAGCAGCGTGAAGTGTTTGTCGCCCGTCAGCTCCGTCAGGACTCAGCTGAATGTGGGGGACGTTCTATACAGTTTGTTGCCACCTACGGTTGACGATGCCGTTGGCGGTCATCTTGATCCGGAGCGCGTAAACGACGGCACTACTGTCACTCTCCAGCCTTATGCCGGGATGTCGGTGGGTGATCGAGTGGAGCTGTACTGGCAGGGGACTGCAGAGCACGCCTCATTCAGGGACAGCTTGATCGTCGAATCCTTTGCTGTTGGAGCGCCGCTGGTGTTCGGGGTCGATCCTCGATTCATCGTCCCGAATCTTGGCAACGAAGTGCTTGTTCGATATGCCATCGAACAAAAAACCGGAGCGCTGCGCGAATCGGGCTCCATGAGCATCACCATTGCTCCGTTGGTGCGCGGCGAACTGGCCGCACCACAAGTGCTTGAAACACGGGAAGGGGCACTGGACGTACGAGAAGCCGTTGATGGCGTCAGCGTAGTGATCGACAACGCGCGGTTAGAGATCGGTGAGCTGGTTTATCTCAAGTGTGACGGCGAGCACTACTTTCATCGTGATCATCGGGAAGTAACCAGCGGAATGGAGATCGAGCCTCTGGTGTTTATCGTTCCCTATCGCTTCTGGCGCGAGCATGTCGGCACGACTGTGCGAGTGTCCTATTCGGTTGAGAGACTGGATGATGTCAGTCAGGTATCCGATGTGGCACAGCTGAACGTGCAGGCTTGATCAAGCTGCCTTCCGGGCAGACATGCTCCGGAAGGCTGGTTTCATATTCAGGCCTGGGACGGTGTCCGAAGACGCTCCGCAGCATCGAGCAACAGACGTTCCGTGGCAGCGAAGCCCAGGCAGCCATCCGTTACCGAGACGCCGTAGCGCAACGACTCACTCAATGGCTGGCACCCTTCGAACAAATGCGACTCGATCATCATGCCGACCAGTGAACGGTCTCCCTGGAGGCGCTGCTCCAGCACATCGTTGAAAACCTCCGGCTGACGAAGAGGGTCCTTGCCGCTGTTGGCATGGCTGCAATCGACCATGATCCGGCTCGGGATCTTCAAACGGCTCAGCTCGGCATGGATTCGGGACACGCTGGCGCGATCGTAGTTCGGCCCTTGATGGCCACCGCGCAGGACCAGATGTGTATCCGGGTTGCCCGAAGTTGGAATGATTGCCGGATGGCCCTGGCTGTCTACGCCGAAATGGCGATGTGGATGAGCCGCTGAACGCATTGCGTCGACGGCAACGGATACGCCGCCATCGGTGCCGTTCTTGAAGCCGACCGGCATGCTCAGCCCGCTGGCCATCTCGCGATGGATCTGTGATTCGGTTGTCCGCGCACCGATGGCGACCCAACTGAGAAGGTCGTCGAAGTAGCCGGCTGCCATGGGTTGCAGAAGTTCTGTGGCTACTGGCAGGCCGAGGCGGATCATTTCCAGCATCAGTTCACGCGACAATGTCAGGCCGGCGGCCATGTCGTCGCTGCCATCGAGATGGGGATCGTAGGCCAGGCCTTTCCAGCCGACGGTGGTGCGGGGTTTTTCGATGTAAGCACGCATCACAAGGAGCATTTCGCCGCTGACTTCATCGGCCAGTCGAGCAAGTTTGCCTGCGTATTCGAGCGCGGATTCAGGATCGTGAATGGAGCAAGGGCCGACGACGACCAGCAAACGGTGGTCTTCGCCATTGAGTATGGCGCGGATCGCCTGACGGTGATTGGCAACCTGCTGGTTCAAGGCATTGCTCAGGGGCAATTGCTGCTTGAGTTGCAGTGAACTGGGCAGACGCAAGGTCAATGCTTCGTTGGCCGGGTTCAGGGTGGACAGTGGCAGAGCAGAAACGGACGAGTTCATATTCGGTCTTCCTGGGCTGGTCGCGGGTCTTTCCCGCCGACTCGGCCCTATTGGGGTGTTCGACAGTTGGCCGTATTGGCTACGTGTGTTGGCTTGCCACCTGTAGGTGACCGATCGGAGGCGGCAGGCTGTCCCGAGCGGAGGCTGCTAAATCGCCAGGCGTTAAAACTGTCGTAGCGGTAATAGGTGGCGTAGTTCATGTCGTTATTCCTCAAGTGTCTGGTGTGTCGCTGAAAGTTCAGGGCCTGAAAAAACAAAACCCCCGGTCGGGAGGCCGACCGGGGGTTGAGAATTCTCTGGTAGGCGACCCGTCTGTCATGGGCGCCGTGTGGGTATCAGGCGCGCCAGTGGCTAAACCAATACCCAAAATAAAAGCTGGCTGGAGCGCAGATGCTGTTCACGCAGGCAGCCGCAACCGAGCGCTGGGCGCTGGTGGCATGAAGCTGTGCAAGGGCGTTGAACATGGCTTGTCTCCGATGAATGCGCCGAGCTTACTAGAGCCGGATGCGCATCAGCAATCAGAAATTGCTATTGCCGGTACAAGTAGCTTTCTATCGGTTGAGCCTTCGGCAGGCTGTGACACACTGTGGCTTTTCAGCTGCTCAGGGTTGGGTCGCGTCGAAGTCGCATCAGGGGAGGGTAGGTCATGCAGGTGGTAGATGTGCAAACAGGTTTTCAATTGCGACCGGCATCGCTCGATGACCTGTCGTTTGCGCGAGAAATCACCTGTCGGAACATGCTCCGCTATTACATCGGCTACGATCTGCTTTGGCAGGACGAAGCGTTCGATCTTGCCTGGGCCGGGCGCGAGAACTGGTTGATTGAATCCGATGGCAGGCTCGTCGGTTATTTCAGCCTCAGTCGTGATGCTCGCGCGCTGTATATTCGCGAATTGCAGGTCTGCGAGGGATTTCAGGGACAAGGTGCAGGATCCTGGGCGATCGATCAGGTTGTTGCAATTGCGCACCAGGAGCGTCGACCGGCATTGCGACTGACGGTGTTCAAGAATAATCCGGCGCAAAACCTGTATCGCAGAAAAGGAATGGTTATGCAGGGCGAGGACGAATGTTTCCTGAGGATGCAGCTCGATTTCAGTACACCTGTGCTCTGAAACGCACGGCCGGCAAGCCCTGAATGATGAATTGAAATTTTTTATATGTTGCTTGCCGCTAGGTCTGTCTGGCAGTTTTTGCTAAGGTGTCCGGCATCCCAATAAGACCATATCGCGAGGTGTCTGCTTGATTAGGGTGTTAGTGGTCGATGACCATGATCTCGTTCGTACAGGCATTACACGAATGCTGGCCGATATCGATGGCCTGCAAGTGGTCGGCCAGGCCGAGTCCGGGGAAGAATCCCTTATCAAGGCCCGTGAATTGAAGCCCGACGTGGTGCTGATGGACGTCAAGATGCCTGGCATCGGCGGTCTGGAAGCCACCCGCAAACTGTTACGCAGCCATCCGGACATCAAGGTGGTCGCTGTCACCGTGTGCGAAGAAGATCCGTTTCCTACACGATTGCTGCAGGCGGGTGCCGCGGGCTACCTGACCAAAGGTGCCGGTTTGCCGGAAATGGTTCAGGCCATCCGCCTGGTCTTTGCCGGCCAGCGTTACATCAGCCCGCAAATTGCCCAGCAATTGGCAATCAAGTCGTTTCAGCCAACCAATGATTCTCCGTTCGATGCCTTGTCCGAACGGGAAATCCAGATTGCACTGATGATTGTCGGCTGTCAGAAGGTGCAGATCATTTCCGACAAATTGTGCCTGTCGCCAAAAACCGTAAACACCTACCGTTACCGCATTTTCGAGAAGCTTTCGATCAGCAGCGATGTCGAGCTGACGCTTCTGGCAGTTCGTCACGGCATGGTTGATGCCAGCCTCTGACCATGACTGAAACATTCGATTCCGGCGCCTTCCTGTCGACTGTCAGCGGGCGCCCCGGCGTTTATCGCATGTTCGACAGCGATGGGCGCCTGTTGTACGTCGGCAAAGCCAAGAATCTGAAGAAGCGCCTGGCCAGTTACTTTCGCAAGACCGGGCTGGCGCCAAAAACCGCTGCTCTCGTCGGGCGAATCGCCCAGGTCGAAACGACCATCACCGCCAACGAAACCGAAGCCCTGCTGCTTGAGCAAACGCTGATCAAAGAGTGGCGGCCGCCGTACAACATTCTGTTGCGCGACGATAAGTCCTATCCGTATGTGTTTCTGTCTGACGGGCAATTCCCTCGTCTCAGCATCCATCGCGGCGCCAAGAAGGCCAAGGGCAAATACTTCGGGCCCTATCCGAGTGCCGGGGCCATTCGCGAAAGTCTCAGTCTTCTGCAAAAGACGTTTTTCGTCCGCCAGTGCGAAGACAGTTATTACAAGAACCGGACCCGTCCGTGTCTGCAGTACCAGATCAAGCGCTGCAAGGCTCCCTGTGTCGGGCTGGTCGAACCAGAGGTCTACGCCGAAGACGTGCGGCACTCGGTGATGTTCCTCGAGGGCCGGAGCCATGCGTTGACCAATGAACTGTCGACCGCGATGGAAGAGGCTGCAATCAATCTCGAGTTCGAACGCGCTGCAGAGCTGCGCGACCAGATTGCATTGCTGCGTCGCGTCCAGGATCAGCAGAGCATGGAAGGCGGGACTGGCGACATCGATGTGATCGCAGCTTTCGTCAACCCCGGTGGTGCCTGTGTGCATTTGATCAGTGTGCGGGGTGGGCGGGTTCTGGGAAGCAAGAACTTCTTTCCGCAGGTTGGCATCGAGGAAGACGTTGCCGAAGTCATGGCGGCGTTTCTTGGCCAGTATTTCATCAGCAGCCCTGAGCGGGATTTGCCAAGCGAGCTGATCGTCAACGTCGTTCATGATGACTTCCCCACGCTGGTCGAGGCGATCCAGGAGCTTCGCGGGCGCGAACTGTCGATCAGTCATCGGGTTCGCGGTACGAGGGCGCGCTGGCAGCAATTGGCCGTGACCAACGCCGAACAGGCGCTGGGTGCGCGACTGGCCAACCGTCAGCACGTTGCCGCGCGATTCGAGGCCTTGGCCGAGGTGTTGAATCTGGATGAGCCGCCACAGCGGCTGGAGTGCTACGACATCAGTCATTCCAGTGGCGAGGCAACTGTCGCGTCCTGTGTGGTCTTCGGGCCGGAAGGGGCCATCAAGTCGGATTACCGACGATACAACATCGAAGGTGTGACGGCGGGTGATGATTATGCGGCCATGCATCAGGCGCTGACCCGGCGCTTCAGCAAACTGAAGGACGGGGAGGGCAAGTTGCCGGACATTCTGCTGGTGGACGGTGGCAAAGGGCAGCTGTCGATGGCGCGTGATGTGCTCAACGAACTGGCCGTGCCGGATCTGATCCTGCTCGGTGTGGCGAAAGGCGCAACGCGCAAGGCGGGGTTCGAGACTTTGTATCTGAATGATGCTGCGCATGAGTTCACATTGCGTGGCGACTCCCCGGCGTTGCACCTGATTCAGCAGATCCGTGACGAAGCTCACCGCTTTGCAATCACCGGGCACCGCGCGCGTCGTGGCAAAACCCGTCGTACGTCAACGCTGGAAGGCGTGGCGGGCGTAGGTCCGACCCGTCGCAGGGACTTGCTGAAACATTTTGGTGGATTGCAGGAGCTGTCTCGTGCAAGCATCGAAGAGATCGCCAAAGCACCGGGGATCAGCAAAAAGCTAGCAGAGTCGATTTATGCAAACCTGCATAGTGAGTAGAATGCCCATTCACCTCGTAGCCAGTTGTGCCGATGAATATCCCTAATCTGATTACCGTTCTCCGTGTCCTGCTCATCCCGATCTTCATTTTGCTGTTCTATCTGCCTTACCAGTGGAGTTATCTGGCCTCAAGTTCGGTCTTTGCCTTCGCGGCAGCAACGGACTGGCTGGATGGTTATCTGGCACGACGCCTGGAGCAAAGCACACCGTTTGGTGCGTTCCTGGATCCTGTCGCTGACAAGTTGATGGTTGCTGTTGCACTGGTGTTGTTGGTGCAAGAGCACGGCAATCTGTGGCTCACACTGCCCGCTGCGGTCATCATCGGTCGCGAGATCGTCGTATCGGCGCTGCGTGAGTGGATGGCCGAGCTCGGTGCACGGGCCCATGTGGCGGTGTCGAACCTGGGCAAATGGAAAACCGCAGCACAAATGCTTGCGTTGGTAATTCTCTTGGCCAACCCCAAGGTTTTCAGCTTCTGGGTTTTCATCGGTTATGCGTTGCTGATGGTATCGGCAGGCCTGACGTTGTGGTCGATGGTTCAATACCTTCGGGCCGCCTGGCCGCATCTGAAGACCGATGTTGAAAAGAAATAAAACTTTTTTGAATCAAAGGGTTGACGGCGCTTCTGATTTCTATAGAATGCGCCACACCAAGCGGGAATAGCTCAGTTGGTAGAGCACGACCTTGCCAAGGTCGGGGTCGCGAGTTCGAGTCTCGTTTCCCGCTCCAAGTTTGTACAGCGTTTGTTGTTGCGCTACTGACAGCAAATGTTTTGAGGCCGAGTAGCAAAATGGTTATGCAGCGGATTGCAAATCCGCCTACGCCGGTTCGATTCCGACCTCGGCCTCCACTCTTGAAAGCCCCGTAGATCAATGATCTACGGGGCTTTTTTATGCATGCCGAAAAATTAGATGTTCCGCAATTTTTGATCGGTGTTCCGCAACGGAAGCTGTTTGATCGATGAATTGCTCTAATTATTACGGTAATGCGGGATCTCTCTGGAGTGCATGTATATGGAAGAACTTATGGCTGCGAGCATTGGTGACAGGTTAGATCTCCTTGGATTTTTCTTTACGATCGTCGGCATTTTCGCATCTCTCGCAGGAGTGATTCTGATGTTTGTGGGGTCTGGAATCACTGGCGACAGTGTCTGGAGCAGCATTGGAAAAATTCAAAATGTGGCGGAGCAATCTTCTGTTGTAGCGCCGGGCAAATGGACCGACCTTGTCGCGTTCGATATATCGCATATGGTCCCTCTGATGTTTCGGTTGCACACCCAGATATCAAATGGGATTTAGTTGTTTCAGGCTACCGTTTCGATAGATGAGAACCAGGTCGAAAGTTAGTTGGTGAGTTCATCTGAGGATCTTCATTTTGTTGGCTTTACGATTTCACCGACGCGCCGGTAGACCTTCTTTGTCATCTCCTCAGTCGAGTGACCGAGCAAGCGGCTTGCATCCTTGATGTCCTCTATTTCGCTGCCGGCTTTCGGTCGGATATCCCGAAACTGAAACTTGCGGATCGTCCCAGCCAACTCAGTGTCGCCGGCGGCTGCAGCTTTCGTTGCTGCACTTTTCCTGGCTTCGTCCCAGCGGTTTCGAAGCATGTTGTAACTCATCCTCAGTCCAGTCTGGTTGGTTATTCACGCCGGCTTCGGCTCTGCGATCCAGCAGGCCGTTGATGAAGATGCACAAGTCCGTTTCTGTATCGCCTGCATACAGTTGAATGCGCAGCCGCTTTGGCCAACCATCAGGAAGCCATTGTTGAGGTCGTTGGTCGACGCCTTGAGCACATCTGTCGCGCGTTGTCCTGTCAGATAGGTCAGGTCCATGGCGTTTCTTTTTTCCGGCGAAAACTGAAACAGGGGTGGCCTTGTTTGTGAGCACCCACTCGCGGGCGAGCGTGAACATGGTCGATAGCAGTGCTATCTCCCGATTGGTACGCACCTTCGCTGTGCGTGCATCACGATTCTGGGCGATAACCGGCGGGTTCATTACCTCTACCAGTCATCCCAAGGCCCACGCCGAAGTGCTTGCCATGTTCCTCAACGGCGTTCGTTCTCATGCCGCCGTGGTGGTTGCATCGGGTCGTCGGTACCGGATCAAGGAACTGGAGGAAGGTGAGGTGGCATCTACAACGATGAAGGCGACCGGATCCACTTCAAGCGCCGTCGGATCATCAGTGTTGAAACCGATACGCTGAACATCAAGGCCGCTACCGCCGTGAACTTTGATACGCTGTTGATCACCCAGACCGGCTGGTTGGTCTAGCAAGGTGACCAGGTGGCGTCCGGAGTGAGCCAGGTCGAGACGTTCACGCTGGCGTCCAGGCTGGCAGCGGCAACAGCGGACCTCCCGCAGCGGGGGGGGGAGGATGAGCTTTTCAGACGATCGCGGAGTATCCCTGACGCGGGCAGTCATCATTGGCTTGTTCACCTGGCGCCGGGGTTTCGAGAATGCCCCCCATAGACGATGAAGAACGGTACGGCTGGTGGGGGCGACAGCTATCCAGCCATCGCAGACGACCGCATTGATCAGGATCGAGGTCAGCAGTGAAAAGCGCGATATCAACCGGTTGAATCTCATTGTCGTCCTGACCGTCTCCAGCGGCACCCGGTTGGAAATCAAACCCCTCTCTTCCTGGCAGGTGATCTATACCGTTTGAAACTCCATCGTTACCGGTGCTGATCAATCGGACCCAGTCTGATCTGGTCAGTGACTCGCTCAGACGATCCGATGCGCAGGTGCTTTCGCGTGCGCTCAGTGGCGCAGCCTGCGGATTATATGGGCTGCCTCAGCTGGCTGGCTGACCAGATCCCGCCCGACAAGACTGATGAAGAAACGCTGCAATGCATTGCAGCACTGCGCTTGAACCAGCCACGCAATGCAGCCTGGCCTGCTGAGGGCGGTGTGACCTTCAGCGCTGCAGCGGGTGCGAATTCCCGAATGCGTGACGAGAAACAGTTGGTATGACGACCCCGCAAACTATCCAGACTTCCCGGCCGATGCCGTGGAACTGAGCACGCACAGTACGATGCGTATGTACGCTTCCGTTCCGCTGGCAAGCAAGTAGTGCCCGGGCCTGATGGTTTGCCAATGATCTTGGACATCCCGGTTCCTCGCCAGCGAGAACAGATCGAGGCGAAGCGGCTGCAAGCATATGCCGATCCGATTACAGGATCCGACCGCTTCTTTTCAGAGGCTACTCGACTTCAAATGATGGGTGCGGCAGAGGATGAGATTCAGGCAGCCCGTCAGATAGGGCTGGATCGATACGGCCTTCCTTGGCCAGAGTAACTTCAGTCTGATTGAATCACTAATATCTTAAACGGCTGGTTGAGTCGTTGCGTTTACGTTGTCGGGTGTTGTTTTACGCTTGTAGCGAATACATGGTCGCTCAATGAAATACCAGCTTACTAAACAAGTTGGTATTAATGCGGCAATTAAGATCCAGCTTGCAGTTTGAATGTCTGTAATCCGGCATTTTTCCGTAATGAATAATAGTATCGGTACATGATAAATATATACGCCGTAGCTGATGTCGGGCAGGCGAAAACCGATCACCCTGTACCCTGCAATGCCTACCCAAACCACCGCCATTGCTTGAAGCAGTTGGCGAACTGGAAGATGTGGTGCTAAAAGAGTAAACGCGAGGAATGCCCAAGGTGCAAAGCGTCCGAGAATATGAAGTTTTTTTCTATATATGAACGCCAAATTTCCTACAAAAAAGGCTTGGGCAAGCATGGCAAGTGTAATTGCTAGCGGGCCAAGTCTAGAGGCTGAAAAAATGTAGACTGTAAAAACAGAAATTATGAGGGCTAGCCATATAAAGCGAGGTCTGTGATATGCGCCTATAGCCCATAGTCCAGCTAGAATTAGATATGCAAGCTCTTCCCATGCGAGCGACCATAGTGCCTGGTTGGTGTAGCCTTTTTCAGGTATGTAAATTCCACCTGAGAGCCAAGTGGTTATTGCATTTACAGCTACCTGTGAGTCAAACAAGACGAATATCAATAGTATAGATGCGCTTAATGCTGGAAGTATTCTAAGGGCTCGCCTTTTTGCGAAGTCTTTTAGTGATACTCTCTCGCTGTAGCTTTTAAGTACCACAACGCCGCTGATGGCAAGAAATGCTGGTACTGCCATAATCCAAGCATTCCAGGCGGTGTTAGGAGTTGAAAATAAATATAGGTGGGCGACAACAACCTCTAATGCAAGAAGTAACCGGAGGATGTCAAAGTTAGGGAAGTATTCCGAAGTGGACGAGTCCGTTCGAGTCATATTCATATCGTGCCAGTTTGGTCCATAAGCTCACTGGGTGATTGGGTTTGTGTGCTGATGGTTGTGTATAAAAAATGATACAAGTGGTATCAAAACGCCGGCATGCTATATGAAAAAGGATCGAGTCACCAGCTTAATTCTCTGAAACGTAAAAGGTTTTTTGTCTGTTTTGTAAATCCGCAACCGCCATCCCGGCGGTTTTTTTACGCTTGGAGAAAGGTGATGACTGCTACAAAAAAAGAGCGCGACATTCTTGCGCGCACGCTTTGGGGCGAGGCTCGCGGTGAGGGCGCGGGTGGTCAAGTGGCCGTGGCGTGGGCGATCCGTAATCGCGTGAACGATGGCAAGACCAATTCGTGGTGGGGGGGGGAAGGTTACGCCGGCGTCTGTCAGAAGCCCAATCAGTTCAGTTGCTGGAACAAAAACGATCTGAATTTCCCGTACCGCAACGGTGCTAAGCCGATCTCAAGCCACGAGCTTGCTCAAGCACGGAAGGTCGCTGACCAGGTGATTGATGGCAAGGTTTCGGACCCCACTGGCGGCGCCACGCACTACTACGCCACCAGCAGGAAATCTCCACCGGCCTGGGCCGCGAAGGCGAAACAGACCTGCAAGCTGGGCGGCCACGTCTTCTTCAGGGATGTGCCGTAATGCCTTGTTTGTGGAGAGCAGCGGGTGTTCTGGTGTTGGTGCTGATTGGCGCCGCCAGCGCCTGGCAGTTCCAGAGCTGGCGCTACGGCAAGCAGTTGGTGGATCAGGCCCGGCTGCAAAGTGAAACCCTCAACCAATTGACCATGGCCGCTGCCACTGCGCAGCAGGCCGAACAGGACAGACGGCTGGTACTGGAGCAGCGCCTGTTAGCCAGCGAATGATCCCACTACAAGGAACTGAGCGATGCTCAAAAGAACCAGGGTTGCCTGCGCGATCGCCTTGCCACTTCTGAACTGCAGCTGTCAGTCCTCATCGCCGCGGGTTCAGCCGGTGGCTGTTCAGTGCCTGCCACCGCCAGCGCCGGCGGCGTGGATCATGCAGCCGTACGCGCCGAACTTGACCTGGCGCATGCTCAACGAATTGTCGCCATCACCGATGAAGGTGATCGGGGATTGATTGCACTGCAAGCGTGTCAGGCGTACGTGCGCGGGCTGCGGTAATGTCAGTTCAGCAATCCTAGGAAATGTTGCAGATTCGGGTTGCTGAGGATATTTGAAAAGTTTGCGGCGATCGTCGACAAGTCAGCCCCAGCCGCTGATATCTTGCCAAACAGTCCGCTGTTTTTGATAGCCATTTCAGGCGACTCCGCCTGGCCTGCAAGGAGTTGATCAAAAACCTTTTTGATCAACTGTGGATCTGTTCCTTTTGGAAGACCCAGCTGCGCGATAAAAGCATCGACGGTAATGATGTTGAAGCCGTGACCTCCATTGTTGTTTGATTGAAAATTTTTCAGCGTGAGGTCGGCATCCCCGATTACGAGCATGCCGTCTCCCTTGTTGCCGCTTGCACCGCAGTCCGTCATGGTTATAGGCATTGTAGCTTTCCCAATCTCTCAATAGTGGAGGCTTCAGCATAGCTGCTCAATGCCATCCAATGCCAAATGAACAAAGTTCCGAGTTGTGATATCTGACCTGAATCACTGTCGCCAAATTACAGGATTGTTTTCGTGTTAGGCGTCAAGCCATTTAGAATTCCGCGTAGCCAATTCACTTCGCGCTCGCGGCCACTCGCAGTGATGTCTAAATCATAAAGGCTCTTGCGTAGCTTTGCCGTTTCAGCCGCTTTCTCCCTGAGCGTAGCCCTGGCTTCGTCCCTCTGATTAATGGCTTCAGCATGCATATCAACCAGTTTGAAGATCTGTTCCCGGGCTTGGCGTAGTTGCAAGTTGAGTTCTTCGAACTCGTTCTCATACAGCCTGAGCTGATGTTGGCAGGTTTCGAGGGGGGGAGGGGCAGCCGAGCCAATCGTCGGTGTTTTCGATTTCGAGAGGGTCCATCAAGGGGTCTAATCACTAGCTGTATATGTATACAGCATACGATGCCGTACGGTCAGCGGGAGGGTGAAGCGACGAATTGCGTGAGGGGCTAGAATCCAGTTCCGCAACCAGAAAGACACCCCTTGATTTGCTTGGTCTGTAGGACGTTAAAAATCAGTAGCTTGCGGAACGAAAATAGTGCTAACCTATTGATCTACAGAGATTTATAGATGGATCGCAAATCCGCCTACGCCGGTTCGATTCCGACCTCGGCCTCCACTATAAACAAGCTCCGTAGATCCATGATTTACGGAGCTTTTTTATTTGCATCACGCTGAAAGACTTAGTCTTTAAAACAGCCTTTGCAAACTTGCTTCACCGGGAAGTGATGTATATATTTCCCCCTCTGCTGTAGGGGCAGCAATCTGTCAGGATTGTGAACCGGCATCAGGGCAACGCAGCACCGCGCTACCGCCCGAATGGCGAAACTGGTAGACGCATGGGACTTAAAATCCCCCGCTCGTAAGGGCGTGCCGGTTCGATTCCGGCTTCGGGCACCATGAATATCAAGGGCTTGCATGAAATTTCTCATGCAAGCCCTTTTTCTTTGCTCCGCGAAAAGTCCCTGCACCTTTGTCATTCCGAAGCATTCCAGACCCCGGTCGAAGCCGTGCGTCTGGCATAAGCACTGAAATTATTCGCGGGTCGTCCCAGGGCTTGCCTTACACCATCGACAACAGCGGTATTGCGCCCGTCCAGTACGGTGGTGAAGAGATAAAGCACCAGGTCAATCCAGGGCGCCGGCAGTTGCGCAATTTCAAGTTCCTTGCGGTAACTCTCCGGCGGCACTTGTATGAACTTGATATCGCGCCCTGTTGCCGAGCCGATCTCCTGAATTGCCTCAGCGAAGGTCAATGCTTTTGGCCCGGTCAGTTCAAAGAGTTTTCCAGCATGTCCCGGCTTTGTGAGCGCCTGCACGGCGACATCGGCAATATCTTCCGCATCGACAAACGGTTCAGCGATATTACCGACTGGCAGCACGAGCTGACCTTCGATGATCGGATCGAGGAAATGCGCTTCACTGAAATTCTGGAAAAACCAGCTGGCTCGCAGAATTGTCCAGTCGATACCACTGTTCTGCACAATACGCTCCGCTTCTTGCGCTTCAATTTCACCGCGTCCTGACAGCAGAACCACATGCTTGACGTGGTGCTCGACGGCGAGAGAAACGAACGCCTGCAGGGTTTCCAGGGCGCCGGGCATGGCGAGATCGGGCTGATAGGAGATATAGACTGCGCGCGCCCCTGCCAGAGCAGCGCTCCAGGTTGAAGGATTGTCCCAATCGAACGGGATGGGGGCATTGCGCGACCCCGGTCGAACCGGATGTCCTTCTTCGATCAGTCGTTTGCTGATGCGGCTTCCGGTTTTTCCGGTAGCGCCGAGTATCAGAAAGGGTTGGGCTTCTGAGCGTGTCATGATCATCTCTCTGTTAACGTGAGCATCTCTCACAAAAAAATACGATAGATGCTCACGTTATGCCGTCAAGAAACGACTACCCTTAGCCGACGACAGGTCATTTGTTGGACGTCACGGATTTAGATCGCAGAATTGAGCGAGACGGCGAGGGCCGGATGGAGTATTTCCCGAAGCGACATGCGCTTGAAGGTTTCGACCAGTCGCTTGCCTTCTGCCTCAGAGCAGGAAATGGCCAGGCGCATCGTTGATTCGCCCAGTTGCCAGACCAGAAAAGCCGCATCGCTCACTTGTTGTTCATTGGCGTCAGGGAAGGCGCGCAATACCGCGCGGGTCAACATTTGCGCCGCAATGCGACTTTCCTGCAGCTCCAGATCCAGCAGCTGTTTGTCAGCCTGCATGCCTGACCAGATATCGCGCATGACCGGTTCTGCCGTGATGACCTGGTAGTAAAGATCCAGCAGTTCCGAATAAGCGACTTCCAGCGATTGGGAATCGTGGACCTTCTCCAGAGCAACCTGAATGCAGCGGCGGCTTTCGGCGTTGTAACGCTGCGCGAGGCTGAGGATGATCGAGCTTTTGTCTGGAAAATACTGATAGAGAGAACCGATGGATATCTCGCAGAGTGAAGCGATTTCGCTCATCTTCAACTGATCGCTGCCCTTGCTGGCAATCAGCCGTGTAGCCACGCCGAGAATTCGTTCCTGCCGTTCACGGCTGCGTTTTTGCGACGGATTGCGGCGAGGCGAGGGGGGCGTTCCGAAGTTGTCTTCAGGATCAAGGGACGTTTGCACTCTGAGTTACCGAAACTGGAACCGACAGGACTCACCATAGCATCGGCAGAGCTACACAGTAATAAACACATCAGCAGAAATGGGCCGAACAGACGGCCCATTGTGTTACCGGTCTAGACGAAGGCTTGCCCGGAAAAACCCCTTGGCAGACGCTGGAGGCCAGCCATCGCCGTCAAACGCTCGATCCACTCGGATCGCCAACTGGATGCATGGTTCGTTGCCTTGGCATGGCGAGCGGCCCGGCGTGCCGCATTGCGCTGGTCCTTGCGTGCGTTTTTATAAGCGTCGGTGTTGCGGCAACTGCGGCACTTGACGCGATTGAGTTCGGGACTGGCGCTGAGATTGTTGCCCTTGTGACCACAGGCCAGATGCCCGTCGACTTTGAAGTGAATGACCATGAGACGCCTCCTTGGTGACGTGTAAAGGGTTTGACCTTTCACCACCAAGGACGTTCTTTTTTGCGGGCATTGTGCGAATCAGTGGATCACCTGAAGCGTGGCAGCGGCCGATCGACAGGCTTTAGCGACGAGAGGGTGCTGCGAATCAGCGGAGTATCCTTTTCGATGTCGTTCAAGCGATCGCGAATGCGCAGGGCGGTCGGGTGCCCGCCTTGATGATCAACCCAGTCGGCGATCTCTTTGCAGGCCGCGGCAAGGCGTGCCTCCCGGGCCTCGAGCAAGGTGAGGAGAGTGGTGATGGACTCTCTTTCGGACATGGAACACCTCCGTTCAGGAAACCGCTCTGAGGCAGCAAAAAGCCCGCGAAGCGCGAGCTCTCTGCCGTTGGGGCGCTGCTCCTTCAGCTGGTTTGAGTATAGACCCGTAAATGACAGCTATCGGCCCGAAGACTCACAGTCCGTTACTCGTGAGCTGACGGCATTCAGTCGCTGGCATTCTCGCCGGGCGTCCTCTTCCAGATCGTAACCATCACCGATGAAACCGCCGGTACGCGTGTCACTGATGCGATACCAGCTGGTGGCCTCGGCGGGTTCGTGAAGACTTTCTCCTGCGCGGCGACCGTGAATGATGATCTGGTTGCAACGCTTCACGACGAATATGTCTTCCATGGCGTCACCGCAGCTGATTCATATCAGATCAACTATAGAAGCCCTGACAAATCGTGCAAAAAATAGTCAGGTCAGTTCGTCGGTTGAAGTAGCCACTCGGAACGATGCCAGTTCAGAGAGTGAGTCGGTTTCAATGCCTTGAGGAAGTCCTTGTCGTGTGAAACGGCGACAATCGCTCCTGGAAACGTCTGCAAGGCTCGTTCGAAAGCTTCCACCGAGGGCAGGTCCAGATGATTGGTCGGTTCGTCCAGCAACAGCAGTTGCGCGGGCTCTGCTCTCCACAATGCCAGCGCCAGCGCCGCTTTCAGGCGTTCGCCACCGCTCAATAAGGCGCAACATCCCGTGGCGCGACGAGCATCCAGTTGCAGGTGAGCGAGGTTGCTGCGCAGCGTGCCTTCGTCCAGTCCCGCGCCCTGAATCATCAACTGTTCGGTGATCGAGCGCTGATCGTCCAGTTGGGCCAGTTGCTGATCAATAAACGCGAATGGAACGTGCGTCGTGGCGATCTCGTCGACAGGGGCCCATTTCCCGGCCAGCACCTTCAGCAAGGTCGATTTGCCGCACCCGTTGGGACCGCTGACAGCGATTCGCATCGGACCACGGATCACCAGACTCAAGCGGCTCGTTGCTGCTGCGCGGGGCAGCCACGGCAATCCGGCTTCAATCAGTGTGCAAACCTGACGATTGCTCGGCACGGTGCTTCCGGGCAGGTTGACCAGCACATTGTCTGCGGGCTGTACCTTGGCATATGCCTCCCGTACCTGGGCATCCAGCTCGGACTTGCGTGCCTGATGGCTTTGTCGGACATGCCCCATGATTTCCCGGGCGGCGCCTTTGATCGCCACGTATTCGAAACTGGCAATGTTGGCGGTTTCGGCTTTACGTCGGGAGTTGGCTGCATGGCGTTGTATCGTGTCGTGTTCACGCCGCAACCGCACGCGCTCACGCTGGCGCTCGCTTCGGGCTTGATCGAGACGTGCTTGTGCCGCTGCTTGATGGATCCGCTGGTGCTCATGGAACGCCGAATAATTGCCGCTGAAGTCATTTGTCACCACGCCATTCAATTCGACAATCCGTTGCATGCCATCGAGCAGTTGCCGGTCATGGCTGACGACGATCAGCCCGCTGTGCCAGCGCTCCAGTGAGTTCATCAGCCATTGCCGTCCCGATGAATCCAGATGGTTAGTCGGTTCATCAAGAACCAGCAACGAAGCCTGACTCAAAAACGCGCCGATCAGTGCGACTCGTGCTTGCTGGCCGCCACTGAGTTGTTCGGTCAAGTCAGTGAGTGCGACCTCGGCCAGCCCGGCGTCATCGAGCAAGCGCCGCAAACGCTCCGCGAGATCCCATTGTTCGCCAATGAGATCGAAATCCTCGACGGATCCGCAACCCCGGTTCATTCGCTCCAGGGCCTGAAGAATGGCGGCGCTGCCAGTGGTCATGGCGACCGTCTCGCCAGGTGCAGCGACCAAGGTTTGCGCTACGTAGGTTGTGGCCACTGTGCGCGTCACGCTGCCGGTGGTGGGCTGCCATTGTCCGGCGATCAAGCGTGCCAGTACGCTTTTGCCGACACCATTTCGCCCGACGATGGCGGTCGGCGTGTGATCGAACTTCAAGTCGAGTGCATCGAAAATTGTCTCGCCATTGGCGAACTGGAAACCCAGCTGGTTCAGGGAGACGAGGGCAGGCGTACGCGAGACGTGAGTCATCGGCACCTCCAAAAAATGTCGTGAAAACAGACAAGCGCCCTGAGAGGCGTGTCGCGATTACATTTTTGAAGGCTTAGTTGTTCACTTTCTGCGGTCGTCCTTGGGAGGGGAAGTCCGATAGCCTAGTCGAGACGTTCGACCGCTTCAAGCCATGTCAGACATGCGCTCAAGAAATAGCGCCAAGGCGACTTCTTCCTTGCGCAGACCTTTGCGGATCCTCGGCTTTGGCAGCTCCGCCAGCGCGCCCAGCATGAAATGCTCCACCACGGCCGGGTGGATATAGCATTTGCGGCACACCGCCGGCGTGTTGCCCAATTGCCGCGCCACACCTTTGACCATCTCCACCACATGCCGCTTGGCTTCGGCTTCCGATTCCCATTGCAACTCCCGCAGCACCGCCAAAGCGAGGGCGCTGCCGGCCCAGGTCCGGTAGTCCTTGGCGGTGAAATCCGCGCCGGTCAGGGTTTGCAGGTAGGTGTTGACGTCGGAAGAGCTGACGGTGTGCCGTTCGCCCTGTTCATCCAGGTACTGGAACAGGTTCTGCCCCGGGATTTCCAGACAACGCTTGATGATCCGCGCCAGGCGCCGGTCTTTCACGGTGATCTGATGCTCGATACCGCTCTTGCCGCGAAACTGGAACAGGATCGCGCTGCCATTGATCTCGACATGCCGGCTGCGCAAGGTGGTCAAGCCGTACGATCGATTGTCCCGCGCGTATTGCGTATTGCCGACGCGAATCAGCGTGGCATCGAGCAGCGTGATCACCGTAGCCATGACTTTGTCGCGGCTGAACCCCGGCGCGTCCAGCAGCACTTCCAGCTGTTTGCGCAGCTTCGGCAGCGCCATGCCGAACTCGCGCAGTCGCGAGTATTTGTCGGCATCGCGCACTTCGCGCCAGCGCGGGTGATAGCGGTATTGTTTGCGCCCGCGAGCATCGCGGCCAGTGGCTTGCAGATGGCCGCGTGGGTCCGCGCAGATCCACACATCGGTGTAGGCCGGCGGCACAGCCAGCGCATTGATGCGTTTGATTTCGTCAGGATCGCGGATGCGCTGGCCAGTTGCGTCGAAGTAGCAGAACTTGCCGCGCAGCTTTTTGCGGGAGAGTCCCGGCTGGGTGTCATCGACGTAATGCAGGTCCGAAGGCAACACATCGGTCAGCGCGGTATCGGGCATGGCGGGTTTCCTGGGCGGCAATCGGGCTGTTACAGCGATTGACCGCAGGCCCCGACAGTCGTGCCGAGCGATTTATGCCAGAACTGCGACAGCCTTGATCTGCGCCCATAAATGCTGACCCGCATGCACACCAAGCTGATCCCGTGAGTAGCGGGTAATGCGGGCCAGCAGCGGCGTGCCGCCCGCATCAAGGCGAATCAGCACATGAGCGGCATTGTCGGCGGGCATTTCACTGACCACCGTTACCGGCAACCGATTGAGGATGCTGCTGTGTTCGGTGTTTTGCAGAGTCAGGCTGATATCGCGAGCCTGCACTTTGCAGCGCAGCGCCTGACCCACTTCCATGGGGGAGTGAGTCACGCGGATGCTCAACAACGTGTCGGGCAATTGCAGGCAGAGCAATTGGTAGTCGTGATCGTAGAAAATGACTTGCCCCTCGATGACGACGCCAGCGTCATCGCCCATTGCCAGAGGCAGATCGAGGCGCGCCAGGGTTTCGCCGATGGGGCCGCTGGCCAGCGCTTTACCGTTATCGAGCAGCACCAGATGATCGGCCAGTCGCGCGACTTCATCCTGTGCGTGACTGACATACAGAACCGGGATATCGAGTTCGTCGTGCAGCCTTTGCAGGTAAGGCAGGATTTCGCTTTTGCGCTGACTGTCGAGGGCGGCCAGCGGTTCGTCCATCAACAGCAGTTTCGGACTGGTCAATAGCGCCCGGGCAATGCCGACTCGCTGACGCTCACCACCGGACAGATGCTGCGGATGACGCTCCAGCAAGTGGCCGATTCCCAATAGTTCGGTGGCTTGCGCCATGTCGACCCGGCGCTGATTCCTGGCAATCCGCTTGAGTCCGAATTGCAGGTTGGCCAGTACCGAAAGGTGTGGAAACAGGCTCGCTTCCTGAAAGACATAGCCGAGCGCACGTTTGTGCGGCGGGACGAAAATGCCTTTCTCGCTGTCCTGCCAGACTTCGTCGTTGATTTGCACAAAGGCGTCCGAGGCCCGTTCAAGCCCGGCGATGCAGCGCAGGCAGGTGGTCTTGCCGGAGCCAGATTGTCCGAACAATGCGGTCACGCCACGACCGGGCAGGTGCAGGTCGACATCCAGGTCGAAGCCTGAATAAGCGAGTTTCAAGCGTGCTTCAATCATCGATCAACTCCAGCCTGCGCGCGACTTGCGGCTGGAATAAAGCGCCAGCAACACCAGGAACGAAAACACCAGCATTGCCCCGGCGAGCCAATGGGCCTGTGAATATTCCATGGCTTCGACATGGTCGTAGATCTGTACCGAGACCACGCGGGTCTTGTCGGGAATATTGCCGCCGATCATCAGCACCACGCCGAATTCGCCAACCGTATGGGCGAAACCGAGAATCGCTGCGGTAACGAAACCGGGGCGCGCGAGCGGCAGGATGACGCTGAAAAAAGTGTCCCAGGGATTGGCGCGTAAAGTCGCGGCCACTTCCAGTGGGCGAGTGCCGATGGCGGAGAAGGCGTTTTGCAACGGCTGCACCACAAAAGGCATGGAATAGAGCACCGAACCGATGACCAGTCCGGTGAAACTGAAGGTGAGCGTGCCAAGCCCCAACCACTGAGTGAAATGGCCAAGAAAGCCATTCGGCCCCATTGCCAGCAACAGATAGAAACCAATGACAGTCGGCGGCAACACCAGGGGCAGGGCGACGATCGCCCCGATGGGACCGCGCAGCCAGGAACGGCTACGCGACAACCACAGGGCAATCGGAGTGCCGATGACCAGCAGGATCGCAGTAGTCAGGGACGCCAGTTTCAGGGTCAGCCAGATCGCCGCGAAATCGGCACTCGTCAGCGACATTTACAGCTGATAACCGTAGGACTTGATGACCGCAGCGGCTTTCGGGCCTTTGAGGTAGTCGACCAGTGCCTTGGCAGCGGCGTTGTCCTTGCCTTTGTTCAGAATGACGGCGTCCTGCTTGATCGGGTCGTGCATGCTCGCCGGAACGATCCATGCCGAACCGCTGCTGACTTTGCCGTCCTTGTAGATCTGCGAGAGGGCAACGAAGCCCAGCTCGGCGTTGCCGGTGGATACGAATTGGTAGGCCTGAGTGATGTTCTGGCCTTCGACGATCTTGGCTTTGGTCGCTTCAGTCAGTTTCAGCTTTTCCAGCACCTGGGTGGCCGCAAGGCCATAAGGCGCGGCTTTTGGGTTGGCGATGGACAGGTGTTGGTATTCGTTTTTCTTCAGGACGTCGCCTTTGGCATCGACGTAACCTTCCTTGGCCGACCACAGCGCCAGGGTGCCGATGGCGTAGGTGAAGCGCGAGCCTTTGACGGTGTCGCCTTCCTTTTCCAGTTTTTCAGGCGTGGTGTCGTCAGCGGAGAGGAACACCTCGAACGGTGCGCCGTTCTTGATCTGGGTGTAGAACTGCCCGGTGGCGCCATAGGCTGCGACCAGTTTGTGCCCGGTGTCTTTTTCGAAATCGGCGGCGATTGCCTGGATCGGTGCGGTGAAGTTGGCCGCGACGGCAACTTGCACTTCATCCGCCTGAACAGCGCCGACGGCGAATACCGCAAGCAGGGAGGCCAGGCAGGTAGGGGCAAAACGTGAGGCACGAATGGTCATGTAACAGCTCCGTTGTTGGCAGGTGCAGTGGGCAGTTGTTGTTAGAGGGGTAGACTGCGCCGATGCGAGGGGGTGAATCGCTATATAGCTGAATATATAGCGAAATGCCTCCAAACGGAAAGTGCTGGTTTCAGGCGGGCAGGTGAGGGCATGGAATCCCTCGGTCTGCCGTGCCTTTACCTAGCCAGTTTCGCGAGCGCTCCTTCGGCCAGTTGCCGGGTCAGTTCAGCACTGCTCAACTCCTTGCCCAGTGTGAATGCCTGACCGGCCCACAGGTTGCTGAAGTCGGCCTCGTCCTTTGCGCGCAAGGGCATCAGAGCACCGCCGGCCAGCGGAAACGCCGGTGCCTTGGCCGACATTGGTCCCACTTCGCGCATCACTCGATTCAGGATTCCCCGTGCCGGGCGCCCGGTGAACAGGTTGGTGATCGCTGTTTCACTGTCTTTTGCCGTGCGCAGCGCCTTGTGATGAGAGGCGCTGACTTTGGCTTCCGGGGTAAACAGATAAGCCGTGCCGACCTGCACGGCCGACGCACCGAGCATGAACGCCGCTGCCACGCCTCGCGCATCGGCGATCGCACCGGCGGCAATCACCGGCACTTTGACCGCGTCGACGATTTGCGGCACGAGGGCAAAGGTCCCGACCTGGCTGCTCAGGTCATCGCTGAGGAACATGCCCCGGTGCCCGCCGGCCTCATAGCCCATGGCGATGATTGCGTCGCATCCGTTCTGTTCCAGCCAGATGGCTTCATCGACGTTGGTGGCCGATGACAGGATTTTCGCGCCGGTGGCCTTGACCCGGTCCAGCAGGGATTTTTCCGGCAGGCCGAAGTGGAAACTCACCACTTCCGGGCGAAACTCTTCAAGCACTTCGCAAGCGGCTGCCTCAAACGGTGCACGGTTGGATACTGGCGTCGGAGCATCGAAATCGGCACCCAGTTCGCGGTAGTAGGGTTCCAGCAGATTTTTCCAGTCCTGTGCCCGCTGCTCATCGGCGGCCGGTGGCTGGTGGCAGAAGAAATTGACGTTGAACGGTTTATCGGTGCCCTGACGGATGGCCTTCAGTTCTTCGCGCAATTGCTCGATGCTCAGCATCGCCGCCGGCATCGAACCCAGGCCGCCCGCGTTGCACACGGCAATCACCATCGACGAGTTGGTGGCACCGGCCATAGGGCCCTGGATAATCGGCAGTTCGATGCCGAGCAGGTCAAGAATGCGCGTATCTGGCCATTGGTTCATGGAAAAGACTCCGAAGGACAAAGCAGGGCAGAGAAGCTGAAGCCGGTTTTTTTACCAGCAAAACCGGGTTCAGGGCCAGCCAAGATTTGTGATCTCGCGGGATTCGGTTCAGCGTCGATGAAATCCGCCACCACCGCCTCCACCGAAAGAATGGTTCATGAACTGCGAGGAGTTGTGGAAGTTGTTCAACCGTTGATTGCCAACGTTGCGCGCCGCCGAATCGCGGTTGAGGTTCTGCAACTGAGCATTGTTGTTGATCGGCGTTCGTGTCGCGCCACCCTTGACCATCGACTGCCAGCCATCATCGGTTTTCTTGTAGACGTTGCCGTCATGCCCGGCGTAAACGTTGTCGCCAACCCGCGCGGCGCCGCTGTTGCGCCCATGGATACCGCCGTACTGCGTGGTGTTTCCGGTGTTCGGGTTGTAGACGGCGCCACGATTGGCCGTGACCTGAGTGCCATTTCGAACATTGCCTGCCGTAACACGCCCTCCGGCAATTGCACCGCCGTTGGGCCCGACCACTTCACCACTGCGGCCCGCTGCATAGTTGCCGGTGTAGACATTGTGTACCGCACCGCGCTGGCCTGCCGTCGCGATCCCGGTCCGTGAGTTATAGGAAGAGCCGACCTGACCGGCCCAGCGGTTGCCGGTCCAGGCGTTGTAGCCCGCGCCATAGCGGCTGACCGTCGCCCGGTCGCCCCATTGCCGATAGATGTTGCCGGTGGTGCCGGCCCAGCCGCCCGGACCCCAGGCCACGGCGCCGCCATGATATCCGTAGGCTGCGCCTCCCCAGGCCAATGGCGCCGGATACAGGTGTGGCCCCCACGCGTAACCCCAGCCGTAATTGCCCCACCATGGATATGCGCCCCAGCCCCAACCCATTGCGGCAGTGCTGCCGCCCCAACTCCAGCCGAAGCCGAAACCGAAGGTCCAGCCTGTCCACGGCGTGTAGCGAATGGCGACGCCAAAACCGTATGTCACCGGCGGCCCGTACCAGACAGTGCCGACCCAGGGCGTGTACGGATAGCCCGTGCCGTAAACCACGACGCCGGTCGCTGGATCCAGCGTCGATCCTTGATAGCCCGGGGTATAGCCGACAACGACCGTGTCACCACTGGATTCATAGACTTTGACGTAGGTGAGGTAGTGCATCGGCGAATTCGGCGGAATCGAGTAAATCACCGCCGGAACCGAGCCTGCGACGGTCCATGGCCCGGTGACCGCTGTCGCAACGAACCAGATCCCGTTCTCCACCGCGTACCAACTGTTTTCGTCGACCCGGATGATTGGCGTCGCGCTGTTGATCACATACTGAAGCGGGGTTCCGCTGATGGCTTTGAGTTGAGGCTCACCATCGAATTGCGGGGCAGTCATTTTGACCGCGCTTTTCTTGATCGCCGACGTCTGCGGGATCGTGGCGGCAATGGCCGCTTCCTTCGCCTGCGGTGTCCCGGCCACCGAGGCTTTGACGTTTTCTTTCGGGCTGTCGTCGGGGATGTTGGTGAAGTCTGTCGGCAGCTTGTCCGCCGGGGTAAATGTCCACGGGCCGTTCATGTCAGCGGCACGGAACCAGCGGCCGGAGATCAGCACATAACTGTTCTGGTCGCCGATTTCCTTGAAGATGTGCCCGGTGGTGTTGCTGACATACAGCAATTGCGTGCCCTGGATCGGCAGCCACTGCGGCGCACCGTCGGTGACGATCAGCTCGGTCGGGGTCGTGGCCACGAAGATCTTCGGCTGCGGCGGCTTGGCCAGACTCGGTACCTTGTCCTTCGGATCGCTTTGCCCGGTGAGCAGATCCACTTGCCGGCTCTCGATCGCGGCTTTTTTGGCTTTCTCCAGATCCGCCGGAGGCGAGGACAGCAGGGTGTACGGCCCTGTCAATTGATCGGCAACCATCCAGCCATCGAACACGTGCAGATAGTGTTTACCCTGGGCGTCCTTGAGCAGCAGAGGACGGGTGTTGATGACCCGTTGCAATCCGGTGCCATCCACCGGTCGATACGCGGCGTCACCGTCGATATAGACGAGCATGGCCGGCACATCCGAGCTGATGATGGTCGGTGGTGTGTTTTCCAGGCGCGTCGTGTCGGCTTTCTGTTCGGCGGTCAGGACGCCGACCGCGGCTTCGAGCTGATCCAGGGAGATGGTTTTCTTGCGCTTGGCCGCATCGTTTTGCAATGTCGTGATCCACGTCTCTGCCTGGCTGGAGTCGGCGGGAAAATCGGCCTTGATGATCTTGTACTGGTCGAGCATGACCCAGCGAGTCGCCTTGTCGACTAGCGTGTGAGCGCTGAACTGGACGATCCCGTAAGTCGCCTTGCCGTCGGCATCGGTCGCCTCGACGGCGGCGCGGGCCTGCAAGGTGTAGCCGTCCCAGCTGTCGAGCTGGGGCTGGTACACGGTGAGTTTTGACTTGCCGCCGGTGATGACTTGCGGCCAGGTCGGCTCAACGGCAGCGGCGTCTGCCGGCTTGGTCTCAGGCGCCGCCCACGCGCTGTTGAATGCCAACAGACAGAGCATCAGCCAGACAAGAAAAGGGCGGGCGCGGGACATTGTCAGCTCCATCGACAAAGGCTTCTCGGGGATAACGGAAGCAGTCGAAATAGCATAGTCGCCCGATCTGGAATCACCCGGCGGATTCAACGATTGGCGGAAAGTCGAGTGGGGCAAAATGTTGCAGTGTGCTATTTGAATGCCACGACCCCTGAATCCTTCCCCTGAGAGGCAGTCATGTTCAACGGCATTCTGATCGACAAAGACGACAGCGGTTATCGCGCCAGCCTGCAGACAATCGACGAGCAGCAGTTGCCTGAAGGCAATGTGACGGTGCGCATCGGATACAGCACGCTCAACTTCAAGGACGGCTTGGCGATTACCGGCAGCAGCCCTGTGGTGCGCAAGTTTCCGATGGTGCCCGGGATCGATCTGGCGGGCACGGTCGAAGTCAGTTCGCATCCCGACTATAAGGCTGGCGATCAGGTGCTGCTCAACGGTTGGGGAGTGGGCGAGAACCACTGGGGCGGTCTGGCCCAGAAGGCGCGGCTCAACGGCGACTGGCTGATTCCGCTGCCAAAAGCCTTCACTGCCGCGCAAGCCATGGCCATTGGTACGGCGGGCTACACGGCGATGCTGTGCATCATGGCGCTGGAGCGCAATGGCGTGAAGCCAGAGCAGGGCGAAGTGCTGGTCACCGGCGCCAATGGCGGGGTCGGCAGCTTTGCCATTGCCTTGTTGCACAAACTTGGCTATCGCGTGGTGGCGTCCACCGGGCGGGTGTCGGAGCATGAGTATCTGCAGCGACTGGGCGCCAGCGAAATCATTGATCGCGCGACCTTGTCCGAGCCTGGCAAACCCTTGGCGAAGGAGCGCTGGGCGGCGGTGATCGATTCGGTCGGCAGTCATACGTTGGCCAATGCCTGTGCGAGTACTCGCGCCGAAGGCACCGTTGCAGCATGCGGTCTGGCTCAGGGCATGGATTTTCCGGCGTCAGTGGCCCCGTTCATCTTGCGTGGCGTGACGCTGGCCGGAATCAACAGCGTGACCCAGCCCAAGGCCCGTCGAATCGAAGCCTGGGCGCGTCTGGCCAAGGATCTGGATTTCGCCCTGTTGCCCCTGATCAGCCACGAAATCGCCCTCAGCGAAGCGATCGAAGCTGCTCCGAAATTGCTCGCCGGACAGTTGCGCGGACGGGTTGTCGTGGACGTCAATCGCTGACACATTAAGCGCCATCGCGGACCTGCCGGGCCGCACTTCAAAAAAGGGAGTGGCACTTCGATGGATCTACAACAACAGCACGTTGAGTCGTTCATGGTTTCAGGCTTGCGCGTTCGAACCACCAACGCCGCAGAACACAAGGCCGAGACCGCGAAAATCGGCCCGATGTGGGGCGAGTTCTTCGGCAGGAACCTGGCGCAGGTCATTCCCGGCAAGCAGACCGAGTCGCCAATTTACGGGGTGTATTCGGCCTACGAGTCGGATGCCTCGGGTGCCTTCGATGTGACCGCCGGCGTTGCTGTCGTTGATCCGCAAAGCGGTTTCGAAACAATCCGGATCGAGAGCGGCGAGTATCTGGTGTTTCAGGGGCAGGGCGCATTGCCCGACGCCGTCATCGCCACCTGGGGCCGGATCTGGAAACACTTCGAAGCCAATCCGCAGATCCAGCGCCGCTACGCCACCGACTTCGAGGCCTACCTGGGCCCCGAGTCGGTAGCCATCTACATCGGCATTCGTTAAGACCGGGTTTCCCGGGACAACAGCTCACGCTTGCGTTCCACGCCCCAGCGGTAGCCCGAGAGATTGCCGTCGCTGCGCACCACGCGGTGGCAGGGGATCGCCACCGCGAGGCTGTTGGCGCCGCAAGCCTGGGCCACCGCCCGAACCGCTTTGGGTGAGCCGATGCGCTGTGCGATGTCGGCGTAACTGGCGGTGCTGCCAACCGGAATTTCGCGCAGTGCCTGCCAGACCCGCTCCTGAAACGCGGTGCCCCGCACATCCAGTGGCAGATCGAGGCCGATGGCCGGTGCTTCGATGAAACCGACCACATGGGCGATCAGTTGTTCGAACTCGGCATCAGCCCCGATCAGGTTGGCCCGGCGAAACTGGTCCTGCAGGTCGCAGACAAGCTGATGAGGATCGTCCCCCAGCAGAATCGCGCAGATCCCCCGGTCACTCTGTGCCACCAGAATCGCGCCAAGCGAGCATTGGCCGACCGCAAAACGAATGTCGTTGTTTTGCCCGGCGGCCCGGAAGTCGCCGGGTTTCATGCCCAGCAACTGGTCTGCGGATTCGTAAAAGCGACTGTTCGAGTTGAAACCGGCGTCGTACAGCGCATCGGTCACCGAGTCGCCATCCGCCAGGCGTTGCCGCACTCTGCGGGAGCGATGTGCGGCGGCGTAACCCTTGGGGGTCAGGCCGGTGGCGGCTTTGAAGACCCGATGGAAATGGAAGGCACTAAGGCCGGCAGCCTCGGCCAGTTCGTTGAGTGCCGGCAGGGTTTCGGCGCTTTCGATCTGCCGGCAGGCCGCAGCCACGGTCGCGGCATGTTGCGCGGCCACGTCGCTCTGGTCCTTGCTCGCCCGTTTGCTGGGGCGATATCCCGCCGCTTCGGCCTCTTCGGCGGTGTCGAAGAACTCGACATTCTGCGGCTTCGGCAGACGTGCCAGGCTGCTCGGGCGGCAATAGATGCCGGTGGTCTTCACGGCATAGACAAATTGGCCGTCCGCACGTGGGTCGCGGGCGACGACAGCGGCCCAGCGTGGATCGTCTTGAGTGTTCAAAGGGGTCGAAAGCGTTTTCATGATGGAGAGTCCGTTGACCTGTTGAATTTCAGGTTAACCAGTGCCGCCAACCGTAACACTCCGGCCCTTGCGGTCAAATTCCGTGAGGTTATCCAGCGGTGCGAAATGTCAGGTTGAAACGTTGTTCACCCAACTGCGGATGCCGACCGAATTTGATCGGCAGGATGCCGTGGTAGCGCAGCCGGTCGACGCCGCCCCAGATCACCATGTCGCCGTGCAGCAGCGAAATGCGCTGACTCTTGTCGCTGCGGGCGAAGCCGCCGAACAGGAACATGGCGGGCAAACCCAATGACAAGGACACGATAGGTGCGGCGTAGGAATGTTCGTCTTTGTCCTGATGCAAAGACATTTTCGCGCCGGGGACATAGCGGTTGATCAGGCAGGAGTCCGGTATGAAGTCGGAAAAACCGACTTGCTTCGCCGCTGCCTGGGCCAGCTCGCGAAAGACCTCAGGCATTTGCGGCCAGGGCTGGTGGCTGATTGGATCTTCGGCCGAGTAGCGATAGCCGCTGCGATCGGTGATCCAGCCCAAGGCGCCGCAGCTGCTGGTGGCCACCGACATGCTGAAGCCGCCGGGCGTCATCATGTGCCGCAACGGGGCGCGTTCGATGACCGATTCGAGCGCCGGCAGCAATTGCTCGATACGGGACAGCGCAAAGCCGCGCAATACCCACGATTGCTCTCCAATCTGCTCGGAGCGGGGTGGCTGCTCGGTGTCGGTGAAGAGGTCGAAATTGCTGTGCATGATGGTCAGGTTGCGTCGTGAAAGATGATGCCCAGAGTATGCCGTTTTCCGCTGTGCAGGCGACTCACGCCGTGGCGCATGGTGACCCGATAATCGCCGCGCACGCCTTTGACCGGACGCTGGTTGACGGCAAAGATCAAGGCGTCACCTTTTCTCAGGTCCATTACCAGCGGCCGAGACTGCATTCTTGGACGTTGTTCGGTCAGGACGAACTCGCCACCGCTGAAATCTTTGCCAGGCTCTGACAGAAGAATCGCCACTTGCAGTGGGAAGACGTGTTCGCCGTACAAATCCTGATGCAGACAGTTGTAGTCCTGTGGGCCGTATTGCAGCAAGAGCGGGGTCGGCCGAAGTTGACCGGCGGCGTGACAACGCGCGAGAAACTCGCTGTGCAGAGGTGGAAACCGTTCCGCCAATCCCATTCGTTCGTGCCAGCGGTTGGCCAGGGAAACGAGTCGCGGATAAAGCGCATTTCGCAGGCGCTCAACCACCGGAGGCAGCGGGTAGCGCAGATATTTATACTCGCCGCGCCCGAAACCGTGGCGGGCCATGATGACTTGCGAGCGGAACGGTTCGCTTTGCGGGTAAAGCGCACTCAGGCGCTCGCAGGTTTCCGGGCGCAACAACGAGCGGATGACGGTACAGCCGTCCTGATCCAGCTGTTGCTCCAGTGCGGCCCAGTCGAGCCTGTCGAGGGAAGAGTCGGGTGACATCGGCATGCTGATTCCTTGGTGCTTGTCCAGGCGATCAGTCTAGGCAGCCCGCGAGGCCGGAACACTCCGGCGCTTGCGGTCGAATTGTCACCCGTGTCTTACAAGGCCTTGCTGACGCTGATATCGCTGATCACGTCGCCGCTCTGGCCGTGCAGGGCATCCAGTGCAGCCTTGGCTTCCTCCGCCGTGCCGTTTTCCAGCTGGGCGAATTCGAAGCGGCGCTCGCCGTTGAGTTTGTACTTGATGACGTATTTGGTCGTTTGAGCCACGGTCATGCTTACCTGATTGTATTGAGGGGGGGCGATCAGCTGAGTTTCGAGCTGGAACGACGGATGATCTTGATCGAGTGCGTCAGGGTCGGCTTGCGGGTCACGCTGATTGCGCGGCGGCTGACGGTGTCGATGGTGATGTTCCAGAAACCGGTGCTCGGCGCCGTGATGCGGGCCGGGAAGGTGTCGAAGGCGCCACCGTGGTAGGTGTGACGGCCGCCGTTCTTGAAGCTGCGGAAGTTGGCGTCGTTCATCAGGCGGATGTTGCAGGTTTGCGAGCATTGGATGACGACGATGTCGTCTTCGTTGAGGTGCTCGCGCTGGTGAATAAATTTCATGGGCGCCTCCAGAAGGGCTTTTTCTACAAAATCAAAACGATAGCAAGGTCGATTGGCGGCAGTTTATCAGTCCGGACAGGTTATTATCCGGCCGTCGGGCGCTGCTTTGACAATTAAAAACAGTTATTCGCGATTCCATGTGCGTTAAATGCAATGAGCCTCGGAGAAAATTGGCATTCGTGCTGTCCGACGGTCTTTATAGGAGATTCTGTATGAAGTGGGGTGTGGTCATTGTGCCGTTGGCATTGGCGATGGGTGGTTGTGCAAGCGTTTCGGAGATTAATGAAACGTTGCCGACCATGAACGTCATTTCCGGCAAGAAGCCCCACGAATATGCGCAGTGCCTGGCTGACAAGCTGGCGCAAAGCCGCGGGGCCCTGCAAATGGAGCCGCACAAGGACGGAGTTCGGGTGATCGTGCCGGGGAAATTGTCATCCGGCCCGGCGGCGGTGTTTGACATCGAGGATCGCTCTGGCGGCAGCAGTATCAAGTTGCATGAGCGCATGTCCAATGTGCCTATACGTCCTCGGGATGTACGCAATGCCGCCACGGTGTGCATTTCCGGCTGATAAACTGTCAGTCATCGGTATTGATGCCGTCCAGGTCACGCCTGGGCGGCATTGTCATTTCTGGAGATGTGCATGAAGCGGGAGCAGGTGCGCGAGCGCCATAAAGAGGGGCTGATTGCGGCCACGCATGTGATTCAGAACCCGGCGAATCCGGGTGAGTGGATCGTGTTTTTCAAGAAAAGCGCCGGGCGCAGTTATTTTCTGGTGGATGAAAACGACGAAGTCGAATCGTTTGGCCGTCTGGATGACCTGATTGAGGTCGTTCGCGGGCTGGGGATCAAGTTCGCCGAAATCCACATGTAAAACCTACTTGCAGACCACCACGACGCTGCGAGTCTTGTAGTTACCGACGTCGACACCCAGTGTCTTGTCGCTTTCCTTCGGGGCAGGCGTACCTTCCGTTCCAACGATGCGATAGCCGGTCCCGGCGCAGGAGGCATCGGCCTTTTCATAGCAACTGGCCCAGGAGTTCGCCTCGCCGGAGCAGTCAATGCTCAGGCCTTGTTCGCCGTTGTTCAGATAAGTCGTTTCGGACGTGGCGCAACCGGTCAGGGCCAGAAGCGCAATCAGTGGCAGCATGCGGTGCAGGGTACGGGTGTTCATGGCGATGTCGTCTTCGGAAGGAGAGGGCTAGACGCTATGACAGCGCCGGTGTGAAAAGGTTATAGCGATTGGCCACGTCTTTGTGTGCGGGCCAAAAAAAGCCCTGCGCAGTGGCAGGGCCGGTATTTGTGGTCGCCGATCAGTCCTGATCCTTGCCGCGACGCTTCGGTGCAGGAGGCGTGTAATCAAGCACCGCGGCCACTTCAACCGCCATCGCTTCAGTGGGCAATGGACCGGACACATCTTCGCCGTTTGCGGCGGTGATATGCCACTGGCCATCTTTTGCCTTGGCGACGGTGTACCCGTTGATGATTTTTGCTGCGGACATCTAGCGGCCTCGTTGGCTGGTTCAAAGGCGTCATGATAGCGGGAAACGGGCGAGCGGGCGCGGGTCGATGCGGTGCTCCTGAATATTTGGGCTACGCTGAATGCGCAGCTTCTGCGTGCGGATTGAACTATCCGCCAGAATATTTCTCTATGTTGACATCGGTTAGCCAGTGCGGGGCATTGTAAGGTGCACGCCGCCTGATTAGACTGCGCCGAAACTCGTACACACAGCCCTTTCAAGGACTTATATGATCAAGAAATGCTTGTTCCCAGCAGCCGGTTACGGTACTCGCTTCCTTCCAGCGACTAAGGCCATGCCCAAAGAAATGCTGCCGGTGGTAAACAAGCCACTGATCCAGTACGGCGTCGAAGAAGCTCTGGATGCTGGTCTGACTGAGATCTCCATCGTGACCGGCCGTGGCAAGCGCGCCCTGGAAGACCACTTCGACATCAGCTATGAGCTGGAAAACCAGATCAAGGGCACCGACAAAGAGAAATATCTGGTCGGTATCCGCAAGCTGTTGGACGAGTGCTCGTTCTCCTACACCCGTCAGACTGAAATGAAAGGCCTGGGTCATGCGATCCTGACCGGCCGTCCACTGATCGGTGACGAACCGTTCGCCGTGGTGCTGGCGGACGACTTGTGCGTCAACCTCGAAGGCGACGGCGTACTGACCCAGATGGTCAAGCTGTACAAGCAGTTCCGCTGCTCGATCATTGCCATTCAAGAAGTCGATCCGGCAGAGACCAGCAAGTACGGCGTTATCGCCGGCGAGATGATCCGTGACGACATCTACCGCGTACACAGCATGGTCGAGAAGCCAAAGCCGGAAGATGCACCGTCGAACCTGGCGATCATCGGTCGTTACATCCTGACCCCGGACATCTTCGACCTGATCGAACAGACCGAGCCAGGCAAGGGTGGTGAAATCCAGATCACCGACGCCCTGATGAAACAGGCCCAGAACGGCTGCGTGATGGCCTACAAGTTCAAGGGCAAGCGTTTCGACTGCGGTGGTGCCGAGGGTTACATCGAGGCAACCAACTTCTGCTTCGAAAACTTCTACAAGACTGGCAAGGCTTACTGATAGCGCCTGTTCTGTCTGTACGAAAAAGCCACCTTCGGGTGGCTTTTTCATTTTCCGCCCCTATATCGGCAGGAGTGCTTGCCCAAAGGACGACGGCGGGTATGCTGATCGCCTGCCGAGGAGATAGAAATGGCCTACGATTTTGACCTTTATGTGATTGGTGCCGGTTCCGGCGGTGTGCGGGCTGCGCGTTTTGCGGCCGGTTTCGGTGCAAAAGTGGCGGTGGCCGAGAGCCGTTATCTGGGTGGCACCTGCGTCAACGTCGGCTGCGTGCCGAAAAAGCTGCTGGTGTACGGTGCGCATTTCGCCGAAGACTTTGAGCAGTCGTCCGGTTTCGGCTGGAGCCTGGGCGAAGCGGACTTTGACTGGGCTACCTTGATCGCCAACAAGGATCGCGAGATCAATCGTCTCAACGGTATTTATCGCAATCTGCTGGTCAACAGTGGCGTGACCCTGCACGAAGCGCACGCGAAGATCGTTGGTCCCCATGAAGTGGAGGTCAACGGTGAGCGCTACACCGCGAAAAACATTCTGATCGCCACCGGTGGCTGGCCGCAGATTCCGGAAATTCCGGGGCATGAGCATGCCATCAGCTCCAATCAGGCGTTTTTCCTGAAAGAGCTGCCAAAGCGCGTCCTGGTCGTCGGCGGCGGTTACATCGCCGTCGAATTTGCCGGCATCTTCCATGGTCTGGGTGCGGATACCACGTTGCTGTATCGCGGTGATCTGTTCCTGCGCGGCTTCGACGGTTCGGTGCGCAAGCATCTGCAGGAAGAGCTGACCAAGCGCGGCATGGATCTGCAGTTCAATGCCGATATCGAGCGGATCGACAAGCAAGCCGATGGCAGCCTGAAAGCGACCCTCAAGGATGGTCGCGTGCTGGAGGCTGATTGCGTTTTCTATGCCACTGGCCGGCGCCCGATGCTGGACAATCTCGGGCTGGAAAGTACCGGCGTACAGCTCGACGACAAAGGTTTCATCAAGGTGGACGAGCAGTACCAGACCACCGAGCCGTCAATTCTCGCGCTGGGTGATGTCATTGGCCGCGTTCAACTGACCCCGGTGGCGCTGGCGGAAGGCATGGCGGTGGCGCGACGCCTGTTCAAGCCGGAGCAATACCGGCCGGTGGATTACAAGATGATCCCGACAGCGGTGTTCAGCTTGCCGAATATCGGCACTGTCGGTTTGACCGAAGAGGAAGCGCGTGAAGCGGGTCACGATGTGGTGATCTTCGAAAGCCGCTTCCGTCCGATGAAGCTGACCCTGACCGAATGCCAGGAGCGCACGCTGATGAAGCTGGTGGTCGATGGCAAAACCGACAAGGTGCTGGGCTGCCACATGGTCGGGCCGGATGCCGGCGAGATTGTGCAGGGCCTGGCAATCGCGCTGAAGGCTGGCGCCACCAAGCGTGACTTCGACGACACCATCGGGGTGCACCCGACGGCGGCCGAAGAGTTTGTCACCATGCGTACGCCGGTCGGCGCTTAAGTCTTTTTCGGTTCTGCTGCGTCTGGCGCTGCCGCAACGGTGGTGGCCAGGCGCAGGCTGTCTTGCGCCTTGGTCAATTCCTTCTCCAATGACTGATTGAGCTGCGACTGCTCGTCGACGTTCTGCTTGAGTGTCTGACTTTCCAGCAGCGCCACGCGCAAGCGTTCCTGGAGGAGGGTGCGCTCGCTGTCGACACGCGTCGCTTGCTCCAGCAGTTGATCCTGACGCTGATTGCTGTGCTTGAGCTGATCCTGCAGCAGGCTCAGTTCGCGAAGCGTGCCACGGGTCTCGGTCAGCAGGCGTTCGTTGTCACGGTGCAATTGAGTGATTTCGTCCTGACGAACCAGCGCACTTTGCTGCGCCTGACGCAACTCCATCTGCAATTGTTGAACCTGACTTTCGTGACGGCTCTGTTCCTGTTCGCGCTGCTCTTTAACGGCATTGCGGTAGTGCTCAAGCGCGTCGCGAGCGTGCAGGTGCTTTTCTTCCAGCGAGCGGATCTGCTCGTCCTTGTCCTGCAAGCGCAATTCGAAATCTGCCAGCGCCTGATTCAGGCCGGCATTGCGTGTCTGTTCGGTTTGCAGCATCGAGCGGGTGTCGCCCAAGGCTTCGGATTCTTTCGCTAGCGCTGCGTCCTGGATGTCGTGCTTCTTCTCCAGTTGCGCATGGTCCTGGCGCAGCTGATTCAGCTCCGTTTCCAGTGCCTGGCGTTGTTGCTCGTACTGTTCGCGTGCCTGGTCGATCGGCTCCTGTGCCTGTTCTTTCAGGCGTTGTGCCAGGCGCGTGACAAGCGCCAGGAGCTCGTCATCGATGGGTTCTGCCGAAGGGTCTGCCGGTGCGCTGCCGTCATCCAGCTCCTTCAGATAGCGATGAATTGTGGTTTTCGATCCGGTATTCCCCAGCTCGATGCGAACTGCGTCGATGCTTGGGTGTTCGCCACGGGCGAGGATCGCTGTGCGCGCGATCTGGACTACTGCTTTGTTAACGCCGCCACGGGCCATATGTGCTCCTACGATTACGTACTGTGGTACATGCCACCAAAGTACGCAGTGTACCATGCTGAAAACAAAGTTAAATGTTTCAAGATGAACGGGCGGGATATACTGGTATTACCCAATGTGAAGCGCCAGAATCCGCTTTTCAATCTTCAAATCAGTACGCCTGCGAGAAATCAGCCCATGAGCGATATCGATCGCTATCTGCAAGCCGCCACCCGTGACAACACCCGCCGCAGCTATCGTGCGGCCGTCGAGCATTTCGAAACGGTATGGGGCGGGTTCCTGCCCGCGACGGCGGACAGCGTCGCGCGCTATCTGGTGGCTCACGCGGGCGTTCTGTCGGTCAATACGCTGAAGCTGCGCCTGTCAGCACTGGCGCAGTGGCATAACAGTCAGGGGTTCGCCGATCCGACCAAGACGCCGGTGGTGCGCAAAGTGTTCAAGGGCATCCGTGCGCTGCATCCCGCGCAGGAAAAACAGGCCGAGCCGTTACAACTGCAGGATCTTGAGCAGACCGTTGCCTGGCTTGAGCAGGAAATGAAAGAGGCTCGAGAAAAACAGGACCGGCCGTTGCTGCTAAGAGCCTGTCGGGATCGGGCGCTGATTCTTCTGGGGTTTTGGCGGGGCTTTCGCAGTGACGAGTTGTGCCGGGTGCAGATCGAGCATGTCCAGGCTCATGCTGGTAGCGGCATCACCCTGTACCTGCCACGCAGTAAGGGCGACCGGGAGAACCTCGGTCAGACCTATCAGGCCCCGGCGTTGTTGAAGCTTTGCCCGGTGCAGGCCTACATCGACTGGATCACTGAAGCTGCGCTCGTACGGGGCCCGGTGTTTCGCGCCGTCGACCGCTGGGGCAATCTGAGCGAGGAGGGCTTGCACGCCAACAGTGTGATTCCGTTGCTACGCCAGGCCCTGGAGCGTGCCGGTATCTCCGCCGAGCGCTACACAAGCCATTCGTTGCGACGTGGCTTCGCAACCTGGGCCCATCAAAGTGGCTGGGATCTCAAATCGTTGATGAGTTACGTGGGCTGGAAGGATATGAAGTCCGCCATGCGCTATGTTGAAGCGAGCCCTTTTCACGGGATGGCCCGGATTACGGATAAGCCGCTGTCGCCGTAGATATCGTTTTCTTCTATTAATACAGTCAGCTAATAGCGAAAACAAATCAGCAGCATCAGGTTTGCCAATGAGCCATCCGTCGAGTGACTGGGTAGGATTCACCCATCGAATTCACAACCCTGACGGAGAGTCATCAATGCCTATCATCAACAGCCAAGTAAAACCGTTCAAAGCTACCGCGTTCAAAAACGGCGACTTCGTACAAGTCTCGGACGCTGACCTGAAAGGCAAATGGTCCGTAGTGTTCTTCTACCCGGCCGACTTCACCTTCGTTTGCCCAACCGAGCTGGAAGACCTGGCCGACAACTACGCTGCCTTCCAGAAACTGGGCGTAGAAATCTACAGCGTTTCCACCGACACCCACTTTGCCCACGCTGCCTGGCACAACACTTCGCCAGCTATCGGCAAAATCGAATACACCATGATCGGCGACCCGACCCACGTCATCTCCCGCAACTTCGACGTGCTGATCGAAGAAGCTGGCTTGGCAGACCGTGGCACCTTCGTGATCAACCCTGAAGGCCAGATCAAAATCGTTGAACTGAACGATGGCGGCGTTGGCCGTGACGCTTCCGAGCTGCTGCGCAAAATCAAGGCTGCTCAGTACGTCGCTGCTCACCCAGGCGAAGTTTGCCCGGCCAAGTGGAAAGAAGGTGAGGCCACTCTGGCTCCGTCCCTGGACCTGGTCGGCAAGATCTGAGTCTGTGAGACACGCAACACAGGGCGGAACTCCGCACCTACCTCAGTAAGCTGCACCGCCCAATAGAAAAGCCCGGGCGAGATTCGCTCGGGCTTTTTTTCGCCTCAAATAAAGTCAGGAGATCGCCCGTATGTTGGACGCCAATCTTAAAGCCCAGTTGAAATCGTACCTGGAACGGGTCACCCAGCCGATCGAGATCGTTGCTTCACTCGACGACGGTGCGAAATCCCGTGAAATGCTCGACCTGCTGAAAGATGTTGCCAGTCTTTCGCACCAGATTACCTTGATCGACAGCGGCGACGATGCACGCAAACCGTCGTTCTCGATCAACCGCCCGGGTGCCGACATCAGCCTGCGTTTCGCCGGCATCCCGATGGGCCATGAATTCACTTCGCTGGTGCTGGCCCTGCTGCAAGTCGGCGGCCACCCATCGAAGGCCAGTGTCGAAGTGATCGAACAGATCCGCTCGCTCAAGGGCGAGTTCAACTTCGAGACTTACTTCTCGTTGTCCTGCCAGAACTGCCCGGACGTGGTCCAGGCGCTGAACCTGATGGCCGTGCTGAACCCGAACATCCGCCACGTCGCTATCGACGGCGCGCTGTTCCAGGACGAAGTCAACGATCGCAAGATCATGGCCGTGCCGAGCATTTACCTGAATGGTGAAAACTTCGGCCAGGGCCGCATGGGCCTGGAAGAAATCCTCGCCAAGCTCGACACCGGCGCCATCGAGCGTCAGGCCGAGAAAATCAGCGCCAAAGAGTCTTTCGATGTGCTGGTAGTCGGCGGTGGCCCGGCCGGTGCTTCGGCAGCCATCTATGCGGCACGTAAAGGTATTCGTACCGGTGTTGCGGCCGAACGCTTCGGCGGTCAGGTGCTGGACACCATGGCCATCGAGAACTTCATTTCCGTACAGGAAACCGAAGGCCCGAAACTGGCGACCGCGCTGGAAGAACACGTCAAACAATACGACGTCGACATCATGAACCTGCAGCGCGCCGACAAGCTGATTCCGGGCAAGAACGGCGAGCTGCATGAAGTCCACTTTGCCAGCGGCGCGACCCTCAAGGCCAAGAGCGTGATTCTGGCGACCGGCGCACGGTGGCGTGAAATGAACGTGCCGGGCGAGCAGGAATACCGCAACAAGGGCGTGGCTTACTGCCCGCACTGTGACGGCCCGCTGTTCAAAGGCAAGCGTGTAGCGGTGATTGGCGGCGGTAACTCTGGCGTCGAAGCAGCCATCGACCTGGCCGGTATCGTGTCCCACGTAACGCTGCTGGAATTTGATGTGCAGCTGCGTGCCGACGCGGTGCTGCAACGCAAGCTGCACAGTCTGCCGAACGTCACCGTGATCACCAGTGCGTTGACCACTGAAGTCACCGGCGATGGCCAGAAGGTCAACGGCCTGCGTTACAAGGATCGAAATACTGACGAGCTGCGCACTGTCGAGCTGGAAGGGATCTTCGTGCAGATTGGTCTGTTGCCTAACACCGATTGGCTCAAAGGCACCATCGAGCTGTCGCCGCGTGGCGAGATCATCGTCGATAACCGGGGTGAAACCTCGATCCCCGGCATCTTTGCTGCCGGTGACGTGACCACCGTGCCGTACAAGCAGATCGTGATTGCGGTGGGCGAGGGCGCCAAGGCTTCCCTCGGCGCTTTCGATCACCTGATACGCACTTCGGCTCCGGCGTAAATCCCGGACCGAAAAAAGAAAAACCCCATCAGCGATGATGGGGTTTTTGCTTTTCAGCGTTTACAGCGGTGCCGGCTGAATGATCTCGACCCAGTAGCCATCCGGGTCCTTGATGAACGCCAGGCTCTTCATGCGGCCGTCGGTCAGGCGCTTCTGGAAGTCGCAGCCCAGTTCTTCAAAGCGTGCGCAAGCTGCGACGATGTCTGGCACCGAAATGCAGATGTGGCCGAAACCGCGCGGGTCGGTGTTGCCGTTGTGGTAGGCGAAATCGGCGTCGTTCTCGGTGCCGTGGTTGTGGGTCAGTTCCAGGATGCCGGGAATCGACTTCATCCACTCGGTGCGGGCAGCAGAGTCGGCCGGGATCTGCGATTTGTCGACCAGGGCGAGGAAGTACAGGCTGAATTCCGCTTCCGGGAAATCACGCTTCTCTACCAGCGAGAAACCCAGCACGCGGGTGTAGAAGTCCAGCGACTTGGTGATGTCCTTGACGCGCAGCATGGTGTGGTTGAACACGAAGTTGCGGGTTGCGCTGTCCGGGGTGGCGGTGACGCCAGGGAAGGTGTTCAGTTCTTGCAGGCTCATGGGCCCTCCGTAACAAATTGGGGCGAGTGAATGGGCGCAATGATACGCATGCCTTGCGGCATCGCCAAACCGAAAGCGCGGGCTTGCCCTGCAAGCGGGCGAGCCTCAGACTTTACGGTTCAATCCGCGAGTGCCTCTGGTAATGATCCGACCGTTCAAATCGCTGTTCGTTTTCTTCGGCTTGTCCCTCATCGCTGCTTCGGCCTGCGCTGATGCGCCGAGCATTACCTGGCCTGCGGGTTGGCAAGTCGAAGCGCTGCCCGAAACCACGCCGGAAGTTTCCCGTCAGCGGGCGGTAAAGACCGATGCCGATGGCAATCAGGTGATGGTGATGGAGTTGACGATGACGCGTGTGGAAACGGGTCATCAGGTCAATCTGCAAGGCGTGTTGCTGGAGATGCGCAAGTCGGTGCAGAAGGACTTTTTCCAGGGCGGTTATCAGAGTGTCTGTAACAAGGTTCATTCGAGCACACTCGGTTCACTCGCGGCGCTTGAGACCACTTGTACAGTCACCGAAAACGGCCGTCATGTACTGTCACAAACATTGGTTGCTGCAGTAGAGGCGGACAAGGCCTATGTACTTTCGTATGCCGGGCAAGCCGAGGTTTACAAGGCCAGCGCTGATGAAATAGTGGCGGCGAGAAACAGCTTGAAATTTTAGTCAGCTGTTCGGTGATCCTCAGCCCGCTAGATACCTGAAGTGATTAAATACAAAGTTGCTCGCCCTGCGAAGGCGCAACATCCGGAAGCATAGTTCCAGTGCAAGAGGCTGTTTGGCTATGAACTTTCGAGACGGGAAATTGTTGCATTTGTTAGATATTGTCCAAAAAAAAGCCCTGCATCTGCAGGGCTTTTATGTTTGCGGGGGATTAACCGCGCAACCAGGAATCAACGGTGGCTGCACCGTATTGTTCCTTCCAGGCCTTCAGGCCGCGATGGTTGCCACCCTTGGTCTCGATCAGCTCGCCGGTGTGCGGGTTCTGATAGACCTTGACCACGCGAGCGCGGCGGGTTTTAGGTGCTGCGGTCAGTTGCAGACCGGATTTGGCCGGGTTCGGATCGAGGATGGCGATGATGTCTTTCAGGCCTTTGCCGTAGGTTTTCATCAGCCCCTGGAGCTTTTCTTCGAATTCGATTTCTTTCTTGAGCCCGGCATCGTTCTTCAGCGATTCCAGCTGCTTGAGCTGTTCCTGAAGGGCCTTTTCAGCTGCACGAAATTCAGCGAGTCTGGACAATATCTTTACTCCAATAGTGTGTTTGGCTGATACCAACCGCAAACAAAGCTATAAGCCAAGAGCCTTGAAGCGACTCGGTGATAGTGGCTCACCTGCCAATCTAGCAACAGGTAAGAAAAATTGTAGTAGTTAATGCGTCAAGAGTAAATCCTGACGTTTTCTTTATGTAAAAACAGCGATGTCTTGTATCAATTTGGTGCGAACGGTCCGAGTCCGTCGGTTTTATCGCGTTTAGTTAATGGTGAGTTAATGCATCGATGAAGTCTGCGGCCGGCATCGGTTTGCCAAACAGATAGCCTTGCAGAAAGTTGACGTGATGCGCGGCCAGATAATCGGCCTGGACCTGTGTTTCCACGCCTTCGGCCACAATGCCCAGATCCAGTTTGGCGGAGAGTTCGATGATGCTGTCCAGAATGTGTCGGGACAGGGCGTCCTTATCAATCATGGCGACAAATGTCTGGTCGATCTTCAGGAAATCGACATTGAATGTTCTCAAATAGCCCAGGCTCGAATGGCCGGTGCCGAAGTCGTCGATCGCGATCTTCACACCCATGGCGCGCAGTTGCGCAAACAGCTGATGGGTGATGGCGGTGGGCTCGATCAACTCGCGTTCCGTCAACTCCAGGACCAGGCTGATGCTGCCGGGGGCGAATGCCGCCAGAAACTCGCGGCAGTCTTCCAGCAACTCCAGATCGTGGCAGTGACTGGCCGTAATGTTGATGCCGATATGAAACGGGGCCTCGAAGGAAGCAGAAAGCGGCCCGAGCACTACGGCGGTCTGCTGCATCAAGGAACGGGTCATTGGCACGATCAGCCCGGAATGTTCTGCGAACGGTATGAAAAGGTCCGGGCGTACCAGGCCTTCCTTGGGATGATTCCAGCGCATCAGCACTTCGCATCCCGACCAGCGTTTGCTGTCGCCATAGACCACCGGTTGGAAGTAGGGAATGAACTCTCCGGCTTCCAGCGCACGCAGCATTTCGTGACTGGGGGATGTTGCGCGGTTCTGCACGATATAGCCGATTGCCCCGGATACCGCGCCAAAGAAAATCAACAGGCTGAACAACGGCGGATATTCGTCGCTCATGTAGTTCCAGACTTCACCTTCGGGGAATCCTGCGCTCACCGTGTAGGCATAGTGCGGAGAGTTCAACGTGCTCTGGGCCACCGGCAACTCGGGGAGGGGGCCTTGATGCACTTTGCCGTCGGCAGAAAGCCAGTTATTGCCAACCTGCAGCAATAGCAATGTCTGCCGGCCGATCAGGCGCAGGATATTGCTCAGGTGATAGCCGTCCAGCGTCGTCAGGGCGCCGCCCCGGCCATCGCTCAGTCGATACACCAGCAGCGCCGTATCAGGCGTAACCGGGTTGCCGTTCATGAGCCATAACTTGCCTTGGGTGTAGTCCCCCGGATTGACGGCTTCCTTGAAGTCGCCGAACAACGAACTGCAATAGAGGTTGTTGTCCCACACCAGATTGGTCGAACGCACGAACGGGCGGCGGGTGACTTGTTCGCGCAGGGCCAGTTTGACGTCCTCGCAGGTTTGGCCCGCCAACGGCAGCAATTCCCGGGCGGACTGGGCGGTGTTGTCGAGCATCAGGTCGAACTGGCGCAAGGCTTCCTCGGCGGTTTGCCGGGAACTCTGTTCCAGCGTGCGCTCGGCCTGCATATGCAGAATGACCGTGCCGATGATGATCGGCAGCAGGCCGCATAGCAGCGTCACGATGATTCGGGTGCTGCGTTTGCGGCGGGGCCTGACGGTCAGAGGCATGGGCGCATCCTGTTGCGGTGGTGTGGGGCTCTCGACGGCAGGCGGGGCAAGGATGCACCTTCTAGAAAGCGTTGGGTCTGTGCCCATGATAGATGGCCGTTGGCGCTTGCGCCGCTCAGCGGTAATCCAGTGCAGTCGCCAATTTGATGAAAGCCAGAGTGGCGGGGGATGCCTGACGCTGATCAAGCACGGCCAGGCCAATGTGGCGCACCACGGCGGGTAACAATGGCCGCTTCACGTATTGAGGGTTTGGCTCGTCGGGCAGCGAACCTTCGGCAACGAGGGTGATGGCGTCGCCCCGGCTCACGGTATCGAGGGTGCTCAGCAGTTGCGAGCAGCGGTAGCGGATATTCGGGCTCAGCCTTGCCGCGTTGAACAGTCGCGATACCAGTTCCGAAGAGCCGGCTTCGGTGAGTACGAACGGGTCGCTGCACAGGTCTTTCAGGCTCAGTTGCGCCTGCGTGGCCAGAGGATGGTCGAGCGGAAGCAGGGCGACCATCTGGTCTTCCATCAGGGCAAACGTATCGAAGCGTTCTTCGGGCAATACCACGAAGCCGACATCGATCCGTCGCTCGTCGAGCCACTGGAGTACCTGCCGGTCCGGCCCTTCGTCGATGTGAACCTCGATGCCCGGGTGCGCCTGGCGGAAATGCTGGAGGATCCGCGGCAGCAACCTGATCGATGAAGTCGGGCCGAACGAGCCGATACGCAAGGTGCCGCTTTTCAGCCCGCGCGCATCGGCGGCTTCCTGGCGCAATGTGTTGGCCAGCCCGAGCATCGCCCGTGCACGCAGCAGCAATTGCTCGCCAATGTCGCTGAGTTCGACTTGCGATTGATGCCGGCGAAACAATTCGACACCCAGTTCCTGTTCCAGTGACTTCAAGGCGTGGGACACCGCCGACTGGGAAATCCCCAGACGATGGGCGGCGAGGGTAAAGCCGCGCAGTTCGGCCACCAGAGAGAAAATTTCGAGCTGGGTCAAAGTCATGAGTAAAAGCTCATTTTACGATGATCGACAATGACTCGAATGATACGGCATCCGTCAGTTTCGTCGTCGAGCGCGTTATGAATAGTCATGAATCAATCCGTCCGGTGGCCTCGGACATGCCCGTCTATCTGAACCTCGCCATGGTCAGCATGATCTGGGGCGGGACCTGGGTGGCCGGGCGGCTTCTCGCCGGCAGCCTGAGTCCGATCCTCGCTGCCAGCCTTCGGTTCTTGCTGGCCAGCGTCGCGTTGCTCGGTTTTTTGTGGCTGGCGCGAATTCCCCTTGCAAGGCCGAATGCGGGGCAATGGCTGCAACTGGCATTGCTGGGGTTCTTCGGGATTTTCTTCTACAACCTGTGCTTCTTTTACGGCCTGCAATACATCAACGCATCGCGGGCCTCGCTGATCGTTGCGTTGAATCCGGCGGTGATCGGCCTGGCATCCTGGCTGTTGTTCAAGGAGCGTCTGAGTCGATTGAAAGTCATCGGGATCCTGATCTGCATCGGCGGCGCCGGTGTGGTGATCGTCAGCCGTAATCCGCAACTGCTGGCTGCGACGCCGGACGCGTGGATCGGCGATCTGCTGATTTTCGGATGCGTGTTGAGCTGGGGTGTGTATTCGCTGTTTTCCCGCCGCCTCAACCAGAGCATAGGGCCGTTGCAGACGGTGACCTTTTCGATTCTGCTGGGCACGCTGATGCTCTGGGCGCTGGCCGTCGTTCGCGGCGAAGTGAGCGGGGCGGCGGTGGCCGGTCTCGGGATGACGCAGTGGCTGAGCCTGATCTATCTCGGGGTGTTGGGCTCGGCCTTGGCCTACATCGGTTATTACGACGGCATCCGCAAAATCGGCGCGACCCGCTCCGGCGTGTTCATTGCGCTTAACCCGCTGACCGCCGTGCTGGCTGGCGCCGCCCTGCTGGGCGAGCAACTGACGCTGCCCATGTGCCTGGGCGGCGTGCTGATTCTGGCGGGCATCTGGCTGTGCAACAAACCCCTTGCACCGGGCCGAAAAAAGCGGATTTTATAGAGAGGGCAGACAACCCTATTTACGCTGTGTAGAATCGGGTTACGCATACAATAATAATCGTCTTCTGGCAGCAGAAGCCTCGCCCGCAAGAGCCTTGGGTCGACAATGAAGATATTCGGGTTTCAACTGATCTACGGTGACTTCCTCGCCCGCAGTGTGCGTGGCATCTCCTGTGCGCCACCCACCGGTCTCAGCATTACTGACAAATAACTCTGGTTAATTGATAAGAATGATGAGGCGCCAACCATGGCAGATTTATACGAAAACCCAATGGGCCTGATGGGCTTCGAGTTCATCGAGTTCGCATCGCCGACACCTGGCACCCTGGAGCCGATCTTCGAGATCATGGGCTTCACCAAGGTCGCGACCCACCGTTCCAAGAACGTGCACCTGTATCGCCAGGGCGCGATCAACCTGATCCTCAACAACGAACCCCACAGCGTCGCTTCGTACTTCGCGGCTGAACACGGTCCGTCCGTTTGCGGCATGGCGTTCCGGGTCAAGGATTCGCAGAAGGCCTACAACCGCGCGCTGGAACTCGGCGCCCAGCCGATCCACATCGAAACCGGCCCGATGGAACTGAACCTGCCGGCGATCAAAGGCATTGGCGGCGCGCCGCTGTACCTGATCGACCGTTTCGGCGAAGGCAGCTCGATCTATGACATCGACTTCGTGTTCCTGGAAGGTGTTGACCGCAACCCGGTCGGTGCCGGCCTGAAGATCATCGACCACCTGACCCACAACGTGTATCGCGGCCGCATGGCCTACTGGGCGAACTTCTACGAGAAGCTGTTCAACTTCCGCGAGATCCGTTACTTCGACATCAAGGGCGAATACACCGGCCTGACCTCGAAAGCGATGACCGCGCCGGACGGCATGATCCGCATCCCGCTCAACGAAGAATCGTCGAAGGGCGCCGGGCAGATCGAAGAGTTCCTGATGCAGTTCAACGGCGAGGGCATCCAGCACGTGGCGTTCCTCACCGACGACCTGGTCAAGACCTGGGATCAGCTGAAGAAGATCGGCATGCGCTTCATGACTGCGCCGCCGGACACCTACTACGAAATGCTCGAAGGCCGCCTGCCGAACCACGGCGAGCCGGTCGATCAGCTGCAATCGCGCGGCATCCTGCTCGATGGCGCATCGGACAAAGACGACAAGCGTCTGCTGCTGCAGATCTTCTCGGAAACCCTGATGGGCCCGGTGTTCTTCGAATTCATCCAGCGTAAAGGCGACGATGGTTTCGGCGAGGGTAACTTCAAGGCACTGTTCGAATCGATCGAGCGTGACCAGGTGCGTCGTGGCGTACTCGCCACCGAGTAACCAGCAGATGTAAAAAAGCCCGGCCTGCAATTAATTGTGCAGGCCGGGCTTTTTATTGCGCGTCTTACGGGCGCCGCTGGCGCATCAGATGTTTAAATCCTTCAAACACCAGCACCACCACCGCAAGCCAGATCGGGATGTAGGTCAGCCATTCACCAGGCTTGATGCTTTCGCCGAGCAGCAGCGCCACACCCAGCAACAGCACCGGTTCAACGTAACTCAACAAGCCGAACAGGCTGAACGGCAGCAAACGACTGGCAATGATGTACACCACCAGCGCCGACGCACTGATCAGGCCGAGCAACGGAATCAGCCACGCCAGCGCCGGGTACTGATCGAACACGCCGAAACCCTGTTCGCCGCCGCGCACAAACCAGTACGCGACCGGCAGCATCAGGGTCATGTCGACCCACAAGCCGCCGAGGTTGTCGGTCTTCAGGTATTTGCGCAGTACGAAATACAACGGGTAGCCGACGACCACCACCAGCGTCGCCCAGGAGAACCCGCCGACCTGATACAGCTCGTTCAACACGCCGAGGCTGGCAAAGAACACCGCGACTTTCTGCAAGTACGACAGGCTTTCGCCATAAGCGATGCGCCCGGTCAGCACCATGGCCAGCGGCAACAGGAAGTAGCCCAGCGATACGTCGAGGCTGTAGCCATTGAGCGGCGCCCACATGAACAGCCACAACTGCACGCCCAGCAAAGCGGACGACAGGATCAGGCCACCGATCAGCTTCGGCAGCGCAGGTATCCGGCGCAGCAGCTCCAGCACTCGCCGCCATTCGCCGGACAACAACATGAAAACGGTCATGCAGGGCACGGTCAGCAACATCCGCCAACCGTAGATTTCCACGCCGCTCAACGGGGTGAGCAACGAGGTGTAGTAATACATGACGGCAAACAGCGTCGAGGCTGTTACCGAGAGAGCGATACCTTTAGACAAACTGTCCTCGCGGGGGTGATGGTCAAACGGGGCGCGCAGGATACGTGGTTTTTGTGCTGAATATTGGTCGAGTGCTCAATATTTCCAACAATCAAAAGCTCCCTCATCGGAACGCCGCCCGCCTAACCCTCTCCCGGAGGGAGAGGGAGCCGACCGAGGTGTCTCAGGAAATCCGTCGACCTGAAAACGCCAGTCGATTATGGATTCACCACGAAAGCTTCAGGCAAAAGCTTAGCTTCAATATTCCCCAATCGGTTCCCTCTCCCTCCGGGAGAGGGTTAGGCGGGCGGCGTTCCGATGAGGGCAGCAATCTCAAGCCTGACGCGGTTTGCGCCCCGACACAAAATGGCTCACATCATTAAACCCCGGCGTCGACGCATGCCCCGGTGTCACCAGCGAATCGATAAACGCCTCATCCTCCGCTGTAATTTTCACCGCCTGCGCCTTGGTGTACGCATCCCACTGTTCTTCAGTGCGCGGCCCGACAATCGCCGACGTTACCGCGCCGTTGTTCAGCACCCAGGCAATTGCAAATTCGACAATCCCGACCCCGTGCTCCTTGGTGTATTGCTGAATCTGCTGGGCAATGCGCAACGACTCCACGCGCCATTCAGTCTCCAGAATCCGCTTGTCCTGGCGCCCGGCACGGCTGTTGGCGTCCGGGGTTACGTCCGGCGCGTACTTGCCGCTGAGCACGCCACGGGCCAGCGGGCTGTAAGGCACGACGCCGAGGCCGTAAGTCTGGGCGGCGGTGATCTGCTCGGTTTCGGCCTGACGGTTGACGATGTTGTACAGCGGCTGGCTGATCACCGGGCGATCGACACCCAGTTTGTCCGCAACGCGAATCACCTCGGCGATTCGCCACCCGCGATAGTTCGACAGGCCCCAATAACGGATCTTGCCCTGGCGAATCAGATCGCCAATCGCCGAGATCGTCACTTCCAGCGGCGTGTTGTGGTCTTCGCGGTGCAGGTAATAGATGTCGAGGTAGTCGGTGCCGAGTCGGGTCAGGCTGGCCTCCAGACCGTTGAAGATGTGCTTGCGGCTCAGACCGCTGCGGTTCGGTACGCCGTCCACCGGGCCGAAACCGACCTTGGTTGCCAGCACCCATTCATGACGATGACGGGCGATGGCCTCGCCGACGATCTCTTCCGAACGACCGTTGGTGTAGACGTCCGCGGTGTCGATGAAATTGATGCCCTGATCCCAGGCCTTGTCGATGATGCGCAGCGAGTCTTCCGCGCTGGTCTGTTCGCCGAACATCATCGTGCCGAGGGTGAGGGTGGACACCTGCAACCCCGAGTGACCCAGTGTGCGATAGCTCATGCCGAAATCCTTTTGTCGGTGGGAAAGCCTTAATCAAATACCAGAAGCGCCGCGAAGGGCAATGGGAAAGACTGAACGTGATGCCCGCCCGGAAATATTTCAAACCTTGCACTGCACAACAATCCGGATTGTCTATGCTCCGCACCGTTGATCATCAGCATCAAGCAGTGAGCAGGGAGCCGCGCATGTCTTATCCAGGGAAGTTTTGAACATGATCAAGATCCGAAAAGAGCAGATTGAAGTGCTTGAACGCGCACAGCAGCAAGCGTTCGGCGAGACAGTGGTGGAGTTTTTCCATCAGGAGCATCCGGTCCGCTGCGCGCAGCGTGGCCGTCGAGACGTTATCCACCTCGTGGAAAAATTCACGCCCCGCGTTGTCGCGCATGGGATCGCCTCACAAGTGGAGGTCGTGACCGTGCTGGAAACACTTCTGTTAAGCCAGTTGAAGCTGAACTCCCGCTTCGATGCCGAGACCATTGATGCGGTCTTCGCTACGAGCGGTCATACCTTCGATGATCTCAATGATGGCTTGCGGGCCGTGTTGACGTTTGCTTCGGAGGGATAGGGATGTCGGAGTTCCTCAAAAACTTTAAACGTTACTACGATTTGCTGGAATCCATGGAACTGGAGGGCCTCTATAGAGCCAAGGTGAACGCGCTTTACGACAACAATGCGCATTCATTGACCGTACTGGAACAAATGCTCCTCCCGGGGACCGATGACCTTGTTTACAGCTACACGCAGTTTCATTGCAGTCATGCCAGGGACCCGGTTGGCGGTGCAGCAGAGAAAAAGAAAAATCACCACAAAGCCCCGACCAAGAAGGGAGAGAAGGCTGGCGAGGATGTCGAAAGCCTCTGGACTGACGAAAACGCCCACAAGCGGACATACATCAACGTAGCGTTGGCCCGAGCTGAATTTGAACGCTTGCACACCATCATCGAGCGCACCACGATCGCGGTCCTGATGGCGACGATCAAGCGCCATAACTTGCAAGGGCAACCACACCAGGCGTTTCAAAATTATCTATTGCGGATATGGGATAAAAAATTCTCTGGCATGGACGATCAGATGCAGGTGCATTCGAGCCATTTGGGACTCACCCCTGCGTTTGCTCATGGACCACTGGTTGGCAACTCCGTACTGGCCGGGATGATAGGGCTCACTGAAAATCACGCCGACAGCTGGCATCTGTACAAGTTCAACGTGTGCCTGATCAAGGTGGCGGACACTGTCGCGCAGAAGGATCGGGACACGCCAGATCGCCTGTTTCTGGTGACGCAAAACAATCGTTCCTGTTTTACCCACGGCGTCAGTCGGGTACCGCCACTGGTGTTCAAGCTGCTCTCTGACGACAACGATCTCACTGCCAACTTTCGCAAAGTCAAATATTTTTTTGGCAAAACGCTGAGCACCGTCGAAGCCTGCGAGGACAATCCTTTCACGGTGGATTCCCCCGACAAAAAAATAATGAGCCTTAATGACGCCGCAACGGCGAAGATTTCAAGTTGCATAACGCATCTCTGGGATGCGTACTGCAAAAAAGATCCCGAAGCGATCAAAGCGCTCGGCCGCGCCCCGGCTTATACCCATGCATGTCTTGAAAAGACGACGGACGCGACGTTCACCAAAGGAAACAAGTCCTATCAGGTACGTGTGCCGTGTGGGCTTTACCAGCATGGTGGCCCGTTGACTCTCGGTACGCTCGCCGACCTGGAGAGACAGTGGAAAATCGATCCCGAACGGTATCCGCCCGTGGTCGATGGCTTGCTGGTCGAGCGGGTCGCCGATGATGGCCACTGTATGTTTTCCGCTATCGGCCTCAGAGTGGGCCAAAGCGCCAGCCAGTTGCGCGAGCTGGCTGCCAGACATATCAGCGAAAATCTGGGTCTGATTGAGAATCAAGAGAACCCGGATCAGTACGTCAACAATCTGCGGAACACGGAAGGAAATATTCTGTGGGGTGGGGAGCCGGAACTGAATGCGCTGGCTCGGGAACTCAATCGGGCTATCGTGATTCACCGAGACGGTCAGGCCAGCTTCAGCATATTGCCTGGCGATCGAGGTGTGCCGCCTGGCGACGACATCCATATTTACTACTGCTCGATAGAGGGGCGGGGCGGGCCACTGAATCATTACAATGGCTTGCGTCAGCCCTGATTCTCGACAATCTCGAGCGCTCGGCAACGCACCCGCAAGAACGCCTGCAACACCTTGACCCGCACCGAGACTTGCACTCGGTGCGGGCACAGCAGATTGAATGGCACGCTTTCACCCCGCCAATCATCGAACAGCGTCACCAGCCGCCCGGCGCGGACATCTTCGGCTACGTCGAGCCAGGCCTTGTAGGCGATGCCGTGCCCGGCGAGCGCCCAACGGCGGGCGACTTCGCCGTCGTCGCTGAGGTAGTCGCCGCGTACTTCGACCTCGACCGTTTCGTCTTCGCGATGGAAACGCCAGGTGTTGTACGGCCGACCGTTGCGCAGATAGAGCAGGGCGCTGTGCTCGCTCAATTCGGCAGGGGTTTGCGGCGTGCCGTGGCGCTCCAGATACGCAGGACTGGCGCAGGCGACACGGCGATGCTCAGGCAGAATCGGCAACGCCACCAGCGTCGAATCACTCGGAACGCCAAAGCGCAGCGCCACATCCACCGTCTCGCGAAACAGATCCGCATGCCGGTCGTTCAGCAGCAATTGCAGTTGAATATGCGGGTGCTCGCGCTTGAAATCGTCCAGCCACGGCAGCAACACATTGCGCCCGAAGTCCGACGGCGCCGCCAGTTGCAGCACGCCGCTCAGGCCTTCGGTCTGCTGCTTCAGCGCTTGTTCGCCCTCGGCCAGGGTGGCCAGCGCCAGACGCACGCTTTCCAGATAGCGCCGGCCTTCTTCGGTCAGGCGCATGCTGCGGGTCGAGCGGGCGAAGAGGCGGATGCCGAGGCGGGTTTCCAGGCGTTTCAGCGCGATGCTGGCGGCGGCCGGGGTCAGCTCCAGCGCCCGGGCGGCGGCGGAAATGCTGCCGGAGTCGGCGGTGCGGACAAAGATTTCCAGATCGAGGATCGAGCTCATTAGTAAAAATCCGTTGAAGATCCTTGGCGTTTTGCGGGATTTTTCCGGGATTGGCAAGCGCAGATACTGCAATCCTGAATAACCGCAGGAGACAGACATGACGTGGACATTCGATCATCTGGCCTTCAACACCGCTGACGGGCAGGCGCTGCAGGACGCTTTTGGCGGGTTATTGGGATTGACGCCGGGACGTCGGCCGCCGTTTCCGTTTCCGGGGCGGTGGTTGTATCAGGACGAGCAGGCGTTGGTGCATGTGATTGAGCAGCCTGCGCTGGAGGAGGCGGCGTTGAGTCATATTGCGTTTCGTACGGATGAAGACGCGGCGGTGGTTTTGAAGCGGGTGCAGGGCAGTGGGTTGCCGTATCAGGTGGCGCAGGTGCCGAAGGATGGGGTTTGGCAGATTTTTGTTCAGATGCCGGGGGGATTGGTGCTGGAGCTGGATGCAAAAACGGGGATCTTGTGAGCGTTTAATCGTGGCGTTTAAAGGACACGTCCAGACACGCACCGCAGGCTACACAACCTTGCGCCGTTGCCTACGACTAAGCCAGAATCCGCCGGCTTGTGCGCTTTTAGGCCGGGTTTTATCGTTATTCCGTCGCTGAAAAGAACAGCGATCGGGTTTGGTAGCCCGGGTCTTTAAATGCAGAGTGCTCCATTTTGTAGAGTCTTTTGTCTCTGTTTTATGGTGGTCATTCGCAGGGCACCTTCGGGTGCGCCGTTTCTCCTAAGGCCCGGTCTACCAACCTGCGTCTGGCCACCACCATCGTTTGGTAGCGAGAGTGGTGGCTCCAATAAGCGCCTTAGGAGTTTTGCCATGATCAAACCAACACCCAACCCACCCGAAGCCGATTCAACGTCCCCCTACGAAACCCTCGACTCCAAGAAATTCCACGAAGCCGCCGAACGCGCCCTCGATCACTACCTCAACCCGTTCCATCCCAGAAAACCACTGCTCAAACCCAACACCCGCTACCTCATCGCCCCCGGCATCCCAAGCGAAGAACTGTTGGCCGACGCCTGCGAAACCCTGACCTCCGCCAAAACCATGGCCAGCGATTTCGCCGGGATGATTGATGCGCCGCAGCGGCATGTGCTGCTGGGTATCGGGCAACTGATCATGCTGGCGGAACTGGCGGTAAATCGGGTGCTGGATAATCTGGACACGGCGGCTGAAGCCCGGCCCTGAGCGATCATAGAGTGCCAATAAAAAACGGCCCGAAATGGGCCGTTTTTGTGTGTCTGCCGATAATCAGGCCCGCAACGTCCGCGTCATTCGCAACGCCAGCAGACTCCCGGCAACAATCACACCCGCCAGCAGATACAGCGCCACATCAGTCGACCCGGTGCTGTCCTTGACCCAACCCACCAGATAAGGACTGAGGAATCCAGCCATCTGCCCCATGGAGTTGATCAACGCCAGACCACCCGCCGCAGCACCTGCGCTCAGCATGGCGGTCGGCACCGGCCAGAACATCGGCAAACCGGTCAGCGCGCCCATGGTCGCGATGGTCAGGCCGAGAATCGCAATCGCCGGATTCGCCGCGAAGTTCACCGCAATCAGCAGGCCGATAGCGCCCATCAACATCGGCACCACCAAATGCCAGCGGCGTTCTTTGCGCAAGTCCGCCGAACGACCGACTACCAACATGAACACGGCGGCCAGCAGATAAGGAATTGCGCTCAACCAGCCAATCACCAGGTTGTCGCTGAAGCCGAGGTTTTTGATGATCGACGGCAGCCAGAAGTTGATCGCGTACACGCCGCTCTGGATGCAGAAGTAGATCAGGCCGAAGGCCCAGATCGCCGGGTTCTTGAACACGGCGATCAGCGAGTCGGAGGTGGTTTTCGGTTTGTTCGCCAAGTCTTCCGCCTGATCGGCTTCCAGCACCGAACGTTCGTGCGGGGTCAGCCATTTGGCAGCTGCGAAGTTGTCGCTAAGCAGGAAGTAGGCGAGTGCGCCGAGGATCACAGTCGGAATGCCTTGCAGCAGGAACATCCACTGCCAACCGGCCAGGCCGCCCTGACCTGCGGCGAAGTGATTGAGGATCCAGCCGGAAAACGGGCTGCCGAGCAGGCCGGACACCGGGATCGCCGACATGAACAGCGCCATGATCCGGCCACGGCGGAAGGTCGGGAACCACTGCGAGAGATAGAGCACAACGCCCGGGAAGAACCCGGCTTCGGCGGCGCCAGTGAACAGGCGCAGGGTGTAGAACTGAGTCGGCGTGGTGACGAACAGCAGGCAAGTCGACAACGTGCCCCAGGTGATCATCATCAGCGCGATCCAGCGCCGTGGGCCGAATTTGGTCAGCGCCAGGTTGCTCGGTACGCCGCACAGCACGTAGCCAATGAAGAAGATACCGGCACCGAGGCCGTACACGGTTTCGCTGAATTTCAGCGCGTCGAGCATCTGCAGTTTGGCGAATCCAACGTTGACCCGGTCGAGGTAGTTGAATAGGTAGCAGATGAAGATGAAGGGAATCAAACGCAGGGTGATGCGTTTGTAGACGGCATTTTTATCGTCAGCGATGGTCTGGGCGGCAGCGGCGCTCTGCGACATGGCGGCTCTCTCTTTATTATGATTTTTTGCGATGCAAAGGGTAACGTTGATCGCCCTGAGAGTCTCGGTCACCTTTGGCCGGATTGTCTTTGTGCCTGAGCACAGGGTTTGCTGGCAGACCCTGTGCGGGTGAACAACCGTCCGCGCCTGTTTTCAAGGATTTTCCCCTTATGTTCGAACTCGATCACGACCTCGCCCAGGACATCGTCGACCGGGCCATGGCCATTTTGCCGTACAACGTCAACGTCATGGACAGCCAGGGGCTGATCCTCGGCAGCGGCGAGCCGGAGCGGATCAACACCCGTCACGAAGGCGCGCAACTGGTGCTGGCCAACGGGCGAGTGGTGGAGATCGACGCGCAGACCGCCGTGCATTTGAAAGGCGTGCAGCCGGGGATCAATCTGCCGTTGTTGCTCGATCAGCGTTTGATCGGTGTGCTCGGTATCACTGGCGAGCCCGAACAACTGCGCACTTACGCCGAACTGGTGCGCATGACCGCTGAAATGCTGGTCGGCCAGCGCAACCAGCAATCCGAGCAGCAATGGCGGCGGCAACGTTGCGATGACTTGCTCGCCTTGCTGTTGAGTGAAGCAGGGGATTCGCCGCGTCTGGTGGATGAAGCCCAGCAACTCGGGCTCAAGCCGCAACTGACGCGGGTGCCGTATCTGTTTGAGTTGGGCCTGGAGCACGGGCCGGGGCAAACCGTCGAGGCGCTGAGTGCCTGGCTGATGTCGCGCTATCCGGACAGTTGGTGCGTGAGTTCGGCCAAGTCGTCATTGCTGTGGTGCCGGCCGGCGAGCCAGAACGTCGAGCATGATCGCCTGCTGGAAAAACTCGATGGCCTGGGCTGGAACATCCTCCGCATCGCCGTCGGCGGTCAGGCCGACGGGCTGACCGGGCTGCGCCGGTGCTATCGGCGGGTCGGCGACTTGCTCGCCTATGGCCGCGAAGTGCTCCCGCACTCACGGCTGCTGACCCTCAATCGCTATCGTTTGCCGGTGATGCTCTGGCGCCATCGCAACGATGATGCGCTGGATGAACTGCTCAAACCGCTGCGCAAAGTGATCGCCAAGGACAGCAACGGCCAGTTGCTCGCAACATTACGCAGCTGGTGCGATCACGACGGGCAGAGCCAGGCCTGCGCCGATGCCTTGGGGATTCACCGCAACAGCCTGCGTTACCGCATGGAGCGGATTGCCGAGTTGAGCGGGGTCGATCCGCTGAAGCTCGACGGCATGCTGGCGCTGTATCTCGGGGTGCAATTGCTGCCGCAGACTGACGATTTGTCGAAATGAACAATAAACGCCTGCGCCACTTGTGCAGCGGACAGGCGTCAACGTTTCAAGCGACTGGCAGCATGAGGGGCATTGGAACTGGAGAATTCGCATGAAAATCGTCATCGCCCCCGATTCGTTCAAGGACAGCCTGAGTGCCCAAGGCGTTGCAGAAGCCATTGCCCTGGGACTGGCGCAGGTCTGGCCGCAGGCGACACTGGTCAAATGCCCGATGGCCGACGGTGGCGAAGGGACGGTGGAGTCGATTCTCGACGCCTGTGAAGGCGAGTTGCGCCGCACCCGCGTGCGTGGCCCGTTGGGCGCGGCGGTCGAAGCCGCGTGGGGCTGGCTGCCGCACAACCACACCGCGATCATCGAAATGGCCGAGGCCAGCGGCCTGCAACTGGTGCCACCGGGGCAGCGCGATGCCTGCATCAGCAGCACGTTCGGCACCGGTGAACTGATCCGCGCCGCGCTGGACGCTGGCGCACAACGGGTGATTCTGGCCATCGGCGGCAGTGCCACCAACGACGGCGGCGCCGGCGCGATGCAGGCGCTGGGTGTGAAACTGCTGGATGCTCAAGGGCAGTCGCTGGTGCCGGGTGGTCTGGCGCTGGCGCAACTCGCACGTCTGGACCTGAGTGAACTCGACCCGCGTCTGGCGCAGGTGCGTTTCGACATCGCCGCCGACGTCAACAATCCGCTGTGCGGCCCCCACGGCGCTTCGGCGATTTTCGGCCCGCAGAAAGGCGCATCCCCGGCGCAAGTGCAGCAACTGGATAAGGCCCTCGGTCACTTTGCTGAATTCTGCGCGCAAGCGCTGGGCAAGGATGTTCGGGACGAGCCGGGCAGCGGTGCGGCAGGTGGACTGGGTTTTGCGGCCAAGGCGTTTCTCGGCGCACGGTTTCAGGCCGGGGTCGAAGTGGTCGCGGAACTGGTCGGGCTGGCTGATGCCGTAAAAGGTGCGGATCTGGTGATCACCGGCGAAGGGCGCTTCGATGCCCAGACCCTGCGCGGCAAAACCCCGTTCGGCGTGGCGCACATCGCCAAGCAACACTGCGTACCGGTGATCGTCATCGCCGGGACTCTGGGCGAGGGTTATCAGGCGCTCTACGAGCACGGCATCGATGCGGCATTCGCCGTCACCAGCGGCCCGATGACTCTGGAACAAGCCTGCGCCGAAGCGCCGCGTCTGTTGCGCGAACGTGCTACGGACATTGCCCGCGTCTGGCGCATGGCAACCCCGGCCTGACCTGTCACCCATCATCTAAAACGTCGGGTGTTTCAATAGCGAAACACTCGCAACACTTTGAAAAATATTTCTTCTTTACACGCAAACTTCCTAAAGCCTGGCCGATACAGCGATCAGGCGCACAGAAGATTTCCCAGCACAGTGACGCCGGACTGAAACCCGCTCTCGCGGGGCAGTGATTACGGCATGGACGCTCGCAGTTTCAATCATCCGAGAGTCCTACTATGTCCTTGCGTAATCTGAATATCGCGCCCCGTGCCTTCCTCGGTTTTGCCTTTATTGCCCTGTTGGTGATCGTGCTCGGCGTGTTCGCCGTCAACCGCATGTCGGTCATCCGGCAGGCGTCCGTCGAGATGCAGACCAATCAGCTGCCCAGCGTCGCTTACCTTGGCGTGGTGACGGAAAACGTCTTGCGCCTGCGGATCCTCTCGTTCCGCATTCTGGTCAACCGTGACGCCGCCGGCCTGCAGGAAGCACAGACACGCATCGGCGTGCTGGTGGACAAGGTACGCAGCGCTCAGGCCGCTTACGCCGCATTGCCGGCAGAGAGTGAGGAGCGCGCGCAATATCAGGCTTTCGCGACGACCCTGGACAACTACCTGCAAGCGCAGAACCAGATGATGGACCTGTCCCGCCAGGACAAGGTCGAGGACATGCGCACCCTGATCAACACCAAGATCAAGGACGGCACCGACCAGATGGGCGAGCAGCTCAACAAGCTGATTGCGATCAATGCCGCCGGTGCGAAAGAAGCCTCCATTCAGGCCGGTGAGCATTACGACAGCGCCATCACTGGCGTGGTTATCGTCGCAGTCATTGCCGCTGTGGCTACCGTATTGCTGGCCTTGATGCTGACCCGCAGCATCGTCACCCCGTTGAACCGTGCCGTGGCCGCTGCGCAAACCATCGCCGGCGGCAACCTGACCAAAGCCATCGAAGTCGACGGCAAGGACGAACCGGCGCGTCTGCTTGAAGCGCTGGCCGCGATGCAGACCAACCTGCGCAAGACCATCGAACAGATCGCCGGCTCCGCCACGCAATTGGGTGCCGCTGCCGAAGAACTCAGCGCCGTGACCGAAGAAGCCTCCCGTGGCCTGCAACAACAAAATGACGAAATCGAACAGGCCGCCACTGCCGTCAACGAAATGACCGCAGCGGTGGAAGAGGTGGCAGGCAACGCGGTCTCAACCTCCGAAGCGTCGAACCAGTCCACCCACGCCGCCCGTGAAGGTCGCGATCAAGTGGTGAAAACCGTCGACGCGATCCAGACCATGACCCAGGACGTGCAGAATACCGCGCAGATGATCGAAGGCCTGGCTGCTCAGGGCCGCGACATCGGCAAAGTGCTGGACGTGATCCGCGCCATTGCCGAACAGACCAACCTGCTGGCACTCAACGCTGCCATCGAAGCGGCCCGTGCCGGTGAAGCCGGGCGTGGTTTTGCCGTGGTGGCGGACGAAGTTCGTGCCCTGGCCCATCGCACCGCGCAATCGACCCAGGAAATCGAAAAAATGGTCGCCGGTATTCAGAACGGCACTGGTGAAGCCGTCGAATCGATGCAGCAAAGCAACCAGCGCACCCAGACGACCCTGGAAATGGCCCGTGCCGCCGGCATCGCGCTGGAGCAGATCACGCAATCGATTCACCAGATCAACGAGCGCAATCTGGTGATCGCCAGTGCGTCTGAAGAGCAGGCGCAGGTGTCCCGCGAGGTGGATCGCAACCTGGTGAATATCCGCGATCTGGCCACGCAATCGGCGGCCGGTGCGAATCAAACCAGCGCCGCGACCCACGAACTGTCGCGTCTGGCGGTGGATTTGAATGCGATGGTGGCGCGCTTTGTGATTTGACCTAGGGTGAAGGCTGGAGACCGCGCAATCAGGAGACGTACATGCGCTATTCAGCCTTGACCCAACGAATCGCCGGGGAGGGAGCAGCGGCCTGGCGGATTCACGACCGAGCGCTGGAGCTGCGCGCCGAAGGGGGCGATGTATTGCTGCTGTCGGTGGGTGATCCGGACTTCGATACGCCGCTGCCGATCATCCACGGCGCCATCGACAGTCTGCTGGCGGGCGATACCCATTATTCCGAAGTGCGCGGCCGGCTGGAGCTGCGCAAGCGGATTGCCGAGCGCCACCGGCGACGCAGCGGCCAGGACGTGGACGCTGACCATGTGATTGTGCTGCCGGGCGCGCAATGCGCGGTGTATTCGGTGGCGCAGTGTCTGCTGGATCCGGGCGATGAAGTCATCGTCGCCGAACCCATGTATGTCACCTACGAAGGTGTTTTCGGTGCCTGTGGCGCAACCGTCGTGCCGGTGCCAGTGCGGCCGGAAAACGGCTTTCGCGTTGACCCGCTGGATGTCGCGGCGCGCATCACCCCGAAGACTCGGGCCATGCTGCTCAACAGTCCCAACAATCCTTCCGGCGCCAGCCTGTCGTTGCTGATCTGGCAGGAGCTGGCGGCGCTGTGCATCCGCCATGATCTGTGGCTGATCAGCGATGAGGTCTACAGCGAATTGTTATACGAAGGCTTGCATGTCAGCCCGGCGAGCCTGCCGGGCATGGCCGAGCGCACCGCGACCATCAACAGCCTGTCCAAATCTCATGCCATGACCGGGTGGCGCATCGGCTGGATGATCGGGCCCAAGCCGTTGGCCGAGCATCTGGTGAACCTGTCGTTGAGCATGCTGTTCGGTCTGCCGGACTTTGTGCAGAAAGCCGCTCAGGTCGCGCTGGAGAAGGATTTGCCGGAAGTGACGCAGATGCGCGAGGAGTACCGGTTGCGCCGGGATCTGGTGTGCGAGCGGTTGCGCGGCTGTCCGGGGTTGTACCCGATCAAGCCGGATGGCGGGATGTTCGTGATGGTCGATGTGCGCCAGACCGGGATCGGCGCGCAGGGTTTTGCCGAGCGGCTGCTGGAAGGGTATGGGGTTTCGGTGCTGGCGGGGGAGGCGTTCGGGCCGAGTGCGGCGGGGCATATTCGCATCGGTTTGGTGGTGGATCGGGTGAAGCTGGCGGATGCGTGTTCACGGATTGCGTTGTGCGCTGCGCAGCTTCTGCAAGTGCGCAGCGCCTGATTTCGATCAGAGTGGATTCACCAGATTGGCGGGCCTTTCTCCCGCCAGCGCCGCCAACAGATTCTCCACCGCACACCGCGCCATGGCTTCGCGCGTTTCATGGGTTGCCGACCCCATATGCGGCGTCGCCACCACATTGTTCAACTGCAACAACGGCGAGTCATGATTCAGCGGCTCGCGCTCGAACACATCCAGCCCCGCCGCGCGAATCCGGTTATGGCGCAAGGTGTCGATCATCGCCGCCTCGTCCACCACCTTGCCCCGTGAAATGTTGATGAAGATGCTCTCCGGGCGCATCAACGCAAACTGCTCGGCGCCAATCAAACCTTCGGTCAGCGCCGTCAATGGCAGGGTCAAGCAGATGAAATCCGCCTGCCGCAACAAATCCTCCAGGCTGCGGTACTGCGCATCAAAACGCTCTTCGACCGCCGGTTTTCGCGACTGGCTGTGATAGATCACCGGCATGCCAAAGCCGAAATGCCCGCGCTGCGCCAGCGCCTCGCCGAGCCGCCCCATGCCGATGATGCCCAGGGTCTTGCCGTGGACATCAGTGCCGAAATGCGCCGGGCCGATGCTGCGGTGCCAGTGGCCGCCGCGCACCATGTTCGCCAGTTCCACCACGCGCCGGGCGGTGGCCAGGATCAGCGCGAAACCGGTGTCGGCGGTGGTTTCGGTGAGCACGTCCGGGGTGTTGGTCAACAGGATCCGGCGCCGGGTCAGGTAGTCGATGTCGTAGTTGTCGACGCCCACCGAAACGCTGGAAATCGCTTCCAGTTGCGGCGCCAGATCGAGCAGCGCCGCATCCAGTTTCAGGCTGGCGCCAAGCAGACCGTGGGCGGCGGGCAGGGCGTCGCGCAGTTTCATCAGGCCGGTGGCGTCGAGGCTGTCGATCAGCGTTACATCAACCTGCTCTTGCAGGCGCGCCATCAGTGAAGGCGACAGTTTCTTGTACAACACAACCTGCTTTTTCATCGCAGTCCTCTCTCTATCAATTCAGGAATGGGCCGGCAGCGGGCGCGGTGTGACGCGCTTGGCCGTCACCCGGTCGCTGGCGCCGGGCTTGAGAAAAATCGTCAGCACCACCGACAGCATCAGCGCGCCGCTCATCAACAGATATGAAGCGCCGGGCGAACCGGTGGAGCTGTTCAGGTAACCGACCAGATAGGAACCGCCGAACGAACCGAGAGCACCCATGCTGTTGATCAGCGCCATGGCGCCGCCGGCGACGTTGGCAGGCAGAATCTCCGGCACTATGGCGAAGAACGGCCCGTAAGGTGCGTACATGCAGGCGCCGGCGATCACCAGCAGCGTGTACGACCACCAGAAATGTTCCGCGCCCAAGGCGTAGGAGCCGTAGAACGCCACCGAGGCAATCAACAGCGGCGGCCAGACGAAGCGTTTGCGCTTTTGCAGTTTGTCCGAGCCCCACGACACCAGCAGCATGCCGATCACCGCCGCCAGATACGGCAACGCCGACAGCCAGCCGGCCTCGATCATGTCCATCTGCGCGCCGGCCTTGAGGATCGACGGCAGCCACAGTACGAAGCCGTAGACGCCGATGCTCCAGCAGAAGAATTGCAGCGCCAGAATGATCACCTTCGGCGACCGGAAGGCTTCGGCGTAGTTCTTCACCGCTTTGATCCCGACCTGTTCGGCGGCGAGAGCGCTTTCCAGATCGTGCTTTTCCTGGTCGTTGAGCCACTTGGCCTGGGCCGGACGATCATCGGCGAGTTTCCACCAGATGAATGCCCAAAGCACCGCCGGCAACCCTTCGATGATGAACATCCAGCGCCAGCTGAAATGCTGCACCAGATACCCTGAAACCACCGACATCCACAGCATGGTCACCGGGTTGCCGAGGATCAGGAAGGTGTTGGCCCGGGAGCGTTCGGCGCGGGTGAACCAGTGGCACAGGTACACCAGCATCGCCGGCATCACCGCCGCTTCGACCACGCCGAGCATGAAGCGGATGACGATCAGCCAATAGGCGTTGGAGACCACGCCGGTCAGCGTGGCGAGCCCGCCCCAGAGGATCAGGCTGACGAAGATCAGCTTCTTCACGCTGTGCTTTTGCGCGTAGATCGCGCCGGGCACCTGGAAGAAAAAGTACCCGAGGAAGAACAGCGCGCCGAGCAGGGACGACAGGCCGGGGGTGATCATCAGGTCGGCGGCCATTCCGGACGCGGCGGCGAAGCCGTAGTTGGCCCGGTCCAGGTACGCCAGGCTGTAGGTGATGAACACGATCGGCATGATGTACCACCAGCGGCGGGTGGCGAGGGTTACGGTTTTCATGGTCTTGCTCCTGAGCTTGTTGTTTTTGTCGCAGCAGGTTCAATAGATTGGTTGTTGCGTGTGCTCACGCCGCAGCGTGGGAACGATCAGCGGTGAGTTCGGATCGGGTCGGCAACCCCTCCATGTCGCCTCGGCTCTGCACCGCACGGCTGCCGATCCAGTTGGCGCGTCTGACCGCCTCGGGAAAACTCAGGTGCTCCAGCAGGGCGCTGATCATTCCCACCGCAAATCCGTCTCCGGCGCCGACCGTATCGACCACGGTCTCGACCGGCACCCCGGCGACAAACCCCTGATCCAGATGCGTGCGGTAATACGCACCCTGCGGCCCGAGTTTGATCGCCACGGCCTCGGCACCCTGATCGAGATAGAACGCGGCGATGTCTGCCGGGTCTTCAAACCCGGTCAGCAACCGGCCTTCGCTCAACCCCGGCAACACCCAGTGAGCGAGGGCGGCGAGGCGGTTGATTTCGGTGATCATCTCCCGCTCACTGGCCCACAGGCTCGGGCGCAGATTCGGGTCGAACGACACGCTGCGTCCGGCGTTGCGCATGCGGGTCATCAGTTCACGGGACATTTCCCGCGCCGATGCGGACAGCGCCGGCGGAATGCCGGTAGCGTGCAAATGCCGGGCACCGAGCAGCGTCGGGGTAATCGACTGCGACGACAGGTGACTGGCCGCCGAGCCGCGACGGAAATATTCGACCGTCGGATCGCTGCCGTCATCGTTGCGCGACTTGAGCTGGAAACCGGTCGGGTGCGCGCTATCGATTTCGACATGGCTGCAATCCAGACCTTCACGGGCCAGGGTTTCGACGACAAATCGTCCCAGTGAATCCGCACCGACCCGACTCAGCCAAGCAACGTTGAAACCCAACCGGGACAAACCGATGGCAACGTTACTGTCGGCCCCGGCAATCCGTTTGTGAAACTGCTCGACCGAGGCCAGATCGCCGCTCTGTTCAGCAACAAACATGGCCATGGTTTCGCCGAAAGACAGAATATCGATCTCAGACATGAGCAGGCTCCAGGCAGGATTGGCCGAGGCGGGCGAGGGCGGCGACGTGTTCGGTGGTGAGTTGCACCAGGTCATCGCCCTGCAACGGGTATTCGGCGGCGCGCATGACCCCTTGGGCCATGTGCCGCAGCAGTTGTTCCCACAGATGCAGGTCGGTGGGGGCCGGCGGCACCGCCACCAGTTTGCCGTCGGCACGGCGGGCCACGGCTTTGCAATGCACGTAGCCGACGTGACGGCCCAACAACCGCGCGGCGCTGGTGGCGGACTGGTCTTGCCACTGCCAGTTGCCGATGTCGAAGGTCATCTTGATCGGCAGGTTGTGTTGCTCGACGGCGGCAAAGAAGCGCTGGAACGGTTCGATTCGACCGCCGTGCAAGGTCTGGTCGTTCTCCACCAGCAGTTGCACCGGGCTTTGCGCAAGGATTTGCGCCAGCGTTTGCAGATCGTTGTTGTCGGTGAAGAAACCAAGGGAAACCTTCAGCCACTTCGAGCCGAACGCTTCGGCGTTTTGCAACGCGGTGATGAGTTCGGGATTGGGCCGCGACTGACCGGCCAGCCACAGTTCGGTGGGCGACGAGTAGATACTTTGCAGGCCTTGAGTTTGTGTGGCAGCGGCGAGTTGGCCGGGGACTTCGTTGGTCAGCAGCTCTTCGCGCCATTCGATGCGATTGGCGCTGGCAGCGGCCAGCACCTCGATGAAAGAGCCTTGGCCGCGACGGCGCACAAGGTCGGCGCCGTAGCTGGACAGGCTGATGGAGACGGCAGGCTTATTCATTGTTATCTACCTCTGAAACCGGTTTCATTTTTGTTCAAAAAAATTTTGGTGGCCCCGTAGGGCCTTATTTCGACTTACTGCGCGTCGAACCACGCTCGACCAGCACCGGTGCAAAATCCACGGTTCGCGCCGCTTCATCATTCCCACGTAAACGCTTGAGCAAGCATTCAAATGCCTGTGCCCCAATCTCGGCGGTTGGCTGGGCGAGGGCGGAGACCCCGCTGCCTACCAGCGGATACCAATCCAGATCATCCAGCGCGATCAACCCGACATCCTCGAACAGCCGGCAGCCAATCTCGCGCAAGGCCAGGGTGCAGGCCAGCGCCGCCACGCCATTGGCGCAGAACAGGGCTTTCGGCCCGATATCAGGTGTGTTCAAAAAGGTTTGAAGATCGTTCGCAAGGCTTGTGCCGGTTTCCAGCACCGCGCCACGCATGTCTTTGCGCTGGCCAATCTGCTGCTGAAAACTGCTGACCCGCTCGATCCGCGAACTGGTGCCGTCATAGGGTTCCGTCACCAGCAATACATCGCGGTAGCTACGCTGCTGAAGATGTTCGAGCGCCATCTCGATGGCTTGCGGGTTGTTCAACCCGACCATGTCGCTGTCGAGCCCGTCGACTTTGCGATCCACCAGCACCAGCGGCATTTCCCGCTTCAGCTCGTCCAGTTCATCCCGGTGATGGCCCAGGGTGTTCACGATCAGCCCTTCGATGTTGTACGAGCGCAACAGCGCCAGGTGCTGACGTTCCTGCTCGTCATCGCGGTCGGTGTTGCACACCACCAGGCTGTAGCCGTGTCGACGGCAAGCGGTCTCCACCCCGTGCATCACGGCAATCGAATAAGGGTTGCGGATATCGGCCACCAGCATGCCGATCAGGCGCGTGCGGCCACGTTTCAGGCCTCGGGCCATTTGATTGGGGCGATAGCCGAGTTCGGCAATCGACTGCTCGATGCGCTGGGCAATGGCATCGGAGAGCAGGGCGCGGTCATCGCCGATAAAGCGCGAGACGCTGGCCTTGGACACGCCAGCGTGTTCGGCGACATCGAGCATGGTCACGCGGCTGCGCTGGGCGGCGGAGAAATCGTTCACGGTTGGGTCTTCTTATTGTCTGAAACCGGTTTCAGGAAACACCAGATTCCTTGGCTGCGTCAAGTGAAGGGTGGGGGGCTGATTGGAAAAAAGGTCCACCGTTTCCGACAGGCGGTAGCTGCACCTGTCAGATCTGACAGTTGGAGAAAGACATACAGAAGCGCCTAATTTGACCAACGGATCAGCAGGGGATTTCACAAACGGAACCCCGATTAATGTGGTGGATTTGAATCATGAGTTCAGCTGATTTTTCCAGATACAGTCCTTCAAACGGCATATTTGCCGCACCTCTTTCAGTTGAAGGTGTTGATGACAATGATCTGGACGGACATATTCCCAGAGATATCCTGCTGGCTGGTACTCGAATCAAAATACCTCGCCCGGATGACACGGGACCCAAAGATCAACTGATGGTGTTCTGGGTACAAAACTCAGTAGAAACAATTATTTTTGATAATGAATATCCAGCGGGGATTATTGATCCTTTTGTTTATGTGCCTTTGACGCCTCAGCAAATGGCAACTGATGGTGTTGCGCATGTTTATTACAATTTATGGAAGAGAGGTGGAGGTAATCCGGATATATCTCCACTCCGCAAACTAACCATTGATCACAAACTGCCTTTGTCCTTTCCGGAACCTACGGCGGTGGGCGCAACACTCTGGGGGTACTGGAATAACAACAAAATTCCTCCATTGACAAGTGGCGGTGCTCTAAAAATTCCTTCCCTGCTTAACATTGCGCTGTCGGGATATGTTGCAGTGATTACCTGGAGGGGATACCGGTCACTCAACGGAAGTGGTCCGGAAGTGAAAGAGGCTTTTGGCCAATGGAGGAAAACGCTTTCCGATACGGAAATAATAAATGGCTTTATGCATGAAGTGCCATTTCCAAACTATATAAGTTCGTTGGCTAATAACGACTCCGCTGTTTTTATTTGTCAGGTGTTTGATGGCAGCAGGCTCGTAGCTGAATCAAAAAAAGGATTGGTGAAAATCGATCGAGTAACACCTGGTACACCTGGCCCTTCCGGCCTGAACTCGCAAGGAGAGACGACAATGGGAATTACATTTGTACCTAGAAAACAACGCCCGGCTTCTGCTTTGTCAGGTGGTGGGGTTCTTGATTTGACTATTACAGTTGATACGCTCCCGGGTGGCTTTATCAAGAAAGCCATGATGGACTCCGGTAAATTGACTATCAACCTGGCTCGCCCCGCTGATGAGCATGACCTGGATGAAGTTGGATTCAAATATCGTGAAAAAGGAGAAGTGACCTGGATTGATTACCCGGATGACGTGGTGCTTGGCCCAATTGCTGGTCGACCTGTCTCGCCTATCCCGCTGGACCTGGACGCAAATCTGTTTAAGGAAAAGGCTACATCCCCAGGTCCGACTGAATGGGAGTTGCAGGTCATTTACTACAAACAGGGCACCGGTAACTTTGATTTCGGTACGGTGGAATTTATAGTTGACCAACTCGCACCGGTCGATACGAAAAACCCTCCGAGAAAAATTAAGCCAACGCCTGCTCCAAGTTTTGACAACGGTCCTGCGGATGCACAGAAGACAGTTGATCGCACCTGGATAACCTCGAATCAAGATGTGGAGGGTACGGTTAACGTCGGGTATTTCGGGCGTAGGAACGATGACAATTTAAGAGTCTGGCTTGTTTCCGGTTCGCAAAGAGTTGAGGTTTTTAATGGAACTGTCGATGTGACGGGTAAGTTCAGTTTTCCTAGCACCGAGTTGCTTGCATTCCCTAATGGGCGCGTCAATTGGATTTATCAGTGGACCGACTGGATCGGTAATGAAGGCCAGGAATCTGTTTCTGCACCCTTGCTGACATTGAAATTACCATTAGCACCATCGATCAATAAAGCCCCATTGGTGCCGAAGACCGATCCAAATTACACCACGACGCTTTACTGGGAAGATTTTCTCAGCACGACTACACCTCCGGCCCCCATCGCGCTTACGGCTATCGTCGAAAACTCGACAATTCAAGACGCGGAGTCGGGGGATGAAATCTATCTTGTGCTTACTAAAGCCCTCGATGTCACTGTTTTTTTCGAGACTGCGCCACAGCCATGGGCTAACGCTAATTTGAATTTTGACTTTGCATTCGCAGATGTTTATCCGCTGCTTGCTGATGCCGATAATCCCGTGGAAGTCGAGATCAAATCCGTAATAGTGCGTGCCGGTATTACGCCTGATGCCGAATCACCGTTTGCAACCTTTACTTTTGACTCGCGTGTCGCGGGTGTAATACCTACGAATCCACCTGATCTGGAGAACCCGAATCTCCAGCTACCGGTTGTGACGGGGGCTTCCGGTGTTGCAAACGTTGTGGCGGCTACTGATCGTGACAAACCAGGCACATTTACAGTGACAAACGCCCTGACAGATCCGGACATTCTGCCGGAGCATGAGGTCAAGTGTTACTTGGGTAACGCTACAGTACCTTTTGCAACATTTAGTCCGTTTGGGGCTGTGTCGAGTTTTTCTGTTCCTATCCCGGCAAGTGAAATGGCCAAGTTGAAACCACCAAGCGATACGGCCCGCTACACGATCGAAATCACGGGACTGGGCAAGAACGTCAATAAATCCTTGCCTCAAACAGTGGTCGTCAACCAGATTCCGATCGTGCTGCCGCCTCCAACAGTCAATGTCCGCAAGCCTGCAGTTCGCGACTATATCGAGTGCTTCGCGATGATCAGTCCTACGAGTAATTATGTGATGGGGCTGAATATCAAAAAAGACCCGTTATTACCGCCAGGCACCATTATTACCGCACACTTTGAAGCGTACTTGGATGCTGCAGGTACACAGTTGATTAACGGTACGGCGGACTCGCAACCTTACACCATCAAGGCTGCCAATGTGCCTGACGTTGCAGGTGTAGGTACTCCCGCAAACTTCAAAGCCGCACAGCCGAAGCGAGGTGTCATTGCCTATGGGAAGTACTGGTATACGGCTGCTGGCGGTACGCAATCGTCAACTCCGATCATCAAACCTCTGGATACCATCAATAGCAGCTTCCAGTATTGCGATCTGACAGTGGCTCCTGCTTAACGCTGTGTGATTAACAGAGTGGATGTTGCTTGCACCGCGAGAGGGATCTGACGGTCTCTCTCGCGATTTCTACCGATATCAGGAAGGAAATATCCTAAATGTCTTCACTTCTGAAGGACAAATCGTCACTCATATAAGGACTATTCCTACATTAAACATTCGGTTTTCTCATTAGGCTGTCGGACGTTTTTTGGGTGGGAGCTTTCAACACTGCCAAAAAACAGTTTCTGTAATCGTGCAGGTTTGAGGAGTACCCATGTCCATTTTTTTCCTTCCAAAACATTCGAACACTATCAGACTGATGATGGCAGCGGCGTTGATCGCCTCTCCCGAGGCCTATAGCCGAACCCTGTTGCCGGGCGAAAGTGAAGTGGTCACCAATCCACCTGCACCGGAAGCCTGGGTGGTGTCCCAGGGGGGAACGTTGACCGTCAACAACGCGACAGCGCTGACCATCGCTTCACAAAATGCCAATGTCGTTTTCAACGGTGGCCAGAGCCAGCGTATCGATGCCAACACCTCCTCGTTGAATATGACCGGCGCCACGGTCAATAGCGCGGCGGGCCGGGGAGCCATTCAACTGCTCAACAGCAATGCAACGATCAACAACTCGACGATCACCAGTACCAACAGTTTCGGGCTTCTGCTGGGACGAAACATCAACACGCCAGCCTCTTCCTCTGCCACCGTTTCGGGTAACAGTGTCATCACCGGCGTGACTGGCGGTGTAAACGCGGTAGGTTTTGCCGTGCTGAACCTTACAGATTCCACTGTCGTCGGCACGGGCGCTAACAGTTACGGCGTGCAATTGGGCGGCGCAACACTTTCAGCGACGGGCAGCACGATCACTGGCGCGAAGGACGGGTTGCAAATCGTGACTGACTCGGAAGGCGTCAACGCCAGTACCGTGACGCTTGACAATACTCGCGTGAACGGTGGAACCGGGTCAGCTATCGTGCTGGGCTCCTCCGCCAGGGCCGGGACTGTCGCCAACATCAATGTCAGTGGCAACTCTGAACTGATCGGCGGCGATGGCTCGGTTTTGAAGGCGATCAACCGCTCCACCGCCAACTTCAATGTCGATGGCAGTACCCTGGCAGGTGATGTGATTGCCGAGACCGGCAGTACGGTTGCATTGCTGATGAAGAACGGCGCCACGCTCAACGGCAATCTGCAGAATGTGACTCAGTCCCGGTTCGACACCGGCGCTACCTTGAACGGCAACGTAGAAGCCGTGGCGGGAACCGCGGCCACTGTCAGCCTGGACAATGGCTCAGTCATCAACGGCAACGTCGACAATGTCGCCAGCCTGTCCCTGAACAATGGCAGCTCGCTGACCGGTAATGTCACCAGCGATGCCAGCGGCAGCGTGCTGCTGGATAACGGTTCGCTACTCACCGGCCAGATCAATAACTCAAGCAACCTGACCATCAACAATGCTGCGCGATGGGTCATGACCGGCGACAGCACCGTGCAGCAACTGGGCATGAACAATGGTGTCGTGCAAATGGGCACCAACGAGCAATTTCAGCGACTGAACGTCGGCAATCTCACAGGTAACGGCACCTTCGTGATGGGCACCGACCTGGGAACAGGCAGTACCGACTTCCTGAACGTGACCGGCACCGCAAGCGGTCAGCATCAATTGCTGGTTTCTGCCACGGGCACGACGCCGGTTACTGCAGAACCGGTGCAAGTCGGCAACATTGCCGCCGGCACCGCCGCTTTTGCGCTGGCCAACAAGGACACAGTGGATGCCGGTACGTTTGTCTATCGATTGAAACAGGAGGGGCAGGGCCTGTACCTCACCCCGGACAAGGGAACTGTCAGCACGTCGACCAACACCGCCCTGGCCCTGGCCGGCAGTGCCCGCAGCGTGCTGAATGCCGAGATGAACATGCTCAGCGACCAGATCGGTGACCGTGGTCTGAGCATTCGCCCCGATGCTTCGCTTCGCACGGCCAGCGACAGTGACACCACCAAGCTGAGCAACAGTGTCTGGGTACGCACCTATGGCAACCAGTACAACGTCAAAAATGCCTATGGCGACGGTTACACCCAAAACCAGAACGGCATCACCGGTGGTGCCGATACCACCGTGGATATCGGCGGTCGCCCATGGGTCATCGGTGGTTTCGTAGGCGCCAGCCGCACCAACATGGACCTCAAATACGGCTCCAGCGCGACGGTCGACAGTCTGAACGTCGGCGTCTACGGCAGCACCTACGATGTTGAAAGCGGCGTGTTCGTCAACGTCATGGCCAAGGTCAATCAGTTCGACAACAAGGCCAAGGTCACCATGAGCGATGGCACGCGGGCCAAGGGCGATTACAAGGCTCTGGGCGCCAGCGGTTCGGTGGCGGTGGGCAAGCATATTCGCCTGAAGGACAACTGGTTTGTCGAGCCGCAGGTCCGGGTATCGACCGGTGTGACCCAGAGCGACAGCTATCGGTTGGACAACGGTCTTGAAGTCGAAGCCGACACCATGCGTTCGCTTCAGGGCAATGTCGGTGTAAGGGGGGGGCGAGTCATTGCGCTTGAAAACGGCAGTCTGTTGGAGCCGAGCCTGTCTTTGGGTGCCAACCATGAGTTCGTCAAAGCCAACCGGGTCAAGATCAACGACGACAGCTTCGATGATGATCGCGCCAGCAGCGGGGTTGAATATGGAGCGGGTCTGAAGTGGACGCCGGCACAACGCAACTGGCAGGTTTCGGGCCAGGTTGGCGGCAGCAAGGGCAATACTGTCAACCAGGACTGGAGTGGCAGCCTGCGAGTCAGTTATTTCTTCTGATGCGCTGAAACAACAACGCCCCGTGCAGCAATGCCGGGGCGTTTTTTTGTGCGCTCAGCCGAACAATCCGGCGGCGATGTTGATCGAGAAACCCAGAATCGCCGTATTGAATACGAAACCGATCAGCGACTGTGCCAGCACGATCTTGCGAATCTCCCGCGTGGCCACACCGACATCTGCCGTCTGAACCGCCACGCCGATGGTGAACGAGAAGTACAGGAAGTCCCAGTAGTTGGGTGTCGTCAGCCCTTCGGCAAAGCGCAGCGCCGGCTCCTTGCCGTCCCAGGTGTAAAACAGCCGGGCGTAGTGCACGCAGAAAATCACCCCGATCAGCAGCCACGAACCGATCACGGTTAACGCGGTAAACCCGTAGTGCAGGAGCTTGCGGGTGGTTTCCAGGTCCTTGCTGCCGGCCAGTTCGACAGTAATGGTGGCCAGGCTGGCCAGAGCGGCGATACAGACGACGAACAGCACCAGCCCGGCATTTTCATCCTCGACCTCGGCAATACGTTTGACGTCCGGCGCTTTGGCTCGGATGGTCAGCCAAAGCATCAGGATCAGGTAAGTCCAGACCCCGGCATTCCAGCCAATGAGGATTTTGCTGATGACGGATTCCGCCGGGGCCAGGAGGCCTGCGGCAAGGCCGAGCAATGCGGCGGCGGAGAGGCGAGGGTGGGTGCGGGCGAGGAAGCGCATGGGAGGCTCTGTGTTGACGGTGTCGAGCAAACCATAGCATGGGTGTGGGTTCTGGCAGGTGGCAGGGGGGGGGGGGCGAACATAAAAACCTTGAACCTTTGTCAGCGTTGACAGAGGTTCAAGGTTTTTTCGTTTCAGATGGACTGGCGCATAAAAGCATCAGTTTTGGATATGAAGCTTGCCTTTGGAGACCATCACGGTTTCCGGAAGAGGATCCCCGTTCTGACCCTGGAACTCGAATTCGGCTTCAATCTGCCCCTTGTCTGAGCCGGCAGCAGGGAGCTTGAAAAAAGTGACTGTCCCTTGAATCGCCGGGTAAAAGGGGTCGATATCAACGGCGAGCCTTTCCACGAACACTGCCCTGACCAGACTCGAATCCGTTACCAGGTTGTAGGTAATATTCAAATTGGCGGTTTGCGCCACATTCAGAACAATACTCAGATTCCGTCTAGGACGACTCGGGCCAGCAATCCACCATTCTCCACTGGCCGCCCAGGCCTCTTGTTTGAACAGACTATCGTACTGAGCCGTAAGAGTGACGGTTTCTGCTGTGTAGCTTCCCTTCACTGGCGGCTTCAGACCATCGACATCGGCGGTCAAGATACCTTCGGAGACTGGTTGAGCTGCAGTCATGGTTTTGCACTCCCTTGGTCGTTGGGTATCAGGTCAAGTTCTCCGTTGACAGTTACTTGCTCCTTTCCATTTTGCGACACCGCAACGAAGTTGAACGTTGCCCTGGCTTCGTCTGTGGTCGCGTTTATGGTGACAGTGACTGTGCCGCTATGCGCAACGAAAGGCGCTTGGCTAGAGCCTGATGTACTTTTCCACCAGCGTGCTGAAGCCTGGGGATCAGCATCGGCGAAATCGAAGGTCTGGCTGTCCATATCGCCCTCGTTCCGGAAATTCAGGGCAATGTTTCTGCGTTCGTCCGGCCATTGCGGCAAGGGGGCCCATCCTTGTAGGGACCGGCCCATGGCCACTGAGTAGAACATTTCTTTTGCAGCAAAATCCGGAAGTTCGGGATCGCTTGTCGTGGCTGTGAATTTGCCATCTGCATTGCCCTTTACATTCGACATGAGTAGCTCCTGATTCAAGTCAAACCGCGAAGTGAAACGTGACAGGAGCTAGCCTAAAGGCCTTAGGCGATCGGCGAACCTGTCAATGTTGACAGGTGTAAAAGCCGACCGTCTTATAGCGAAGCATCATTTTTTTCCGGCCCATCGGGTTACGGCTTTCACTACAACCACAAAGAAAACCGGCACAAAGATCACCGCCAAAGTCGCGGTAATCATCCCGCCAATCACCCCTGTGCCAATCGCCTGCTGACTCGCCGAACTTGCGCCCGTGGCAATCGCCAGCGGCACCACGCCCAGAATGAACGCCAGCGACGTCATGACAATCGGCCGCAACCGCAGACGCGCCGCTTGCAGCGTGGCATCAACCAGATCGTGACCTTCGTCATACAGGCTCTTGGCAAACTCGATGATCAGGATCGCGTTCTTCGCCGACAGGCCGATGATGGTGATCAGCCCGACCTTGAAGAACACATCGTTGGGCATCCCGCGCAGCGTGACCGCCAGTACCGCGCCGAGCACACCGAGCGGCACCACCAGCAGCACGGAAGTCGGAATCGACCAGCTCTCATACAACGCCGCCAGGCACAGGAACACGATCAGCAGCGAAAGACCGAGCAAAATCGGCGCCTGACTGCCGGACAAACGTTCCTGCAGCGACAGACCGGTCCATTCCTGACCCATGCCTTTCGGCCCTTGCGCTACCAGCCTTTCGATTTCCGCCATGGCTTCGCCGGTGCTGTGGCCGGGTTTCGGCTCGCCGGAAATCGAGATCGCCGGGTAGCCGTTGTAACGGGTCAGCTGGGCCGGGCCTTGGGTCCAAGTGGCTCTGACGAATGCCGACAGCGGCACCATTTTTCCGGCGTCGTTGCGTACGTGCATCTTCAGCAGGTCGTCGACCTGACTGCGGCGGTCGCCTTCGGCCTGCACCACCACCCGTTGCATGCGCCCCTGATTGGGGAAGTCGTTGACGTACGAAGAACCGATGGCGGTGGACAGCACGTTGCCGACGTCGGCGAAGGAAATGCCCAGCGCGTTGGCCTGCTTGCGGTCCACTTCCAGCTGCACTTGCGGCGCTTCGGCCAGGGCGCTTTCACGGACGTTCATCAGGATCGGGCTTTTCTCGGCGGCTTCCAGCAATTGGGTGCGTGCCTCCATCAGGGCTGCATGGCCGAGGCCGCCGCGATCCTGCAAGCGGAATTCGAAACCGCTGGAGGTGCCGAGGCCGTCGACCGGTGGCGGCAGTACCGAGAATGCCATCGCGTCCTTGATCTGGCTCAGGGCGATGTTGGCACGATCGGCAATCGAGCTGGCCGAGTCGTCGCTGCCGCGATGCGACCAGTCCTTGAGCGTGGTGAAGGCCAGTGCGGCGTTCTGCCCGCTGCCGGAAAAGCTGAAACCAAGAATCACCACACTGTCACTGATGCCCGGTTCGCCACTGTTGTGCGCTTCAAGCTGTTCGGCGACCTGCACGGTACGATTCTTGGTCGCGCCCGGCGGCAACTGGATGTCGGTGATGGTGTAACCCTGGTCCTCGACCGGCAGGAACGAGGAGGGCAGGCGCGCAAAGCACAGGCCGAGCCCCACCAGCAGCACAACGTAAATCAGCAGGTAACGCCCGGTGCGTTTCAGCGCGTAGCCGACCCAGCCCTGATAGCGATCGGTCAGTTGCTCGAAGCGGCGGTTGAACCAGCCGAAGAACCCGGACTTCTCGTGATGCTCGCCCTTGGCGATCGGCTTGAGCAACGTTGCGCACAATGCCGGGGTCAAGGTCAGGGCGAGGAAGGCCGAGAACAGGATCGAGGTGGCCATCGATAGCGAGAACTGCCGGTAAATCACGCCCACCGAACCCTGCATGAACGCCATCGGAATGAACACCGCCACCAGCACCAGCGTGATGCCGATGATCGCGCCGGTAATCTGCCGCATCGCCTTGCGCGTTGCTTCTTTCGGAGACAGACCTTCGGTGGCCATGATCCGTTCGACGTTCTCCACCACCACGATGGCGTCGTCCACCAGAATGCCGATGGCCAGCACCATGCCGAACATGGTCAGCACGTTGATCGAGAAGCCCAGCGCGAGCATGGTCGCGAAGGTGCCCATCAGCGCCACCGGCACCACCAGCGTCGGGATCAGTGTGTAGCGGATGTTCTGCAGGAACAGGAACATCACCGCGAACACCAGCAGCATGGCTTCGCCGAGGGTGTAGACCACTTTGGTGATCGAGACCTTCACGAACGGCGAAGTGTCGTAGGGGATCTTGTATTCCACGCCGGTCGGGAAATAGCGCGACAGTTCATCCATCTTCGCCCGGATCAGCGTTGCGGTGCTGAGGGCATTGGCGCCCGGCGACAGTTGCACGCCGACAGCGGTGGACGGCTTGCCGTTCAGGCGGGTGCCGAACTGGTATTCCTGGCTGCCGATCTCGACCCGCGCCACATCTTTGATGCGCACGGTGGAGCCGTCCGGATTGGCCTTGAGCACGATGTCGGCGAATTCTTCCGGCGTCGACAGTTGCCCCTTGACCAGAATCGTCGCGGTGATTTCCTGAGTGCCCGGGTTCGGCAGATCGCCGATGCTGCCCGCCGAGACCTGGGCGTTCTGCGCGACGATGGCGGCGTTGACGTCGGCCGGCGTCAGGTTGAAACCGATCAGCTTCTGCGGATCGACCCAGATCCGCATCGCCCGCTCGGCGCCATACAACTGGGCCTTGCCGACGCCGTCGATACGCTTGATCTCGTTCATCACGTTGCGCGCCAGATAATCACTGAGCGCTACGTCATCGAGCTTGCCGTCGCTGGAGGTCAGGGTGATCAGCAGCAGGAAACCGGCGGAGACTTTTTCCACCTGCAACCCTTGCTGGTTGACCGCTTGCGGCAGGCGCGACTCGACCACCTTCAGGCGGTTTTGCACGTCAACCTGTGCCAGCTCAGGGTTGGTGCCCGGCTGGAACGTGGCTTTGATCGTGGCGCTGCCGAGGCTGCTCTGCGATTCGAAATACAGCAAGTGATCGGCGCCGTTGAGCTCTTCCTCGATCAGGCTGACCACGCTTTCGTCGACGGTCTGCGCCGAGGCGCCCGGGTACACGGCATAGATTTCGATCTGCGGCGGCGCGACGTCGGGGTATTGCGCCACCGGCAATTGCGGGATGGCCAGCGCACCGGCCAACAGGATGAACAACGCGACGACCCAGGCGAACACCGGGCGGTCGATAAAGAACTGCGGCATAGAAGAGCGTCCTGCTTACTGACCAGAGGTCTGGGCAAGTGGAAGAGGGGTGTCGTCGATCTGCACGGTTTCGCCGGGGCGGGCGTGCTGCAGGCCTTCGATGACCACGCGGTCGCCGGCCTTCAGGCCACCGGTGACGATCCAGCGGTCGTTCTGCACCGCGCCCAGTTGCACCGGTTGCAGGGCGACGCGCATCTGATCGTCAACGGTCAGCACTTGCGCCACACCGGCGCTGTCGCGTTGCACCGCACGTTGCGGCACGGTCAGACCATGCTGGATCACGCCTTGTTCCAGACGCACGCGAACGTAGCTGCCGGGCAGCAGATCGAGGTCGGGGTTGGGGAACTCGCTGCGCAGAACGATCTGCCCGGTGCCCGGATCGACCGTGATGTCGCTGAACAGCAACTTGCCCGGCAGCGGATAGAGGCTGCCATCGTCCTGGATCAGCGTGGCCTTGACCTGGTCCTGGCCGACCTGCTGCAACTGGCCGGAGCGGAAAGCGCGGCGCAGTTCATTCAGTTCACGAGTCGACTGGGTGAGGTCGGCGTGGATCGGGTTCAGTTGCTGGATCAGCGCCATGGGCGTTGTTTCGTTCTGGCCGACCAGTGCGCCTTCGGTCACGAGGGCGCGACCGACGCGGCCGGAAATCGGCGCAGTGACGGTGGCGTAACCCAGGTTCAGTTTCGCTCGTTCGACGGCAGCCTTGTTGGCGGCAACGTCGGCGGCGGTCTGTCGGGCGTTGGCGCGGGCGTTGTCGTAGTCCTGAGCGCTGATGGCCTTGTCGTCGATCAACTGGGCGTAGCGCTGCTCCTGCAATTTTGCCTGGAACGCATTGGCTTCGGCCTTGCGCAGAGCCGCTTCGGCGCTGTCCAGGTCAGCCTTGAACGGTGCCGGGTCGATGCGGAACAGTACGTCACCCTTTTTTACGTCGCTGCCTTCGCGATAGGTGCGTTGCAGCACGACGCCGGCCACCCGGGCGCGGACTTCGGCGATGCGCGGCGCAGCAATGCGCCCGCTCAGTTCGCTGCTGATCGACAGGGGGCGCGCCTCAAGGGTTTCGACCCGCACGGTGGCCGGCGGCGCCTGTTCCTCGGTGCTCGAGGATTTACCACAGGCACTCAGCGTCAGCGCCAATGCGATCAGGCCGAGCCCGGCCAGCAGATTCTTCGACATGTACAACCCCCAATATTGATCTGCGCATCCTACGGACAGTCGCCGAGGGTAGCGGTGAAGCTTTGTAGGCGCTGTGTGAAATTGTGTAAGGGTTTTGCTCAGGGACGAGTGAGGGCGTATATCCTTTACGCCTTGAAATTTATTGCGACATGACCGTCGCCATCGCTCGCTCTGGATCACCTCAATGCCCAACATCCTCCTGGTCGAAGACGACACCGCCCTCGCCGAACTGATCTCCAGCTATCTCGAGCGCAACGGCTATTCCGTCAGCGTGATCGGCCGGGGCGACCATGTGCGCGAACGGGCACGGCTCAATCCGCCGGATCTGGTGATTCTCGACCTGATGCTGCCGGGCCTCGATGGCTTGCAGGTGTGTCGCCTGTTGCGCGCAGACTCGGCGACGCTGCCGATCCTGATGCTCACTGCCCGCGATGACAGCCATGATCAGGTGCTGGGCCTGGAAATGGGCGCCGACGATTACGTGACCAAACCCTGCGAGCCACGAGTCCTGCTGGCCCGAGTGCGCACGTTGTTGCGCCGCAGCAGCCTCGGCGAGCCGATGACCGCCAACGACCGCATCCTGATGGGCAATCTGTGTATTGACCTGTCGGAGCGCACCGTGACCTGGCGCGAACAACCGGTCGAGCTGTCCAGCGGCGAATACAATTTGCTGGTGGTGCTGGCCCGTCATGCCGGCGAAGTGCTGAGCCGCGACCAGATCCTGCAGCGCCTGCGCGGTATAGAGTTCAACGGCACCGACCGCTCGGTGGACGTGGCGATTTCCAAATTGCGGCGCAAGTTCGACGACCACGCGGGCGAGGCGCGCAAGATCAAGACCGTGTGGGGAAAGGGTTATCTGTTCAGCCGTTCCGAGTGGGAATGCTGAGTCGATGTTCAGAATCCTGTTTCGCCTTTATCTGGTGACGATCGTTTCCTACAGCGCGGCAATCTATCTGGTGCCGGATCTGGTGGTGATGGCGTTCAGGGATCGCTTCGTGACTTACAACCTCGACTATTCCCGGGGCCTGCAATCGCTGATCACCAAGCAGTTTCGCGCGGTGCCGCAGGATCAGTGGCCGGCGGTTGCCGCGTCGATGGACAAGGACTTCCAGCCGCTGCACATCGTCCTCGCCCGCATCGATAACGCCGACTTCACCCCGATCGAGCAGGAACGCCTGCGCCGTGGTGAAAACGTGGTGCGCATCGGTGACTGGGGCTGGCGTACGCTGGCGGTGACGCCGCTGAACGGGGAGATCGCCGTGCAAATGGTGGTGCCGCCGGATCCGATGGACGTGAACTTGCTGTACTGGAGCATAAACGTCCTGATCGGTGCGAGCCTGCTGGCGTGCCTGCTGCTCTGGTTGCGTCCGCACTGGCGCGATCTTGAGCGCCTGAAGCGCACCGCCGAGCGCTTCGGCAAAGGCCATTTGAGCGAACGTACGCAAATCGGCTCGAGTTCGAACATCGGCAGTCTGGCCAATGTGTTCGACACCATGGCCGGCGACATTGAAAACCTGCTCAATCAGCAGCGTGATCTGCTCAACGCGGTATCCCATGAGCTGCGTACACCACTGACCCGACTGGACTTCGGCCTGGCGCTGGCGCTGTCCGATGATTTGCCGCAAACCAGTCGTGAACGCCTGCAAGGTCTGGTGGCGCACATTCGCGAACTCGATGAGTTGGTGCTGGAGTTGCTGTCCTACAGTCGCCTGCAAAACCCGGCGCGCTTGCCGGAGCAGGTCGAAGTGTCGCTGGACGAGTTCATCGACAGCATTCTGGGCAGCGTCGACGAAGAACTGGAGTCTCCGGAAATCGTCATCGATGTGTTGCTGCACAATCAGCTGGAGCGTTTTTCCCTGGATCCACGCCTGACGGCTCGCGCGATTCAGAACCTGCTGCGCAACGCCATGCGTTACTGCGAAAAGCGCATTCAGATCGGTGTGCAGGTCTGCCCGAAGGGCTGTGAAATCTGGGTGGATGACGACGGGATCGGCATTCCGGAAGACGAGCGTGAGCGGATTTTCGAACCGTTCTATCGACTGGATCGCAGCCGTGACCGGGCAACTGGCGGGTTCGGCCTGGGACTGGCGATCAGCCGTCGGGCGCTGGAAGCGCAGGGCGGGACGTTGACGGTGGAAGGTTCGCCGTTGGGTGGAGCGCGGTTCAGGCTTTGGCTGCCGACCCCGGCGTGAAGCTGCTCGTTCCCCCGAACGTCGCGGGAACGAGCATCAGTCAGAGCAGTTCAGTGGATTGAATCAGTCCGACCCCTGCCACCTGCATCCGCTCCATCGCCGACGCCAGCGAGCCGTTCATGTCGATCGCCCGGCACGCATCCAGCACCACAAACGTATTGAACCCCGCCGTCCGTGCATCCAGCGCGGAAAACATCACGCAGAAATCCAGCGCCAGACCGACCATGTACACCGTGTCGATGCCGCGCTCCTTCAGATAACCCGCCAGCCCGGTGGTGGTCGCCCGGTCCGCTTCCAGAAACGCCGAATAGCTGTCGATGTCCGGATTGCAGCCCTTGCGGATGATCAGTTGAACGTGGGGCAAGTCGAGTCCCGAGTGAAACTCGGCGCCGTGCGAGCCCTGAATGCAGTGATCCGGCCACAGGGTTTGCTCGCCGTATGGAAGTTGAATCACGTCGTAGGACTGGTGGCCGGGATGGCTGGAGGCAAACGAAGCGTGGCCCGCCGGGTGCCAGTCCTGGGCAATGACGACCTGGTTGAACTGTTCGGCGAGGCGATTGATCAGCGGGACGATCAGGTCTCCCTCGGGCACGGCCAGTTGGCCGCCGGGAATGAAATCGTTCTGTACGTCGATGACCAGCAGGGCTGTGCGTGGCGAAATCGGCATAAATCCATCCTTCTTGGAAAATCACCCCGGCAGCATAGTGACAAAAATCTTTAAACGTTCAGCCGGGTCTTAAACATTTTCGCCATCTCTTCCAGCTCGGTCGGCGGGTTATGCCCGATCAGCATCCACGCGTGTTCACGTTCGGTCCAGTACACCACGTTCATCCCGTGCCGACGCTCGTGGGCCAGCGCCTGGCTGCCACTGTTGGTTCGCGTGACGCACAGCGCCAGCGGGCCATGGGTGGCGTCGAGCCAGGTCATCTGCGCAATCGGCACGCCGTCGTATTCAAGCAGCTGCGCACGTTTGAACTGTGCGCCGGAAAGTTTGAGTTTCGCGGGCGACAGGTTCAGGCCCAGTCGTGCATCAACCGTGCGCAATTGCGCCAGTTGCGAGGCTTCGTCGGTGGCCAGGTGTTCAAGGGTTTGCGGGACGTACAGCGCCATGTAATCGCCCACCAGCTCGCGCCAGCCATGCGATTGCTGCGCTTGCCAACCGAGGAACAAACGGTCGGCCGCTACACCCGCGAGCACCATGCCCGCTGCTGCCGCGCCGATGAACCAGCGCCGGCTGAATCCGGGCCGTTGCGGGGAGGGCGCGGCATCCAGCCGGGCGTGCAGGCGATCGAGCGGTGCCTGTCGTGCCAGCTCATCGTAGGCGTCGCGATAGGGCAGGTTGCTGCGGCTCAGCCACTGCACCCGAAGATTGAGCAGCGGATCGTCGGCGATGAGGCTGTCGAGCTGGCTGCGTTGTTCGCGGTCCAGTTCATCGTCCAGATACGCCACCAGTTGCTCGTCGGAAGGCGTATTCATTGCCGGTCTCCTGCGGGGGTGTTCGGTACCGCATGCAGCGGTGGATATTCGGCCAGTTTCAGGCGTGCGGTGGCGAGACGGCTCATGACGGTGCCGATCGGCACTTGCAGGATCTCGGCGACTTCGCGATAGGACAGACCCTCGACATAGGCCAGGTACACCGTTTCACGCTGGGTCTCCGGCAGCGCATCGACGCGGCGGATCACCTGCGCCGCCATGACGTGGGTCTGCGCGGCGTATTCGCCGTCGAATGTCAGCTGGCTGTCGGCGTCCACCACGCCCTGGCCCTGGCGCACCCGGCGGGCGCGCACTTCATTGAGCCAGATCGAATGCAGGATGCTCAGCAGCCAGCGATCCATGCGCGTGCCGGCCACGTACTGGCCCGAACGTTCAAGCGCCCGCACGCAAGTGGCTTGCACCAGATCCTCGGCCACGTGCCGGTTGCGCGACAGCAGCAAGCCATAACGCCACAGGCGCGCCAGGTGTTGTCCGAGTTCGGCTCTGAAGGCCTGATCGCTGAAAATGTTCGCCTCCGCGTGTCGTGTCAGGTTTTCGATGAATCGTTGATGGCTTCGGCCAGGTCCCGGTATTCCTCGCAGCCCGTGCCGCAGATCTTCTGGATATGCTGCAACTGCTCCTGCGCCAGATCGACGCGGCCCTTGATGACATAAGCCTCGCCCAGGTATTCGCGGACCTGTGCGTATTGCGGATCAAGTTTGACCGATTGCAGGTAATAACCGATACCTTCGTCGGTTCGGCCCAGCTTGCGCGTGGCGTAACCGCGATAGTTGAGTGCTTTGGCGGTGTTCGGCTGTTTCAGGGTGTCGAGCAAGGCCAGGGCTTCTTCATATCGGCCGTCCTTCGCAAGACGATAGGCGTAGTCGGTGCGGTCGGCGTCCGGTACCAGGCTGCTGGTCTGCGTCACGCATTTCTGCGTTTTGCTGTCGTACACCTGACCTTTCGGGCAGTTGGGCTTCTGCACCGGCTCGTCTTCATCACCGTGGGCCAGGGCCAAAGGGCTGGACAACATCGCGGCCATCAGCAACGGGGCGGCGAACATAACGGAACGGAAAGTCATGGGCAAGGCTCCATAGTGGGGTCATGTGTCACGTTGAACACCACAAGGTGAAGTTTTATTCATTGCTTTGTCAGGTGCCATTCAAGGAAAGCGCAAACCCGAGCGCTATGCTCCTGACGTCTGTCGTCAATCCGCCGTTCTACCCCGGGAGTTGCGCCATGAAAGATCAGGTTCACCACTCCGCTGCCGCCGGTTACAAGACCGCAGCCGAAACCTACGTCAAAGGTCGGCCGGACTATCCGCCGGCGGTCACCGATTGGCTGACGACAACCCTGGAACTGGACGCCCACAAGACCGTTATCGACCTCGGCGCCGGCACCGGCAAGTTCACCGGACGATTGGTGGCGACCGGTGCCCAGGTGATTGCCGTGGAGCCGGTGGCGCAGATGCTGGAAAAATTGTCTGCCAACTGGCCCGATGTGCTGGCCGTGAGCGCCATGGCGACGGATCTGCCGCTGCCCGACGCCTCGGTGGACGCCGTGGTCTGCGCCCAGGCCTTTCACTGGTTCGCCAGCACCGAGGCGCTGGACGAAATCGCCCGGGTGCTCAAGCCCGGCGGCAAGCTCGGGCTGATCTGGAACCTGCGCGATACCCGGGTCGGCTGGGTGCCCAAGCTCGATGCCATCGTCAACGCCCGGGAAGGTGACACGCCGCGTTACTACACCGGCGCCTGGCGCAAAGTGTTCCCGCACCCGGCATTCGGGCCGTTGCAGGCCGAACATTTTCACCATGGTCATACCGGTTCGCCGGAAGATGTGATTTTCAACCGGGTGCGTTCCACCAGTTTCATCGCGGCGCTGCCGGATGCAGAGCGTGCACGGATCGATGAACAGTTGCGGGCGTTGATCGCATCCGATCCCGAACTGCGGGGCAGGGATGTGATGACCGTGCCCTACGAGACTGCTGCGTTCGTGGCGGTGAAGGGCGGCTAGAGTCCTGCATTTGGCCGAACCGCCGTTCTGAGGCCTTGATATAGTTCAGGCCTCATTTTCAGACCGGTAAAGGATTTCTGCCATGACTCAATACACCGCCTTCAGCGTCGAACTGGCCGACAACATCGCCCATGTGCAGATCAACCGGCCGGAAAAGATCAACTCGATGAACGCTGCGTTCTGGAGCGAAATCGTCGAGGTATTCCAGTGGATCGACGACACCGACGAAGTGCGGGTGGTGGTGCTCAGCGGTGCCGGTAAACACTTTTCCTCGGGCATCGACCTGATGATGCTGGCCGGCGTGGCCAATGAGCTGGGCAAGGACGTCGGCCGCAACGCGCGCCTGCTGCGCAAAAAGATCCTGACCCTGCAAGCCTCGTTCAATGCCGTCGACAATTGCCGCAAACCGGTGCTCGCGGCGATCCAGGGTTATTGCCTGGGCGGCGCCATCGATCTGATCGCGGCCTGCGACATGCGCTACGCCGCCGAAGACGCACAATTCTCCATTAAAGAAATCGATATCGGCATGGCGGCTGACGTAGGCACTTTGCAACGGTTGCCACGGATCATCGGTGACGGCATGCTGCGTGAGCTGGCTTATACCGGTCGTACCTTTGGTGCCGAAGAGGCCCGCAGCATCGGGCTGGTCAATCGAGTCTACAGCGACAAGGACAGCCTGATCGAAGGCGTGATGGACATTGCCCGGGACATCGCCGGCAAGTCGCCGATCGCGGTCACCGGCACCAAGGAAATGATCAGCTACATGCGCGACCATCGTATCGACGACGGTCTGGAGTACGTTGCCACCTGGAACGCCGCCATGTTGCAATCCACCGACTTGCGCGTGGCCATGGCCGCCCACATGAGCAAACAGAAACCCGAATTTCTGGATTGAGAAACCATGACATCTCGCTGGACCACCGCAGTACTGGACACCGATCAACCCGGCGGCTGGGCCGTCGCGCGCAGCCCCGAGGGCTTTCTGTTCGATGACAACGGCGCGCTGTTCCCCCGGGAATGGCTCAAGCGCCAGGACTTGTCGATCCTCGCCGAGCACGGTATCGGTCACCTCGATGGTGAACCGGTGTACCTGCTGGAACTGCGCAGCACGAGCGAGGTGCCGGGTTGCAACTGGAAAGGCCTGCGGGCGTTCATGCTCGACGGCGATCACACGATCTACAAGGTGCTGGGTTACGCGGCGCAGATCGGGACGTGGGCCCGTGAACACCGGTTCTGCGGCAACTGCGGTCAGCCCATGACCCAGGTGCCGCGGGAGCGGGCGATGTATTGCCAGCCCTGCGACCTGCGCAGTTATCCGCGCATTTCGCCAAGCATGATCGTGCTGGTGACCCGGGGCGATGAAGTGCTGCTGGCGCGTTCGCCGCGCTTCGTCACCGGGGTCTACAGCACGCTGGCCGGGTTTGCCGAGCCAGGGGAGTCGGCCGAGGATTGCCTGATTCGCGAAGTGCGCGAAGAGGTCAGCATCGAAGTGAAGAACATCCAGTACATGGGCAGCCAGTGCTGGCCGTTCCCGCACTCGATGATGCTGGGCTTCCATGCCGAATATGCCGGCGGCGAGATTGTCTGTCAGGAAGACGAGATCGAAGACGCCCAGTGGTTCAACGTGCACGATCTGCCGCCGTTGCCGGCGTCCAAATCGATTGCCCGTTACCTGATCGACGTCTACGTGGCGCGGCGCTTAGGCCACGCTGAACCAGTGCTGCCAGGCTAGACGCACGGTCAACCCCAGCACCACGGTGATGAACACCGGACGAATGAACTTGGCGCCGCCGCTGATCGCGGTGCGTGCCCCGAAGAACGCGCCGACCATCACCGACAGGCCCATACTCAGGCCGATGATCCAGTCCACCTGCCCGGAAAACACGAACACCGACAGCGCCGCAATGTTGCTGACGAAGTTCATGCTGCGCGCCACGCCGCTGGCCTTGACCAGATCGATGGGGTAGAGCAGCAGGCTGCTGACGGTCCAGAACGCGCCAGTGCCCGGGCCGGCCACGCCGTCATAGAAACCAAGGCTGAAACCCTGGCTCGATTGCCACTTTTTCTTGATCGGTGCATCGCTGTCCAGCGGCGCTTTCGGCGTGCCACCAAACAACAGGTACAGGCCGCAGGCGAAGACGATCACCGGCAGCATCTTGTTCAGCCATTCCGCCGGCAGATAGTGGGCGACGATGGCGCCGGTCAGTGCGCCGACCAGGGTGCCGATGATCGCGTGCATCCACTGCCGTGGGTGAAACAGCTTGCGTCGGTAGAAGGTGAAACTGGCGGTGGCCGAGCCGAAGGTCGAACTCAGCTTGTTGGTGCCCAGCACCAGATGCGGCGGCAGGCCTGCGGTGAGCAGCGCAGGCGTGGTCAACAGACCGCCACCGCCGGCGATGGCGTCGATGAATCCGGCAATGAAAGCGACAAGGGCCAGAACGGCCAGGGTAGTGAGGTCAACGCTGAGTTCGAAAGGCATGGAATCGGCTTATTTCGGCAGGGCAGGAACGGGCGGTCATCATAGCTGTAACACCCGTTCATCGCGACTGGGATACTCATCGATCCAATAATGCCTGAATGTCAGTGGCTACATAGTCGAGAACCAGACGTTGTCGATGAAATACGGCCCATTGTTTCCAAAGAAATCGTTGGGAATAGCGAAGTGAACACTTAACCACTCGTAACCGGGCCGGATAGTGCCTTTGAGCGTCAGCGTCCTTGTTTGCGAATCGACATAGCGCACTTCGAGCCATACTTCATGTTCACCAGTGTTGCGATTGGTCGCCCAAAGCGTGTAGTAGATGTGCGCGTGAAACAGAGGGCTGGAGGTTTTGTCGAGGATCGGAGGGTGAATTCGTCGATCCTTGGTGTCTTGCAACGGGGCGGCATTGGGAACCTGGATCTGGAAACTGAAAGCGAACTCTCCCGGTTGAATTTGAAAGGTCTCGGTTGTCAGACTCTGACCCAGGTTTCTACCACCAACCAAGCGTGCGGCATAGTTACCGTTGTGGAGTTCGACGGATATAGGTGTGTCGTAACCTTTTGGAATCCATTTGCGGAAATCACCGGTACTGAAATCACCATTTGGAACCATGTTTTTCTCGGTCATATCAGTCGCTCACTGTCATGGGTAGAAGAGAGGCCGTTAATTCGGCCTAATGTGGCTGCATGGCAATGATTTGATGAAATCTCTGTGGTCGCTACTGTCATTACTGACAGTCCATTAGTACCTTTTGCGATAAATGCGACTGACTTCTGTTTTTGAGGAAATGCATTAAGTGGAAGCATCCGTGCTTCCACCGGAAGTAGCGAGGTCCGCAGTTACAGACCCAGCTCCGACAGCCCCGGATGATCATCCGGGCGCCGGCCCAGCGGCCAGTGGAACTTGCGTTCGCTTTCCTTGATCGGCATGTCGTTGATGCAGGCATAGCGCTGGAACATCAGGCCGTGCTCGTCGAACTCCCAGTTTTCGTTGCCGTAGGAACGGAACCAGTTGCCCGAATCATCGTGCCATTCGTAGGCGTAGCGCACGGCGATGCGGGTGTCGGAGTAAGCCCAAAGTTCCTTGATCAGGCGGTAATCCAGTTCCTTGGCCCATTTGCGGGTCAGGAAGGCCTTGGCTTCCTCGCGGTTGTTGGCGAATTCGGCGCGGTTGCGCCATTTGGTGTCCAGGGTATAGGCCAGCGAAACCCGCTGAGGGTCGCGGGAGTTCCAGCCATCCTCGGCCAGGCGAACTTTCTCAATGGCCGATTCACGGTTGAAGGGTGGTAATGGCGGACGCACTTCGGCTGCAGTAGACATGTTTGTCTCCCGATCAAATTAACGATTTAACAACTTGTCGCTTATTGAGGCTTTACAGGTCCAATAACTTTCGCGCCATGCATTGCGCATTATCGGCGGCACTGTGATCACCCATCACAAGCGCTACGGTAATGGCGCCGTCAATCAGGATCAGCAACTGTCTGGCCAGCAGTTGCGGGTCCTCGGCGCCATGTTCGGTACACAGCTCGCACAGGTAGTCGAGCAGCTTCTGTTTGTGGTCTTTGGCGACCAGGCGCACCGGATCCTGCGGATCGCCGGTTTCGCCACTGGTATTGATGAAGGCGCAGCCCCGGAAGCCTTCCGAGGCGAACCAGCCCTTGAGCACGGTAAACAGATTGAGCAGGCGATCGGCCGGGGTTTCGGCCTGATCGACGGCGCTTCTGTACCAGTGCATCCAGCGCAAGTCGCGGCGTTTCAGGGCGGCGACGGTCAGCTCCTCCTTGTTGGCGAAGTAGCGGTAGATACTCTTTCTGGAGACACCGGCGGTTTTCACCAGAAGATCCATGCCGGTGGCCGCGATGCCACTCTTGTAGATCAACTTTTCGGTGACATCCAGAATGATGTCGCGGGTCGTGTCATTGCTTGTGATTTCGTTCATGTGGTGAACAGTAGAACGATCGTTCTCCTTGGTCAAGAAGTTATTTTTTTTGATCAGGCGGGAGACCCGAAGGAGTTGATGGTGTAAGCTCTCGGGTTCTTCGGATTCGACCCATTGCGAGCCCTATGCCGTTGCTTTTCAAACGCTCTCTGCTGCCCAAACTGCGCAGCTTTCCGCTGACCGCCGAGGCCGTGACCATTCTGTCCGGCGCCGCCGAGTTCCGTCGTTGCCTGCTGGAGAAAATCGCCCAGGCGACCCAGCGCATCTACCTCGTCGCGCTCTATCTGCAAAACGACGAAGCCGGTCAGGAAATCCTTGAGGCCTTGCACGCCGCCAAGCTCAAGCGCCCGGAGCTTGAAATCGTTGTCGTGGTCGACTGGCTGCGCGCCCAGCGCGGTTTGATCGGCGCCGGCAAGCAACCGGGCAACGCCGCCTGGTATCAGGAGATGACCCGTACCCACCAAAGCGTGGTGCCGGTCTACGGCGTGCCGGTGCAGACCCGCGAGCTGTTTGGTGTGCTGCACCTGAAAGGCTTCGTGATCGACGATTGCGTGGTCTACAGCGGCGCGAGCCTGAACAACGTCTACCTGCACAAGTTCGACAAGTACCGCTTCGACCGTTATCACGTATTGCAGAGCCGTGAACTGGCGGACTCGATGCATCATCTGGTCAAGCACGGCCTGATCGAATCGAAAGCGGTGCATCGCCTCGACCTGCCGCACCTGCCGACCACCCGCAGCCTGCGCAACGACATCGGCGACCTGCGCAGCCGTCTCAAGTACGCGGCGTACGACACCAGCGTCGGCGGCACGGCGCATACCGGCCTTTCGGTCAGCCCGTTGCTCGGCGTGGGCAAGAACAACCCGCTGAACCGGGTGATTCTGGAACTGATCGCCAGCGCCCAGAAGCAGCTGACCATCTGCACGCCGTACTTCAACCTGCCGCTGGGGGTGATCCGCGAGATCAACCGGGCGCTGGCGCGCGGCGTGAAGATCGACATCGTGGTCGGCGACAAGACCGCCAACGACTTCTACATTCCGCCGAGCGAGCCGTTCAAGGTGATCGCCGCGTTGCCGTACTTGTACGAGATCAGCCTGCGCCGTTTCGCCAAGCGCCATCAGCGCAACATCGACAGCGGCCAGTTGAACCTGCATCTGTGGCGTGAAGGCGACAACAGCTATCACCTCAAGGGCATGTGGATCGACCAGCGCTACACATTGCTGACCGGCAACAACCTCAACCCGCGGGCTTTCCGTCTCGATCTGGAAAACGCGCTGCTGATCGACGACCCGAAAGGCGAGTGGCTGGAGCCGCGTCGTCTTGAGCTGGAAAACATCTTCGAACACACCACGCGGATCGAACGTTTCCAGGATCTGGAAGCCTTGCCGGATTACCCGGCCGGGGTGGCAAAGTTCCTCAAGCGCGTGAGTCGGGTGCGGGTCGAACGGTTGCTGTACCGGATTCTGTAACGCCGGAAAACAAAAATCCCCCGAACGCGCAAACGCGTCCGGGGGATTTTTTATGCGCGGAACTCAGTTCAGACCGAGCTTGCCACGCAAGGTCGACAGGTCTTCCGCCAGGGTATTGACCGGGCCCACCAGCGCCTTGCGGTCGTTATCCTTCACTTTGTCATAGGTCTCGAAACCACCATCCTTGGTCCTGTACTTGGCCAGGATCTTGTCCACGGTGGCGAAGTTTTTGTCGACTTTGGCCACGAAGGCCTTGTCCTGCTTCTCGATCTGCGGACGGAACAGGTCGACGATTTTCTTCGCGCCGTCGATGTTGCCCTGGAAGTCATAGAGGTCGGTGTGGCTGTAGCGGTCTTCCTCACCGGAGATCTTGGTGGCGGCGACTTCTTCCAGCAGGGCGGCAGCACCACCGACGACTTTTTCAGGCGGGAAGGTCAGGCCGGCGACGCGGGTCTGCAGATCCTGCACGTCTTTATCCAGTTTGTCGGCCAGATCGTTCAGGCCCTGGGTGCTCTTCTCCGAGAACAGCGAGTACTCGAGGCGGTGGAAACCGGTGAAGTCTTCGGCCTTAACGCCTTTTTCGTGGTCGTCGACGCGGGAGTCGATGGACGCATCGAGGTCACTGAACAGCTCGGCAATCGGCTCGATCGACTCGTAGTAGACGCGGGTCGGTGCATAGAGCTTCTGCGCGGTGGCCAAGTCACCCTTTTTCACCGCATCGGTGAATTGTTTGGTGTGGGTGCCCAACTGGTCCAGTTGCTCGGTGACGTAGATCTTGTAGTCCGAAACCGGCCCGACCAGATCCAGCGGTGCAGTCGCCGCGAACGCCGACAGCGGAGTGTTGAGTAGACCAAGGGTCAGCAATAACGCGATGGGCGTCTTTTTCATGGGGGCGGCTCCTGTTGAATGCTATGCAGTTGTTTTTGGTTGGGTAGCGTTGAGCAGCGAGCGACCGATGAAATCCTTGTCGCCCGTAACACCCGGCAGGGTGAAGAAGTAACCGCCGCCGACCGGCTTGAGGTATTCCTCCAGCGGCTCGCCGTTGAGGCGGGTCTGTACGGTGATGAAGCCTTTTTCCAGATCGGCCTGGTAGCAGATGAACAGCAGGCCCATGTCGAGCTGGCCGTTCTTGTTCACACCGTTGGAATAGTTGAATGGCCGGCGCAGGATCAGGTTGGCCTGGCTCGCGGCGGTGCGCGGGTTGGCCAGACGGATGTGCGCGTCGAGCTTGGTCAGCTTGCCTTCCGGGTCCTTGCTGTAGTCCGGGACTTCGGTCTCATGGCTGGCGCCCATCGGCGCGCCAGTGGTTTTGACCCGGCCGATGATGCTTTCCTGTTCCTGCAGCGGCGTGCGGTCCCAGCGTTCGACGAAGTTGCGGATGATCCGCACCGCCTGATAACTGCCATGGGCCGCCCAGGCCGGTTCGTCGCTGCCCGGCTGCACCCAGACGATGCGGTCCATGGCTTTGCCGTCGTTGGAATCCGGGTTGGCCGAACCGTCGCGGAAACCCAGGAAGTTACGCGCCGATTGCGCCGGTACACCGGGTTTGGCCGGGGCTTGCGGCGGCACGCTGCCTTCCTGTTTCCAGCGCACCAGCAGCAGGTCCGGCAGGTTCTTCACGATGTCGCGCAGGGCGTGGATGTTGGTGTCGGCGGTGTTGGAGCAGAACTGCAGGCTCAGGTCGCCGTGGCAGCAATCGGCTTCCAGCGCATCGTTGGGGAAACCGACCATGCGGATCAGGCGCTTGGGTTTGGCGGCGGCGAGGCCGAAACGCTCGTCGAACAGCGATTCGCCCACCGACACGGTGATGGTCAGGTTGTCCGGCGTGACCACCGGGCCAAGGATGCCGGAATCCGGCGGTGGCAATTTCGGGTCGATCTGCGCCACCGGGCCGCCCTTCATCAGGAACGCGATGCGCTCGTTGAGGGTGCGGAACAGGCGTTCGAGGTCTTCACGGTCGCTGGCCAGCACATCGAAGGACACCAGCATGCCGGATGCCGGGCGCGGGGTGACGATGCCGGTCTGGTGCACGCCATGAAAGTCGTGATGATCCTGGGTCTTGTCACTGCTCGGCGCTTCGGTGACTTGTGCAGGCGCAGCGGCCATGGCCGGGCAGCTCAGGGCGGTGCCGGCCAGAGCGACGCCGGCGGCGCCCATGCCCATCAGTACGCGACGGCGTTGCAGGTTGAAGTGTTCGGAATCGTTCATCGGTATTCGTCTTCTGCTTACAGGCCGGAGAGGCCGAGGGCGGGATCAATGGCGTCGAGGGCGTCGGCCAGGGCCTTGGCCTTGTCGGCGATCTGCTTGCGTTGCTCACCGTTGACGGTGTCGTAGCTGGCGTAGCCGTCCTTGACCTTGAAGCTGTTCAGGGTGTTGTCGAAGTCAGTCAGCGCGCTGTCGATTTTCGGCAGCAGGTCGGCGGCGGATTTCGTCAGCAGGGGGCGCAGCAGTTCGACGACTTTGTGCGCGGTCTCCAGATTGGCTGCGAAGCCGTTGAGATCGCCGTGGCTGTAGCGTTCCTCTTCGCCGCTGGCGGCGCGCACGTCGGCCAGGGTGTTGAGGTTGCGCACGAGGATTTCCACCAGTTGCTCCGGCGGCAGCGATTGGGCCAGCAACTGTTGTTTCAGCGTGGTGACGTCGCCTAGCAGACGCTCGGCAATCGGCGACAGACCGTCGAGGTTGCGTTGCTGGAACAGCGCGTACTCGATGCGATGGAAGCCGACGAAGGCCGGATCCTGCTCGCGTTTCTCGAAGTAATCGGCGCGGGCGTTGATGCTGTTGTCCAGCTCGGCCAGGCGTTGTGCGGCCGGGGCCAGACGCTGATACGCCGCGCGGGCCGGCAGGTACGCCGCTTGCGCCTGGGCCAGATCGCCGCTGGTGATCGCCTGATTCAGCGCCGTGACGGCCCTGATCAGCGCGCTACCCTGGGTGGCCAGATAAACACGGAACTCCGACAGCGGCCCGACAAACGCGACCATCGACGGCTTGGCCTTGGCGGCGGCATCCGAGGCAGCGGTCGGTGTCACGTGCAGCACGCCGCGCGGATTGCTCAGCAGGCCGCAGGTAATGGCGTAGTCGCCGGGTTGCAGGTTGGCGTTGATCACCTGGCTCAGGCCCGGCGCGATGTTTTCGCGCTCTTCGATCACCAGCACACCGTCGAGGATTTCCCATTCCACCGCCCGGTCGGAGCGGTTGACGATGCGGAAACTGGCGCGCCCGGCGGGTACGCTCAGCTCGTTCGGCTCGCAACTGCCGGGGTGGATGTTGACCACCACTTCGTCGTGATTGTGCTGACGTTTGGCCGCAGCCATTTTCGAGGCGTAGTAGAACAGGCCGCCGGCGGCGATCATCACGACCACCGAACCGGCCACCGCCCAGCGCAAGGCACGGGGAGGGGAGGCCTGGGGAGTATTAGGCTTTGACATGGAGGCCCTTATTTACTGGAAACGGAATTCGAGGCGGCGGCTTTGGGCGCCGGGGCGGGAGCCGGATAGAAGAACATCACCAGCGCCACCACCAGATAGATCAGGTACGCGCCGAGGGTGCTGACGGTCGGCGCATCCTGATAACCGAACATGCCGGCCAGCACCGAGCCCAACGGGCCGTCCATCGGCAACGTCGCGCTGAAGTCGAAGAGCACGGTTTGCAGGTGGTTCCACACCCCGGCTTCATGCAGTGCCTGCACCGAGTTGGAGAGGATGCCGGCGGCGACCACGAGGATGAACAGCCCGGTCCAGCGGAAGAATGCCGACAGATTCAGGCGCATGCTGCCGCTGTAGATCAGGAAGCCGACGACAATGGCCAGGATCAGGCCGAGCAGGGCGCCGATCGGCGCGCCCGGGCCTTCGCTTTGCTGGAACACGGCGAGCAGGAAGAACACCGTTTCCAGTCCTTCCCGGGCCACGGCGAAAAACACCATGGCGATCAGGGCAATGACCTGATGCTTCGAAGAAGTCAGTGCGTGATCGAGAGATGCCTGCAGCGAATGCTTGATCGAACGCGCCACTTTGCGCATCCAGAACACCATGGAGCTGAGAATGCCCACGGCGATGAGGCCGACCACGCCTTCGAACAGTTCCTGTTGTTTCTGCGGGAATTCGGCGCTGACCAGCTCCAGGCCGCCGCCCACCAACAAAGCCAGCGCAGCGGCGAGAAACACGCCGATCCACACCGCCGGCATCCATTGGCCACGGCCGGTCTGTTGCAGGTAGCTGGCGATAATGCCAACGATCAGCGCGGCTTCAATGCCTTCACGCAGCATGATCAGAAAGGGAACGAGCATTCGGCATCCACTGTGTAACGAAATGAGGTTACAAGTTGTAACATAATGAAAGTCATTCTCACATGTCAGTCATTGACATTTACCTGAACGGTAGCTGAACAGGCTTGAAGATCAACCATTCTCAAATGCGTCACGGCCATTCCGGATGAAGCGAGCCGTGCCCGGGCGGCTGCGTTAAGATGCCAGCCACTCGAACAACAACAGGATTTGCCTCGATCCATGTCGGAAAAAGACACCATCGCCATTCAACTGGTGCGCGAAGCACTGCAGCAAAGTTGTGCCCCGGGCGTGGCCACGGAAGAAGTCTTGAACAAGGTCGGCATCGATCCGGCGCTGCTGGCCACCGACGACGCCCGCGTCCCGGCCAGCCAGTACGCGCGGTTATGGCGATTGCTGGCGCGGCGGGGTGATGACGAGTTCTTTGGCATGGACCCGCGCAAATTGAAATCCGGCAGCCTGGAGTTCCTCTGCCGCAGCGCGATGGCCCAGCCGAATCTGGTTGCCGGTTTGGGTGCCGGGTTGAATTTCCTGTCGCTGATGCTTGAACGCATACCGGCGCAACTGGTGCGCCAGCAGAGTCTGGCGGAGATCGTGCTGCTGGAGGACGACCCCGAGCCGCGCCGAGCCTTCACCTATTTCACTTACTGGATGATCGTCCACGGCGTGGCGTGCTGGCTGGCGGGGCGGCGGATTCCGATTCTGGCCATAGAGCTGCGCTGCCCGGCGCCGGACTTCTGCGATGACTACCGGGTGATGTTCTCCGAAAACCTGCGCTTCGACCGGCCGCGCACGCGGATGATTTTCGCCGCCGAGGTGCTGGATCTGCCGATCAAGCGCAGCGCCGAGGAGTTGAAGCGCTTCCTCGCCCATGCCCCGGCGAACATTCTGGTGAAGTACCGCGACCCGGAAAGCCTCGCCAGCCGGATCAAGCAGGATCTGCGTCAGCTGCCCGCCGAACAGTGGCCGGAAACCGAAGCCCTGGCCCAGCAGTTGTGCATGTCGGCCTCGACCTTGCGCAGGCGTCTGGCGGAAGAAGGGCAGACTTATCAGGGCCTCAAGGACAGCGTGCGCAAGGAACTGGCGATCACCTGGCTGGCGGAACCTTCAATCAGTTTTGTCGACATCGCCACACGCCTGGGATTTGCCGATGCGAGCTCGTTCTACAAGGCGTTTCGCAAGTGGTCCGGGACCAATCCGGGGCACTATCGCAGCCTGATTCTCAACGAAGCGGTCTGACCCGCCCCTGACTCTCGTTCCCACGCAGAGCGTGGGAACGATCAAAGTCCGGATTCTTGGCCAAACCAGTCATCCACTTTGAGGGCTTTGGCCATTGCCGCAGCCGGCGTGCGGCGCGAGTATTCCTCTGATGTTTACGGTTCCCCGACCTAATAAAAACACAGAGGGATTCTGGCAATGCGCGATTACTTGTCTGCCACCGAACAGTTCAATTATCAGCACACCGTGGACGCCGCACTCAGCGGCTCGCTCGAGGCGCTCAACGCCTGCGTCGAATGTTGTGACCGCCACGCCTTGCCGGGGCGCATCGCGCTGTTCTGGGAAGGCCGCGATGGCGCCAGTGCGACCTACACCTTCAGCGATCTGCAGGACAAAGCCGCGCGTTTCGCCAATTTCCTGCTCGCCCAGGGCGTGCAGAAGGGCGACAAGGTCGCCGGCCTGTTGCCGCGCAATATCGAACTGCTGATCACCGTATTCGCCACCTGGCGCATCGGCGCGGTGTATCAACCGCTGTTCACCGCATTCGGCCCCAAAGCCCTCGAACATCGCCTGAACAGCTCCCGCGCCAAAGTCGTGGTCACCGATGCGGTCAACCGGCCGAAGCTCAGCGAAGTCGCCGATTGCCCGACGCTGGTTACCGTCGGCGGCCCGAAAGGTCAGGGCATCGTCCGTGGCGATTTCAGTTTCTGGGCCGAACTGCCCAATCATTCCAGCGTCTGCGAACCGGTGATGCTGACCGGTGAAGACCCGTTCCTGCTGATGTTCACCTCGGGCACCACCGGCCCGTCGAAAGCGCTGTCGGTGCCGCTCAAGGCTGTCGTCGCGTTCCAGAGCTACACCCGCGATGCCGTGGATCTGCGCCCGGAAGATGCATTCTGGAACGTCGCCGATCCGGGCTGGGCCTATGGTATCTATTTCGGCGTGACCGGCCCGTTGTCCATGGGCCATCCAATCACCTTTTACGATGGCCCGTTCACCCTCGAAAGCACCTGCCGGGTCATCAACAAATACGGGATCACCAATCTCACCGGTTCGCCCACGGCCTATCGCCTGCTGATTGCCGGCGGCGATGAATTCGCCAGGTCGATCAAAGGCAAGCTGCGCATCGTCAGCAGCGCCGGCGAACCGTTGAACCCGGAAGTGATCCGCTGGTTCGCCGACAACCTCGGCGTGGTCATTCACGATCACTACGGCCAGACCGAACTGGGCATGGTGCTGTGCAACCACCACGGCCTCGAACACCCGATCCACCTCGGCGCCGCCGGGTTTGCTTCGCCGGGCCATCGCATCGTGGTGCTCGACGAGCAGAACAACGAACTCGGCGTCGGTCAGCCCGGCATCCTCGCCATCGACCGCACACAGTCGCCGATGTGCTGGTTCGCCGGTTACGAAGGCGCGCCGACCAAGGCCTTCGTCGGCGATTACTACCTGAGTGGTGACACCGTGGAGTGGAACCCGGACGGCAGCATCAGCTTTGTCGGCCGCAGTGACGATGTGATCACCACTTCCGGCTACCGGGTCGGCCCGTTCGACGTGGAAAGCGCCCTGATCGAGCACCCGGCGGTGGTTGAAGCGGCCGTGGTCGGCAAACCCGATCCCGAGCGCACCGAACTGGTGAAAGCCTTCGTGGTGCTCAACCCGCAATACCGCGCCGAACCGGCGCTGGCGGAAGAACTGCGTCAGCACGTGCGCAAGCGTCTGGCCGCGCATTCATACCCCCGTGAAATCGAATTTGTCAGCGAGTTGCCGAAAACCCCGAGCGGCAAATTGCAGCGCTTTATCTTGCGCAACCAGGAAATCGCCAAGGCTCAAGAGGCCGCGGCGCACAACGTTTCAGCTTGAATCAGGAAGTCAGTCATGCAGATCGAGAACAAGGTTTTTATCGTCACCGGCGGCGCGTCCGGCCTGGGTGCAGCCACTGCTGAATTGCTGGTGAGCGCCGGCGCCAAAGTGATGCTGGTGGACATGAACGCCGAAGCCGTCGCCGCCCAGGCTCAGCGCCTCGGTGCGCAAAGCGTAGTGGCCGATATCAGCAACGAAGCCGCCGCCGAAGCCGCCGTGCAGGCTACGGTAAAAGCTTTCGGTAGCCTGAATGGTCTGGTGAATTGCGCCGGCATCGTTCGCGGCGAGAAGATCCTCGGCAAGAACGGCCCGCACGCGCTGGCCAGTTTCGCCCAGGTGATCAACGTCAATCTGATCGGCAGCTTCAACATGTTGCGTCTGGCAGCGGCAGCGATTGCCGAAAGCGAAGCCAACGCTGACGGCGAACGCGGCGTGATCATCAACACCGCGTCGGTCGCTGCGTTCGACGGCCAGATCGGCCAGGCCGCGTATTCCGCGTCCAAAGGCGCCATCGCCAGCCTGACCCTGCCTGCCGCCCGTGAACTGGCGCGCTTCGGCATCCGCGTGATGACCATCGCCCCCGGCATTTTCGAAACCCCGATGATGGCCGGCATGACCCCGGAAGTGCGCGATTCGCTGGCCGCCGGCGTGCCGTTCCCGCCGCGCCTGGGCAAGCCTGCCGAGTACGCCGCGCTGGTGCGGCATATCATTGAAAACAGCATGCTCAACGGCGAGGTGATCCGTCTCGACGGTGCCTTGCGCATGGCCGCCAAGTAAGGAGGATTTCTCATGACCATCTCCAACGATCCGATTGTCATCGTCAGCGCCGTCCGCACCCCGATGGGCGGTTTTCAGGGCGAACTGAAAAGCCTGACCGCGCCGCAACTGGGTGCCGCTGCGATCAAGGCTGCGGTCGAGCGCGCCGGTGTTGCTACCGATGCGGTCGATGAAGTGCTGTTCGGCTGCGTACTGCCGGCGGGTCTCGGCCAGGCGCCTGCGCGTCAGGCTGCCTTGGGCGCAGGGCTGGACAAATCCACCCGCTGCACCACGGTCAACAAGATGTGCGGCTCGGGCATGGAAACTACCATTTTGGCCCACGACATGCTGCTGGCCGGCAGCGCCGATGTGGTGATCGCCGGCGGCATGGAAAGCATGTCCAATTCGCCGTACCTGCTGGATCGCGCCCGCGCCGGTTACCGCATGGGCCACGGTCGGGTGCTGGATTCGATGTTCCTCGACGGCCTCGAAGACGCCTACGACAAGGGCCGCCTGATGGGCACCTTCGCCGAAGACTGCGCTGAAACCAACGACTTCAGCCGCGAGGCTCAGGACGCTTTCGCCATCGCCTCGACCACCCGCGCCCAGCAAGCGATCAAGGACGGCAGCTTCAAGGACGAAATCGTTCCGCTGACCGTGACCGTCGGCAAGGAACAGGTTGTGATCAGCAACGACGAACAGCCGCCAAAAGCCAAACTGGACAAGATCGCTTCGCTGAAACCGGCATTCCGCGAGGGTGGCACTGTGACCGCAGCCAACTCCAGTTCGATCTCTGACGGCGCCGCCGCACTGGTGCTGATGCGTCAGTCGCAAGCGCAGAAACAGGGGCTGAAACCGCTGGCGGTGATTCACGGCCACGCTGCGTTTGCCGACACCCCAGGCCTGTTCCCGGTGGCACCGATTGGCGCGATCAAGAAACTGATGAAGAAAACCGGCTGGTCGCTGGACCAGGTCGATCTTTTCGAAGTCAACGAAGCCTTTGCCGTGGTCGGCATGGCGGCGATGACCCACCTGGAAATCCCCCACAGCAAACTGAATATCCATGGCGGTGCCTGCGCCCTGGGCCACCCGATCGGCGCGTCCGGCGCGCGGATTCTGGTGACCTTGCTCTCGGCCCTGCGCCAGAAAGGCCTGAAACGCGGCGTCGCGGCGATCTGCATCGGTGGCGGCGAAGCCACGGCGATGGCGGTCGAGTGCGTCTGAACCCGAGTTAAGGATTTGCCATGATTCCCAATGACGACCAACAACAAATCCGCGACATGGCCCGGCAGTTTGCCGAGGAACGGCTGAAACCGTTCGCCGCCGAGTGGGATCGCGAGCACCGCTTCCCGAAAGAAGCCATCGGCGAAATGGCCGGGCTGGGCTTCTTTGGCATGCTGGTGCCGGAGCAGTGGGGCGGTTGCGACACCGGTTACCTGGCCTACGCCATGGCCCTGGAAGAAATCGCCGCCGGCGACGGCGCCTGCTCGACCATCATGAGCGTGCACAACTCGGTGGGTTGCGTGCCGATCCTCAAGTTCGGCAACGACGACCAGCGCGAGCGCTTCCTCAAACCGCTGGCCAGCGGCGAGATGCTCGGTGCTTTCGCGTTGACCGAACCCCAGGCCGGCTCCGACGCCAGCAGCCTGAAAACCCGTGCACGGCTGGAAGGCGATCACTACGTGCTCAACGGCTGCAAACAGTTCATCACCTCCGGGCAAAACGCCGGGATCGTGATTGTGTTTGCGGTCACTGATCCGAGTGCCGGCAAGCGCGGGATTACGGCGTTCATCGTGCCGACCGATTCGCCGGGCTACAAAGTCGCCCGCGTCGAAGACAAGCTCGGCCAGCACGCCTCGGACACCTGCCAGATTCTGTTCGAAGACGTGAAGGTGCCCGTGGCCAACCGGTTGGGCGAGGAGGGCGAGGGCTACAAGATTGCCCTGGCCAACCTGGAAGGCGGCCGTGTCGGCATCGCTTCGCAATCGGTGGGCATGGCCCGCGCCGCATTCGAAGCGGCCCGTGATTACGCCCGCGAGCGTGACACCTTCGGCAAGCCGATCATCGAGCATCAGGCCGTGGCCTTCCGACTCGCTGACATGGCGACCCAGATCGCGGTGGCGCGGCAAATGGTGCATTACGCCGCCGCCCTGCGTGACAGCGGTCAGCCGGCACTGGTCGAGGCGTCGATGGCCAAACTGTTCGCCTCGGAAATGGCCGAGAAGGTCTGCTCCATGGCCTTGCAAACCCTGGGCGGTTACGGTTACCTCAACGACTTCCCGCTGGAGCGCATCTACCGCGACGTGCGGGTCTGCCAGATCTACGAAGGCACCAGCGACATTCAGCGCATGGTCATTTCGCGCAATCTTTGAGAAGGAATCTGCACATGAGTTACGAAACGATTTTGCTGGAAACCCATGGCCGCGTCGGCGTCATCACCCTGAACCGCCCGCAGGCGCTGAATGCCCTGAACGCGCAACTGGTCAGCGAAGTGAACCGCGCCCTCGATGGCCTGGAAGCCGATGCGAACATTGGCTGCATCGTCATCACCGGCTCGAAGAAAGCCTTCGCTGCCGGCGCCGACATCAAGGAAATGGCCGAGCTGACCTACCCGCAGATCTACATGGACGACCTGTTCAGCGACAGTGACCGCGTGGCCAACCGCCGCAAGCCGATCATTGCTGCCGTCAACGGCTTCGCCCTCGGTGGCGGCTGTGAACTGGCGCTGATGTGCGACTTCATCCTGGCCGGCGACAACGCCAAATTCGGCCAGCCGGAAATCAACCTTGGCGTGCTGCCGGGCATGGGCGGCACCCAGCGTCTGACCCGCGCCGTGGGCAAGGCCAAGGCCATGGAAATGTGCTTGAGCGGGCGTTTGATCGACGCGGTGGAAGCCGAGCGTTGCGGCATCGTTGCGCGCATCGTGCCGAGCGACGAGTTGCTGGATGAAGCGCTGAAAGTCGCGGCGGTGATCGCCAGCAAGTCGCTGCCGATTGCGATGATGGTCAAGGAAAGCGTCAACCGTGCGTTTGAAGTCAACCTGACTGAAGGCGTGCGCTTCGAGCGCCGGGTGTTCCATGCGGCGTTTGCGACGCAGGATCAGAAGGAAGGGATGGCGGCGTTTGTGGCCAAGCGGCCGCCGGAGTTCCAAGGCAAGTAATGGTGTTCGCCCCCACGCATTGCGTGGGGGCGATTCATCAGAGTTGGTAGTTCTTCAACTCCCGCGCAATCACCATCCGCTGTATCTCGCTCGATCCCTCATAAATCTGGGTAATCCGCGCATCCCGGTAGTACTTCTCCACCGGATAATCCTCCAGATACCCATACCCGCCATGAATCTGAATCGCTGACGAGCACACTTTCTCAGCCATTTCCGATGCAAACAGCTTGGCCTGCGAAGCCTCCGACAGACAGGGTTTGCCCGCCGTGCGCAGTCGCGCCGCGTGCAGGATCATCAGCCGTGCCGCGTTGATCTGCATCTGCATGTCCGCCAGCAGGTTGGCGATGCTCTGGTGCTCGACGATGGCCTTGCCGAACTGCACCCGATCACGGGCGTAACCCAGCGCCGCTTCAAACGCCGCACGGGCGATACCCAGTGCTTGCGCGGCAATGCCGATGCGCCCACCTTCAAGGTTGGAAAGGGCAATGGCCAGGCCTTTGCCGCGCTCACCCAACAGGTTCGCTTCGGGAATACGGCAATCGTTCAACGTCACCGCGCAGGTGTCTGAAGCGCGGATGCCCATCTTGTGTTCGGTGCGATCGACAATGAAACCCGGCGTATCGGTCGGCACCAGAAATGCCGAAATGCCGCGCTTGCCCAGATCCGGATCGGTCACGGCAAACACAATCGCCAGTTTCGCCCGCTTGCCGTTGCTGACAAATTGCTTGGCGCCGTTGATCACCCACTGGCCATCGCGCAGTTCGGCGCGGGTGCGCAGGTTGTGCGCTTCGGAGCCGGCCTGGGGTTCGGTCAGGCAGAAGCAGCCGATCACCGCGCCGCTGGCTAGGTCCGCCAGCCAGGTCTGTTTCTGTTCTTCGCTGCCGTAATTGAGCACCGGGCCACAGCCCACGGAGTTATGGATGCTCATGAACGCGCCGGTGGCGCCGTCGCCGGCGGAAATCTCTTCCACCGCCAGCGCATAGGCCACGTAGTCGACGTAAGTGCCGCCCCATTCTTCCGGCACCACCATGCCCAGCAGGCCGAGTTCGCCCATCTTCGCCACCAGACCGTCATCGATCCAGCCGGCCTTTTCCCAGGCCTGGGCGTGAGGGGCGATTTCGCCACGGGCAAAGTCCCGGGCCATGTCGCGGATCATTACCTGGTCTTCAGTCAATTCGAGATCGTGCATGGCTCAGCTCCCGCTCTCTTCGAAACCGTAGAAGAAACTCGCGACATGCTCGGCGTGCAGCGCGGCAAGGGTCGGCGGGTTCCAGCGTGGTGATTTGTCTTTGTCGATCAGCAAGGCGCGCACGCCTTCGATCAGGTCGCCGCGTTCGAACCACTGGCGATCCAGATGCAGTTCGAGGGCGAAACAGTGTTCCAGGCTCAGGTGCCGGCCGCGACGCAGCATTTCCAGGGTCACGCCCATGGCCAGCGGCGAGCGGGTTTCCAGCAGGTCGGCGGTGGTGGTCGCCCATTCGTGGCTGTCGGCAACGGTCACGGCACGCAGTTGCTCGACGATGCTCGGCACGTCAGGCAAGGCGAAGAAGTGGTCGATGGCCGGGCGCAAGGCCTCCAGCGGCGCATCCGGCAGGGTTTGCACGGCGTGGCGGGCCAACAGGTTTTGCAGATCTTTGAGCGGTGTGTCGTGCCACTCCAGGTGATCGAGCTGCTCGTCGAGGGTGCCGAGTTTGCTGCTGTCCAGATACCAGTCGGCGAGGCCGCAATACAGTGCATCCGCCGCACGAATCTGCACGCCGCTGACGCCCAGGTAAATCCCCAGTTCGCCGGGAATGCGCGGCAGGAAATAACTGCCGCCGACATCCGGGAAATAACCGATGGCCACTTCCGGCATCGCCAGGCGGCTCTTCTCGGTGACCACCCGCAGATCGGCGCCTTGCACCAGGCCCATGCCGCCACCGAGGACAAAACCGTCCATCAGCGCCAGCACCGGTTTGCGATAGTGGTGGATCGTCAGGTCGAGGGCGTATTCCTCGACGAAGAAGTCTTCGTGCAGCGTGTCGCCGCTTTTATGGCTGTCGTACAGGGAACGAATGTCGCCACCGGCACAGAAGGCCTTTTCGCCGGCTCCGCGCAGTACCACGGCGTGAATATTGGCGTCGGAAGCCCAGGCATCCAGGTGTTTCTGGAGCTGGCGCACCATGTCGAGGGTCAGGGCATTGAGGCCGGCGGGGCGGTTGAGGGTGAGGTGACCGATGTGATTGCGAACCTCGGCCAGCACTTCGTTTTGCGTGGCATCCATGGACGAAGTCCGCGGGGATGAAGCCTGAGCAGTCATCACTAACTCCCTGCTTTTATTGTCTTTATTCGAGAAGCCCGCGCGCGGGCGTTAGCGGATCGTAACAGTGCAAATTTGCCGTGTACAACGGGGATATCTGCATGGGGTGTCTGCATTTTTACCTTAGGCCAAATGCACGGGATCGCGGCTTTTTTTCAATCGACAACGCTGACAGAGGCAGGCTCTGGACTCAGCGGAACACTTGGCCAATGCTCCGCCGTTTGGCGTGCAGTTCACTGGCATGAATCAACTGTTCCAGATCCTCCGGCGTCACATCGATGAACGCCTCCATGTCCGCCAGCGCCAGTTTCAGATCCTCGGCCGTGATGGACTGAATATCCACTGGTGCCACGGCCGGCGCAGGTTCGGCGGGGCGTTTCGGGTAGCGGATGCGGGTCAGGTTGTTGTAGGCCAAAGCGGCGAGCAGCATGCACGCGGCGCTGAGCATCACCGGTTCCAGGGCTTTCCAGTCCATGGCGATGGTCGTCGGATCCGCCAGCACCATGGTCAAGGCCACCGCGCCGGCCGGTGGGTGCAGGCAGCGCAGCCAGCACATCAGGATCAGCGCCATGCCCGCCGCCAGACAGGCACTGCCGAGGGTGCGGCCGAGCACATGGGCCACCAGCAACGCGACGACGCCCGCACACAGGTAACCGCCAATGATCGACCACGGCTGGGCGAGGGCGCCGGAGGATACGGCGAACAGCAACACCGCCGACGCACCCAACGGACCGATCAGGTGGTAGGCGACTTCGATGCCGAACACCTGACTGCATGCCCACACGCTGAACAGCGTGCCGAGTGCCATGCCGATGGCGGCACGGCTCCATTCGGTGGGGCGGGTGTTGATGGCAGCGGGCAACCAGCGAGCGAGCATGAAGAAGCGATCCTTTGAAGAAAACCGAAGGCAAAAAAAAGGACTTGTCCGTCAACCCGGAAAGTCCTTCGAAGCGTTCCAACTATTGGGGGAGGAACGCGCACAGTGTGCCAAGCAATCTCGATGCTGACAAATTCATATAAATGCATCTTCAGTGCATTATTTTTGAAGTAAAGCCACTCGCCGCCCGCTCATGAAGCACAGGAATCCGCCCATCGCGGTCAGCGCGCTGAGGGCGTAGAACATGGTCGGCGCCGGCGTGTGCATCAGCAGGAAACCGCAGATCACCGGACTTAAAGCACCGCCCAATGCTGCGAGGTTCTGCGCGCCGTAATAACTGCCGCGCAATTCTTCCGGGGCCAGGGTGTCGACGAACAGGAATTCCGACGGGTAAATGATCATCTCGCCGAGGGTGAAGATGAACATTGCGATACACCAGGTCACCAGGCTGTCGGCGAGGCTGAAACCGATCAAGCCGAGGATGAACAGGCTGGTGCCGGCGGCGATCCAGTAGCGCAGTTTTTCCCGGTTGAGAAAGCGGCCGATCTGATATTGCAGCAGGATCACCGCGATGGCGTTGCAGGCGAGCAGGGCGGCCATGGTTTGCAGCGCACGCTGCGAGTCTTCGACCACCAGCAGGTATTGCGACAGGTACAGCGTGAAGCGCCCGTGAACCACAGTGCTGAGCAGACAGCCGCAGGTGAACATGATCAGCGTGCGGTCGTTTTTCAGGGTAATCAGGGTTTTCAGAAAGCTCTGCGGCTGGCCGATGGCGGCGATTGGGCTGGCGTCCCTGGGAATCCCGATCATGAGGAAGATGCTGCCGAAGGCTATGCCGGCGGCAATCAGGAACGGTGCAATCGGGTACACCCCGGCGATCACCACACCCAGCATCGGGCCGGTGGCGTAGCCGATGTTGGTCAGGGTGTAGCGCAGGGAAAATGCCTTGGCCCGCTGCCCCATGGGCAGGTTTTCACTGAGGATCGCCTTGGAACCGATCAGGAACAAAGCCGAGGCGGTTTCGGTGATGACCAGCGTCGCGGTCGTCAGGTACAGGTCTTTGGCGAAGGTCAGCAGCACGAAGCCGATGGCGCTGGAGAGCATCGCCAGAATCAGCAACCGGCGCTTTTCCAGCCGGTCGATGATGTAGCCGCCGTACAGCGCGAGCAGGGTGGCGATGAACACCGCGATGCCCAGCAACAACCCGACGTCCTGTTGGTTGAGGCCGAGCTTGTTGCTCAAGAACAGCGTGAGCAAAGGGCTGGTGATGGCGCGGCTGACGACGATGGTCAGCGAAACGATCATCAGGCGGCGGATAACGAGCGAGTAGGTGGCCACGGAAAATCAAATGTCCTTATTCGGTTAACAGGTGCTCGAGATCGCGCACGGAATCCAGCGTTTGCAGCTGTCGTAGCTGCGCCAATAGTGGCTCGGCCTTGAGCGGTGAAATCACCCGCAACGCCAGACTGAAAAACTTCTCCTCCAGCGCCGCCTCGCTCAGCGGATTGCCCGGCGCGCCCAGCGGCACCTCGACACACAGGCTCGCTTCGCGCCCATCGCGGGTTCGAACAATGACCACCGGCTCGCCATCCTCCGACAGACGCTCATCCACTTCAAGGCGAATGCGCGTCAGCCATTGCGCAATGCGCGGATCGTTGCGCGGCTGTTCATCGTAAGCCTCGAGCCGGCAATGACCATGCACCAGTCGCGCGGCGAGGGCGTAGGGCAGGCTCATCTGCGCGGCGGCCAGACTGCGGGTGTCGCGACCGCCACACATGTCGATCAGAAAGCCGCACAGGTTCACCTGGATGTCTTCCACCTGATCGGCGCCGATCTGCAATTGCTCCAGCAACAAGCCGAGTGCATCGATCGCCGAATGAGTGCCACGACACGCGGCGTAGGGTTTGATCGAGCAGCGCGCGAGTTTCCAGACCTGTCCCAACCCGGCGTCCAATGCATCCGGTTGCGCGCTACCCGGCGCGAGGGTCTTGAGAAAGCCGCCCCAGACATCATCAAACAATACCGACGGCCCGCTGACGCCTTCGCGAGCAAAACGCGCCGCGAGCAAACCGCCTTCGGCAGCACGTCCGCTGTGCAGTTTCTTGCTTTGCGAACCGTCGTGGATGAACGCCCACAACCCGCCGCTGAAACTGCCGGCGATGCCCAGCGCCGACACGGTTTGCGCTGCATCCAGGGCAAAGATCCGCGCACAGGCCGCCGCCGCGCCGAACACGCCGCAGGTGGCTGTGGAGTGCCAGCCGGCGCCGTTGTGGGCCGAATAACTGCCGCAGGCTTCCAGCACCCGCCGGCCGATTTCGTAACCGATCACCACGGCGGTGATGAACTCGCGACCGTCCACCGGCCGATCCACCAGTGACAGCGCCGCCATCACCGCCGGCAGCACCACCGCGCCGGAATGATCGCAGCCGCCGGTGTCGTCCAGCTCCAGCGCATGGGCGCCGATGCCGTTGAGCAACGCCGCATGCCCGGCGCCGACACGCAGTGATGAACCCCAGACCAGTGCGGTGCCCGGTTCGGCGCCGAACGCCTGCCGCGCCTGAAGCGCGACCACACTGTCGGCCCCGGCCAGCGCTGCGCCGAAGGTGTCGAGAATGTGCCGCTTGGCTTGTTCCACCAACGCCGGGGGCAGATCTTCATAGCGGGTCTCGACGCAAAACTGCGCCAGCCGCTGCATGCGTTCGGTCATACGAGATGGTCCCGATAATGGCGCTCATACACCGACGCCGGATGATCCTGCGCGACCGGCGCCGCCGTTTGCGTCCACCACTGCGCGACCTCAGCGCCGGTGGCGATCCACACGTCGTCATGCTGCTGAATGCCTTGCAGCAATTCCCGCAGCACGCCGATGCGCCCCGGCGTGGCGATGATTTCCGGGTGCAGGCGCAGCACGTAGCACAGGCCGAAGCGGTGAAATCCGGCGAAGTCCATTTGCAGGTTGCCCAAGGTATGGCTGTAGGAGGCGATCCGCGATTGCGCTGGCGGCACGGCCGGGCTCAGGTTGAAGGCGAAATAGGGTTCGTCTTCGAGTTCGTAATGCAGCGGCAGCTCGACCACTTCGGGCGCGGTCGGGTGCAAGAACGGCAGATCATCGCCACGCCATGACGAGGACCAGCGAATGCCTTGATCTTTCAAGGCTTCGATGAACCCTGGGGCACCGTTACCGGCAGGAATCCGGAAGCCGGTTGGACGGATGCCGGTCAAGGCCTCAAGCGCCGCGCACCCTTTGGCGACTTCCGCGCTTTGCTCTGCCAGATCCAGTGTGTCGTAATCCTGATGGCGGTAACCGGCGCAAGCGATTTCATGGCCGTCAGCCTGGATGGCCGCAATGTGCTGCGGATTTTCCTCGGCGACGATGCCGGGCACGAACCAGCTGCCGTGCACGCCGAGTTCCCTGAACAGGCCGAGCAGGCGCTCGACACCCCGTTGCGTGCCGTAGCGCCACACCGAGAGCGTCTTGTCGCGCCCGGCGACTTCCGGGGCCTGAGTGAGGATGCCGTGGATGTCGTTGTAATCGACAGTCAGCACCACCGCGCAGCGTTTGCCGGCGGGCCAGAGGTTGTCAGCGTCAGCCATGGTGATGCTCCTTCAGCCACCAGCGGGCGACGTCGCGGCAGGTGGCGAACCACACGTCATCGCGCTGGCGCATGTATTCGAAGAGTTTCTCCAGCAACAGGATGCGCCCCGGTTTGCCGGTGATTTTCGGGTGAAACAGCGTGGTCAGGCACAGGCCTTCGTCCATCGCGCCGTCGTACTCGCGTTGCCAGTTATCGAGGGTCAGTTCGTAGCTGGCGGTGCGGTCGAGCCCGGACGGGAAGTTCGGTGCGCGGGTGTAGGCGAGGGAGGCGTAGTCGTCCATTTCCCAGCGACCGGGGATCTCCACCAACGGCGTGTCGTGGCCGGGGACATTGACCAGATACGGACGGTCATCGCCGCGCATGCTGCTGGAATAGATGACGCCGTTGCCGGCCAGCATCGCCGGGGTTTCGGCGCGCCAGTCGCCGGACGGGGTGCGAAAGCCCTCGGCGCGGATGTGCAGGTATTGCCAGAACACGTCGCGGGACTTGTTCATCACGGCCTGCTGCTGCTCCAGCGTCAGGGCGTAGAAGGATTCGTGCTTGTAGCCGTGGTAGGCGACTTCATGACCGCGTTCGACGATGGCCTGGCATTGTTTCGGCCAGTTTTCCACGACCCACGCGGGGACGAAGAAAGTGGTCGGGATCTTGAAGGCGTCAAGCAGATCCAGCAGGCGTGGCAGGGCACGGTAAGGGCCGTAGCCGCCGAAGCCGAAGTACTCGGGTTTGCGCCAGATCGAGCCGTTGAGCATCGCGTCGCCGGTCGGGCCGTCGAGGTCGAAGGCCAGGGCGAGGCAGGCTTTGTGCTGGTCGGGCCAGGTGGGTTGGGGTGAACTGAGCATTGGGCGCTCCACACATGTAAGGACGTACGCTGTACCTGTGGGAGCGAGCTTGCCCGCGATGAGGCCATGTCAGTCGACATCACTGGTGAATGACACGCTGACTTCGTCGGAATGCCGCCCAGAGCAAGCTCGCTCCCACAATGGAAAGGTGGCGCTGACCGGATTACTTGCCAGCGTTGATGGTCACTTCCTTGATCGCACCCAGCTCCAGATCCCACTTCTTCAGAATCGCGTTGTAGCTGCCGTCATCCACCATGCTCTGCAACGCCACCTTCACCGCTTCACTCAGCTCAGGCTTTTTCTTGCTCACACCCAATCCGGTGAACTGCACGGAGATTGGCTGGCCGACTGTCTTGTACATGTCCTTTTCCTGGGTCTTGAGGTACGACAGGGTTTCGCTGCCCTGCATCGCCGCATCAATACGGCTCTGGCGCAGTTGGGCGCGGGCGTCCGCCGAGCCTTCGGTGCCGATCACGTTGATCGCCGGTTTGCCTGCCGCTTCACAGTGCTCCTTGCTCCACGCGGCGATTTCCGCCGGGAACGTGGTGCGGCGGCTGGTGCCGACTTTCTTGCCGCACAGGTCGGTGATTTCGTTGGTCGCGGTGTTCTTCTGCAAGGTGTAGAACTGCGGGCCGCTGGTGAAGTAGTCAACGAAGGTCACACTGGCCTGGCGCTCGGCAGTGTCGGTCATGCCCGACAGCACGATGTCGACGCGGTCGGTGGTCAGGGCGTTGATCATTTGCTCGAAACCGGTTTCCTGCCACTTGATCTTGATCCCGAGGCGCTCGGCCAGGGCGTTGCCCAGGTCGTAGTCCAGGCCGGTGAGCTTGTTGGTGGCCGGGTCCTTGAAATCCATCGGCGGATAGTTGGGCATGATCGCGACGACGATCTCGCCTTTTTCCTTGATGCCGGCCGGCAATTCGGCGGCGAAGCTGATGCTGGAAGCCATCAGGCCTGCGAGTACTGCTGGGATAACGAAGTTCTTCATGGACGTTCTCTTATGAGTGTTGTGAAGGCCAAAGGGGCCTCAGGTTCGAACGGCAGAAATGAAGCTTTGGGTGCGCGGGTTTTGCGGACTTATTAGTATTTCTTCGGGGCTTCCAGCCTCCACGATCTGCCCGCCGTCCATGAACACCATGCGGTTGGAAACCTCCCGGGCGAAGCCCAGTTCATGGGTGACGACGATCATGGTCATGCCGGTCTGCGCCAGATCGCGCATCACCGACAGCACCTCACCGACCAGTTCCGGGTCGAGTGCCGAAGTGGGTTCATCGAACAGCATCAGCTTGGGTCGCATGGCCAGGGCGCGGGCAATCGCCACTCGTTGCTGCTGACCGCCCGACAATTCGATCGGGTAGCTGTCGCGTTTGTCGGCCAGGCCGACCCGGGCCAGCAGTTCCAGGGCTTCTTCGTGCGCCTCCTTGGGCGAACGCTTGAGCACCTGGCACGGGCCTTCGATGATGTTTTGCAGCACAGTCATGTGCGGAAACAGGTTGAAGCGCTGGAACACCATGCCGGTGGCCAGGCGCTGACGGGCGATCTGCGACTCGTTGAGTTCGTGCAGCTTGTGCCCGACGACGCGGTAGCCCACCAGTTCGCCATCGACCCACAAACCGCCCTTGTCGATCTTTTCCAACTGATTGACGCAGCGCAGCAGGGTGCTCTTTCCCGAGCCGGACGGGCCGATGATGCACAGCACTTCGCCTTGCTCGACTTCGATGTTGATGTCCTTGAGCGCGTGGTACTGGTCGTAATATTTGTTCAGGGCCACAGCCTTGACGATGCTTCTCATGTTCGATTCTCCTGCGCGGCTTACGAGCGCTTGCCGGCGCCGCGAGCGAAACGACGCTCCAGACGGCTTTGACCAAAGGACAGGACGGTAACGGTGGCCAGGTACCAGATACCGGCGACGATCAGCAGCTCCATGACCCGGGCGTTGGCGTAGTAGATGTTCTGGGCGTTGTAGAGCAGTTCCGAGTACTGGATCACGCTCGCCAGCGAGGTCATTTTCACCATGCCGATGAATTCGTTGCCGACCGGCGGAATGATGATGCGCATGGCCTGCGGCAGGATGATCCGGCGCAGCGCTTGCAGGCGCGGCATGCCGATCGACTTGGCCGCTTCGTACTGGCCGGTGTCCACCGACAGCAGGCCGGCGCGCACCACTTCAGCGGTGTAGGCGCCCTGGTTGATGCTCAAGCCGAGCAGGGCGGCCACGAACGGGGTCATCAGGCTCACCGTGTCGAGTTCGAACAGGCCGGGAATGCCGATGGTGGGGAAGATCAGCGCCAGGTTGAACCACAACAGCAGTTGCAGAATCAGCGGCGTACCGCGAAACAGCCAGGTGTAGGTCAGCGCCACGTAGCGCAGGATCGGGTTGGCCGACATGCGCATGATCGCGGTGATCACCCCGAACACGATGCCCAGCGCCATGGCCAGCACGGCCATGATGATCGTGTTGAGCAGGCCCCACATGATCGCTTCGGAAGTCAGGAACTGGCCGATGTACGACCATTCGATCTTGCCTTCGGCGAAGGCCCGTACCAGGCCGATGATCGCGATCACAATCAATGTGGCGAAGAAGATCCGCCCGTAATAGCGCCGTGGCACATGCTGGTACTGGGTGATGTCGAACTGGTTTTCCGCCAGTTTGCGCTCCGCCTGGAGTCGTTCTGCCTGAGTCTGGCTCATGGTGTTTCTCCGTACACTGTACTTTTCGATCAACCCCCTCCCGGTGGGAGGGGGACCCGGCTCAGAGGCGGAAGCCCTGGTAGTTTTCGGTCCACTGTTGTTGCACAGCGAGGGCGGTTTTCAGGCGGCCGATCTGCTCGCGCACTTGTTGCGGCGCGGTGCCGCCCCAACCGCTGCGGGCAGCGATGGCGGCTTCCAGAGTCAGGCTGTCACGCACGTCTGCCGTGAGGCGCGGGTCGATCTCGGCCAGCAGCGCCGGCGAGGCTTCCCACAATTCGAGGTTGTGTTTTTCGCAGGCCTGGACCAGCGCACCGGTGATTTCGTGGGCTTCCTTGAACGGTACGCCGCGCACCGCCAGCCAGTCGGCGACTTCGGTGGCAAGGGTGAAACCCAGCGGAGCCTGACGGCGCAGTTCTTCGACGTTCACGGTCATGGTCGCGACCATTCCGGCCATCGCCGGCAGCACCAGCAGCAGGGTGTCGACGCTGTCGAGCACGCCGTTCTTGTCTTCGCTCAGGTCACGGTTGTACGACAGCGGCAGGGATTTGAGCGTCGAGAGCAGGCCGGTCAGGTTACCGATCAGGCGGCCAGCCTTGCCTCGGGCCAATTCGGCGATGTCGGGGTTTTTCTTCTGCGGCATGATCGAACTGCCGGTAGCGTACGCGTCGTCCAGATCGACCCAGCGGAACTGGCGCGACGACCACAGGCAAAACTCTTCGGCCAGACGCGAGATGTTGATCCCGAGCATGCTGGCGATGAACAGGAACTCGGCGACGTGATCGCGGCTGGCCACGGCGTCGATGGAGTTTTCGCAGACGCCGGCGTAACCCATTTCCTTCGCTGATTGCTGCGGCTGGCGAGCGATGGCGGAACCGGCCATGGCTGCGGCACCGAGTGGCGACAGCGAAGTACGGGCGTCCCAGTCCACCAGTCGCTGCACGTCACGCAGCATCGATTGCGCGTGGGCCAACAGGTGATGGGCGAACACGATCGGCTGCGCTTGCTGCAAGTGGGTGAAGCCCGGGCAGATGCTGTCGACGTGCTGCTCGGCCTGATCCACCAGCGCTTGTTGCAGGGCCAGCACTTCAATGGCCAGGGTGCGCACGTGATCCCGCAGGAACAGGCGCAGGTCGTTGGCGGTCTGGTCGTTGCGTGAGCGGCCGGCGCGCAGCTTGCCGCCCAATGCACCGAGGCGTTCGGTCAGCAGGCGCTCGATGAAGGTGTGAACGTCTTCGTCGTCCAGCGTCGGGGCGATGCGCCCGGCAGCAAAATCGGCACCGATGCCGTCCAGGGCTTCGATCATCGTGCGGGTTTCCTGCTCGTCCAGCAGGCCGGCACGTTGCAGTTCCCCGGCGTGGGCTTTGGAACCGGCCAGATCGTACGGCGTCAGGCGGAAATAGCGCTCGGGGCAACGGGACAGGGCCGCCAGGGCTGCGGAAGGGCCGCTTTTGAAACGGGCACCCCAGAGACGGTCGGTGGTTTGAGACATTTGTTGTTTTCCTCGTCGGTAACGCGAACTGAAATCGGTGTGCCGGGCCTTTCGAACACGCTGAAAAGTCAGCGCGCGGAATCAGGCCAAAGCAGTTTTCAAGAGGGCAGTTGCAAAGAGACAAGAGCTGATCGAAGTGTCAGCTTTTAATGTTTGGCGATCAGTGAGTTGGCACTGATGTTCGGGATTTTTTGGCGGTTGCCAAGGCCTGTTTTCTGTGATCATTATTATTAGTCGGCGATGTTTTTGTTGTTGGACACAGATTGTTGAACATTGCGCCAGAGGTAAATCAGCATTATGGAAACCCCACTTTCCAATTCCGGAAACCCGCCGCTGAAAACGGCTCACAGAGCGCCACTGGCCCTAAGCGGACTGGATTTCAAACTGCTCAAGGTGTTCAAGGCCGTGGTCGAGGCGGGAGGCTTCAGCGCCGCGCAAAACGAGCTGAACGTGGGCCTTGCGGCCATCAGCAAGCAGATCTCCGACCTGGAAATCCGTATCGGCATGCGTCTGTGTACCCGGGGGCGCGAGGGATTTCACCTGACCGAGGAAGGGCGTCTGGTGTATCAGGCGTCGATTGACCTGTTCGCGTCGGTCGACAACTTTCGGGATCGGCTTAGTTCAGCGCAGAACGAACTTATTGGCGATCTTGGTGTGGGCGTTATTGATAATACGATCAGCGACCTTAATTCACCGTTAGTTGCTGCGCTTAAAAAGATAAATGAAGAGTCGCCGAAAGTAAGATTTCAACTTCAGGCCACCCAGCTGGATGAGGTGGAAAGAGGCGTGGTAGAAGGGCGCCTGGTGGCGGGAATAGTGCCGGTTTATCAAAAACGGGAAGAGTTTGATTATTACCCGTTATATGAAGAACGTTCGGAGGTTTACTGCGCTGTCGGCCATCCGTTGTTCGACATGCCCGAAGCACAAATGAACAGCGAGGTGCTGCAGGATTACGAGTGCATCAACCACCGCTACGCGATTCATCGCGACAAACTCAATTTTGCCCGCTACGACAGCTTTTCCGCCTCGGCGACCCAGGTCGAAGCCGTAGCGCTGCTGATCAAGACCGGGCGCTTCGTGGGCTTCCTGCCCCGGCATTACGCGGCCACGCTGGTGGCGGCGGGGCAGTTTCGCGCAGTGCTGCCGGAGCGAATCAACATCGCCACGCCGTTCAATCTGATCCTGCGTCACAACACCGTGCGCAGTCCGTTGGTGAAGGCGTTCGCTCAGGCGTTGGGCGTTGATCTGAAAGCGCCGTTGTAATTCAGCCGAGCATCAATCGCATCGCGCAACGTCGCTCACCGGGCAAACCGTGGGCGATTTCGTCGTTGAGTACCTCGATCAAACGCGGCCCGGCATCCACTTCGTTCAATGGCACAAAACCCATTCGTTGATAGAACGGCGCATTCCACGGCAGGTCGCGAAAAGTGGTCAACGTGACCGCCTCAAGTTGCTGTCGTCGCGCGTGTTCAATCACGCCCAACAGTAACTTGCGACCGATGCCCTGGCCCTGAAAGTGTTGGCTGACGGACAGCTCTTCGACGTGCAACTGGTTGTCGATTTCAACGGCCCTTAAAAAACCGGCAAGTTGTCCGACAGTATTTTCTGCAATCCATACATGTCCCTGCTCGATGGCCTGCAAATGCTGCGCGGCGTCGGGTACATCGCTGTCGGCCAGCCAGGCCAGTGCAGGATCCAGACGAAACAGTTCAGCGGCCGAACGTTCGATGGCGGGGAGGGTGGCCGCGTCTGCGGGCCGGGCGGGGCGTATAAGGAATGTCATGCGGGAACTGCCGATGGCTGCGATCCTGGGAAGCTCCGCAAGATCGCAGCCTTCAGCGAGGTCTACAAGGGTTTCAGGTACAACAGCACGTAATCGTTCTTGTCGAAGCGACCGCTCAGTACCGGTTGCAGGCTGGCCAGCGGCGTGCCTTGCAGTGACTGCATATCCTTGCTGTCCATGATCAGCCAGGCCGGACCCTGGAGTGCTTCCAGTTGCTGAACGGTTTCGGTGAACTGCGGTTGCAGGTCCTGCTCGACGTTGACCATGAACTTGATCGCCTTGGCGTCCTTGCCCATGCCGTGCAGCACCAGCGGGGCCGGGTTCTGTTGAACCTGGGCGAACGCCGCCCGACTGAAAGAACGGGTGTCATAGAGCGCGCGTTCCACCGGCTCGAACACGGCGGCATAGACCGTCCACAACGCCAGTACCGCGCTCAGTGCCAGCACTTCGGCACGCCAGCGCGGCTTCCAGAGTCTGGACAACGCCAGCAGTTGCAGCACGCCCAGCACGATCAGCACCGGCATGACACCGGTCAACAGCTCCGGGAACTTGCGTCGCGCAACCAGCAGGGCAACGATCAGCAACAGCGGCGTCAGCAGCCACAGGGCCTGAATGATCCCGCGCAGCCACGCAAACACTCGACCGTGAGCCACCTGGAACGGATACGCGGCGATGATCGCGGCCATCGGCAACATCGGCAGCAGGTAACGCGCCTTCTTCGCCTGTGGAATCGACAGACCGACCATGACGATCAACCCGGCCGCCGCGCAATATTGCACCAGCCGCAAGGCCGGTCCGCGCTGATGCGGTTTGCTCAGCCACGCCGCCGCCAGCACCACAATGACCAGCGGGTAAGCCAGCGCGTAGTTGCCCAGCGAACTGGTGAAGTAGTACAGCGAACCGCTGACGCCTTCACTGCCATCCATGCGCCCCATGAACTGCATGCGGATCACGTCTTGCAGGAAAGCCTCGCCGCCGCTGAGCTTGGCCAGCCACAACAACAGGCCGACACACGCCGCGAGCAGGATCGACGCCAGCACACCGAACACGAACAGCCGTGTCCACTGACGATTGAGCAGGTAATAGCTGCAGAGCATGCCGGTCGGCACCACCAGCCCGATCGGCCCACGGATGCCGAAACCCAGCAACAGCAGGACGAAAATCAGCGGCCAGCGTCGGCCGGAGCCGAAATGGTCGTGCGCGTAACCCAGGTAGAACACCGACAACGCGACGGCAGCCAGCATCAGGTCTTGCGACACCGCGCGGACTTCCGTGATGAACGTACTGGTGAGCATCAGCAGCGCAATGCTGATCAATGCCCAGCGCTGCGAATGCACCGCCAGCAAGCGGTACATCAACATCACGATCACCCCGCCCGCGATGGCGCTGGGCAACCACGCGGTCAGTGTATTGATAGCCCCGAAAGGCAACGCCAACAGCCAGATGAACAACGTCGACAACGCCGAATAGTCTGCGTAAGGCTCGCCGTAGGTGGTCGGGAATACCGTCGGCCCGTGTCGCAGCATTTCCTGGGCAAACAGTACAAAGCGTGAATCAAAGCCAATGGGTGCCTGTCCATAAACCCCGGCGATAAACAACAACAGTGCCAGCAGCCCTGCGATCAGGGACTGCCGGCGGATGGCAGGCGACAACGTAATCAAGCGACGTCCGCAGTGTTAGGCCATTGTTGCAGCGGGATCGGCAACTTGCGCGAGTCCCCACGGCCGATCGGGAAGTACTTGAAGCCATTGCGCGCCAGACGGTCGGCGTCGTACAGGTTACGGCCGTCGAAGATCACCGGATCCTTGAGGCGTTGCTGGATCAGGTCGAAATCCGGCGCCTTGAACTGTTGCCATTCGGTGCAGATGATCAGCGCGTCGGAACCGGCAAGCACCGATTCAGGGGTGCCCATCAGCATCAGTTTTTCTTCGTTCGGGTACAGATGCTGGGTTTCCTGCATCGCTTCCGGGTCGAACGCGCGAACGCTGGCGCCGGCGGCGAACAGCGAATCAAGCAGCACGCGGCTTGGCGCATCGCGCATGTCGTCGGTGTTCGGCTTGAACGCCAGACCCCACAGGGCGAAGGTCTTGCCGCGCAGATCACCCTTGTAGAACGCATTGATGCGGTCGAACAGCTTGTGCTTCTGACGTTCGTTGATCGCCTCGACCGCTTGCAGCAGGTCGCTGGAGCAATGGGCCTGTTCGGCACTGTGGATCAGCGCGCGCATGTCTTTGGGGAAGCACGAGCCGCCGTAGCCGCAGCCCGGATAGATGAAGTGGTAACCGATGCGCGTGTCGGCGCCGATGCCCTGGCGTACCGACTCGATGTCGGCGCCCAGGTGTTCGGCCAGTTCAGCGATCTGGTTGATGAAGCTGATCTTGGTCGCCAGCATGCAGTTGGCGGCATACTTGGTCAGCTCGGCGCTGCGCAGGTCCATGAACATTATGCGGTCATGGTTGCGGTTGAACGGCGAGTACAGGTCGCGCATCACGTCACGCACTTCATCGCCTTCGCAGCCGATGACGATGCGGTCCGGACGACGGCAGTCGGAGACCGCCGAACCTTCCTTGAGGAATTCCGGGTTGGAGACGATATCGAACTGCAGCGCGCGACCCGCCTTGTCCAGCGCGGCCTGGATATGGGCGCGCAGGGTGTCGCCAGTGCCGACCGGTACGGTGGATTTTTCCACCAGGATCAGCGGTTGCTCGCGATGACGGGCAACGGCATCGCCCACCGACAGCACGTATTTCAGGTCGGCCGAGCCATCCTCGCTGGACGGTGTGCCCACGGCAATGAAGGCGACGCGACCATGAAGCACGGCGTTTTTCTCATCGGCAGTGAAGTGCAGACGACCGGAATCCAGGCCTTCACGGACCAGGCTCGACAGGCCCGGTTCGAAGATGCTGACGTGACCCTGGCTGAGCAGTTCGACCTTCTTCTGATCGATATCCATGCACACGACATCATGGCCGACCTCGGCCAGAACCGCGGCTTGCACCAGGCCGACGTAACCGCTTCCAAATACTGTGATTTTCATGGAGCACTCCTCAAATCGGGCGCTTGTGCCGGACGAGTGTTGATAGTGATGACACCGAGCATGACCAGTGCCACGCCCAGTGATTTGGTGAAACTGAAGGATTCGTTGAACAGCGGCAGACTGGCCGCCAACAGATACACCAGCGCATAGCTGATGCTCAGCAGCGAATAGGCCCGGCCCAGCGGCAGGTCGCGCAGGGCGGCGAGCCAGCAGAGCATCGACAGTGCGTAGGCAAAAATGGCCGTGGCGACAACCGCGAGCGCCGACAGATCGACGCTACCGCTGCTCAAGGCTGACAGCCATTGTTCCGGCTGCGGCAGGCGCGTCATGCTCCAGCGCATGCCCAGTTGGGCGCCGCTGACCAGCAACACGCTGCCCAGTGCAAAGCCGATTCCGCGTCCCTGACTCATGACTGTTGTCCCAGCAGTGCCACGCCGCCGATCACCAGTGCGACACCGATCCAGTGCTGGCGATCGATCGGTTCGCGAAACACGAAACGCGCGATCAAGGTGATCAGCACAAAGTTGAGGCTGAGCATCGGGTAAGCGATGCCCACTTCAAGGCGTTGCAGCACCAGCAGCCAGACCAGCAGGCCCGAGCCCAGTGCGAACAGCGCCAGCCACAGCCAGGGCGAGCGCAGTTTGTCGGCCCAGGACGAATCGACCCCGCGCCAGCTCTCCACCGCGTACTTCTGTGCAACCTGGCCCAGGCACGTCAGCAGACACGCCGTCAGCAACAGCAACCAGCTCATGACGGATCCTTGGGCAGGACGATGATCACCAGATTGCCTTGCTCGTAACGGGTGCCGTCCTTGGGCAGCAGGTCGACTTCATGCAGCTCGTCGTCGCCCTTGACCCGCATGACCACGCCGACCGAGCCGGTGCGGCGGGCATCGCGTACCCACTGCTGGACTTCATCGGTGGTGATCCGCTGTTCCGCGCCTTCCGGATAGCTCAGGCCGTACTTCAGCTCGCCCACGGTGTTGTACAACGCCACCTTGGGTTGCTTCAGGCGCCAGGCCAGTGCCGAGGCGGCACCGAGATCGTTGCTCAGCAGGTGCGTGGTGCCGGACAGTTCGTCGAGGTGATGCAGGATGAACTGGTCCGGAGTCTTGTTGGCCACCACCGACTTCGGCAGCGCCGCCGGCAGCACGCCGATCAGCAACAGACTGCCGAGCGCCGGAGCGGCCCAGCACTGCAGCGGCAGAAACGCTTGCGCAAGGTTGGCGATGATCCAGCCGATCAGGGCAATGAACACCAGCACCATGCTGTGCAGCTCATGGTCGTACACCGGTTTTTTCAATTGCAGGTAAACCAGTGCGATCAGCGTAACGACGCCCAGCACCAGGTTCAGCAAACCGTTGATGCTCAAGGCCCGGCCCTGTTCCAGACGCAGTCGGTCGGCCAGGGCATGACCCAGCAACAGCGCCAGCGGCAGCAGGCACGGCAGGATGTAGGTCGGCAGTTTGCCGTTGGCGGTGCTGAAAAATGCCAGCGGCATCACCAGCCACAGCAGCAGGAAGGCAATGCCCGGTTGCGTGCGGGTCTGCCAGGCTTGCTTGAACGCCGGCACCAGCATGCCGACCCACGGCAGACTGAAGGCAACCAGCAATGGCAGGTAGAACCACCAAGGCGCGTCGTGTTGAGCATCGTCACCGGCAAAGCGGCGGATGTGTTCGTGCCAGAAGAAGAACCGCCAGTAATCCGGTTCCTGACTGTGCACGGCCAGTACCCACGGCAGGCTGACGATGATCGCCACGGCAACCGCCACCGGACCGTAGATCAGCAATTCACGCCAGCGTTTCTGCCAGAGCATCCAGGGCAGGGCGATCAGTACCGGCAGCAGCCAGGCGAGAAAACCCTTGGTCATGAACCCCATCCCGCAGGCCAGCCCCAACACGGCCCAGCTGATTACGCGTTGCCGGGTGCTACGACTGTCGACGGCAAACCACAGGGCGACGAGGCTCAGGTTTACCCAGAAGGTGAATTGCGGATCGAGGTTGGCATAACCCGCCTGACCGGCAACCACCGTGAAGCTCATGTAGAGCAGGGCGCAGATGAAGCTTTTGCTCGGCTCGTTCCACAGGCGACGGGCAACCAGGAAGCACAACAGCACACTCAAACCGGTGCTGAGGGCCGAAGCGAAGCGGACGCCGAACAGGTTCTGCCCGAACATTTCCTGACCCAGCGCGATCATCCAGTAACCGGCAATCGGTTTCTCGAAATAACGCAGGCCCATGAAATGAGGGGACACCCAGTTGCCGCTCAGCAGCATGTCCTGGCTGATCTGGGCGTAACGGGTTTCATCGGGAATCCACAAGCCATGGGTGCCGAGCGGCAGCAGGTAGGCGAGCAGAAACAGTCCGATCAGCAGCGGCAGTGCCCAGCGTTTGCTCATGCCCCTTGCACTCCCAGCCAGCCTTCACGGCCTTCGAGGACGCCACGCTGCACACGGCCGACAGGCAATGTGTTGAGAAACTCGGGCAACAGATCGCCCAAAGGCTTGAACTCGATTTCTCGCTGACGTGCATCGGCCAGCAAACGGCGAAAATCGTCGGCCATCAGAATCCCTTCTACTTCGGCATGAATGGTGTAGTTGTTGAGGTTGTCCGGGCGGAACCGGTCAAGGATGAAGGCGTTGAAGTCCTTCGCCGCCACGGTCGGACCGACCACCTCGTCGAAGGTCGGCATGTCCACCGGAATCTGCGGCGCACCCACTGAACCATCGGCCAGCAGTGGTCGAAACAGCCGATTCCCGCGGCAATCGCTGTTATAGCGAAAACCGAAAGTTTCTTTGGCTTCGACCACGCGCTCGTCCGCGCGCCAACCGGCGGCGGCAGAGCACTGGATTTTCTCGCCGATGATGTCGCTCAGGGTGTCGACGCCGCGACGGATCTGCTCGATCAGTTGCGCGTCGCTCCAGGTGCCGGCATTGGCCTGCCAGCCGTGGTGATCCCAGGCGTGCAGGCCGACTTCATGGCCGGCGTCCCGGGCCTGACGCATCAGGTGCCCGAGGTCGCGACCGATCGGTTTGCCCGGCCAGGCGGTCCCGGCCAGCAGGATGTCCCAGCCATACAGGCCGGCGGCGTTGGAACGCAGCATTTTCCAGAGGAATTGCGGACGGATCAGGCGCCACAGATGTCGGCCCATGTTGTCCGGGCCGACACTGAAGAAGAACGTTGCCTTGACCTGCGCTTCGTCGAGAATTTCCAGCAACCGGGGCACCCCTTCACGGGTGCCTCGGTAGGTGTCGACATCGATACGAAGACCTGCCTGCATTAACGCTTGTCCGCGATTTCGAGCATGGCTTCACGCAGGAAGAAGTCCAGGGTGTTGCCGATGGTCTCGCGCATTTCCACGGTCGGCTCCCAGTTCAGCAGGCGCTTGGCGTTGGCGATGCTTGGCTTGCGGTGTTCCACGTCCTGGTAACCGGCACCGTAGAACGCCTTGCTTTCCACGTCGCGGAAACCGGCGAACGGAGGGAAGTTGCTGCGCAGCGGGTGAGCTTCGAACTGACGCAGCAGTTCTTCGCCCAGCTGACGGATGCTGGCTTCGTTTTCCGGGTTGCCGATGTTGATGATCTGGCCGTTGCAGACATCGTTGTCGTTGTCGATGATGCGGGCCAGCGCTTCGACGCCGTCGGCGATGTCGGTGAAGCAGCGCTTCTGCTCGCCGCCGTCGAACAGACGGATCGGAGTGCCTTCCACCAGGTTCAGGATCAGCTGGGTGATGGCGCGGGAGCTGCCGATACGGGCCGAGTCCAGACGGTCCAGACGCGGACCCATCCAGTTGAACGGACGGAACAGGGTGAAGTTCAGGCCCTTGGCGCCGTAAGCCCAGATCACGCGGTCCAGCAGTTGCTTGGAAACCGAGTAGATCCAGCGCTGCTTGTTGATCGGGCCGACGATCAGGTTGGAGCTGTCTTCGTCGAAGTTCTTGTCCTGGCACATGCCATAGACTTCCGAGGTCGACGGGAAGATCACGCGCTTGTTGTACTTGACGCAGTAGCGAACCAGTTTCAGGTTCTCTTCGAAGTCCAGTTCGAATACGCGCAGCGGGTTGCGGGTGTATTCGATCGGCGTGGCGATGGCCACCAGCGGCAGGACCACGTCGCACTTCTTGATGTGGTACTCGATCCACTCGGAGTGAATGCTGATGTCGCCTTCGACGAAGTGGAAACGTGGGTGGTCGCGCAGACGGTCGATGGCGTCGGAACCGATGTCCAGGCCATAGATTTCGTAGCGGTCGTCACGCAGCAGGCGCTCGGACAGGTGGTTACCGATGAAACCGTTGACGCCCAGGATCAGCACACGGGTACGACGTGGCGCACGGCCGGATTCGGCTCCGCGAAGCAGCGAACCGTCTACCAGACCCAGTTCGTTGGCCAGTTGCGGGCCGCTCAGGTACAGACCGTTGTCGTTGCGCTGACCGGCGTTGATCACCAGCGAGTCTTCACCGCAGGCGATGCGCAGCGGATCGACGCTGATCACACGGCCAGGGGCCTGACCTTCGTTGCCCTTGACGACTTCGGCGCTCCACACGATCAGCTTGTGCTCGCCCACGGCGCAGAAGGCGCCAGGATACGGACGGGTCACGGCGCGAACCAGGTTGAACAGCTCTTCGGCCGGTTTGGCCCAGACCAGTTTGCCGTCCGCCGGAGTACGACGGCCGAATACGGTGGCCTTGGATTCGTCTTGCGGGGTTTCGGTGATCTTGCCTTGCAGCATGTTCGGCAGAGTGTCGCGCAGCAGGTCGCTGGCGGCGGTGCGCAGTTTGGCGTGCAGGGTCAGACCGGTGTCGCTGCGCTCGATGGCAACGCGTTGCTGGGCAACGATGGCGCCGGCATCAGCGCGCTTGACCATGCGGTGCAGGGTGACACCGGTTTCGGTTTCGCCGTTGACCAGCACCCAGTTGGCCGGTGCGCGACCACGGTAGCGTGGCAGCAGCGAGCCGTGCAGGTTGAACGCGCCTTTTTTTGCCAGTGCCAGCAGTGGTTCGCTCAGCAGGTTGCGGTAGTAGAACGAGAAAATGTACTCAGGGTCGAGCTTGGCGATGCGCTCGATCCACAGCGGGTGGTTGGCATCTTCCGGCGCGTGGACCGGGATGCCTTTGCTGGCGCACAGCTGTGCAACCGAGGCGTAGAAGGCGTTTTCTTTCGGATCGTCGGCGTGAGTGAACACTGCTGCAATGTCGTAGCCGCTGTTAAGCAGGGCTTCAATGCCGGCGCAGCCAATATCGTGGTAAGCGAAGACAACAGTTTTTGCACTCATGAGAGAACCTGATCGGAAGTGGAATTGGAAGTAAGGCCGTCAACGGTGACCGCAGGTGCCGGGGAGGCCGGCTGGCTGCGCAACACCTTTTCAATGAAGAAGCGCGGGCGGGCGCGCACGTCGCTGTACATGCGTCCCAGGTATTCACCCAGCAGACCCATGCCGATGAACTGGCCACCGGTGAACACGAACAGCACCGCAAACAGTACGAACGTGCCGTCACCGGCCCAGCCTGCACCGAACGCCAGGCGCAGCACGATCAGCGCAACGGCGAACAGTGCGCCCAGACCTGCCATCGCGAAGCCGACGATGCTCAGCAGACGCAGCGGCGTGGTGGTCATGCAGGTGACCAGATCGAACATCAGGTTGATCAGGCGCATCGGGCTGTATTTCGAGTCGCCGTGCTCACGCTCGGCGTGGGCCACGACGATTTCGGTGGTGTGGCGGGCAAAGCTGTTGGCCAGGATCGGAATGAACGTGCTGCGTTCGCGGCAGGCGAGCATCGCGTCGATGATGGTGCGGCGGTAGGCGCGCAGCATGCAGCCGTAGTCGCTCATGGCCACGCCGGTGGAACGTTGCACCGCGAGGTTGATCAGTTTCGACGGGTAGCGGCGCAGGGCCGAGTCCTGACGGTTGCCACGCACGGTGCCGACGACGTCGTAACCCTTTTCGGCTTCGGCCACCAGACGCGGAATTTCTTCCGGCGGGTTCTGCAGGTCAGCGTCGATGGTGATCACCACGTCGCCTTTGCATTGCTCGAAACCGGCCATGATCGCGGCGTGCTGACCGTAGTTGCGGTTGAGGATGACGGCCACGAACGGGCTGTTTTCGCGTCCGGCGGCTTCTTCCAGCATATTGGCCGACTCGTCGCGGCTGCCGTCGTCGACCAGCACGATTTCGTAGTCATGTTTGAGTTGGGCGCAGGCCGCCTCTGTGCGCCGAAGCAGCTCAGGCAGACTGTCCTGTTCGTTGTAGACCGGGATGACGATCGACACGCATTTAATCGGGTAAGGTCTCACGAGCGTTTGTCCATAAGAGTGGCGATGGCGCCGACAACACGATCCAGATCCTGGTCGGTCATGTCGGGGAACAGCGGAATCGAGCACAGCCGCGCCGAGTTCCATTCGGTGTTGGGCAGGTACAGGTCAGGGTCACGCTGGCGGTACCAGGTGTGCAGGTGGGTGGCGATGAAATGGATGCCGGTGCCGATGCCTTGCTCCTGCAAACCCTTCATGAAGGCTTCGCGATCCATCCCGCAGCGCTCGCTGTCGATGCGCAGGATGAACAGGTGCCAGGCGTGTTGCTGGGCATATTGTGGAATCGCCAGCGGCTGCACCGGCAAGCCTTCGAGCTTTTGCAGGTACTGACCGGCCAGCTCGGTGCGGCGGGCATTGATGGCGTCCAGACGCTGCAGTTGCACCAGGGCAATGGCGGCGTTGATGTCGGACAGGTTGTACTTGAAGCCCGGCTCCATGACCTGGGCCTGCGGTTTGCGGCCTCCGGTCAGACGGTCATAGGCATCGACGCCCAGACCGTGGAACTTGAGCATGCGCACGCGGCTGGCCAGGGCTTCGTCGTCGGTGACGAACATCGCGCCTTCGGCGCAGGTCATGTTCTTGATCGCGTGGAACGAGAAGATCGCCGTGCCGTGGGAGCCGACGTGGCGGCCCTTGTAGCGGGTGCCGGCGGCGTGGGCCGCGTCTTCGATGACGGCGATGCCGTGCTTGTCCGCCAGTGCGTACAGCGGATCCAGATCGAACGCGGCACCGGCGTAATGCACGGGAATGATGGCTTTGGTGCGCGGCGTGATGGCCGCTTCGATACGGGCGGCGTCGGTCATCAGGGTGTCGCGGTCGACATCGACGAACACCGGTGTGGCACCGAGCAGGGAAATCATGTTGGCGGTGGAGACCCAGGTCTGCGACGGTGTGATGACTTCATCGCCAGGGCCGATACCCAGAGCCAGCAGGGTGATGTGCATGCCGCCGGTGGCAGATGACAGTGCAACGGCGTGCTTGCATCCCACGTACTGCGCGAACTGTTCTTCAAGTGCCTGGTTTTTCGGCCCGGTGGTGATCCAGCCCGAGCGCAGAACCTGCTCGACGGCCGCAATTTCTTCATCGCCGATACTCGGGCGAGAGAAGGGGAGAAACGCCTGACTCATGGACACCTCATTGCGAAAAAAATGGACAGATCCATCTGTTCATCGGATCCAATCCCAGCGTAGACACAAAAAACGGGTTTTGCATCAACGAGTTGCTTGGTAAGCATGACGTCGGGGGTTGGTTGACTTTTCAGGCGTTGCCCGGCAGGTTGGGCGGTACCGACTGAGGACCTATCTAGCTAAGGTTATTCCCGATTTTGTGAAAGGAATATGAAAAACCGGTCGGCGAATCGTTTATCTGAAATTCATACAGCCGCTGTTCAGATTTCCGCGGCTTTATCGGAAAAGTCCTACTACAAGACTCTTTCTTACTTCAAGTTCATTGCAGTTGTTAGTTGTTGTGCTGGACTGTTTTTTACTCAAGGCCTTTCGTTTGAGCAGCTTATCCGTTACCTCTTCAGAATCTATCGCAAGTAACCCTTTGTCCTTGTATTTGGCGCGATTGGCACCTTCCAGCCAGCTCACCATGCGGTACGTTTTACAAGATGCCGCCGATCGCCTCGGCTTTGAAGACATGAATGTCGAGGACATTCCCTGGCACGCCCTGCAACCCGAGGATGTTGTCGCGTTAGTCGCCGCATTGCGCGCTGACAACTATGCCCCCAACACCTCTTCACTCTATGTAAATGCCATTCGTGGTGTCATGAACGAAGCCTGGCGCATGAGCCTGATCAGCCAGGATCACCTGTTGAAGATGCGCTCGGTCAAGGGCATTGCCGGTACGCGGCTGTCTCAGGGGCGCAACCTGAAGCGCACGCTGATTCATGAGCTGATGGAAGTCTGCGCGGCCGATCCGCGTCCGCAGGGGTTGCGCGATGCGGCGGTGATTGCATTGTTGTACGGCACCGGCATGCGTAAGTCCGAGTCGGTGGATCTGGATCTGAACCAGGTGGACTTCACTGAACGCAGCCTGTGCGTCACCGCCAAGGGCAATAAACAACTGATCAAATACGCACCGGCCTGGGCGTTCGCCAAGCTCAGTGCCTGGCTGGAGTTTCGTCGTTCAGAGCTCAAGGAAGGCGAGAGCGACGATACGTTTCTGTTCAACCGCATCCGCCGGGGCAGCCACATCACCCGGGAGCGCATCACCAAGCACGCGATCTATTACATCGCCCGCCAGCGCGGGACCCAGGTCGGGGTCAAGATCATGCCCCACGATTTCCGGCGTTCGTTCATCACCCGGGTCATCGAAGAGCACGATCTGTCGATCGCCCAGAAACTCGCGCACCACAGCAATATCCAGACGACCGCCAACTACGACGTGCGCGACGACAATGAACGGCGTCGCGCCGTGGATCGTTTCGATCTGTAGTCGAGTGTTACGACACGTCGAAGACGTGGGCCGCCCCTAGAATCGACAGTTGTACCGCGCTGCCGGCCGGCGGCGCGTGCATCCCGGTACTGCGGACCAGCAGCGAACGACCGGATTCCTCATTGGCTGCGGCACGCAGCTCGACCGTCAGGGTGCACGTGTTGCCGCCGAAATCGCGTTCGGTGACCACGGCGTTGCAGCCCTCTGAGTCGGCGGGAAGGTCGGACAGTTGAAGCTGTTCCGGGCGCAGCATGATCTGTGCAGGACCGGAGAAACCGTTGCTGTTCACCGCGATCCGTCCAAGATCGCAATGGGCCCAACCGGCCTCGATCTGCGCCGGCATGACCACCGCTTCGCCGAGAAAACGTGCGGTCTGCTCGTCGTCCGGATAGCGGTAGAGGTCCATCGGATGCCCCGACTGCACCAGTCGCCCGTCACGCATGACCGCCAACTGATCGGCAAACGACAAGGCTTCGCCCTGGTCGTGGGTGACCAGAATCGTCGTCACGCCGCTCTCTTCGAGCAGGCGCGCGACCATTTTGCGCATGGCACCGCGCAAACCGGTGTCGAGGGCGGAAAAGGGTTCATCCAGCAGCATCAGGCGCGGTTGCTGGGCCAGTGCCCGGGCGAGCGACACCCGTTGCTGCTGGCCGCCGGACAACTCATGGGGCCAGCGCGCCGCCATGTTGGCGTTCAGGGCCACGCTGTCCATCAATGCCTGGATGCGTTCGGTTCTGGCGCTGCCGGTTTCACTCAGTCCGAAACCGATGTTGTCGGCCACGGTCATGTGCGGAAACAGCGCGCCATCCTGTGGAACATAGCCAATCTGGCGCTGGTAGGCAGGCACGGCGTGGGTGCTGTCCACCAGCGTCTGGCCGTTGAGCGTCAGGCTGCCGGCATCGGGGAACTCGAACCCGGCGATCATCCGCAGCAGCGTGGTCTTGCCGGAGCCTGACGGGCCGACGATCACGGTGCGACTGCCGGTCGGGACGGACAGGTTGATAGTGTCCAGCGCGGTTTGCGCGCCGAAGGATTTACTGAGATTGATGATGTCGAGAGCGTTCATCGGCCGGCACTGCGCCTGGATTGGTGATAGAGGATGGCCGTGAGCGGCAGCGAAAGCACCACCATCAACAGCGCGTAAGGTGCTGCGGCGGCGTAGTCGATTTCGCTGGTCATGGCCCAGAAACCGGTGGCCAGGGTGCGCGTGCCATTGGGCGCGAGCAACAGGGTTGCGGTCAATTCATTGGTGATTGCCAGGAACACCAGCGCTGCACCCGCCGCCGCACCGGGTGCGGCCAGGCGCAGGGTGATCAGCCACAAGGCACGCAACGGCGAGCGGCCGAGGCTTTGCGCGATGTTTTCCAGCTCTACCGGCGCCTGGGCGAAACCGGCACGCAGGCTGACCAGCGCCCGCGGCAGGAACATCAGCAGGTACGCCAGCAGCACGGTGATGGTGGTCTGATAGATCGGCCGGGCGAAGTGGATCGTCACGGTGACCAGCGCCAGCGCCACGACAATCCCCGGCAGGGAACTGGTGATGTAATTGCAGCCTTCCAGCAGACGCTGAAGCTTGCCGGGCGCGCGGATCGACAGCCAGGCAATCGGGATCGCCGCCAGACTGGTCAACACCGCACCGGCCACGCCGAACGACAGGGTCTGGAGCAAGGCCGGCAACAATTCTTCGCCTTGCCAGACTTCAGCGCCGCCAGCGATCAACCATCTGCCCAGCGTCAGCATCGGAACGCCGAGGGCCAGCAGGCAGGTCAGGGTTTGCAGGCACAGGCCCAGGGCTGCGATGCCGGGTTTGAGACGCACGGTCCGCTGTTCCCGGGCGCTGCCGGAACCGACCCGGGCATAACGCGCATGGCCACGAGCGGCAGATTCCACGGTCAGCATCGCCAGGCAGCACAGCGCCAGAACACTGGCGAGCATGTTGGCGGCCGGGCCGTTAAAGGTGGATTTGAACTGATCGAAAATGGCCGTGGTGAAGGTGTCGAAGCGAATCATTGCGTACAGGCCATATTCGGCCAGCAAGTGCAGGCCCACCAACAGCGCACCGCCACAGATGGCCAGGCGCAATTGCGGCAGCACCACCCGGAAGAACACGGCCCATGGTTTCAGGCCGAGGGATTCGGCCACGTCTTCGATCGCCGGGTCGAGACGACGCAACGTCGCCGCAATCGGCAAATAAAGGAACGGAAAGTAAGCGATCACAGACACCAGCACACCGGCCGGCAGTCCATTGATCGACGGAACCAGGCTGACCCATGCATAGCTGTGCACGAACGCCGGCACCGCCAGCGGCGCAACCGCCAGCACTGACCACAAACGCCGACCGGGCAGGTTGGTGCGCTCGGTCAGCCAGGCCAGAGTGATGCCCAGCACAATGCAGATCGGCAGGGTGATCAACACCAGCAGCACGGTGTTGATCAGCAATTCGGCCACCCGAGGGCGGAAGATCAAGGCTTCGATGGTCGCCCAGCCGGTGTACCACGACACACCGACCACAAAGCCGATCGGCAGTAACGACAGCAATGAAACACCGATCGCCAGTACGACCACCCAGGGGCTCCCGCGCCCGTTGAGGGCGCGGGTCCTGCGTGAAAGGTTGGCGGAGGGCGCCGCAGCGATCCCCGCCGGCAGAGTTTCAGGCATCAATTAAAGCAGTCCCGCCTGAGTCATCAGTTCGACGGCTTTCTTGCTGTCGAGCTTCGATGCGTCGACTTTCGGTGCGTCCAGATCCTTCAACGGCACCAGTTTCGGGTTGGAAGCCGAGTCCTTGCCCACGGCGTATTCGAAGGAGTTGCCGGTGCGCAGCACTTCCTGGCCTTGCTTGCCGGTGATGTACTGGAGGAATTTCTGTGCTTCTTCCTGGTGTTTGCTGGACTTCAGCACGCCACCACCGGAGATGCTCACGAACGCGCCCGGATCCTGATGCTTGAAGTAGTGCAGGGCGGTGTTCTTGCTGTTTTCGCCGGTCTTGGACTGATCGACGAAAGCGTAATAGTGATAGATCACGCCGCTGTCCACCTGGCCGGCATTCACCGCTTTGAGCACCGAGCTGTTGCCACGATAGGCGGTGAAGTTGGCTTTCATGCCTTTGAGCCATTCCAGGGTAGCGGCTTCGCCTTTCTGTTCCAGCACGGCGGCGACGATGGCCTGGAAGTCGGCGCCGGCAGGGGATGCAGCCCAGCGACCTTTCCATGCCGGGGTCGCCAGATCCATCAGGGATTTTGGCAGGTCTTTTTCCGGCAGCTTGGCCGGGTTGTAGACAAAGACTGTCGAGCGAGCGGCGATGCCGACCCACTGGCCATGGGCCGGACGATAGGCCGAGCCCACTTGTTCAAGAGTGGCCGGCGCTACAGGGGCGAACAGCTTGGCATTGTCCACCAGCACCATGGCCGGGGAGTTTTCCGTCAGGAACACGTCCGCCGGGGAGGCCGCGCCTTCCTGCACGAGCTGGTTGCCCATTTCCGTGTCGTCGCCGTTGCGGATCGTGACCGGGATCCCGGTTTCCTCGGTGAAGCCGGCGACCCAGGCCTTGGTCAGGGTTTCGTGCTGGGCGTTGTAGACCACGATGCCGACGGAATCGGCGGCAAACACCTGACCGGCTGCGAGCAGCGCGGTTGCCAGAGTAGCGTGCTTGAGAAAGGACGGAAGGGATGGACTCATGACGTAGCAGCTCCTGTTTTTTAGACGTTATGGGCAAGCATTCGCCGGAAAACTTCAATGCGAATGATTTGCATATGTTGGCTGGCTGGCAATGTAGAGAGGCAAATGAGAAAAAAACGTCAAACAAACCGTTAATACATGTCATTGCCATTCAGGTTAGCAGTCACTGGGCGGGGACGCCGGGCGAACCCGGCGTTGTCTTTCAGGAGCCTTGGGGCAGGTAGGCGACGCTTTGATCCTCGCGGCCATGGAACACTTGTTCGCCGCGGGTCGGGGTAGTCGTGATGACTTGATGGTCTTGACCGAGCCTGGAGAGCGGCACGGGTTCGCCGGTGCGGTACTGGGCGACGAAGATCGTACGCTTCGGATCCCAGTGCTTGCCGCTGGTGCGTTCCAGCCATTCGAACATCGCGGCAGCATCGCCGTCGCGAGGGAAGTCGCGGGTTTCCGGCACGTAGTAGAACGGTTCGCCACCGGTCTGCAGGTACATCGGAACCTTGTTGTCCACCTCGACCATGACGAAGTGCCATTGGCTCAACGGCGCACGCTGGCTGGCTTGCAGGCGCACGGTCTCGCCGAAACGGATCGCGCCGCCACCGCTGTTGGTCCAGGGGTAGAGCACGCCGAGAATCCCCAGCAGCAACACCGTGGTCACGGCAAAACCGATTTTCAGTCCGCGCCCGCCAAACGGGCTCTCGGCGTTGCGCGCAGCCATGCGCCGGGTAATCCACCAGGCCCCGAGCAGTTGCGCGAACGGCACCAGTGGCAGCACGTAGTAACTGCGCCGGCTGCCGCTGGCGGTGAAGAACAGCATCAACAACCCGAGGCCCTGAATCAGCCAGCGGGTATCCGGTTCGATGTGTTTCCAGTTCTTCGCCGCGACCCACAGGGCAATGATCCAGCACGGCGCCCAGGGCAGGGTGTAGATCGGCAGGTACAGCAAATAGGTGTAGATCGGGCCGATGTTGTCGAACGGCTGGAAAAACCGCACGACGTTTTCCCGCAACACCAGCCCCAGCCCGTTTTCCCCGTAGTTCGGCGCGCCATAGAGGTGCGACAGCAGGAACGGCGTCATGTAGAACGCCCCGGCAATCACCAGCGCCGCGAGCAGGCGCAGGTTGAGATGACGTTTCCAGCGGCCCTCACTCAGCAGGTGCGGCAGTAAAACCAGCCCCGGCAGGATGAAGCCGATCAGGCCTTTGAACAACGACGTCAGGGACAGCAGGACGCAGAACACCAGATAGCGCGAAAACCGCGTGTCGTCCGGCCCGCGCCAATACCACCAGACCGCCGCCAGCACACCGCAGACCGTCAGGATGTCAGCGGTGGCGACCCGCGCCCAGAACACGAAATAGAAGGTGGTCGCCAGCATCCAGCCGGCGATCAGGCCAGTGCCTTTGCGAAACAGCTGCTCGCCCAGCAGATACACCAGCCAGACGCTGAGCCACGCGGACACCACCGAAGACAGGCGCAGCGACCAGTGATCGAGACTGCCGGTCAGCCAGGCGGTCGCGGTGATCAGCCAGTACGACAAAAGCGGCTTGTCGTAGTAGGGATCACCCTTGAGGTACGGGTCGAAGTAATCGCCGCTTTGCATCATCTGCAACGCGATGTTGGCCCAGCGGGTTTCTGCCCCCCAGAGTTCGCGGCTGCCCAGGCCGAGCAGCAACATCAGGGCGCTGGCGGCCAGCAGGAGCAGCAGGGCGCCCCGGTCGTTATTGCGCAAGGTCATGGCTGGCGCTGCGGGAAGATGAAGATCTGCAGATTGCCGCGACGGTAATGCTTGCCGTCTACCGGCAGCAATCCGACTTCCTGCTCTTCCTGCGTACTGTTGACGCGCAAGACCACACCGACCGCGCCTTTCTTCCGCGCTTCGGTCATCCACTGGCCGACGCCGTCCATCGTGACTTTACGTGCTTCCATGGCCGGGTCTTCGAGGCCGTACTTCAGTTCACCGATGGTGTTGAACAGATCCACCTGCGGACGCTTCAGACGCCATGCCAGCGCGGAAGCCGCACCCAGATCGTTGCTCAGCAGCGACGCGGTTTCACTCAGTTCCTGTTGATGCTCGGCAATGAACTGGTCGGGCATCTTGCTGTTGACGATCTGCCCTGGCATGGCCGCCGGCAGCAACGCCACCAGCAGGCCGATACCCAGCGCCGGCATGGCCCACAACGTCAGCGGACGCAGCACTTGCAAGGCGTTGGCGATGATCCAGCCCACCAGCACGATATAGGCCAGCGACAGGCTGAACATCTCGGTGTTTTCGTAGATTTCCTTGGTTGCCTGCAGATAAAGCAGCGCCACCAGCGCCGCACTGGCGATGACGGTGTTGATCACGCCGTTCAGGCGCAGGACACGGCCACTGTGCTGATCCAGCCAGTTGACCACGGTCTGCCCCATCAGCAGGGCGATCGGCAGCAGGCACGGCATGATGTAGGTCGGCAGCTTGCCGCTGCTCAGGCTGAAAAAGGCCAGTGGCAACAGGAACCACAACGCCAGGTAGGCGGTTTTGGCTTCACGCTTTTCGCGCCAGGTGCGCAGGAGCGTCGAAGGCAGCAGGACGGCCCACGGCAGGGTGGAGGCAAACAGCAGTGGCAGATAGAACCACCATGGGCGGGCGTGCTGCGCGGCATCGCCGGCGGCAAAGCGACGGATGTGTTCGTGCCAGAAGAAGAAACGCCAGAAATCAGGTTCCCGGTAATGAACCGCCAAGACCCACGGCAGGCTGATCAGCACGCAAACCACCACGGCAACCAGTCCGTAACGCACCAGTTCGCCGAAGCGGCGTTGCCAGATCATGTAGGGCAGGGCGATCAGCACCGGCAACAATAACGCCAGGAACCCTTTGGTCATCAGGCCCATGCCGCAGGCGACACCGAGCAGCGCCCAGCCACCCAGACGGGCGCGAGGGGTCTGGCTGTCGATGGCAAACCAAACGGCGACCATGCTCAGGTTGACCCACAAGGTGAACTGCGGATCGAGGTTGGCGTAACCGGCCTGGCCGGCAATCAGCCCGAAGCTCATATAAAGCAGGGCGCTGGCAACGCTGATGCGTGGGTTGTTCCACAACCGGCGGGCCATGAGGTACGTCAGCCAGACGCTGACGCCGGTACTCAGGGCCGAAGCGATACGCACGCCGAACAGGTTTTCACCGAAGATCGCCTGGCCGATCGCAATCATCCAGTAGCCGGCAATCGGTTTTTCGAAATAGCGGATGCCCATGAAATGCGGCGCGACCCAGTTTCCGCTGAGCAGCATTTCCTGGCTGATCTGGCCATAGCGGGTTTCATCGGGGATCCACAGGCCGTGGGTCATCAGCGGCAACAGATAAAACACCACGAAAGCCAGAATCAGGCCGGGAATGGCCCAACGCTCGAAAGTCGTGGTGGGGGAGAAATGACGGGCAGCGTGTCGCAGCGGGTTGTTTTCAGACGTCATGACAAAGCCTTGGTGCCAAACGAAGTTCTTGTGTCGATGTCCTGCCCGGCGCGTTCCTGAGCGGGCGGGACATCGTGTTGAATGAATGCAGGTGTGCGATCGGGGGACGGGCGTTTCCTGTATCCAGAGAGCTGCCGAACCTCCAGGCCGGAGTTCTCGCACTATAGCCAAGCTTAAAAAAAACCGTTGTCCAGTAAATCGGGGGCAGATACATCTTTCATTACAAATTAATGAAATCCGTTCCTGGCTAGTTAAAAAAGTGCAACTTTTCCGGTCCGCCCCAACTAAAGCATTAATGACTATTAAGTTGAGACCAGGCATCGGCATTCATGATGCCCAACACTTTAAGTTGCCCTTTGTCATCGATGCGTGCGAACAGGGTGCTGCCGTATTCGGCGGCAACCGCGTGAGGAAAACCGGTCTGTTTTTCGAAATCGCTGATGCATCCGCTGTGGGTGACCAGCACCAGATTGTGCTTGGCAACCTTGTGCGCCACCACGTCGTTGCGCAGAGAAGAACCGCAGGACTCGAGCCAGGTCTGGGCCGTGGCGTCCTGTCCGAACATGGCGCGGGCGGTCTGCACGGTACGGGTCAACGGGCTGGTGAACACCTGCGCCTGCTGCATGCCCAGACCGACGAAGCCTTTGCCCACCAGCGCTGCAGAGTCGTTACCGGCCTGGGTGATGCCGTCGGCCGGGCCCAGGCAGAGGTTGTCGGAACGGTCGCAGCGTTCGGCATGACGCACCAGAGCCACGACTTCGCCAGCCTGCCAGGCCTGTGTCCAGTCAGCCCGGGCAGCCTTGCCGGCGTTGCCCAGATCCACGGGCGAGCGGGTTACCCAGACGAAGCCGCTGACCAGTCCGATGGCGACCACTACACCGATGCCGGTCAACAGTTTTCCAAGTCGCAGCGTACGGCGTTGTTTATATGTCGCTGTTAATTGCATCTGTCGCTCCACGGCATGCCCCTTGACGTCGCAGGCGATATTGGCCGGCGATTTAACCAACTTTTATAGTTGTGTACTTGAATAATGGCTGAACATTACGTTCATGCACGTCGGGGGGCGGTGAAGAACATGTGAAAATTTCGCGAGAGTCGATAAAACCCAACTAATCCGGTGTTTGATAACCAGACTCAAATACCCTTTTTTTACTGGCCAGTCTTAACAAATGTTTATGTTTGCAGTGAAGCTGCGCAGGTTCGGTCAATGTCGCTGTTTTTGACCGTGAAGTCTGAATTCAGCAATGGAGTCATCGACCCGAATGGATCTCAAGCAAAGCCTGACGAAACGGATCGTCATCGTGTTCGCTTTGATGAGCGCTCTCGTCGCCGGGGTGTTTGCGCTGGGCATTGTCGCCGCCGTGCACGTCGTCGAGCACAGGCTGGCCACCAGCACCTTGAGCGGCGGTCTGCATCGCCTGCTGGCCATGGAGGACATCAATCGCTGGAGCCACCAGCCGGAAAAGAGCGAGTTGTTTTTCTTCGAAGGCGGCCCTGGCGCGATGGCTCTTATTCCCTCGCTGGCGTCACTGGCACCCGGTTTTCAGGAAATCAGCTTCGATGGCGATGACTTTTTTGCCATGGTCGAAGTGGTCGGTGGACGCAAATATGTGTTGTTGCGCGATCAGGAGAGCCTCGAACAGCGCGAGCGATTGTTGTTCATCGTGGTCACGGTCGGTTTTGTCCTGAGTGTTCTGCTGGCGCTCGTGCTTGGCCGGTTGCTGGCACGCCGGGTCATGGCACCAGTAATTCGTCTGGCGCGTCAGGTGCGTCATCGCGATCAGTTGCTGGTGCTGGCGCCTCCGCTGCATCCGGACTATGCGGCGGATGAAGTGGGAGAACTGGCGCTGTCGTTCGACCAGACCCTGGGCCGTCTGCGCGAAACCCTGAGCCGCGAAAAACTGTTCACCAGCGATGTCAGCCATGAACTGCGCACGCCATTGATGGTGCTTTGTGGCTCTTGCGAGTTGTTGCTCGCCAATCCGTCACTCGATGCCCGTTCAACCGCGCAGGTCAATCGCATCGCCCGGGCCAGCCACGAGATGCGCCAACTGGTGGATACCTTCCTGATGCTGGCTCGCGCCGAGGACGATACCGGCAGCGATATCTGCGTCACGCTCAAGGACGTCGCCGATGCCCAGAGCGAGATCTGGGGCAGACTGATTCGTGAAAAGGGCCTGGAGTTTTTCTACGAGGTGGAGCAGCCGTGCATGGAACGCTTCAACCTGACGTTCCTGCAGTCGGTCATGGGCAATCTGTTGCGCAATGCCTGGCACTACACCGATCACGGGTTCGTCCGCTTGACCCTGACCGGCAACGGTTTCGTGGTGGAAGACAGCGGCATCGGCATCCCGGAGGAACAGCGTCAGGCGGTGTTCCAGCCTTTCGTGCGTGGTGATGAGGGCCGCGGTGAAGGCCTCGGCCTGGGGTTGTCGCTGGTGCAGCGGATCTGCAAGCGCCAGCATTGGCGGGTGCAGTTGAGCAGCGGCCAGTCCAGCGGCAGCCGCTTCAGCGTGGAGTTGAAACCGGCGGCTCAGGACGGCGGGCAACTGCGCGCATTGCCGGCGGCCTGACGGATCAGCTCGGCGAGGCGTTTGACGTTGTTCTGCTGTGCGTTCACCAGGTCGTCGATGCTCGATCCGGACGGCGTCTGCAGAATCGAGCGGCAGGTGAGCAGCCCGCTATCGCCCGCGTCGGCCGGACGCAGGCGCCATTTCACGTCCATCAATCCGTATTGCCCGGGAACCGAATCGAAACGCTGCACATCGATGCGCACCGACGTTTTGCGCGCAACTCCAGCGTTGCTCAACTGATCCACCAGCGCACTGCGCAGCTCGTCACTGAGGCTCGCGCCCCACCATTGGGTTTCCAGAATCGCCAGGCCGCTGTTGCCCTGGCGAATGACGATTTGCGGGCGGTCGACCTGGGGCGGCACGCTGATGCTTTCAATCGCGATGTCCTGTCCTGATCGGCCAGGCATCGGCTGTGCCGGGGTCAGGGTGTGGAAGCTGATCGGGTCGCTGCGACAGGCACCCAGCAGCAGGCACGCGGCGAGCACGGTGAACTTCAGCGGTAAAGCCATGGCAAGGCTCCTGTGCTCAATTGCGCGGCGGTCCCTTGAGATCCAGTGGCGCAGCGTTGTCGGGGCGACCGCGAATCAGCGATTCCGGATGGCGTCCGAGGTAATCCGACAGTTCACGCAGCGAACGCGACATGCGCCCGAGTTCGTCGAGGGTCTGGGTGAGTTTTTCTCGCTGCGGCGAATCTTCGGCCAGCGTTGAATTGGCCGATTGCAGGGTCTTGCTCACGTCGGCCAGGGTGTTTTGCACACTGGGCAGCGTCTTGGCATTGAACTGGCTCAGGCTTTTGCGCAGTTCGACGAGGTTGCCGTCGAGATTGCCGGCAATACGCTCCACCGGCAGTTTGTTGAGCTTGTCGACCATCGCCTCGAGTTTTTCCTGCAACTGTTCGAGGCTGCCGGGAATGGTCGGAATGACGATCGGACGCGCCGTCGGGTCAAACGCGACTTTTTCGGCTTTCGGGAAGAAATCCAGAGCGATGTACAGCTGGCCTGTAAGCAGGTTGCCGCTCCGGGCCTGGGCGCGCAGTCCGTTGTCGACGAAGGTGCCGATCAGGCGCACCGCGGCGGCTTCGTCTTCCGGGTTGTGGTTGAGCACCTTGAGCATTTTTTCGTGGGCCCGGCCGAGGCGCTGCGGGTAGATCACGATGCCGACGTTGACCGGGAAGCTGCGTTTCTTCTCGTCGTAGTCGAGGTTGATGCTCACCACGCGGCCGATTTCCATGCCGAGGAATTCGACCGGCGCATCGACCTTGAGGCCGCGCATGGCCTGATCGAAACGCAGGCTCAGGTACTGCGGTTTACCGGCGGGCGGGGCGAGGGCGGTCTGCTGGTCGTCGAACAGGTCGAAGGACTTTTCATCCGCTGCCGCCACATCATTGGGGCTGTAATCCGGTGCGCGAAAGGCAATGCCACCGACCAGCAAGGTCGAGAGCGATTCGGTCTTCACCGCAAAACCATTGGCACCGACGTTCACGTCTATGCCGCTGGCGTTCCAGAACCGGGTGTTCTCGGTGACGAAGGCATCGTTTGGCGCGTGGATGAACACTTCGATATTCACCCCTTTGCCATCGGGATCGAGCGCGTAAGCCACGACCTGGCCAACCGGAATCTTGCGGTAATAGACCGGGGAGCCGATGTCCAGCGAGCCGAGATCCGAGGAGTGCAGGTTGAAGCGTCTGCCCGGTTCGCCATAGGTGATCGGCGGCGGGTTTTCCAGGCCCTTGAAGTTTTTGGCGCGGGACTCGGACTGGCCGATATCGGCCCCGATGTAGTCGCCGGAAAGCAGGGTATCGATGCCCGACACGCCGCCGGCGCCGATACGGGGGCGTACCACCCAGAACTTGGAGTCTTCGCGGGTAAAGGTTTCGGCCTGCTTGGCCAGTTTGATCGTGGCGTTGACGCTCTTCTGGTCGTCGGCCAGCTCGACGTCCGAGACCTGACCCACCACCACGTTGCGGTATTTGACTTCGGTCTTGTTGGCGGTCAGACCGCTGCCGGTCTTGAAGGTGACGACGATGGTCGGGCCTTCCTGCATCAGGTTGTGCACCACCAGCGAAATGCCCACCAGCACCGCGACGATCGGCACGATCCAGACCAGCGAAATGCTGAAGCGCCGGGTCTTGACCGGTGCCTGGCCGGGTGCCTGCGGTTTGTCGGTGGCTGACGACTCCATCCATGACCTCCAGAGTGTGTTGGGCACTGAGCGTCAGGAACGCAAAAGCACTTCATCAATATAGAAGTGCTTTGCGATAGAGCAAATCGGCAAGCCTCAGCCCAGCATTTCCCGCAGGCGATACCAGAACATGCCCAGTGCCAGCAGCGGCGAGCGCAGTGCCGGGCCGCCGGGGAAGGTCATGTGCGGCACGCCGCTGAACACGTCCATGCCCTGACTGTGGCCGGCATGAATCGCTTCGCCCAACAGTTTGGCGCACCAGTGGGTGACGTTCAGGCCATGGCCGGAGTAACCCTGGGCGTAGAACACGTTCGGGTGCTGCTTGAGCCGCCCGACCTGGGGGAAGCGATTGGCGGTGATGCCGATCTTGCCGCCCCACTGAAACTCGATGCCCACGTCCGCCAGTTGCGGGAATACCTTGAGCATCTTCGGTCGCATGTAGGCGGCGATGTCTGCCGGATCCCGGCCGGAATAGTGGCAGGCACCGCCGAACAGCAGGCGCCGGTCCGCCGAGAGCCGGTAATAGTCGAGGCCGACTTTCTGGTCGCAGAGCGCCAGGTTGTGCGGGATCAGCTCGGCGGCGCGTTCCTTGGACAGAGGCTCGGTAGCGATGATGTAGCTGCCCGCCGGCAAGACTTTACCGCTGAGCTGTTGCTCGAGTTCATCCAGATGCGCGTTGCAACCGAGCACCAGACTGCCGGCGCGCACCGTGCCTGAAGCGCAGCGCACTTTTACCGTCGCACCGTGGATGATCTCCAGTACCGGGCTCTGCTCGTAGATCCGCACCCCGAGCGATGCCGCCAGTCGTGCTTCGCCCTGCACCAGATCGAGCGGGTGCAGGTGGCCCGAACCCATGTCGATCAAGCCTCCTTTATAGACACCCGAATTGACGACTTGCCGGCGCATGTCTTCAGGGCTGATCAGTCGCGTTGCATGGGCATAACCCGAGGCCGCGAGACTCTCCTGTTCAGCCTTGAACGCCTCGAACTGCGCCGGGGTGTTGGCCAGTTCGCAGAAGCCCCAGCGCAGGTCGCACTCGATGGCGTTGTCTTCGACGCGCCGGCGCACCAGCTCCACCGAATCGACACCGGCCTGTTGCAGGTAGCGCACGCCTTCGGCGCCGACATGACGGGCGAAGCCCTCGACTTCATGGCCGATGCCGCGGATCAACTGGCCACCGTTGCGCCCGCTGGCGCCCCAACCGATGCGCCGGCCTTCGAGCAGCACCACCGAGAGGCCGCGCTGGGCCAGCTCGATGGCGGTGTTGACGCCGGTGAAGCCGCCGCCGATCACGCAGACATCGGCGATCAGGTCAGCTTCAAGCGCAGGGTATTGCGTGCTCGCCCGAGCCGATGCAGCGTAGTAGGAGCGAGCGTGTTCCTGGGTGTACTGATTCATTTGTTCGACTTCACTTTGCTCCAGGAACGGGTCATCAGACGCATGATCGACTGGGGCGGGGTGGTGGAAATGTAGAGCTTGTCGAGCACTTCCTGAGGCGGATACACCTCAGGATTGCTGACCAGTGCCACGTCCATGTATTGCTTGGCCGGCGGGTTCGGGTTGGCGTAGCCGACCGAGGCGCTGACCTTGGCGATCACTTGCGGATCGAGCAGGTAATTGATGAAGGCGTGGGCTTCCTTGGTGTTGCCGGCATCGGCGGGAATCGCCAGCAGGTCGAACCACAGGTTGGCGCCTTCCTTGGGAATCGTGTAGGCGATGTTCACGCCGTTCTTCGCTTCCTTGGCGCGGTTGGCGGCCTGGAATACGTCACCGGAATAACCGAACGCCACGCAGATATCGCCGTTGGCCAGGTCCGACACGTATTTCGACGAGTGGAAGTAGGTGATGTACGGGCGGATGCTCAGCAGTTTGGCTTCGGCTTTCTTGAAGTCCTCAGGGTTTTCGCTGCGCGGGTCCATGCCCATGTAGTTGAGGACCGCCGGGAACACCTCGTCCGCCGAGTCCATCATCGACACGCCGCACTGGGTGAGTTTCTTCAGGTTCTCCGGTTCGAACAGCACGGCCCAGGAATCGATGTGGTCGACACCCAGCACCTGTTTGACCTTGTCGACGTTGTAGCCGATGCCGTTGGTGCCCCACAGGTACGGCACCGAGTGTTCGTTGCCCGGATCGTTCTTCTCGAGCAGGGCCAGGAGTTTCGGATCGAGGTTCTTCCAGTTCGGCAGTTGCGAGCGGTCCAGTTTGAGGAACGCACCGGCCTTCACCTGACGGGCGAGAAAGTGGTTGGACGGAACGACCACGTCGTAACCGGTACGCCCGGCGAGGAGTTTGCCTTCCAGGGTTTCATTGGAATCGAAAACGTCGTAGATCACCTTGATACCGCTGCCGGCCTGAAAGTCGGCGAGGGTGGTCGGGCCGATGTAATCGGTCCAGTTGTAGATGCTGACCTGGGGTTCGGCGTGGGCACCTGCACTGCAGGCCAGGGCCAGGGCGGCGGGGATCAGGGATTTCAACAGACGCATATCGACACCTCTTCGAATTATTGGATTTCAGGTGATGGGTTGCTCCCCTTGTGGGAGCGAGCTTGCTCGCGAAAGCGGTTCGTCAGTCGCCGTCTTCGTTAACTGAACTGGCCCATTCGCGAGCGAGCTCGCTCCCACAAGGGTAGTGAAGGTCTCAGACGCTCAACAGCAGGAACTCACGCTCCCAGGAACTGATCACGCGCTTGAAGTTTTCATGCTCGGCACGTTTCACCGCCACGTAGCCACGCACAAACTTGCTGCCAAGATACTCGGCGACGGTGTCGCACTCTTCCATCTGGGTCAGGGCCTCTTCGATGGTGATCGGCAGGCGCAGGTTGCGGCGCTCATAGGCGCGACCTTCGACGGCAGCGCTTGGCTCGATGCCCTCGACCATGCCGATGTAACCGCACAGCAGGCTCGCGGCAATCGCCAGGTACGGGTTGGCGTCAGCGCCAGGCAGACGGTTTTCCACGCGCATCGCCTCAGGCCCGGAGGTCGGAACCCGCAGGCCGACGGTGCGGTTTTCTTCGCCCCATTCGACGTTGACCGGCGCTGAAGTGTCCGGCAGGAAGCGGCGGAACGAGTTCACGTTCGGCGCAAACATCGGCAGCACTTTAGGAATGAGTTTCTGCAGACCACCGATGTGATGACGGAACAGGTCGCTCATGCTGCCGTCGGCATTGGCGAAAATCGGCTTGCCGGTGGCGATTTCCACCACGCTCTGGTGCAGGTGCATGGCGCTGCCGGGTTCGTCACCAATCGGCTTGGCCATGAAAGTCGCGGTGACGTTGTGCTTGAGCGCGGCTTCACGCAGGGTTCGCTTGAACACGGTGATCTGGTCGGCCAGATCCAGCGCGTCGCCGTGACGGAAGTTGATTTCCATCTGCGCCGGGCCGTCTTCGTGGATCAGCGTGTCCAGATCCAGACCTTGCAGTTCGCACCAGTCGTAGACGTCTTCGAACAGCGGATCGAATTCGTTGGCCGCATCGATGGAAAACGACTGACGACCGCTTTCAGCGCGACCGGAACGGCCCAGCGGAGCCTTCAACGGCAAGTCCGGATCTTCGCAACGCTGGGTCAGGTAAAACTCCATTTCCGGCGCAACGATCGGCTTCCAGCCCTTGTCGGTGTACAGCTGCAGGACTTTTTTCAGCACATTGCGCGGCGACAGTTCGATCGGGTTGCCGAACTTGTCGAAGGTGTCGTGGATCACGATGGCCGTCGGTTCGATGGCCCATGGCACCACGTACACCGCATCGCTCACCGGCTTGCAGACCATGTCGATGTCGGCCGGGTCGAGCAGGTCGTAGTAGATGTCGTCGTCGACAAAATCCCCGGTTACCGTTTGCAGCAGCACACTTTCCGGCAGGCGCATGCCTCGCTCATGCAGGAACTTGTTGGTCGGTGCAATTTTGCCGCGGGCGATGCCGGTCAGGTCGCTGACCACGCATTCCACTTCGGTAATCTTGTGATCTTTCAGCCATGTGAACAGCTGATCGAAAGGGGCATTCATAAAGACCTCGTCGTTGGTTTTATTGACGCGGGGGAAATGCGATTTCATCTTTCGCAGGCTTCCCCTGTGGCGCGTTGACGACTATCTTGGGCGGGCCTTGCCGTTCCATCTATCCACTTTCAGCAGCACCAAAGCGCACCAAAAGAGTGCGCAAGGTCTCCCATGACAACGTGTAATCCGCTACAGGTTCAAGCTTTCAACACCGCCGATGTCGCCGAGCAGATCCGCGCGACACCGGGCTGGGTCCAGCATTACCAACAGATGTCGCCGGGGCATTTCGCCGGGCGAATCCGCTATCTGGACCTGGAAGGGGTGGAGGTCTACGAAGAACAGATGAACACTCGGGTCGAGCAGAATTTCAGTGCGCCCTCGGGGTCTCTGGCGTTCTGTTTCGATCGCAGTGATAACGCGCTCTATCTGCTGAACGAAGAGAGCCGCAACATCTGGATCACCCCGGAGAACTACCAGGAAATCGCCGTGGTGTTCGGCCCGGAATTTGTCCGCCGCAATGGTCTGGACGTGGCCCGGCTGGAAGGCCTGTTCATGGCGCCGCTCAATGGCGCGCAGAATGCGCTGTTCAGCCGCTGGTTAAGCTCGACTCTCACAAAGTTGTCGCAAACCCTTGATCAGCCAAGCAAAGAAGCACTGACCCAGCAGTTGCTGGAGGACTGTCTGTTCATCCTCGACAACGCCCGGGTGTGTCTGGACAGCGGTGGTTTGCAGCGCCGCACCGAAGAGCGGCAAACCATGAAACGCGTGGGGGAATGGGCGGCGGACTCGCCGGAAGAAACCCTCAATCTGCTGGAGCTGGCTCAGGTGGCCGGGGTGTCGTTGCGACAATTGCAGCAGACGTTCAAGGCCTATACCGGGATGTCACCGACTCAGTGGCTGCGTTTGCGCCGGCTCAACAGTGCCCGCCGGGAACTGCTCAAGGGCGCCGCGTCAGGCACCACGGTGGCCGAAGTGGCGATGAATTGGTCGTTCTGGCATCTGGGGCGGTTTTCCAATAGCTATCGGGCGCTGTTCAATGAGTTGCCGAGTGAAACATTGAAGCGATCATGCCGCTAACGGACGGGATACATCCTTTCAGGCGCCGTTCCTGAGCAACTGGCCGAGCGCCTCCAGTTCACCTTTCTCCACATCGGAAACCAGCACGAATCGCATGTGGTCAGCCTGCCAGGAAACCACGTTGAAACCGCGAATCGACTGACTCTGCGTCGGCTCGTCGGCGTCCGTTGTCGGCATGATGAACACATTGATGATGTGTTTGGCCCGGCCGTAACTCAGGGCTGCCGTGGTCTGGTGCTGCAGGTAATCCAACCGTCCGCCGAGCAGTGGGAAACCTTGTGCCGAGTAGTCGAGCACCGGTGGCGAGAAGTCGAGTTTGCCGGTGAACCAGGGTTTCACGGTGTGGCGATCCGACGACACCACATCATTCAGGTGAGCCCCCATCAACGAACGAACATGGCTGGAAACCGCTTCCTCCATCAACGGCTGTTCGCTGCCCGGTGTCGCGACGTAAAGCACCATCGCCAAGGCCAGGGCGGCAGCGGAAAATGCCGGGGCGAACCATTTTCGCCAGCGTTCGAACGGGCTCGGCGGTGCGGGAGCAACAGCGGCCAACACGCTCGCGACCAGTGATTCCGGTGCCGCGTAATAGGGCGCATGGCGTTTTACGCTGATCTTCAGCACCTTCGCCTCCGCATACAGATGCTTGCACGCGGCGCACAGGGCCAGATGCGCAGTCACGTTTGCAGCCATTGCCGGATCAAGTTCCTGATCCAGATAACCATGCAGTTGCGTCTGGCAAGCCGTACAGTCGAGTTCATTCATCGTCGTGCCACTTCAGTAGTTCGAGCTTGAGCATCGCACGGGCCCGGGCCAGCCTCGACATCACGGTGCCGATGGGAATATCGACCACCAGCGCGATGTCCTTGTACGACATGTTTTCGAGCTCCTTGAGCACAATGACCTCGCGAAACGCCGGCGGCAAGGCGCTCAGTGCCTGCTGGATCAATGCCGCGTTTTCCGTATGAATGGCCAGCAGTTCCGGGGTTTGGGTGTGGCTCAATGCGCCGTCGATATCACCCGTTTCGTCATCGATGGCGACCCAGTGGCGCCCGGCCGAGGCCTTGAGCCAGGTGTAGCTTTCGTTGCGCACGATGGTCAGGAACCAGGCCTTGGCATTGCCGTTGGCGAAACGCTGCAAAAACCGGTAGGCACGCAGGGCGCTTTCCTGCACCACGTCCCGTGCGGCGCTGTCGCTGCCCGTGATCCAGCGTGCGAGGTTGTAAGCCGCGTCCAGGTGCGGTGCAATCAATTCCTCAAAACGCTTCATAGTGATTTCCGCACCGTCACACCCCTATAACTGTGATGGGTCGTGTTTTATTCCCTGAAAAATATTTGTTTTGCGGCGTGGAATAAACCTTCGTCCCGAAAGGTTCTTCCTGGTGTCAGCTACATCACTGTAGTCCGCCAGCGAGGACCTACCGATGGACAATCAAACAAAACATCCACTGCGCACCGACGGCTTGCTGCATAACCCGGACCGGCGAACGCTGCTCAAGTGCTCGGCGTGGGCCGGGGCCGGGGTCCTCTGGGCGCTGAGCGGCGGCATTCCCAGAGCCTTTGCGATGGATGAGGCGGGTAACGTCAGCGATCCCAAGGCGTTGGCCAGCACCTTTCATTTCGTGCAGATCAGCGATTCGCACATCGGCTTCAACAAGGAAGCCAACCCGGAGCCGGTGAAAACCCTGCAAGTGGCGATCGACAAGGTCATCGCACTGCCGAAACGGCCGTCGCTGATCCTGCACACCGGTGACATCACCCACCTGTCCAAGGCCGAGGAATTCGACACGGCGGCGCAAGTGCTCAAAGGCTTGCCGTCTACCGTGCATTACATCCCCGGTGAACACGACACCCTCGACGAGGGCGGCGGCAAGCTCTATCTGGAGCGTTATGGCAAGGGCACCAAAGGCAATGGCTGGTACAGCTTCGATGACCACGGCGTGCATTTCATTGCGCTGGTCAATGTCTTCAACTTCCAGGCCGGACATGAAGCCAACCTCGGCGCCGATCAACTGGCGTGGCTGGCCGATGATCTGCGCGCGGTATCGACCAGTACGCCGATCGTGGTGTTCACCCACATTCCTTTGTGGACGATCTATCAGCCCTGGGGTTGGGGCACCGAGGATGGCGATCAGGCGATTGCGATGCTGCGCAAGTACGGCTCGGTAACGGTGTTGAACGGGCATATCCATCAGGTGATCCAGAAAGTCGAAGGCAACATCACCTTTCACACCGCCCGTGGCACGGCCTATCCGCAACCGGCACCGGGCGCGGCTCCGTCGCCGGGTCCGATGACCGTGGCGGCCGATCAGTTGCGCAACTATCTGGGGATCACCGAAGTGCGCGCGACACAGGGCGATCATCCGTTGGCGCTGATCGATTCGACACTGGTCTAGGGGGAGGGCAGCCCGATGAAAGCGCGACTGTTGGCAGTGCTGTGCCTGTTTTTGTCGATGCCGGTCTGGGCACAGGAAGTAAAGGTCGACATCAAGGAGTTCATGTTCGGTCCCAAGGATTTGACCGTGGCGGTGGGCACCAAGGTGACGTGGGTCAATGACGACCAGATCCCGCACACGGTGGCCGAAACCCACAAAGTGTTCCGCTCGGGAGCGCTGGACACCAATGACAGTTTCTCCTGGGTGTTCAATACGCCGGGCGAGTTCGAGTATTTCTGCGTGCTGCATCCGCAGATGATCGGCAAGATTGTGGTGACTCAGTAGACAGAGGGCGCGGCTTCAATGAGGCCGCGCCCTTTTTTCTGTTTTCAGAGCTGCACCCGGCGCAGCCTGCCGCTCAATGCAACCACCTTGTTATCCGGCGTGGGCAACGGTCGCCCTGTCAATCCCATGCCTTCGCTCACCAGCACCGCGTCCTGCACCAGGCACAGGTTGGACGGGGTATCCAGGTCCCGGGCGAGCACGGTCACTTCGCCGGTTTGCAGATTGCAGCTCAACAGTCGCCCGCTGAACCGGGTGAAACCGCCATGCAGGGGTTCGCCATTCCAGTCAGGCGGCAGCGGTTGTTGCAGACGGCTGCAGAGCTCCAGCACCAACACGTTTCCTTGCGGACACAGCGCCAGTCCGGTGGGCAGTTGCAGGCCGCGAATCAGCACTTCGATCCGGCCGGTGTCGGGCCAGACCCGGATCACCTGGCCGGCCTGATCGTCAAAGTCGATGCCTTTGCGGCTCGGATCGCCTTGCAGCTCGCCGGAGAACAGGCTGATCAGCACGGCGTCTGTCGTCGGTTCGTACAGCAGCGTGACGGGGACAGCTTCCTGGCCCATGTCCAGATCCGGCAACTGCACCAATACCTGTTCATCTTCGCCGCGGCTGAATTCCACCAGTTGGTTGGTATCGGGTTTGACCGCCAGCCAACTGCGGCGGGTCGGGTGATAACACAGCGCATTCAGATTGCCCCGGCTGTGAAACACAGGCTCCGGCGGGGTGTATTGCAGGTCCAGCAGCTTCGAGCCCGCGACGTAGTCGGTCTGGCTGACCAGACAGCGCCCGTCACCGCAGGCGACGTCCGACAGGCCCATGATTTCATCGCGCAGCATGCGGGCCTGCATGTTCATCGAACGAAAGCCCTGAGCCACAGTTTCGCGAGCGAGCCAGGCGCCGGGGTGGAGCGGGTCGGGTTGCAGGCGGCTGATGCGGCCGCTGAATGTCTGGTCCGGCAGGCCCGAACCAGCCTCGACCAGCAGCAGGCTGCCATCGGCTTGCAGGCAGGCGCCACGCGGGTTCAGCAGGCCCTCGGCAATGATGTTGCTCGGGCGCAGCGTCTCGCGGGGGCGCGCAGGAATATGAACAGTCATAGGTTTTTCTCCATGGGCTGAGGGGCGCGATTACTGCGGTGGTTGCCACGGCTCGCCCGTGAGATAGGCCCGCAACAGCGCCCGCTGACAGGGCGACATCGACCTCACCACAGGCATGAACAGCGTGGTGCCTTTGTAGGCATCCGAAGTCCGCGCGAGGATCGGGTTCTTCGCGCCCATGATCGCGTCCGGCTGATTCAGCGGGATGTAGCGGGACATGGCCGGGAAGGCCAGATAGTGAAAACGCAGGACGTTCGGGTACATCTGTTCCCAGGTGATGGTGGTGCCTCTGGGGATGCCGAAGTCGGTCTCGGCGTATTTGCGGAAGTTGGTGAAATACGTGCCGCTGTCCTGACCGTTGACGGTGTAGGTCAGGGCGACGAAACCGGCGAGGGGCGCTGCGGCGGGTTTTACGTTGACGGAGAAGGTGACGGACAACTGACCGGGGCTCACCGTCAGGGCAGGAGGGAAATAGAGGAAGTCGCAGTAGCGCTGTTGCGTGTAATACGGTCCCGAGGGCGCGGCGGTGAGATCGATTTCGGTTGTGCTGGTCACCGCAGCCCCCAGATACCGGACCTGCAGCGTAATCGACAGGCCCTGCGGGTAGTCCTCGGTATAGACACTGCGCTGATCGGCATAGACCCGATAGACAGACTCCGTGGCCTGCAACGTAGTCCCGGCGACCGTGCCGGGGGCGCTGATGGCCAGCGGCGAGGATCTGACCGCCGACTGTTGAGTCGTATTGAGCGGCAGATCGACAATGCCGCCATACACGTAATAGTCGAACAGGGAACTGCTGGTCGGATCGAGTGTGCCCAGGGTGGTCTCGCCGGCTGCCACGGTGACAGTGCCGTAATTGCCGTTAGGTCCGATAGGGCTGGTGATGTCATCGCGGACGGCCCTGAACGTCTGTTTCGGAATGATATTGACCATGTCGACGCTCAGCATGGCCGGGCTGCTCAGGTCCGCATAGCCGGTGCCGCCCGTGCCCTGATTGACGATCTGACGGCCCGCCTGACAGTCCAGCGGCTCATTGGCGAACGCCGGCGCCAATGTGCCGATGACCCGGCCGATGCTCGGGTTCGGGGTGTCTCTGCCGGCGGCATAATCGGCTTGCAACTGGGGCGTGGTCATCGTCGGGCACATTTCGAACATCACGAAGCGCAGGACGATACCGGTGGCGCCCGGCGCCTGGATGATCGCTCGCAAACCGGCGCTGTTCTGGTTCCAGCTGACAATGCTGCTCAGCGGGAAGGTCAACTGGAAGGTGCCACTGATACGGCAGGAACCGGGTGCATCCAGCTCCTTCGGCGTTGGCTGCAGCACCCGCTTACCGAGATCCAGGCTGCTGCAGACTGCATTGTCGTGAATCAGCAACTGGATGTTGCTGCTGCCACCGATTTGCAGGCCACCGACAAATATCTGGGTGGTGGTGGTCGAGGTGGGGTCGAGGTCCACCATCATCGGGCCTGAAACCGGCTTCTGTCCGGTCACCGGGTCCACGGAACCCAGCAGATAGACCGGCTGGCCCACCATATCCCCGGTGGTACTGACGCTGCCCGGGCTGCCCTGAGAACTGATCAGCGCATTCTGCATGTCGACGACATGTTGCCCGTAATGATTCCAGCCACCGGCGGTGTAGTAGTCGCCCGTAGGCGCATTGATCATGCTGTTCAACTGATCGTCGGTATAAGACCGGGCCCCCGATGCCAGGGTCGAAGTGGTCAGGTCAAAGATCGGCCAGTTGTCATCGCCGTCATAAGGAATGGTCGGTGAGTTGTTCGGCAGGCTGACATCCGTGCGGATGCCTCCCCAGAAATTCAGTCGCGGGCCGTTGAGGATGCTCATGATTTATTTCCCGTCCTTGATGGTTTTGCCGAGCGGCGAATTGGCGAATTTGAACAGGTACGAGTAATCGGACTTGTAGGGACTCTTGACCGGCGTCGCCATGGAGTGGCAGTTCATGCAGCTGCTGTTGGGCTGGATGTAGCTTTCCATGGTCACGTTGGCCGAGAGTGCCGGCGTCGGCTGGCCCAGCGGGTTGCCTGGGTTGTCAGGCATCAGCGGGCGCTGGGTGGTGATGAGCTGGTAGTACTTCAACACGCTGTTTTGCAGGCCCGGGTCGGCCTGGTAACTGGCGTTGATCTGGTTGGTGATGTCGGCGATCGGCGTGACCCGGTTCAGCGGGTTCGGGGTCTGGAACGTGGTGCCGGGTTTCGGCACGCAGACCTGATGCGGGCCCTGGGTCTGCCAGTCGCATGGCGATTGGTTGAGGGATGCAGCGGGCGCAGCGGCGTTGAAGTAGGAATAGGCCGTGCCCGCGACCGGCTGATCGACCCATTGGCCGTTCACCAGAGCCTTGGGCGGAACGTTGTCGACCTGTTCGAACGTCGACCAGATCCACTGCGGATAACCGTTGGCCTTGGTGATGATGTGCAAACCCACCAGCCCCAGAAAAGCCTCGGTGACACCGTTCTTCTGGCCCTGCTCATCGAAGGTCGCCACCCGGGCGAGCAGGGTCAGGTAACGGCTGGCGTTGTCATGGGGAGTGAGGATGCGCCAGCTCGACTTGATCTCGATGACACCCCACGGGAACGTGATGTTGTTGGCTTTGGAGACAACGTCGGCGTTATAGAAGTTGTTGCCCACGATGTAGTTGTATGAAGTCTCGTTGGCCGAAATGTCGTAGTAGGTCGGGTTTTTCGCCTGATCGATCAACCAGCCGCCGACCGCCTGATCGACGGCGTTGACCTGAGCGCTGTTTTTCAAAGAGGCGATGTTGATGATGTTGAAGCTCTTGGCGATTTGCGGGGAATTCCACGGCCCGGGATTGGCAGCGTTCGGCAGAAAGATTTCCCCGACGGTCTTGTAGGTTTGCCAGACGGTGTAACCCGCCGCACCGGGCTGCTTGGTGCAGTCGGGATTGCCGCGCTGCCCGCTCTTTGCCGGCCAGCTCAGGGCGATGAACATCTGCCAGCTGTATTGATCGAACTGATCCTGACCGGCCGTGGCGGCCGGTGCGGTACTGGGCGGCTGGCAGTTCAACTGGCTGGCTTGCGTCGATGTCATGGCTTGTTCCCTGGCCAGCACCGGCAGGCTGGCCAGACCCAGCAACATCACGGAAAAACAGAGTGTGGTTTTCATGGCGATCCTTCGTCGTTGATCACGGTTTACGCTGCATGAGCCTGTTCCACTGCGCCTTCTGGCCATTGCTCTGCGACTCTGGTGGCTCGAACAACTGGCAGGGCGGCGGATTCGACGGGCACATGGCGGCGACCTGCGCCCAGGTCTGTTTCGGGTTCGGTTTGGCGATGCGGAAGTCGGTGTAGTTCTGGCTCACGATCGGTGCGTTGGCGACGCTGGTATCGCCGGAAAAGAAGAACGACTGCGGCGGCCGGTAGGGCGGTTTTCCCGACATTTTTTTGTAGAAGGCATAGCCGAACAGGATCGGTCCTTGCGGCGAGTCGAGATCCAGGGCGTAGGCCTGCACGCTGCCATCGAGATTCTTGCTGCGCTCGGCGCTGTAGGGCAGGTGCTCGATGAAATCCTGCCGTGGCGGATGATTCATCGGCGAAAACATGCAGCAGGCCGGCATGTCTTTCGGTCGGTCTTGCGGATAGGTGAGGAAGTACGCCTTGTTGCCCAGGGACACGAACGAGCAGGTGTAGTTGTTGTTCTTGATCGGGAAGATCGGCAGGCAGTATTTCTCGTAGTGCTCCATCATCGCGCCGAAGCCGTCGCCGTCCGGCGGGATGTACGTCGTGTCGTAGTAGCTGGTTCCGCGAGAGACGGTGTAGTCCGCAGGCTTCAGGGTCGTTGGCGGGTTGCTGTAGGGCGGCGGGTTGTTTTCGTAGTTGTGCATCACCCGGTACATGGTCCAGTTACTGATCCAGAACGCAGGAAAAAACGGGTCGGAAGGCTCACCCGGATTGCGTTTGGCGATGCAGTTGCCGTTCTGTTCATTGCACCCCAGCGTGTTGTGTACGCCATTGGTGAAGTAGACGGCGCCGCTGTCCTGGGCGAATGCAGACGGACAAAACAGGAGGATCAACAGCAACAGACGGTTCAAGAGGCTGACGTTCATGGGTCACTCCCTGGCAAGGCGCACTGCGGGCCTGAGCGCCCGCAGCGGCTCATCTTTCCTGATGGATCAGAGGTCGTCGTAATCGCTCATGTTGAGTTTCACGGGCGGGAAGTTGCGCTTGACCAGTTTCTGCGCCCACAACTCCAGCACCGCGCGCCGGCTCTGCGACAGGTCACGGGTGATGGGCATCGCGAGGGTGCTTTCTTCCTGGTACTCCTTGCTGATCAGCCGGATCAACTGGTCGACGGCACCTTCCACCCGCGTGCGGGAGTTGAGCGGCATGAACTTGTTCATGATCGGGTACAGGTAGTAGAAGGTTTTCAGGACCCTTGGGTAGATGAATTCCTCCCAGATGGCGGCGGGGGCGTTCTTGTTCCTGTAGATGTCGTTCCAGTGATTGACGAAGTCCTGTTGCAGCTGCATGTCCAGTGGCAGGACGCGTAGCGGGGCGAGGAAGTCGATCTGGGCGTTTGTGAGCGCGAAGCTGAAAGGGATGTCCGGGTCGCTGGCGCCTTCCTTGACGATGAAGCGCAGCGTAGGGAAACCCGGGGCCTTGGCACGGAAACTCACCTGGGCTTTGCCATCGGGGTCGGTGGTGATGGCGACGTAGGAGTAGTCCACCGTCTGATCATTATCCAGCGTTCCGTGGGCGTAGACGCCGGCGTCGAACTCCAGGCAAGGGGTCAGGGGCACCGTGATCGGTTTACTTGAGCCATTCATGAATGACTGATAACTGACCTCAACGCCCACCGGTTTGTCTTTGGTTTCCAGATTGACCAGTCGACGACCGCTGCCGGTGGCCAGGTAGTTCGCTACCGGCGCCGTGCCCTTGAACTGTGGCAGGTTGGCGGTGTTTTTGTTGCGGTCTGCGTTGTCGTAGAACAGCGTGAAGTCAGGGTTATTTATGAACGTCAGGTAGTAGTCGCTGGTGGTCACGTTGTAAGGGTTGCCGTATTCCACAACCCAGAGTGTGGTGTTGGCGGCCGGTTGACCATTGTTCTGCACCATGATGGTCAGCGTCTTGTGATCGTTCACGTCGACGAAGGTGCCGCTTTCTACCACCTCGGCGGTCCAGACTTGCTGAGTGGCGGCCTTCACTGGGCCTGATGAAGTCTGTTGCTGCAGTTCCAGCGGGCCCGATTGCAAGGTGGTCGCTTGCGTGGCGCTGAGGGGGATATCCAGCAGGCCCGAGCGTTTGTCGAAAGCCGACTGCTGATACTGATCGAAACCGATGTCGACCACCGGCACGAAATTCCCGTTCTGCGATACGCCCAGCTTGAAGTCGCCGGCCTGGAACTTCTCGGCCGTCAGGACATCGGCGTTCTTGTCCAGCGGATAGAACGGGAACGTGTTGGCCAGATCCAGCGACAGCGTGTTGTGGGTGATCTGCGCCGAGGTCACACCCAGATTGGTGCTTGTCGGCTCAGACATGCCGGGGCGAGTGACCATGATCTTCTGGTCGGTGACCAGACGCGGGCCGGCGGGCGCCGTGGGGTATTCGTGATCGAACCACAGACCCAGGGTCGCGACGGTACGGTTGTAGGCGGGGTTGAAGAAAATATCGGAAACGTTGTCCAGCCCCTTCTGATACATCGCGGTCATGCGGGCCAGCGCTGATGGGTCATTGTTGCGGGTGTTGATGTACGGGAAGTCGTTGAACACGCCGTTCCTGTCGTAACAGGTGAGGTACGTGGCGAACCTGAACATCAGGCCCTGAGCGTTTTGCGCCTCCATCTGTTGCTGGAGATTGCTCAGCAGGACGGAATCGCCGATGACCCATTCCAGATTGTCCCGGGGAAAGCAGGTCTGCCAGGTGGTGGTGACATACGCCAGACCACCGAAGTCGCCGGCCCAATTGAACGTCAGGAAACGGTCGAGCATCCGGTATTGCCGGTTCAGGGTCAGGCCACAGGTGGCATCTCCCAGCTGCAACTTGTCGAAGTACAGCGCCGTGAAGGTGTTCTGCCACGGGCTGATATCGACGAAGCGCGCGGCTGTCGGGCTCTGGCTGCCGAAAGGGTTGCCGAGCAGCTGGAAGTCCCTGCCGACCAGCGCGTCCTGAGCAATGTAGGTGTTGGCCTGCAACTCGCCGCCAATAATGGTCGAGCGGGTGCTCTGGTAACTCACCGTCCCGCAGGCGTTGTCGCCAAACAGGTCCCATTCGGCGGGTATGAACGGGAAGGTGTTCGGACCTCCGTTGGTCGGCACCTGCTGCACATAGGGCGGCAGATCATTCTGCTGCACCGGGGAAATGATCCAGGGCATCAGGGTGGTGGGAGCGTTCTCCTGGGTGATGTCGAAGTAGTTGGTAAACGGCCAGTTGATGTCCATCTTCACCGCGTCATACAGCGGCAGCACATCGTTGTTGTTGGCCGTCGGCGGGTTCCAGAACATATGGCCGTTGAGGTAGATCCGGGGGAAGTTCAATACGCTCATGTCGTGCTCCTTAGCGTTGCCACTGGGCGCGCTTCAGCGACCAGACAAAGTCCAGTTTTTTGTAGCCTTCGAAGTCGGAAGCCGGCAGCGGAGTGGTCGGGTAGACGATGCCGCCATCCTGTTTCATGGCGAAGTTGTAGTAGCCCTTGTCGTTCGAGTAGGCCGCAGTGCCGTGGCAGGCGAGGCAGGACGAGGTGTTCTGAAACGCCGACTCCAGTTGCGAGTTGGCCAGCACCTGAGTGACGGGCTGGAACTCGACCCCGATCAGTTCGTACTTCGACAGCGTCGGGTTGCTCGCCTGGAAGCTGACGTTCACCGGTTTGGCGGCCGGAGTCGGCCCGGTGGTGTTGGTCATCGGCGTCGGTGTGGGGGCGTTGGTCACCGTGTATTTGCTGTTGTTGACGTTTTCGAAAGTGGTCCAGACCCAGTTGGCGTCCAGCTTATTGACCACGTGCAGACCGCTCAACGCCGCGTAGCCGACCTGATAGGTGCCATCCTGCTCGTAATAAGCCTGGCCAATGTAGTAACCGTCGTTGGCCAGGGTTTGCCGGTAGGTGGTGTCCGAGCCGATCCACAGCCACGCGGCCTTCAACTCCCACGCGGTGGCCGGGAAGTCCAGATTGCCCGGCAGCGCGGCCTGACCGTTCATGTTGTAGACCTGACGCTGCACGATGTAGTCGAAGGTGTCTTCACCCATCAACAGTTGAAAACGTACCGGGTTGCCTTTCTGAGAAACAGGCACGGCACCGCCCATGTGCAGCGCCAGGCCGTCGACCTGTTGCGTGGCATTGAGGTTGTGGAAGGTCCGGTTCAGGTCCATTCCCAGAGTCCGGGCCTGTGTCAGCACCTCGGTCGGAGGCGGCACGGGACTGGCGTAGGCGCCGGGCGCAGCGCCATCGGGCAGGTAGACCTGATCCGAAGGCTTCATGGTTTCCCATACCCGGTTGCTGGCCTGGGTGGGGCTGAACTGGTTCAGACAGACAAACCAGTTCCAGGCCATGGTTTCGGGACTCTGCTGGAACGCCGCCCGGGTCTTGGCAACGTCGGTTCCAAACTTGAGGAATTGATTGCAATCGAAACTGTTGGTGTCCTGTGCCTGAGCCAAACCGGCCAGTGCACTGAGAACGGTTAAAGAAATGGCTCGCCGCATGGAAGCTCCTTGGCATTGGCCGAGTGGTGGTAGAGGTGCCCCAGGAAATGCTGAAGGAGCAGTTGTTTCACTGCCGTGGCCGCCAGGGTTTGCGGCAGCGGCAGATCGCAATTGGTGATGAGCAGCGGCCCGGTGTCCTCGCGCTCGGGCAGGCGGCCGTGACTGCCACGGACCAGTCCGGTGTCCAGTGGAATCAGGTCCATGTAGTAGCGGAAACCGAGTTTTTTCTGCAGCAGGCGGCGCGCGACTCGCAGTTTCGGGAAGCGAATGGCCGGGTCGATGAACAGCTCCAGCGGGTCGTAGCCTGGCTTGCGGTGGATGTCCACGGTGCGGGCAAAGTCCGGGGCCTTGCGATCGTCGAACCAGTAGTAGTAATCGAACCAGTAACCCGCTGCGGCCACGGCCACCAGCTCACCGCTGCGCGGGTGGTCCAGCGCAAAGGCTCGTTGCTCGGCCTTGTCCAGCACCTGCTCGATGCCGGGCTGGCGCTGCAGCAACGCTTTGACGCGGGGAATGTCCCGGGCGTTTTTCACGTAGACATGGGCGATCTGGTGATCGGCCACGGCAAAGGCTGCACTGGCGCCGGGGTCGAGCAGTTCCCAGGTCAGCGACTGACGTACTTCCAGCAAACCTTCCGAGCGCAGCACGCGGTTGATGGACACCGATTGGTTGACCGCTTCGATCCCGTATTCCGACAGCAACATCACCGCTGCGCCCTGTTCCTCGGCGAAGGCCAGCAGACGCCCGACTTCATTGTCGATGGCCCGCACCTCATCGGCAATCGACGGATGATCGGGCCCCACCCGCTGCAGGCTGTAGTCGAGATGCGGCAGGTAGATCAATTGCAGATCAGGCCGATTGAGCTGGAATTCAGCGATGGCACAATCGACGATCCAGCGGCTGGACGCAATGCCCGCCGCCGGCCCCCAGAACCCCGGAAAGGGGAACTCGCCGATCTGCCGTTCGATGGTTTCATGCAGCGAAGCGGGCGACGAATACAGGCCGAACAACTTGCGGCCATCGGCGGGGTAGTGCGGACGCGGGGTGATGGCGGCGTCCACGTCGGCATACATGTTGTACCACCAGAACAACTGGCTGCAGCGAAACCCCGGGATCTCACGCTTGAGTGTTTCCCAGACCTTTTCCCCCTGAATCAATGTATTGGGCTGCAACCAGAACTTCACTTCAGCCTGATCGCGAAAGTACCAGCCGTTGCCGACGATGCCGTGTTCGGACGGCGGCCGCCCGGTGAGGATCGAAGCCTGCACCGACGACGTGACCGCCGGGAACACCGGTTGCAGGCTGGCCATTTTTGCGGTTTTGAGCAGGGCATTGATGTTCGGGGTCGCGTCGCCCAGCAACGCCGGCGTCAGCCCGACCACGTTGATCAGCAGCAGCGGTTGACGTGGTTGTTCAGAGGGCATCGGCGTAGGTCTCCTGCGCTTGTGGCTGCAACAGTTGCCGTTGGCGCAACTGCTCCTCGACCCATTTCAGTTCCGCCGCGATGCCCTGCAGCTGGGCGTTTTCGGTGGTCGGGCGCAGTTGGGCGGGGAGGACGCCCCAGCTGTAGGTTTCCACCTCCAGCACGGGGCGAAACTCCCGATGGTCGGCGAGATAGTCGAAGGTCTGCGCCAGAGCGACCTGACTACCGCTCAGCTCGGGCAACACCAGTTGTTCGCTGAACAGCGGAATATGGAAATGAATACGCAACTCGGCATAGCGATCCGGGTGCTTCGCGCAATCGTTGAGGGCGGCGGGCAGATCCGCCCAGGCCACCAAGCGGTCCTGCGCATCCAGCGCCTTCACCTGATGCAGGTAGGTGGTTTCGCAAAAGTCGCGCAAGGTCTGGAGGACTTGTTCACGACGGCTGTCGTCCGCGGAGGGCAGGCGGCAGACCAGAGCATTGGACAGCTGGATCTTGCCGATGGGCACCCGCGCCTGCCGCAGCCTGACCAGCGAGCGATAGCAGTCTTCGAACATCACGGCCTGGTGGCAGACGTCAAAACACAGCGCCAGATACTCATGGTGCGGATCGGTGGTTTGCCAGCGGCGGAAGAAGGCGATGGCCTGATCGGTGTTTTCCAGCACGCAGTCCGGTTCCATCTCCAGACAGAACACGATTTTCTTGCCGGTCTCCCGATGCAGTCTGGCCAGTGAGGTCGTGAGTTCGCGCAATTGAAACTCGGCACGTTGTTGCAGCGTCGGGCTCCAGGTGGCGGCGTACCCCAGCGGCACGGTGGAAATCACCCCTTGATGACAGTCCGCCGGCAACGCCTGCGCGAGGATCTGCGCCAGTTCGAGGCTGTACGCCAGGCGCTTCGGCTCGGCCCAGCTGGGCAGGTACACGGCGGCTTTCACCGCACCCTCATGAAACTGCCCGTAGGGAAAACCGTTGAGCGAGGTCAGTCGCAGTCCACTGCGTTGCAGCAGACCGAGAAACTCCGCACGTGCGGTTTTCTGCTGTAACCCGGTGGCGGCGAGGGCGCTGATCCACAGTCCACTGTCCTGTTGTTTCAGCCCGCGTTGTGCGCGCACGCCCTGAAAGTGCTGTTCGATGGAGGCCTTCAGCCTGGCCAAGTCATGGGTCGGGTGCACATTGCTGCAATACCCGACCTGCGCGGCAGCCCAACCCATGCCGGCACTCATTTGATCACCGGCTCCTGCCCGCGCAGGGCAGAGTTGTCCTGCCACTGCCGGCGCTGATCGATGGGCAGCGGCGTGCTGATCAGGGTTTTGTCCAGTTGTCCACTCTGGGCGAAAAAGTCCACCGGGTTGTGGAACAGCACCTGTTCGACCTGAGCCTCGCTGAAGCCCGCCGCCAACATCGCCTGACCGGTTTTCGGCACCTTGAGCGGATCGCTGATGCCCCAGTCGGCGGCGCTGTTGACCACCATTTTTTCGGTGCCGTACTCCTGAAGCAGGGCGACCATGCGCTGTTCCGACATTTTGGTGTTGGGGTAGATCGAGTGGCCGCGCCAGCAGTCGCTGTCCAGTACCAGCGGCAAGGTCAGTTCGTTGAGATGATCGATGATCACCAGATTCTCATTGATCCCCACCTCGCGAATAACGGCCAGCGTGCGCTTGGTGCCGCCGATCTTGTCGCGGTGCGGCGTGTGCACCAGCACCGGCAGATTGAATTGTCTGGCCAGTTCCAGCTGCGCGGCGAGAAAGCGATCTTCCTCGGGCGTGATGTCGTCGTAGCCGATTTCACCGACCGCCACCACGCCGTCCTTCACCAGATAGCGCGGCAGAATTTCCAGCACTTCATTGGCCACCGACAGGTCATTGGCTTCCTTGGGATTGAGGCCAATGGTGCAGAAGTGATGGATGCCGAACATGCTGGCGCGAAAGCGCTCCCAGCCCAGCAGGGTGTCGAAGTAATCGATGAAGCTGCCGACACTGGTCCGGGCCTGACCCTGCCAGAAGGCCGGTTCGATCACCCCGGTGATGCCGGCGGCAGCCATGTTCTGGTAGTCGTCGGTGGTGCGGCTGACCATGTGAATGTGCGGATCGAAATACTTGGGCATGGTAAATCCTCGTCAAGGGAAAGGAGACGTTGGGTATCAGTTCAGGTGAGCGCGCCATTCCGGCGGCAAACGTTGCTGCTGGTTCAGCTCGACCAGTCGCTGACGCTGCGCCGGGGTGAGCCGGTCGAAGGCAATCGCCAGGGGCAAGCCGACGGACACCGCCCGGTCAGCCGCGAGTTGCTCTTCCAGCAGATCGAGGGCCAGTTGATTGAGGGTGAGGCTGTGTCGTTGGCTCAGGCCGGTCAGACGTCGCACATCGAGCCCCATACCCAGTGCTTTCAGCACCAGTTGGTGGAAGGCCCGTTCCGGGTAATGACGGGACGGGTAGAGGGTGTCGAGGGCGAGGGCGGCAAACACCTGGCTGTTGCTGGTGCGCCCGGCCTGCAACGCCAGATCCACGCAGTGCCCATGGCTGTCGAGCCAGTCGAAGGCTTTGAGGATGGCGATCTTTTCCTGATCGTCGCCCCACAGAAAAAGCTGGCGCAGCAAGGACAATTGTCCGCCCTCGGAGGACTGTTCAAGGACCTGTGCCAGCAATAACGCACGTGCCAGCTGGACTAGATTCCAGTGGCTGTCGGGCAGTGCCCGGTCACGCAGATGACGTTTGCACTGGCCGCTCAGGAGCGATGCGGTATTGGCGTCCGGTTGCCGGACCAGTTGTTCCTGTGCCTGACGCCACCAGTGCAATTCGCTGTCATCGAGTTGCCGTGTCAGGGCCTGATGGTGTTCGGCAAGGCAATCGCGGCGCATGCCGAGGGCCGCCGTCGGCGGCGCGGTGACGTCCATGTTCATGTCGGTTTGATCCAGCGTTGGAAGTGTGGGAGCAGGAAAAACACCAGAACACACAGCAGGCTGCCCAATGGTTGATTGGCCACGGCCATCACCAGCGCATCGAACAGTGGCAGCGCCGCGAGGCCGGCCCCGATAAAGGCACGGACCTTGCGCTGCTGCGGGTCGGCAAGGTGCTGCCGGTAATGCCAGCCCAGCCAGCCGAGCCAGAGCAGCAGCACCGGCCAGAACCACAGGCTGTCGGCGTAGATGGCCAGGGCCAGCGGGCTCAGCATCAGGAGCAGAGGCAGGCGACTGAGCAACTGGTTGTTGTGTTCATTGCGCGCCAGGTAAGTCAGCCCGCTGATGTAGACACCCAGCAAAATCGCGCAGAGCCAGATCGGCTCCGGCGGTACCGCCAGACTGGCCGCCGCCGTGAGGTACAGCGCCGAGCGACAGGCGCCCATCAACCAGACGCTGTGGGCGTATTTTTTGTGCAGCACGTTGTAGCCGATGATGCAGCCCACCAGCAGGGAGACACTGGCCAGCAGCCAATGCGGCTGGTCGATCAACTGGCTCAGGCCCAGCACCGACGCGGCCGCCAATGTCAGTAACAGCACTGTGGCGAGGCGCACCTGCTGGCGGCTCACCAGCCCCAGCGTGATGGGCCGAGGATTGTGGTGTTGCTGGTCCCAGTCGGCATCCAGCAAATCGTTCAGCAACATGCCGGCCAGATACAGCAGCGACAGGGTGAACAGCAGCAGAATCCACACCAGCCACGAGGGCGGCGCCAGTGCCCCGGCGCTGCTGGCCAGCAGCGCGGCGGCCAGGGTGTTGGTCCACACCGTGGGCAGGTTGGAAACCCGGCCGAGGGTCAGCCAGGTCTTGAGGCTTTGCGGGGTCTGGCTCATTTCGCGAAACCCTCGCTCAAGTCGAGCACCGGAGCGCTGCGGGCGGACAGCTTCTGCAGCGCCCGCTCCATCCGTGCGTCGTCGATTTCATGCAGGTCTACCGACTGGCCGATTCCGCTGAGCATCGGGATCGAGAGTTGTCCGCCGAGGTGCTGGCGGAACTCTTCCAGCCCGAGCAACACCGGTGAGCGACCTTGCGCATCTTTGAGGGTCAGTTCCGGTGGGCACAGGTTGAAACCGAGACGGGCCAACAGGCTCATCACCCGTTCACAGTCGACATCGCTCAACAGCCCGAGGGCATTGGCGTAGAGCCCGTCGAGGGCCATGCCCACCGCCACGGCTTCGCCATGGCGCAAGCGGTGATGACTGAGGTTTTCCAGCTTGTGCGCGGCCCAGTGCCCGTAATCCAGTGGCCGGCCGTTGCCGCGCTCGAAGGGATCGCCGGCGCCGGTAATGTGCGACAGGTGCAGTTCGGCGCAACGGCGGATCGCGTAACGACTGGCCGGATGATCGAAGCGGGCGAGGGCGTCGGCCTGTTGCTCCATCCATTCGAAGAATTCCCGGTCCTTGATCAGCGCGACTTTCACCGCTTCGGCCAGCCCGGCGATCTGGTCGCGGCGGGTCAGGCTGGTGAGCAACTGGAAGTCATTGATTACAGCGGTGGCGGGGTAGAAGGCGCCGAGCAGGTTTTTCTGGCCGAAGGCATTGATGCCGTTTTTCACGCCAATGCCGGCATCGTTCTGCGCCAGTACGGTACTCGGCACGCGGATCAGGCGGATGCCACGATGGAAGGTGGCGCAGGCGTAGCCCACGGAATCCAGCACCGCGCCGCCGCCAAGGGCCAGCACATAACAATGCCGGTCCAACCCATGTTTCAGCATGTCGGCGTAGAGCTGCTCCAACACCTGTGAGTCCTTGCTCCGTTCACCGGCCGGAACGGCAATCGGGGGCGCCTGCAAATGCAGGTCCGCTGCGTGGGCGGCAAAGTAGCCATCGATCTGATCCAGCAGGTGCGGCGCGCTTTTCAGCAGTTGTTCATCGGCGAACACCATCACCGTCACCCGGCCGTTTTGCCGGGCGGTGAGCTGTTGATGCAGGCAGGGATTGGAAGAATCGAACAGGTGATCGGTGAACACCACCGGGTAGTCGTAACTGACCTCGAAGCGCCCGTGCAACACTTGGCCGCCGCTGTGTTTGCGCAAGGCCTTGAACAGGCTGTAGCCGGCGATGAACAACCCCGGCAACACCATGCTGGCGAGAATCGTCACCAGCAACGCGTTCTCTTCGACGAGGAATGTGCCGATGGCGCTATAGGCCAGTGCCAGACCGGCGTTGGCCAGGGTGGTCACCAGCAGGAATGAGCGCAGCGGATAACGCTGCATGCCGGCGGCCACCACCGAGGTTTCCGCCAGTACCGGCACGCCGCGCAGGCAGATCAACGACAGCGTGCTCAGTCGATAGGCCATTTGCCCGGGCTTGCGTTGATGCAGCCCTAGACGACTGGACAGCATCCGGAAATAACCGGCACCCAGTGCGTAACCCAATCCGGCACCCAGACACAGGCCAATGAGGATCACCAGATAACCGCCGACGCTGCCGAGCATGGCCACGGCCAGTAGCGCGACCACACTGGAAGGCACGGGCAACACAACGTCCAGCGCCAACAGGGCGATCAGCAAAAGCGCCAGGTTGAGTTGCTGGGTGGGAGAAGTCGGCAGGTACAGGTCGAGATGATTGAGGAAGTCCTGGATCTGCTGTTCGAACAACAGGAAGCTGGCAATCACCAGTACTGCAAAGCAAAACAGTGACAGCCAGAAATGTCCGGCCGACGCATTTTTCGAGAGCGCACGATACCAACGGCTGTGCTTCATCAAGCATCCCTCTTGATTGTGATGACTGAGTTCCGTTCAGCAACTAAAGCAGCGTCTTGTTTGTTTCAGAAGAATGAACGCTCCCGCCGGGAGGGCTGTTTTTATTATTCGATGGGTCGTGCCGGTGAAGATATTCATGAACCTAGACGGTTGTTGTGGTTTTGCAAGTCGATTGGGTGATGGCGTTTTTCAGCGGGGGTTTAGTGGGTGTGAGAGTGTCGGAAGGTGTCGGGATTTGTCCGTGGGTTTTCTCTGCTTATTCAACATGATGAGTGCTTTTGTTGAAGTGTTTTAATTACTGTTTAAAGCGCCAGATGAGAAACCATTTCAACTGGGTTTGTTAGCAAGCTACTTGGATGGTGGCCATGTGGCATTATTTTTTGTTATTTGAGTTATTGCGGCTGGCTATAAGTGTTCTTGATAGTTGAGTGAATTACTCGGTTAGTTGGCCTTTGAACTTGCAAGTTAACCTTGAAAGAAAGATCCGGATGAAAGCCGATTCGTTCAAAACTTTCGACAACCTCCATTCGGACTAGGCAAGCCTGACGATTCTGCTGGACACCGCCCGGACCAGACTGGCTGTTCAAAGGGGCACCACTTCACGGGTGTTCCGCCAGACGAGTAGAAGGCGCCGCGATGGAGTTTGCATTCAGCGACGAACAGGAAATGATCCGTGAATCGGCCGAAGGTTTTCTGGCGGATGTCTCGGATTCAGCCGCCGTGCGCGCGGCGATGGTCAGCGAGCGGGGTTTCGACGAGGCGTTGTGGCAGCGCCTGTGCAGCGAAATGTACTGGCCGGCGATACATATTCCCGAAGCCTATGGCGGGCTGGGGCTCGGATTTGTCGAGCTGGGAATCCTGCTGGAACAGATGGGCCGGCGTTTGTTGTGTTCTCCGTTCTTTGCCACCGCCTGCATGGCCACACCGGCGCTGTTGCTGGCTGCTGACGATCAACAAAAGCAGCGCTGGCTGCCGTTGATTGCCGACGGCAGCGTCACCGCCGCGTTGGCATTCAGCAGCGCCAATGGCCGCGCCGCCGAAGATGTGCAAGCCACGGTGGTGCAGGAGGGCGATGGTTTTGTGCTCAACGGCACGCTCAATCATGTGCTCGACGGGCATGGCGCTGACCTGCTGATCATCGCCGCGCGGCTGCCCGGATCCGTTGGCGAGGCAGGCATCAGTCTGTTCGCCGTGGATGCCGATCACCCCGGAATCGAGCGGCAGATGCTGCCGACCATGGACCAGACCCGTCGTCAGGCACGCATCCGGCTCAACGGCGTGTACCTCGACGGGCAATGCCTGCTCGGCGAATTCGGCGCAGGCTGGCCGCATCTTGAGCGCGTGCTGCAACTGGCCTGCATCGCCCTGGCTTGCGAACAGACCGGCGGCGCGCAACAGGTGCTGGATCTGAGCGTCGCCTACATGCAGGAACGCCAGCAATTCGGCCGGCCGATCGCCAGTTTCCAGGCCCTCAAACACCGCGCCGCCGACATGATGCTGCAAGTGGAATGTGCGCGTTCGGCCAGTTATTACGCGGCCTACGTTGCCCAGGAAGTGCTCGATCCCGAAGGTGATCCGCAGGTGGCCGCCGAGTTGTCGACAGCGTCCGCGCTGGCCAAGGCCCAGTGTTCTGAAACCTTCTTTCACTGCGCTTCGGAGGCCATCCAGTTGCACGGCGGGGTCGGTTTCACCTGGGAATACGACGTGCACCTGTATTTCAAACGCGCCCGCGCCAGCGAGAGTTTTCTCGGTTTGCCGGCCTGGCATCTGGAGCGTATCGCCGAGGCGATTCTGGGGGAGCAGCCATGAAAATCAGTTTCAGCGAACACGATGAGCGCTTCCGTCAGGAAGTGGCCGACTGGTTGCGCATCAACCTCAGCGGCGAGTTTGAAGCCCTGCGTTTTCGCGGCGGCCCGGGTGACGAGCACATGTTCCCCGAGGAACGCAAAGCCTGGGAACGCAAGCTCGCCGAGGGCGGCTGGACCTGCGTGGGCTGGGCTCCGGAGCACGGCGGCCGTGGCCTGTCGATCAGCCAGCAAGTGATCTTCCACGAAGAATACGCCCGCGCCGGCGGCCCCGGACGCATGGGCCATATCGGCGAAGGCCTGGCCGGCCCGACCATCGCCGCTTTCGGCAGCGCCGAACAGCAGCAGCGATTCCTGCCGGGGATCGTCAACGGCACGGCGTTCTGGTGCCAGGGCTATTCGGAACCGGGCGCCGGCTCGGACCTGGCCAACGTCAAGACCCGGGCCACGCTGGATGAAGACAGCGGCAGCTGGATCATCAACGGGCAGAAAGTCTGGACCTCGCTGGCCCATGAATCGGACTGGTGTTTTGTGCTGGCCCGTACCGAGCCCGGCAGTGTCGGCCATCGCGGTCTGTCATTCCTGCTGGTGCCGATGGCGCAGGCCGAAATCACCGTGCGACCCATCGAGCAACTGACCGGCACTTCGGAATTCAACGAAGTGTTCTTCGACGACGCCCGCACCGATGCCGCCAACATCGTCGGTTTGCCCGGCGAAGGCTGGAAGATCGCCATGGCGCTGCTCGGTTTCGAGCGCGGGGTGTCGACGCTCGGCCAGCAGATGCAATTTCACAATGAGCTGAACGAGATCATCGGCATCGCCCGGGCCAATGGCGCCTCGCGCGATCCGGCCTTGCGCCAGCGTCTGGCCCAGGCCTGGAGCGGCCTGCGGATCATGCGTTACAACTCGCTGCGCATGTTGTCGGGTGCCCAGGACGGTTCGCTGCGCAAGGAAGCGACCATCTACAAGCTGTTCTGGTCAACCTGGCACGCCAATCTCGGCAAGTTGGCGATGGATGTGCTTGGCGCCGATGCCGAACTGCTCGAGGCCGCGCCGTATCAACTCACGCGCCTGCAATCGCTTTACCTGTTCAGCCGCGCCGACACCCTCTACGGCGGCAGCAACGAGATCCAGCGCAACATCATCGCCGAGCGCGCTTTGGGCATGCCCAAAGAGCCACGCCTTCCTGTGTGATCAAGGAGTTTTCCATGTCTGTTACTCACTATGTCGCCGGTCACGGTCTGTTGCGTGGCAAGTCGGTGCTGATCACGGCAGCCGCCGGCGCCGGTATCGGGTTTTCCGCTGCGCTGCGGGCCGCCGAGGAAGGCTGCCGTGCCTTGATGATCAGCGATATCCATGAAGGGCGTTTAGCCGAAGCGGTGCTGAAAATCCGCGAAGCCACCGGTCTGCAGCAGGTTTTCGGGCAGGTCTGCAACGTCGCCGACGAAGCCCAGGTGCAACAGCTGATTGCCGGCGCCGAGCGTGACCTCGAAGGCGTCGATGTGTTGATCAATAACGCTGGCCTTGGCGGCTCGGCGCTGCTGGTAGACATGACCGATGAGCAATGGAGCCGTGTTCTCGACGTGACGCTGACCGGCACCATGCGCATGACCCGGGCCATGCTGCCGAAGATGATGGAGCGGCGCGCCGGAGTCATCGTCAACAACGCCTCGGTACTCGGCTGGCGGGCGCAGAAAGAGCAGGCGCACTACGCCGCCGCGAAGGCTGGCGTGATGGCGTTGACCCGTTGCGCAGCCGTCGAAGCCGCCGACTACGGAATCCGCATCAACGCGGTGAGCCCAAGCATTGCGTTGCACGATTTTCTGCGCAAATCCGCGCCGCAAGCCGTGCTCGAGCAACTGGCGGCCAACGAAGCCTTCGGCCGCGCCGCCGAGGTCTGGGAAGTGGCCAACGTGATGATGTTCCTGGCCAGCGACTACAGCTCCTACATGACCGGCGAAGTGTTGTCGGTCTCCAGCCAGAGGGCGTGACATGCCGCGTATTTTCGACACGCCTTTCGCCCTGCGCGATGCGGTGGGTGAAGAGCTGGGCGTCAGCGACTGGCTGTTGCTGGCGCAAGACCGCATCAATCTGTTTGCCGAAGCCACCGGCGATCATCAGTGGATTCACGTCGATCCGCTCAAGGCCGCCAGCGGTCCGTTTGGCGGCTGCATCGCCCACGGCTATCTGAGCCTGTCGCTGGTCAACCTGTTTCTGCCGCAGATCGTCGAAGTGCGCGGCATTGCCATGGGCGTCAACTATGGCTGCGAGCGCGTGCGCTTTCCCACGGTGGTGCCGGTGGGGTCACGTGTGCGCGGGCGTGCGCAGTTGATGGCCGTCGACGAGGTCAAGGGCGGCGTCCAGGCAACGATCCGCGTCAGCGTCGAAATCGACGGCGAAGAACGCCCCGGCTGTGTGGTCGACACCATCAGCCGCTACTACCCGCAAGATCCAGCAGCACCTTCGAGGAGTCCCGCATGAAAGAAGCCGTCATCGTTTCGACCGCCCGTACCCCGATCGGCAAAGCCTTTCGCGGTGCATTCAACGACACCGAAGCGCCGCTGCTCGGTGGCCATGTGGTGCGCGAAGCCGTGCGCCGGGCCGGCATCGAGCCCGGTGAAGTGGACGACGTGATCATCGGCGCGGCGGCGCAACAGGGCACGCAGTCCTATAACCTCGGTCGCCAGTGCGCGATTGCCGCCGGCTTGCCGTTTTCCGTGTCGGGTATGGCCGTCGAACGCCAATGCTCATCGGGATTGATGAGCATCGCCATGGCCGCCAAAAGCATCATGTGCGACGAAATCGACATCGCCGTGGCCGGTGGCCTGGAATCGATTTCGCTGGTGCAGAACAAGCACAAGAACCTCTATCGCAACCAGTCAGGTGCAGTGCTCGAGCGCGATCCGCATGCTTACATTCCGATGATCGAAACCGCCGAGATCGTCGCCGCCCGCTACGGCATCAGCCGCGAGGAGCAGGACGAATACAGCTACCACAGCCAGGTGCGTACCGCGCTGGCCCAGAGTGCCGGGCTGTTCGACCGGGAACTGGCGCCGATGACCAGCCGCAAGGCGATCTTCGACAAGGCCACCGGCGAAACCCGTTTCGAAACCCTCAGCCTGCAACGCGACGAGTGCAACCGCGTCGACACCACCCGCGAGAATCTCGCCGCACTGGAACCGGTCTGGGCCGGCGGCGAATGGACCGAAAAGGGCCGTTTCATCACCGCCGGCAATGCTTCGCAGCTGTCCGACGGCGCGTCGGCCTCGGTGTTGATGAGCGCCAAACTGGCCGAGAAACGCGGGCTGGAACCCCTGGGGATTTATCGTGGGATGGCCGTCGCGGGCTGCAACTCCGATGAAATGGGCATCGGCCCGATCTACGCGATTCCGAAGCTACTCAAGCGTCAGGGCCTGACCATGGACCACATCGGCCTCTGGGAGCTGAACGAAGCGTTTGCCTGTCAGGTGCTGTATTGCCGCGACACGCTGGGCATTCCCCAGGAGCGGTTGAACGTCAACGGCGGGGCGATTGCGCTGGGGCATCCGTTTGGCATGTCCGGTGCGCGGATGGTCGGACACGCCTTGATCGAAGGCCAGCGCCGTGGCTTGCGCTATGTTGTGGTGAGCATGTGCATCGGCGGTGGCATGGGCGCTGCGGCACTGTTCGAGGTGGTCTGAATGATCAGCGCACAGCAGATTCAAACCACCATGGCCCATTATGTGGAGTTGGTGGATGCAGGCGATATCGACGGGATTCTTGCACTGTACAGCGAGGGTGCGACGGTCGAAGACCCGGTCGGTCAGCCGCCGATTCAGGGCCTCGCGGACATCGAGCGTTTCTACCGCCAGGGCCTGGGCGCGAGCCAGGTGTCGGCCACGCTGACCGGCCCGGTGCGTGCGACCTTGAACGGGTGTGGGGCGATGCCGTTTCGGGTCGACATGCAGTGGGCGGGGCAACCATGCTCGCTGCATGTAATCGACGTGATGGAATTCGATGACGCCGGCAAGATCCGCTCGATGAAAGCCTATTGGAGCGAAGCCAACATCGGGCCGCAGCCCTGATTTCAGTTGCAGGCTGCGCCATATCGCAGCCTGCAACCTGCTTCATTGTGCGATGCCGTTTTCGTAATAGACCTTCAAATTCTCGGCGATCTGCCGCACGACCTTGTTCAACGCCTTGCCCAGCAGTTTTTCCATCAGCCTGCCACCGCGCAGGCTGTAGTGCATCTGGGTGGTCATGCGGCTGAACTCACCCTCGCGCTGCAAGGCATAACTGAAACTGGCTTCGCGAAACGGGAAGGGCGCGCCGGCGCTGGCCTTGTGCAGCACCAGGACAAAACCGACGCCATCCTGCCATTGCACCACGCTTTCATCCAGCCACTGGCCGCCCTTGCGAAACACCCGGCGACTGGCGCCAAGCCCTTCGATTGGCCCGGGGTGCAGCTGGCAGCCGGTGAGTCCCGGCACGTAGTGTGGCGCCAGGCGCAGATCCCGCAGTTTGGCCCAGGCAGCGGGCGGAGACAGTTCGAGCAGAACGCTGTGGCAGGCAGTTGCCGGCATGCTGGATTTCCTTTTGATCGGGTTCAATGAGATTGGGCAGCGTCGAGAAACGCCGGGCGTTCGCCACCGCCGTGCACGGTGATGTCCGCGCCGCTGACATAACGCGCCAGAGGGGAGGCGAGGTACAGACAGGTGTCGCCGATGTCTTCCGGCGCCGCCAGGCGTTGCAGCGGAATGGTTGCAGCCACGCGGGCAACACCGGCCTGATCGCCGTAATGCAGGGCGGCCTGCTCGGTAAGGATCAACCCGGCCGTGACCGCGTTGACCCGCACTTTCGGCGCCCATTCCACGGCCAGCGAGCGGGTCAGATTCAACAACCCAGCCTTGGCCGCGCCATAAGCCGCCGTGCCCGGCGAAGGGCGAACCGCGCTGACGCTGCAGATATTGATGATCGCACCGCCGCCGTCCTGCGCCTGCATCACCCGATTGGCCTGCTGACAGAGATTCAGCGGGGCCAGCAGGTTCAGGCGAATGATCGCTTCGCTGAAACGCGGCGAAGCGCTGGCGGCGTCGGCATTGGGCGAGCCGCCGGCATTGTTGACCAGCACGTCGAGCCGGCCAAAACGCTCGACGATGGTGTCGATCAATCGCCCGGACTGCTCGACATCACGCAGATCGCACGGCAGGAAAACCGCTTCATGTCCCGCACTCGCCGGCAATGACTCTGGCGCCTCGCGACCGCAGATCACCACCTCGGCACCGCCGTCGAGAAACCGCTGAGTGATGCCCCGGCCAGCGCCTTTGCCGCCCCCGGTGACCAGCACCACTTTGCCGCGAAAATCCAGCGCATCCAGCATGCAAAAGCCTCGTTCTGTCAGAGATCAATGCCCTCGATGCTAGCGGCGCGGGGCCCGGCGGCCAACGTCCGAAAAGACTAGGACGGCTAGTCCTGTCGGACGATGTTGGGGGGCTGGCCAGCGGAAATAATCCGGCCACAACAATAGCCGGGAGCACACCTTATGAGCGCAATGGCGCAAGGGCACTTCGTTACGCTGCCGCAGGGGTTGCGGCTGCATTATCTGGATATCGGCGGGGAGGGCACCGGCAGCGCCGAGACGGTGGTGTTCATTCATGGCAGCGGGCCCGGTGCCAGCGGCCACAGCAACTTCAAGCAGAACTACCCGCTGTTCGTCACCGCCGGTTATCGCGTGATCGTGCCCGACCTGCCGGGTTACGGCGCGTCCGACAAACCGGACACCCTCTACACCCTGGACTTTTTCGTCACCGCCCTGAGCGGTCTGCTCGATGCCCTGGATGTCCAGCGCTGCATCCTGGTGGGCAACTCCCTGGGCGGCGCCATCGCCATCAAACTGGCCCTGGACCAGCCGCAGCGGGTCAGCCGACTGGTGCTGATGGCGCCGGGCGGGTTGATGGATAAGGAGCAGTATTACCTGCAGATGGAAGGCATCCAGAAAATGGGCGCCGCGTTTGCCCGAGGTGAACTGCACGACGCCGACGGCATGCGCCGCTTGCTGACCCTGCAATTGTTCGACGAGTCGTTGATCAGTTCTGAAACGGTCAACGAACGGGTCGCCGTGGTGCGCGAGCAACCGGTCTGCGTGCTGTCGACCATGCAAGTGCCGAACATGACCGAGCGCCTGAAGGAGTTGCAGTGCCCGATCCTCGGGTTCTGGGGCATGGACGACAAGTTCTGTCCGGTGTCGGGTGCGCAAACGATGATGCAGCTCTGCCAGAACATCCGGTTTGTGCTGCTCAGCGAATGCGGGCATTGGGTGATGGTCGAGTACCGCGAGCTGTTCAATCGCGAGTGTCTGTTCTTCTTTCAGGAAGGCCAGCGATGAGCGCGCAATTGCGTCGCCAGTTCGGCGAAGAGTTGTATCAGGCGCTGCTTGCGGGCAACACCGTGGCCCCGCTGACCGAGCGCTGGCCGTCGATCAGCATCGAAGACGCCTACCACGTTTCCCTCTATTGCATCGAACGCCGGGTCGCGGCCGGTGACCAAATCGTCGGCAAGAAGATCGGCGTGACCTCGGCAGCGGTCCAGCGAATGCTCAACGTGCATCAGCCGGATTTTGGCTTCATCACCCGACAGATGTCGTTCGGCAATGACGCGAACATTTCCCTGTCGGCGAACCGGCTGATCCAGCCCCGCGCCGAGGGCGAAATTGCCTTCCGGCTCAAACATGACCTGATCGGCCCCGGCGTGACCGAGGCCGATGTGCTGGCGGCAACCGAGTACGTGACGCCGTGCTTCGAAATCGTCGACTCGCGGATCCACGACTGGCGCATCCGCATTCAGGACACCGTCGCCGATAACGCCTCTTGCGGTGTGTTTGTGCTCGGCGATGTCCAGGCCGATCCGCGAGCGCTGGACCTGCCGAATCTGCACATGCGGGTATTCAAGAATGACGAACCGCTGAGCGAAGGACTGGGCTCGGCCGTGCAGGGAAACCCGCTGACGGCGGTGGCCTGGCTGGCCAACACCTTGGGTGCGTTCGGTATTCCGTTCAAGGCCGGAGAGCTGATTCTCTCGGGCTCTCTGGTGCCGCTTGAGCCTGCCCGTGCGGGCGACCGTTTTTCTCTGACCATCGATGGCCTGGGTTCTGCCCGGGTGTCTTTCTGCGCCTGACCCGTGGGGTTTAACCGGATGAACAAGAAACTCAGAGCGGCCATTATCGGCCCGGGAAACATTGGCACTGACCTGCTGATGAAAATGTGTCGATCCGAGTGGATCGAGCCGGTGTGGATGGTCGGCGTCGACCCCGAATCCGAAGGCCTCAAACGCGCCCGCGAACTAGGTGTGAAAACCACCGCCGAAGGTGTCGACGGATTGCTCCCCCATGTCCTCGACGATGACATTCGCATCGCCTTCGACGCGACCTCGGCCTACGTCCACGAGCAGAACAGCCGCAAGCTCAACGAGCTGGGGGTGATCATGATCGACCTCACGCCGGCGGCCATCGGCCCGTTCTGCGTGCCGCCGGTCAACCTCAAGGAGCACGCGGCGTCGCTGGCGATGAACGTCAACATGGTCACCTGCGGTGGCCAGGCGACGATCCCGATGGTCGCGGCGGTGTCGCGGGTGCAATCGGTCAGTTACGGCGAGATTGTCGCCACCGTGTCGTCCGGCTCGGTGGGCCCGGGCACCCGGCAGAACATCGACGAATTCACCCGCACCACGGCCGGCGCGGTCGAGAAGATCGGCGGCGCCCGTCGCGGCAAGGCGATCATCGTCATCAACCCGGCCGAGCCGCCGCTGATGATGCGCGACACCATCCATTGCCTGACGGACGAGGAGCCGGATCAGCAGCGGATTCGCGCCTCGGTGCTGCAGATGGTCGAGGAAGTGCAGCGCTATGTGCCCGGTTACAAGCTGATCAACGGCCCGGTGTTCGATGGCCGCAAGGTCTCGATCTTCATTGAGGTGGAAGGCCTCGGGGATTTCCTGCCCAAGTCCGCCGGCAACCTCGACATCATGACCGCCGCCGGCCTGCGCACTGCCGAAATGTTCGCCGAAGAAGCCCACAAGGGCGCCCTGCAACTGCCCGCCCGTTAAGTGGAGTAAGACCATGAATCTGCAAGGTAAACGCGTTCGTCTGCACGACATGAGCCTGCGCGACGGCATGCACGCCAAACAGCATCAGATCAGCCTGGACCAGATGATCTCCGTGGCCACCGGCCTCGATGCCGCCGGCGTGCCGCTGATCGAAATCACCCATGGCGACGGCCTCGGCGGTGCATCGCTGAACTACGGCATGCCGGCCCACAGCGACGAGGAATACTTCTCGGCGGTGATTCCACGGCTGCGCCAGGCGAAAGTCTCGGCGCTGTTGTTGCCCGGTATCGGCACCCTCGATCATCTGCGCATGGCCCATGAACACGGGGTGTCGACCATTCGCGTCGCCACCCATTGCACCGAGGCCGACGTTTCCGGCCAGCACATCGGCATGTCGGCAAAAATGGGCCTCGACACCGTCGGTTTCCTGATGATGGCCCACATGGTCAGCGCGGAAAAACTGCTGGAACAGGCGCGGCTGATGGAGAGCTATGGCGCCAATTGCATTTACTGCACCGACTCGGCGGGCTACATGCTCCCGGACGAGGTCAGCGAGAAAATCGGCGTACTGCGCGTCGGTTTGAACGCCGCCACCGAAGTGGGCTTTCACGGCCACCACAACCTGGGCATGTCGATTGCCAACTCCCTGGCCGCGATCGAAGCGGGTGCCGCGCGTATCGACGGCTCGGCGGCGGGGCTGGGCGCCGGCGCGGGCAACACGCCGCTGGAGGTGTTCGTTGCGGTGCTGGAGCGGATGGGCGTGGAAAGCGGCGTCAATCTGTACGGGATCATGGACGTGGCCGAAGACCTGATCGTGCCGATGATGGATCAGCCGATCCGTCTCGACCGCGATGCCCTGACGCTGGGCTATGCCGGGGTCTACAGCTCGTTCCTGCTGTTCGCCAAACGTGCGGAGAAAAAGTACCTGGTGGCCGCCCGCGAACTGCTGGTGGAGCTGGGGCGGCGCGGCACCGTGGGCGGTCAGGAAGACATGATCGAGGACCTGGCGCTGACCCTGTCCCGGGCGCGGGGCTTCCTGCCGAGCTGATCCTCGGCAGACAACAAAAAGCACCGGCGCTGCTTGCAGGCCGGTGCTTTTTTATTGGGAGCTGGTTTACGGGAGCAGATTGCGCACCAGCGGCGGGTAGCAGTTCACCGCCGTGCTCGAACAACCCAGGAGCGCGGCGCTTGGTCGATAGGCTTCGTTTCTGAACAACTGACACAGGCTGACGGAACTGCCGACGCAGACGATCAGCAGCAGGGCGCAGGTGGAGTTTCGCATGGCGGGCCTCATACGGATTTTTATTGTTGTAGAGGCAAGGTAGGGCGGCGGGAGATCTTCGGCTTCGTCTGAATGGACTAGTCAGGCATAAAAGCCATCGCCCGGGCGGACGATGGCGCGGGACGGGTGTCAGCCGAGGGTGGCCACACTGCGCAGGATCAGGCGCACCAGCATGGTCTGGCGGGTCACGCCGGTCTTGGAGAAAGTCGAACGCAGGTGGGCGCGGGCGGTGTTGCGGCTGATGCCCAGTTCTTCCGAGGCTTCATCGAGGGTCAGCCCGTTGGCCAGCAACATGGCGAGTTGGGTTTCGGCCGGAGTGAAGTCGAACAGGGCGCGGACGATCTCCTGGGGCGCGGTGGACTGTTGCTCCGGGTCGCTGATGAAGATCACCACCGTCGGGCACTGTTTGCCTTCGCTCCACTCCGACAGCGGCACGGAACGCACGATGATGCCCAGGTCCGCGCGCCCGGACGGCCGCTGCACGCGCAGCGCTTCGACCATCGACGGGTTGCTGCTTTTCTGCGAGAGCAGCGACTGCTTCACCAAACGGCGAAATTCCTGGGTGTCGCGGTCCGTACCGACCTGCAGGCCATCGTTGACCAGTTTGATGCCGTCCTTTTCCTGGATCAGCCGGTCGGCGACCTGGTTGGTCTGCAGCACTTTGCCGGCTTCATCGAGGATGATCGTGCCGACTGCCATCTGATTCACCGCACCGGCGTAGAGGTTGCGTTCGACCTCGATGCGGTTGAGTTGCATGTGAACCTTGATCGAGCGCTCGAGGTGCGGAATGAAATGCGCGAGCAGGGTTTTCTCTTCATCGCCGAAAGGCTTGTCATCCCGCCCGCGACTGATGCGGATCCGGCACTGGGCGCCGTCGCAGGTGTTGATGTCGGCGCCGAGGATATGGAACACGTCCACCGCTTCAAGGAAGTTCTTGTAGAACTCGGATTTCTGCCAGTCATCGCTGGAGACGAACTCAGCGAGGGTCACCACCTGGCGATTGGGCAGGCCGACGAAGGGGTCGAGGGTGAAGAAATGCGTGTTGTACGAGGCAACTGCCTCGGTCGAGGTGCCGGTGGTGTTGACCATCAGTCCGTCCACGTGGGTGCTGGGCGGCCGCAAGATGAAGGTCACGTATTTGCTTTTCAGGTAGACGTTGAGCTGGTTGAGGAAGGTCGCCCAGGGAATGGTTTCCAGCGGCCCCTGATACAGGTTGCCGATGAGATCGCTGAACGTGTCGAGGCTGATGCTCTGCTGCATGGGGAACCCGTTCTTATTATTAGTGGTTTGCGGTGCCCGAGAATAAGCGCCTGTATCGACCACTTGCAACGCCCGGGCACGAGGCCTGACCGGCGGCGGCCGGTCAGGCGCAGGATCGCGAAAACCCTGTCATCAGGCGGGTTCGCGGGCCCGCACGATGAACTCTTTGTGCTCCTTCACCTCCGCTGAAAGCAGCGCGATGTCGGTGTAGAACTGCTCGTACCAGCGGCGCAATTGATAGACCGGGCCGTCGCCATCGCACAGCAGCGGGTTGTCGACGCGGGTCTTGCTGTGCCAGATCGACACGTCTTCGTAAAAGGCTGCCTGGGCCTGTTGCACATAGGCCTTGGCCATCGCCTGATTCTGCTCTTCGCTCAAGCCCGGGATCTTTTTCACCAGCACGCCGTAGCGCAGGGTGAAGCTGTCGAGGTCGATCGGCACGTGGCAGTTGAGCAGGATCGAATGGATCGGCTGGCCGTTCATGGCACCGGTCATTTCGGTGATCTGGTAGGCCGGCCCGTAATAGGTGGCCACGGTGCTCAACGCACTGTCGCCGGACAGCCGCTCGCTGCGGGCGCTCATGATCTGGGTTGCGAGGTGGCCTTCGAACACGTTGCTGAAGGCCTCGACCGGGGCACCGTGCACCGTGCCGAAGTGCGCCATGTCGGCGACGTTGTCGATCAGTTCGCGGCAGTTGGTGTCGATTTGCAATTCGGCGACTTCCCACTCGGCCCATTCGTTGCTGAAGCAGGCGTCAATGCGCGGGATGCGTTGCTCGGGCAGCGGCGGGTTGCCTTCAGGGTCATTCCACACGAACAGCAGATGGTTTTCTTCCATCAACGGCCAGCTCTTCAGTTTGGCCCGAGGCGGAATGCGCTTGGCGTAAGGAATGTCATCGCACACGCCATCGGCGCCCCAGCGCCAGGCATGGAAAGGGCAGCGAATCGAATTGCCTTCGACGCACCCGGTGCTGAGGTCGGCGCCCATGTGCGGGCAATAACCGTCGAGAATGTGCAACTCGCCGTCCTCGCCCTGAAACGCCACCAGCCGGGTGCCGAACACGTCCAGGCGGTGGGCGTTGCCGTCGCGGTAGGGGGCGGCCAGGCCCAGGCAGTGCCAGCCGCGTGCGTAGCGGTCTTCCAGCAGTTTGGCTTCGATACGGTGCAGGGTACTCATCTTGTTATTCTCCCAGGTTCACGGGTTTGAGCTTGCTGGAGATTCTGCCGCCCCTGTAGAAGCGGGCATCGTCTGAATGGACGATGGCCGGCCGAGCGGCGCCCGCTCTACTGACGTCATCGGACGTTTGTCAGGAGCAGGCAATGAATCAGCAATCAGGGCCGGTCGCGGTCATTACCGGTGCCGCCAGCGGCATTGGTCGGGGGCTGGCCGAACATTCGGCCAGGTTGGGCATGCGTTTGGTGTTGGCCGATCTCGATGGGTTGCGGCTGGAAGCACTTTGCGAAGAACTGCGAAGCGGCGGAACCCAGGTGGTCGCCTGCGTCACCAACGTCGGCGATCTGCAACAGGTGGAGCACTTGCGCGATGTTGCCCTCGACCAATTTGGCGGGGTCGATCTGCTGTTCAACAATGCCGGCGTGATGCAGACCGGCTACAGCTGGGAAATCACCGCGCAGCAATGGCAACGCATGCTCGACGTCAACCTCTGCGGGGTCATCAACGGCATTCGCTGTTTCGTACCGTTGTTTCTGCGTCAGGGTCGTGCGGCCCATGTGATCAACACCGCGTCCCTGGCCGGTCTGCTCAGCAGCCCGTTGATGGCGCCTTACAGCGTGACCAAGCAGGCGGTGGTCGCGTTGTCGGAAACCCTGCATTACGAACTGAGCATGCTCGGTGCACCCGTGTCGGTTTCAGTGGTGTGCCCGGGGCCGGTGGCCAGTGAAATCATGGCCTCCAATCAAGTGGTAGACGGCGCCGGTTCGTCCTTCAGTCAATTGCTCGACAGCAGCATTCGCCAGGGCATGACGCCTGCCGAACTCGCAGAGCAGGTGTTCGCCGCCATCGCCGAAAAGCGCTTCTGGGTCTTTCCCCACAAAGGTTTCAAGTCCGCCCTGCAACAGCGGGTGCAGAGCATCCTCGAAGAGTCCAACCCACAATTCAACATGTCCGATGTAGAGGAAGATGCCCATGCCGCTCGATAAACAGATCGCGCTGATTCTCCAGCAATTCAGCGACCTGCCGGCACCCGATTACAGCCAGCTCGATGCGGCGCACTACCGGCAGTTCTGCGACAACATGCAGCCGGCGATTCCCGGCGTGCCAATGGTCGAGGTGCGCAATTTGCGGGTCGAGGGGGCGATTGGCGAACTGGATGCGCGTCTGTATCGGCCATCGGAAGAGAGCAATCTGCCGTTGCTGGTGTATTTCCATGGCGGCGGTTTTGTCGTCGGCAACCTCGATACCCACGACAACCTGTGCCGCTCGCTGGCTCACCTGACCGACGCCGTGGTGGTGTCGGTGGCCTATCGTCTGGCGCCGGAGCACCCGTTCCCGGCGGCACCGCTGGATTGTTACCGGGCGACTTGCTGGCTGGTGGAGCATGCGGCGCAACTGGGCGTTGATGGCAGTCGGCTCGCGGTGGCGGGGGACAGCGCCGGGGGTAATCTGGCGTTGGCAGTGAGTCAGTTGGCGGTGCAGCGGCAGGGGCCGAAGATCCGCTATCAGTGCCTGTTCTATCCGGTGACCGATGCCGGTTGCGACAGCCATTCCTACCGGGAATTTGCCGATGGCTTCTTCCTCACCGGCGCCATGATGAACTGGTTCTGGCAGCAGTATTTGCAGGAAGACGGGCAGGGCGAGGACCCGCTGGCCTCGCCATTGCGCGCCGGGAGCGTGGCGCATTTGCCGCCGACGACGTTGATCACCGCCGAATTCGATCCGCTGCGTGACGAAGGCGAGGCGTTCGCCGAGCGCCTGCGTCAAGCCGAAGTGCCGGTGCGGGTGCAGCGTTGCGAAGGGATGATTCACGGTTTCATCAGCATGGCGCCGTTTGTCGAAGGCGCGGCCCAGGTGTTGTCCGAAGCCGCCGCCGACCTGCGCGAGGCGCTGCAATGAGTCTGGCATTCGACAGTGTGCCGCAACTGCTCGAAGCCATCGCGGCGGGACAGATGGTGGTCATCACCGATGACGAGAACAATGCCGAAGGCTCACTGCTGATGGCCGCCGAACGGGCCGGGGCCGAGGCAGTGACGTTCATGGCAGTGCAGGCGCGAGGCTTGATCTGCCTGGCACTGACTGAGCAACGCTGCCGCGAACTGGGGCTGGACCTGATGGTGCCCCATTCGCGGGCGCAGCATGGCGTGGGGTTTACCCGGTCGATCGAGGCGGCTACCGGCGTGTCCACAGGGATCAGCGCCGCCGACCGGGCGCGCTCGATCCTGGTGGCGGTGGACCCGGCCAGCGGCCCGGCGGATCTGGTGCAACCGGGGCATATCTTCCCGGTGCAGGCCTTGCCCGGTGGCGTCATGCAGCGGGCCGGGCATGTCGAGGCGGCGTGTGACCTTACCCGTCTCGCAGGCCTGCAACCGGCGGCGACGCTGGTGGGCATTCTCGACGAGGACGGCGAGCTGGCCCGTGGCGAGCAGTTGCACGAATTCGCCCGCCGCCATGGCTTGCGCATCGGCAGCATTGCCGAGCTGATTCATTACCGCATCCTTCACGAAGGCACGATCGAACGCGGCGAGGCCTATCCCTTGCTGACCCGCCACGGCGAGTTTCAGGTGACGGCGTATCAGGACACCTATCAAGGCGCGCTGCATCTGGCGCTGGTCAAAGGCCGGATCGACAGTGCCCAACCGGTACTGGTGCGGGTGCAAGGCATCGAAACCCTGCGCGACGCCCTGGGCTGCGAAAGCGAAAGCGGACCGCAGCAATGGACCCTTGAGCGTTCGCTGGCGAGTATCGCGGCGGCCGATTGCGGCGTGCTGGTATTGTTGGCGCAGAAGGAAACCGCTGAAGGTGTGCTCGAGCAATTGCGTCAGCGCAGCGGCGGCAAATCCCGCCCGCCGCATTTTCCGCACCGTACGCTGGGCATCGGCGCGCAGATCCTGCGGGATCAGAATGTGCGCAAGATGCGTTTGATGAGTTCGCCGGTGCCTTACAAAGCGGTGTCGGGGTTTGATCTCGAAGTCACCGAGTTCGTCCCGTTCCAACCCGCTGTATAAAACCGTTCAACCCCTGCGGGTGATCACCTGCAGGGGTTGTGTCGTTTCAAGGCTGGATGCTTTTGAGCATTTTCTTCGCCTGATCCTGCACCGCCGGCGGCGCGCTCATATTGCCGGCGATCACCGTAATCACTGCATGCCCTTGCCACAGCTGATACGCATCGGCCTGTTGCTGAGTGGCCGTAGGTTTTGGCGGTGCGACCAGATTGACGTGAACCGTACCGTCGGCGCCGCGCTGTGAAGTGAAGTTCACCCGGTCCCAATTGCCGATCGGGGCAAAACTCACGCCTTTGACTTGATTGGCAGGCAACGCCGGGTAGTTGAGGTTAAGCCCGTTGACGCCCGGCAGCCCGAGCACATTCAGTTTGCAGCTGTGTTTGGCGCAGCTCTGATGGGCCTGTTCGATAACTTTCACCGCAAACTTCGCCGTGTCATCCATGGCGCCCAGGGTCTTGCGGTAGCCGGCCTGCTGGTCGCGCATGATCAGGTCCATGTCGATGGCCGTCGACACCGCCACGGCCGGGACGCCTTTGAACATGGCCCGGACAGCGGCGTTGAGAGTGCCGGACATCTGCGTCAGCGGGCCGACGTTCTCACCGAAGTTGATGCCGGACACCACCAGATCCGGCGGTGTCTCCTTGAGCAACACGTCCAGCCCGACGTTGACCGCATCCACCGGCGTGCCGATGGCCGAAGTCTTGCCGGTCGGCGGGGTGTAGCCCTCGGGCGGGCCGACGCAGAATCTGCCGGGCGCCAGTTCAGTCACCGCCAGAGCCTGGCCGGGTACCACAACGCTGGCGGCGCTGATGCCGCTGCTGTCATTCAACGGACCGACCAGGGTGACGGTATGGCCGGCAGCGGTCAGTGCGCGATACATCGCGTCAATGCCGGGGGCACGGCAGCCGTCGTCGTTGGTCAGCAAAATGTTCAGGGCATTGGCCTGCATCGACAAACCGAGGCCAGCCACGGCCAGGGCCGCAGTGAGTAATCTGTTCATGGGCAGTTTCCATCAAGGTGCAAATTGAGAAAAAAACAACGCCCCGACCGAATGAATCGGTCGGGGCGTCGCGGGTTCAGCGGGTGCCGAGTTTGCGCAGGTTGCCAGGGGTGAATTCGTCTTCGGAGAAGGCGGTGGCATTGAGCTTGGCGGGTTTCTGATCGACCAGCAGACGGTCAACCAGATAGGAGCCGGCAATCAGGTCATGGTAGATGCCGAGGCGTGCGTGGTAGCGCTGGATGTCGTAGGCGTAGACCGAGGTCTGCATGTTGGTGCGCCACAACTGGCCACGGGCGTCGTAGTTGTCAGCCATGGTCGCGGACCAGGTGTCTTCGTCGAGGTACAACACACGCTTGGCGTAAACGTGACGGGCGCCTTCCTTGAGCGTGGCCTGCAACACCCAGACCCGGTGTTTCTCGTAGCGCATGTACTGCGGATCGACGTGGCCGGTGGTCGACAGGATCTGATCCGCCGTCACGCTCGGATCGTCGATCTTGTAGTTGTGATACGGAATGTAGAGTTCCTTTTTGCCGACGATGGTCCAGTTGTAGCGGTCCGGCGCTCCGTTGAACAAACGGTCTTCGTCGTACACCCGAAAACCGCCGGCGCCGGTCGGCGAGTCATAGCCGACGGTGGGCGCGCGACGAACGCGGCGCTGGCCGGGGCTGTACTGCCAGGCCTGACGCGGCCAGGCCGTCGGGTTGATGAACTCGTGACCGACGACGATCTCGCCTTTCTTGCGCACCGGCTCCAGGGTGGTGATCAGGAAGTTGGTCAGGATGCCATTGGCGGAGTCGAGGTTCTTGTCCGGGCTGGACCAGATCGAGAAGATCTTGTAGTTGACCTCTTCGAGCACTTTTTCCTTGTTGGCGTACACCACCGCCTGGCCGTAGTTGGCCTCTTCGGTGTTGGCCCGGCCTTGCAGGGTGTGGTTGAACATCAACTCGCTGCCGTTCTTCGGAATCGGAAACGGCGAGGCGCCCCAGGCGTTCTTGGTGTCGTTGTTGTCGTTGTCGAGCTCGGCGGTCACCGCGTTTTTCTTGATCAGGTCTTCCAGACGCTGATCGGCGCGGAAGTCGCGATGGCTCGGGTACACCGGGATCTTGAAGGTCTCCGGGTAGCGCTTGAGCAAGGCTTTCTCGCCGTCGGACAGGTTCTCGGCGTACTTGTCCATGTTCTTCGAGTCGATCACGAACAGGGGTTTCTCCGCCGCGTACGGGTCCGGGTACGGCGTGCCGGGGCCGGCAAATTTCAGGCCCGGCGGCAGGCCGCGCCACTTGCCGCTCCAGGCCGGAATGCTGCCGTCGGCGTTGCCGGCCTTTTCGGCGCCCATCGGGGTCAGGTCCTGGCCCAGTCGCGCGGCCTCTTCGGGGCTGACCTTGGCGTAGGCCAGGCCACTGCCGAGCAGGCCGACGGTCAGCGCCGTGCTCAATAACGTTTGGGTGAATCGAGACATGCTGTGCTCCTCCGACAGGGGAATCAGAACCGGTACTTGAAGTTGAGGGCGACGTTGTCGCGGTCGGCCAACGGGCTGTTATTGGCGTTGCCCAGATAGGCGTTGTAACGGGCTTCGACGGTGAAGTTGCCGAGGTAGCGCCACGAGCTGCCGATACTGGCGCGGTCGTCGCCTTCGCCCTGGTTGATCGAGCCGACAATCGAGCTGTCGCCGTGGGCCGCAGTGCTGTAGGTGATCGGCACGGACATGTCCCAGCCGCTGAACACGTCGTTGTAATCGAAGCTGACCTGCGCGGTGTAACCCCAGGCCTCGCGGTCGTAGACCAGACTGTCGGTGCCCGGCAACGTGAAGCCCGGCGCCAGTGTCACGGGCTGCGACTTGTCGTTGCTGATCACGGTGTTGTAGACGACCTCGCCGGTCAGCGTGGTGTTGTCGGCGAAAGAGGTCGGGCCGAGCACGTAGATCATCGACGACTGCGCTTGCATGGTCTTGCCGCGTACCGCGCTGGAGAAGCCGTTGTTGACCATCACCGGCGCACCGTCGCGGTAGCTGACTTCGCCGGCCCAGCTGACATCGCCGATCACCGTGGAGAAACTGGCGCCGAACAGGTCGATGTTGTCGAAGTACACCGCACGGTAGCGACCGAGTTCGGACTGGAAGTCCAGCGACGGCGTCTTGTCGTGATAGCGCGAGTAGTAAATGCCGAACTCGGTGTTGTTGAGCGACTCGGCGGCGTAGGTGAAGGCCACACCGTACTGGCCCTGATTGCTCGGTTTGTCGTTGGCCAGCCGCGTGACGAAACCGCTGGCGTCGTTGTAGCCGCCCTCGTCGATGTAGTCGGTGGTGGAGAAGTAGCTGCCGACCCCGAACAGCTGGGTCTTTTCCCATTTGTACTGGTAGTAGGCCTGGATATCGAGGCTGTCGGTGAGGCTGAACTGGGTGAACAGTTGCCCGACCGGCAGGAGGATTTCCTTGACCTCGACCCCGGGCGTGGTCGACTTGGTCGCGTCCACCGGGCTCTGCGCCGCCGAGATGCCGGGGTAGAACAGGCTTTCACCCCAGCTCACCACCTGATTACCCAGCCGTGCGTTGAGGTTGTGCCCGCCCAGATCCCAGCTGCCGTAGGCGTAGTAGTCGAGCATGCGCAGTTCGTTGCGGTGCTGGTCGATGGTGTCCTGGGAAAAACGGTCCGGCCGGCTGCAATGGCCGCCGGCAAAGCAGTTCGAAGTGCCGGTGTTGTTGTCGTTGTCCTGATCGTAGACGTTGTCGTAGAACCCCGTGGCCCGCACGAACACGCCGTAGTCGTCCTGCCATTTGATGTTGGCTTCGGTGAGGAAACCGGCGCGGTTGTTGATCAGGCTGCCTTTGGCAAACGCATTGTCGCCGTCGTTGGCATCGGCGTTGGCCGTCAGTTTGTGATCGCGACCTTCGGTGCGCCAGGCGAGGCTGTAGGTCAGTGTGGTGTCCCAGTCGACGCTCAGATCTTCGCTCGGCTGGAAGGTCATCGCGCTGGCCTGGCTGCCCAGTCCACCGGCCAGCAGCAACACGGCCAGTTGTACGCGAGGGTGAAGCGATTGTGGGGCGATTATTGTTTTTATCATGTCGTCCTCATGCCCAGGTCAGACCTGCCCGACCTGCATTTCAGGGGGGGAGTGGTGCCGTGGGCGACTATGCGGTCACTGATCTGACGCAACATCGTCCAAGCGGACTAAGCGATTTGCACGGGGCGATTTGCACAGGGGCAGGACGAACATTCCTTAGTCCCATCGGACGATGACCACCCGGCACACGCACCCAACAATCCCGAGACCGACTGCGCCGGACGAAGATCCGGCCGGCGGTTTTTGCCTTGAAGGCGCTGAGCAAGGGTGATCGCATGAAAGCTGCCGAGATCAAATGGGATGAGTGCTGCGATGTGCTGGTGGTGGGTTCCGGAGCGGGCGGGATGACCGCGGCGCTGCGCGCTCACGACCTGGGACTGAACGTGTTGCTGATCGAAAAGAGCAACGAGTACGGCGGCACCTCGGCGGTGTCCGGCGGCGGGATCTGGATCCCCGGCAATCACCGGATCGAGGCCCTGGGCGGCAGCGACAGCGACGCCGAAGCGATTGCCTATATTCGCGCAGTGACCCACGGCGAGATCGACGACGGGCGCATCGAAGCCTACGTCGAGCACGGCAAGGCAATGGTCGAATACCTTGAACAGAAGACCCGCGTGCGCTTCGAGGCCCAGGCCAGCTACGCCGATTACTACCCGGAAGTCGAAGGCGGCAAACCCGGTTATCGCTCCATGGACCCGCAACCGTTCGACGCCGCCGAGCTGGGTGAAGAGTTTCTGCGCATGCGTGCGCCATCCCCCGGCACGTTGATGATGGGGCGCATGGCGATGACCATGAAAGAGGCGCAGGTGCTGCTGTGCCGTGGCCCCGGCTGGTTGCGCCTGACACTGAAAGTCATGTGGCGTTACTGGCGCGACCGCGAGGGGCGGCGCCTGTCGAAGCGTGATCGCTACCTGACCCTGGGCAATGCCTTGATCGGCGCCTTGCGCTGTTCGTTGCAGGATCGCGGCAAATCGCTGTGGCTGAACTGCGGGCTGGAAGAATTGCTGATTGTCGGCGACCGGGTCGGCGGTGCGCGGGTCAGCCGCGACGGATTGCGCTTGAACGTCAAGGCGCGCTACGGCGTGATCATCGCCGCTGGTGGTTTCGAGCGGAATCAGGCGATGCGTACGCAGTATCTGCCGCAACCATCAAAGACCGACTGGAGCGCCACGCCGCCGCACAATACCGGCGACGGCATTCGCGCTGGGCAAGCCATCGGCGCCCGCACGGCGCTGATGGAACACAGCTGGTGGGCGCCGACCACCCATGTTCGCGGCGAGGAAAAACAACGGGCGATGTTCGTCGAGCGGACATTGCCCGGTTGCGTATTGGTCAACTCGGCGGGCGAACGCTTCGTCAACGAGGCCGCGCCCTACACCGATATCGTCGAGGCGATGTACGCCAGCAACCGCGAAGGCGCCGAGAGTGTGCCGTGCTGGATGGTGTTCGACGCCGAGTTTCGCCGCAAATACCCCTGCGGCGCGTTGTTGCCGGGATACGCCCAGCGCGACTGGCAACTGCCCGAACATCTGCGTGATTACTTTTTCAAGGCGCCGGATCTGCAGACCCTGGCGGAGAAAATCGGTATCGATGCGGCCGGGCTGCTGCGCACGGTACAGCGTTTCAACGGCATGGCGGTGCGCGGCTATGACGAAGACTTCCACAAGGGGGAGTCGCTGTTCGACCGCTATTACGGCGATCCCCATGTAACGCCCAATCCGTGTCTGGCGCCGTTGTTCAAGGGGCCGTTCTACGCGGTGCGCATCGATGCCGGCGACATCGGCACCAAGGGCGGCTTGCTCACCGACGTTCACGCCCGGGTCTTGCACGAGGATGGCCAGCCAATCAAAGGCTTGTACGCGATTGGCAACAGTGCTGCGTCGATGATGGGCCGTACCTATCCGGGGGCCGGTTCAACCATCGGCCCGGCGATGACCTTCGGTTACCTGGCGGCCAATCACATCAAGCGCCAGAGCCAAAAGAGCGGGGCGGTGATCAGTCAGTTCGGGAGCGTCAAATGAATCGGCAAGTGGCAGTGGTGACCGGCGCCAGTCGCGGCGTCGGTCAAGGTATCGCCCTGGCACTGGGCGCGGCGGGCATGCGAGTTTACGTCACCGGGCGTGCGCCGGAAGCTGCAGGTGCGCATCTGTACGGACAGGCCCTGAATAGCTCACTGGAGGACACGGCCGCTGCGATTACAGCGGCGGGCGGAGAGGGTGTCGCGGTGGTTTGCGACCATGCCGACGATACGCAAGTCGCGGCGCTGTTCGCCCAGGTCGAACGTGAATGCGGGCGGCTGGATCTGCTGGTGAACAATGCCGCGTTCATCCACGACCGGTTGATCGAACCGGGGCCGTTCTGGGAGAAACCGCTGGACCTGGTGCGCATCCTCGACGTAGGCCTGCGCTCGGCCTACATCGCCAGCTACCACGCCGCGCCGCTGTTGTTGAAGAGTGCACAAGGGCTGATCTGCTTTACCTCGTCATTTGGCGGTGGCTGTTACATGCACGGCCCGGCCTACGGTGCGCAGAAGGCCGGTTGCGACAAACTGGCGGCGGACATGGCCATCGATTTCGAGGGTCGTGGCGTGGCGGCGTTATCGCTGTGGCTCGGGCCGCAACTGACCGAGCGCACGCGGATTGCCGGCGAACAGCATGGCGAGCAGTACAAGGCCTTTCTGGCGCACGCCGAAACTCCGCAATTCAATGGCCGGGTGATTCACGCGTTGCTCAATGATCCGCAGTTGATGGCGCGCTCGGGGCAGACGCTGATCACTGCCGAAATTGCCGCCGGTTACGGCATCAGCGAAGACGGCGGCCGTCAGCCACCGTCTCATCGCGCCCTGCTGGGCGATCCGCGTCAGCAGCATCCCGCCCGGGTAATCTGAAGGTCATTCCCCCAGTGGGTGTCCACTGGGGGACAGCAGTCAGCTCAACGCCCACTCCCGCAACACATTCTTGGTCACTTTCCCCGCCGCGTTCAGGGGCATGCTTTCCAGCACCTGCACACGGCGCGGCACCTTGTAGTTGGCCATCTGCTCACGGCACCAGGCGAGGAACCGGGCCTGCTCGATCTCGACACCCGGCGCCGGCAGCAGAAAGGCCATGGCCACTTCGCCCAGACGTTCATCGGGAATGCCGATCACCGCCACCTGCGCCACGCCGGGATAACCCAGCAGGCAGTGTTCGATTTCCGCCGGATAAACGTTGAAACCGCCGGTGATGAACATGTCCTTGAGGCGATCGGTGATACGCAGGTAACCCTGTTCGTCGAGCACACCGATGTCGCCGGTGTGCAGCCAGCCGTCGGCGTCGAGGACTTCCTGACTGGCCTGCGGATCGTTGAAATAACCCTGCATCAGGTTGTAGCCGCGCACCTGGATTTCGCCGGGGACGTTCACCGGCTGGCTGCGACCGTTGGCGCCGATGCAGCGCACTTCCACCCCCGGCATGGCCCGGCCGCTGGTGGATGCGAGCAATTCCAGCGAGTCCCCCGGCCGGCAGATCGTGGCAAAACCGCAGGTTTCGGTGAGGCCGTACGCTGTGACGATGGTGGCGAACCCCAGTTCATCGCGCATACGGCGGATCATTTCCACCGGAATCGTCGCCGCCCCGGTGACCGCAATGCGCAAGGACGTCAGGTCGTATGCATCGCGCTGTGGGTGGGCGAGCAAGGATTGATAAAGAGTCGGCGGGCCGGGCAGCACGGTAATTCGTTCGCGCTGCACGCATTCGAGTACGGCCTGCACGTCGAAGACCTGCTGCGGCACGATGGTGCAGCCGCGCATCAGCGCCGCCAGCCAGCCGGCCTTGTACCCGAAGGAATGGAAGAACGGATTGACGATCAGGTAACGATCACCTTCGCGCAGACCGACCACTTCACTCCAGTCCCGCACCACTCGCAGGGTTTGCCCGTGATTGCTCATCACGCCTTTGGGCTTGCCGGTGGTGCCCGAGGTGAACAGCAGGTCGGAGAGGTCTTGCGGGCCGAGTGCTTGTTCGCGTGTTTGCAGGGTTTCGGGCGAGACTTTGCCAGCCAGCGCCAGAAACGCGTCCCAGCCGTCGCTGCGCAAGGTGACGATGTGGCGCAGCGCCGGCAAGTCTTCGGCGGCGAGCATGCGCGGGTAATCGGCACCGAGGAATTCGCCAATGGCAAACAGCACGCAAGCGCCACTCTGGCGCAGAATAAAACCGGCCTCGCTGCCCTTCATGCGCGTATTGAGCGGTACCAGCGCGGCGCCGACGCTTTGCAGCGCAGCGGCGGCAACAATCCATTCCCAGATATTCGGCGCCCAGATCGCTACGCGGTCGCCGGGCTGGACGTTCAACGCCAGTAATGCCCGGGCCGCCTGGCTGCGCAGTTGATCGAGTTGCCGGTAGCTGATCGAGCGACCGTCATCCTCGATGGCCGGGCGGTCGCCATAGTTGCGGGCAGCGTTGGCGAACAGTTGGACGATGGTCAGTGCGTTTTCGACAGGCAGCATGGGGCCTCCTCGGCCAGAGGACAGGTGCGGAAGAAAGGGGTGTGCCGGGCAGGCGCCCGGCGAGGCAAATCAGGCAGCAGGCGGGGCGAAGCGGCGGCCGGCGGAGAAGCCGCCGTCCACGGCGATCATCTGGCCGCTGACAAAGGACGCTTCATCCGAGGCCAGGAACAGCGCGACGTTGGCCACTTCTTCCGGCTGCCCGGAGCGATTGAGCATGTGTTGCGAGGCGAAGAACGCGTGGAAGGCTTCGTGTTCGCGAACCATGCTGGTCATCGGGGTTTCGATCAGGCCGGGGCACAGGCCGTTGACGCGAATATTGGCGTAACCGAAGTCGATCGCCATCGAACGCGTCAACTGGTTGATGCCGCCCTTGGACACGTTGTACGCAACGTTGCCGTCGCAACCCTGCAAGCCGAAGATCGAGCCGATATTGATGATCGAGCCGCTGCGCCGGGGTTCCATCGAAGCCAGCGCGTATTTGCTGGTGAGCATGCTGCCGGTCAGGTTGATGTCCAGCACCCGCTGCCAGTTGGCGGTGCTGGTCTGGGTGACGCTACCCTGGTCGGCCACGCCTGCCGCGTTGACCAGCACGTCGATGTGACCGAAGTGATTGACGACTTCCTGCATGACCTGTTGCACCTGCGCTTCATCGCGCACATCCAGGGTCATGAACAGCCCCGGAAAGTCCGCTGGGGCGTTGCCGATGTCCAGGCCGACGACCTGCGCGCCTTCGGCGGCAAAGCGCCGCACGCAGGCCAGGCCGATCCCCGATGCGCCGCCGGTAACCACCGCGACCTTGTTTTGCAAACGAGCCATAACTGCACCTCTTTTATTGTTTTTGGGCCAATGGGCTGGCCGAGTCTAACTGCAGATCGCATCCGGGAGATCGTCCGTTGAGACTATTGTCGACGGGCGCTCAATCCGGGAACTTCAAGCGCACCCGTGCGCCGGCCGGGCGGCTTTGGCAGGCCAGGGTCCAGCCTTCGGCCAGTTCTCGGGGGCTGAGCACGTCGTTGCGGGCCATCCGGGTTTCGCCTTCCTCGACGACGCACATGCAGGCGCCGCAAAAACCTTCTTCGCAGGAGGAGGGCACGTCGAGGCCGGCGGCCTTGCAGCTTTGCAGCAGGGTGTCGCCGGGCTGACAGGCAATTTCGTGTGATTGACCGTCGAGCACGACCACCAGCGATTCGCAGTGCGAGCCGAGGGCGGCTTGCCGGGCTGCCGTTTCTTCCGCGAGCAATTCGTCGGGATCGGGCGGGGAGACGAAGCGCTCGACGTGGATGCGTTCTGCAGATTCGCCGAGTTCCAGCAAAGTCCGTTCGACGGTGTCCATGAACGGCCCCGGGCCGCAGATGAAGTATTCGCCGCCGGCAGACCCTTTCAGCAGATGGCGCACCTGGGCAGCGGTCAGGAAACCTTGCACCGAATCTAGCGCGTGCACCACTTGCAGTTGTTCCGGATGGGCCTGGGCCAGTTGCCGCAGCTTATCCTTGAAAATCACCGACGCCTCATCGCGATTGGCGTAAATCAACTTGATCGGCCGCCGACTGCGCTGCAGCGTCGATTTGAGGATTGAAAACACCGGGGTGATGCCCGATCCGCCGCCGAACAGCACCAAAGGTTTGTCGTCATCCGGCTGATGCTCATCGAGGCAGAAATGCCCGGCCGGCGGCAGTACGTCCAGCCAGTCACCGACCTGCACCTCGTTCATCCGGTTCGACACCCGGCCGCCCTCGACCCGTTTCACCGTGACCTTGGGTCGCTCATCGGTCAGCGGCGAACTGGCCATGGAATAGCAACGGGTCAGTAGCTTGCCGGCACAGGGCACGCGAAACGTCAGGAACTGCCCCGGTTTGTAGGCAAAGCGCTCACGCAGGTCTGGCGGGATGTCCAGCACCAGCGAGCGGGCATCGGCGGTTTCATCGATCACCGCGCACACTTGCAAGGAATGGCTGGTTGCCGTGGCCTGGGCCGGTGTCAGGTTCTGTTGTTGCGTGCCCATGTTCACCTCGGCCTCAGAGCCCGCTGATCAGTTGGGCGTTGTCGACGCGGATCTCGGCACCGTTGACGAATCGCGACTCGTCGGTGGCGAGGAACAGCACCACATTGGCGATATCGGCCGGCGCGCACATGCGGTTCATCGGGTCCTGATCGAGGTCTTGCTGATTGATCGCCACTCCACCGGTGAGGGCCTGGGTCATCGGCGTGTTGACGCCGTCCGGGTGCACGCTGTTGCAGCGAATGCGGTAACCCTGTTGCTTGCAGTGCAGGGCAATCGAACGGGTCATCGCCGCCACCGCGCCTTTGGACGCCGAATAGGCGCAGAACATCGGCATCGCGCCCAGCGCGGCCACCGACGACATGTTGATGATCGAACCGCCGCCGGTTTCCTTCATCGCCTGGATCGCGTACTTGCAGCCGAGGAAGTAGCCGTCACCGTTGATTTTCTGCACCTTCTGCCACAGCTCCAGCGTGGTGTCTTCGATGCTGCCCAACGCCAGGATCGCGGCGTTGTTGACCAGCACGTCGAGGCGGCCGAAGTGTTCCAGGGTGGTCTTGATCACGTTCTGCCAGTCGCTTTCGCTGGCGATGTCGTGACGGATGAACAGCGCGTTGCTTCCGATTTGTGCGGCCACTTCACGGCCGGCGGTGTCGTTGAGATCGGTCAGCACCACCTTGGCGCCTTCGCGGGCCAACAGCAGGGCGTCTTCGCGACCGATACCGCTGGCGGCGCCGGTGATGATGCAGACTTTGCCTTCTACACGTTGCATTGTTGTTCTCCTGAGCGTGTGGTTTGAGCAGCAAGTTGTTCGGCCACGTGGGCGGCGGCGCGCCGGCCGGAATAAATGCAATCGGCCAGGGACAGGCCCGAGACATACAGATTGGAAGCGACTCCGACCGCGTTGCGCCCGGCGCTGTACAGGCCGGCAATCGGCTGGTCGGCGTGGTTCAGCACCTGACCGCCGGTTTCGCAGACTTTCAGCCCGCCGAGGGTGATGACGGGGCAGGGGAAGAGGCGGCTGGCGAAGGACAGGTCGAGGGCGTACCACGGGCCCTGATCCATGTCGGCGAGCATCGCTTGCGATTTGCCGAACGGATCGACGATGTCCCCGCGAGCGGCGCGGCTGTAGGTATTCACGGTGCGTTGCAGGTTGTCGGGCGGTAATCCGCAGCGCTTGGCCAGATCGACAAGGTTGCGACTACGTCTGGCGTTGAACAGCAGATTGAGCAGCACCGGCAAACGCTGGAAGGCCCAGACTTTGCCCGGGCCGATCTGACGCAGCGCTTCGCGTACCAGCGCCCGGTCGAGAATCAGGATGGCGCGGCCGTTCTGTTCTTCCACCATCGCGTGGCCGAGGGTCGCGCCGTAGATTTCTTCGTTGGCGTAGCGCTCGCCGCGCGCATTGACGATCAGGCCTCGGGCCCAGGCCAGCGGCGGGTTGATGAAACGCCAGGCGCTGATTTTGTCCATGCGCGCCACGCGGCCGCCGGCACTCTGGCCCAGGGCGATGCCGCTGCCGTTGCAACCGGTGGTGCCCAACGGTAAACCGGGCAGATAACGCGGCGCATGCTGACGAACCCATTCGCGGTTGAAGATGAAACCGCCGCTGCTCAGCAACACAGCTTGATCGGCGCGAATCAACTGGCGTTCGGCACTGGCGAGTTCGATGCGCCGCAAGCGAGCGCGTAACCGATCGGCCACTGCCGGCGCGTACATGTGAATCGCCGTGGCCCAGCGTGACAAGCGGGCATGTTGCCGTGCAGCACGACTGCCGCTCGGCAGGTGCCAGGCTTCAACACCCACCACGCGGTCATTGGCATCGATCACCAGACGCCGGACTTCGCACTGGCTGCGCAGGCGTGCGCCGAGGCGCAAGGCGCTGGCTTTCAGCGGGGCGAACAGACTTGCGCCCGAGAGGCCGGGGCCTTTGGTGCGGTGACCACGGGGAGCCGGATTGGCAATCGCCGCATAGGCCGGGACGGCTTCGTTGCCGGAGTAGTAAAGGTAGAACCGGTCGCTCGGGTAGGACGTCTTGTGCGGTGGCACACTGGATTCGAATGCCACGCCCTGGCGTTCGAGCCAGGCCAGCTGCTCGCAACTGCCTTCGCAGAATTCGCGCAGAGTCTGGAGGCTCACGGCCTCGCCGACTTCCTGGCGCAGGTAGTTGAACATTGCGTCGCGACTGTCTTCGTAACCGGCCTGACGCTGATACGGCGTGCCACCACCGGCATACACGACGCCGCCGCTGATGGCCGTGGCACCGCCGCCGGCGAAGCGGTCGAGTGCCAACACCGACAAGCCGCGACTGGCCGCCTCGATCGCCGCGCAGGCTCCGGCGCCACCAAATCCGACCACCAGCAAATCGCAGCGATCGTCCCAGTCCAACTGCTCGGCGCTGTTCACGCGCAATGGCGACAACTGTTGTTGAGCGTCCATGGTCAGGCCTCAGCCCGCAGCAGCGAAGGCAGATGCCGGGTTGGCGGTGGTGGTGTAGCTGCCGTCGAGGTAGACCAGCGGGGTGATGGTGTCGCTGGTGTGGATTTGCAGGATGCGTCCGATGAACACGGTGTGGGTGCCATAGCTGAAGTGGCCGTCCTGACGGCAGAGAATCGCCGACTGGGCGTCACTCAGGTACGGAATGCCGCCGGGGCTGGTCAGCCAGTTGCCCTGATCGAAGCGCGCCTCGCCCTTGATCGAACCGCTGCAGCGATGGGCGAGCCCTTGTTGTTCGACGCCGAGGATGTTCACGCAGAAGTCCGCGCCGGTGGCCAGCGCCGCGTGGGAAGAGGCGGTCTTGTTCACGCAGATCAGCAGCGACGGCGGCTCGGTGCTGAGGGAATCCACCGCCGTGGCGGCCATGGCGAAACGCTCGGAGCCGTTGCTGGTACTGATGATGGTGACTGACTTGGCCAGACGGCGCATGGCCTGGAGCATGTCGGCTTTCAGATTGTCGTCGTTCATCGCACTCGTCCTGTGGTTGTACTGGAGTGCGATGGATTTTTGCGCTGGCGTGCCTGTGCAGCATCGTCCGAGGGGACTAGGCCTTTGGGTAGTCCGCGTACGTGCCTCGGATCATCACCGACATGGTCCGTTTGAGGGATGTCCGGCGCTTTTCACATTGTTTGAATGCCGCACAGGAGGCAGACACCGCAAGTGCGGCACGTGCCTCGCTGCACGCGCGCCCCGGCGGACGGGGTGAACAATGGAGAACAATAAAAATGCTCAACCAAGACCTGATTCGCCAGCGTCTGAGCCAGCGTGCCCGCGAGCTGGTACCGATTCTGCGTGAGCGCGCCCTCCACGCCGCGCAAGCCGGCCAGTTGCCGGAAGAAACCCTGAAGGATTTTCAGGAAGCGGGGTTCTTTCGCATCCTGCAACCGGCACGCTGGGATGGCTATGAACTGGAGCCCAAGGATTTTTTCGAAGTGCAGATGACCCTCGCCGAGGGCTGCATGTCTTCGGCCTGGGTGCTTGGCGTCGTGGCGATTCATAACTGGCAGATGGCGCTGTTCGACGATCGTGCGGCGCAGGATGTCTGGGGCGATGACTCCAGCGTGCTGATTTCTTCTTCCTATATGCCGGTGGGCAAGGTCGAACGGGTGGAGGGCGGTTTCAAACTCAGCGGGCGCTGGGGCTTTTCGTCTGGCAGCAAGCATTGCGAATGGGCGTTTCTCGGGGCCCTGGTGCCGGCGGAAGAGGCCGGTGGTGCACCGGATTACCGGACGTTCCTGGTGCCGCGCAGTGACTACCAGATTCTCGATAACTGGAACGTCATGGGGCTCGAAGCCACCGGTTCTCACGACATTCTGGTGGAGAACGCCTTCGTTCCCGAATACCGCACTCATCGGGCGTTCGACGGTTTCATGCAGAACAGCCCCGGGAATGCGGTGAACACCGCGCCGCTGTTTCGCCTGCCGTTCGGGCAGATTTTCGTGCGGGCCGTGTCGTCGGCGGCCATCGGTGCGCTGCAAGGTGCGGTGGATCAGTTTGTCGAGCACAACCGTGCGCGGGTCGGGGTCAACGACAGACGCAAGATGGTCCAGGACCCGGCCGCGCAATCGGCGCTGGCCAACGCCATGGTCTGTGTCGACGAATGCAAGACCGTGCTCTATCGCAACTTCGCCTTGATGCTGGAACGGGCGCAACAAGCCGAGCCGCTGAGCATGCCCGAGCGGGTGAAGATGCGTTACGACTCGGCGCTGGTCGCCGACAAATGCGCGAAAGCGGTGGGCGAGCTGATGTTCAACAGCGGTGCCTCGACGATTTTTCGCAGCCACCCGATCAACCGCGCGTTCCGCGACATTCACACCGGTCGCGCCCATGTCGCCAACAGCCCGGCGAAGTACGCCTGGAACCTCGGCGCCGTGAGCATGGGCCAGGACAGCAACGACTTTTTCCTCTGAGCCCATTGCGCTGAATCGGCTAGTCCGTTTGCAGGATTCCGGCGCCCCGGCGATGCCTGAGCATGAGCGCCAAGGCGTCGCTCACCCGCGCCGGTTGCGCATCCAACAAGTACAAGGATCAACCATGAAATTTTCCCTGATTTACGAAGCCCAGACGGTGGACTCCAGCCGTGAAGGCGATCGCAAGATTTTCGAAGACACCGTCGAACAGGCCGTGCTCGCCGACAAACTGGGTTTCGATACGTTCTGGTGCGTGGAGCACACGGCGCTCAGTAACTACTCGCACATGTCCGCGCCGGAAACCATGCTGGCGTTTGTCGCCGGCAAGACCGAGCGGATCGGCATCGGCCACGGCGTGGTCTGCCTGCCGCCGGCGATGAACCACCCGGTCAAAGTCGCCGAACGCATCGCCACCCTCGACCTGCTGTCCAAGGGCCGCGTGCATTTCGGCGTCGGCAAGGGCGGCACCCAGCAGGAAGCCGGCACCTTCGGCTACGACCTGACGACGTTGCAGCCGCAGATCGACGAGATGATGTACCTGATCCCGAAAATGTTCGTGTTCGATGAGATCGAGCATCAGGGCGATTTTGTGCAGATCCCGAAACGGCCGATCCATCCCAAGCCTTACCAGGACCCGCACCCGCCGATGTACCTGGCCTGCACCAACACCGAATCGCTGAACAAGGCCGGCAGTCGCGGCATGGGCGCACTGGTGCTGGGTTTTGGCGGCCCGGAAGAGATCGCCAAGAAGGTCGAGGTCTATCACCAGGCCTGGGACAACCGTGACGTGAAACATCAGGTGGGCTTCCGTCCCAACCGCCACATCGCCGCGCTGTGCCCGGCGATCGTGCTGGAAAACAATGAAGAAGCACGGCGCATCGGCATCCGTGGCCAGCGTTATTTCATGGAGTCGCTGGGTTACTGGTACGGCGGCGGTGAGCGTCCGGACCCGGAAAAGTGGAAGGACGACACCTTTGTCGATGGCAACGGGCAAAGCGTAATCAAGTCTCGGTTTGCCTCGGAAGAGGTCAGCGTCGATTTCTCCGACCCGACCATGGCCATGATGAACCCCAACCATGCCTACGGCACTGTCGAGGATTGCATTGGCTATGTGCAGCGGTTGATTGATGCCGGCGCCGACGAAATCCTGTTCATCTGCCAGATGGGCACCGTGCCGCAGTGGGCGCAGCTGGAAACGTTGAAGAACATTGGCGAGAAGGTGATTCCGCATTTCCGCAAAAAGTAAGCGGACCGATGCCTGCTGTTGATCGCAATTAAGGTCTGGAACGGAATCCAGTCCCCATTTCCAACGGGTCCCCAAGGCCCGTTTTTTTATGCCTGCGTTCCGGGTCTGCGCTAGTCCCATTGGACGATGTTTCCCCTCTGCGAACCCGTTTGAATAGGCCTCAATACAGTCTTCCGGCAATCACCGCTGGGCGGCTCGGCCTGAGAACAACGAGGAGTGCATCCATGGATATCCGTGGTCTGGGTTACGTCACCCTGTTATCCAGCGATCTGGCGCAGTGGCGGCAGTACGCAAGTCAGGTGCTCGGCATGATGGTGGCCGGCAGCGATGACGATGAGCGTCTGTACCTGAAAATGGACGAACGCCACCACCGGATTCTGGTGGAGAAAAGTACCGAGAACGGCTTCGGCGCCTGCGGGTGGGAAGTGTCGGGCAAAGCGGCGCTGGAGCAGGCCGTCAGCGAGCTGGAACGCGCCGATGTGCAAGTCACCCGTGGCACCGAGGCGCAGGCCCGGGACCGCAAAGTCCAGGAGCTGGTGCTTTTCAGCGACCCGGACGGCAACCGCCACGAACTGTTCTGGGGGCCATTGCAGGACTTCGCACGCTTCGTTTCGCCGGTCGGCGTGAAGGGCTTCGTCACCGATGAACTGGGCATGGGCCATGTGGTGCTGCCGGCACCGGGCTTCGACCGTTGCCGGGATTTCTACGAACAGGTGCTCGGTTTCGGCCTGTCGGACCTGATGAAAGTCCGCTTCACACCGGACCCGGCCGAACCGCAAAAACGCATTCACTTCCTGCATTGCAATAACGGCCGCCACCACTCGCTGGCGATTTTCGAGTGCCCGATGCCCCACGGTTGCGTGCACATGATGGTCGAGGTCAACGCCCTGGATGAAGTCGGCCGGGCCCTCGACCGGGTACAGGCCAATGGCGTGAAGATGTCCGCCACCCTCGGCCAGCACACCAACGACCAGATGATCTCGTTCTACATCAAGACTCCGTCCGGGTTTGACCTGGAATACGGCTGCGATGGCCTGGTGGTCGATTGGGACCAGCACACCCCGTTCGAAAGCACCGTGGTCAGCCACTGGGGCCATGACTTCAGTGTCGGTCGCCAATGAGGAATACGACGATGGACAAGCGAATGACCACGGCCGAAATGGTCGGCCAACTGCGTGACGGCATGACCATCGGCATCGGTGGCTGGGGCCCGCGGCGCAAACCCATGGCACTGGTGCGGGAGATTCTGCGTTCCGACCTCAAGGACCTGACCGTGGTCGCCTATGGCGGCGCGGACGTCGGCATGCTCTGCGCGGCCGGCAAGATCCGCAAACTGGTGTTTGCCTTCGTATCCCTGGATTTCATCCCGCTGGAGCCGTACTTCCGCAAGGCGCGTCAGGACGCGGCGCTGCAAGTGATGGAAATCGACGAAGGCATGCTCCTGCTTGGCCTGCGTGCGGCTGCGATGAAAGTGCCGTTCATTCCCACCGCCGTGGGGCTGGGCACCGATGTGCTGCGGCACAACCCGCAAATCAAGTTGATCGACTCGCCTTATGCCGACAACAAGCAATGGGTCGCGATGCCGGCTCTCAAGCTCGATGCGGCGCTGATTCACGTTGATCGCGCCGATGAGCGTGGCGTGTGCCAGATCAGCGGTCCCGATCACTACATGGACGACTTGCTCGTGCGGGCAGCGACCCACAGCTACGTGACCTGCGACGAACTGGTCGACAGCGACTACTTCCATGCCGATCCGGCGCGGGCGCACCAGGTGTTCTGGGAACGCAACCTGACCACCGCCGTGGCGCACGTGCCGGGCGGTGCGCACCCGTCTTCCTGCGCGCCGCTGTACGGCTTCGATGTCGCGCATTTCAAGGCCTACAACGCTTCGGCCCAGGCCGGCGAGGGCTGGCAGGACTACGTCCGCGACTATGTCGACTGCACCCACGAACAGTACCTGGACAAGGTCGGCGGCCTGGACGCCATCCGCCAGCTTCCTCTGCCGGTCTACTAAGCGAGCCTAGACATGACGACTTCTGCAACGACTTACAGCCTCGCCGAGCTGATGATCTGCGCCGCCTCCGAGGCCTGGCGCGATGACGGCGAGGTGCTCGCCACCGGAATCGGAGTGATTCCGCGACTGGCCGCTTCATTGAGCATGCTGACCAGCAATCCGCAGTTGCTGATGACTGACTCCGAGGCGTACATGGTCGCCGAGCCGGTGCCGCTCGGCACACGCAACGGCTACGAACCCAAGCGCGACAGCTGGATGGGCTTTTCGCGGATTTTCGACAACGTCTGGAGCGGCAAGCGCCACGCGCTGGTCGGCCCGACGCAAATCGACCGCTTCGGTCAGGCCAACATTTCCTGCATCGGCGACTACGCCAAACCCAAGGCACAAATGCTCGGCGTGCGGGGCTTTCCCGGCAACTCGATCAGCCATGCCAACTCCTTCTGCGTGCCCAGCCACAACCGTCGGGTGTTCGTCGAAGGCGAGGTCGATATGGTCGCTTCGGTCGGCTACAACCCGGCGCGCCTGGCCCGGGGCTGGTCGCTGGACGAGATTGATATCCGCCTGATCGTCACCGACCTGTGCGTGCTGGACTTTCTCGGCCCGCAACGACAAGTGCGGATTCGTTCGCTGCACCCCGGCGTGACCGTGGAGCAGGTGCAGGACAACACCGGGTTCGAGCTGCATGTGCCGCAGGATTGCCCGACGACAGCGGCACCCACCGCCGCGCAGCTGCAACTGATCGAGCGTCTGGACCCGCATAACCTGCGCGCCAGCCAGCTCAAAGACAACCCGCCGGGCCAGCGCTGAGTCGCACCGTTTCGGAGAAAAGTGATGGCTGAACATAACGATAATAATGCCGCCGACGTGGTGCTTTACGAGGTACGCGGGGAGGTGGCGCTGGTCACCATGAATCGTCCCGAGTACCACAACGCCCAGAACTCGCAGATGACCTACGCGCTGGACGCGGCGTTTCGCCGTGCCTGCGATGACGACGAGGTGAAAGTCATCGTGCTGCGCGGGGCCGGCAAGCACTTTTCCGCCGGGCATGACATCGGCACGCCGGGGCGGGACGTTCACAAGACGTTCGACCGGGCGAGTCTCTGGTATGACCACACCAACAAACCCGGCGGCGAATTTCTTTACGCCCGGGAGCAGGAAGTCTATCTGGGCATGTGCCGGCGCTGGCGGGAAATGCCCAAGCCGAGCATCGCCATGGTGCAGGGCGCGTGCATTGCCGGCGGGCTGATGCTGGCGTGGGTCTGCGACCTGATTGTGGCCAGCGAGGATGCGTACTTCGCCGATCCGGTGGTGCGCATGGGCATTCCCGGGGTCGAGTATTTTGCCCATGTGCACGAACTGAACCCACGTATCGCCAAGGAGTTTCTGTTCCTCGGCGAGCGCATGCCGGCGGCCCGCGCCTATCAGATGGGCATGCTCAATCGGGTGGTGGCTCGCGAGTCCCTCGAACAGGAAACCCTCGATATCGCCGGGCGCATCGCCCAGATGCCGCGCCTGGGCCTGCAATTGAGCAAGCAGGCAGTCAACAACGCCGAGGACCTGATGGGCAAGCGCGCGACCATGGACATGGTCTTCGGCCTGCACCATTTCGCCCATGCCCACAATGAACTGGTGTCCGGCGACCGGCTCGGCGGCTACGACGCCAGGGCCATGGCCAGTTCGCAACGTTCGACGGGTGGAGCGTGAACATGGCGATCTCATTGAATACCCGGCTGACCGAGTTGCTCGGTTGCCGTTACCCGATTATTCAGACGGCGATGGGTTGGGTGGCTGACCCGAAACTGGTCGCCGCCACAAGCAATGCCGGCGCCTTTGGTTTCCTCGCCGGCGCGACCATCGAGCCGCAGCACATGGAGGCGGCGATCCTCGAAACCCGGCGCCTGACGGATCAGCCATTTGGGGTCAATTTCCATATGTACCAGCCCAACGCCGACGACATCGTCGAGTTGGTGCTGCGCCACAAGGTGCGGGCGGTCAGCTATAGCCGTTCTCCCGGCAAACAGATGATCCAGCGCCTGAAGAACGCCGGTGTGGTGTGCATTCCCACGGTGGGTGCGCTGAAACACGCGCAGAAAGCCGTGGAAATGGGCGCCGATGCCGTCACCGTTCAGGGTGGCGAGGGCGGGGGGCATACCGGTTCGGTGCCGACGTCGTTGCTGCTTGATCAGGTGGTCAACGCAGTGTCGGTTCCGGTGGTGGCGGCCGGTGGCTTCAAGGACGGCAGAGGGCTGGTGTCGGCCCTGGCCTACGGCGCCGAAGGTATCGCCATGGGCACGCGGTTTCTGATGTGTGCCGAAAGTCCGGTGCCGGCGCAGACCCTCGCGCGTTATCTGGCGATCAAGGATCCGGCGGCGATCATCGTCAGCCGCGCCATCGACGGCATGCCGCAGCGGATGATCCGTAACGAACTGCTCGACCGACTGGAAACCAGCGGCGTGTTCAAACGCTGGGTGCTGGCGGTGCGCAGCGGTCTTGCTTACCGCCGCCATAGCGGCATGAGTTTGACTCAGTTGCTTTCCAGCGCTCTGAAAATGCGCAGCAGCGGAGACCTGACTGCCGCGCAAAGCATCATGGCCGCCAACGCGCCGATGGTCATCCAGAAAGCCATGGTCGACGGACTGCCGGCCGAAGGCGTGTTGCCTTCAGGGCAAGTCGCCGCCTCCATCGACAGCCTGCCGAGCTGTGCCCAACTGATCGAGCAGATCGTTCGTGACGCCGAATTGCGTCTGGACGAACTCTGCCGTCGCGTGTCGTGAAAGGAAAAAACATGCAGCCATTCAGCGTCAGTATCGATAACGGCATTGCCGAGCTGGTGTTCAACCAGCCGCCGGTCAACGCCTTCAACTGCCGGGCCTGGGCCGATATCGCCCGTGAAATCGAAGGCCTGGGCACCGACAACCGGGTGCGGGTCATCGTGATCCGGGCCGAAGGTCGCGGCTTCTGCGCCGGGGTCGACATCAAGGAACTGGCCGCCGACGGCAACCTGATCGTGGCGGTCAACAAGGGCAACTACGACAGCTTCAAAGCCATTCACCGCAACCCGAAACCGGTGATCGTCGCGGTGCACGGTTTTGTGCTCGGCGGTGGCATCGGACTTTGCGGCGCCGCCGACATTGTCGTGGCCTCCGAGTGCGCCACGTTCGGTGTGCCTGAGGTCGACCGTGGCGCCATGGGCGGCGGCGCGCATTTGCAGCGGCTTTTTCCGGTGCAGAAGGTCCGGCACATGTATTTCACCGGCGAGCCGATCAACGCGACCGAAGCCTGGCGTCTCGGGGCGGTGGAACGGGTGGTCAAGCGCGAAGACTTGCGTGAAACGGCATTGCAGATCGCCCGCACCATCGCCGCCAAGAGCCCGGCCATGATCAGCCTCGCCAAGGAAGCACTGAACGGCATCGAGGACGGCAATCTGGAAGACAAATATCGCTGGGAGCAGGGCTTCACGCTTGAAGCCTATCGCTCACTGGATTCACAGGAAGCACGGGACTCGTTCATCGAGAAACGTGATGCCCGGTTCAACGGCTGAAGGTGCGCACATGGATCTGACCTATACCCCGGCCCAACAGGCCTTTCGCGCCGAAGCGCGGGCGTGGCTGACGGCCAACGTGCCTCGCGAGCCGCTGCAATCATTCGACACCGAACAAGGTTTTGCTCAACACCGGGCCTGGGAAAACCGCCTCAACGACGGGCGCTGGGGCATGGTCACCTGGCCGGTCGAGCTGGGCGGGCGCGGCTGCGACTTGATCGAGTGGCTGATTTTCGAGGAGGAGTATTACCGCGCCGAAGCGCCTGCACGGGTCAACCAGAACGGCATTTTCCTGCTCGGCCCGACGCTGATGGAATACGGCAGCGAAGCCCAGAAAGCGCGCTTTCTGCCGCGCATGGCGACCGGCGAGGATATCTGGGCCCAGGCCTGGTCCGAGCCGGGGGCGGGGTCCGACATGGCGGCGATCCGTTCGCGGGCCGAACGGGTTGGCGACCACTACGTCATCAACGGCCAGAAAACCTGGTCGACCCGCGCCGTGTGGGCCGACTGGGTGTTCGGGATCTTTCGCACCGACCCGAACTCCCAGCGTCATCATGGCCTGACGTTCATTCTTCTGCCGCTGGATACACCGGGGATTACGGTGCGGCCGATTCCTCAGCTCAACGGCTTGCCGGGGTTCGCCGAAATCTTCTTCGACGACGTCAAGGTCCCGGTGGAAAACGCCTTGGGCGGCGAGGGCATGGGCTGGCATGTGGCGATGTCCACCGCCGGTTTCGAACGCGGCTTGCTGCTGCGTTCGCCCGCACGCTTTCAGGAAACGGCCCGGCGACTGGTGCAGTTGTATCAGGCCGATCGCGAGCAGGCCGACCGTGACCCGGCGATTGGCGAGGCGGTAATGCGCGCGTGGCTGGACGCCGAGGCCTACACCCTCAACACCTACCGCACCGCGTCGCAACTGGTGCAGGGCGGCAAGATCGGGCCGGAATCCTCGACCAACAAAATCTTCTGGTCGGAACTCGATCAGCGCATGCACGACACCGCCATGAGCATTCTCGGCCTGCGTGGCGAGCTGCTGCCCGAAGCCCCGGCGGCGGGCGATGTCGGCCACTGGCTGGAAGGTTTTCTGTTTGCCCAGGCCGGGCCGATCTACGCCGGCACCAACGAGATCCAGCGCAACATCATTGCCGAACGCATGCTCGGCATGCCGCGAGCTTGAGGAAGAGACCATGGACTTTAATTTCAGCCGCGACCAACTGCTGTTCCAGGACAACGTCAGGCATTTTCTGATCAACGAGGTGACGCCGGAACGCATTCGCGAACTCTGGCAGACCGATAGCGGGCGCAGTGATGAGCTGTGGGCGCAATTGGTCGAGCTGGGGCTGACCGCGCTGACCGTTCCCGAAGCGTTTGGTGGAATGGGCATGAACGAGCTGGACTTCGTGCTGCTCGCTCAGGAATGCGGGTATGCCGGATTGCCCGAGCCGTTGGTGGAGACGATGCTGGTGGGTGTGCCGTTGCTCGCCGGACTTGATGAGCGCCACGGGGCACTCAAGCAGGACTGGCTCGGACGTATTGCGGAAGGCAGCGCACGGCTGGCGGTTACCGAACCGGGCAATCCGCTGGTCAGTGATGCCCATGTCGCCGATCTGCTGTTGCTGGCCCATGGCGATGAGGTGCATGCGGTCGAACCCGGCGCGGTGCAGTTGACCCGCAATGTGTCGGTCGATCCGGCTCGGCAATTGTTCCAGGTCTCCTGGACTCCGTCGCCGGCGACCTGCGTGGCCTCCGGCGAACAGGGGCGGCGACTGTGGGCAGAGGCGGTTGATCGTGGCGCGCTGGGCAGTGCCGCGCAGATGTTGGGGCTGGCCAAACGCATGGTCGATCTTGCGGTGGACTACACCTTCGAGCGCAAACAGTTCGGCAAACCGGTGGGGTCGTTCCAGGCCGTGAAGCATTTGATGGCGAATGTCGCGGTGCAGATCGAGTTCGCCAAGGGGCCGCTGTATCGCGCGGCCTATGCTGTCGCCGAACAGCAGCCGAACCGCTCGGTGCTGGTTTCCCACGCCAAACTGGCGACCTCCGAGGCCGCGATGCTGGCGGCGAAGAACACCATTCAGGCCCACGGCGCCATGGGCTACACGTGGGAAGTCGATCTGCACCTGTTCATGAAACGTGCCTGGGCGCTGGACAAGGTCTGGGGCGATCGCGGTGCTCACAAAGAGCGGATCCGCTCAGCCTTGTTCGACGGTCGTTGCACACTGGGTGCCGGCGAGACGTTCTGACGGCAACACTTACCGAGAAAAATCATGCCTGAAGCTTATATTGTCGACGCCCTGCGCACGCCTACTGGGCGGCGCAAGGGTGGTTTGAGCCATATTCACGCGGCCGATCTGGGCGCCCATGTCTTGCGTGCGCTGGTCGAGCGCAACGGCATTCCCGATGAGGATTACGACGACGTGATCTTTGGCTGCGTCGATACGATCGGCCCGCTGGCCGGGGACATTGCGCGGACCAGTTGGCTGGCTGCCGGGTTGTCGCAATCCGTGCCCGGCACAACGATCGATCGCCAGTGCGGCTCGTCCCAGCAAGCGGTGCACTTTGCTGCGCAAGCGGTGATGAGTGGCACCCAGGATGTGGTCATCGCCGGCGGCGTGCAGACCATGACGCAGATCCCGATTTCATCGGCCATGATCGCGGCCGAGCCTTTGGGGTTCAGTGATCCGTTCAGCGGCTCCGAAGGCTGGGTACGGCGCTACGGCGCGCAACCGCCGACCCAGTTTCGTTCGGCGCAGATGATTGCCGAGAAGTGGGGATTGTCCCGCGAGCAACTGGAAGCGTATTCGCTGGAATCCCATCAGCGCGCATTGCGCGCCATCGAACAGGGCCGATTCCTGCGGGAAATCGTGCCACTGGCCGACGTGGTTCACGATGAAACGCCGCGTCAGACCAGCCTGGCGAAAATGGCCGAACTGGATTTCCTGTTTGGCTGCGACCGGGTGACGGCGGCGGTGTCCAGTCAGACCTGCGATGCGGCGAGCGCGATGCTGATCGTGTCCGAAGCGGCACTCAAACGCTACGGGCTGACGCCGCGTGCGCGAATCCACCACCTCAGCGTGCGTGCCGAAGACCCGATCTGGATGCTGACGGCGCCGATTCCGGCCACGGCTTGTGCATTGAAACGCGCCGGCATGAAGCTGGAAGACATTGACCGGGTCGAGATCAACGAAGCCTTTGCTTCCGTTGCCATGGCCTGGCTGAAAGAGACCGGATATCCCCACGAACAGACCAACGTCAACGGCGGCGCAATTGCCCTCGGCCACCCGTTGGGCGCCACCGGCACGCGCTTGATGTGCAGCCTGTTGCATGAGCTGGAGCGCAGCGGTGGCCGCTTCGGTTTGCAGACCATGTGCGAAGGCGGCGGGCAGGCCAACGTGACCATCATCGAACGTTTGTGAATGAAGTTTTGACGGGAGCAGCACCATGCAGATCTGTAAAAACCGCGTCGTGATCATCACCGGTGCCGGGGGAGGGCTGGGGAGGGCGTATGCGCTGGCCTTCGCCGCCGAGGGCGCGAAAGTGGTGGTCAACGACATCAACCGTGAGGCCGCATTGGCGGTGGTGGATGCCATCGAGTCCCTGGGCGGCAGGGCGGTGGCCAACAGCAACGACATCACCCGCTATGACGATGCAGCGTTGATTGTGCGTCAGGCAATCGAGACCTTCGGCGGGCTGGAAGTGGTGGTCAACAACGCAGGCATCTGTCGTGATCGCATGTTCACCAGCCTGAGCGAATCCGATTGGGATGCGGTGATGGCGGTGCATCTCAAAGGGCATTTCTGCATTTCCAGCCACGCAGCGCGTTACTGGCGTGAGCAGGTAAAGGGTGGCCAGTCCGTGAGTGCGCGGATCATCAACACCAGCTCCGGCGCCGGTTTGCAGGGATCTATCGGCCAGTCCAACTACGCCGCAGCCAAGGCCGGCATCGCTGCGCTGACGCTGGTGCAAGCGGCAGAACTGGGGCGTTATGGGATTACCGTCAACGCCCTGGCCCCGGCCGCGCGTACCGGCATGACCGAAGGGGTGTTTGCCGACGTCATGAAAAAACCGGAGGAGGGCTTCGATTACTTTGCGCCGGAGAACGTCGCGCCGCTGGTGGTGTGGCTCGGTTCTCAGGAATCCGCAGAGGTGAACGGGCAGATGTTTGAAGTGGAGGGCGGCAAGCTGTCGATTGCCGATGGCTGGCGTCGCGGGCCGGAACTGGACAGGCAGGGCCGTTGGGCCGTGGGTGAAGTCGGCGGAGCGGTCGCGCAATTACTGAACCGGGCGGTGCCGGCTGCGAAGGTGTATGGCAGTTGAGACGGGCCAGGCACCGGCTGAGCCTGCCGGCTTTTCGCAGCGCAGGTTCAGAACCGGTGTCTGTTTTTACTGCTTCAGAATCGGTCCTCCGCTTAATGTGGCAGTTGCTTCAGCACCTCGTCAGTAAAGTAGGGTTCGTCCTCTACCCAGAAGATGTAATCCAGTCCGAGGTAGTTGCGGGAGAACTCGATGATATCGGCAACCGTGTTTTTCTTGCCTGTACTGGGGTTGATCTGGCGCAGGTTGCCATCCTGAACTGCCATCCCTTTCACCAGAGTATTCGGATAAGCCTTGAAGAAACCGTAGGTCTGCGCCATATGACTTTTGCGATAAGGCATCAAGTCAGGTCCCCCGACCCCCATCTTCAGTTTCCTGGCTTCGTCGAACAAGCTACGCATATAGCCTTTGTCCTGCCAGGGTAACCACTCGCCAGGCAAGAAATTCAGGTAGACCATCGGAGTCGACTTTCTGAAAGCGCGGCTCAATGCCTGCATATTTGAATTGATCGAATCTACATAGACTTTTGGATCGAAATCCTTGGGAAAGAGGGTCGTACCGTCTGGCTGCTCAACGCCGATTTCAATAGAACTCTCGCTGAAATTGATCCCTTCGATTCTTCCATCCAGCTCCTTTCCCAAGGCTGCAATCAGCTTCTGGAAACGATCACGTACCGGTTTTTCCCACATTTTTGCCGACCATCCATACTCGTCATCGGACTCTGGTTTGTCGGGATCGCGTTCCGGGGCCGAGAGCATGCTCTGTTTCAGCACGCCGCCGTTGTAAATGGGGTCATGCAGCAGATAGTCCGGTACATTCTTTACATTTGGCTGGAAAGATTTTTCCTGCAGCTGTATCCAGAGTTTCTTGTCCATGGAACTCAAGTAGGCAAGATCCTGCCGGATCGCGGAAAAATCGTATTGGTCCTTGACCGGCTCCAGGCTGCGCCAGGTATAGACAATCTGCGCCCCGGCAAAGCGAGGGTCGGCTAAGGCCTTGTCGGCTTTGATATTTGAACCGTTTGCTTCGCGGTAAGGGAAGTAAATGTAATTTTTGGCGGGCTGTTCTGTCGCGAAAGCTGTGCTGCCCAAAAGCAGGACGAGGGTAACAAAGAATATTTGTATTGGGTTCACTGGGTGATTTCCGTTTAAGGCAGATTGAAGCAACACATTCAGATGAGGCAGTTTTTATCACCTCAATGGTGCAGACACTACCCGGCCACAAAGGCTTTCGGTGTTTACCGGTTTCGTAAAGCTTCCATTGGACCTTGCGAAAGACGGCGCCTGCGGGGTGTTACCTGGCTACCGTTCTGCACCTTTTCCGGGCTCGCAATGAGCCAATAGGTAGCAAATCCCGATCTTCGTGCCGGCAACTCTGGTGGCTGTGCACGGCTAATTTTCTCCTTAATTCATTCGAATCAACCCCTTGGCGCGGTGCTGCAGGTTCTGGCACGCATTCTGCTTTTATGTATCCGTGGATAATTGGATACAAAAAGACAAAAGGTGCCGCCATGCAATTCGCTCCCGCCTACGACCAGCGCCAACCGATGACCGCCGAGGAGGAGGCCTACAACTTTCTTCTGGAAGGCATCTGCGGCGGTCGTTACCGCAAGGGTGACCGGCTGATCGCCGAGGACATCGCCGGTGAAATCGGCATGAGCCGGATGCCCGTGCGCGAAGCCTTTCGCCGTCTCGATGCTCAGGGCCTGGTGACGCTGCGGCCCAATCGCGGTGCGATTGTCAGCGGTCTGGATGTCGAGGAAATGCACGAGGTCTTCGAGATGCGCAGCGCGCTGGAAGGGCTGGCGATTCGAGTCGCCGTGCCGAAGATCGGCGAGCGTCAGTTGACGGCCCTGGAACGTCTGCTCGATGAAATGGATGACTACCGCGACGAGAGTGCGGAGTGGGTCGGTCGTCATCGCAAGTTCCATGAATACCTGTGCAGCCTCAGCGGAAGACCTCGTCTGGTGAAACAGATTAGCGCGCTCTACACGCTGATCGAAGCCCCCATGCGTCTTTGGTTGCAGCACGTGGAAAAACCGCTGAGTGCACGCGAGGAACACGTGGTGATCCTCGATGCGATTCGCGCCGGCGATGCGGTCAAGGCCGAAGCGGTGGTGCGCGAGCACATCGAAGGCACGGTCCCCGAGCTGATCAAGTTTCTGCAATCGGAACGATAACCACAGAGCGGGCAACGAACCCGCCGATGTTTTGACTTTGAGTACTGCCCCGTTACTAACCGAACTGGAGTGTCTGGTCATGCATACGTCTCGCCTGTTGTTGGCTGCAATTTCCCTGGGGCTCTGTACGCAGTGGGCGGTTGCCGCACCCACCGTGCCGGAGCGCTTGCTCAAGGTCGACAAACTCACCTATTGCTCGGGCATGGATTCGCCGCCCCTTGTTTCCTTCGATGAGGCGCAAAAACCCAAAGGCCTGACCGTCGATCTGGGCCTGGAAGTCGCCAAGCGTCTGGGAGACAAGAAGGTCGAGTGGCGGGTGATTCCGTTCTCCGGATTGCTGCCGGTCTTGCTGGCCAAGCAGTGCGACATGATCGTCGACCAGTTGTTCGACAAGCCCGAGCGCCGCGAGGTGATCGACATCGTCAACTACATGTATTCCAGCCAGGCGGTGGTGGTGCCCAAGGGCAATCCGAAAGGGCTCAAGACGCTGGCTGATCTGAGCGGGCACAAGATTGCGGTGCTCAACGGGTCGACCATCAAGACCTTGCTCGATACCGAGAACGAAAGCCTGACCAAGGCCGGCAAGCCACCGATGAAACTGGTGGTCTACAACAGCGACACCGATGCATTCCAGGCGCTGCGCATCAGTCAGGTCGACGCTTACGGCACCACAGTGGAAACCGCCGGATATTACGCCGCCATGGCCCCGGACCTGTTCGAGGAAGGCGTTCCGGCCTTCAGCCGGATCCTCACAGGCCTGGGCATTCGCAAGGACGATCCGCAACTGAGTGCCGCCGTGCAGCAGGTGATCACCGACATGCGCAGCGACGGCAGCTACAACCAGCTCCTGAGTAAATGGCACGTCTCCAGCGACACCCTTGATTGAGGTAGACGTTGATGAATTTCAATTGGGATGTGTTCTGGCAGTACCTGTTGCAGCCCAGCGGGGTCTACCTCACCGGGCTCTGGCTGACGTGCCTGATCAGTGTGCTGGCCATGTTATTGGGTTGTGTTTTGGGATTGGCGGCGGCGTTGCTGCGTTTATCGAAGAACCCGTTGCTGCATCTGCCGGTGCGCTTTTATGTGTGGCTGATGCGCGGGACGCCGTTGCTGGTGCAGATCGTCTTCCTTTACACGGCGCTGGCGGCGGGCGGAATTTTCCGCTTCGAAGACATCGAGCTGTTCGGGCTGATGGTCCCCGGCAACATCCAGGCCGCGATCATCGCCCTGGGGCTGAACGAGGGCGCGTACATGGCCGAGATCATTCGGGCCGGTATCGGTGCCGTCGACAAGGGGCAATACGAGGCCGGGCGTTCCCTGGGCATGACCTTTGCCAAGCTGATGCGCCGGATCGTTCTGCCGCAGGCGTTTCGGGTGATCGTGCCGCCGCTGGGCAACGAGTTCAACGTGATGCTCAAGAATACGACGCTGGTCAGCGTGATCGGTGTGCAGGAGTTGCTGCTCAGCACGCAGATGGTCACTTCGGCGACCTTCCGGGTGTTCGAGTTGTACCTCGTGGTGGCGATCTATTTCCTGTTGCTCACCACATTGTGGGGCTTCTTCCAGCGCTGGCTGGAGACGCGTTTCGGCCAGTCGGACCGGCCTTCGTCGCCGCCGCCGGCATCCAGCCGGATGTTCGGTCGCAGCACGCTGAAACTGCTGAGGGGACGTTAACCATGGCGCAACAAAGTGACGAACTGATCATCGAAGCGCTGAACATTCACAAGTCGTTCGGCAACCTCGAGATTCTCAAAGGGATTTCCCTGCAAGTGCGGCGCGGTGAGGTGGTGGTGCTGATCGGCGCCTCGGGGTCGGGCAAAACCACGTTTATCCGCTGCATCAATTTGCTGGAAGACATTCAGTCCGGGCAGATCCGCGTCAACGGCCAGTCCATGGGCTATCGCACGAAGGCCGATGGCAGCCTGGTGCGGGATTCGGAACGCAACATTGCCCGTCAGCGGCGGGACATCGGCATGGTGTTCCAGCGCTTCAATCTGTTCCCGCACATGACCGCGCTGGAAAACATCATCGAAGCCCCGATTCAGGTGTTGGGTGTGCCGCGCAAGGCGGCGGAGGAACAGGCGCGGGCTCTGCTCAAGCGTGTCGGGTTGGCGGAGAAGGCCAACCATTACCCGTCGATGCTTTCCGGTGGCCAACAGCAACGGGTGGCGATTGCCCGGGCGTTGGCCATGAAACCTCAGGCGATGCTGTTCGACGAGCCCACCAGTGCGCTGGACCCGGAAACCGTCGGTGAGGTCCTGCAGGTAATGAAGGAATTGGCGGAGGAGGGCATGACGATGGTGGTGGTCACCCATGAAATGGGTTTTGCCCGTGAGGTCGCGGACCGTGTGGTGGTACTCGATCAAGGTGAACTGATCGAGCAGGGCCCACCGGAACAGATTTTCAGTCACCCCACTCATCCACGTACCCAAGCCTTTCTCAGCCGCGTGCTGTGAGACTCACAAGGATATTGACGATGCGTTTATCGAGCGTGTTTGCAGCCCTGTGCTGCGCTGCCGTGGTGCCCATGATCCAGGCTGCCGACCCGGTGGTGAAGGTTTACAACTGGTCCGACTACATCGGCCCTGACACCCTGAAGAACTTCGAGAAAGACAACGCCATCAAGGTGCAGTACGACATCTTCGACACCAATGAAATGCTTGAGGCCAAGTTGCTTTCCGGGCACTCGGGGTATGACGTGGTGGTGCCTTCCAGCCAGTTTCTGTCGAAGCAGATCCGGGCCGGCGCCTATCAGCCGTTGCAGCGTGAATTGCTGGATAACTGGAAGCACCTCGACCCGCGTCTGATGCAGCGACTGGAAGCGGCCGATCCGGGCAATCGTTATGCCGTGCCTTATATGTGGGGCACCGTGGGCATTGGCTACAACGAGGAGAAAGTCCGCGCGGTGCTGGGCAAGGACGTGCCGCTGGACTCCTGGGCCATGGTGTTCGATCCGCAGAACCTTTCCAGGCTCAAAAGCTGCGGCGTGGCCTTTCTCGATGCGCCGGTAAAGATCATTCCTCAAGCCATGCTTTATCTCGGGCTCGACCCCAACAGCGTCAAGCCGGACGACTACAAGCAGGCGTCGAAACTGCTGATGAGCTTGCGGCCGTCGGTGACTTACTTCAACTCTTCGAAGTACACCGCGGACCTGGCCAATGGCGATATCTGTGTGGCGATCGGTTACTCCGGCGACGTGATGCAGGCCCAGACCCGGGCCCGCGAGGCCGGGAAAAACATCGATATCCGCTACGTCATTCCCAAGGAAGGCGTGAACCTGTGGTTCGACATGCTGGCGATCCCCAAGGACGCCGGCAACGTGGCCAACGCCCATGCAGTGATCAACTATCTGCTGCGACCCGAGGTGATTGCGTCGGTCAGCGACTACGTCGGGTATGCGAACCCGAACAAGGACGCCACGCCGTTGATGGATCCCAAGGTCAGCGGCAACCCGGGGATCTATCCGGGCGATGAGGTGATCAGCCACACCTTTGTCTCCGCCGATCTGCCGGAAAACATCCAGCGTCTGATGACCCGCGAATGGAACCGGATCAAGTCCGGCCAATGAATCCTTGTTTTGAAGAGCCTTTGCCATGCTGAATTTTTCTGCTCACGAATATCCATATCCGTCGCAACGCCAAAGCGTGTTTGCCCGTCGAGGCATGGTGGCGGCGTCCCAGCCACTGGCCGCTCAGGCCGGTATCGAGATGATGCAAAAGGGTGGCAATGCGATCGACGCCGCCATCGCCACTGCGGCAGCGCTGACCGTGGTCGAGCCTACGGGGTGTGGCCTTGGCGGCGATGCTTTTGCCCTGGTCTGGTTCAAGGATCAGTTGCATGGTCTCAATGCCAACGGCCATGCGCCGGCTGCGTTAAACGTTGAAGCAGTCAAGGCGGCCGGTCATGAACAAATGCCGTTGTATGGCTGGACGCCGGTGACGGTGCCCGGCTGCCCGTCGGCCTGGGCCGAACTTTCTGAACGTTTCGGGGTGCTGCCGTTTGCTGACTTGCTGCAACCGGCGATCAGCCTGGCGCGGGATGGTTTTCCGCTGTCACCCGTGGTTGCCCATCAGTGGCAGGTTGCTCTGGATGAGTTCAGTCCCCATCGCGACGAAGTATTGGATGCGTGGTTCGATACTTTCCTGATTGAGGGGCGGGCGCCGAGGGCAGGGGAGCTGTTTCGCAATCCGGCACAAGCGCGGACGCTTGAAGAGTTGGCGCAGAGCCGGTGCGAGAGTTTGTATCGCGGCGCATTGGCCCAACGGCTGGATGCACATTCACGGGCGACTGGCGGGTATCTGCGAGCCACGGATCTGGAACATTACCGTGCGAAGTGGGTGGAGCCGATCCACGTCAACTATCGTGGTGTGGATGTCTGGGAAATCCCGCCAAGCGGCCAGGGTCTGGTTGCGTTGATGGCGCTGAAGATTCTCGAGGGTTTCGACTTCGATCATCGTGACAGCCAACAGACCTGGCATCGTCAGCTGGAGGCCATGAAACTGGCCTACAGTGATGGTTTGCACTACATCACCGATCCACTGCACATGCGTGTGGCGGTGGCCGATCTGTTGAGTGATGACTACAGCGCACGGCGCCGTGGGCAGATTGGCGATAAAGCTCAGCCACCCAAGCCCGGCGATCCTCACGCGAGCGGTACGGTTTATCTGGCGACGGCCGATGGGCAAGGCAACATGGTGTCGTTCATCCAGAGCAATTACCACGGCTTTGGTTCGGGTGTGGTGCTGCCTGACAGCGGCATTGCACTGCAGAACCGAGGGCAGGAATTCAGCCTTGATCCGGAACATGCCAACTGCCTGGCGCCGGGCAAGAAGACGTTTCATACGATCATTCCGGGGTTCCTGACCAAGGACGGAAAGGCACTTGGACCGTTTGGTGTGATGGGCGGGTACATGCAGCCTCAGGGGCATGTGCAGATGGTCATGAACCTGGTGGATTTCGGGCTGAACCCGCAATCAGCGCTGGACGCGCCGCGTTGGCAATGGCTGGGGGGAATGAAAGTCGGGATCGAGCAGGGAGCTTCGAGGGATCTGGCCAATGCGTTGGTGCGTCGGGGGCATGAGGTACAGATTGCCTTTGATCTGACGGATTACGGCCGGGGGCAGATCATTCTTCGTGATCCGGTCAGTGGCGTGCTTTGTGGCGGGACGGAGCCGAGGGCGGATTCGCATATTGCGGCGTGGTGAAGTCAAGAGCAGAAGTGCAGCGAACGTCTTCGAATGTTAGGCCATTATAGGTTAACTACACTAAATGACCGTTTAGTCGAGTTATTACACGCTGTATTGAAAATCGTTGGAGCAGGTCATGAATCCACGCTCGATTACTGCGTCAAACCTGATCGCATCACTGGACCTTGAACCTCACGTCGAAGGCGGTTTCTTTCGCAGAACCTATCAGGCCGACCACCGGGATATGCTCGAAACAACGGGCGGGCCGCGTTATCTGATGACGTCGATTTACTACCTGTTGACCGAAGATTCACCGGTCGGCCAGTTTCATTTCAACCAGTCGGACATCCTGCATTATTTCCATCTGGGCGATGCCATCGAGTACAGCCTGATTCATGCTGACGGTTCGCTGCAGACGCTGGTGATGGGCAACGATGTTCTGGCCGGCCAACAACTTCAACTGCACGTACCGGGCGGAATCTGGAAAGCCTCCAGACTGCTCGATGGCGAGAACGGATTTGGCTTGATCAGCGAAGCGGTTTCGCCAGGGTTTGATTTTGCGGATATGGAAATGGGGAATCGGCGGAAACTCACGGTGCAGTATCCGCAGCATCGAGCGCTGATTGAAAAGCAGACGCGTGACGAGGGTTGAGAGCCGTACATTTGAAATTGAGAGATGACCGCGCATCAAAGGCAAGGTGCCTTGGAGAGCCATGGTGGAGATTGAAATCGGGTGCGCAACCGGGCTGATCTCGTAACATCTAGTTACGTGTAATGTATATTATGTTAAATGATGTGTCAGAGCGGAACTTTATGAAACCTGCTTATGGCCTGTCACTCCGATTCGCCACCCAACTCAACCTGGATCTTTCGCACCACACTGTGCATCGCTGGCAGGTAACGCCGAGCCGCTTCCTCCACCGACATCGCCTTGGCGATGTACACCAGGTTCAGACAGCCCATTAGCCGCGCCTCATGGGTGATCGGAATGGCGATGGCGGCGATCTTGCGCTCCTGGCCCCAGTGGGAGTTATTTTCGCCGTATCCCTTGCTTACCGTATGTTCCACCAACCGTTCAACAAACCGCCGGTCCGCTGCCAGCGCGGATTGCTCGTCTTCGCGGCTGATCATCAACTCAAAAGCCGTCTCGCCTCGACCAAATCCCGGGGCTGGTTGGCCAGGACGAAGCCATCTCCGTCCTGACTCGTCCGTCGGCGTTACACCTGATCAACGTTGCGCGCAGCGACGGCAACGGTGGTCGGTGAATCGGAAAGTTTGATGAAGCGGCGAGTGGCGCCATCCAGCGCATCGATGCAGCCCGCCTCGATGTCGTAGACCCAGCCATGCAGGTTCAAACGCCCCTGCTCAAGCGCCAGTGCTACCGATGGGTGAGTGCGCAGGTTCGCCAGTTGTGCGATCACGTTTTCACGCACGAGGCCGTCGAGCTTGTCACGCGGCGTATCGAATTCATGCGCCGCATTGATTGCTTTCGCGGCGTCCGAGTGGCGAAGCCAGTTGGCAACGGCCGGAAGATGATCCAGACAGGTGCAGCGTGAAATCGCGCCCATCGCCCCGCAATCCGAGTGGCCGCAGATCACGATGTCCTTTACGCCGAGCACGGCAACCGCATATTCGACGGTGGCCGAAACACCACCCGGTTCAGGGCCGTACGACGGCACGATGTTGCCGGCGTTGCGGATCACGAACAGCTCGCCCGGTTCGCGCTGTGTGAGGAGTTCTGGTACTACACGGCTGTCCGAGCAGGTGACGAACAACGCCTTGGGGTTCTGTTCTGTCGCGAGCTGCTTGAAAAGCTCGACACGTTGCGGATAGACCTCGCGCTGGAAACGCAGAAAGCCATCAATGATGTCACGCATGGAATCCTCCAAATCAAAATGCCGGATACCGACACGAGCACTCGACATGCCCTCGCGCCGCAATGGCGGTCATTATTGCAGACCTCGCGCGCATTGGATGTACTCAATCAACGGTGGACGATGCCTGGCCGGGGTTCCGGGGGAATTTCAACTGGTCGGGTACAGGCCTTTTCCTGCACAATCCCACGCATTGAAATTCGCTCCGAGACCCACTGATGTCCCTGACTCCCCAAGACGAACGACTCATCAAGGCCCTGGCCCTGGCCATCGTTGATCGTCCACGCGCGACGCTCAAGGAACTGGCTGAAGCCGCCGGCGTCAGCAAGGCGACGCTGCACCGCTTTTGCGGCACCCGTGACAATCTGGTGCAGATCATGGAAAGCCACGGTGAGACCGTTCTGAACCAGATCACCACTTCGACCGACCTGTTGAATGGCGATCCGGTGCAAGCCCTGCGCGGCTTGGTCAATGAGCATCTGGCGCATCGTGAAATGCTGGTTTTCCTGCTCTTTCAGTATCGCCCCGACACGTTCACCGACACCGATGAAGGCAAGCGCTGGCAGTTTTACCTCGATGCCCTCGATGCCTTTTTTCTGCGCGGCCAGCAATTGGGCGCGTTCCGTATCGATATCACGGCGGCGGTCTTTACCGAGCTGTTCCTGACCATGATCTTCGCCATGGTCGATGCCGAGCGCCGTGGGCGTGCCGCCAGCGCCAACTCGGCCAATGTCGTGGAACAGATGTTCCTGCATGGCGCTGCCAACCCTGCCCGTCCTCAATAGCATTTCACCCTGCAAAAAAGCCCCGTGACCTTTCGATCCACGGGGCTAACGGGTTGGATGCGCCAACCCGAAGGAGCTCCTTTCAGGACTTGTCCGGCGACCAGCCTCCGCCCAGCGAGCGGAACAGATCGACCAGGGCAATCTGCCGCTGGGTGCTGACCTCGATGAACGCCGTTTCGTTGACGAAACTGGTGCGCTGGGCATCGAGGTAGCGCAGGTGACTGTCGATGCCGCCTTCATAACGCGCCTTGGCCAGTTTCAGCGTTTCGCTGCTGGTGTTGGCCAATGCGCGTCGGGCTGCTTCTTCCCGGCGCAAGGTGTCGGTGGCGGACAATGCATCGGCGACCTCGCGAAACGCCGTCTGAATCGTGCCCTCATACGCCGCTACCGCTGAGTCCTTGCGAGCTTCCGCGAGGCTCAACCCTGCACTGTTGCGCCCGGCATCGAACAACGGCAGCGACAGGTTCGGCACAAAACTCCAGGACCGCGAGCCGCCGTCGAACAAGCCGGACATTTGCGCGCTGGACGTGCCGAAGCTGCCGGTCAGGCTGATGCGCGGAAAGAACGCCGCCCGAGCCGCCCCGATGTCGGCATTGCGCGCCTGCAGTCGGTGCTCGGCGGCGAGGATGTCCGGTCGGCGCTCGATCAAGGCGGAGGTGGTGTCAGGCGCAATGTCCTGAACCAGCATCGGTTCCGTCGACAGCCGCTCAGGAATCGACTTCGCTGCATCCTTGGTGCCCAGCAACAACACCAGCGCGTTGAAGGCCTGCTGTTTCTGCCGCAGATTGCTTTCCTGTTCGGCGCGGGATTGCTCTACCAGCCCCAACGCTTCCTGATAGTCCAGCGCTGTGGCCGTGCCGTTTGATCGGCGCTGGCTGATCAGCGCGAACGAGTACTCGCGGCTGATCAGCGTTTGCTGAGTCAGCTCCAGACGACGCTGGGCGCCATCGTGAATCAGGAAGGCCTGACTGACTTCGGCGATCAGGGCGATCTGCGCGGCACGGGCTGCCTCTTCAGTCGCCAGGTACTCCTGCAACGCAGAGTCAGTGAGGCTCTTCACCCGACCAAACAGATCCAGCTCGTATTCCGGCAGCGACACGCCGACCTGATAACTGCTGGCAACGCCTGCCTGACCATTGCTGGCCAGATCCGCCGGCAAGCGCTGACGATTGCCGGATGCACTGGCGTTCAAGCCCGGAACTCGGTCCGCCCGCTGAATGCGGTATTGCGCCCGGGCCTGCTCGATGTCCAGAAGCGTCTGGCGTAAAGAGCGGTTATTGTCCAGCGCGACCCCAACCAGGCGACGCAGGTCCGGATCGACGATAAACGTCTGCCACGCCAACTGATTGATCGGACTGCCCTGCTTCGCCGACTGCCCCGCCCAAGTATCCGCCACCGGCGCAACAGGACGCTCATAAGTCGGTGCCAGTGAGCAACCGCTCAGCAGCATGGCGATCACCAGCGTAGAAAGTGCAGAAATACGCATGGAATCACTCCTGAGCCAAAGCGGGTTGTTCAATGGGTGCCGGTTTGCTGCGCAGCATCGACAGCACCCAGACAAAACAGATCGGTACGAACAGCACACCCAGCAACGTCGCGCTGAGCATCCCGCCGATCACACCGGTACCAATTGCACGCTGACTTGCCGCCCCTGCCCCGGTAGCCAGTGCCAGCGGCACAACGCCGAGGATGAAGGCCATGGAGGTCATGACAATCGGCCGGAAACGCAGACGTGCAGCCTCGATGGCGGCATCGCGCAGGCTATAGCCCTTCTCCCACAGTTCCTTGGCAAACTCGACGATGAGGATGGCGTTCTTCGCCGCCAGACCAATGATGGTGATCAGGCCCACCTTGAAATACACGTCGTTGGGCATGCCGGCGACCATCACCGCGAGTACCGCACCGATGGCACCGATCGGCACGATCAGCATCACCGTCAGCGGAATCGCCCAGCTTTCATACAGTGCAACCAGCAACAAGAACACCACGAGGATCGCCAGCGCGAAGAGTTGCGTCGCCTGGCCGCTGGAAACCTTTTCCTGATACGACAGCCCCGTCCACTCGTAGCTGAAACCTGCCGGCAATTGCGCGGCGATTCGCTCCATTTCCGCCATGGCTTCACCGGTGCTGTAACCCGGTCCGGCGTCACCGACAATGCGGATCGACGGATAACCGTTGTAGCGCACCAGTTGTACCGGGCCTTCTTCCCAGTGCGTGGTGACGAAGGCGCTCAACGGCACCAGATTGCCGGTGCTGTTGTGTACGTACAGTTTGAGCACGCTTTCCGGGGTCATCCGGTCGCCCTGCTCGGCCTGCACGACCACACGTTGCTGACGACCGGAGTTGGTGAAGTCGTTGATCACTTCAGAACCGAACGCGGCGGACAACGCACTGCTGATGGACTCGAAACTCACGCCCAGGGTGCGGGCCTTGTCACGGTCGATCACCACGCGCAATTGCGGCGACTCGGCCAGGCCTTCCATCATGGCGTAGAGGATTTTCGGGTTGCCGTTGGCCTGACCGAGCACCTGGTCACGGGCGGCGAGCAAGGCTTCGCGACCGAGGCCGCCGCGATCCTGCAGACGCAACGCAAAACCACCGGAGTTGCCCAAACCGTCGATCGGTGGCGGCGGCACCGCCATCACGGCGCCGTCGTTGGTCACGGCAAATTGTTCGTTCAGCGCCATGACCTCGGCCATCGCCGATTGATCCTCGCCACGCAACGACCAGTCCTTGAACACCGGGAATGCCAGCGCCGCGTTGTCGCCCATCCCGGAGAAACTGAAGCCCGAGACCAGGAATGTGGACTGTACCGCTTCACGGGACGCGAGATAGCGTTCCAGTTGTTCGCCAGTGGCTTCGGTGCGGGTACGGGTTGCGCCCGGCGGCAACTGGACGTCAACGATCATGTAGCCCTGGTCTTCCACGGGCACAAAGGATTCCGGCAAACGCAGGTAGAAGTAACCGAGCATCGCGATAATGCCCAAGTACACCAGCATCATGCGACCGGCGCGCGCGACCAGCCCGCTGTTCAGGATCGAGTAACGCTCGGTGAGTCGGGCAAAGCCACGGTTAAAGGCGCCAAAGAAACCGAGTTTTTCATGGTGCCCCTGCGGAATCGGCTTGAGCAGCGTGGCGCACAGTGCTGGTGTGAACGTCAGCGCGAGGAAGCCCGAGAACAGGATCGACACCGCCAGCGACACCGAGAACTGCTGGTAAATCACCCCCACCGAACCGGACATGAACGCCAGTGGCATGAACACCGCCGACAGCACCAGGGTGATACCGATGATCGCGCCCGATACTTGCCCCATCGCTTTGATCGTCGCGTCGACCGGTGACAGCCCCTCCTCCGCCATGAGCCGCTCGACGTTCTCCACCACCACGATGGCATCGTCGACCAGAATGCCGATCGCGAGCACCATGCCGAACATGGTCATCATGTTCACCGAGAAGCCCAGCAGGTACATCATCACCAGCGTGCCGAGCAGGCACACCGGCACCACAATCGATGGGATCAGCGTGTAACGGATGTTCTGCAGGAACAGGAACATCACCAGGAATACCAGCACCATCGCCTCGATCAGGGTGTGAATCACCTTCTCGATGGCAACGTCGACGAAACGCGAAGTGTCGTAGGGAACGGAATATTCAACGTCGTCCGGGAAGTACGCCGACAGTTCGGCCAGGCGTTCCTTGACGGCGGTTGCGGTCTGGATCGCGTTGGCGCCGGGGGACAACTGGATCGCCGCCGCCACGGCCGGTTTGCCGTTCAGGCGCGAGTTGAAGTTGTAGCTTTCCTGACCGACTTCCACCCGGGCGACGTCGCCCAGTTTGACCGTCGAGCCGTCCTCGTTGGCGCGCAGAACGATGCGGGCAAATTCTTGCGGATTATCCAGCGTGCCTTTCACTGCAAGCGTGGCGGTCAGTTCCTGTTGGCTGCTGGTTGGCGTACTACCGAAACTGCCGGCCGGCACCTGCACGTTCTGCCCACGAATGGCGGTGCTCACGTCGTCGATGGACAGCCCGTAGCCCACCAGTTTCTGCGGGTCGAGCCAGATGCGCATCGCGGCTTCAGAGGAGAAGAATTGCAGCTTGCCGACGCCCGGCACCCGACGTAGTTCGTTATTGATGTTGCGCGCGGCGTAGTCGCCCAGCGCGGTCGTGTCGGTGTGTTGGGTGCCTTCCTTATAGTTGAGCGCATAGATCAGCAGGAAACCGGCACTGGCCTGCTCCACCTCCAGACCTTGGGTGAGAACCGCTTGTGGCATGCGCGACTCAGCCTTTTTCAGGCGGTTTTGCACGTCAACCTGAGCAAGCTGCGGATCAGTACCCGGCTGGAACGTCACCGCAATTTCGGCGATGCCGTTGGAGTTGTTGGTCGACTCGAAATACAGCAGGTTCTTGGCACCGTTGAGCGACTCTTCGATCACGCTGGTGACCGAATCCACCAGCACTTTCGCCGAGGCGCCGGGATAGGTCGCCGTGACCTTGATCTGCGGCGGCGCAACGTCGGGATACTGCGCCACCGGCAGCATCGGAATGACCAGCAGGCCGGCCAGAGAGATGAACAGCGCCACCACCCAGGCGAAGTTCGGGCGTTTGATGAAAAACTTGGACATCGGGAAATCCTCGCGGCGACGGCGCCCTTATTGTTTCGACTCGGACGACTGAGCCACGGCCTGAGACTGACCCGGTACGACCTTGGCCCCCGGTTGCAGTCCGGCAAGACCACCGACGATCACTTGATCGCCCGCCTTCAGGCCTTCACTGATCTGCCAGCGCGAACCCTGCATGGCGCCGGTCACCACACTGCGCGCTTCGACCCGCTCGTCTGCGCCGACCACCATCACCTGAGCAGTGCCATCGCTGCCCCGTTGCACCGAGCGTTGCGGCACGAGAATGGCCTGGCTGTCGGTACCCTGTGGCGTACGCACGCGGACGTACATGCCCGGCAACAGCACGCCGTCGGTATTGGCGAACTTGCCGCGCAAGGACACCTGCCCGGTGCCGCGATCCACGGCGACATCGGTAAACATCAGCGCACCCTGACGCTCGTAGTTGGTGCCATCGACGCGAATCGACAGTGCCTTGTTGTCGTCGGCGGAGAGTTTTCCGTCCTTGAGCGATTCGCGCAGACGCAGCGCGTCGGCAGCCGATTGGGTGAAGTCGACGTAGACCGGATCCAGTTGCTGAATCCGCGCCATCAACGTCGCATCTCCCTGCCCGACCAAGGCACCTTCGGTGACCAGCGCACGGCCGACACGGCCGGAAATAGGTGCCGTCACCGAGGCATAACCCAGGTTCAGCCGGGCACTTTGCAGATCGGCCTGGGCCGAACGGGTGGCGGCCTGAGCGCTGCGCAGATCCGCCATGGCGCTGTCGAAATCCTGTTGGCTGACCGCCTCGATCCTCACCAGCGGCTCATAGCGTTTGACCCGGGCCTGTGCCTCGAGCGCAACGGACTGGGCGCGGGCCAGTTCACCTTCGGCCCGGGACAGCGCCGCTTTGAGCGGTGCCGGATCGATCTGGAACAACAGATCCCCGGTCTTCACATCCGCGCCTTCTTCAAAACGCTTCTGCATCACGATGCCCGGCACCCGAGCGCGCACTTCCGCAACGCGCATCGGTTCAACCCTGCCCGGCAGCTCCGACGTCAGCGCCAAAGGCTCGGTCTTCACCGCCACCACTTCTACCGGGCGCGCCACTTCCGCCACCGCCGCCTGTTCACTTGCCGGCCCACACCCGGCCAACGCAATGGCGACTGCCAGCGAACCCGCCATTCCTACCGCACGCAAATTGCCCATAACTCACCCAAGGCTTGATCGAATTTGGCGCGAATGCTACGTTTCAAATCCTAATGAGTCAATATTGTCTCATGTGAGTATTTTGTGAATCTTATATGAACACCGCTCAAGGCCTCTGATGAACTCGATTTCCCATGATGAACAGCTGCTCAAGTCGCTGACCCTGGCCGTGGCCAACCGGCCGCGGGCGACGATGAAGGAACTGGCGCAACAGGCAGGCGTGAGCAAGGCCACCCTGCACCGCTACTGCGGAACACGGGAAAACCTGACAGCCAAACTGGAGGAGCACGCCGAGGGCACGCTGAAGCTGATTATCGACAACGCCGGCCTGCAGCATCTGGAACCGCTGGAGGCGCTGCGCCGATTGATCCGGGAACACCTCGCCCACCGCGAACTGCTGGCCTTTCTGATGGCGCAATACCGCCCTGACTTCCTCGACCTGGAACAGGGTGGCAGGCGCTGGCTGTTTTATCTGGAGGCGCTGGACGGGTTCTTTTTGCGAGGCCAGCAGGCAGGGCTGTTTCGCATCGATATCACTGCGGCGATCTTCACCGAGTTGTTCATATCGCTGGTCTACGGACTGGTGGATGCCGAACTGCGCGGGCGTGCGGCCCATGCGGATTCGGCGCGGACGCTTGAGCGGATGTTTTTGAATGGGGTGCTGGCTGCTCGGCGTCTTTCTTGATCAGCCAATCAATTTACGGATCTCGGAAACCACCTGCATCGTTGCGTCTTCGATCCTGCCTTCATTGCGGCACAAAACCCAGCCGTGATCGGCAGCCGCTTGCTCGAACATCTCGGTACACGCGACATGTTCAGCGTGCTTCTGAATCACCGTACCGCCCAGTCCTCTGGACCGTGCCTTTGCCCTGGCCCATGAAATATCCGGCGCGGTGACGACGCCGACATGCAGGTCTGGCACCTGCACGTTCCGCTCGATATTCAACCGGAGAATCTCTGCAAACGGGACGGTATGGCGAAACGCGGCATCCGACGGATACCAGCGATCGATCAGGATAATGCTGCCCGGCGGCTGTTCCGTCAGCACGTGCCGGGAGATCCAGCTCCGGCTATCTGCAAAGCGCTGACACACAGCCCACTCCAGATCCCGGGAGTGATTTCTGGCGAGTTCGTTGACGAGGGCCATGGTGGCACCCCTGTGCGGATCGCTTTTTCGCTCGCAAAGCCGGATGACTTTCTTGTTGTCGGCCCTCAGCACTGCCGTCACCGCTTCCAGTAATGTGGTTTTGCCGGTTCCTTTTGGCCCATCCAGAGAAACAAACAGCGGACGATTCATTTTTCACACAACGATTGAGGCATTGATGACCACTCTATCCTCATTTCTGCAATTCAATCAGCTCATCCCTGCCCTTTGCCTAAACTTGCTTCCCGATGATGTTCGCCAGACCTTTTGACTGCCAGGGAATCACAGAAGGAGTCACCCCATGTCAAAGCTATACCCGAGTATCGATCCTGAGGGGTTGGTCGAGTACTCCGTGGTCTACACCGACCGCTCGCTCAACCACATGTCGCAGTCATTTCAAGCGGTGATGAAGAACATTTCCAGGACCCTGAAACAGGTCTACAACGCCGAGGCGGTTGCGGTGGTTCCGGGCAGCGGCACCTTCGGCATGGAAGCGGTTGCGCGACAGTACGCCACCGGCCAGCAATGTCTGGTGATACGCAACGGCTGGTTCAGTTATCGCTGGAGCCAGATCCTTGAGACGGGCAACATCCCGGCGGCTACTACGGTGCTGAAAGCCCGACCGGTCGAATCGGGTCGCCAGGCCGCTTATGCCCCGCCGCCTCTGGACGAAGTCCTGGCAGCCATTCACACGCACAAGCCGCAGATTGTCTTCGCACCACACGTTGAAACTTCATCAGGGATTATCCTGCCCGACGAGTACCTGCGGGCCGTCGGCGACGCCGTGCATGCGGTGGGCGGCCTGTTCGTGCTGGACTGCATCGCTTCCGGCACGCTTTGGGTTGATATGCACAAATGTGCCGTCGACCTGTTGATCAGCGCACCGCAGAAAGGCTGGAGCGCCTCTCCTTGCTGCGCTCTGGTGATGTTCAGCTCCCTGGCCCTCGAGCGCATCGAGCACACGCAAAGCAGCAGCTTTGCCTGCGACTTGAAGAAGTGGCTGCAGATCATGCAGGCCTACGAACAGGGCGGGCATGCCTACCATGCGACCATGCCCAGTGATTCTCTCGCGCGGTTCAACGACGTAATGAATGAAACCCAAGCCTACGGTTTCGAAAAGGTCCGCAGCGAACAACAGGCTCTGGGCGACCGGGTGCGCGCCATGTTGACCGGCAAGGGCTTCAAAAGCGTGGCCGCCGTCGGCTTTCAGGCCCCAGGCGTCGTGGTGAGCTACACCGATGATGCCGATATCAAAAACGGCAAGAAGTTTGCCAGCCACGGCCTGCAGATCGCCGCCGGGGTGCCGCTGCAGTGCGATGAACCGGCCGACTTCCAGACCTTCCGTATCGGTCTGTTCGGACTGGAAAAGCTGCACAACATCGAGCGTACGGTCAGCACCCTTGAGCAGGCACTGGATGAGGTGATGGCTCACTAAGTCCACTTCTCGCCCGTAGCCAATAGCGTTCCCGCCGATCCTGTTCGGCGGGAACTACCAAGCCGAGATCGACCTGTCATAAATTCCATATCTGCTGGCAAATAAAAGACTTTCCCACCGTTCCTATTGTCCCTGAGGAACCGCGAGGACAAGGCCAGCGTCGATTCGTCGCACCATTGAGCGCAAAAACCCCTTTCATTCTGAATTAGTGATTTAACTAGGTAGTTACCTAACGATATACTGCCCGCCTCATTTCAACGGGACATTCAACGTGAAGCAGAGTCAACGCCTCTCGGGCATATCAACATTCATTCTGGTCGGGCTTGGGGTGATCATCGCCCTGCTCGGCCTGGCACTGGCGGCTGGCGGTGTGAAATTGGTCAGCCTGGGAGGCTCCTGGTACTTCCTGGTGGGTGGTCTGGTCATGGCCCTGTCCGGTCTGCTGATCGCTCGCCGCAAGCCTGCCGGCGCCTGGCTGTTCGCGGCGTTTCTGGTCGGGACTGCGATCTGGGCAGTGAGCGATGCGGGCCTGGTGTTCTGGCCGGTGTTCTCGCGTCTGTTCATGTTCAGCGCCGTAGGTCTGGCGGTTGCGCTGGTCTACCCGATGCTGAAACGCGCCAATGGCGGCGTTGCGGGTCGCGGTGCTTACGGCGTTGCCGCTGTTCTGGCAGTTGGCCTGGCCGTGGCTGCCGGCAATATGTTCGTGGCTCACCCGACCGTCGCCCCTACCGGCAACGGCCCGGGCCTCACTCCGGTCGAGCCGGAAAAAGCGCAGAAAGACTGGGCTCACTACGGCAACACCGAAGGCGGCAGCCGCTTCGCCGCGCTGGACCAGATCAACCGCAGCAACGTCGACAAGTTGAAAGTCGCGTGGACCTACCACACCGGCGACGTCGCCGAGAGCGATGGCAATGGCGCCGAAGACCAGCTGACCCCGCTGCAGATCGGCAACAAGGTGTTCATCTGCACCCCGCACAACAACCTGATAGCGCTGGATGCCGACACCGGCAAGGAACTCTGGAAAAACGCGATCAACGCCAAGTCCAAAGTCTGGCAGCGTTGCCGAGGCATGGCCTATTTCGATGCCAGCGCAGCCGTTGCCAAACCGACCAGCTCGCCAGTCACCGAAACCCCGGCCGCTCCTGCCGCCAACTGCACCCGCCGTCTGCTGACCAACACCATCGACGCCCGCCTGATCGCGGTCGATGCCGACACCGGCGAGTTCTGCCAGGGTTTCGGCAATAACGGCCAGGTTGATCTGAAGGCCGGTCTGGGTGATGTCCCGGACAGCTACTATCAACTGTCCTCCGCCCCTCTGATGGCTGGCACCACCGTGGTCGTTGGCGGTCGCGTGGCGGACAACGTGCAGACCGACATGCCGGGTGGCGTGATCCGTGGTTTCGACGTGATGACCGGTGCGATGCGCTGGGCCTTCGACCCGGGCAACCCGCAAGATAAAAAGGCCCCGGCCGATGGCAAAACCTATGTTCGCAGCACGCCGAACAGCTGGGCGCCGATGTCTTACGACCCGGCAACCAACACGGTCTTCCTGCCGATGGGCAGTTCCTCCACCGACATCTACGGTGTTGAGCGCAACAAGCTCGACCACACCTACGGCGCTTCGATCCTGGCGCTGGACGCCAACAGCGGCGAAGAAAAGTGGGTCTACCAGACCGTGCACAACGACCTCTGGGACTTCGACCTGCCAATGCAGCCGAGCCTGATCGACTTCACCAAGGACGGCAAAACCGTACCGGCGCTGGTGATCGGCACCAAGGCCGGGCAGATCTACGTGCTGGATCGCGCCACCGGCAAACCGCTGACCGAAGTCAAAGAAGTACCGGTCAAGGCGTCGAACATTCCGAACGAACCGTACTCGCCAACCCAGCCGAAATCCGTGGGCATGCCGCAGATCGGTGCCCAGCACCTGACCGAGTCGGACATGTGGGGCGCCACCCCGTACGACCAACTGCTGTGCCGGATCGATTTCAAGTCGATGCGCTACGAAGGCCTGTACACCGCACCGGGTACTGACAAGTCCCTGAGCTTCCCGGGCTCGCTGGGCGGCATGAACTGGGGCAGCATCTCCACTGACCCGGTGCACGGTTTCATCTTCGTCAACGACATGCGTCTGGGTCTATGGATTCAGATGATCCCGTCGCAAAACAAAGGTGAAGCAACCTCCGGTGGCGAAGCGCTGAACACCGGCATGGGCGCCGTTCCGCTGAAAGGCACGCCGTACGCGGTGAACAAGAACCGCTTCCTGTCGGTAGCCGGCATTCCGTGCCAGGCGCCGCCGTTCGGCACCCTGACCGCGATCGACATGAAGACCCAGAAAATCGCCTGGCAGGTTCCGGTCGGCACCGTTGAAGACACCGGTCCACTGGGCATCCGCATGCACCTGCCGATCAAGATCGGTCTGCCGACCCTCGGCGGCACCCTGTCGACTCAAGGTGGCCTGATCTTCATCGCCGGCACCCAGGACTTCTACCTGCGCGCCTACAACAGCGGCAACGGTGAAGAAATCTGGAAAGCCCGTCTGCCGGTCGGCAGCCAGGGCGGCCCGATGACGTACGTGTCGCCGAAAACCGGCAAGCAGTACGTGGTCATCACCGCCGGTGGCGCCCGTCAGTCGACCGATCGTGGCGACTACGTCATGGCCTACGCCCTGCCGTAAACCGCTGCGCCCTCCTTCATTTCACTGCGCGCGGCACCTTCGGGTGTCGCGCCGTTTCATGTTCCTGGCTCTGGATTTCAGCAATGTCATTCGTTGTTCGTTTTTACCACACTGGCGTACTGCTCGCTCTTGCCTGCAGCACCGCCCTGCCCGCTTTCGCTGACACCGATTCGAATGTGTTCACCCGCAACACCCTGACCGGCGACTGGGGCGGCCTGCGCCACCAGCTCGACGAAGATGGCGTCAAGTTCACCGGCGACTACACCGGCGAAACCGCCTACAACGCCGACGGTGGCCTGCACCGTTCGGCCCGTTACTCACAGAACATCAAGCTCGGCGCGCAATTTGATCTGAGCAAAATCTATGGCGTCGACAACGCCGGCAAGGTCCAGCTGACCATCAACGACCGGCGCGGCAACAGCGCCTCGGAAGATCTGGTCGGCAACCGTCTGCCGATCCAGGAAAACTACGGCGGCCTCTACACCCGCCTGACCGAACTGAGTTACGAGCGCACCCTGTTCACCCCGGCACTGAACGTCAAACTCGGCTACATGGCCATGGGCAACGACCTCGGCGGCCTCGACAGCGGCATTCTCTGCAACTTCATGAACGCCGGTTTCTGCGGCCATCCGCTGAACATGTCCGGCGGCAGCGGCTGGACCAACTACCCCAACGCGCACTTGGGCGTGCGGGTGAAATACGACCTGTCGCCGGAATGGCAACTGCGCGTGGCCGCGTTCAACGTCGATCCCGAAAGCAACGGCAACTCCAGCCGCGCCTGGCACCTGGGACCGAAACACACCACCGGCACCGTGGTGCCTGTCGAACTGGTCTACAAACATGCCGGCACCCTGCCTGGTGAATACAAGCTCGGTTATTACTACGACAGCTCCGACGTGAAACGCATCGGCAGCGACAAGGAAGTGTCCGGTCGCGGCGGCCACTACCTGCTGATCGATCAGGCCGTATGGAGTTCGCCAACGTCCGAAGGCCGCAGCCTTCACGCCTTCGGCCAATACTCGGCGGCCAGCGAAGCGGCTTCGCCGTTCAGCAAGTGGTATGGCGCCGGCGTGGTCCTGTACAAACCGTTCGAAGGCCGCCCGCGTGACACCGTCGCCCTGGGCTACGGCCGGGCCGTACAGAACCCGCGCAGCCGCGACGTGCAACAAGACGCCGCACTGGCCAACGGCACACCGCTCTCCAATATCGACGGCGCCGAACAACTGATCGAACTCGGCTACGGTTATCAAGCCACCCCGTGGCTGACCCTGCGCCCGAACCTGCAGTACATCATCGAGCCGGGCGCGTTCTCCGGTCAGGAAATCGACAATGCACTGGTGGTCGGTCTGCAGGTGAAAGCGGCGCTCTGACGGCGCGGCTTTCAGCGCGCGGTCACCTTGCGCGCAGCGACATAGATCTGGCTCAAATCAGCGGCCCAACCGTCGAGCACGCCTATGACGTTCTCGGCGGTCATCACCTGTTTGTCGTTTTCCAATGGCACGCCCGTGCCCTTGCGAACGACCTTCGCCACGACCTCGCCGGTCGAACCGTCCTCGATCGACACTTCCGTGGCGATCTCACTGTCCTGGTCACGAATGCCGGCAGCGGTGCTCACGCCGGCCGCGACCAGCGTGATGGGCAGCCATTCGTAGTACCGCAGGCCCTGGGTGCTGGTGGCGACTTGCGTGATGGCCGGCCGCACAACCAGTGTGTTCGGTCCGGGTCCGGATGCCAGCGGCAGGGTTTTACCCATTTCAAGCCTGAGGACTGCATCGTAGTAACGGGTCACACCTGACAACGTGCTCTGCGGAATTCGCCCCGTGGGCTGAACCTGCGGATAGAACTGGCTCGGCGCCAGATAAACCCGGGTGTAACGTCCAGTCGCCAACGCCGGGCTGACCCAGCTCAGAACTGTCTGCCCCGACGGCGTCTGCTGCTCCTTCAACATGCTGTAGTCGTTGAGAAACCCGGAGTACATTTCCGGTTCGACTTTTTTGCTGCTGCAGGCCGACAGGCTCAAAGTCGCTGCCAACAACAGCACCAGCGAATGACGGTTTCTCATCAATGCGCTTCCCCTGCGGTCTGAATCTGGCCGAACGGGGTGTTTTCAGAACACTCGATGCGCAACTGGCCGTGGGTCATGATCCAGTGGATGAATTCGGTCGTGGGGATGGAGTGGATGTATTCCACCCAATGACTGTCGGCCGGGCTGAAGCGCTCGAAGTAGCGGCGCATGACCAGTTGGCTCTGGTCCGGAACGATTCCCAGGCAGGTCTCCTGGAAAAAGATCGGCGCGTTGAACACGCTGCTAGTGGTGCGCTGAGTGAGGATCAGCGGGCGCACGGCACCATGCCCCTGAGTCGAATAAGCGCTTTTCATATCCTTCATATGAACCCCCTTGGATGGAATGCCGGCAGAGTGCCCGAGGTTTTTTGCCCGAGGATGTCCGGCTGATGTCCGCCCGGAAGGAATGTTGCAGGATTGAAATAAATGACCCCGCGATAGAAATGGTTTTAGATGCCCTCTTTTGATTCATGGATCCTGCAAACGTGAGCAGACTGCTGATCGTCGATGACGACGTGGAAATTCTGTCCCTGCTGAAGAAGTTCTTCGTTCAGCACGCCTACGAAGTCGACGTGGTAACGGACGGCCAGGCCATGTGGGCGGCCATTGACCGGGCGCGACCGGACACGATCATTCTCGACCTGATGCTGCCGGGTGAAGGCGGTTTGAGCCTGTGCCAGAAAATCCGCGCGCAAATGGGGATCCCGATCATCATGCTGACAGCCATGGCCGAACTGAGTGACCGGATTGTCGGTCTGGAACTCGGAGCCGACGATTACCTGACCAAACCCTTCGCACCCCAGGAATTGCTGGCCCGGGTGCGCGCACTGCAACGCCGCGCCGGCGAACATGGCCACCGCACCAGCGAGCCCGCACGCCCGGTCATGACCTTCGCCGGTTGGCACCTGGACATTACCTGCCGCGAGCTGCGCTCACCCGAGGGCGTGATGATCCCGATGTCCGGCGGGGAATTCGATCTGCTGCTGGTCTTTCTCGAACATCCCCAGCGAATCCTGACCCGCGAGCAACTGATCGACCTGACCCACGGCCAGGGCCACGAAGCCTTTGATCGCAGCATCGACGTGCAGGTCAGCCGCTTGCGGCGCAAGATCGAGCCGGACAGCAAACGTCCGGACCTGATCCGCACCGTGCGCAATGGCGGCTACATGTTCACGGCCAAGGTCAGCCGCTCATGATCGGTCGAATCCTGCGTCGCGACACCCTCAGTCGCCGCATTGCCCTGACGATTGTCGCGGCCATGCTCGCCTCGCTGGCTTTCAATGCCCTGTTCGTGCAGGTGGCGGGCATCTGGGCCCGCCCGCCCATCGAGCGCACCGGATTGCTGGAGCGGATTGCCGCGAGTGCCAGGCTGATCGAGGCAGCTCCCGCGCAATTGCGCCCGCAACTGGCGAGTGCCGCCAGCAGTCCTTCGCTTGAAGTGGTGTGGAACGCGCAGCGCAGCGAATTCAAACTGCCCGGCGACGGCGCCGCGGTCGAGACCTCGAAAATCCCGGCACTGGAACAATTGCTGGGCAGTCACCGGGAAATTGAAGTGTTCAACCCCGATGACTGGCCGCCAGGCAGTGCCCAGGCTCACTATGTCGCCCTCATTCCCTTGACCGATGGCAGCTGGCTGTCCTTCACGCCGCCGGAACGCAGTTGGGGATTGACCCTGAACGCCCGGATCGCGGTGATTGCCTCACTGGGCCTGATCGCCACCTTGCTGGTTGCCTGGATCGCCACCCGCCAACTGGCCAATCCGCTGCAACGCTTTGCCGGGGCCGCCAGGCGTTTTGGCGTCGACCTGAACGCACCGCCCATCGAGATCGAAGGGCCCCACGAAATCCGTCAGGCCATCATCGCCTTCAACGCGATGCAGGCGCAGATCCAGCATTTCATCGGTGAGCGCACGCATATGCTCGCCTCCATCTCCCATGATTTGCGCGCGCCATTGACCCGGATGCGCCTGCGCAGCGAATTCATGGAAGACCTGGACCATCAGCAAAAACTGATTCGCGACATCGAAGAAATGCAATCGATGATCAACGCCGCCCTGGCGTTTTTCCGCGAAGGCACACAGCTTGAACAACCCACGGCGTTCGATCTGTCGGAACTGCTGCAAACCATCCTCGACGACTACCGCGACCAGCACATCCTCATCGACTTCAACGGCCCGGCCCACCTGGTCTACGACGGCCGACCGCTGAGCCTGAAGCGGGTGATCGTCAACCTGCTGGAAAACGCCGTGAAATACGGCGAACGCCCACGCATCGCACTCAGCCGCAACACCCACTCGATCTGCATTGAAGTCTGCGACGAAGGCCCGGGCATTCCCGAAGAGGCGCTGCAGCGGGTATTCGATCCGTTCTTCCGCCTCGAAACCTCGCGCAACCGTGAAACCGGCGGCGTAGGGCTCGGCCTCTCGGCGGCCCGGGCGATCGTGCGTGAGCAGGGTGGTGAACTGACCTTGAGCAATCGCAAGGGCTCGGGACTGGTGGCGAGGATCGATTTGCCGGTTGTCGATTGACTCAGCACATCCGCTCAATCATTCAGAGGTAGCCCGCACGACAATCCGGCGACATTCCACCTACGCCGGTCACTGACACATGAAAGGTTTCTCGCCCTCGGGTATCACGCTGGCCTTGCTGCTGGGCGGCGTCGCCAACACAGCATTGGCCAGCGGTTTTCTGGATGACGCCAAGGGCGAAGTGCTCAGCCGCAATTTCTTCCTGAGCAACGACTATCGCTCGCCCTCGCCCAGCGGCAAGAACTACAAACAGGAGTGGGCTCAAGGGTTTATCGGCACTTTCGCATCCGGTTTCACCGATGGAACGATCGGTTTTGGCCTCGATGCGCACGCCTTTTACGGGCTGAAACTGGACGGCGGCCGGGGACATTCCGGCACCGGTCTGTTGCCGGTGGACAGTGACGGTCGCAGCGAAAGCGACTATTCCAGCGCCGGCGGTGCCCTGAAGCTGAAGGCCTCGCGCACCACCCTCGCCTTCGGTGAAATGACCGTCGAGACCCCGGTGTTCGACACCTCGGACAAACGCCTGCAACCGGAATACGCCACCGGATTTCTGCTCAACAGCCGTGAAATCGACAACGTCAATCTGGTGGCCGGGCATTTCACCGCGTTCAAGAATCAGGACAGCTCATCCGGCCAAGGCGACTTCCAGGGTTATGGCGCCAATACCAAGGCCGGCGGAATCAGCTTCATCGGCGCAGACCTGGTCAGTGACAGCCCGGTCGGCGGCGCGCTGTACGCGTCCGATTTGAGCGAAACCTGGCATCAGTACTACGCCAACCTGCATTTCAAACAGTCCGGCGTGCTGCTCGACGCCAACGTCTACCACACCCGCGACACCGGGCAGGCACTGGCCGGGGAAATCGACAACACCGCGTTCAGCCTCTCGGGTAAATACGCCTTCGGCCCGCACGCGGTGATGCTCGGCTGGCAACGCATCAACGGTGACACACCGTTCGATTTCGTCGGCGGCGACTCGATCTACCTCGCCAACTCGATCAAATACGCCGACTTCAACGGCGCCCACGAGCGCTCGTGGCAGGCCCGCTACGACCTCGATCTCGGCGCGTTCGGCATTCCCGGACTCAACTTCATGACCCGCTACGTCTCCGGCAGCCACATCGACGGCACCCACGCGCCCAAGGGTGGCGCCTACAACCCGTTCGACCCGGACAGCGGCCAATACCAGCCACAACAAGGGGACGGCGGCAAGCACTGGGAGCGCGACATCGATCTGCGCTACATCGTCCAGTCCGGCGCGGCCAAGGATCTTTCCGTGCAGCTGTCCCACGTCTCGCACCGGGCCAACAGCGCTCAGGCGGGGGATGACATTGACCGTATCTACGTGGTGATTCAGTACCCGCTAGGGTTCTGAATGCAGAAAATGGCGGAAGGCAGCCGGAGTCGAACCTGCCCGGGAACGGATGCCGTCCCCAACCGGGTTTGAAGCCCGGCCGCGCCACCGGGCGCGATTGCCTTCCTTGAACTCAGTCGGCGCCGGGGTTGGCCAGCGCGTTGTCGAAGCGGATCTGTCGACCCTCGCCAAGACGCCGGGTCAGGCCGAGGCGGTCGAAGTATTCGAGGATCTGGATACTGCGTTTGCGTCCCAAGCCTAGCGCATCACGGAACGCCGTGACTTGAATCGGCGGATTTTCTTCACCCAGACGCAGTAGCACCGCCGCCATCTGCCGCAAGGTGATGTCGGTGAAGAACAGATCCCGCACCACTTGATGCACCACGCCCAGCCGCGCCAGTTTGCGCAGCAACAGCCGGACAGTGGCGTCCTCCTGGCTCACGGCTTTGGCCACGTCGCGCACCCACGGTGGATCGAAACCGGCCTGTTCGAACAGCGGCTGCAACGCCTCCCACAGGGTTTCGTCGTCGGCATTCAGGCGCACCTGATGGTCCGGCAGGTGAAGCCAAGGGCCGCTGGCGGTGAGCGAGCCGGCGCTGCGCAGTTCCTCCAGCAGGCTGATGAAGGTCGAATGCTCGATGTTCAGTCCGCTGAAGCGCCGCAGACGATCACGATCCGGGCCCATCTGGTCGGGCTCCAGCTCATGGAAACGCGCCAGTTGCTCCAGCAAGGTGAACTTGAGAATGCCCCAACGCTGGGCGTTGAACAGCACCTGGCCCTGACGGGTTTCGATCAGACGGACGTTGTCCGGCAGTGACCAGCCCTCACGCGGACGGTTGAACTGACGCTCCAGACGCTGCGAATCAATGCCGCTTTCGCTGTACTCCAGCAGCGTTGGCAGCGCTTGCTCCAGGCTGGAGCTGATCGCCAGCGCCCGCAATTGCGCCAGACGCCCGGGGCTGCGCCGTTGCCGGGCCGGGGCGAACGGGTCGAGCAATTGACCGCCGCCGAGCGTGCGCTGGGCACTGGGATCGCGCAGGATCAATCGATCGCCTTTCACGCCGTGCACCGGAACATGGGTCAGCAGTTGCGCGAGCATGCGCTCTCCCGGAAGCAGCCGGGGTCCTTCGAGCAATGCCACGCGGGCGATCACATCTTGCGTGCCGAGGTGCAGATGCACGGGCTGGAAGTGTTCGAAGGTGCGCGTCTCATCGGGCAGCAGCTGGAAGTCGATATCCAGGCGTTGAGTCGGCGCGAACAGCGTTTCGGCGAGCAGCCATTGGCCGCGATGGATGTGCCCGAGCTCCAGGCGATCAGCGCTGATGTTCAGGGCAACCCGTTGACCGGCAAACGCCAGCTCTGCGGGTTGATTCTGCGCGTGCAGTCCCCTTACCCGCACCGTTTTGCCCGACGGCCCGAGGATCAGTCTGTCGCCCACCGCGACCACCCCCGACAACGCTGTGCCCGTCACCACAATCCCGGCACCGGCGACGCTGAATGCCCGGTCGATGGCCAGACGAAAACCACCCTCGCGACCCCGCTTCAACACTTCACTCTGTGCCTGCAGCAACGCTTGCCGCAGGGCATCGACGCCTTCACCCGTCACGCTTGAAACCGCGAGCATCGGCGCGCCTGCAAACGGACCGGGCGCCAACAGATGTTCGATTTGCCGGCGAACCTCCACCAACCTGCCCGCCTCGACCCGATCAGCCTTGGTGATCGCCACCAGCGCCCGGGGAATGCCCAGCAACTCGACAATCGCCAGATGCTCGCGGGTCTGCGGCATCACGCCGTCATCCGCCGCCACCACCAGCAACACCAGATCGATGCCTTGGGCGCCGGCGAGCATGTTGTGTGTGAATTTCTCGTGGCCCGGCACGTCGATGAACCCGGTCAAACCCGCTCCGGGCGCCAGTTCGGCATAGAGATAACCGAGGTCGATGGTCATGCCCCGCTCACGCTCCTGCGGGCGGCGGTCGCCGGTTTGTCCGGTCAGGGCCTGAAGCAGCGAGGTCTTGCCGTGGTCGATGTGCCCGGCGGTGCCGACGATCATGTCTGCAACGGCCCGAGTTGCGCGAGCCACGCCGACTCGTCGTCGAGTTGCCGCAGATCCAGCCACAGCGCGTCATCGTCGAGGCGTCCGAGCACCGGGATCGGTAACTCGCGCAATGCGCTTTGCAGATTCAGCAGCGAGCGCCCGCGCAGTCGTTTCGAAACCTGCGGGCGGGCACACAATGCCGCGCTCGGCAGCCGCGCCACCGGTTGGCTGCCGCTGCCGATCATGCCCAGTGTTTTCTCTGCCGTCACAGTCCAGGTTTCACCGAGCACCCTGGCCAATGCCGGTTGCAGGCGTTCGGCCTGGGCGAGGATGTCATCTTGCGGGCGGGTCAGCAGGCGCAAGGTCGGCAACCGCTCGGCCAGGCGATCAGGATCGCGATAGAGCCCGAGCACCGCTTCCAGCGCCGCCAGCGTCATCTTGTCGACCCGCAAGGCGCGTTTCAGCGGGTTCTTTTTGATTTTCGCGATCAGATCCTTGCGCCCGACGATCACCCCGGCCTGCGGCCCGCCGAGCAGTTTGTCGCCGCTGAAGGTGACGATGTCTGCGCCATCGAGCAACGCCTGACGCACCGTCGGCTCCGCCGGCAGGCCCCAGCGGGTCAGGTCCAGCAGACTGCCGCTGCCGAGGTCTTCCAGCAGTGGCAAGCCATACCGATGGGCCAGCTCCGCCAATTCAGCCGTCGGCACCCGGGCGGTAAAACCCTCGATGCTGTAGTTGCTCGCATGCACGCGCATGATCAAGCCGCTGCGCGGGCTGATCGCCGCTTCGTAATCCCGGGCATGGGTGCGATTGGTGGTGCCGACCTCGTGCAGACGCACGCCGGCCCGGGACATGATGTCGGGGATGCGGAACGCGCCGCCGATTTCGATCAGTTCGCCACGGGAGATGATGCCTTCCTTGCGCGCACCGAGGCTGTTGAGGGTCAGCAGCACCGCGGCGGCATTGTTGTTGACCACGGTGACGGCTTCGGCGCCGGTCAGTTCGCGGATCAGGCCTTCGATCAGGTCATCGCGGTCGCCGCGCTTGCCGCTGGCCAGGTCGAATTCGAGGTTCAAGGGATAGCGGGCCGCCAGTTGCACGGCGTCGATGGCTTCTTCCGGCAACAGCGCACGGCCCAGATTGGTGTGCAGCACCGTGCCGGTCAGGTTGAACACTCGTCGTACCTGACTGCGCTGTTGCAATGCCAGACGCTCGGCAATCCTGCCGGCCAGGGCTTCAGGGCTGATCTCGACCGCCGAGAGCTGCCCTGCCACGACCGAACCGCGCAAGTCGTCGAGCAATTGACGCAACATCGCCAGCAGCGCCTCACGCCCGTGTCGCTCGGCCACGGGCTGGAAGGCGTTGTGACGCAACAGACTGTCGATGGAAGGCAAACGCTGGGCAACACTGGCAGGCATCAGACGCTCCGGATAAAAAGCCGTTGCGCCAGAGTGTAGACGCTCTGCTTATTCGTCTCCGGGTGCCAGCAACAGATTCGGTGCCAGCCGCTGATAGCCGTCCTGGGCCAGGCGCATGTCCAGCAGCAGACTGCTCAAGTCTGCCGACAGCGCTTCGGCGTCCGCATCGTTTTCCAGATACAGCAGTTTCAGGTAGCTGTTACAACTTGGGCAGACCTCGGCCCGCAACGGCGCCTGATTTGCAGCGTGACGATCATCCTCAAGGCTCAGGTATTCCAGCCCTTTGCTCTGCTCGCAATACACGCACTTGACCCGCACCACATGCCATTCACAGGCGCACAGCGAGCACACCAGATAACGCAAGCCGTTGTGTTTGCCACGATGGCGGATCACTCCGGCCATGGCCGGCGAACCACAGGCCGGGCACTGGCCGAGGCTGTTGCCGGGGGTCAGTTGCAGGTGCGGTGCGCTGAGCAGCCAGTGGCTCCAGGCCGTTTGCAGCGCCGCGCCGAGAAATGGCACCAGCGCCGCCGGCACCAGCGAATACTGGCCGCTGACCAGCGCCACCGCCCAGGCCCGCAACTGGCCGGAACCGGCAACCCGCAACGACGTGACCGCATCGGCGACGGCGGGTTGTTCCGGTGCACCGTAGCGCTGCAGCAAGGCATCGAGATACGCCTGCCAGCCGTCCTCGCGGATCAGGGTGTCGGCGGCGAACGGTGGCATGCCGTGTTGCCGGCAGACCTCAAGCCGTTGCTCATCAGTCGGGGCGCTTGAAGGCGGATCGTCGAGGACTTGCTGTTGCACGCGGCAGAGTCCTGCGATCAGGCGCAGGTAGTCGGCCAGCGGATGACCGATCGCCAAATGTTCCAGACGTTCGGCGCGCAGCGTGAACAGGTTGTGCGGCGGCAAGTGCAGAAACGGCGGCGCACTGGCCGCCGCTTCGATTTCCCCGGGTTCAAGAATGGTTGGCAAGTGTCAGCCCTTTTTGGTGACCGGTCGCTCCGGCGGATCCTGGGATTCCACTTCGCGATACCAGAGTGCGTGATGTTTTTTCGCCCAGGCGCGGCTGACCCAACCGTGCAGCATCGCGTCCACCGAGCCTTTGATCCAGATGCCGGCATAGATGTGCACGATGATGCTGAGGATCAGCACAAACCCGGCCAGTGCGTGCAGCAACATCGCCCAGCGAATCGTGGTGATGCCGAAGTAATGACTGAAGTACGCGCGCCAGATCACCAGCCCCGTAAACAACAGCCCGAGCATGCACAGCAGTAAAGTCCAGAACAGCATCTTCTGCCCGGCGTTGTACTTGCCCACCGGCGGTACCGTTTCCTCGTCGTTGACCAACACCCGGTCGATGCGCCGCAGCCACTTCCAGTCGTTGTCGATAAAGAAGTTCGAACGCCAGAAGCGGAACACCAGGCCGAGGAAAAACACGAACATCAGCACACCCATGAACGGGTGCAGGATCCGCGTCCACGGCCCGCCGCCGAACAGGTTGGTCAGCCAGAACATCGATGGATGAAACAGTGCCAGTCCCGAAAGCCCGGCCATGAAGAACAGAATCGCCACCAGCCAGTGGTTGGTGCGCTGGTTGGCGGTGTAGCGCAGGATCGTCTTGTTGCTCATGGCCGGTCCTCCCCGCGTGGATCGAAGGTGTGCACCGCCGGGTCGACCACGTGGACCGAGGTGTCGGGCGGTTCCGGGTGATCATCCTCTTCGGTGCGGTTCGGGCCGATGCGCACGTAATGGAAGAACCCGGCCAGCACCGCCGCGCCCATGGCCAGCAGGCCCAGGGGTTTGCTGATGCCTTTCCACAGGCCCACCAGCGGACTGATCGCCGGATTTTCCGGCAGGCCGGCGTAGATCTTCGGCGTGTCGGCGTGGTGCAGCACATACATGACGTGAGTGCCGCCGACGCCTTCGGGATCGTAGAGACCGGCGTTGTCGAAGCCACGGCTTTTGAGGTCGACGATGCGTTCGGCCGCGTGGGTTTTCATGTCTTCCTTGCTGCCGAAGACAATCGCCCCGGTCGGGCAGGTTTTCACGCAGGCCGGCTCCAGCCCTACCGCCACGCGGTCCGAACACAAGGTGCATTTGTAGGCCTTGTGGTCCTTCTGCGAAATGCGCGGAATGTTGAACGGGCAACCGGTGATGCAATAACCGCAACCGATGCAGTGGTCCTGATCGAAATCGACGATGCCGTTGGCGTGCTTGATGATCGCCCCCGGGCTCGGGCAAGCCGCCAGACATCCGGGCTCGGCGCAGTGCATGCAGCCGTCCTTGCGGATCAGCCATTCGAGGTTGCCGGCGTCGGTTTCGTGCTCGGTGAAGCGCATCAGCGTCCACGACTCCGCACTCAGATCCTGCGGGTTGTCGTAGGTGCCATGGTTGTGGCCGACCTCGTCGCGCAGCTCGTTCCATTCCGAGCACGCGACCTGGCAGGCCTTGCAGCCGATGCATTTGGTGGTGTCGATCAGCTTGGCGACTTCCTCCTGATTGCGCACCGAGGGTGCCGGCGTTGTGGTGGCCGAGCGGGCAATGATGTCTTGGCTGGCCATATCAGAGCTTCTCCACGTTGACCAGGAATGACTTGGATTCCGGGGTCTGTGTATTGCCATCGCCGAGGAACGGAACCAGGGTGTTGGTCAGGTAGCCGTGACGCGTCAGGCCGGTGAAACCCCAGTGCAGCGGGATGCCGATCTGATGCACGACCTGGCCGTTGACCTGCAACGGCCGGATCCTTTTGGTCACCACCGCTACCGCTTCGATAAACCCGCGCTTGCAGCTGACCCGCACCCGGTCACCGGCTGCGATGCCCTTCTCTTTCGCCAGCACTTCGCCGATCTCCACGAACTGTTCCGGTTGGGCAATCGCATTCAACCGGCAATGTTTGCTCCAGAAGTGGAAATGCTCGGTCAACCGGTAACTGGTGGCGGCGTACGGGTAGTCCTTGGCCACGCCGAGGCTGTCCCACACCGAATCGAAGATCCTGGCCGCCGGGTTGCTGGTGGCTTTCTTGTTTTCGGGGTGCAGCGGGTTGATGCCGATCGGCGTTTCGAACGGCTCGTAGTGCTCGGGGAATGGCCCTTCATTCATCTTGTCGACGGCGAAGAACCGCGCCACGCCTTCGGGGTTCATGATAAACGGGTTCATTCCGGCTTCCGGCGGCACGTCGGCCTTGTAGTCCGGCACGTCGGTGCCGCCCCAGGCCTTGCCGTTCCACCACACCAGGCGTTTTTTCGGATCCCAGGGTTTGCCCTGCATGTCCGCCGAAGCGCGGTTGTAGAGAATCCGCCGGTTGGCCGGCCAGGCCCACGCCCAGCCCTGGTGCTGATGCATGCCATACGGATCGGCGTTGTCGCGCCGGGCCATCTGGTTGCCGGCCTCGGTCCAGCTGCCGCAGAAGATCCAGCAACCAGAGGCGGTGCTGCCGTCATCCTTGAGCTGGGCGAAGGCGGCCAGTTGCGAATTACCCTTGATCGCTGCGCCCGTGGCGTCGGTGAAGTCGGTGGTGGCGTAGCCGTTGACCTCCTTGGCGATTTCTTCCGGAGACGGCTCTTCCGGAACCTTGTACGGCCAGGAGAGTTTGAGGATCGGATCGGGATAAGCCCCGCCCTCGGTCTGATAACGCTGACGCAGGCGCATGAACAGTTCGGTCATGATCCGCACGTCGGTGCGTGACTCGCCGGGGCCGTCGGCGCCTTTCCAGTGCCATTGCAGCCAGCGACTGCTGTTGACCAGCGAGCCGTCCTCTTCGGCAAAGCAGGTGGTGGGCAGGCGAATGACTTCGGTCTGGATGTCGGCGCTTTTCACATCGTTGTACGGCCCGACGTTTTCCCAGAACTGCGAGGTTTCAGTGGCCAGCGGGTCCATCACCACCAGCCATTTCAGTTTGGCGAGAGCAGCCATCACCCGGTTCTTGTCCGGCAGCGCGGCAATCGGGTTGAAGCCCTGGCACATGTAGCCGTTGACCTTGCCCTGCCCCATCAGATCGAACACCTTGAGGATGTCGTAGTTGGGGATGTCGAGTTTCGGCAGGTAGTCGTAGGCCCACTGGTTTTCGGCGGTCGCGTTGGCGCCGTACCAGGCTTTCATCAGGCTGACGTGGAACTTGCTGTAGTTCTGCCAGTAGGACAGTTGCCCCGGGCGCAACGGCAATTGCGTGCGTTTCTTGATGTAGCCGTTGTAGTCCTGCTCGGCATCCATCGGCAGGGTCAGGTAGCCCGGCAACGAGTTCGACAGCAACCCGAGGTCGGTCAGGCCCTGAATGTTCGAGTGCCCGCGCAAGGCGTTGACCCCGCCGCCGGGCATGCCGACGTTGCCCAGCAACAATTGCACCATCGCTGCGCTGCGGATGATCTGCGAGCCGATCGAGTGCTGGGTCCAGCCCAATGCGTAAAGGATGGTCATGGTCTTGCCCGGTTGCGAGCAAGTGGCGATTTCCTCCCAAATTTTCTTCATTGCATCGACCGGCATGCCGCAGATCTGGCTCGCCAGGTCGATGTTGTAGCGGCTGTAATGCTGCTTCATCAGCTGATAGACGCAACGCGGGTCCTGCAGGGTCGGGTCGACCTTGGCAAAGCCGTCCTCGCCCAGTTCGTAACCCCAGCTGGATTTGTCGGTGTAGCTGCGCTTGGCCGCGTCATAGCCGGTGAACAGTCCGTCCTCGAAGCCGAACCCGGCTTTGACGATGAACGATACGTCGGTGTAGTTGCGCACGTATTCGTGCTGGATCTTGTCTTCGGTCAGCAGGTAATTGATCAACCCGCCCATGAACGCGATGTCGCTGCCGGTGCGAATCGGCGCGTAGTAATCGGCCACGGAGGCGGTCCGGGTAAATCTCGGGTCGACCACAATCAGCCGCGCGGCGTTGTGCGCCTTGGCTTCGGTCACCCATTTGAAGCCGCACGGATGCGCTTCAGCGGAGTTGCCGCCCATCACCAGGATCAGATTCGCGTTGGCGATATCGGTCCAGGTGTTGGTCATGGCTCCACGGCCGTACGTCGGGGCAAGACTTGCCACCGTCGGGCCGTGTCAGACACGCGCCTGGTTATCGAACCCCAGCATGCCGAGACTGCGCACCACCTTATGGGTGATGTAACCCGCTTCGTTGGACGCTGCCGACGCGGCGAGGAATCCGGTGGTCAGCCAGCGGTTCACCGTCTGCCCCTGGGCGTTCTTCTCGACGAAATTGGCGTCGCGGTCGGCCTTCATCAGGTCGGCGACGCGGTCGAGGGCTTCGTCCCAGGTGATCCGGGTCCATTCGCTGCTGCCGGGCTTGCGCACCTGCGGGTACTGCAAACGGCCGGGGCTGTGAATGAAGTCCAGCAGGCCGGCGCCTTTCGGGCACAGGGTGCCGCGGTTGACCGGGTGGTCGGCGTCGCCCTCGATATGGATGATGTTTTGCGCAACGTTCTTCGCGGCATCGCCCTGGCTGTACATGATCAGACCGCAACCGACCGAGCAATACGGGCAGGTGTTGCGGGTTTCATGGGTGTGGGCGAGCTTGAAGTGGCGCACCTGCTCGGCGAAGGCCAGCGTCGGGGCCATGCCCAACGCGCCCAGGCTAGAGCCTGCAAGGCCGATACCGGCGACCTTGAAGAACTGACGACGGCTGAGATCCATCGTGCACTCCTGATCAGGTGGAACCCGGTACTTGAGCCGGGTTTTTTTCTGGACAATCACGGTGGCGGCAAGCGAGTGCCGACTTTTTCACTGTAGACAACTGCGCCGTGGTCTGTGTGAAAACCGACCGTCGGCCATTCGTCGGTCACAAGTTCGCGCCCGCAGGGGATGGAGGTTTATCATCGCCGGCACGACCCATCTCCGCCCTCAGAGACCGCGCATGACTTTCGATTTTGATCAGGTATTCGACCGCCACGACACCGGCAGCACCAAGTGGAGCCGCTATGCGGCCGATGTGTTGCCGATGTGGGTCGCTGACATGGATTTCGCGGCACCGCCGGTAGTCATCGAGGCGCTGCAACAGCGTCTGCTGCACCCGTTGGTCGGCTACAGCGTCGCCCAGGACAATTTGCGCGAGGCCATCGTCGCCGACCTCTGGAACAAGTTCGCCTGGCGGGTCAAACCGCAGGAGTTGATCTTCCTGCCGGGCGTCGAATCAGGCTTCAACATGGCGCTCAAGGCACTGGTGCAACCGCAACAGAATGTCGTGGTGCAAACCCCGAACTACCCACCGCTGCGCCATGCACCGGGCCATTGGGGCCTGAACAAAGTCGAGCTGGAATTCAATGCTCAAGCCGACGGCACCTACGCCACGCCGCTGGATGCCTTGCGGGAATCCCTCACCGGTGGTGGCGCCCTGCTGCTGAGCAACCCGCACAACCCGATCGGCAAGGTCTTCGACCGTGAAGAACTGCAAGCGGTGGCCGACATCTGCATGGCGCAGGACGCCTGGATCATCTCCGACGAAATCCACGCCGAGCTGTGCTACGACGGTCGCGTGCACATTCCGACCGCGTCCCTGAGCCCGGAAATCGCCCAACGCACCATCACCCTGATGTCGGCGAGCAAGGCCTACAACATTGCCGGCCTCAAGACCTCGTTCATGATCATTCAGGACACCGCTCTGCGTGAGCGCGTCAACCACGCTCGCTGCGGCATGGTCGACAGCGTCAATCCGCTGGGCATGGAAGCCACCCGCGTGGCCTACAGCGAGGCCGGGCCGTGGCTGAAAGAACTGAAACAGTACCTGCAGGCCAACCGCGATTTTCTGGTCGAAGCGGTTCGCAGCCGTCTGCCCGGCGTAACGATCAACGTGCCGCAGGGCACTTATCTGGCGTGGCTCGATTGCTCGGCCCTGGGCCTGGACAATCCCCAGCAGTTCTTCCTCGAACAGGCTCGCGTCGGACTGAGCCCGGGCATCGATTTCGGTGACCTTAGCCAGCAATTCGTGCGCCTGAACTTCGGTTGCCCGCGTTCGTTGCTGGAAGAAGGCATTGCGCGGATGGAGCGTGCGCTGGTCCAGCGCCAGGCCTGAGTCATTGCGTCAATCACGGCGGGCGACTTGCAAGTCATCGCCCGCCGCCTCTTCCCCGAGAAAAACTGAACCGTCGCCGCGAGCACCTCTCCATACTTCATGGCCCTGTCGGGTCGCGATGGTCAGGGCGGGCCGCGAACCATGACATTCATTATCTGGGTAACGGTGCTGGGCGCCGTCCTGCTGATGCTGGCGTTGACCTCGTCGTACCTGCGCTGGATGCCGGTCACGACGTCGGCCGTGTGCCTGTTGCTCGGCATCGGTATCGGCCCGAGCGGGCTCGATCTGCTGAAACTGCCGCTGGAACATGCCGCCTCATGGATGGAGCACCTGACTGAAGTCGCGGTGCTGTTTTCGCTGTTCGTCTGCGGTTTGAAGTTGCGGCTGCCGTTGCGCGACAAGCGCTGGCGAATAGCTTTCGGGCTGGCAGGCCCGGTGATGGTGCTGACGATCATCGGCGTCAGCCTGCTGCTGCATTACGCTCTGAAACTGTCGTGGGGGCCGTCGTTGCTGATCGCTGCGATTCTGGCCCCCACCGACCCGGTGCTGGCGGCGCTGGTGCAGGTAAACGATGCGCGGGATGTCGACAGTGTGCGCTTCGGACTGTCCGGCGAGGCCGGGCTGAACGACGGCGTGGCCTTCCCCTTCGTGATCCTCGGACTGTTGCTGCTGCAAGGCGATGGCCTGACCGCCGAATGGAGCCACTGGGTATTGCGCGATCTGCTCTGGGCAGTCCCTGTCGGTTTGCTCACGGGTTACTGGATGGGCCGAGGCCTGGGACGGGCCACCCTCGCGTTACAGACGCGCAATGAAGACAGCACTGTCAGCCCCAACGATTATCTGGCACTGGCCTTGATCGCACTCGCTTTTGTGGTGGCCGAGTCCTTAGGCGGCTACGGCTTTCTGTCAGTGTTCGCCGCCGGACTGGGCCTGCGTCAGGAGGAAGTGAAGTCCACCGGCGCCCATCAGTCGCCGGCCGAGCATCTGGTGCAACCGGTGGTCGGCCACCAGAACGTCGAACCGCAACACGCCGTGCATGGCGACACAGAAGGCCTGGAAGGCAGTCAGGTGGCTGCCGGGATCATGATGGGCGACATGCTCGCTTTCGGTGGTCTGGTGGAAAGGGCCATGGAAGTGTTTCTGGTGACCCTGCTCGGCGTGGTGCTGGTCACCCATTGGGACTGGCGGGCGCTGTGGGTCGGCGCGGTGCTGTTCTGTGTCATCCGCCCGGCCTGTGTGGCGTTGATGCCATGGGGATCGCTGCTGGCGTGGCGTCAGCGGATGTTGATCGGCTGGTTCGGCATTCGTGGCATCGGCAGCCTGTTCTATCTGTTCTACGCCTTGAACCACGGCCTGGGCGAGACACTGGCCGCGCAGTGTACCGATCTCACTCTTTCGGTCGTGGCCCTGAGCATTTTGCTGCACGGCATCAGCACCCAGCCGCTCCTTGCCCGTTACGAACAGCGTAAACAAGCTGATGCCTGACCTCACTTCATCGACTGGGCGATGATCTCTACCAGTTGCATCTGATTGAACGGTTTCGACAGCCGTGGCAGTTGCGCCGCAAACCCTTCGAGGCGCTCGGCGTAACCGGTGGCCAGGATGATCGGCAAATCCGGCTTGAGAACGCGCACGGCATGGGCCAGCTGCGCGCCGTTCATTTTCGGCATGGCCATGTCGGTGATCATCAAGTCGATCACTTCCCCTTGGTCAAACAGCTCCAGTGCCTGCGCACCGGAGGCCGCGCCGATGACCCGATGCCCCAGATCCTCCAGCAACAGGCTGGTGCTGGTACGCACCAGACTGTCGTCGTCCACCACCAGCACGCTGAGTCGCGGCACTGATGCCATGGACGGCCTGGGACTCAGAGGCTTGGCCGCCATCCCGTCAACGGCGACCGGCATCCAGAGCTCGGCGCAAGTTCCCTGCCCCTTCACGCTTTTGAGAATGAAACGGCCGCCCAACTGTTCGATGAAACCATGCACCATCGACAACCCCAGCCCGGTGCCTTTGCCCAGACCTTTGGTGGTGAAGAACGGATCGGTCGCCGAGGCCAGCGTCGCGTCGTCCATGCCTTCACCAGTATCGGTCACGCTCAGGCAGACATAGCGTCCCGCCGCAAGGCTTGCCTGACTCTCCTGCAAAACCACTCGCGGCTCGGCACCGATGACCACGCTGCCGCCCTCGGGCATCGCATCACGGGCGTTGGTAGCCAGGTTGAGTACCGCCAGTTCGAGCTGGTTGGTGTCGGCGAGCACCGCTTCAAGATCGTCGGGAAACTGCGTTTCGATACGAATCCCCGGCCCCAGTGAACTGCGCAACAGGCCGGTGATGCCTTGCACCAGTTTCGGGATGTCCACCGGTTCGGTCTTGAGTTCCTGGCGCCGGGCGAAGGCCAGCATGCGCTGGGTCAGTGACACGCCTCGCAGCGCACCTTGGGTGGCGTTTTCCAGCAGACGGCTGACCTTCGGGTCGTCGCCGACGCGTTTACGCACGATCTCAAGGTTACCGAGGATCACTGTCAGCAGGTTATTGAAGTCATGGGCGATACCGCCGCTGAGTTGGCCGATGGCCTGCATCTTCTGCGCCTGGAACAGCGCTTCGCGGGTCTGCTCCAGTGCCAGTTGCGCCTGGTGGGCTTCGGTCACGTCACGGGTGATCTTGGCAAAACCGAGCAACGTGCCGGTTTCACCACGAATCGCATCGACCACCACATGAGCCAGAAACCGCGTGCCGTCCTTGCGCAAACGCCAGCTCTTGTTCTCGAAGCGGCCTTCGCGCACGGCGGTTTCCAGCGCTCGTTGCGGCTCCCCGATTTCGCGGTCCTCCGGGGTGTAGAACATCGAGAAATGCTTGCCGATGACTTCGTTGGGCGCATAGCCCTTGATCCGTTGCGCACCGGGGTTCCAGTTGGTTACGCGGCCTTCCGGGCTGAGCATGTAGATCGCGTAGTCGGTCACGCCCTGCACCAGCAGGCGGAATTGCTGTTCGCTTTGCTTGAGGGTTTCTTCGGCCATCTTGCGGTCGGTGAGGTCACGGGTGATTTTCGCGAAACCGAGCAGTTGCCCGTCCGGGCTGTAGATCGGGTCGATCACCACATGGCACCAGAAATGCGTTCCGTCCTTGCGCACCCGCCAGCCTTCGCCTTCGAACCGTCCTTCGCGGATCGCCGTATCCAGTGCCCGTTGCGGCATGCCGACGGCGCGGTCTTCATCGGTGTAGAAGCGCGAAAAGTGTTCGCCGAGAATCTCGGCTTCCTCATAACCCTTGAAGCGTTTGGCCCCGGAGTTCCAGCTGGTGATGATGCCGCCGGGGTCGATCATGTAGATCGCGTAATCGACCACGGCATCGATCAACAGGCGAAAGCGCATTTCTTCGATCGCAGCGGACTTCTTGTTCTCGCTCATCAGGCTTGGCTCAAAGCAGATTTTCAATAACAGGAGTATGCGTCAAACCGGCGGATTGAAAAGCCGCATCTGCATGATCGAGCTGCCACCAGCGCGGCAACAGCTGCTGGATGCGGCTCTCGGCGAAGCGGTCGTCGATCAGCATGACCACGCCGCGATCCTGCTGGGTGCGGATCACCCGCCCGGCTGCCTGCACCACTTTCTGCATGCCGGGAAACAGGTAGGTGTAGTCGTAACCGGCGCCGAAGATCGCTGCCATACGCCGTTTCATCTGTTCGTTGACCGGGTTCAACTGCGCCAACCCCAGCGTGGCAACGAAGGCGCCGATCAACCGGGCTCCGGGCAAATCGATGCCTTCGCCGAATGCACCGCCGAGTACGGCGAACCCGACGCCCTGGCTGTGGGCCGTGAACTGATCGAGAAACGCCTGCCGCTGCCCTTCGGCCATGCCCCGTGATTGCTGCCATAGGGTGATGTGCGGATGCCGCTCGGCGAGCAACTGCGCAACCTGTTGCAGGTAATCGAAGCTGCTGAAGAACGCCAGATAGTTGCCCGGACGCTCACCGAACTGGCGGGCGATCAGTTCGACTATCGGTTCCAGCGACGCCTGACGATGGGTGAATCGGGTGGAAATCTGGCTAACGATCCGCACCTGCAACTGTTCGGCGCTGAACGGCGATTCAACGTCGATCCACACCGTGTCGGCCGGAGTGCCGAGCAGGTCGGCGTAATAGTGACGCGGGCTGAGGGTCGCGGAAAACAGCACGCAGCTGCGGGCCGCTTTCAGGCGCGGGCCGAGCAGCGCCGCCGGCACCACGTTGCGCAGGCACAGTTGCGATAGCGGACGTTTGCGCTCGAGGTCGCGCTTGCTGATGTCGAACAGATAGTTCTCGTCGAACAACTCCGCGACCCGGCCGAATTGCAGCATCTCGAACCAGGCATTCTGCAAGCCGCTGTCGAGCCCTTGCGGGTGATCATTGAGGTAATCGCCAATGCTCGCACTGCACGACGTGATCGCCTGCAGCAGTTTTTCCGGCGCCTTGTCGTAGGCCTGATACGGCGCCAGTTGCGCGTTATTGAGGGTATTCCATTCACGGTTGACCCGCTGCAAGGGCTTTTTCAAGGCCTCGGGGGCGGTTTTGCGCACGCTGTTGAAGATCCCCTGATCGACAGTGGCGCTGTACATCTGCCGCCCGCGCTCGACCAGGTTATGGGCCTCGTCCACCAGCACCGCGACTTTCCATTGATTGAGCTGGGCCAGCCCGAACAGCAGCGCGGTGAAATCGAAGTAATAGTTGTAGTCCGCCACCACCACATCGGCCCAGCGTGCCATTTCCTGGCTCAGGTAATACGGACACACCGAATGTTGCGCGGCGACTTCACGGATTGCCGCCTGATCCTGCAACCGCAATTGACTGGCGGCTTCACGGGCCGCCGGCAACCGGTCATAAAAGCCTTGAGCCAACGGGCAGGATTCGCCGTGACAAGCCTTGTCGGGATGCTCGCAAGCCTTGTCCCGCGCAACCATCTCCAGCACTCGCAGCGGCAGGGTTGCATTGTGATCGAACAGCACTTGCGCCGAATCCAGCGCCAGTTTGCGCCCCGGTGTCTTGGCGGTGAGAAAATACACCTTGTCCAGCTGCTGCGGCGCCAGGGCCTTGAGCATCGGGAACAGCGTGCCGAGGGTCTTGCCGATGCCGGTGGGGGCCTGGGCCATCAGACAGCGGCCGGTGCTGACAGCCTTGAACACCGACTCGGCGAGATGACGCTGGCCGGGGCGGAAATTGTCATGGGGAAAGCCCAGTTGCTGCGCCGCCTGATTGCGCGCTTCACGGTGGGCCATTTCCTGCTCAGCCCATACCAGGAACAAGCCGCATTGTTGTTCGAAGAACTCGCGCAATGCTTCAGCGCTGAAGGCTTCGACCAGGCAGGTTTCCTTTTCGCTGACGATGTCGAAGTACACCAGCGCCAGATTGATCTGTTCCAGCTGCAGCCGGCAGCACATCAGCCAGCCGTAGATTTTCCCCTGCGCCCAATGCAGCGCACGGTGATTGGCCGGTTGTTTGCTCAGGTCGCCACGATAGGTTTTGACTTCCTCCAGGCAGTTCTGCGTCGGGTCGTAGCCGTCTGCCCGGCCCTTGACCTTCAAGGTGCGGAACTCGCCTTCCAGCGCCACCTCGCTCTGATAGGCGTCATTGCGCCGCGAGGCGACGGTGCGGTGACCGGCGATGCCCTCCAGCGCGGTGGGCGACGGGGTGAAGCGCAAGTCGAGGTCGCCGCTCTTGGCGGTGAACTCGCACAGCGCCCGCACCGCGATGCTGTAGCTCAAGCGCCCTGCTCCGCCCATTGCACGTAACACACCGCCACCGGCATCTGGTGCGTGTGGCAGAACTCCAGCCAGCGCAGTTGATTGTCCTGCAAGCGGTCGCCGGGGCCTTTGACTTCGATCATCCGGTAGGTCTTGTGTTGCGGCCAGAACTGGATCAGGTCCGGCATGCCGGCGCGGTTGGCCTTGATGTCCAGCAACAGGCGATTGAACCAGTGTTTGAGGTGTTCCACCGGCAGGCAGATCAGCGCTTGTTCCAGCAGTTCTTCATTGAGGGCGCCCCAAAACACGAACGGCGACTGAATGCCCCACTTGGCGGCAAACCGTGCACGGATGGTTTCGGCATAACGGCCGTCGTCGAGTTCCGCCAGGCAGACTTCGAACAGCTCGGCCCGCCGTCCCTGGAAATCCTCATGAAGCAAATCCGCCGGCCCGCGCTGGAACGGATTGAAAAACGCGCCCGGTAGCGGCGCGAAAATCGCCGGCCAGCACAGCAGGCCGAACAGCGAGTTGATCAGGCTGTTCTCGACGTAATGCACCGGGCCTGTGTCCTCATGCAGATGCGCCTGCACGTGATACTCCACCGACAGCGCCGGATCGAGCCGAGGCAGGTGCAGATCCAGACGTTCAACAGATCGTGCTGCAACGCGCTTGAGCGGTGGCCCGCCGAGTTTGCGCCGCAGCCGTGGCAGCGCCCGTTGCAGGCCCTGGTGTTCGGCGGCGCTTTCCGGCGCCTGTTCGGCCAGCGTGCCCAGCTCCAGCGCCAGGGCATATTCGCCGCAGCGTTCCAGCACCCGGATCATCCGCAACCGCGCGCCAGGATAGGCACAGCCGCGATAAAGGCTCAGGGCCAGGGCAAATTCCGCGATGCGTTCGCAATGCTGGCCGATCTGGAACAGCAGCTTGCCAAGCCGACGCTGCAACCACGGGTTGTCGAACTGCAAAACGCCCAGTTCTTCGGCAATCGGCTCAACCGCCTCACCCGCCTCGAAACGCTGCTGGCAATCGTGCAGAAACAGGCAGGCATCGACGTCGGCACGGCTGCGCAGGCCTCGGGAATCGGCGCTGAATTCGACTTTTTCGTAGGTATAAATTCCGAGGTCAGCCAGGACAAACTCCGACCAGTCCTGGTACAGATTGCCGAAGAACATCAGGCGAAACCGGTCGCACAGGTCCATCAGCGTCAGGCTGAACAATCGGTCTGCAATCGCCGGACACCAGTCATGCCAGCAGCGTGACTCGGGAAACTGCTCATGCAGGATCGGCAACCAGTCGACCTTGCGACCCTTTGGATCATCGATGGCCGGGCCGAAGGCTTGCACGACTTCAGCCTTCAGCAGCAGATCGAACAGCTCCGGCATCGTCAGCAGCGCTTGCTCGTCCAGCCAGCCATGATCGAGCAACGGCTGCGCGGCTGATGCAATGTCGCCAATTTCCGGATAGTTGAGTTTGCCCGCCCGAAAGTGCACGCCCTTGCGCATCACCATCCGCACCAGCAAACCCTGGGAGCCGCGAGGCAGTGACTTGAAGTCGCGAATGAAGGCATGCTCCGTTTCGCTCATCACGTCGGCATAACGAAGCTCAAGCCAGTCAAGCACTTGCCGGAAGTTGTTGAGGTAATAGAACGGATCGTCGAGGGGGCTGGAAGTCACAATGATAACGGGCCATGGCAAGCGAATACTGGTTATGCGTACAGATACCAGTTCTGCCCCGACGGGTGCAAACGGAAAAGGATCAGTGGCATCCGCGATTGAGGTTTTTTCGCCAGTCCATCGAACTTTTACGGGGGATTTGGCACCAACCGCGTTAGAGGACCGACACCGGTCGAAATGAATGAGGAAATACCGGGTATGAATTTCAAAACGTTGTTTATGCCGATGACCGTCGTAGCGCTGATGGCGCTGGCCGGCTGCTCCACCCCGACCGTGGTGACCTTGCAGAATGGCACGCAGTATCTGACCCAGGACATGCCGAAAACCAAGTCCGAGGACGGCTTCTATGAGTTCCGGGATATTTCCGGCGCGAAGATCCGGGTCAAGGCCGACGAAGTGGCCACGGTGCGCAAGGAAGACTGATTGCAAAAGCGGAGCCGCCCTTCTGGCAGCTCCCTTGAAACCGCGATTATTGCGGCAGGGTCATGCCCGGAATGCTGTTGTCGCAACTGAAGTAATGTTCACCTCGCCGGGCCAGTTCTGCCTGCAATCGCTGGCAACGCTCGCGTTCCTGCTGGTCCATGCGGTCGATGCTGAGGTTGCCAGTGGTTTCCGGTTGTTTGCCGTCGCCCAGACGGATCGTCACGAACGGTTGTTCCGGCTGGAGCTGAAAGCGGCTTTTTTCCTCGACCGACTCGGTGTTCTCGGTGGGTGCCGGTTTCGGCAATTCATCGGAGCTGACACCGTAGCGGCTCAGAATCGAGCTGTGAGGCAAATCGGCCCAGACGTTGGCCGAAAGCAGCGCCAACCCGACGATACCGATATACCCCTTGAAACCTTTCACGTTTGAATCTCCTGTACTCAATGGCGGCTTGCCCATACATGACGAGTGCGCATGCGATGACTTTAGTCCGCGTTTCCTGTTGGTGCAGGGGTTTGAGTCAGGTAGTGGCCAACGAGTCACTTTTGACAGGGAGAGGGAAATATTCCCTCTCCACAGTCATCCTCAGGCGATCACGATCCCATCGGCGCTGAGACTGCTCAGCGAAACCCCGACCAGCGTCACCGAATCAGCGCCAAACTTGAGCACCGTATCCTGCCCCACCGACGTGGCATGGGCACGGAAGTCATCGCCGGGCAATACACCCTGTACGCCGAGGAACACCATTTTGTCGTTGCCGTTGAAGCCCACCACCCGGTCCTGGCCGAATGCGCCGCTGAACAGGAACGTATCCGCCCCGCCGCCCGACTCCATCAGGTCATTGCCGGCGCCGCCGACGAACACGTCGTTGCCCGCGCCACCGATCAAGTGATCGTTGCCATCCAGGCCAAACAACCAGTCGCCACCGGCATGGGCCTTGAGGGTGTCGGCGCCGCTGGTGCCCTTCACGCTCGATTCATACTGAGTGACGTTGTTGCCGACCTTCAGGCCATCGGCTGTCACGCTGTGGGTCACGTCGTCCTTGAACAGGCCCCAGAGAAAGCCCGGTTCCTTGGTAACGATGCTGCCGATGTCGCGGGTGATGCTGATCCCGCCGTTGGCATCGCGGATGTACAGGTTGCCGGCGCCGTCGTTGGCGAAGTCGAACTTGTTCACTGACTGCTGCAACTGGAGGGTGTTGTTGCCTGAACCACCGAGGATGATGTTGTAGCCGCCGCTGTCGCGGAAGGTGTCGTTGCCGGCACGCCCTTCCAGATAATCGTTGCCACTGCCGCCCTGGATCAGGTCGTTGCCGTCGCTGCCGATGATGAAGGTGCTGCCCTTGTGAGGCTCGGCGTTGCGGTTGAGGTCCTGCACCCAGGTGTTGGCCCGCGCCGGATCCGACAGGTTGGCCACGATGATCGTCGAGTCACGGCTGGTGAGGTCGTAGAACTTCGACTCGATGACCCGGTTCATGCCGTCGCCGTAAGCCGTCGGCAGGTGCGAGATCCAGGTCGGAATGTTGACGATCGAATACGGCAGCACGTTCCACGCGTTGGAGGCGTAGTGGTCGTTGAAGCTGACGATGTTGTCGGTGGCCGAGACTTTCGACGCATCGTGCACGCCCAGCGATGCCCCGGTGAAGGTCGAGCCGTCGAGAGCACGGAATACCGGGTCGTTTTCGTAGCCGACGTTGAGCACCTTGTCGGTGCTGCTCTGGGTCGGCGAGGCGTAGGCGATGTAGTTGGAGTTCTGGAAGAACCCGCCCCATTTGCTGCCGCTCAGGTCCGCCATGCTGTTGACCGCCAGCCCGCCGAGGCTGTGGCCGCTGACCAGCACGTCCTTGCCGGTGAGGCCGTTGGCCTTGGCGAACGCCACCACATTGTTCATCAGGTTGCCGAAGGCTTCGCCGACGTAGTTCTTGGCGTAATCCTTGGGACCGAACGCGGCGAGCAGGTCATTGATGGCGTCGGCGATGGAGTCGCCGATGAGGATTTCCCGTGGGCCGCTGGTGCCGCGAAAAGCGATGCCGATTTCCGTGAGATGACCCTGAGCGTCGTACTTGCCGAGGATTTCCACTTGCGCACTGGTGTAGCCGGGCTTTTCGCCGAAGAAGGTTCCGCGCACGTCGGTCTTGCCGTCATAGCCCAGTTGCGAGGCGGTGATGGGTGTCCAGCCGGCTTTCTTCACGGCGTCGAGGGCGAGTTTTTCCGAGTCGGGATTCCACGGCAGCCCGGGAATCACCCCTTGAGAATCGGTGCCGCCGATCAGCGCGCTGATCAGCGTGGCCGGCAGCCCGAGGCCGAAGCCGTTGTGCTGATAGCCGACCGCGAAACCGTTGTCGAGGTTGTGATAGGAGTACAGCGTAATGGCCATGGCATCGCTGAATAACGCCTTGGAATCCGCTGTGGTGAAGTTCTTGTAGTCATACACACCCATTGCTGTTGCCTCTCTCTTTGTTGGAATTATTCAGAGATAGCTCACAACCAGAATGCCCCTCCCGGGGCGCTCCGGAGCATTTCGATACAACACTTCTGTCTTGCAGCCCCGATGGACACCACCGCAATGCGCAGCGGTGTCCGCAGGGGATCAAGCGAACACGAAACTCGAGTCCGACAGGTTAGCCACCCCCACTCCGATCAGGGTCACGGCATAGTCGCCAATCTTCAGCACGGTATCGGCGCCGGACTGCGAAGCATGTTGCTTGTAGTCGTAGCCCTGCCCCGCGCCCTGCACGCCCATGAACACCAGTTTGTCGCTGCCCTGGTAGCCATGGATCGAGTCGAAGCCGAAGGCGCCGCTGAACAGGAAGGTGTTGTTGCCACCCACCGCATTCATCACGTCGTTGCCGGCGCCGCCGACGAAGGTCACGTGGGCCTTGTCGCTGAACAGATGATCGTCGCCGCCCAGGCCGAACAGCCAGTCGCCGTCCGCAGTGGCCTTCAGCGTGTCACCGAGTGCGCCGCCGTTGAGCGAATGGTTGTACTGGGTCAGTTCGGCGCCGTTGGCCAGGCCTTTGCCGGTGACGGTCCAGGTGATTTCCTTGCTGCTCCACATCGAACCGGACTCTTTGCTCACGATTGCGCCGATGTCACGGGTCATGCTGATGCCGCCGTAGGCGTCGCGCACGTACAGCGTGCCGTCGCCGTCGTTGGCGAAGCTGAAGTTCTGCAACGGCTTCTGCAGGTCGAAGGTGTTGTGGCCCTGACCACCGAGCAGGATGTTGAAGCCCCCGTCATCGCGGAACAGGTCATCGCCGGCACGGCCTTCGAGGAAGTCGTTGCCCGCCCCGCCCTTGAGCCAGTCGTTGCTGTCGGTGCCGATGATGAAGGTGCTGCCGGTGTGCGGCTCGCCGCTGCGGCCCAGATCCTCGACCCAGGTCTTGCCCCGGGACGAGGCTTCCAGATTGGACACGATGATGGTCGAGTCCTGGCTGGTGAGGTTGTAGAACTTCGAGTCGATCACCCGGTTCAGGCCGTCTGCATAGCCCAGCGAGCTGTGGGCCGACCAGTTCAGCGGATTGACGATGCTGAACGGCACCAGGTTCTGCGCGGTGGACGCGTAGTTGTCGTTGAAGTTGACGATGTTGTCGGTGGTCGAGTCGTGCGGCTTGTCGTGTTTGCCCATCGACGCCGTGCTGAACGTGGTGCCGTCGAGCACACGGAATACCGGATCGTTCTCGTAGCCGATGTTCAGCACGTTGGTGCCGGTGCTGCTCTGGGTCGGAGAGGCGAACGAAATGTAGTTGGCGTCCTTGAAGAAGCCGCCCCAGTCGCTGGCACTCAGTTCCGCCACGCTGTTGACCCCGAGGCCGCCGAGGCTGTGGCCGCTGATCAGCACGTCCTTGGCGGCGATGCCATGGGCCGAAGCAAACGCGGCCACGGATTTGAGCAGGTTGTCGAAAGCGTTCTTCGCGTAATTCCTGGCGTAATCAACCGGCCCGATGGCGGCCAGCAGATTGTTTTTCATGTCACCGAAGGTGTCGCTGTAACTCAGCCCGCCAGTGCCGCGAAAAGCCACGCCGATGCCGATCAACTTGCCGGCAGCGTCGTATTTGCCGAGCACTTCCGCCTCGGCGCTGGTGAAGCCGTCCTTCTCGCCGAAGAACGTCCCTTTCGCGTCGGTCTTGCCTTGATAACCCAGGGCCGAGGCGCCCAGTGGCGACCACCCGGTGCCGGGCAAAGGCTGCCCGGTCGGCGTGTAGGAATACAGCGTCAGCGCGATGGCATCGCTGTACAGCGCTTTGCCGTCGGCATTTTTGTAATCGAACAATCCCATGTTGTGCTCTCTCTTCCTTTCAAAAACGGCAGTTCTCTGCAGAACTGCCGCTACACCTTAGAACTGCCAGTCCAGCGTCAGGCCCACACCGTGGTCCTTCTCGTTCGAACCGATGAGTCCGTTGTAGTCCAGGTTGACCCGGACATCGCGATTCAGCGCCAGACCGGCGCGCACGCCGACCACCGCTGCATCTCGATCCATCGACACACTTTGCACGTTGAACGCGCTATTGCCATTGACGAAGGCCAAGTGGTTGTCGGAATCCACGCTGCTCAGGTTGTGCTGCCAGCCCAGTGTCGCGCCCAGCTCCAGCTGATGTTTGTCCGACAGGGCAAACGTACGCTTGGCGCGGACGCCGAGGGTCGACAGCACGGCGTCGCGGTTGTCTTCACCGCCCTTCAGTGCGGCGGCATCACCCTTTTCGGTGAAGCTGTCGCTGTTCAGGTGCACGTAAGCCAGGTTGGCGAACGGCTCCAGGTTCATCGGCTGCAGACCGAGATCGTAGGCAGCTTCTGTGAACAGTTGTGCGGTGGTCGCGTCGCGTTTGGTTTTCTGCTTGCCGCTGACACCGGCGAATTGCAGGTCACGTTTGACGTCGATGCGATGCCAGCTGTAAGCCGCGCCGGCGGTCAGGCGCAGGGCATCGATCTGGTGCCCCAGGTACGTACCCAGGTGATAGCTGTCAATCGATGCCGACGAGTGCGTGCCGCTGCCCATGTTCAAAGAACTGTCGCTATAACCGGTAACGAAACCCAGGCGAGTATCTTCAGTAATCAGGCCATCGACACCGAGCAACAGTCCGCCAATGGAGCTGTTGGAATTGGCATTTTCATGGCCGCCATCGGTCTTGCCCCAGGCACCGAGCACTTTGAACCAGGCGTTGCTGCGGTCATCGGTCGGCGCACCGGCATCGAACAGATCCCGTTCGCGCAGGCGTTCGCCCACCGCATCACGCAGGTAACGGCTGTTGTTGATCAGCAATGTGCCGATGGCCGGGTGAATCTCGCCGGACAGTTGCTGGAACGCGTCCTGCGCCACAGCGGCAGTCGGCGACAGCAGCAGGGTTTCGAACAACGCATTGCCCGCGCCCAGACGTTCGGCGGCCGCACCGACGGCGCGCTGGTTCGGGGTCAGGCCGACGCTGGCGAACGAAGCGCCGTTACGCCCGACGTTCAGTTGAACACCACCCGAGGAATAATCAAGCGTGCCGCCGAGGAACGCGTAGTTTGGCAAGACCTGACCAAAGCGCCCCTGAATGCCGCCCGCCGCCTGCAGAATGTTGAACTGGCTGCCCAACAGCGATTTCACCTCAGTCGTGGTCAACAGCGTCGGGCTGTTTTCCAGGGTCAGGGCGACCGTTGCGCCGTCAATGATTGCAGTGCCGCCAGCGACCACTCGGTCGCTGCTGGTGGGCGAGACTTCCACGGCATAGGTCGAGCCCGGTTCGAAGGTCACATCCCCCGCCACGTTCAAGGTGCCGATGGAGTTGCCCGGCGCCACGATACCACCGCTTTTCGCGGTCAGTGCGGCGATGCGCCCGTTACCGCCCAAAATACCGCCGTCGTTGACCGTGACCGCTGATTGCAGCGAGCCGTTGATTGCCAGTCGGCCACCATTCACCAGGGTCGGCCCGGTGTAGGTGTTGGCGCCGGTCATCACCAGCGTGCCGATGCCTTGTTTGGTCAGACCGCCGTGGCCGGAAATGTCGTTGCGCCAGGTGTCGAGCCCGCAGGTGATGTCGGTGCACACGCGCTCGGTGGGTTTGCCGGCGTCAATAATTGCGCCGATCCCCGGCAGATCCGCCACGAACTGGCTGGAACCGTAGGCGCCTTCGATGCGGAACTCGGCCGGAATGTCCTGCTCGGTGACGAACATCGCCGGGCCGTCGATGCCCTTGCGCAGGTTGATCATGCCCCAGCCGTACAGGGCGTCGATGCCCGGAGCGCCAAGGTCGGTGGCCGTGGTGCGCAATACGCTGGCGACCTGGGCACCGGTCATGTACGGGAAACGCTCCATCAACACCGCCACCGCACCGGCCGCGTGTGGCGCGGCCATCGAGGTGCCGTTGTAGTTGGCATAGCCGGTGGTCAGGTTGTCGGCGTTGGTGCCGCCGATGATCGAGCTGTAGATCTGCGTACCCGGCGCCGAAACGCAGAAGCTCGCGGTGTAACCGCAACGCGAGGAAAAGGTACTCATGATGTACGGGTTGGCGCTGGCCTGATCCGGGTTTCTTTGCAAAGCAGAGACGGTCATCCAGTTCGGCGCGATTTCCGGCACGAAGTAACCGAGGCCGGCGATGGCGTCCGGGTTGTTCAGGTTGTAATCGTTACCCGCCGCGAAAATGGTCACGATCCCGCTGCGGGCTGCAGCGATTGCACCGTCATAGGCGCCGCCGGGTTTGGTGCCGAGCAATGTGCGGATCTCGTTGAACTGCAATTGCGCGTCGTTGACGGTGAAGTGCGGGTACGCCGGGTCGCGGCCGCCGAGGTCGAAACGGTCTGTGATGCCGATGCCCCAACTGTTGTTGATGATTCGCGCGCCGCTGGCGATCAGCGCATCCCAGCCGGCCTTGTACACCGCGCCGTCGTTGCCGCGGACGATGCCGTCTTCCGGGCCCGGGTCGCCGTTGTCGGCACTGATAATCTGTGCCCCGAACGCCACACCATGCATCGGCCCGCCATCACGGCTGCCCGCCGCGATACCGCCGACGTGGGTGCCGTGAGCGCCGAGTTTGCCGTTGGAACCTACCGAAGGTGAACCGTCATAGCGGAAGGCATCCCCGGCTTTGACCGGAATGTACGGGTCGGTGTATTCGCGGATACCGCTGGTGACCAGGGTTACGACCTTGTTCGGCCCGGAAAACTCCGGGTGCGCCGCGTATACCGGCTGGTCGAAGATCCCCAGTTTCACGCCTTTACCGGTGTAACCGGCGGCGTAGGCGTAATCCGCGCCGATCGCGCCAAGGCCCCAGTCCGCCTTGAACTCGGCACTGCGCCAACTGGCCGGGTCCCCTGCCCGGCCGTTTTCCACGTAGGGGGCGGCGTGTGCGCTGCCCCAGGTGGCCATGGCGCAGAGCAAGGCGCAGTTGAGGGTTTTCAGGCGAAAGCATCCACCCGATTGCGCGGGGGTGTTGTTGTTTTTCATCCAGCGACCTTCCTTAGTGATGTTGCACAGAATCCGTCTATTGAATTGATCGTTCCCACGCTCTGCGTGGGAATGCCTCTAGGGACGCAGAGCGTCACGGGCTGCATTCCCACGCGGGAGCGTGGGAACGATCATCTCTTGATGAGTCAGAACTGCCAGTTCAGGCTCAGGCCGACGCCGTGACTCTTCTCGCGGCTGGCCAGTTGTCCGTTGTAATCAAGGTTCACCCGCACGTCGCGGCTCAGGGCCAGGCTGGCCTGCACGCCGACCAGCGCGGCGTCGCGTACCAGCGGCGAACTTTCGACGCTGTACGGCGCACTGCCGCTGGCGAAGCGCAAATGTTGTTCGGATTCGATGTCAGAGAGACTGTGCTGCCAGCCGAGATGGCCGCTGACATCAAGCTTTTGCGAGCCCGACAGGTTGATCGTCTTGATCGCCCTGACGCCGAGGGTGCTGAGCACCGCGTCACGCTGGTCGCCATTGCTTTTCAGCGCGGCAGCATCGCCCTTCTCGGTGAAACCGTCGCTGTCCAGATGCACGTAAGCCAGATTGGCGAACGGCTCCAGAGCCAACAGTTGCACGTTCAGCCGATAGGCCGCCTCGCCGAATACCTGAGTGGTAGCGGCATCGACCTTGGCTTTCTGTTTGGCGCTGACGTCGCCGTATTGCAGGTCCCGTTTGACGTCGGCGCGATGCCAGCTGTAGGCCGCGCCGGTACTCAAACGCCAGGCGCCGATGTCATGCCCGGCATAGGCACCGAGGTGGTAACTGTCGACCTTGGCTGAGGAGTGCGTGCCGGAACCCATGCTCAACGAGCTGTCGCTGTAACCGGTGACCAGACCGATGCGGGTCTGATCGTCCAGCGCGCCGTCGACACCGGCCAGCAGGCCGCCAATCGAGGTGCTGTAGCCGGCGGTGTCGCGTTGCGAGTCAGTTGTGCCCCAGGCGCCGAGGGCCTTGACCCAGCCGTTGCCTTGCGCGCTGTTGGCGTCGTGCAGGCGCTCACCGATGGCGTCGCGCAACTGACGGCTGTCGTTGATCAGCACCGAACCGAGGGCCGGGTAGATTTCCCCGCTCAGTTGCTGGAAGGCTTGCTGTGCATCACTGGCAGTGGCAGACAGCAGCAGGCTTTCGTACACGGAGCTGCCGGCACCCATGCCTTCGACGGCGCTGGCCACGGCCCGCTGGTTCGGCGTCTGGCCGACGCTGGCAAAAGACGTCGCATTACGCTCGACACTCAGCGTGATCCCGTTGCCGGTAGTCGCGAGGCTGCCACCGATGAACAGATAGTCGGGAACCACCGCACCGAACTGACCCTGAATACCGCCCGCCGCTTGCAGAATGTCGTACTGATGACCGAGCAGGCTTTTCGCTTCGGCGGTGCTGAGCAAGGTCGGGCTGTTTTCCAGCGACAGGCTGACGGTGGCACCGCTGATGGTCGCAGTGCCGCCAGCGACGATGCGGTCGCTGGCCGTCGGTGACAGCTCCACCGCGTAGGTCGAGCCCGGTGCGAAGGTCACGTCACCGGCTACATTCAAGGTGCCGATGGAGTTGCCCGGTGCCACACGACCGCCGCTGTTGGCGGTCAGTGCGCCGATCCGCCCGGAACCGCCGAGGGTGCCACCGTCGTTGACCGTGACCGCCGACGTCAGCGAGCCGTTGACGCTCAGCAGGCCGCCATTGACCGTGGTCGGGCCGCGATAGGTGCTGTCGCCGGTCAGGATCAAATGCCCGGCGCCGGACTTGATCAGGCTGCCCTGATACACCCGATTGGCGGCCGCTGCCTCACGGGCCGTGCCAACGGCGTAATCGGTCTGCTCCTGTTGACTGGCACCTGACGGAACGCCGTTCTGCCAGCCCTTGTCTTGCAGGGTTTGCTGCCAGGCAGTGTGTTCGGCGAGGTCTTCGCTCTGGCGCTGGATCAGTGCCTTGTCGGAGATATCGTTGCTCCACACATCGCGTTGCCCGGTGGCCAGATTGGCGTCGAACGCGCCGAGCAACTGCCCCGGCCCGCCCATCGCCCGCCTCAGGTTGGCCACACCCCAGCCGACCCGCTCGGTCGGTGCGTCGGTCACCGAGCCGTCGAGCTGGGTGGCTGTAGTCAGCAGCACTTCCAGCGCCTGCTGGTTGTTCATGTACGGGTAACGCTCCATCACCAGGGCCAGGGCGCCAGTGGCATGGGGGGCGGCCATAGAGGTGCCGGACTTGATCCCGTAGCCACCGTCGGGAACGGTGCTGTCGATCTTCGCCCCCGGCGTGGTGATGCACCAGTATTTGGCGATGCCGCACTGGTTGTACTTCTGCTGATTGCTTTGATCCAGCCCCGACACGGCCAGCCAGTGACCTTCCAGATCCGGCTGAAAGTACGGCAGCGCCGAGCGCACGCTGGCGTTGGGGTATCCGCTGTTGCCGGCACTGAACACGTTGATCACGCCGCGGCGCGAAACATCGGCGGCGGCATCAAGCCAGGTGCCCTTGTTCCAGTGCTGGGCGTAAGCCGCATGCAGGTCCGCCAGGGTTCGATAGCTGACATCCGGCGGCTGGCTGCCCCAACTGTTGTTGATCGCCCGCACGCCGGCATCGGCCAGTGCGTCATACACCGCTTTGAAGTAGCGCGGGTCGGGATTGGGGCCGAACAGGAAGCTGTCGTTCTTGTTGGTGTTGCCGACGTAGATCTGCGCATTGAACGCCACGCCGTGCATGCCGGTGCCATCGCGGGATGCGCCCATGGTGCCGACTACGTGAGTGCCGTGGGAATCGTTGTTCGGGTTGAGCGTGCCGTTGACCGTGAACAGCGAACCATCGACATAGCTGCCGCTGGCCGGCACCGGGTGATAACGGTCGCTGGCGAACTCGGGATGGGCGGCGTCGAAACCGGAATCCAGCGCGCCGATCTTCACGCCCTTGCCGGTGATGCCGGCGGCGTAGGCCTGATCGGCCTGCATCCGGCCCAGTCCCCAGTCCCGCAGGAATTCGGCGGAACGCCAACTGGCGGCGTCGCCGGGCTTGCCAGACTCCAGGTATTGCGCCTGAGCCTGGCTGACAGAAATTGCGAGCAACAGAGTGCCGACCGATGCCGGCTTGAAGCGTACGTCCATGTTCACCACTCGTTTTTGTTGTTTGGTGTAAAAGCTACGGTGTTATTGCGTCCGAGGGCCTTGCCCGAATGCTTCGTCCACCCGAGCCAGATCCTGCTCGCTCAAGGTGCCCGCGTAGTAATGCAACTTGGTCCAGGCCATGAGGTAGTCATAGCGTGCCTGGGCCAGATCGCGGCGGGTGGTAAATAGTTGTTGTTCGGCGTTCAACGCATCCAGATTGGTCCGTTCACCGCCGAGAATGCTTTGCTTGGTCGAGACCACCAAGGCTTCGGCCGAGGTCAGGGCTTTCTGGTAGGCGCGCAGTTTGTTGACCCCGGACAGGCAGGCGCTGAACTGGCGACGCAGCTCGATCAGGGTTTCGCGGGTCTTGCCGTCCAGTTCGTATTCGGCCTGCTCCATGTTGCGGCTGGCCTGACGGGTCGATGCCGAGACGCCGCCACCGGCGTACAGCGGCACGTTGACTTCGAAGCCGATGGTATTGGTCTCGTAGCGCTGGTTGTAGGTGTTTCCGCTTTCCGATTCGTTCTTGCGCATTGCCGCGTAGGCACTGACTTTCGGCAGATGCCCGGCGCGGTTGCGCTCCACTTCATAACGGGCCACTTCCACGGCCTGACGCTGTGACGCCAGGTTCGGGTTGTTGCTGATCGCCAGTTCGTGCCAGGTGTCGTAGTTGGCCGGCATCAGCGCGAAAGTCTGGAAGTTCTGATCCAGTGGCGCCAGATCGGTGATGTTCACCGCTTGCTCACCGATCAGTGCTCCCAATTCACGCAACGCGGCATCCTGCTCGTTGCGCGCTTCGATTTCCTCGGCCGTCGCCAGTTCATAACGCGATTCGGCTTCGAGAATGTCGGTTCGCGTGCCTTCGCCCTGCTTGAACATGTGTTCGTTCTGCTGGAACTGCTGCTCGTAGGCCTTTTTCTTGGCCTGGGCGATGTCGATCTGATCCTGAGCGAACAAGGCCTTGGTGTAGTTGTCCAGCACCCGTACCAGCAACTCCTGACTCTTGCCGCGGAAGTTTTCGTCGGCAAACAGCGACTGCGCCACGCCTTTGCGATAGGCCGCGTAGGCTTCGTAATCGAGCAAAGGCTGCTGCAGGGTCAGGGTCGAGCCGTAACTGTTGTAGTTACGCTCTTCAGTGTTGTTCCTTGCCCGGGAGTCGAGGGACGTGGCCTTCGACGTGTTATGGCCCTTGTTGTAGTTGTAACCCAGTTTCGGCAACAACCCGGCGCGGCCGATGGCCCGGTTTTCAAGGCCTGCATCGCGTTCCTTGATCGCGCCGAGGAACACCGGGTCGTTGCGTAATGCCTGCTCGTAGATTTCGAACGGCCCCATGGCCGCCACCGCACTGTTGCCCGCGAGCAGCGCGAACGCTGCCGCCAGCATGGAAAGCTTATTCATACAGCCGAACATCCTTATTCTTCAGTCAATGCGGAGCCGGCCCGGTCGAGCAGCGGTTTGAACAGGTAGTTGAGGAGTGAACGTTCGCCCGTGCGCACGAACATTTCCGCCGGCATGCCGGGCTTGATCACCAGGCCGTTGAGCTTCTCCATGGCCTGGTCGCTGACGCTGCTGCGCAACACGTAATACGGCGCGCCGGTTTTCTCATCGACCATCTGGTCGGCGGAAATCAGGCTGACTTCACCGGGGACGCGCGGGGTCTTGCTCTGATTGAACGCGGTGAAGAGGATGTCCACCGGCAGGTGCGTACCGACCTTGTCGATCAGGTTGATCGGCAGGTGCCCTTCCACTTCCAGGCGTGTGCCTTGCGGGACGATCTCCAGCAGGGTTTCGCCCTGACGCACCACCGCGCCTTCGGTGTGCACGCCGAGATTGACGGCGATGCCGTCCGAGGTCGCAAGAATCTCGCTGTGTTGCAGGTCGAAACCGGCGGAGGTCAGTTGCTCGGACAGGGTGACGCTTTTCAGTTGCGCGTCGGCCAGTTGGCTGCGGACTTCTTTCTGGTATTCCTCGCCATGCTGTTGCAGTTTCAGGCGCGATTCGAGAATGCCCTGCTCCACCCGGCCGCTTTCACCGGTGTTCTCGGCCAGTTGCTGCTGCACTTGCGACAGCTGACGCTGGTATTCCATCAAGCGGTTGCGCGGAATGTAGCCGTTGTCCGCCAGCGGTTGCAGGTTGCTCAACTGCTGTTGCAGAGAGTCCGCCTGAGCATTGAGATCGGTGCGGGCGCGGCGCATGCCGGCCAGCTGCGCAGTGGCGCCTTCGATGCTGGCACGCAGCGCAGCCTGCTCGCGGGAGAACGCTTCACGACGGCTGCTGAACAGTTGCCGCTGGCCTTCCAGTACCAGCGCCAGACGCGGGTCTGCGTTGTCGCTCAACTCGGGCGGAAACGTCACCTGCTTGAGGTTGTCACGCTCGGCCTGCCACCGCGCCACGCTGGCCCAGGCCATGCGGTACTGGGCCTGCAGCGATTGCACGTCGGCGGCAACCTGGGTCTGGTCGAGGCGGAACAAGGGCTGGCCCTGCTTCACGATCTCGCCTTCGCGCACCAGGATCCGGCTGACCACGCCGCTGCTCATCGACTGCACAGCCTTGCGTTTACCGGATACCACCACCGTGCCTTGCACCGGGATCCCCTGATCCAGCGGTGCCAGTGCGGCCCAGGCAAAGAAGCTGCCGGCGCCGGCCAGCGCCAGAATCCAGCCCATGCGGGCGAAGAACTTCGCGTCGCGCTCCGGGCGTTCGGTGATGTAGTCGTGTTCCATCGTGGCTTCGTTTTCTGTGTTCATGCTCGCGCTGCTCATACACCCGAATTCCTTGTCGTGGGCTGGTACTGCCGGCTCATGCTGAGCCCGCCCGGTGCCTGCGCGGTTTTTTCAGTTTGTTGTTGCGGCTGTTGCTGCGGGTTGCCGGACAGTGCCTTGAGCACGTCATGGCTCGGACCGAAGGCTTGCAGTCGGCCATCGCTGAGTACCACCAACTTGTCGGCCTGGGCCAGCACAGAAGAACGATGCGTCACCAGCACCACCGTGGTGCCCTGGGCCTTGAGCTGAACGATGGCGCTGGACAGCGCCGCTTCGCCGACGGTGTCGAGGTTGGAGTTCGGCTCATCCAGCACCACCAGGCTAGGTGTGCCGTAAATTGCACGCGCCAGGGCCACACGCTGTTTCTGGCCGCCGGACAGACCGCTGCCGTCCTCGCCCAGTTGCGTGTCGTAGCCTTGCGGCATGCGCAGGATCATTTCGTGAACCCCGGCCTGTTGCGCGGCGGCCACGACTTTCTGCGGATCGGTCTCGCTGAAGCGCGCGATGTTTTCGGCGATGGTGCCGCTGAACAGTTCGATATCCTGCGGCAGGTAGCCGATGTACGGACCGAGCTGGTCGCGGTTCCAGCGATGGATGTCGGCGCCGTCCAGACGCACCGTGCCACCAAGGGTCGGCCACACGCCGACCAGTACCCGCGCCAGGGTCGACTTGCCGGAGCCGGAGGCACCGAGCACGCCCAGCACTTCACCGGCCGCCAGATTGAAATTAACCATGTGCAAGGTCGCGGCACGTTGCCCGGGCGGGCCGGCGCTGACCTGTTCGAAAGTGATCTGGCCCTTCGGCGCCGGCAGTGCCATGGCGTCGTCGCTCGGCGGAAACGACTGCAGCAGGGAATCGAGTCGGCGGTAAGCCAGCTTAGCCCCGCTCCACTGCTTCCACACGGCAATCAGCTGATCGATCGGGCTGAGCACGCGGCCCATCAGGATCGAACCGGCGATCATCATCCCGGCGGTCATGTCGCCCTTGATCACCAGCAAGGCACCCAGGCCCAGTACCAGCGATTGCAGGCACAGACGCAAGGTCTTGCTCAGCGAGCTGATCACCGCGCCGGTGTCACTGGCCTGGTTCTGCAGGCCGAGGAAGCGCGAATGCACCTGGAACCAGCGCTTGCGCAGCGAGCCAAGCATGCCCATCGCCTGAATGGTTTCGGCGTTGTGCAGGTGGCTGGTGGCCAACTGGCTGGACTTTTGCGAGAAACCGGCGGCTTCGCCCAGTGGTTTCTTGGTCATGTATTCGTTGAGGCACGCCAGGGCGATCAACAGCAGCGCGCCGGCCGTGGCAAGGACGCCGAGCCAGACATTGAACAGGTAAATCACAAACAGATAGACCGGGAACCACGGCGCATCGAAGAACGCGAACAGCGCAGGCCCGGTGACGAACTGGCGAATGTGGGTCAGGTCGCCCAGAGACTGGCCGGCGTTGCCCTCGCCCTTGAACAGGTTGCGCTCGAACGCGGCTTGATAGACCCGCAGGTTGAAACGGCGCTCCAGCTGGCTGCCGATGCGGATCACGATGAAGCTGCGCACCACCTCCAGCAGGCCGATGAATGCAAAGAACCCCACGACCATCAACGACAGCATCGCCAGCGTGGTTTCGTTTTGCGAAGACAGCACTCGGTCATAGACCTGGAGCATATAAATGGAGGGCACCAGCATCAGCACGTTAATCAGTGCGGTAAAGCATCCAACGCTGATCAGAATACTTTTATAGTCACCCAACGCCTTGAATAAGGGAGCGGTGGCCGGGGCCTTCGCCATCTTCATTGATTATTCCTGAAATGATATTCGCCGCCGTACTTGGCGAGACTTCAATTAATTGCCCGCACAGAAGACGGGACATACACCGCCAGCACTTGCTTACACTTCAATAACAACTTTCGCGACTAACTCCGGCGTTGGCGTTATTGCAGACTCGCTTATAACTGTGACGGGGCGCCTTATATTTAAACTTTGAGTCGATTCCGGTGATCAGGGCTGTTTGGCAGCTCGTTCGAGTGTAATCACCAGGCCTGACTTCAAAGTGCTCAGATAAAGCCCATCACGTTGTCGGCTGAAGAACTGGATTCTTGAGCCCTCTTTGCCAGTAATCGAAAGACCGTCCGGGTCGGGAAACCAGCCGATGGCGCTCTCTTGCAGCCACGCGCTCAGGCAATCGGCGCCCTTGCCCAGGGTCTGGTTGGCTTCGAGGTCGATCTGGCAGGTGTTCGACGGTTTGTCTTGCAGCGTCTGCGCTTCGGGAGCGTCATTGCGAGCGGTCAGGGTTGCTTGCCACTGCCCGGCAAATACCGATGGATCTTCGAGTCTGAGGCTGCTTGCCATGGTTGTTTCTCCAGAAATCATCATCAGCACCGGCAACAGGCACGCTGCCGCTTTGCGGGTAAAAGCGAATTGGATCATAGGAAATTTCACTCCGGCGTGTAGCCTTGCTTACCGGCCAAGGCGATGCAAGTAAAGAAAGCGGCGCATCACGCGCCGCTTTCCTTTTTCACATCACGCTACGATGTCGCTGATCGCCGCCTGGCCAACGGTGCTGACCTGGAAGTCCGCCACGCCGTGCCCGGAGAAGTCCACCGACAGCAGGCTGTTGCCGCCCGAGGAGGTCAGGATGGCATCGCCCGCCGCACCGGTGAAGGCGCTGACGAAGTGAAGGCCTGAACCATTGGTGATCGCGCTCAGGTCGATTTTGTCCAGACCGCTGACAAAGTCGAGGATCTGATCGATCGCACCCGGCTTGGAATCGGAACTGGCTGCGAACACGAAGGTGTCCGAACCCGAACCGCCCCACAGCTTGTCGGCACCGCCGCCGCCCCAGATGATGTCGTTGCCGGCACCGCCCTTGAGTTCGTTGGCTGCGCTGTTACCGATGATCAGGTCATTGCCCGAACCGCCGATGGCGTTCTCGATGGTGACGCCCTTGGCGATGGACACGTTGCCCACCAGGCCGCCAACGTCGGAGAACGAGGCTTCATTGAGGTTGATCTTCTGGTTCTGGGTGAAACCCGAGAAGTCGAAGGTGTCCTTGCCGCCCGCATCCCACACCGAGAACACCAGCTTGTCCGACGATGAAGTCGCGCTGAGGAAATCGCGACCGGCGTTGGAGTTGAAGCCGTAGGTGGTGTCACCGGTACGGGTGGACATGTTCGCGCCGTAGAGCTTCTGGATCGCTGCGATGTCATCCATCAGCGGGCCGGAGGCATAGGCTTCGACACCGCCCTTGCTGAAGTTCTGGCTGGTGTTGCTTTCACTCCAGTAACTCATGAGGCTGTAGCCGCGGGTGTCTTGCCCGTAGGAAGCATCCTTGTACGTCGGATTGCCTTCGCCGGCGTTGTAGTCGCCAGGGTGAGACAGGCCCAGGGTATGGCCGATTTCGTGGGTCAAAGTCTGACGCCCGTAATTGTTCACGCCCGGGTTCTTGTTGACGTCGTATCCACTGCCGGTCAGGTACCAGGACTGACCGTCATAGCCTGGCTCGGTGCCTGGCAGGAACGCGAATGCCGCCGCGCCTTCCTGACCGCCGCTGTAGTTACCGAAGGTCATGTGGCCGTCGCCACCTCTGGCGGCTTCGGTAAAGGTCACGTTGGCGACATCGGCCCAGGATTGCATGGCGAGCACCGCCTGGGCTTTTTGCAGGGCACTGAACTGACTGAAACCGGTGACACCCAGGCCGCCGAAGTTGGCAGTCTTGGAAGTCAGAAAGGTGTAGGTCAGTTCGATCTTGCCGCTACCGTCGAGGTCGTGCCAGGAAGCACCGTCACGCAGCAGTTGAGTTGCGGCTTGATCCACCGAGAAGGAGGGTTTGCCATTGACCGTGAGGTTGCCGCCACGATCGTACTGATGGCTGAAGCTATTGATCTGGTTGAACGCCGAACTGGTCGCTGCCAGTGGTTGTGGCGCCGCGTTCAGCTGGAAAGCCTGTTCGGCGGTATCAATAGCATTAGCTTTTACTTTCGACATAAACACACTTCCTTGTTTAGCAATGGAACAGTTTTTGTCCGATAGCGACAACCTCTGGCGAGATTGTCCTATCACTCGCCCAATGAAGGCGTAAGAAACCTGACACAATTTGAAATCTAACGTCTAGCGTTTTTTTGAAATCAAATTGAACTGTTCAGCGAAAGCCCCGTAAACAAAGAGTGCGGCGCCGAAAAAATGTTCAAAACTTGGTACATTTGCCCAATTGTCTGACGATTTTCTATTTAAATATTAAATAAAGGTAAGTTAATTTTTGTCGGCTGCGTCGCAATTTCTGCACTAGGCATTTCAAGTGCTACTGAATTGATATCAAGCGATAGAGTCGTGTGGTCGCTGCTCAATCACACTTGGCCTCTAACTGGCCGAACGCTTGATTTTAAATCGTCGATTTAAAGCTTGTAAAACGAGTTGCCGACTTTAATTAAAGCAGGAGCATTAAAGCCGGCATGCGCACGGCACAGATTTTATTGCTGCAGGGTAAACTTCGCTTTGATCGTGTATTGATCACCCGAGTTTTCGTTGGTATTCATTGTCAGATCACCTTCTAACCACTTTTTATCTGCGAGATTGATCAATTTCAACTCGCCATCTGCGGCGGAGTAATAAGACTCGTGATATTCCCGCCCGTACTCAACGTACATCCCCTCCCTGCCAATAGGGTAGGTTGCACTAGGTGGTTGACTTTCATTGAAAAGAATCCTGAGAGCACTCGACATGCCGGGAATTTCCGGGTCCCTGCCAGCAATCGTAATCCCATACTGCATTCCATAATCACGGGCCACAAAATCTGTCTCTAACGGATATGTTTTCTTAGTGATCGTGTTTGTAATCTCGCCCGTACATGTCCAGACATTTCTTGCATGAGGTTTGGTGTCCGCCGAAGGCTTATTTAACCGATTGTCCTTATTCAACATGGTAGATCTCCTGCATTTAACATTAGCAGGCGTTGTACCTGCCGACTTGATTACACACGTTAAATACAGGAATTCCACCTGTTAGATCTGACAGTTTTTTAGACTGATCCGCTATTTAAATCCTTACTTCCATGATTCTTAACTGCCTGTCCGGATCTTGTTCCAGACGCGAGTGCGAATCCGGTCGATGTTCAGCGGCATAGCCTCCAGCGCGAACAATTTGCCCATCATTTCCGCGCTCGGATACACCTTGGTGTCGTTCTTGATGGCCGGGTCGATCAGGCTGTCCGCCTGTTCATTGCCATTGGCGTAATGCACGTAGTTGCTGATGCCGGCCATGACGTCGGGCTGCAGCAGGTAGTTCATGAAGGCGTAACCAGCCTTGGCATCCGGCGCATCGGCGGGCATGGCAACCATGTCGAACCAGATCGCGGCGCCTTCCTTTGGAATCGCATAGCCGATATCGACGCCGTTCTTCGCTTCCTTGGCGCGGTTTTCCGCTTGCAGGATGTCGCCGGAGAAACCGACCGCCACGCAGATATCACCATTGGCCAGGTCGCTGGTGTACTTCGAGGAGTGGAAGTAGCTGACATACGGCCGCACTTTCATCAGCAGCGCTTCGGCCTTCTTGTAGTCCTCGGGGTTCTTGCTGTGATGCGGCAAACCCAGGTAGTTGAGCGCCGCCGGCAGCAATTCCGGGCCGTTGTCGAGGATCGCCACGCCGCACTTCTGCAGCTTCTCCATGTATTCGGGCTTGAAGATCAGATCCCAGGAGTCCACCGGTGCGTTATCGCCCAGTACGGCCTTGACCTTGGCGACGTTGTAACCGATGCCGGTGCTGCCCCACAGGTACGGAAATCCATGCTCATTGCCCGGATCGTTGGTCTGCAAGGCCTTGAGCAACACCGGATTGAGGTTTTTCCAGTTCGGCAACTGGCTCTTGTCGAGTTTCATCAGCGCCCCGCCCTGAATCTGCCGCGCCATGAAATGGTTGGACGGAAACACCACGTCGTAACCGGATTTGCCGGTCATCAGTTTGCCGTCGAGGGTTTCGTTGCTGTCGTAGACGTCGTAAGTGACGCCGAGACCGGTGGCCTTTTCGAAGTTTTTCGCGGTGTCCGGCGCGATGTAGTCGGACCAGTTGTAGACCTTGACCGTTTCCGCTGCCTGAGCAAGGGAAGCTGCGAGCATCAAGGGGGCGAGAGCGAGGGTCTTTCGGATCATGGATCGATTCCTGTATTGGCTATTGTTGTTGGCAGGCAATCAAAAGGATCAAGCAATCAGAAAATCAGGACGTAGGTCTTGCGCACGGTCTCCTGGATGTCCCAGATGCCGAGCGTGTTGGCCGGCAACATCAGTGCGTCGCCACCTTGTATGTGCAGGGTTTCGCCGCCGTCATCCGGGGTGAATGTGCAGCGACCGGAAATGAAGTGACAGAACTCCTGGGCGGTGATCTGCCGCCGCCAGCGCCCTGGCGTGCATTCCCAGACGCCGGTTTCGACGCCGTCGTCGCGCTCGACGGCGGTGGTCGAGGCAATCGCCACCGGCGTGCCGAGCGGCACGGCCACCGGGTTGGACTCATCCAGTTGCAGCGTGGCGGTGTTCTTGAATTGGGTGATGCTCATCGCGTTACCTATTTGGAATTGAACAACGTTTAGTGCATGAAACCTTCCATGAACCCGGCCACCCGACTGGCAAGCTTGCGCCGCCAGGGTGCGGTCGCCGGGTTGGCCAGGGTCTGGTCTTCGTGAACGAAGCTTTTGATGATCGCGTTGTAGCCAAGCCAGCGGCACGGCTCCGGCTCCCAGGCCCGCAGCGCATGGATCCCGCCGTCCGGCAGCACCCAGGGCTGATGCACCAGTTCGGTATCGCGCTCGAGAATCAGATCGGCCAGGGTGCGACCGCCGAGGTTGGAAGCACCGACGCCCTCCCCGCCATAACCGCCGGACAGCGCGATGCCGTTGGCCCGGTCGCAGAGCATGTGTGGCTTGAAATGCCGGGACATGCCGAGATTGCCGCCCCAGGCGTGGGTGATCGCTGTGTTTTTCAACTGCGGGAACAGCTCGCCGAATAGATGGCGCCGCAGCTCCACTTCATCCCGAGTCAGATCAAAGTTGTGGCGCAACTGGCCGGCGAACTGATAGCCGCCACGGGCCCCGAAGATCAGCCGGTTGTCGGCGCTGCGCTGGCCGTAGGTGACTTGACGGCTGAACTCACTGAAAGCCTGGCCACGGTTGAGGCCGATTTCGTCCCAGGTCGCCGCCGACAACGGTTCGGTGGCGACAATCAGGCTCTGCACCGGCAATTGATAACGACCCAGCGGCGGTAGCGTCACCGAATAACCTTCGATGGCCGGGACGATCCAGCGACTGCGCACGCTGGCCTTGTCGGTACGCAGACTGCCCGACTGCCAATGGGTCACGGGACTGTTCTCGTAGATCTTCACGCCCATGCCCTGAACGGTCCGGGCCAGGCCACGCACCAGTTTTGCCGGCTGAATGGTCGCCACGTGCGGGGCGAAGATCCCGCCGTAAGGTTTGGCGACGCGAATCTGCTGCGCCAGTTGCTCAGGATTGAGCCAGCGATAATCGTCGTCGGTCAGGCCTTGGGCGTGCAGTTTGTTCAGATACTCGCGCAGGCTGGCTTCCTGCTCGGGATAGCGCGCGGCGCAGTACAGCACCCCGCCCTTGCGGTAATCGCAGTCGATGCCTTCGCGTTCGAGGACGACTTCCACTTCATCGGGAATGCTGTGCAGCAGATCGAATGAGGCGCGGCGTTGTTGTGGCGACAGGCCCGCCAGCAGGCGATCCTCGCCCAGCAGATTACCCATCAGCCAGCCACCGTTGCGACCGGACGCGCCAAAACCGGCGGTTTGCGCCTCGACAATGGCAATGTCCAGGCCTGGCGCGTGTTTCTTCAGGTAATACGCAGTCCATAACCCGGTGTAGCCGGCGCCGATGATTGCCACGTCGACGTCAAGGTCTTGTTCCAGCGCCGGGCGCGCAGTGAGCGGCTCGTCGAGTTGGTCCATCCACAAACTGATAGTGCGCCACGCCGGCATGCAAGACTCCGCCAATCCAGATTTCGATGGCGTCGATCCTAGTGGCTGGCCTCAGGGACTGTCTTGCGCGCGTGTCCGCAAAGAAATTTGTTTGGCATAAGCCTTGGGCGACTGGCCGGTGTGCTGGCGAAAACAGCTATAAAACGCCGAAATCGAGTTGAACCCGGCGGCGAACGCCAGTTCATCGATTCGCAGCGGCGGCGTGGCGTTGTCCAGCGATTGCAGCAAATGCTGGAGCCGCGCCTGATTCACGTAGCGGTAGAAGCTCTGCCCCAGCACCTGGTTCAGCAAATACGAAATCTGATTGCGGCTGTAACCGCACTCCTTCGCCACCCGTTGCAGATCCAGTTCGGGATCGAGGTACGGCTGCTGACGCTGGAAATACTGCTGCAGGTCTTCGGCCATGAAACTCAGCTGGCGTGGCGACAGGCCCAGTCGGCTCGCCGCCGGACGCTGACTCGGCGTCGAGGTACTGGAGCCCTGCTCGCGCACCAGCGACGCGTATTCGTTGACCCGCCAGATTTTCGCGTCCTTGACGGTAATCGCTTCGCTGGAACGGAACGACACCAGGCCATTGCCACCACGCAGGGTCACTTCGTATTGAATGAACGCCGTGTTGCCGTCGATGCGGATCCGGTCGCAATGCTCCAGCGCCTCGTCGGATTCACGGGGCATGCTGACGCGAACGTACTCGCGCAACTCGTCGAGACCGAGCACGCGGTTCTGGAAGAAATCGTTGTACTGAATGTCCGGATGGTAAAGCGCCATGACGCCATCCAGGTCCCGGTGTTTCCAGCACAGGTGATAGCGCATGACCGTTTCGGCCGTGGCCGGGGTCTGCTGCGGGCCGTCATCATCGGCGTGCATAAGGGACTCTTGGCAAAAGAACCGAGCTTGCCCAACTTCTGGCGCTTCATCAACCAAGCGGCGCATAGTGGCACTTTGGCGACAATTTCATCAGCCGTGACTTACATCAAAAAAATCCCTGCAATCGCCAAACGGCCTGAAAATTCTCACAGGGTTTTCACATCCAGATGCTACTTTTAAGAACAGTCACCGGTTGAGCCAATGAAGGCTCTTCCCACCTACCATGAGCAAACGGAAGCGCTCGATGAAGAAGGCGGGCAACACATGAACAAAGGGTCAAGCAAGGTCACATTCCCCAACGCTTGCCAGCTGATGCGCTGGCATTTTCATCCCATGGGTTTCGAAGCCACGATGGACGCACCGGGCAGCATGATCGCCCGCCTGTTCGATCGGGCCAGCGGCGAAACCCTGATCGCCATTGCCGGCATTCCCTGTGCCACGGTGATGAACGCAGCGGATGTTGAACGAATAATCGAAGCCGTCGAGGACGAACTGGAAGCTTTTGTTCCTCCGGAGTCTCTTAGAAGTTACGCATAAACTATTGATTTAAAACAAAAAGCCCGCTGCGCGGGCTTTTTTTTGTGGACGATCGGTTCAGGCGGTTTTCTTTTCCGGCCGGTGATCGACGAAGAACGGCTTGCCCTTGGCGACCCGGTCCGATGCACGCGGCATGTTCACGGCCTGGGCATCCTGCGGCTCGACGTACCAATAGCAATGACTCACTGCCCGGGTTATGCCGACATAGGCCAGACGCAGGATTTCGTCCTTCTGCGCCGTGTCGTAAGGCTCGTTGTCACCGGCCTTGCCCAGCCCGGCCATGCGGTAGACCTGATTCTTGTAGGGCGAACTGGTGAGGTGCTGGCAGTCGCCCAGCAGAAACACCGCATCGGCCTGCAAGCCTTTGGCGCTGTGATAGGTCAGCTGCTTCAAGCGTCGGGACTCGTACGGCAAGCTCGAATCAACATTAACTACTGACTGAATATGCTGTTCTATCAATGACTTATCACTACTTTTTCGATAGAGCATCAAGATCGAATCGCCATTTCTGTAATGTTCCGCCAGGCGTTGGCCCAGCGCCTGATCATCGCGCTCCAGCACGTTGACCGGTTGCAACGGCTTCTCCTCGCCGCTGGCCTTGGCTTTTTTGCCGGGAATCGCCGGTGCGGCACGGACGATGTGCTCGGCCGCGTCGATGATGTGCTGATGACTGCGGTAGTTGTCGCTGAGCATCACCCGCGTGGTGCTTGGCGAGGAAAACTCCTTGTTGAACTCCATGAAGTAGCTTGGCGAGCTGCCGCGCCAGCCGTAGATCGACTGCCAGTCATCCCCTACGCACAGCAAGGATGAGCGTTGCGCACCGCGTCCGACGTGCATGGCCGGGCCACGGCTGCGGATCTCTGCAAGGCTCGCGCGAATCCACGAGACGATCTGCGGTGAAACGTCCTGAAACTCGTCGATCATCAGGTGCGACATGGGGCGCAGCAGTTCATCGCTCAGTAGCTTGAGGTTTTCCGGCGAGTGCTCGCTGAACAGCGCGAACATGCGGTTGTAGGTCATGATCGGCGGCTTTTGGTCGAGCAGATGATCTTCCAGTGCGCGCCAGAACAGGCTCAGCGCCTCGAAGAAAGACCGGTCCGGATCATCCTTGGCGAAACTCATGCGGCCAACGGCGTCCGGTACATCCAGGCCCAGGTTCTCGATAAATCCGGCGGCAGCGACAAAACAGTCCAGCAATGGCGCGGATGCGAGCTCTCCCTTGACCTTGTAATCGAAGCCAGGCCCCGCACTGGCGTCCCCTGCCAACGTGGACAAAACACGTCTTGATGACTCGTAACTATCTATCCATATCAATGGCTTACGGCAGAAAGCTTGAAACAGGGTGCGCTTCACGGCCCATTCTGCGCGGACCGTCAGCTTCGCATTGGGACGGCAGACTTGCGGGTTTTCTCTCGGATCGAAGCCCAAAACGACCCAGGCATCGAGACTCGGGATATAGCCATGACAGTGAAAGGTCGAGCCGTTGATCTCGAAGGTTTGACGATTCGGCTCGACACCTTTGATCGGCCAGGCACCGGCGCGAAACCACAGATCCTCGATCAGATCGCACAGTTCTTCGTCACGCTTGGCCGCCAGTTCGGTCACTGCCATGCGTTTTTGCACGTCCGGGTGATCGCGCTCCAGCTCCTTGAGCTGCAGGGCATGCCGGGACAGTGGCTGGATCAATTGCCGGAAACGTTCGTCCTCGGTGTATAGCCGGTGATAGCAGGCGTTGAGCTGCTGGCGCTGGGCGTCGTTGATCCGCAGATCGAATGGATTGCTGTCGACGTCCTCGTCCCCGCCCTGGGGCCGGAGGCTGAGGTTTTCAAACGCCTGCAAACGCTCGAACCCCGGCAGGCTGCGCACCATCGGCAGAATGCGCGAATGGAAGGTGCGCACCAGATCCCGGGCGGTCTTCTGGCTCAGGGAATGACCCCAGAGGGCAAACAGCTCGATCAGTTTGCTGATGAAATCCTTGCGCGATTCCCGGGTGAACGTCACCACGGTCATCGAATCCAGCTCAAAGCCCAGGTAGTGCGTCAGCAGCAGGATGCGCAACACCAGCGTGGTCGATTTGCCAGCCCCCGCCCCGGCGACTACCGACGTTGACGGCGTATCACTGAAGATCATCTTCCATTGCGCCACGCTCGGCTGGGCGTGGGCCGGCAGCAAGCGGGCAACGTCAGCCTTGATGCGTTTCTTCAGTTCGGCAGTCAGTGGCAGACGCCAGTCATCGAACAGGTGATTGTCGATACCCGGCGCACGATGCTCGGTGCTGCGGCTGTCGCGGATCAACAGGACCTGACGACCCTCTTCCAGCCCCTCGGCCTTGCCTTCCTTGTAGCCGTAATCGAACCCGGCGGTGTGCCCGCTGCGAAAGCCATCGGCCTGACCGTGCAGCCACGAGGCCCGATGCTGGGCGCGCAATTGCGTCAGACCATGCCCGAGGAAACGCGCCGCCAGGCGTTTGAACCACGGCATCTCGGCCAGGGGACGAAGTTCGGGAGGAAGATCGGGGGTGTGTTGCGCCACGCTGACGGACTCCAGAGGCTGAGGCTGTTGAGGGCTATGGTGTCTGCATTTATCGTTGAGTTCTAGCGAAATGCTTACAGGTCATTGAGTTAGGCGATGAACTGAAGGCTGCATGACAGCGTTTCGAGATTTATAACATCAGCCAATTCGATGGGAATGCAGCACTTTTTACGCTTTTTCTCGATTATTGGTTGATAGATGATGCTCGCCATCAATCACCGGTCTCGCTTCGTGGCTGCGGCCGAAACGCCCCATGACGAACCTTTTGAGGAGAAGATCATGCTTGAACTCAGACCCTTCAGCTCGCTGGGCGGCGCCCATCACGGCTGGCTGGATGCCCATCACCATTTTTCGTTCGCCGAGTACTACGATCCACAGCGCATGAGCTGGGGCAACCTGCGGGTGTGGAACGATGACATCATCGCCCCGGGCACCGGTTTCCCCACTCACCCGCACCGGGACATGGAGATCATCACTTACGTGCGTGAAGGTGCGATTACCCACCAGGACAACCTGGGCAACAAGGGTCGCACTGAAGCAGGCGACGTTCAGGTGATGAGCGCCGGCACCGGGATCGCCCACAGTGAATACAACCTGGAAGCGACTCCGACCAAGATCTTCCAGATCTGGATTCTGCCGACCGAAACCGGTGCACCGCCATCCTGGGGCGCCAAACCGTTCCCCAAAGGTGAGCGCGAAGGTTTCGTGACGCTTGCCAGCGGCAAGGACGGTGACGATGAAAGCCTGCGGATTCGCGCCAACGCACGTTTGGTGGCGGCCACCATCAAGGCCGGGGAAACCGCCGAGTATCGACTGGATGCCGGACGCCGCGCTTATCTCGTACCGGCCACCGGTATGATTGAAGTCAACGGCTTGCGTGCACAAGCTCGAGACGGTGTCGCGGTGAGCCAGGAGCCGGTGCTGACCGTCACGGCCATTGAAGACAGTGAAATCGTGTTGGTGGATCTGGCCTGACCGGCTGGATTGCGGGCAAAAAAAGGGCGACCTCTTGGTCGCCCTTTTCTATTCAGCAGTGATCACTTGGTGGAAATTGCACCATCGACCAGGGTCTGCGCTTCGGCCACCAGTTGCTTGAGGTGGTCGTCGCCGATAAAGCTTTCAGCGTAGATCTTGTAGATGTCCTCGGTGCCCGAAGGACGTGCGGCGAACCAGCCGTTCTCGGTCATCACTTTCAGACCGCCGATGGCCTGATCGTTGCCCGGTGCCTTGCTGAGAATGCTCTGGATCTTCTCGCCCGCCAGTTCGGTCGAGGTCACCTGTTCAGGCGACAACTTGCTCAGCAGGGCTTTCTGCTCAGGGTTGGCCTTGGCGTCGACACGTACCGAGAACGGCTCGCCCAGCTCTTCGGTCAGTGCACGATAGGCCTGGCTTGGGTCGCGACCGGTGCGGGCAGTCATTTCAGCAGCCAGCAGGGCCGGGATCAGACCGTCCTTGTCGGTACTCCAGACGCCACCGTCCTTGCGCAGGAACGACGCGCCGGCACTTTCTTCGCCGCCAAAACCCAGAGAGCCGTCGAACAGGCCATCAGCGAACCATTTGAAACCGACCGGCACTTCGTACAGACGACGGCCCAGACGCTTGGCCACGCGATCGATCAGACCGCTGCTGACCACGGTTTTACCCACGGCCGCATCGGCGCGCCACTGCGGGCGATTCTGGAACAGGTAGTCGATCGACACTGCCAGATAATTGTTCGGCGCCAGCAGGCCGCCGGACGGAGTAACGATGCCGTGACGGTCATGGTCCGGATCGCAGGCGAACGCGACGTCGAAGCGTTCCTTGAGGCCGATCAGGCCTTGCATGGCATGGCTGGACGATGGGTCCATGCGGATCTGGCCATCCCAGTCGACGGTCATGAAGCGGAACGTCGAATCGACTTCCTTGTTCACCACATCGAGGTCAAGACGATAGTGTTCGGCGATGGCCGACCAGTAGCGTACCCCTGCTCCGCCCAACGGATCGACACCCAGGCGCAATTTGGCGCCACGGATGGCATCGAAGTCGATGACGTTGATCAGGTCGGCGACGTACGTGTTGACGTAATCGTGGCGGTGCGTGGTCGGGGCTTTGAGCGCCTGTTCGTAACCGATGCGTTTTACGCCCGCCAGTTTGTTCGTCAGCAGTTCGTTGGCCTTGGCTTCGATCCACTTGGTGATGTGGGTGTCGGCCGGGCCGCCGTTGGTTGGGTTGTATTTGTAGCCACCGCTTTGTGGCGGGTTGTGCGACGGCGTGATGACGATGCCGTCAGCCAGGCCGGTGGTGCGGCCACGGTTATAGCAAAGAATGGCGTGGGACACGGCCGGCGTCGGGGTGTACTCGTCACCTTCGGCGATCATCACGGTCACGCCGTTGGCTGCCAGCACTTCCAGGGCACTGGCCCCGGCCGGTGTGGACAGCGCATGAGTATCGATGCCGACAAACAGCGGGCCGGTGATGCCCTGGGCTTCGCGGTACAGGCAGATCGCCTGGCTGATGGCCAGAACATGCCACTCGTTGAAACTCAAGTCGAAGGAGCTGCCACGATGTCCAGAAGTACCGAACGCCACACGCTGGGTGGAAATCGAAGCGTCGGGTTGACCGGTGTAATACGCCGTTACCAGTCGCGGGATGTCGACCAACAACTCTGCCGGTGCCGGTTTGCCCGCAAAAGGACTGAGTGTCATGCAAAACCTCTGAAATAGAGTGGTTCAGGAAATTACAGCGGAGTTTACTGGCAGTTTGACCGTAGTGCGATGGGATCTATCCAGTGCGTCCCCGATGTTTTTTAACAGCTCAGCCATCGGGCGCCAGTCGCAACGCATCGCCGATCAAACCGACGACGCCTTCCAGTTCAGGCCCGTTGCTGGCTGTCGCACTCAGGCGCATGTGTTGCCCATGCATGCCTTGTGCGCTGAACAGTTCGCCCGGTGCGATCAACACGTGCTGCTTGAGCAAGCGCTGGAACACGGCGCCCATCACCACTCGACGCGACGAGCGCACCCATACCGTCGCGCCGCCCTGCGGCTCATCAATGTGCAGCGCGTCGCCCAGCCCTTCGCGCAGCAACTCGATCAACCGGGTACGACGCTCCTTGAGCAGGCGCTTCAACACCGGGAGATGCTGATCGACCCGACCACTGGCATACAGTCGGGCAATGGCCTTCTGGCGAATCGGCGAAAGTCGGAACGAGCGCAGCAGAAAGTGCCGTTGCAAGTCGGTGCGCCACTGGCGAGCAAGCACGAAGCCGTAAGGCGCTTCGACACCGATCACCTTTTCGAAGGTGGAAAACACCAGGAGACGATCCGGGTCCAGCAAATCCCGCAGAGGCCGACGCTCACAGTCGTCACCCAGCTCACTGTAGCTGTCGTTTTCCAGCACCCAGGTTCCATGATCCCTCAGCAACTGCGCGATGGCTTCGCGATTTTCCTCAGGTGTCAGACTGCCACGGGGCATGTTCAACACAGAGGACAGCAGGATCAGTCGAACCGGTTCGGTTTCCAGCAACATTTTCAATTGCCGTGGATCAAGCTCCCCGCCAGGTTGCACCGGCAGCTCGATGACCCTCACATCGGCAGACTGGAACAGGCGCAACACCATCCAGTCGCAGGGCGATTCAACCACCACAGTCGCGTTACGCAGTTCAAGAACAGCGATCAGGATCTCCAGTACCCCTCTCACATCAGCGCCGATATAGACGTCCTCGGCGTGCCAGCAGTGGCTCGGGGACGAGGTGTATCGAGCCGCCAGCAGCATGCGCAACTCGAGCTCGCCACAAGGCTGGGCCGGGACCTGTGATTGCCGAGGGTATTGCCGCATCAGCTCCCGTTCGAGCATCAGCAGCGGGCTGTCCAGCGGCTGGATCGATGCCGGATCGTCGGCGCTCAATACGCGCATGCCGAAACACCTGGCGTTGACATAGACGGTTTCCAGCAGGTCATTGCCTCGACCCGGCGGCATGACCGAGGACGCCGGCTGTGCGAAATACCCGGACTTGGCCACGGAATAGACCCGGCCTTCTTTCTCGAGCAGTGCATAGGCGTACTGGATGGTCGAAATCGACACGTTCAACCGTTCGGCCAGTTGCCTCAAGGATGGCAGCCGCATCGCACCTTCGCCGCCAGGCCCATCGATCAGTTGAGTGAGATAGCGATAGACAGCCTGATAGGCGAAATCGGTTTCACGCGAGGCGTTCATGAGCGGGCGTCCGGCATTCTTTGGCGGGCGGGCGCAATACTCACACTCAGCCTTCCGCCGAGCGGTCGCCTACGGCAACCTCACTGTCGGCAGGGTCCGGGGCGTGCGTCGTTTGCTCAGCCACTCGGACAGGTGCCATGGCATACAACCGGCTGATCAGTTGCACGGACAAGCCGCTGACATCGGTCATCCATTGCAAAACCTGCTCAGGGGCGTGCAACCCCTGCATCGCGCGATGCAGATCCGGCATGGCCACCAGCATGCCTGGATGGCATATTCGCAGAAAACGTTCGAGCCCTGCGCCACCCTCGGTGAAAGGTGCAAACATCAGACAGACCAATTGCGCTTCATTGAGCCCGAAATTCTTTTGCAAGGCAGTGGCGGCCAGTGACCTATGCTCGCCTGGATCTGTCAGGGTGCCGAACGTCGCCATGAAGCGCTCGCAGGTTTGCTCCGGAACGTCCTGGCGGCGCATCGATGCGAGGCAGCGCTGCAGGTATTCGGATACGCCACTTTCGTAATTGCGACCCTCGATGCAGCAAGCCTGGAGACCGCTCAGGTAGGCCGCGATCAAGGGATCCGTCGACTCACCGGTACCCGGCTCGAACAGCAGATCGTCAGTCTGGAACCCGAGAAAATCGCTGAGCAAGGGCCACCGTTCCTCCATCTTGCCCACCACGATGTCATCGATGCCGATATAACTGGTGCGTCGGCAGGCTTCGAACTGGCCGAGCGGCCGCCATGGCGGCAGATCGTCGGGTGCACGGAGTTCCCGGTAACAGTCACCTCCCATACCGTCCAGCACATCGAACAACTCATCGAACCCGGCGGTCCGCTTCGGTAGCGCGCCCATGCCGGCCTTCTGCGCTGCACGATCCAGTCCTTGCAGGAAGTGCGCCTGACGGCGTGCGGAGTCGCTGCTGACCAGTGCATCGACACCATTGCTCCACCGAGCGACCTGTCCGTAGAACTCGGCCGTGGCCAGGTACGCATCATCCCAGAGCTCCAGGCTCTCGCTCCAGGAGCGGCGGTGGCCAACCATCAGCAAATTGATGCGGTTAGCCTCGCGCCCATCGTCGGAAAGAGGCTCCTGATGATTGAAAGGCAAGACCTCCCGGTTGTCGATCATCAGCAGTTCGACCCTTGGGTCGTCATACAGAAACAGGGCGCTGAAGCTGCGATGCATGTTGTGCAATGCCGACGCCGGTGTGGCGCAACCACGCAGGGTCGCCACCCGTAACTGGAAGGTTCCCGGAGCCCGTCCGGCGATACTCAGTTGCGCAGCACGCAACAGGGCCAGGCTGTAGCAACAATCACGAGTGCCCGATTGCGTGACCAGCACCTTGAATTCACCGACACGATCCATGCCCCCTGCGGCTACCGCCAATCGCTGAATCAACAGCTGCAATGCCGTGCGTTCTGCTCGGGAAAAGAAACTCAGCAATCGTTGCAATACTTGCTGGTAGACATAGTTCATTGCCTGGTCATGGATCGTGCTCATCAGTACTTCACCCGATATCAAAGGTTTTATATTGCGCAGCCACGAACGCCGGATACGCAATCACTCTTCATTAATTAATAGACGCTGAAATGCTAACACTTAAGGTTTTGTAGTTATTTGAAACAGTTGAGTCCACAACAATTGAAATTCACCAACCACACGCCGCAAGCCCGCGTCTTTACAGGCTTTTCTCGACACAGAAGTTTTCCTAGGAAAATTCTTACAATGGCTTGCACACGATGAGCACAAGAAAAAAAGAAGGGACTACTGGGACGCCCTACAGCAATTAAACAGAGTCTGAAATATCGGCCAGCCACTATTGCCCGGTATTGCGAAAAGTAAACAGAATGCACAGCCATAGCTCATTCCTTGAGATGAAAGTAGTCATTCAATTATCAGGGTCTGAATGGCGATTAGAAGATACAGATCAAGAGTAAAAACCAGTTCAGTTGCTGAACGTCCCCAGGCATTGCGCCCAGGGTTTCTCATGGTCTGAAGGATGGAACGCACAAGAGTCCGTGGGGCCACGGACTCTGAACACAAAGGTCAGGCAGGTTCGACTTGCAGGGCGACCCGCTCACGGCATGGGCATTCATCCATGTAGCGGTGCGCTTCGACAAACTCGTTGAACGGGAAGACCCGAGTCTTGAGCGGTAGCAGCACGCGGTCGGCCGTCAACTGGTTGATGTCACGCAGGGCACGTTGCAGCGCGACGTGATCCTGGACGATGCCCAGTTCCGGCTTGCCGGTGAAGTTGCCGATGCAGTGCACGAAAAACTGAATGTTCTTCTGGAACGCTGCGCACGCCGGAAATGGCGTCTGGTTGCCACCTTGCAGACCATACAACACCAGACTGCCGCGAGGTGCCAGTACATCGCCCAGCAGCGACATCTGCGGGCCGCCGAGACCGTCGAACACGACGTTGACGCCGCAGTTGTCGGTGATCTTGTTGATCCGCATCAACAGGTCTTCTTCTTCGGTGACGATTACCTTCTCGGCACCGAGGGAAAGCAGGTATTCGCGCTCTTCGGCGGTTTTCGTGGCGGCAATCACGCGCACACCCAGCGCCTTGCCCAACTGGACAAACGACGGACCGGCGCAATGACTGGCGTCAGTGACCAGGGCAAACTGCCCGGGTTTGACTCGTGCCAGATCGACGTAACCGAAATAGGCGATCAACAGCGGCGTGTAATGCACGCTCGCCTCGATCGGGGTCAGCACGTCCGGATAACGGGTGAGCGCGGTACGTGGCAGAACGATCAGTTCGCCGTAGACCGGATAGTCATTGGGGCTCTCGGCCGGGAAGCTGGCCACCTTGTCACCGACGATCAGGTCTTCGACACCGTCGCCAATGGCCGTGACCACACCCGCCATTTCATGGCCCAGGCCCGAAGGCAGGCGAGCCTGTGACGATGCCAGGTTCTGACGCCAGAGCGTGTCATACCAGCTGATGCCGATCGCCTCGACACGCACCTGCACTTCGCCAGGACCTGGCTGAGCGGCCGCATGCTCTTCGCATTTGAGCACCTCGGCCGGACCAAACTTGTGAAAACGGATCGTGCGGGACATCGCAAACCTCGTCAAAGTAACCTCTAATGCCCTGAACTCTATCTGGGCTTTCCGGCCAAGACTATCAGTGGCTATTAATAGTCGACATGCCTGTCATTGATTCCGCAGTATGGCCAGCATTGAGCAAATCCATGAAAAAACTGCTGCATCCATCTCAGTAAAGCTGAATTACCCGGTGCAGAGTACCAGCCTTTCCCCGTAAGATTCATGCCGGCCATTGTTCTCATATGGTCGCTCTCGTCAAGCTTGATGACTCTGCCAGGACTCCAGATGAATCGTAATGACCTGCGTCGTGTCGACCTGAACCTGTTGATCGTATTCGAAACCCTGATGCACGAACGCAGCGTAACCCGCGCGGCGGAAAAGCTGTTTCTCGGCCAGCCGGCGATCAGCGCGGCGCTTTCGCGCCTGCGCGGTCTATTCGATGATCCGCTGTTTGTACGCACCGGACGCAGCATGGAACCGTCCGCCCGTGCGGTGGAAATCTTCGCCCTGCTCTCGCCTGCACTGGACTCGATTTCGACAGCGGTCAGCCGCGCCGCCGAATTCGACCCCGCCACCAGCACCTCGGTATTCCGGATCGGCTTGTCGGACGACGTCGAATTCGCGTTGCTGCCCATGCTGCTCAAGCGCCTGCGTGCCGAGGCGCCGGGCATCGTGCTGGTGGTACGCCGCGTCAACTACATCCTGATGCCCGGTCTGCTCGCCTCTGGCGAAATCTCCATCGGCGTCAGCTACACAACCGACCTGCCGGCCAACGCCAAGCGCAAGGTCTTGCGCCGCAGCCAGCCAAAACTGCTGCGCGCCGACACCGTACCGGGGCCGCTGAGCCTGGACGACTACTGCGCCCGCCCCCACGCGCTGGTGTCGTTCGCCGGCGACCTCAGCGGCTTTATCGATGAAGAACTGGAAAAACTCGGCCGCAAACGCCACGTGGTGCTGGCCGTGCCGCAGTTCAATGGCTTGAGCACGTTGCTGGCCGGAACCGACATCGTCGCGACGGTGCCGGATTACACGGCTGATGCGCTGACGTCTGCGGGCGGCGTTCGGGCGGAAGATCCACCGCTGCCGACGCGCACGTTCGAACTGCACATGGCGTGGCGTGGGTCGCAGGATAACGATCCGGGGGAGCGGTGGTTGAGGTCGCGGATTCAGATGTTTTTTGGGGATCCGGATAGTCTTGAATTGCCTGCAAACTGAATATGAAGGTTCAGTTTGCAGGCAAAAACGCTCCACCGAGATTCAGCGCCAGCATTTGAAACACGATTAAAACGGAGCTTTAAAAGTTGCTCCTGAACCAGGAAGGATCTCTGAAATCACATGCAAGAAAAAACGATAGCAATCATCAAGCTTGCTGGTGAGCTTGAAAACTCATTGATCCAACTCAAAGACCTCATTGCCGACACGCCCGTAGATGACGGATTGAATATTTACTTCAAAGGTCTGCAACGGGAAATTACAGACCTTGCAACCTCGATCAAAAAAAACGATGAAGTAAAAATCGCCCAAAACGCAAAGGCACTGGCATCCTCAACCAAGATTATCTTGCACTTCGCGCCTCAGCTGGCAGCGTCTGAGTCCATAGAAGTCAAAAACAGCCTAGCGGAAAACGCCGAAAAACTGACGCTCTTGATAGGTGAAGAACCTAAGCCACTCAAACCGCTTGAGCCGATTGAAATCGGGGGGCTTTTAAACGGCGTACTGAAACAGGGTTTTTCCACGGCCCCCGCAAAAATCTCTTGGGACGAACAGGAAAAACATGGCCAGCGATTCAAAAAAATCCTGGCAGATAACGACTTCAAAATAACCGGCCTTGAACAGAGAATCAGCGGGCTGGAATCCATTGCCAGCACTGAAATAGACAAAATAACCGCTTTATATTCAGTAGCCCTGCATGAGATCGAGGGCAAAAAAGCAGAAATAGACAACATCCTCGGCCACGTCTCCGGAAGAGCCGTCGCAGGCGATTATGAGAAGAGCGCTACCGAGGAGAAAAACAAAGCCGATTGGCTTCGCATCGGCTCATTGACCTGTATGGCTTTGATCGCTTTCTCTCTGGGTTATTCATTCTGGGAAACCATCGGCACCGAGTTCAACTGGCAAAAGTCTTTGTTCCGGATCACACTGACTTTTCTGCTATCCGTGCCGGCTGCTTATCTTGCAAGAGAATCCGCCAAACACAGAGAGCAGCAGTATCAGCACCTTCAGACCTCACTTGATTTAAAAGCGATCTCTCCTTTCCTCGCTTCGCTTCCCGAGGAGGAGCAGCACAAAATTAAAATTACAATCGCATCAAAGTTGTTTGCCGGAAGAGACTTCTCTAAAACAAGCGCTGATCCGTTTCCCCTCAACACGCAGGAAATAATCATGGAGCTGTTGAAGCGGTTGGACTTCTCAAAAGCCCAACCCAACAAAGAGTCATGATTTAGCGCTATGCCTGACGCATCAAGTTGATGCGTCAGACCGAAGCCCCGGATCGAGCCACCCGATAGACCGACAGGCAATAAAGCAACAACGCCAACCCCGCCAACATCCCGCCCACAACCCCGACATAAGCAAAACCAAACTGGCTCCCCACCCAGCTCCCCATCAACGCCCCGCCGCCAATGCCGATGTTGTAGATCCCCGAAAACAGCGCCATCGCCACATCGGTCGCGTCAGGCGCCAGCACCAGAACTTTGGACTGCAACGCCAGACCAAACCCCATGATCGCCATCCCCCAGAAGATACTCAGCGCACACAGGTATGAGACCTTGCCGTTCAATGGCAGCAGCAACGCCAGACACAACGCGAGCAACGACACCGCGACAATCAGAAAGCGCTGCGGGCTGTACCGGTGCAGCCAGCTGAACAGCAGAGATCCGAAAATCCCCGCGCCACCGAATAACAGCAGAATCAGCGTGACCGTCTCGCCACTCATGCCCGCCACCACCTGAACGAAAGGCTCGATGTAGCTGTAGGCGGTGAAGTGAGCGGTCACGACCATGGCCGTCAGGACATAGATCGCCACCAGCGCCGGTCGCTTCAACAACAACGGCAAGCTTTTCAGTGATCCGGAGTTCTGGCTGGGTAACAAGGGCAATACCCTCGCCAGCCAGAACATCAGCGTAGCCGCCAACACTGCGATCGCGACAAAGGTGGTTCGCCACCCCATCGCCTCGCCCAATATCCGGCCGAGTGGGATACCGAGCACCATCGCCAGGGAAGTGCCGGTCGCCAGCAGGCCCAAGGCCTGGACCTGTTTACCGGGCGGCGCCAGTCGCACAGCCAGAGAAGCGGTGATCGACCAGAACAATGCATGGGATAACGCCACGCCGATCCGGCTCAGCAACAGGACGGCGAAGCTGGTCGCCACACTCGACAGAATGTGGCTGACGATGAACATCGCAAACAGCACGATCAACAGCTTGCGCCGCTCGACGTTGCGCGTCAGCAGCATGATGGGCAGCGACGTCAGCGACACCACCCAGGCATAGATGGTCAGCATCAGGCCAACCTGAGCCGACGTCATGTCGAAGCTGCTGCCAATCGAACTCAACAGGCCGACCGGGACAAATTCGGTGGTGTTGAAGACGAATGCCGCCAGTGCCAGCGCAATGACCGCATACCAATTGCCGCTGGTGGTCGTCGTAGAGTCGCTCATTTGAAAGTCGTGTCCATCTGTCGGTTTTGCGTACACCAATTGCCGGAAAGCCTCAGACGACAGGTGGTTCGATGGCGACTCTACTATAAAGAAACGCGGACGGGTTCATCGTGGGGTGGGGTGAAACTCTCGGCGCTCGGGATACAGGCGTGCGTCATTGGCCGGCATAGCCTTTGACCCGCATGCAATCATTGGTCAGATCGATCTGTTTTTCAGCGATAACGATGCCATCCCCCACGGCGCTGCCCATGCCGTGAGTCTGGTCATTTGCTGCCGGCGTGGAGTGGTAGCTGGCCGTTGCCGCTTTGGCCTGGTAGTGGCATTCAGCTTTGTCGTGCTGGATGTCAGAGGCACTTGCGCCCGGCCTGGACCAATCATGAACAGAAGTGGCACATGCGCTCAAAAGCATCGCGCACAACGTGAAAAAAATGAACTTCATGGTTTTCTCCATCGGTAAAAGGCGCTGTTTGAAATCACTTGCAGACGAACCTCACGTGGGCGACTTCATTCTCAGGATCCAGCGGCAAGCGAGATTGAACTTCAAACTCGCCGAGTTGCTTGCCAAGCGATGCACACTTTTTGCAGGCATTGTCCAAGGCCAACTGACGAGCCCCTGAGTGGGTGTGCCTCGATAGCAGAGCATTCGCTGACGCCTGATATTCGTAGGGTCCGAGCTTCAAGTCGTGGGACTGCCAGATATAGTTGCCGACCAATGCGACAGCGCTCACAGCAATAATCATGTTGAGTTTCATGGCAGGCATCGGTTGCTGGACATTTCATTCCTAATAACGCTGACCCCGTGTGGTCAATAGCGCGACGTTTGTGCGGGTCTGAATCGGTCAGATCGCCGTGATGGAATGATTGAGCAGTTCGGTACCGAGATGAAGAAAAACGAAGTATCTTTCAGTACGGATTAGAAAAACTAAACGAGACTGGCGGCCATGCAACTCGATGCAAAACAGATGCAGGCGTTCCTTGCCGTCGTCGACAGCGGCAGTTTCGAAAAGGCCGCGGAACGGCTCAACGTGACGCCGTCGGCGGTGTCCCAACGGATACACGCACTGGAAGTTCGCCTGGGCAGCTCGGTGGTGGTGCGCGGGCGACCGTGCGAACCCACTCAGGCCGGACGAAAGCTGATGCTCTATCTTCGCCGTGCAACGGTGCTCGAAGAGGAACTCCTCAACGACCTGACCGGTGACGAAAAAGACCATCTGCGGGTTGTCATAGCCGTCAACGGTGACACGCTGGCGACCTGGTTTTTCCCTGCTCTGGCCGAGATATTCGTCAGCGAAAAAATCCTGCTCGACGTCGTGGTCGACGATCAGGACCACACCTATGCATTACTGGAAAGTGGCCAGGTCATCGGTTGCATCGGCACGCGCTCACAGCCGATGCGAGGATGTTTTGCCGAGTTGCTGGGGTCAGTACGCTACCAACTGGTGGCATCGCCCGCCTTTCAGCAGCGTTGGTTTGCCAAGGGCCTGACCCGCGCGGCTGCACGCAAGGCACCGGTATTCGCTTATTCGCGCAAGGACACCTTGCAGTCTGATTTCATGCGGTCGCGTTTCGGTCTGCAGGCAGATGCTTATCCGACCCATTACCTGTCACTTCCCGAAGCACGCCTCAAAGCCATTCGTCGTGGCCTCGGATACGGGATGGTGCCGTACATGCAGGTAAGCGACCTGCTGAAAAATCGGGAGCTGGTGGATTTGGCACCCGGCCATTTCACTGATGTAGCGCTTTATTGGCACGCCTGGGACCTGCAGTCAGCGCGCATGGAAATGCTCTCCGAGCGGGCGGTACATGCCGCGCGACGCATCTTGAACAGCAAAGAGCCGGTGAAGCGCTCGACCATGCCGAAGAAATGACTGGCGCAGAAAACCCTGTCATTTCGGTGCGCCGCGCGAGTGCTGGCAAAGTGCCTAATGACAAATCCCGCAATAAAGTTTAATTTGTCGCCGCCCCGATTGATGTCAGGTCGGGCATTCGCACTCAGTTAAGGAAAACGATGGCAATGGTCTATTGTCGTGCTTGCGCCAAGGAGCTACACGAAACGGCGCTCACTTGCCCCCAATGCGGGGCTCCTCAGCAGGCCCCAGTGCCGCAAACGCAAGCCGAAATGCCTTGGCTGGCCATCGTTTCGTTGATCCTCGGAATTATCAGCGCACTCACCCTGTTTGATGACTCCGAATGGGACAGGGACGCGATTGTCGGTGTGGGATTTCTCAGCATCGCGGGTCTCATTTGCGGCATTGTCTGTATCAACCAAAAACATCCAGGAAGAAACCTCGCGATTGCCGGCATTATCTTGTCAGGCATTGCCGCGTTCGTTTTGTCCTGTCTATCGATTGAATAATTTTAGGGAAAAAATATGAGCATGGTTTTCTGCCGCGGTTGCGCCAAGGAAATTAGCAGCCTGGCCGTGGCTTGCCCGCAATGCGGCGCACCTCAGGCGACCCAGCCGTCCTTTGCAAGCGGTCCCGCCATCGCGACGGGCAACCCTTACATGGAAGCGCTGAAGAACTACGCCGAATTCAAGGGTCGCGCCACCCGCCGCGAGTACTGGATGTTCATTCTGATCAACATGGGTATCTGCATTGTCATCGGTGTTCTCGATGCAATGTTCAATACCAAGGGCATCCTTTACAACCTGTACAGCCTGGCGATGTTGCTGCCAAGCATCGCCGTCGGTGCACGCCGCATGCACGACACCGACCGCAGCGGCTGGTGGTTGCTGCTGCCGATCGTCAACCTGGTGTTTCTGGTGCAGGACAGCCAGCCAGGTCCGAACCGCTTCGGGCCGAACCGCAAAGGCGTCAACTGAGTCACCGCGCAACACGCTGATCGAGACGGCCGCCATGGCCGTCTCTTTGCATCTGCCGCAAAGAATTCCTGTCGATCTCATCCTTGCAGGTCGCGCAACACAGATTTGTCATCGACCATATTGATAGCCCCCTAACGAAAGGTGCATGCTAGAGGGCTTCGCTCGGTCTTATATCATTCCGAATGATAGTTACCTTCGTGTCATTCGATTCGTTTGCTATCTACCTGCCGAGCATCATCCGCCCATCTTCAATACATTGGCGGATGCATCCATGGAACAATCACTCAAACATTTGCGCTTCCCGTTGGCTCTGTTGGCCGTGATGGTGATGAGCGCCTGCGGCAAGACTCCAGAAACCGCCGCCGCCATGCCTGCTGCCAAGGTCAGCGTGGCCAAGGTGCTGGAACAACCGGTCAACGAGTGGGACGAATTCACCGGGCGCCTCGAGGCGCCGGAAACCGTTGAAATCCGTCCACGGGTCTCCGGCCAGATCGACGAAGTCGCCTTCACCGAAGGTGCACTGGTCAAGAAAGGCGACCTGTTGTTCCAGATCGACCCGCGTCCGTTCCAGGCCGAGGTTCGCCGCCTTGAAGCTCTCGTAGCCCAGGCTCGCGCCAACGCCACTCGCAGTGAAAACGAAGCCGGCCGTGGCGAACGCCTGCGTGCCAGCAACGCCATTTCCGCCGAGCTGGCTGACTCGCGCACCAGCGCTGCACAAGAAGCGCGTGCCGCTGTCGGCGCCCTGCAAGCACAACTGGATCTGGCCAAACTGAACCTGAGTTTCACCCGTGTAACCGCACCGATCAGTGGCCGCGTCAGCCGGGCCGAGATCACCGCCGGTAACCTGGTGACCGCCGACACCACCCCGCTCACCAGCGTGGTGTCCACCGACAAGGTCTATGCCTACTTCGACGCCGACGAGCGTGTATTCCTCAAATACACCCAGCTCGCCCGTCAGGGTCAGCGCGGCGCCACCACTCCGGTGTACATGGGCCTGTCCAACGAAGACGGCAACCCGCACCTGGGCCAGATGAACTTCGTCGACAACCAGGTCAACCCGAAGACCGGCACCATTCGTGGTCGCGCCGTGTTCGACAACAGCGACGGCACTTACACCCCGGGTCTGTATGCGCGTTTGAAACTGGTCGGCAGCGGCACCTACAACGCCATGCTGATCAACGACGAAGCGGTCGGTACCGACCTCGGCAAGAAGTTCGTGCTGGTGATGGATGGCGACAACAAGACCGCCTACCGCGCCGTCGAGCTCGGTCCGAAGATCGAAGGCCTGCGCATCGTGCGCAGCGGCCTGAACAAGGACGACACGATCATCGTCAAGGGTCTGCAACGGGTTCGCCCTGGCTCTCCGGTATCCCCTGAAGTGATCCCGATGGCCAGCGAGCAAACCATTGCCGCTCTCGCTCAACAACGACAAGCGCTGGAAGCCAGCAACCTGCCCAAAGTCGCACCTGCCAAAGGCGCGTCTGGATCGGTTGTGAAACTGGCTGCAGCGACCCCACGCGGTTAAGGGACGACAACTCCGATGAATTTTTCCCAATTCTTCATTTCACGGCCGATCTTCGCAGCGGTGCTTTCGCTGCTGATCCTGATCGCCGGCGCTATCTCGCTGTTCCAGTTGCCGATCAGCGAATACCCGGAAGTCGTGCCGCCCACCGTGGTGGTACGTGCCAACTTCCCGGGCGCCAACCCCAAAGTCATCGGTGAAACCGTGGCCGCTCCACTGGAGCAAGCCATCACCGGCGTCGAGAACATGCTGTACATGTCCTCGCAGTCCACCGCCGACGGCAAGATCACCCTGACCATCACCTTCGCCCTGGGTACCGACCTGGACAACGCGCAGGTGCAGGTGCAGAACCGCGTGACCCGGACCGAGCCGAAACTTCCAGAGGAAGTGACGCGCATCGGTATCACCGTCGACAAGGCTTCGCCCGACCTGACCATGGTTGTGCACTTGACCTCGCCGGACAAACGCTACGACATGCTGTACCTGTCCAACTACGCAATCCTCAACATCAAGGATGAGCTCGCTCGCCTCGGTGGTGTCGGTGACGTGCAGCTGTTCGGTATGGGCGATTACTCGCTGCGTGTATGGCTGGACCCGAACAAGACCGCTTCGCGCAATCTGACTGCCACTGATGTGGTGACCGCGATTCGCGAGCAGAACCGTCAGGTCGCCGCCGGCCAGTTGGGCGCGCCCCCAGCCCCGAATGCCCAGAGCTTTCAGCTGTCGGTCAACACTCAGGGCCGTCTGGTCTCCGAGGAAGAGTTCGAGAACATCATCATTCGCGCCGGCGACAACGGTGAAATCACTCGCCTGAAGGATATTGCCCGCATCGAACTGGGTTCCAGCCAGTACGCCCTGCGTTCGCTGCTGAACAACCAGCCGGCCGTGGCGATCCCGATCTTCCAGCGTCCAGGCTCCAACGCCATCGAAATCTCGAACGAAGTTCGCGGCAAGATGGAAGAACTGAAGAAAAGCTTCCCGCAAGGCATGGACTACAGCATCGTCTATGACCCGACGATCTTCGTGCGCGGCTCCATCGAGGCGGTGGTTCACACTCTCTTCGAAGCACTGATCCTCGTGGTTCTGGTGGTGATCCTGTTCCTGCAGACCTGGCGCGCCTCGATCATTCCGTTGGTGGCGGTGCCGGTATCGTTGATCGGTACGTTTGCGGTGATGCACCTGTTCGGCTTCTCGCTCAACGCCCTGTCGCTGTTCGGCCTGGTACTGGCGATCGGTATCGTGGTGGACGACGCCATCGTGGTGGTGGAGAACGTCGAGCGGAACATCGAACTGGGGCTCAACCCCTTCGATGCGACCAAAAAGGCCATGGGTGAAGTAACCGGTCCGATCATTGCCACGGCGCTGGTGCTGTGTGCGGTGTTCGTACCAGCGGCATTCATCTCCGGCCTCACCGGTCAGTTCTACAAGCAGTTCGCCTTGACCATCGCGATCTCGACCGTGATCTCGGCCTTCAACTCGCTGACCCTGTCGCCGGCGCTGGCCGCTGTGTTGCTTAAAGGTCACGACGCGCCGAAAGACCGCTTCTCGCGGGTGCTGGACAAGATCTTCGGTGGCTGGCTGTTCCGTCCGTTCAACCGCTTCTTCGACCGCGCCAGTCATGGCTACGTCGGCACCGTGCGCCGGGTCATCCGTGGCAGCGGCATCGCCCTCTTCCTGTACGCAGGCTTGATGGTGCTGACCTTCTTCGGTTTCTCCAGCACGCCGACCGGTTTCGTACCCGGTCAGGACAAGCAATACCTGGTGGCCTTCGCGCAACTGCCGGACGCCGCGAGCCTGGACCGTACCGAAGACGTGATCAAGCGCATGTCCGACCTGGCACTGAAACAGCCGGGCGTGGAAAGCGCCGTAGCGTTCCCGGGCCTGTCGATCAACGGCTTCACCAACAGCCCGAACGCCGGCATCGTGTTCGTGACCCTGAAACCGTTCGACGAGCGTAAAGACCCGAGCATGTCCGCCGGTGCAATTGCCGGGGCCCTGAACGGCCAATACGCGAATATCCAGGAAGCGTACATGGCGATCTTCCCGCCGCCGCCGGTACAAGGTCTGGGCACCATCGGTGGTTTCCGCCTGCAAATCGAAGACCGGGGCAACCTGGGCTACGAAGAGCTGTACAAGGAAACCATGAACATTATTGCCAAGAGCCATAACGTTCCGGAGCTGGCCAACCTGTTCACCAGCTACACCGTGAACGTGCCGCAGGTCGATGCCGCCATCGACCGGGAAAAAGCCAAGACCCACGGCGTGGCCGTCAGCGACATCTTCGACACCCTGCAGATCTACCTGGGTTCGCTGTATGCCAACGACTTCAACCGCTTCGGGCGCACCTATCAGGTCAACGTTCAGGCCGAGCAACAGTTCCGCCTCGAATCCGACCAGATCGGCCAGCTGAAAGTACGCAACAACAAGGGCGAAATGATCCCGCTGGCGACCTTCATCAAGGTCAGCGACACCTCGGGGCCGGATCGCGTGATGCACTACAACGGCTTCATCACTGCTGAAATCAACGGTGCGGCAGCCCCGGGCTACAGCTCCGGCCAGGCCGAAAAAGCCATCGAGAAACTGCTCAAGGATGAACTTCCGAACGGCATGACCTACGAGTGGACCGACCTGACCTATCAGCAGATTCTGTCCGGCAACACCGCGCTGTTCGTGTTCCCGCTCTGCGTACTGCTGGCGTTCCTGGTGCTCGCCGCTCAATACGAAAGCTGGAGCCTGCCATTGGCGGTGATCCTGATCGTACCGATGACCCTGCTCTCGGCCATCACCGGCGTGATCATTTCCGGCGGCGACAACAACATTTTCACCCAGATCGGTTTGATCGTACTGGTGGGCCTGGCCTGTAAGAACGCGATTCTGATCGTTGAGTTCGCCAAGGACAAACAACAGGAAGGTCTCGATCCGCTGGCTGCTGTACTGGAAGCCTGCCGTCTGCGTCTGCGGCCGATCCTGATGACCTCCTTCGCGTTCATCATGGGTGTGGTGCCACTGGTGTTCTCCAGCGGTGCCGGTGCCGAGATGCGTCACGCCATGGGTGTGGCGGTGTTCTCCGGCATGCTCGGGGTGACCTTCTTCGGTCTGCTGCTGACGCCAGTGTTCTATGTACTGATCCGCAACTTCGTGGAACGCAGTGAAGCCCGCAAAGCGGCCAAGGCGCAGAATCTTCCACAGCAACTGGAGGCGCACCAATGAGTCTGAAAGTCTTCCTGCCGAGCCTGCTGGTACTGGCGCTGAGCGCCTGCGCAGTCGGCCCTGACTACAAGACCCCAGCCACGGAGGCGGCCAACATCACGGCCGCCACCGACGGCGCCGCCGGCCAGAAGAACTTTGACCGTTCGAAGTTCGAAGGCATCTGGTGGCAGCAGTTCGACGATCCGACCCTCAACCAGTTGGTGACTCAATCACTGCAGGGTAACCGTCAACTGCGCGTCGCCTTTGCTCGCTGGAAAGCGGCCCGGGCGATTCGCGACGACGTCAGCAATGACGCCATGCCGACCATCACCAGCCGTGCCAGCAGCAATCTGGGCAAGGGACAGATTCCCGGCCAGACCACCCAACGGGTCAACAGCGAACGCTATGACCTGGGTCTGGACATGGCCTGGGAGGTCGATCTGTTTGGTCGCATCCAGCGCAACCTGGAAGCCAGCGAAGCCGATCAGCAGGCTGCCGAAGCCGATCTGTATCAGCTGCAAGTCACCATGATTGCCGAACTGGTGGACGCCTACGGTCAACTGCGTGGCGCCCAACTGCGGGAAAAGATCGCCGTGGCCAACCTGGAAAACCAGCAGGAGTCGCGCAAGATCACCATCAGCCTGCGTGACGCCGGCGTGGGCGATCAGCTCGATGTCGAGCGCGCCGATGCCCGTCTGGCCTCGGTCGAAGCCAGCGTGCCGCAATTGCAGGCGGAACAGGTTCGGCAGAAAAACCGCATCGCCACCCTGCTGGGTGAACGTCCGGACAAACTGACCGTCGACCTGAGCCCGAAAGACTTGCCAGCCATCGCCAAGGCATTGCCGATCGGTGATCCGGGCGAACTGCTGCAACGTCGCCCGGACATCCTCAGCGCCGAACGCAAACTGGCTTCCGCCACGGCGCGTATCGGTGTGGCAAAGGCCGACCTGTTCCCACGGGTCAGCCTCAGCGGCTTCCTCGGCTGGACCGCCGGGCGTGGTTCGCAGATCGGCTCCTCGGCGGCCAATGCCTGGGCGCTGGGCCCGAGCATCACCTGGGCGGCGTTCGACCTTGGCAGCGTGCGTGCCCGTTTGCGCGGTGCCGACGCCGATGCCGAAGGCGCACTGGCGACCTACGAGCAACAAGTGCTGCTGGCTCTGGAAGAGTCGGAAAACGCTTTCAGCGATTACGGCAAACGTCAGCAACGCTTGATCTCGCTGATCCGCCAAAGCGAATCCAGCCGCAAGGCTGCCGATCTGGCTGAAATCCGCTACCGCGAAGGCACCACCGATTTCCTGGTGCTGCTCGACGCTCAGCGCGAACGCTTGAATGCCGAAGACAGCCAGGCTCAGGCCGAAGTCGAGCTGTATCGCGGCATCGTCGCGATCTACAAGGCCCTCGGTGGTGGCTGGCAACCGGAAACGGTCGCCAGCAAGTAACAGTTTTTTAAAGAGCTCCTTTGGTTGGCCGCAACCAACCAATTTTTTGCCCCGCGTATCATTCGGTCGCGGGGCTTTTTTGTGCCTGTCTTTCGTGGTTTTCCAGAACGGTGACGGTGGCTGTGGTGCCTGCCCTGAGGCGATCCTTGCCTGCATAGTCGGGGTCGATGCCAATTCGCACCGGCACCCGTTGTGCCAGTTTTACCCAGGTGTAACTGGGATTGATGTTGGCCAGCAATCGACTGCCCGGCGCGTTTTCCCGGTCGGCGATGGCGAAGGCGATGCTTTGGACCGTGCCGCCAAACTTCTCTCCGCTCATCAATTCGATCCGAACCCTGTCGCCCTCCTCGATCCGTGGCAACTTGGTTTCCTCAAAATAGCCACTGACGTAGAACGAGTCACTGTCCACCAGTGCCAGCAATGCGCCGCCGGCCACCGCGTAGTCGCCCTGTCGGGTCAGCAAGTTGGTGACGTAGCCGCTGACCGGCGATTCGACACGGGTGCGCTGCAAATCCAGCTCGGCCTGAGTCAGTGCTGCAATCGCCAGTTGCACATTGGCCTCGGCCAGGCCGAGATTGGCCTGATTGCGCAGCAAGTCGGCCTGGGCCACAGCCACGTCAGTGCTGGACTTTTCCCACTCTTCGCCGGAGATCGCAAAGCCCTGTTTGAGCGTGCGCCTGCGCCGCTCTTCGCTCTCGCGCTGTTTCAGCAAGGCCTCGCTGGCCACGATGGACGCCCGGGATTGACCAAGAGTGGCCTTGGCCACCTCGACCGAACGCCGGGCATGTTCAACCGCCAGACTGTAGCGAGCCGGATCGATCTCCAGCAGCAATTGGCCCTTCTCGACGTGTTGGTTGTCCTGCACCGCCAGACTGACGATGCGTCCCGAGACATCCGCCGACAGGGTCACCACGTCTGCCCTCACCCGCGCATCCCGCGTCCAGGGCGCACGGGTGTAATGCTCCCAGGCGAACCAGCCGAGCACGATGGCCAGCAGCACCACTGCCAATGTCGTCAATCGAGTGAGCAACGTCTTCAAGGCATCAGGCTCCCATCAACAGAATCAATGTGGCGCAAACACAGGCGTACAACGCGCCTTCGAACAGCGCTTCATGCCAGACCAGGCACAGCACGCCGAGGCGGCGCAATACCCAGTCCAGTAACAGAAAGACCGGTATGGCGAGGATCAGCGCCTGGGCGATTGGCGGCAGGTAGACGCCGCCTACCTCGAAATCAATGGGCAAGGACGGGTTCTCCTTCAGGGGCGTTGTGTTGCAGATATTCACCGTGACGCTCAAGGAACGAGACGACGATCAGCAGCGCCACACGCATGCGGAATACCGACCACAGGTGCTCGTGTGTGGCGGCATGCAGGTCATCCAGTTCGTCACCGAGCGCATGTAGCGTCGTCAGCAAGGCCGGCAGGTGTACATCCGGCCGGCCAGCGACGAAGCGGCCGGTCTGGCGCAAGGCGTCCATCAGTTGCCGGCCGAAGGTGTCCGTCAGTAAAGCGTTGCCCTGCACCTGTTGTCTGAGCTGGTGAATGGCGACACCGAGCGCCACACAGGCGAGGCTGATTTCATAGCGTCGTTGCATGTCCGGATCATTGGCTGCCGGCAACAGACCCAGCATGGTGGTCAGGCGATCGACCATACGACTTTCGAACGCGAATTGCTGTTCGTCCGTGGCGGGTAATTTGATCAGTTGATACACCTGTTCCCGCGCTTCGTTGTAGAACCGACGGATTCGCAACACCGGCCGGAACGGAAAGATCCACGCATAGACGATCAGGGCCAGCATCGCCGCACTGACGTAGGCACCGGCAAACTCGAACCATTGAATGGCAGTGTTCTGCCCGGTGCCGACGTTCTGCGGGCCGAGCATCAGGAAACTCGACAAGCCCAGCCCCATGCCGATGCCCGCCGTGGCAGGGCTGGCCAGTCCCACCGCAATCACATAAAGCAGCGGAGCCAGCAATAACGCCAGCCATTCGAAGTCGTTGACCGCCGGTACCAGCATGAACTGATACAAAGCCGAAACCACCAGTGCCAGGCCCAGTCCCCGGGCGTAGCTCTGCGCGGCGATCAAGGGGCGCGGGAACGTTGCCATCAGCGAACACAGAATCCCCACCAGAATCATCCCGCCACGGGCACCGTCCCAGGCCGTTTCGATCCAGATCAGCCCCGCCACCAGCAATGCACTGAAGGCCCGGATCGCATTCATCGTCGCCAGAGTGAAATCCAGGTGCAGCGGGCTGGACTGGCCACGGAACATGCAACTGGCCTCCCGACCTTCCTGTATGGCTTCGCTCAGTTCGAGGATCTGCTCCAGTTGTTGCAGCAGCCGCGCCTGCTCCCAGCGCAGGGCCCATGCCAGCGAACGCAAGGTTGCGCTCATGTCCTCGGTCAACTGTTCGGCCCTGTAGGCCAGCGCTTCGAACTGTTGTTGCAGGACAACCAGCTGATGCCTCATGTCTTCCGGCATTGAACGCCCGTATTGTGCCAGTTGATCGAGAAACGCCAGTTCATCGGCACGCAAGCGCTGGACCTCCAGCGGCAGATCCCCGTCCCAGCGTTCGGTCAGCAACTGCCGCTGATGACGCAGGGCTGTCAGGCGCGAAGTCAGCAGCATCAGTTGATTGCCCAGCATCAACACAAGATTGTTGGCACTGCGCAGACGCGGTGCATCGAAATACAGATGACGGCGCAAGCCTTCCAGGGCGCTGATTTCGCCGAGCAGTAGCATTTGCCGGCGCTGGAATTCGGATTCGCTTTCTTCGGTACGAATCACCGCAGCGGCATGGGTGGCGACCAGTTTGATCACCTGATCGACTTTGGCGAAGTAGTTGCGCGAAACCGCCTCCGGACGGGCCGTCAACAGGCTGACGACACAGACGCAGGCCACCGCCAGCAGGGTTTCGGTCACCCGGGTAACCGCCAGCAGGAAGGTGCCGTCCTGGTCCGGAATGGCCAGCAACGCCACCACCACGGCGGTGTAGCCACTGAGCACGAACGCCTGGGAACTGGTGTAGCGCAGCAAGGTGCCGCCGGCCGTGCACAGCGCCAGCCACAGCGCCAGGGTTGTGATGAAGGGCAAAGGCGCCTGAGGGAAAATCGCCATGATCAGCACCGCCACCGCCGCGCCCAGCGTGGTGCCGATGACCTGACCGAAACTGCGGGCCAGCGCCATCCCGGCCAGCGGCTGACTGATGATGACCACCGCCATGATCGACCATTTGGGTTGATCCAGATCGAACAGGAACGCCAGGTACAGCGTCAGCAACCCGGCTGCAATGGTGCGCAGGGCAAACAGCAACACGGCCTGACCAGGATGGATCACCGTCTTGAAATAATTGAGCAGGGCTTGCATGAACGCACTCGCCAAAGGAACTTCACCAAGCGTAGTCACTGCATCGAAAGCTCGACGGCTTCCGGGACCGACAGATGTTGTAGGGATATTCATCCTCAGTCGTGTGACATATCGGGCAGAGTGTTTGACTCAAGGCGTCAGCTGACCGAAGCTTGCCCCTCTGCGTCAATATGAAAGCTTCGGATACCTGCATGCCTCAGTCCCGCCGCTACGTGTTCATCAGTCTTGGCCTCGTGCTTGTCCTTCTGGTTGCCTGGCTGTCGCTGCGCAGCACCGCTCCCGTGGTGCCGGAAGCCATCAAGCATGGCTACAGTGAAGCGCTGGCCGCCGCCCGGGCCGGCCAGCCGGGCGCGGCGCGGGTTTTGTACCAGCAATTGGGACGACCGGATCTTTCCGTCAAGCGGCGCGTCTGGCTGCATGCCGAACTGCCGAACTACCCGAGCCCGCAAGCGTTGAAACTGGCCGATGCCGATCTCCAGAACGAGTCCCCCGACGTGCGAATGGCGGCGATCAGGAGCGTGACCGGTCTGGTGCCGGGCGGCCAGCGCAGTCTGTTGCTTGGCCCGTTGCTCGACGATGAAGACCAGAACGTTCGTTTTGCCGCGATCAACGCCCTGCTCGGCCTGTCGCCGGACCAGTTGGGCCTGTACTTCGCGCCGTTGCAGCAAGGCATCGACGTGTGGGAGGAGGCGCTCAAGCATCAGCCGGAAAGTGCCGCCAACCATGCGCAATTGGCGCGTCTGTACCTCCACAATGCCGAGCTCAAACAGGCGCAGGAAGCCCTCGAGCAGACCCTGCGCCTGGATCCCGCCAATCTGCCGGCGCTGGTGATGCAGATCGAGGTGCTCGACCGCCAGGGCCAGAGCGACGCCGCCCGGCAACTGCTGGCCCGACAACTGAAGGCCCAACCCGATTCCGCCTACCTGCAACATGCCCTGGGCCTGTGGCTGTTGCATCACGATCAACGGGAGTTCGCCCTGCTCGGTCTGTCCAAGGCCGTGGAGCTGGAGCCTGATAACAAGGACTATCGCTACGACCTCGCCACCACGCTGCACAGCGCCGAGGAACTCGAAGCGGCGCAGAAACAGTTACAGGAAATCGTTCAGCGCCACCCCGCCGACCGCAAGGCACGGGTGCTGCTGATCAGTTACTGGAAAGAAAGTGGCCAGTTGCAGAACGTGCAGGTGCTGCTGGCCCAGCTCGAGCAGATGAACCCGGACGACCCCTCGTTGCAGCAGGGTCTTTGAACGACTTCTGACAGGCTTCATGAAACACCCGGAAAGAAATTCGGAACCGCCCTCTCGGCAAAGGGTCAAGTAAACAGGCAGCCCGCAAAGGCGTACACCGCCCGCTGCCTCGTTTCCCCTAGTCATGAGAGGGCATTTTTTGTCTACATCGAACGAGTTGATCAGCGCAAAAGCCGCCACGGGCATCGAAGGTCTGGACGACATCCTGGCCGGTGGTCTCTCTCGCAGTCATGTGTTCCTGTTGGAAGGCGAGCCCGGTACCGGTAAAACCACGGTGGCGTTGCATTTTCTCCTCGCCGGTGCCCGTGCCGGAGAACGCTCGCTGTACATCACGCTCTCCGAAACCGAGCGCGAACTGCGCCAGGGTGCGGCCTCCCACGGCTGGGACTTGAATGAAAACATCGAGATTTTCGAGCTGACACCGCCGGAGAGTCTGCTCAATGCCGAGCATCAACAAAGCCTTTTGTACTCTTCTGATCTGGAACTGGGTGAAGCCACCAAACAGATTTTCGAAGTGGTCGAACGCTTCAAGCCGACCCGGGTGGTGCTCGACAGCCTGTCGGAGATCCGCCTTCTGGCACAAAGCTCCTTGCGCTATCGCCGCCAGATTCTGGCGATCAAGCACTACTTCGTGCGCTATGACGCGACGGTGTTGCTGCTGGATGACCTGACCACCGAATCCCTCGACAAGACCGTCCACAGCGTGGCCCACGGCGTCATCCGCCTCGAAGAACTGACTCCCAACTACGGCGCCGAACGCCGACGCGTGCGGGTGATCAAGTATCGCGGTCAGAAATATCGCGGCGGTTTTCACGACTTCACCATCATGGGCGATGGCGTGCATGTCTTTCCGCGTCTGGTGGCGGCTGAACATCGGGGCGACTACCCGCGTCTGCAATTGACCAGCGGCATCAGCGAAATGGACGCACTGCTGGGCGGCGGCATCGAGACCGGCTCCAGCACGCTGATACTCGGCCCGGCCGGTACCGGCAAATCGCTGATCTCGATGATCTTCGCCGCTGCCGCAGTCGCACGGGGCGAGAAAGCGGCATTATTCATTTTCGATGAAGAACTGGGCCTGCTGTTCGAGCGCATGAAGAACATCGGTATCGACCTCAAGGCCCTGCAAGCCACCGGTAATCTGCTGATCGAGCAGGTCGACGCGGCCGAACTGTCCCCAGGCGAGTTCTCTCACCGGGTACGACGCTGTGTCGATGAAGCCGACATCAAGACCGTGGTGATCGACAGCATCAACGGCTATCAGGCCGCCATGCCGGAAGAAAACGCGCTGGTCCTGCACATGCACGAACTGCTGCTGTACTTGAACCGCAAGGGCGCTGCGACTTTCATGACCGTCGCCCAGCATGGTCTGGTCGGCGACATGCAGGCGCCGGTGGACATCACCTATCTGGCCGACACGGTCATCCTGTTGCGTTACTTCGAAGCCCTCGGCAAGGTGCGCCGGGCCATTTCGATCATCAAGAAACGCACCGGCAGCCATGAATCGACCATCCGCGAATACCGGATTTCCGCCCAGGGCATGACCATCGGCGAACCGCTGGAAGCCTTCCAGGGTGTGCTGCGCGGTGTGCCCACGTACCTCGGCGCGAGCAATCCGCTGCTCAAGGAAGAGAACTTGTGACCGTCACCGTCCCGCTGTCCGAACGGGCGCTGATTCTGGCGCCCCTGGGTCGCGACAGCCAGATTGCGCTGATGATCCTCAACGAGGCCGGGTATGGCGGCCTGATCACCACCGACCTGGGAAACCTGTGTACCGAACTGGAGCCCGGCGCCGGTCTGTTGCTGATTGCCGCCGAAGCCCTCAATGGCCCGGACCTGGAAGGCCTGCTGGCCTATCTGAAGCAACAGCCGGCATGGTCGGATCTGCCCATCGTTTTGTTCACTCATCATGGCGGCGCCGAGCAAGGTCCGTCTTCGCGCCTCAGTGAATTGCTGGGCAACGTGACATTCCTTGAACGCCCTTTTCATCCGGCGACCTTGATCAGCCTGGTGTCCACAGCCTTGCGCGGTCGACGACGACAATACGAAGCCCGCGACCGGCTGATCGATCTGAGCGAAAGCGAGCGGCGTCTGCAATCGACCCTTGAAACCCTCGAGCAACAAGTCGAGGAACGCACTGCGCAACTGCGACACAACGAAGAAGCCCTGCGCCAGTCGCAGAAGATGGAAGCGGTCGGTCAGCTCACCGGCGGGATCGCCCACGACTTCAACAACATGCTGACCGGGATCATCGGCAGTCTTGAACTGTTGCGCCGGCGTCTTGCCCGTGGCCGGACAGAGGATCTCGACAGCCTGATCGATCTGGGCGTGACCTCTGCCAACCGGGCGGCGGGCCTGACTCACCGCTTGCTGGCGTTTTCCCGCCGGCAGTCGCTGGATTCCAAAGCGGTGCAGATGAATGATCTGGTGCAATCGATGGGCGAGCTGCTGCAACGCAGCCTGAACGAAAGCATCCAGCTGGACATGCGTTTGCATGAACAATTGTGGGTGGCCGAGGCTGACCCCAATCAACTGGAAAGCGCCCTGCTCAACCTGGTGATCAACGCCCGGGACGCGATGCCCGACGGTGGCAATCTGGTGGTCGAAACGGGCAATCAGGTGCTGGATCGTGACTTCACCGCGAGCTACAGCAATCTGCAACCCGGCGACTATGTCGTCCTGAGCGTCACAGACAACGGCTGCGGCATGCCGCAGAGCGTGATCAACCGCGCATTCGATCCGTTTTTCACCACCAAACCCATCGGTCAGGGCACCGGGCTGGGCCTGTCGATGATTTATGGCTTCAGCAAGCAGTCCGGCGGGCATGTGTCGATCGACAGCGAAATCGATCAGGGCACCACGGTCAAACTCTATCTGCCGCGCTTTCAGGGTGAGTCCCTGCCCCATACCCCGATGGATACGGAACAGACTCCGGACGCCCTGGAAGGCGAAACCGTGCTGATCGTCGAAGACGACCCGGCCGTGCGGGTGCTGGTCAGCGCCGTATTGAGCGAGTTGGGTTATGGATTTGTCGAAGCCAGCGACGCCGACGGTGCCGTGCCCATCCTGGACTCGGCGCAGCGCATTGATCTGCTGATCAGCGACGTCGGTCTGCCGGGCATGAACGGCCGGCAACTGGCGGAAATCGGCCGACAATACCGGCCGGAATTGAAAGTCCTGTTCATCACCGGCTATGCCGAGCACGCTGCGGTGCGCGGCGGATTCCTCGACCCTGGCATGCAGATGATCACCAAGCCGTTCACCTTCGATCTGTTGACGGCGAAGGTGCGGGAGATGATCAAAAGCTGAGGCGGTTGACGCCTCAGGCCAGCAGTTCCTGAATCTTCTCCTGCAACACGTCCAGGTCGAACGGTTTTTCCAGGATCGGCGCCCGGCGGGTGATCGGGCTGCCGGTCTCGCGGATTTCCTGCGGATAGCCGCTGATGAAGATCACCTTCAGGTCAGGACGCAATTTTACGGCGGGTTCGGCGATCTGCACGCCGGAGATTCCACCCGGCAGGCGGAAATCGGTAATCAACATGTCCAGATGCGGCTTGCTCGCCAGAATCTCGAACGCCTGCTCGCCGTTTTCGGCCTGCAATACGCGATAGCCCTGCCCCGACAGATAGTCTGTCAGCACCATCAGGATTACCGGTTCGTCCTCGACGACGAGTACTACATCTTGTGCATCTACGCTCATGGGAAGCCTTTGTTCGGTCAATAGCTGCTGATACGACCGTGTGGTCACTCAGAGGTTGCGTTTGTTTCGCCGTTTTCCTGGAGCGGCAGACAAACGCGAAACAGGGCGCCCTCGTTGATCCTGCTTTCGACGACGATGGAGCCGCCGTGGGCGGCGACGATCTGCTCGGAAATGAACAGACCCAGCCCGAGACCGGCGACCACCGTCTTGGCGGAAACCCGTTCGAACTGTTGAAAAATACGTTTCTGGTTCTCCTCGCTGATGCCGATGCCCTGATCCGCAACTTCGACCCGCGCTTCATTGCCTTCGCGATAAACCCGCACCTGCACCGGACTCTTGCCGCCATACCGCAAGGCGTTGGTCAGCAGGTTCGACACCACTTGCTCGATGCGGAACTCGTCCCACTGCCCTTCCACCGCTTCCGTTGCGGTAAAGCTGACTTCAGTCTCCGCCGCTTCGATCTGCTGGGCGAAATTCTGCAGAAGGTTGCCCACCAGTTGCGAAAGATCGAACCGGCTCGGTCGGATCGACAGCTTGCCGGTGCGGATCCGCGACACGTCGAGCATGTCCTCGATCAGCCGGATCAGGCTTTTGATCTGGCGCTCGTCGCGGTCGACCATGGCGTGCATCTTGTCGAGGGTGAACGCGGCGGCGTTGTCCCGGGCCAGGTGCATCTTGCGCAGCTGCGTTTCGAGGATAAGGCCGTTGAGCGGCGTGCGCACTTCGTGGGCGACGATCGACATGAAATCGTCACGCATGCGCACGGCCTGCTCCAGTTCGCCCTGGGTGCTTTGCAGTTGCTGCAACAGCGCTTCCTGTTCGCGACGGCTCTGCTCCAGTGCTTCGACCTGTTGTTTCATCGCCTTGCTCTGGCGATACAGGTCGACAAAGACGTTGACCTTGCTCTTCACCGCATGGATATCCAGCGGCTTGTGCAGGAAGTCCACCGCGCCACTTTCATAGCCCTTGAACGCGTAGTTCAGCTCACGGCCGGCGGCGCTGACGAAAATGATCGGGATGTTCTTGGTCTTCTCGGTGCCGCGCATCAGTTCGGCCAGTTCGAAGCCGTTCATGCCGGGCATCTGCACATCGAGAATGGCCATGGCGAATTCGTGTTGCAGCAACAGCGACAGCGCTTCGTCTGCCGAAAGCGCTTTGTAGACGGTGCGGTCTTCGCGTTTGATCAGCGCTTCGAGAGCCAGCAGGTTCTCGGGCAGATCGTCGACGATCAGCAGTTTTGCTTGGATATTACTCAGCATGCGATTCGTTCCAGCTCGACAAGCAGACGGCCGATGCCGCGTATGGGAAGTATGTGATCCGGTTGATGAGTCTTCAATGCAGCCTCGGGCATGGTCGCCACCAGCGCGTCCTGCGGATCCTGAACGATGGTCAGCCCTCCCTGGCGTTTGACCTGGGCCAGACCTCGTGCGCCATCGTGGTTGGCCCCGGTCAGCAGTACGGCAGCCAGCGTCGGGCCGTAGACATCGGCAGCGGACTCGAACAGAAAATCGATCGACGGCCGCGAATGGTGCAAACGGTCCTCCAGACTCAACGACAGGCTGCGATCCTGCTCTACCGACAGGTGATAGCCCGGTGTGGCGAAATACACCGTGCCGGGGCTGATGTCCTGTTTATCGATGGCCTCGGTCACTGGCAGCGCCACGCGCCGGGCGAATACCTCGGCGAGTTGACTGCGTCGTTCTTCCGGCAGATGCAGCACGATGATGATCGGCAAACCGAAGCCTGCCCGCAGCGAACCGAGCAGGGTCAGCAAGGCCTCGACGCCACCGGCGGAAGCCCCGACCACAATCGCCTCGACCCGAGGCAAATCCGCTGCACTGTTCATGATTTGCGGTAGATCCGTTCTTGTTTCACCAAGGGCTCGAACTGGTTGGAGTAGCCGGAAAAATCCAGCGTTTCCTTGCTGCCCAGTACCAGAAATCCACGGTGGCACAGCGACTCATGGAACAATCCGAACGCCCGATCCTGAAGTTTTTTATTGAAATAAATCAACACGTTACGACATGAAATTAATTGAGTTTCGGAGAATACGCTATCCGTTGCCAGGCTATGATCGGCGAAGGTCACGTTCTCGCACAGGCTCTTGTCGAAAATCGCATAACCATACGCAGCCGTGTAGTAGTCGGCAAACGAGCGCTGACCGCCGGCCTGCTGGTAGTTGGCGGTGTAGGCGCGCACGTTCTCCATCGAAAAGATCCCCTGCTTGGCCTTGTCCAGCGAGCGCGGGTTGATGTCGGTGGCGTAGATGATCGTGCGGTCGAGCAGGCCTTCTTCGCGCAGCAGGATCGCCATCGAGTAGACCTCCTCACCGGTGCTGCAGCCGGCGATCCAGATCTTGATCGACGGGTAGGTCTTGAGCAGCGGCACCACTTCCTGACGGATCGCCAGGAAGTGCGACGGATCGCGGAACATCTCGCTGACCGGAATCGTCAGCAGTTGCAGCAACTGCATGAACGCCGTCGGGTCATGCAGGACCTTTTCCTGCAACGCCGAAATGGTCGCGCATTCGAACTGGCTCAGCGCATGCTGCACCCGGCGCTTGATCGACGCACCGGAATAATCGCGAAAGTCGTAGCTGTACTTGAGATAAATCGCCTCGATCAGCAACCGCAGTTCGATTTCACTGTTTCGTTCAATGTGATTACTACGTTCCACTAAATGCGTTCCATCTTCGGCAACCACACGCGAATCAGCGAGAACAGGCGATCCAGATCGATGGGTTTGGCCAGGTAATCATTGGCGCCCGCCTGCAGGCAGCGCTCCTGATCGTCCTTCATGGCCTTGGCCGTCACCGCGATGATCGGCAGCTTGCGCCAGCGCGGATCCTTGCGGATCTCCATGGTGGCTTCAAAACCATCCATTTCCGGCATCATCACGTCCATCAGCACCAGATCGATGTCCTCGACTTCTTTCAGTTTTTCAATCGCTTCACGGCCGTTCCGGCCGATCACCACGACTGCACCCTTGGTTTCCAGCGCGCTGGTCAGGGCGAAGATGTTACGCACATCGTCGTCCACCAGCAGCACCTTGCGGCCCTCGAAGACCTTGTCGCGGCTGCGCGCGGTCTTGAGCATCTTCTGCCGTTCATGGGACAACTGCGATTCGACTTTGTGCAGAAAGAGTGTGACCTCGTCCAGCAGGCGCTCCGGCGAGCGTGCGCCCTTGATGATGATCGAACGCGAATACTTGCGCAGATCGGCCTCTTCATCGCGGGTCAGGTTGCGCCCGGTGTAGACGATGACCGGCGGGAACGAGCAGATGTCTTCGGTGGACATGCGCTTGAGCAGATCGTTGCCGAGCATGTCCGGCAACTTCAGGTCGATGATCATGCAATCGAAGATCGTCGTGCGCAGCAGCTCCAGCGCGTCCTGCGCCAGGCCGACGGCGGTGATTTCAATGTCGTCGTCACCGATCAGGCGGGCGATGCTTTCACGTTGCAGATCGTCGTCTTCGACCAGCAGCACGCGTTTGACCTTCTGGGTCAGCTTGGCTTCAAGGCGCGCGAACACGTCTTTGAGCTCTTCCCGGGTGGTCGGTTTGACCGCGTAGCCGATGGCGCCCATGTGCATGGCGGCCTCGACACGATCCTCGACCGAAATCACGTGCACCGGGATGTGCCGGGTTTCAGCGTGTTCTTTAAGGCGTTGCAGAACGGTCAGGCCCGAGTGATCCGGCAGGCGCATGTCCAGCAGGATCGCATCCGGAACGAACTCTTTCGCCAGGTCATAACCTTCGTCGGCTCCGTGGGCGACCAGACACTGATAGCCCAGTTCATGGGCCAGGTCGTAGAGGATATGGGCGAAGTTCGGCTCGTCTTCCACCACCAGAATGCAGCGGGTGTCGAACGGTGCCTTGTTGCGGTCATCGTTGAAGCGCGGGATATCCGCGGAGGCCACCGGCGATACCGCCACGACCGGCGCGGCAACCGGTGCGGGCGGGGTAAACGTCAGCGGTGCGATCGCCGCCTCACCGTCTTCGCTGTATTGCTGCGGCAATACCAGGGTAAACACACTGCCCTGCCCCGGCGCGCTGCTGACGCTGATCGAACCGCCCAGCAACATCGCCAGATCCCGGGAAATCGAAAGCCCCAGACCGGTGCCGCCGTACTTGCGGTTGGTGGTGCCGTCGGCCTGGCGGAAAGCCTCGAAAATGCTTTCCTGCTGGTCCTGCGCAATCCCGATCCCCGAGTCGCGCACGATAAAGGCAATGCGATCGTCCGGCTGGCCCGCGATGGTCAGGCTGACCGTGCCGTGCTCGGTGAATTTCACGGCGTTGGACAGCAGGTTCTTGATCACCTGCTCCAGACGCTGGCGGTCGGTGAACAGGGTGATTGGCGCATCCGGTTGCAACTCGACGCTGAACATCAGTTTCTTGTCTGCCGCCAGTGGCTCGAACACGCTGCGCAAGCCATCGGCCAGACGCGCCACGCTGGTGTTTTCCGGAACCACTTCGAGCTTGCCGGCTTCCACCTTGGAAATGTCGAGAATATCGTTGATCAGGTTGAGCAGATCGTTGCCGGCGGAATAGATCGACTCGGCAAACTTCACCTGCTCGGCGCTGAGGTTTTCCTGCGGGTTTTCCGCCAGCAACTTGGCCAGGATCAGCGAACTGTTCAGCGGCGTGCGCAGTTCGTGGGACATGTTGGCGAGGAATTCGGACTTGTACTTGCTCGAACGCTGCAGCTCTTCGGCGCGTTCTTCCAGTTGCACCTGCGCCTGATTGAGTTCGGTGTTCTTCTGGTCCATGGCGTCGCGTTGCTCGGCCAGGGTCTGGGCCTGTTCGGCCAGTTGCTCGTTGGTCTGCTCCAGCTCGACTTGCTGGGTTTCCAGGTGCGCCTGGGACTCTTTGAGAATCCGCGACTGTTCTTCCAGTTCTTCGTTGGCGGTTTTCAGCTCTTCCTGCTGTACCTGCAACTCTTCGTTGAGCTGCTGGGTTTCGGCCAGGACTTCCTGCAGACGCTGGCGATAACGTGCCGCTTCGATGGACGTGCCAATGTTGCCGGCAATCAGTTCAAGCAAGGCTAAATCGCGCTCGGTCAGCGGACGCAGGAAACCCAGTTCAATTACACCGTTGACCCGGTCGTCATCGCTGGTCGGCACCACCAGCACACTGTGCGGCAAGCCTTCACCCAGACCAGAGCTGACCTTGAAGTAATCGGCCGGCACCGAATCGAGGCGAATCAATCGCGCCTGCTGGGCGGCCTGGCCAACGATGCCTTCGTCGCTATAGAGGGATTGTTCCTGTTGTTCCTGCTCGCGAGAGAAACCGTAAGTTGCCACGCGCTTCAGGCCGCCATGTTCTTCACGCACGTACAACGCCGCGACGGCAGTGCCCAGGTATTGCGCACAAAATTGCAGGATGTTGCGACCCAACAGATTGAGCGTCAGTTGCCCCAGCACCTGCTCGGCCAGTTCGGTCTGGCCTGTGCGCAGCCAGGCTTGCTGCGAGAGACGTTCAGCACTGGCCAGTTGCGCGGCCAGGTTGGCGCTATAGCTGTTGGAAAGACTGACCAGATCGCGCCGGCCAATGTAGGCCAGCAAACCGCTGATGCCGGCGATGAACAGCAGATACAGGCTGATGCTCCAGATCGTGGTCCGGCGCACATCTTCGTTGCGCGTGGTGCGCAATGTCTGCTCGGTGTCGATCACGTCATCGAATTGCTTGCGGATCTCATCGGTCAGGCGCTTGCCGCGCCCGGCCTTGACCGCGGCCTTGTAGTCGCCGCTGGCGCGCTGCAGGTCGATCATCGATTGCGCGTAAGTCGCCCACTCGGTCTGCAACGCCTGCAAGCGGCGCAGGCGATCGGTCTGCACCGGGTTGTCGGCGGTCAGTTCAAGCAAGGTGTTGAGCGCTACGGCAATGCGAGGCTTGGCGGTTTCATAGGGATCGAGGAAGTGCTCGTCGCCGCTGAGCAGGAAGCCGCGCATGCCGGTTTCCAGGTCGACCGTAAGCTTCACCGCTTCGTTGGCGTTATTGATCACCCGGTCGGTGTGCTCCACCCACTGGATAACCGACAGCAAATAAGTGATCAGCGACACGAAGAACACGGCACTGATCGCACCGACGCCCAGTGGTAGCGCGATGTTGCGGGTCAGCAGTTTGCGAAACCGTGATTCATCAACCGAAGACGGAGAGGACATGTGGCAGCCTTGTCGAACTGTTGAAAACCAGGGAGTTTGCCCCAAAACGGCGGCATGGATCCATTTTTCTCACAGTCTTAGCACTGTTTTCCCACATTTGCCTGCGCCGGATCGCAGGCTAACGGTTATCCTTGCCCGCCCGTTTGCGCCTATTCTTTTTTGTATCCATCCGGGAACTTGTGGCCATGCGCCACTTACTCATGCAAGAGCCCGGCAATTTTGATCGACCGGCGCCCCGTCCCCCCCCCCCATTCTTGAGAGCCGCCACTATGTCCACCACCACGTCCACCATCCTTGTAGTAGAAGACGACACCATCGTGCGCATGCTGATCGTCGACGTGCTGGAGGAACTGGACTTCAAGGTTCTGGAGGCGGACGGCAGCGAACAGGCCCTGGCAATCATCAAGGATGCAAATCAGCACATCGATCTGATGATGACCGACGTCGGGCTGCCGATCATGGATGGCCGTCAACTGGCCACCGAGGCCCGTAATATCCGCCCTTCACTGCCGATTCTGTTTGCCAGCGGTTATGCCGAGACCATTGAAGTGCCGGCAGACATGCATGTGATCGGCAAACCGTTTTCAATTGATCAGTTGCGTGACAAAGTCAAAGCAGTTCTTGGACAGAGCTGATTTTCCCACAACTTATATTTCCGCCAGTGGGCAGACTATTTCAATCTGCCCGGACCAACTTTGAAACCAACTACAACTACCCATTCACTGCTAGTCACCATTACTCTGGCGGCGCCCGGTAGTTTTGTATTTATTGTTTCACCAACCCAAACATAAACATCGAGGCCCAAGACCAAAAACAATTCAAGGATAAATTGTTCATGCAACTTGCACAGAGCGAAAGCCTGCTGGACATCGATAGTTTCGAGATTGCCAAACGTCAAAAACTGGATCAGGCAGAGAAAACCAGTATTGCCCTGGCACTTTCCGCTATTGCGCGAAACCGCGCCCCCGTTGAAGCCGTTGACTTGCACTACACCACTGTTCCGCGCGTAGCGGATACGACGCTCGATCACGCGGTTGAATATGCCCGCATCGCCTTGTCGAAGATGCTGAAAACCGACGACTTCCTGTTTCTGGCAGAAGTTCACTCGCTTTCAGCGGACACGGCTGTATGCGTGGATGAACACGCAAGGCTGTTTGTTAAGGATCAAGGCCCCTGGCGCAATTTGACTAACGATAACGCGATCACTGCCGAACTGCGTCAGGAGATAGGCATATTGGCCGATTGCGCGGAACAGACTGGAGGCTACGTTTTTTTTGCCAATATCATTGGCGTCGAACAATGGCTGCGGTTCCACGACTACACACTACCGACCAACGTTGCAGATACCCGGAAACTGATTGCCTGGCTCGAGTTTCAACTGCCGGCCAGTCCGGTCACCGGGGACTATCACGAACTGTTGATGGCACCTGCTGACTCGGCCTTCCATCTTTCGGCAAGTGATCGTCAAACGATCAGGCAGATCGCCAAGAACACCACACGGGGCCGATTCAGCCTTCTGCAACATATCGTTACGCCAGACTTCAAATCAGTCACAGCCAGCTTGAGGCGCGAGCAAGCGGCCGCTCATCTGGACCACTTCCTGAAGACCCCTGAAGCCGGTGCACTGGGCATCTACCTGCATGACCGCCTCGGATGGACTCTGGATGAAAACCATGAAGTGGCTGCGAGACAGATCAAATGCATGGTCGCCACTGCGCTGATTCTTGATCTCGGCATTGAAGTCGAACGGCAGACGAAGATCATTGCCGGGTTTCAGCTGTATCACCCGGCCAATGCGTCGAAAACAGCACCGCAAGTGGTTGAAGCGTTTGAATGGCAACTGACTCGCGAACTGCAACTGGACCCGCTCTATGCTCCGTTGGCCGCGCACCTTTTGCTGGCTTGTGCTGCGCCACAATTGATGGTTCAGCAGACACCCGCCGAACTGGCAATCGGCAAACCAGACTGGGTAATCGTGTCCCAGGCTGTTGAAATGATCGAACTCACGGCGCCCGGTGCCTCACGCCTGATGACCTATGAACAGGTAAAAGTGTTTTCCGAGCTGGCCCCCGTCAGTACTACTCAACGTACGCTGCACGAGCTGACGACCATCACGCCCATCATCCAGTGGGGGATGCTCAACGGAATACTGCCAGCCACCGCCGACAACGATGATGTGAATGCATTTACCACTGCTGCCAACCGTTTCAGCCAGTATGTGGAAGCATTGAACGACGTCGAAACCGGTATTGCGGTTATTCCGCCTGATCGACGGGAGTTGGCATTGCAGGAGCTCAAGCGCGTTATGCCGGAGGGGCACTACCTTGAACAGCAAGTGTTCAAGGCCAACTTCGATCTTGCACTTGCCGAACGCAACGCTTTTGAGTGGGGGCTTCTTCTTCTCCCCGTCAGCGAGGGGAATGTATACCTGACTTCCGCAATAGGGAGACTCCGTGTTTCGATTCTTGATCTGTACATGTCTGGCGATCTGGTCGTAAACGGCAAACTTACCGATAAGTTCGTAACCGTTGGAAAGTTCAATCCACCCCGTGGCGCTTTTTCGCGTATCAATGAGTTGAAGCCGATCGACTCGATATTCGACAAGGCTTTCGAACAATACTATCTGGCACTGAAGAAATGCCTGTCATCCATTCTGAAGATGGCGGTTGCCAACTTGCCAGAACCTGACAGGAGAATGATCGCCAATGGTTTCATTACCTTATATACCGTACGTGAGGCAGTAAATCCGCTTAACCCATTTCAGGAAACCCCACGTCAGCGTAATGCCGCAAAGGGCCGTTACGGCATTATTCTCGGATGCCAGCATGAAAGAGCTTTTCGCTGTTACGAACTCTTTTCGCTCAGAGGAATGTGTCTTGAGCGCCCTGAGCTGGCCGAAATGTTGCGATCCAGCGGTGTTGTATATGAAGAACCGTCCTTGTCGTATGAAGGAGCCGATACAGACTTTTTGCCCAAGAACCTGGAGCAGCGATGGCCTCTGGACTTTGATGCCTATATGAAAGGTAGCGCCCCCAAAAAAGGAGTGTCTTCTAGTGTGGTGGTGGAAAAGCTCTGGAATTTCGCCCTGGTGTCAGATGAAGTCCAACCGGTGCCCCTGTTTTTTTCTCGGGCATTTGATGCTTTGGCAGAGGGTGTACTCGGCAATCATCCCGTAGCCACCCGTGAAGAGCTGTACTCTTCGCTGTACGCACAGACCGCACTGCAGCGAATCCGCACTAAAAACGACCAGGTGAATGAGGCAATCATCAACGTGATCGTGCCCTTCAAGAAATGCATTGAAGACATCCGTTCCGGCGATGCAGAGCGAGTCTCCGAAGGCATCGGCGGCTGTATTCTCGATGGTCTGGCATTGCTGGGGCTGGTAGTCGGATTTGGCGCCAAAATTGCCGGCGTCGTCGGCAAGACAACCTCGACGACCGCCAAAGCGCTGAGCCTTGCCAAGGCCGGAGCGCGCTTTTCGGTGTCGATTTTCAACCCTCTGGATGGTTTACCGGCGTTGGCAGTGCAAGGTGGACGGATAGCCAAAAAAGGCGTGTTGCTCCTGAGCAGGCACGGGCTCAATGCGGTAGAAACTGCGACTAACCAACTGCGCAAACTGACAGGCAGCGCTCAATCTTATGACCTGGTGAAGGCCGCGCAAAAATCCGACTTGTTTCAAGGCACCTGGAAAGCAGCGGACAACCTGGGCGATCCGGTCAACCTTCTGGCGCTGCAGCGAAACAGTGACTGGTACGCGCTGAACCTGAGGGTCGGTGGTGCCTGGGGGCCTAAGTTGAGAAATCTGAAGGTGTCACCTCTGGCGCCGCTTCGGCGGCTTTTCGGTCGTGCGAAGCCTTTCAGTTACACCCGGGGCTATGTGAAAAAAGGACTGCCGGTCGCCAAATCGAAACTCGACAATGCAATGTTGATGCTACTGGATGCCGACAACACCGACGTGCGAGCCATCCTCAAGCATGTTTTCGGTAATGATTCCGATGAGGTTCTCAAGCATGTGAAGACTAATCTGCAACAGATGCGCAACGATCTGGACTTCATCACGCAGGCCAACATTACTTACCAAAAAGGTTCAGAAGCCCGAGCGGCGTTGCGCCCGGAGACTTACCAACGCTGGAAGGCGAGCATTCTCGACGGTTCGTATCTGAAGAATCCGCCCGAGCAGTTTCTGGTGATCTATCCCGAAGGGCTTGATGATTATTACCGTATGACGAAGTACGACGATGGCCGGATCGGCGATGTACTGATTCATGAACTGGCTCACGGCGCTCCGGATACCCTGGACCTTTATTACGGCCAAGTGAAAGGGGGCCACAATGCCCCCGCCGAATTTGATGTGGCCGGCCTGCTCCAATTGGGCAGTGCCAAGAACACCAAATCGGTCAGCCCCAAAAACCTTGCGAACCTGCAGCATGCGAGTGCGTATGGCGAAGGGCTCGAGTATTTCGACACCATTTCTGGCACCTTGCCTGATCTGGTGCGACGGCATCCGGCACTGCATAACGCGGACTCTTACTCACTGGCGGTTTCCCTGCTCAATCAGGCGCGCAATCATCCGAAGGTTTTTTTGCTCAATCTAGAAAAAATTCGTCGCGGGATTCAAAACACCTCGAATCTGGGCTTTATCAAGGGTTCGCTGAGAATCAATCTGAGCAGCGCATCCCTCTGACAAAAACGCATCACTTGGCGCGCGGGTTATGCTCTAATTCGCGCGCTTTTTTATCCCCTTCTCACCGTCCGGAATCGTTACTCATGAGTCAGCCCGCAACCAAAGTCCTCGTCATTGGTTACGTCTGGCCGGAACCCCGCTCCTCTGCCGCGAGCGGACATGTGATGCAGATTCTCGAGACCTTCCTGCAACAGGGCTGGGACATTACGTTTGCCAGCCCTGCGGGCGTTGGTGAACATCCGGCCGATCTTGCCGAACTGGGTATCCGCACTGTCCCCATCGAATTGAACAACAGCAGCTTCGATGTCTTCGTCAGCGAGCTGGCGCCTGATATCGTGCTGTTCGATCAGTTCATGATTGAAGAACAGTTTGGCTGGCGTGTGGAAAAACACTGTCCCGACGCTCTGCGCGTACTGGAAACGTCGGACTTGCAGAGTTTGCGACACGCTCGTCATCAGCGCTTGAAAGATCGGCTGAAGGCCAGCGATGACGCGAATGACTTCAATGAGCTGTTCGCGCCTGCGCTACGCGAAGAATTCGAGCTGATGGCTGACACCGACCTGGCCAAACGCGAGATTGCCGCGCTGTTTCGCTGCGATCTGAACCTGATGATATCGCCGGTGGAAATCGAGTTGCTGGTGCAGCAGTTCAAGTTGCCGCCCGAGTTGTTGCACTGGTGTCCGCTGATGGTCAATCCGTCCAGCACACCGGTAAAACCTTTCGAGGAGCGCGCGCACTTCCTCAGTATCGGCAATTTCCGCCACGCGCCGAACTGGGACGCGGTTTTATGGATGAAGTCGGCCGTCTGGCCGCTGATCCGCGAGCAACTGCCGAAAGCACAATTGCACATCTACGGCGCCTACACACCGCCGAAAGCCGCAGCCTTGCACAACGCCGCGCAGGGTTTTCACATCATGAACTGGGCCGAAGATGCGTTGCAGGTCATGTCCGATGCGCGCATCTGCCTGGCACCTCTGCGGTTTGGCGCAGGGATCAAGGGCAAACTGATCGACGCCATGCTCTGCGGCACCCCGAGTGTCACCACACCGATCGGCGCGGAAGGCATGCACACCGACCAATCCTGGCCGGGAGCCATTTGCCGTACGGCACAGGATCTGGCCAATGCCGCCGTTGAACTCTTTCGCGACGAGGCCCGCTGGCAAGCAGCTCAGTCTCAGGGACAAGCACTGCTCAGCGACGTTTACCCGCAAGCCATACATGGACCGGCATTGATCAACAAATTGCAGGAGTGCCGTAAAAACATTGCTCGACTAAGACGCCAAAACTTTACTGGCAGCATGTTGCGCCATCATTCACACAAGAGCACCCAATACATGGCGCAATGGATTGAGGCCAAAAACAAAAATAATTAATACGGAAAAACAAAAACACAACGACTAATAATTTGCACAACTATCCAAATAGCCAAATCAACATCAACACACTATAAAAGTCCTGCAAACGCCGCCTTGACGACCGCAACGCGGCACACTCTTGAAAACTTAAGCAGGATATATTTATGCCCATTAACAACTGGATGAGCACGACCCCCGATATTGATTCGTTGTCGATATCTGAAATGACTTTGCCGGGTAGCCATAATTCTGGCAGCGACTGGCGCGCATCCTATCCGTTTTTCGGCCCTCCCCCGCACTGGCTTGCATGTCAGCACAATTCCTTTTATGCACAATTGAACTATGGCAGCAGGGCACTTGATATTCGCCTGGCCTATAACGCCAAGGCAGAAGGCCCGAAAAGGTTCGTCGTTCACCATAATGGTCATCGTAATTCTCGAACTTTGATGGACCTGATAGACGATGTAAATTCCTTTCTGGACAATTATCCAGATGAGTTCATTGTGTTGGACTTTCACAATTTTGACGGAGAGGACTTCGACTACAGTCATTTCAACAAGATGATGACCCAATTCCTGGGCCCTCGCCTTATTCCGCGCCAAAACCAGTCTTTGAGTCTTCGCAACCTGAAACGAATCAGCACGCAACAACGTGTATTCGCAGCAGCGCGATCCCACTGGCAACTTGATCATAAGTTATTTCATTATTACATCGACCACCAATGGTCCGGGAGTGGTGTTACCAACACGGACGAATTAAAACAGTTTATTGGTCGAGTCATGCAGAATCCGCCAGGCGCCTGGCAACCCTGGTCGTTGTCAGCGACAAGCTACACCGTACTGGGGGGCCCGGTCGATATTCATGGCGAACTGAATAATTGGTTCGATCTCAATAACAGTGACTGGATTTTGAAGTGCAACATTATCAACGCCGACTTCATCGAAGAGTCCGACCTTTCAGAGCTTTGCCGGGTTGCCAACATTTTGAAGGTTGAACGGCGCCAACGCGGTGCAGTAACGGACGCTGGAAAAGCCTGAACAGAAAGAGGCATCATCGCCAGGCGATAACAAAAAAAGCGCCCGATCATGACCCGAACCGCCCGCGTGACTGACCCCTCTTACGAGCTGATGGATGACCACAACGGGTTGTCCATCATCTATCGCCAGCATGGCTTCCCTTGCCCCCTGGTGCGCTGGCATTTCCACAAGGAATACGAACTGCATTTGATCGTGGCCAGTTCGGGCAAGGTGTTCATCGGTGACTACATCGGCAACTTCTACCCCCAGACACTGTTCCTCACCGGCCCCAACCTGCCGCACAATTGGATCAGCCAGGTGGCCGTAGACGAAGTGGTCGAGAAACGCGACATGCTGGTGAACTTCACCGATGAACTGTTTGAAAGCGGTCATCAGGTGTTTGCCGAACTGAAGACCCTGGCGCCATTGCTGGAGCGTGCGCAGTACGGCATCGAGTTCCGCTGTCCACGCACGATCCGCCAAGCGACAAACCTGATGCAGAAGATTGCCGACACCCGAGGCATCACCCGTCTCGGGCACTTTTTCATTCTGATGGAGCTGCTGGCCGCCACCGACGACTACCAGCTGCTGTCCGGCGCAACCACGCCGCAACTGGCTGACGAACACAACATCGACCGCACCAACCGCGCGGTGGATTACATCTTCGCCCACTACGCCCGCGAACTGCCGCTGGAGGAAGTCGCCGAGCATCTGGGCATGAAACCCACCTATTTCAGCCGGGTGTTCAAGCAGGCCACGGGGCGCAATTTCATCGAGTTCGTCAACCGACTGCGCATCAGCAAATCCTGCGAACTGCTGGCGGATGGCGACAAACCGGTGACCGAGGTGTGTTTCGAGTCGGGCTTCAACAACATCTCCAATTTCAACCGGCGCTTTCAGCAGCTCAAAGGCATGACGCCTTCGCATTACCGGCGGCTGGTGGTGCAACGCCTGACCGAGCAGAACCACGGCTGACGCCTGAAACCTGTACGGTTTCATCAGCGCAACGCTGCTGAAACCCCCTTCCCTGCGTTAATCACTCCAGTCCCGAGTGCAAAAAAGTATCGATTCAAGTGCTAGGGATGATTTGTCAGCCCTGCGATTGAAGGCTGTAATCAGTGCACATTCTTCCCCTGCTGGAAGAACACAAAAACAATAACTGTCCTTCTGCCCCCGCCGGGTGCAGAAAAGGAGTGCACGATGCAACCCACTGCAAAAGCTCTGCTTGCCCTCACCTGCATGACCCTCAGCAGCGTCAGCCTTGGCGCCCAGACCCTGACCATCGCCACCGTCAACAACAGCGACATGATCCGCATGCAAAAGCTTTCGAAAACCTTCGAGACCGAGCACCCGGACATCAAGTTGAACTGGGTCGTGCTGGAAGAAAACGTCCTGCGTCAGCGCCTGACTACCGACATCGCCACCCAGGGCGGGCAGTTCGACGTGTTGACCATCGGCATGTACGAAGCCGCACTCTGGGGCGCCAAGGGCTGGCTGGAGCCGATGAAGGATCTGCCGGCCAGCTACGCCCTCGACGATGTGTTCCCGTCGGTGCGTGAAGGCCTGTCGGTCAAGGGTTCGCTGTACGCCCTGCCGTTCTACGCCGAAAGCTCGATCACCTATTACCGCACCGACCTGTTCAAGGACGCCGGCCTGACCATGCCCGAGCGTCCGACCTGGGAGCAGATCGCCGGCTTCGCCGAAAAACTCACCAACAAGGACAAGGAACAATACGGCATCTGCCTGCGCGGCAAGGCCGGCTGGGGCGAGAACATGGCGCTGATTACCACCGTCGCCAACGCCTACGGTGCGCGCTGGTTCGATGAGCAGTGGAAGCCGGAATTCAGCGGCCCGGAATGGAAGAACGCGCTGAACTTCTACGTCGACACCATGAAGAAGTCCGGCCCGCCGGGGGCATCCAGCAACGGCTTCAACGAAAACCTTGCGCTGTTCAACAGCGGCAAATGCGCGATCTGGGTCGATGCCAGCGTCGCCGGCTCGTTCGTCACCGACAAGACCCAGAGCAAGGTCGCCGATCACGTCGGCTTCACTTACGCGCCGCATCAGGTCACCGACAAGGGTTCTGCGTGGCTGTACTCGTGGGCTCTGGCGATTCCGACCAGCTCCAAGGCCAAGGACGCCGCCAAGGAATTCAGTGCCTGGGCCACGTCCAAGGAGTACGGCGAACTGGTCGCCAAGACCGACGGCATCGCCAACGTACCGCCGGGCACTCGCGCCTCGACCTACAGCGAGGCTTACATGAGCGCAGCGCCGTTTGCCAAGGTGACGCTTGAATCGCTGAAAGCGGCTGATCCGAGCAAACCGACCCTCAAACCCGTGCCTTACATTGGCATTCAACTGGTGACCATTCCCGAGTTCCAGGGCATCGGTACCCAGGTCGGCAAGCTGTTTTCGGCCGCGCTGATCGGCCAGACCACGGTCGACCAGGCGCTGACCGCCGCGCAGCAAACCACCGAACGCGAGATGAAGCGCGCGGGTTATCCGAAGTAATCCTGCGAAAAGCTGCTCCTGCCTCCTGTGGGAGCGGGCTTGCTCGCGAAAGCAATCTGACATTCAACATTGATGTCGACTGAAAGTCCGCTTTCGCGAGCAAGCTCGCTCCCACAGGGGATCTTCATAGGTCTGTATGACTCGGTTGTAAACGCCATGAATACTTCAACTGCCAAAGCCCACATCGACTTGTCGCAACCCCGGCGCAAAAACCGCGTGGCCAACCCCGGCTGGTTTCTGGTCAGCCCTTCGGTGGCCCTGTTGCTGCTGTGGATGATCGTGCCGCTGGGCATGACCGTCTATTTCTCGATGATCCGCTACAACCTGCTCGACCCGGGCATCAACGAATTCGTCGGGCTGGATAACTTCACCTACTTTCTGACCGATTCGGGCTTCCTGCCCGGCGCCACCAACACCTTGCTGCTGGTGGGCAGCGTGCTGCTGATCAGCGTGGTGTTCGGGGTTTTGATCAGTGCGCTGCTGGAGGCCAGTGAATTCTTCGGTCGCGGCATTGTGCGGGTGATGCTGATTTCGCCGTTCTTCATCATGCCCACGGTCGGTGCGCTGATCTGGAAGAACCTGATCTTCCACCCGGTCTCCGGGATCCTTGCCTACCTCTGGAAGCTGTTCGGCGCGCAACCGGTGGACTGGCTCGCTCACTACCCGCTGCTGTCGATCATCATCATTGTCTCGTGGCAATGGCTGCCCTTCGCGATCCTGATCCTGATGACCGCCATGCAGTCCCTCGACCAGGAACAGAAAGAAGCCGCACGCCTCGACGGCGCCGGCCCCGTCGCGATCTTCTGGCACCTGACCCTGCCGCACCTGGCGCGACCGATTGCGGTGGTGGTGATGATCGAAACCATTTTCCTGCTGTCGGTGTTCGCCGAAATCTTCACCACCACCAACGGCGGCCCCGGCTATGCGTCGACCAACCTCGCCTACCTGATCTACAACCAGGCACTGGTGCAGTTCGACGTCGGCATGGCCTCGGCCGGCGGCCTGATCGCCGTGGTCATCGCCAACATCGCCGCGATCATTCTGGTGCGGATGATCGGCAAAAACCTGACTGACAAAGCCTGAGGCCCGCCATGACTCTTCAACAATCCCGCCGGCTGCAAAGCCTGCTGCTCGGCACGCTGGCCTGGGCCATCGCAATCATTATTTTCTTCCCGATCTTCTGGATGGTGCTGACCAGTTTCAAGACCGAAATCGACGCCTTTGCCACGCCGCCGCAGCTGTTCTTCACGCCGACGCTGGAGAACTACCTGCACATCAACGAGCGCAGCGATTACTTCAGTTTCGCCTGGAACTCGGTGGTGATTTCCTTCAGCGCCACCGCCCTGTGCCTGCTGATCGCGGTGCCGGCGGCCTACTCGATGGCGTTCTACGAAACCCAGCGCACCAAAGGCACGCTGCTGTGGATGCTCTCCACCAAGATGCTGCCGCCGGTGGGCGTGCTGATGCCGATCTACCTGCTGGCCAAGAGTTTCGGCCTGCTCGACACGCGCATTGCGCTGATCGTGATCTACACGCTGATCAACCTGCCGATCGTGGTCTGGATGGTTTACACCTACTTCAAGGACATCCCCAAAGACATCCTCGAAGCCGCTCGCCTCGACGGCGCCACCCTCGCCCAGGAAATGCTCCGCGTGCTGCTGCCGATCGCCAAGGGCGGCCTCGCCTCGACGGTGCTGCTGTCGCTGATCCTGTGCTGGAACGAGGCGTTCTGGTCGCTGAACCTGACCTCGTCCAAAGCCGCGCCGCTGACCGCGTTGATCGCCTCCTACTCAAGCCCCGAAGGCTTGTTCTGGGCCAAGTTGTCGGCCGTTTCGACCCTGGCCTGCGCGCCGATCCTGATCTTTGGCTGGATCAGCCAGAAACAACTGGTGCGCGGCCTGTCGTTCGGCGCCGTCAAATAAGAATCCGCAAAAGGAGCGCCACCATGGCCAACCTGAAAATCAAGAATCTGCAAAAAGGCTTCGAAGGTTTTTCCATCATCAAGGGCATCGACCTTGAGGTGAACGACAAGGAATTCGTGGTGTTCGTCGGCCCATCGGGCTGCGGCAAATCCACCCTGCTGCGACTGATCGCCGGCCTTGAGGAAGTCAGCGGCGGCACCATCGAACTGGACGGACGCGACATCACCGAAGTCAGCCCGGCCAAGCGGGACCTGGCGATGGTGTTCCAGACCTACGCGCTGTACCCGCACATGACCGTGAAGAAGAACATGTCGTTCGCCCTCGACCTGGCCGGCGTACCGAAAGCCGAAGTCGAGAAGAAAGTCGGTGAAGCGGCGCGGATTCTCGAACTGGGCCCGATGCTGGAACGCAAGCCGAAACAATTGTCCGGCGGCCAGCGTCAGCGCGTGGCCATCGGCCGGGCGATCGTGCGCAACCCGAAAATCTTCCTGTTCGACGAACCGCTGTCCAACCTCGACGCCGCCCTGCGGGTGCAGATGCGCCTGGAGCTGCTGCGCCTGCACAAGGACCTCAAAGCGACCATGATCTACGTGACCCACGATCAGGTCGAAGCCATGACCATGGCCGACAAGGTCGTGGTGCTCAATGGCGGCAAGATCGAGCAGGTCGGATCGCCGCTGGACCTGTATCACAACCCCGCCAACCTGTTCGTCGCCGGGTTCCTCGGCACGCCGAAAATGGGCTTCCTCAAGGGCAAGATCGCCCGGATCGATGGTGGGAGCTGCGAAGTCTCGCTGGACGCCGGCACACGCATCACCCTGCCGTTCAATGCATCGAACCTGAGCGTCGGCAGCGCCGTGACCCTGGGTATTCGTCCGGAACATCTGGAACTGGCGCAACCGGGTGACTGCACCCTGCAAGTCACCGCCGACGTCAGCGAACGACTGGGCAGCGACACCTTCTGCCACGTCAAGACCAACGCCGGTGAAGCCCTGACCATGCGCGTGCGCGGTGATCTGGCGAGCCGTTATGGCGAACAATTGAACCTGCACCTGGACGCCGCTCACTGCCATCTGTTCGATGCCGACGGCGTGGCGCTGACCCGCCCGTTGCGCGCCGCCGCCTGATTTCGAGACCGCCCCGATGAAACTGAACAAGCAAAACCTCAACCGCCTCGCCGCCGAGGTGAAACTGCCGGCCTACAGCCTTAGCGACACCCGCCAGGGCATCGCCCACATCGGCGTCGGCGGCTTCCACCGCGCCCATCAGGCGTATTACACCGACGCGCTGATGAACACCGGCGAAGCGCTGGACTGGGCCATTTGCGGTGTCGGCCTGCGCGCCGAAGACCGTCGAGCCCGGGACGATCTCAAGGAACAGGATTACCTGTTCACCCTGTTCGAATTGGGTGACAGCGACGACACCGAAGTCCGCGTCATCGGCGCGATCCGCGACATGCTGCTGGCCAGCGACAGCGCCCAGGTGCTGATCGACAAACTCGCCGATCCGCAAATCCGCATCGTCTCGCTGACCATCACCGAGGGCGGCTACTGCATCGATGACAGCAACGGCGAGTTCATGGCGCACCTGCCGCAGATTCAGCACGACCTGACCTACCCGCAACAGCCGCAAACCGTGTTCGGCTTCCTTTGTGCAGCGCTGTCCAGGCGACGCAAAGCGGGCATTCCGGCGTTCACCGTGATGTCCTGCGATAACCTGCCACACAACGGCGCCGTCACCCGCAAGGCACTGCTGGCGTTCACCGCGCTACTCGATCCCGACCTGCGCGACTGGATCGACGCCAACGTCAGCTTTCCCAACGCCATGGTCGACCGCATCACGCCGATGACCAGCACCGCGCATCGCCTGCAACTGGCGGACAAACACGCCGTCGACGACGCGTGGCCGGTGGTGTGCGAGCCGTTTGTGCAATGGGTGCTGGAAGACAAATTCGTCAACGGCCGCCCGGCCTGGGAAAAGGTCGGCGTGCAGTTCACCGACGACGTTTCGCCCTACGAAGAGATGAAGATCAAACTGCTCAACGGCAGCCATCTGGCCCTGACGTATCTGGGCTTTTTGAAGGGATATCGCTTCGTCCACGAAACCATGAATGACCCGTTGTTCGTGCGCTACATGCGCGCCTACATGGACCTGGACGTGACCCCGCAACTGGCGCCGGTGCCGGGCATCGACCTGACCGAGTACAAGAACACGCTGGTGGCGCGCTTCTCCAATCAGGCGATTGCCGATCAACTGGAACGGGTTTGTTCGGATGGTTCTTCGAAGTTTCCAAAGTTCACCATTCCGACGATCAATCGCTTGATTGCCGATGGGCGCGAGACCAAACGGGCGGCGTTGGTGGTGGCGGCCTGGGCGCTTTATCTGAAGGGCGTGGACGAGAATGGCGACACTTATTCGATTCCGGATCCTCGGGCGGCGTTTTGTCAGGCGTTGGTGGCGGAGGATGCCTTGATCACTGAGCAGTTGTTGGGGGTTGAGGAGATTTTCGGTACGGCTATACCGCGTTCGGCGGAGTTTGTCGCGGCGTTTGAGTGGTGCCTGAATAGTTTGCGGGAGGAAGGTGTGACGCGGACTCTCGAACATCTTCTGACCTGAAGAAAGCCCTCACCCTAGCCCTCTCCCGGAGGGAGAGGGAACCTACCGAGGTGTTTATTCGAAGTACATCGACCTGAAAGTCCGGAGCCGAACTCAGGTTTTGAAACAGATACAAATCTGCTCCCTTTCCCCCTCTCCCCTCTGGGGAGAGGGTTGGGGTGAGGGGTGGCTTTAGAAGTCGCCAAAAAACCAACAGGTTCACACCATGAACAACCAACAACTCTTCCTCGGCATCGACTGCGGCACCCAAGGCACCAAAGCCATCATCCTCGACGCCACCAGCGGTCAGGTGTTGGGCCAGGGCGCCGCCGCCCACACGATGATCAGCGGCGCCAACGGCCGTCGCGAGCAGGACACCGCGCAATGGCTGGAGGCCTTCGCCCTCGCCACCCGGCGTGCGTTGCTGGCGGCGAACGTCGATGGCCAGTCGATCCTCGGCATCGGTGTTTCCGGCCAGCAACACGGTCTGGTACTGCTCGACGACCAAGGCCAGGTCCTGCGCCCGGCCAAGCTCTGGTGCGATACCGAAACCACCGCAGAAAACGACCGCCTGCTGACTTACCTCGGCGGCGAAAAAGGCTCGCTGGAACGCCTCGGCGTGGTGATTGCGCCGGGTTACACCGTGTCCAAACTGCTATGGACCAAAGAACAACACCCCGCCGTTTTCTCACGAATCTCCAAAATCCTCCTGCCCCACGATTACCTGAACTTCTGGCTCACCGGCCGTAGCTGCAGCGAATACGGCGACGCATCCGGCACCGGTTACTTCAACGTGCGCACCCGCCAATGGGATCTGCAACTGCTGCGCGACATCGATGCCAGCGGCCGCCTGCAAGCGGCGCTGCCGGAACTGATCGACGCTCATCAAGCAGTCGGTACGATCCTGCCGGCAATTGCCGAACAATTGGGCATCAATCCCAATGCGCTGGTGTCCAGCGGTGGTGGCGACAACATGATGGGCGCCATCGGCACCGGCAATATTCAGCCGGGCGCGATCACCATGAGCCTCGGCTCCTCCGGCACGGTGTACGCCTACTCTGAGGCGCCGAAGGTCAGCCCGGATGCTTCGGTCGCGACCTTCTGCTCGTCCAGCGGCGGCTGGCTGCCGTTGATCTGCACCATGAACCTGACCAACGCTACCGGGGCGATTCGCGAACTGTTCGACCTCGATCTTGACACCTTCAATGCCCTGGTGGCCCAGGCCCCGATTGGCGCTGAAGGCGTGAGCATGCTGCCGTTCCTCAACGGCGAACGCGTGCCTCCCCTGCCCCACGCCACCGGCAGCCTGCATGGCCTGACGATCGATAACCTGACGCAAGCCAATCTGTGCCGCGCAGCGGTTGAGGGCACCACCTTCGGCCTGCGTTTCGGACTGGATCTGTTGCGCCAGAATGGTTTACAAAGCCGCAGCATTTGCCTGATCGGCGGTGGTTCGAAAAGCGCGGTGTGGCGGCAGATCGTCGCCGACATTATGAACACCCCGGTGATCTGCACCGAGCAAAGCGAAGCCGCCGCCCTCGGCGCGGCGATTCAGGCCGCGTGGTGCAAGTCATGGTCAAACGGTCACGAAGACACTCTGGCCGACCTGTGCGAGCGCTGTGTGAAGCTCGACCTGAACAGTGAAACCCTGCCGGTTGCCGCCAATGTCGCAGCCTTCCAGCAGGCCTATGAACGCTATCGACTGCATGTCGCAACCTTATAAAGAGCAAACAACTATGTACCTGGTGTGTGGCGAAGCGCTGTTCGATTTCTTCAGCGAAGACGATGCCGGCGGGCAGGCGTCGAAAGTCAATTTCAAGGCGATTGCCGGCGGCTCACCGTTCAACGTGGCGGTGGGTTTGCGCCGTCTGGGCGTGGACTCGGCACTGTTCGCCGGGCTGTCCACCGATTACCTCGGCCGGCGCTTGCAGCAGGTGCTGCAGGACGAAGACGTACGCCCGGATTATCTGGTGGACTTCGCCGCGCCGACCACGCTGGCGATGGTCGCGGTGGGTGCCAATGGCTCGCCGCACTACAGCTTCCGGGGTGAAGGCTGCGCCGACCGCCAGTTGAGCCTGGCGCATCTGCCGACGCTGGGCCCGGACGTGCGTGGACTGCACTTCGGTTCGTTCTCGCTGGTGGTGCAACCGGTGGCCGATACCCTGCTCGCCCTGATCCAACGCGAAAGCGGCAAACGCCTGATCAGCCTCGACCCGAACGTGCGCCTCAATCCCGAGCCGAACATTGAGCTGTGGCGTGAGCGGATCGCCACGCTGGTGGAGCTGGCGGATCTGATCAAGGTCAGCGACGAGGACTTGAGCCTGCTGTATCCCGAGCAGGATCCGCAACGCGTCATCGAAGGCTGGCTGCAGCATCGCTGCCAGGTGGTGTTCCTGACCCGTGGCGGTGAAGGCGCGACCGTATTCAGCCGTGCTCACGGTTCATGGTCGGTGCCGGCAAGCTCGGTAAAAATCGCCGATACCGTCGGCGCCGGCGATACCTTCCAGGCCGCGTTGATTACCTGGCTGACCGAACATGAACTGGATTCGGTGGAAGGTGTTCAGCATTTGGGTCGCGAACAGATCGAAGGCATGCTCAGGTTTGCCGTACAGGCCGCCGCTCTTACATGCAGTAAAACAGGTCCGGATTTGCCTTATCGCCACCAGTTGACCTGACCGCGTAGACTGGCGCCCTTTTTTGCACGACGGGATGACGGCTTTTGAATTCGGGGCGCACGGTTGGACTTTTGATTTTGGCGGCACTGTTGAGTGGTTGCGGAACATCGCCGCCGCGTTCGCCGGAAAACCTCTGCGAGATTTTCCGCGAGAAAAGTGATTGGTACGATGCCGCGCAAGTCACGCAAAAGCGCTGGGGCGTACCGATCCAGGTGCCATTCGCGATCATGTATCAGGAGTCCGGCTACCGCTACGACGCCAAGACGCCGCGCAAATACCTGTTGTGGGTGATCCCGTGGGGACGCGTCACGACCGCAGCGGGTTACGCGCAGGCCAAGGATGAAGTCTGGGCCGACTACCAGAAAAGCACCGGCCGCCACGGCGCCGACCGCGAAGACTTCGATGACGCCATCGACTTTGTCGGCTGGTACATGGACAAGACCACCTCGATCAACGGCGTATACAAGTACGATGCCTATAACCAGTACCTCAACTACCACGAGGGCTGGGGCGGTTTCCGGCAGAAGACTTATGCCAGTAAGGCGTGGCTGCCGCCGGTGGCGCGCAAGGTGCAGAACCGCTCGGACATGTACGGCCAGCAATATGCGGCGTGCAAGGATGATTTGAATCGCGGGTTCTGGAGCAGGTTCTGGCATTGGCTCTGACCCTCGGAGCCCTTAAGGACGCATTCGCGAGCAAGCTCGCTCCCACAGGTTTCCCGGGTGCTCACTAAATTGTGGTCACCCTGAATCCCTGTGGGAGCGAGCTTGCTCGCGATGGCGTCAGTTCAGACACCGCCGATCTATGGGTTACAACACCGAAAAGTTGTAACTCACGATCAACCGGGTCTCATCCACGTCCCGGGCGAACTTCTCGTAGTTCGTCCGATACGTCGCGTTACGCAAACGCAGGCTGACATCCTTGAACGTTCCGCTCTGGATCACGTACTTCAATTCGCTGTCGCGTTCCCACTCTTTGCCTTCCTGATCGCTGCCCGGGACCTTGATGTGATCGCCGTTCACATAACGGGTCAGGAAGCTCAGGCCGTTGATGCCGATGGCCTTGAAGTCATAGTCGTAACGCAGCTGCCAGGAACGTTCCTGCGCAGCGGCGAAGTCGTTGACCTGCACGTAGTTCACCAGGTAAGGGTTGCTGCCATCGAGGTACGGCATCGAATTGTCGCCGTTCATGCGCTGCCAGCCGGCGCTGAAAGTGTGGCCGCTGATGCCGTAGGACAGCATGCCGCTCAAGGCGCGGTTGTCGATGGAACCGGCCTTGGCATCACCACTGTCGGCGCTTTTCAGCAAACGCAGATCGGCTTTCAACACACCATCGCCCAGCGGCTGGTTGGCCAACAGGCCGACGAAGTGCTGACGATAGATGTCTTCCAGCTCGGCGTAGTGATACTGCGCGGTCAGGCGATCGTTGATCTTGTAGTCGAAGCCGTACATGTCGAAATGATCGGCAGTGGTGTTGCACGCATAGCGCTTGTTCTTGCAGTGCACGCGGATGTCCTGGGAATCGGTCGAATCCCGGGCGGTGTACTTGTCCAGGCGTGCGGCCATGAAGGTCAGGTCCTTCACCTCTTTGGAGGTCAGCATCGCGCCGTTGAACATGGTCGGCAGCAGACGGCCGTCGTTGTACTTGAGCAGCGGCAGATCCGGCAGCAGCGCGCCGTATTTCAGCACCGTGTCCGAGACTTTCACCTTGGCCGTCAGGCCCATCTTCGCGTACTGACCTTTCGATCCGCGCGGGTTGTCGCCACTGGATGGCAGCAGTCCGCTGTTGCTGCGATCAGGGCTGGAGTCGAGCTGGAAGCCCGCCATGCCCAGCGCATCGATCCCGAAACCGACAGTGCCTTCGGTGTAACCCGATTGCAGATTGAGAATAAAACCCTGCGCCGACTCTTCGCGCTTGGATGCGCCCTGATCATTGGAGGTGTGCCCATCACGGAAATCGCGGTTGAAGTACACCGTGCGCGATTCGATCTTCGCCGTGGTGTCTTCGAAGAAACCGCCGGCCTGAACCTGCGCGGTAAAACCGGCGCACAGCACAAAGGCTCCGAAGCCAAGCGACTGGCGCGGGGTGATGAGGGGAAATGGGGGACGCATTGAAAACTCCAACAGAACAACGATTGCGCAGGGGGCGCAAACAAACCAGAAATAGCTCCCGTCCCGGAACATTGAAGAACCGGAAGGAAGTGAACACGCGGGGGTGAGCGCCCATGATGGCAGATGGCTTTGACGTGCCACAGGCGACTTTAGTCTGAAACTGACTGATTGTTCTTGAGCACCGGCGCGGGCGATTACACGGGAACTGTCGCCCGCAAGTGCCGGTTTCACGGGGCGAAACCACCGGTCTAAGGGTTTTCCTGATGGGCTGCGGCCCGCGCCTCTACGGCATTTGCGCCTTGAACGAGGCCGTTTAATCCTGCACCATCCGCCCACGCTAATCCAAAGGACGGAAATCAAGGCATGCTGGACGCCAACGCTACCCACATTACCCTCACGCTCGAAGGCGCTTCCGCCGATCTGCAAGTCCTCAGTTTCACCGGTCGCGAAGCCCTCAACGAACCGTTCCGTTTCGACATTGAACTGGTCAGCGCCCGCCCCGACCTCAACCTCGAAGAACTCCTGCACAAGCCCGGCTGCCTGACTTTCGGCGCCACCGGCGAGGGCAAGATTCATGGCCTGGTGTATCGCGTCGAGCAAGGCGACTCCGGCAAGACCCTGACCCGCTACAGCCTGAGCCTGGTGCCACAGCTGGCCTACCTGCGGCACAACCATGACCAGCAGATCTTCCAGCAACTGACCGTGCCGAAGATCATCGCCCAGGTGCTGGAAGATCGCGGGATCCTGGCCAACGCTTACAGCTTCCAGCTCGGCGCCGAATACCCGGAACGCGACTACTGCGTGCAGTACGACGAATCCGACCTGCATTTCATCCAGCGCCTGTGCGAAGAGGAAGGCATTCACTTCCACTTCCAGCACAGCAGCAGCGGCCACAAACTGGTGTTCGGCGACGACCAGACCGTTTTCCGCAAACTGAAACCGGTCAACTACCAGCAAGACTCCGGCATGACCGCCGACAAACCGGTGATCAAGCGCTTCAACCTGCGCCTGGAAACCCGCACCAGCCGCGTCAGCCGTCGTGACTACGACTTCGAGAAACCGAAGATCCTGCCCGAGGGCGCGGCCAAATCCGCGTTCATGCCGGACCTCGAGGACTACGACTATCCCGGCCGCTTCACCACCCGCGAGCGCGGCAAGTTCCTCTCGACCCGTGCGCTGGAACGCCATCGCAGTGACTACAAACTCGCTGAAGGCAAAGGTGACGAGCCGACGCTGACCACCGGCCATTTCCTGACCCTGGCCGAACACCCGCGCGCCGAATGGAACGATATGTGGCTGTTGCTGGAAGTCTTCCACGAAGGCAAGCAGCCGCAAGTGCTGGGCGAAAACGTCACCAGCGACGTCACCGACAACAAGAGCGATTTCCACCAGGGCTACCGCAACAGCTTCGTGGCCACCCCGTGGGACGCGCACTACCGCCCTGCCCTCGAACACCCGAAACCGAAAGTCCTCGGCAGCCAGACCGCCATCGTCACCGGTCCCGGCGGCGAAGAGATCCACTGCGATCAGTACGGCCGCGTGAAGGTGCAATTCCACTGGGACCGTGACGGCCAGGCCGACGACAAGACCACCTGCTGGTTGCGCGTCGCCAGCGGCTGGGCCGGCGCGGCCTACGGCGGCATCGCCATCCCGCGCATCGGCATGGAAGTGCTGGTGACCTTCCTCGAAGGCGACCCCGACCAGCCGCTGGTCACCGGTTGCCTGTACCACAAGGAAAACGTCGTCCCCTACGACCTGCCGGCGAACAAGACCCGCAGCACCTTCAAGACCCTGAGTTCACCGGGCGGCAAGGGCTACAACGAGTTCCGCATCGAAGACAAGAAAGGCGTGGAGCAGATCTACATCCACGCCCAGCGCGACTGGGACGAGAACATCGAGCACGACCAGAAGATTCGGGTTGGCAATGAACGGCATGACACGGTCGAAGCCAATGTTTTAAGTGAATTCAAGGTTGAAGAACACCGCATCACTCATCTGGATCGTGTCAGTGAGATGCGGGCGAACGATCACCTGACCGTGGGCGTGACCCGCCATGTGAAGGTCGGCACCGGGCAGTTCGTTGAAGCGGGTACGGAGATTCACTACCACGCTGGCGAGAAAGTGGTGATTGAAGGCGGGATGGAGCTGACGGCGAAGGCTGGGGGGAGTTTCGTCAAGGTGGATGCGGGTGGCGTGACCATCAGCGGTGCGGAGGTGAAGGCCAATACCGGTGGTGCGCCGGGGGTGGGTTCCGGTATCCAGATTCTGGACCCGGTCATTCCGTGGGCCGCTGCCAAGGACAAGCCCGGCGCCCTGCTCGTCCCGGCTGCCGTCCAAATGGCATTGGCCAAAGCAGCGCGCAAGGCAGGCGACACCCGTTGCCCGATCTGCGAGGCCTGCCGTGAAGGCAAATGTGATCTGGGAGCCGTGGCATGAGTGACGCGCTCAATAACTGGCTGGGCGAACAGTCTCGCCTCAATCGCGTCCTGATCCTGGTGCTCGACTGCCTCGCCGAACCGAACCCGGTCACTCCGTTGTACAGCGCCGGCGTAATGCAGCGCTCAGTGCAGCTCTACCGACGTACCGAGTTCGCCCAGTTCGCCTCCATCAGCCCATGGCTGACCGAACTCGAAAACCCGGGCAGCGAAGCGTTCACCCAATTGCTGGATGACCCGCAGCGCAACTGGGGCTGGATCGGCAGCATGGATAAGGCCGATCTCGACAGCCTGACCCAGCACTGGATCGCCCGCATGGTCATCGACGAGGACGGCGATCGCTCGCTGTTCCGCTTCCAGGACAACCGCGTACTCGCCCGTTGCCTGGCCAACATGAAAGAAACCGAATGGCCGCTGCTGCTCGGCCCGATCAGCAGCGTGCTGTATTGGGATGAAGATCAGTGGAAAAGTGCGGACAACAGCAGGCCCGGCATGTATGCGGTGCCGAATCCGGCGCCTTGGCTTGAAGTCCCTACGCCGCCGGAACGAACTCGCGAAATCCTGCGAGCCAACCTGAAACGCTGGCTGCTGGTGTATCACGCCGAAACCGCTGCAAAACTTTCCGAAACCCGCCCAATCCTCGAATGGCTGGAAGAACAGATGGATCTGCTCGAAGCCTGGCAATGGAACACACCAGAGCAACGGGAATTCATGTTGCCCCTGCGCCTTAACCCCAAAAATGCCGGGGATGTGGCCTGGCAGCCCTTGCCGGGGGAAACGCCGGAAAAGCATTTCGAACGGTGCGAACGGTTTTTCGCTGATCACAGCGATGACGCCGCACTGAATTGAATTCAAGACCTTGGGCGTCACTCGCTCGAAACGACCGCCACGGGACAAAGGACAATCAAATGCGTCATCGCAACGTTTTCAATGGGTTTATTCGTAGTTTGATGATTGGACTGGGTGCGATTGGGGCTACTGGTTGTTCGGTTGCTCAGCAGGACAGCTTTACGTTGGTGACGGAGCTTCCGCCGGGGTTTGAGGTGAAGGGTGAAGCCATCTATGCTCCTCGCACTGGAGAAACCTGCAAAGTCCCGGCAAAAAATGGCAAGAATCATCCTGGGTTAAAAATTTTCAAACAGGAACTGAGTGAAAAAGCTCAGACAGCGCAGTTTACGATCCCGCTTTCCAGCACTGACGGCGGCTGCCCTCTGGTTTTGGAGCGTTTTGATTACGAAGTAGATGCAAAATATGGTGCAGCCAGACTTAACTTGGGGCGAGATTACACCAGCATTGCGTTCGACGACGCCACAGCAAATAACCAGCCTTCTCTCTCACCTCTTTTATTAAAAAGAGAATGCGAGTGGCTATTTCGAACAATCGGATCAAATCGATACATAACAAAGATATTGAAATGCAAGGCAATAGGTACTTCGCAAGATGAAAAAGACTCTGCCACCAGTTCATTGTCGCGAGCTCAACTGGCAGGAAAGACGCTGACTGTAGAGTTTTCCCTTTCAAAGGAGGAACGCCCATATATGGGCGATACGTGGATCAAGTTCCCAGAGGGATGGAAGCGTTGCATGGGCGAAAATCTTGATGATCAATACGGATTTTGTCGCGGTAACAAAAAAGACTTTAAGTCCTTTAAAATGCCCGACGGTCGCGAGTGCACTGTTTACCCAAACTGTACTGAATAAGGATATTTTTTATGGCATCCCAAAACACTTGCGATCCCATGTTAAGCGAAAAGTCGGAAGCCTGCCCATTGCGTGGCGACTGGATCAGTTTTCAACTGGTTGATGAAAATGGCGACGGCAAGCCATACGCAGGCCTTGCGTACGTCTTAAGCGATAGCGCCCATCAACAATACATCGGCGTACTGGATGCAAATGGTTCGGCCAAGGTCATAAACCACTATCAAGGACCTGTTGTACTCACGGTTGATAGCCCTTACAAAGGTACAGAGAACCTCTACAACGCTCTTTCTCAACGAAGCAGCTATCCGCTCCCAATTACTGAACTCCAAGTAAGGGCAGAGAAAACACGCTTTGTAAGAAAGGATGGCACGCGCGTTGAAAACAACCCTGCAAAAAATAACGCTCAGCAATTTTTTCACGTTGAAGTTAAGGACCTTGTAAGCAAATCCGCTCACCTGCCCCCTTACTCAACGAGAAAGTACCCACCAAACTTTAGCCTGCTTAAAATTATGGGTGACTTGGGATTTGGCCCAGAGGAGTCAGAGCTTGGCGGAGTTGCATTATTACCTAACAAGCATACCGTTCTGGAGGTCAGACCGTTACGCGCTTTCCGGCCAATACTTTCGAAAGACAACAAATTCAGCGCATTAAATCTTTATCAACTTTCTTTATTCGCCGCTTTAAGCTATTGCAATTTCGGTCAATCACCAGCTGAAAACCCGATAGATACGGTTAGCTTCCCTCTCGATCCTAGTGTCGGAAACATGTTTGCCGAGGGAATGGCTAGTTACAAGGAACCTTGGAAAGTTAACGCTGGACAGGCAAAACCTTACTACCCTTTATACGAAGATGTTCCGTATTCCAAGCGATTCGAGATTTTGCCTTTCGATCCAACTCTTTATGATCAGAACAAACCTGACTTAAAGGAAAAACAAGAGCACCCTGCGAAACTGCATTTCTTTGACGACAGCGATGAAGGAACTAACACTCAAGCCTTCATAACTCATCATGACGAAATAGTATTGATCGCCGTCCGGGGCACATTGGAACTCGTTGACTTTGTGCGCGATACAGATGCTGAGCAGATTCCCTTTGCAGCGGGTGTCGGCAAGTCTCACCAAGGCTTTTACGAGGCCTATGACGCATTGAGTAAACTTGTCGAAATTTATCTCGGCCAATTTCACACTGGGCAAAAGATAATTATCTGCGGGCACAGCTTGGGGGGAGCAATCGCTACACTCCTTGCTGAGGCCTTAAGACGGCATCCAAATGGTTATGACATTTTGCTTTATACCTACGGCTCGCCAAGAGCCGGCGATGCCGACTTCGTGAATGGCGCAGCAGCTTTGGCGCATCACCGCATGGTCAACGACAACGACCCAATCCCGAGTGTTCCGGCGCCTTGGATGAACACCAGAAAAAGCGTCTGGATACCTGGCTTGGTACTCAGCTTCGTTACTGCTCCTCTAGGTGCTCTGATTTTTGCTCTGGGTTTGACGCGAATCGGTGGAGCACCTTATGAGCACCAAGGTGAGTTGCGCCATTTCATGCCGGTGCATTTCAAGGGACGCGAACAATCTGCTGTGCTCTGGAATCCCGGATGCGAGTCCATCGAAGAAGCCGCCTGTACACGAGCAGTGAAAAAGTTCGGCGACTTGCCTGATCGTGCCATGTTTATCCAGCAACTGTTCCAGATGTCTGACCACTACATGGTCCCATCCTACATTCCAAATGCATGGGCGACGCTTCGCCGATGGCAGCAAACTCAAGATGCCGGCCGTACAGTGGTGACCAAGACTGAATACGATCAGATCTACTATCAACTACAGGAAATGCAGGAACGCTTGAAAGCCAAGGAAGCTGAACTCAATCACTCCTTCCAGCCTGATCGTCGAACTGTTCTACAACAAATCAATTCTCTCAGAGCTGAGATGGGGCGCATCGATACGTCAAGACAACGACTGCACACTCTAAGCTTCCAGAAACTCACGCCGGAAGATATCTACGGCTCCGCGACCCAAGGGCCAGAACATGACATCAATATTGAACGCTGGCTGGCGAAGAAAGAGAACAATGTTGAGGTTCAGCTCGCGATGATTCCTCAGGCGGGCAGTGCTCAGCTAAGGACTGCGTGATTCGGTATGAACATCCGATCTCACCGGCTTCATCCTGCCCTATGACCAAGGGGAGTCCAGACGGACTCCCCTTTTTACTTTTGTGTTCCGTTAAACCGGCGCCTGCCAGTTCAACATTCTCTGCTGAGCTACCTGCAGCAAATCATTGCCATCCTGCGCCAGCAGATACAGCGCATGGGTGATGTGGGGAATGTCCTGGACATCGGCGTGTTTGAAGCACAGGCAATGCAGGGTTTCGAGCAAGTCGGCGGCGGCGCGTACGCGCTGGACGGCGGCTTCGAAGATGTCTTGGGGGTTGGCTTGGGTGTCGATGACCAGCGGTGCGCTGTCGGTGACGCCGCTGTTGAGCGGGAGGTAGCGGGCGGAGCTTAGTTTCAGTATTGGCATTGGAATTACTCAAGGCAGCTTGAATGTAACCGCCAGCACCGTGACCAAACGATGGGGAGGCGGACTGTGTACAGGCTTGGTCAACCGAGAACCACCCGACTCGGCTCGCCCGAAGGCGACCCTGCACACAGCCGCCACAGCAATGCACTCCACAGACACGAATGTCCGTCGGGGCGAATAATGGCACACATGCACAGGTGATTACGTTAGGTGACCAAACCTAAGTCGCTGATTTTGCAGCGACACCAAACCATAACCGCCCCGCTCCAGCCGCCGGAAGCAGACAAGGCACCGGTTCCTGTAGGAAGGCGCCGAGAATCCCCCGAGAAACAATCCCCCGTCAGACAGCCGGCATTCAGCCGGGTTAACCCTCGCTTAACGCCGTGGTCAAAGACTCTAGTCATCCGCACGCTCTCAGCCGATGCTGACGCCCAGTGCGGCAGGTCTGGCGTGTTTCACGCCGGGCTTTCATTCCGTCGCACGGGAGTTTCTCCATGAACATTCGTCCGTTCCTGCTCTCCACCGTCCTCGCCTGCACTGCGTTTGCCGGGCTGGCCCAGGCCAATGACACCACGACGACCAAAGCGGTGCCGTACACCTATGGCATGCCGTTGAATGTGGCCAAAGTGGTCTCGATGACCGAGCAGCCAACCAAGGCCTGCAAAGTGATCGATGCCGACATGAAGTACATCGATACGTCAGGCAAACCCGAGGAAATCACCTACCGGAAAATGTCTGACGCCTGCGACTTCCAGAACTGACAGAAAGCTCTGATTTGTGGCTTTGCGGTAGGCGGGCAAGGGGCTCGAAGGTTATGCTCGGGGGCCCCTCCTCACTGCCGCAAGGATTCGCCATGCAGTTGTCGTTTCGCACGTTGTCGACCATCACCTTTTCCCTGTGTTTTCTGTTGGCGCTGTCCTGGGGCCTCGTGCCGCAAGTACTGCTTTCGATCTGGAGCATTGAATACTCCGAGGCAGCAGGATTTGTCGCACGACGCATGGCGGTGCTGTTCGCGGCGTTGGGAGTGATGTTCTATCTGGTGCGCAACGCGCCGGTGTCGATCGCACGCGATGCAATGAACAACGGTTTTATCGTCGGCTGTTTTGGTCTGGCGGTGCTGGGGTTTGCTGAATGGCTCAACGGCCATGCCGGCCCCGGGATTCTGCTCGCGGTGCTGGTCGAGTTCGCGCTGGGCCTTGGTTTCGTGCAGGCCCGGCGCGTGACAGTCGAACTGGGTGAAACGGTCGGTTAAACGACTTTGGATCGCGGCACTGAATGATGAGTTGCCGTGTGTTGCGCGAGATTGGAGCGCAACCCGGCGATCAGGCCGTTGATTTCGCGACAGCTGTTCAAATGACTGGCATCGATGCCACTCACCAGCAAATCGACCTGATCGGTCCGATGGTCGCCATAAACCTTGACGGTCATCGACAGATCCGGGGACAGCGTGCACTGGCAGCGTTTCGGCAGAAAGCTGCTTTCAATGATATTGCGTAGTTCCAAGGCAGACAGAAACATGGCGAACCCTCTCCTTACTGTGAGACTGCCAATCAAGTATTCACATTGACCGTTGCCACTGTTCCCGGCGGGTGTATCCCCGCTGAATCCCTGGGTATGGCAAGCGGTTGTACTGCGAAATGCCCATTGGAGTGTAGGCGCACAAACTCGGTGCGCCGCACCAAATCAACGCATAAAACGTGCCTTTCATCGGGTCGACTTCACCTCCTGCCAAATCAATGACTTGGCGAAAACGCAGGCAAGTGGCCAGTTGCAAAATGCAAGATCCGATCGTGCAGGCACTGCAATTTGCATGCGGCTGGCGGTTTGCATTCATTGCCCATGGCAGTGAGAATGCCCATCAACCAACGTACACCCGCCAGGAGGCTTCAATGGGAAATTTCACTGTTTACGCGACGGCCGGCCTGATGCTTGCGAGCGTCTCCACCCTCACCCACGCCGCCAAACTCGAAGACACGGCGCCCTACCCCAAAGCCGAAGCCGGATTCACCCGCCAGGTCATTCATCTGCCGCAGCAGGCCCAGGAAGAGAATTTCAAAGTCGAAATCCTCGCCGGCAAGACACTCGAGGTGGACTGCAACCGCCAACGCCTGGGCGGCACCCTCGAAGAGAAAAACCTCGAAGGCTGGGGCTATCCGTTCTACCGCCTCGAAAAAGTCAGCGGCCCGATGAGCACCCTGATGGCCTGCCCGCCCGGCACCCAGAAAAAGCGCGCCTTCGTCCCGGTGATCGGTGACGGCTTCACCGTGCGCTACAACAGCAAACTGCCGATCGTGGTTTACGCACCGACGGATGTCGAAGTGCGTTATCGCATCTGGTCGGCTTCGGACAAAGTCGGCACTGCCATTCCCGAGTAACTTGCCAAGGAGCAGCGGCATTGATTACCTGCCACGTCAGATACGTGATTGATCCCTACCAGCTCGACGCCTTCGAAGCCTATGCCAAAACCTGGCTAGGCATCGTCGAACGGCTGGGCGGAACGCATCACGGCTATTTTCTGCCCTCGGAAGGCGCGAGCAACATCGCTTACTGCCTGTTCAGTTTTCCGTCGCTGGCGGATTACGAAAGCTATCGCCACATTGCACTGACCGACCCGGAAAGCACGGCACTGGTGGCCGATCTGGTCGAAAAGAAGTTCATCGTCAGTTACGAGCGCAGCTTTCTGCGCCCGTTGTTGCCCTGAGCACTCTTAGGCCACATCGCCGGCCGCAGCGCGTTCGGCGACGTGGCGCAAGCTGTCGAAGTTGATATTGGCGCCGGAATCGATGGCGATCAGCGTCTGATTCCGTGCGCCGGTCTGCACCACGTACTTTTTGATACCCGCAACCGCCAACGCGCCGGAAGGCTCGGTGATCGAGCGGGTATCGTCGTAGATGTTCTTGATCGCCGCGCAGAGTTCATCGTTGCTGACGGTGATCACTTCATCGACGCAGAAGCGACAGATCTCGAACCCATAGGCGCCGATCTGCGCCACGGCCACGCCATCGGCGAAGGTGCCGACGCTGGGCAGCACCACTCGCGCATCCGCCTGCAACGCAGCTTTCAGGCAGGCCGAGTGCTCCGACTCCACGCCGATGATCCGCACCTCCGGCCGCAGGTATTTCACATACGCCGCGATGCCGGCGATCAACCCGCCGCCGCCCACCGGGACAAAAATCGCATCAAGCGCGCCCTGATGCTCGCGCAGGATCTCCATTGCAACGGTGCCTTGGCCGGCGATCACATCGGGATCGTCGAACGGCGAGACGAAGGTTCTTCCCGTCTGCTCGGCCAGTTGCAGCGCGTGGGACAGGGCGAACGGAAAGCTTTCTCCATGCAACAATGCCTCGGCTCCGCGACTGCTGACGCCCAGCACTTTCAACTCAGGTGTTGTTGCCGGCATGACGATAGTCGCAGCAATGCCCAATTCACGCGCCGCCAGTGCTACGCCTTGAGCGTGATTGCCCGCCGACGCCGTGATTACTCCGCGCGCCTTCTGCTCATCGCTCAACTGCACCAGTTTGTTGTAGGCACCGCGAATCTTGAAGGAGAACGTCGGTTGCAGGTCCTCGCGCTTCAGCAGAATCCGGTTGCCCAGCGCCTCGGACAGCGCCGGTGCCGGTTGCAGCGGCGTGCGCACCGCCAGTTCATACACCGGCGCGGCGAGGATCTTTTTCACGTATTGCTCAAGCAAGGCTTGCTGGTCGGGGCTGTGGCGCATGGTCGTCTCCTGACTTTTTATTCAGAACCCCGGAGACAGAAAGTAAAAACCCGCCTCTAGGGCGGGTTGGGTGCTGCAGTCGTGAGCTAGCCCGCCAAATGAGGAATGGCGGTAATAATGCTTGGCTGGCAGCGCAATACGGTGGAATTCATGGGCTCGAAATTAGCCCGGGCATTGCTGGCAAGTCAATGGCGATTTTTGCGGCGGGTCTGTAGGCTGGCCTTTCGCTCATCTGACCAAGGAAGGAATACATGATGTCCATCGCCCTGCCCCTCACCGCTCTGATCGCCTTCAGCGGCTACACCGTTTCCGTGATGCTGCAAGCCGAGCAATCGCTGATCGACTTCGGCATCAGCCTGATGTCGCGGCCGGACACTGCGCAGGTGGTGATCGATCTTTATCTGCTGGCCTCCCTGGCGGGCATCTGGATGTACAAGGATGCGCGCAAGCGCGGGCAGTCGGGTTGGTCGGTGGTGCCGTATCTGTTGCTGACGGCGGTGTTTGTTTCGGTCGGGCCGCTGTTGTACCTGGTGGTCCGGGGTCTGCAGGATCGCAAACGCCCGGCCGCCGTCACTTCGCCAGACGCCTGAGCCCGAACAGCATCCCTCCCGCCCCCAACAGCATCGCCGCGAGGAACAACGGGTACGACACCCACCACGGCGTGCCGGCGGTCATCATGCTGAATTCCGACATGCCGCCAATGCTCGCAATCAGGTTGAGCGGCAGGAACACCACGTTGATCAGCGTCAGCTTGCGCAGCAGGTTGTTCATGCTGTTGTTCATCAGGTTGCCCCGGGCGTCGATCAGCCCGGAGAACACCGTGGAGTAGATTTCCGCCTGCTTGTAGCACTGGTTGTTTTCGATGATCAGGTCGTCGATCAGGCCAATGGCTTCGCTGCCAAAATGCTGTTTTTCTGCGTGGTTGCGCAGCCGAGTGAGCACCGCGCCGTTGCTGTGCAGCGCGTTGATGTAATAGATCAGGCTTTCGCTGAGGTTGAACATCTGCACCAGATGCTGGTTCTGCATCGAAGCGTTGAATTTCTGTTGCAACTCCCGGGCAACCAGTTTGATCACCTTCAGATGCCCGAGGTAGTGATGGATGTTGTTGAAGAGCAGGTCCAGCAACACATCCAGTGGCGTTTTGAGTGGCCGCCCCGTGCCGAGACCGTGCAGCGGCGTGTCGTCGGTGGCGATCACCAGCAACTGGCCCGGCGAAAACAGCAAACCGCAGGACGACACCTCGAACGCCAGACTGCCACCCCCGGAGTAGTTCTCGGGGCGTTTCCAGATCAGGAACAGATGATCGGGATGGAATTCAATCCGCGACACCTCGTCCGGGTCCAGCGCAGAGGCCAGAGCATGCTCATCCAGTTTGAAGTGACTGTGGAGCAGGTCGCGTTCAGCCGCGTCGGGGTCGCTGAACAGCATCACCTCGGCGTCCAGCCGCTCGACCCGCTGCAAGGCGCCGTGGCTCAGTGCAAAGCTGTTGATCATCGGCCGCTCACCAGGCCTGGCCGCGACGTTTGAGTTCCAGGCGCCTCACGAACTCCTCCAGCACCAGCGAATACAGATCGTCCTGCAGATAGGCGTCTTCGATGCCGGCGTCGAGGTTCGGGTTGTCGTTGACCTCGATCACCACAACCTTGTCGCCGGCCTGTTTGAGATCAACGCCATACAGGCCGTCGCCGATCAGGTTGGCGGTTTTCACCGCCAGATCCACCACCGCACGCGGCGCTTCGTGGATCGCCAGCGTGCGGCATTCGCCGTTGACGTCCTGGCCCTTGGCCTTGTGGTTGTAGATCTGCCAATGGCCCTTGGACATGAAGTACTGGCAGGCAAAGATCGGTTTGCGGTTGAGCACGCCGATGCGCCAGTCGTACTCGGTGTAGAAAAATTCCTGGGCCAGCAACAGCACCGAGTGTTCGAACAGTTCGGCGGTGGCTTCCAGCAGGGCCTGCTGGCTCTCGACCTTGATCACCCCCCGAGAGAAGCAGCCATCGGGAATCTTCAGCACCAACGGAAATCCAAGACGCTCGCCCACCCGTTCGAAGTCTTCCGGTCGTTCCTTGTAGAGAATTTCCGTAGCGGGCATGCCCAGTTGATGGCTGTTGAGCAGATCCGTGAGATAGACCTTGTTGGTGCAACGCAGGATCGACGTCGGGTCATCCATCACCACCAGCCCTTCGCTCTCGGCTTTCTTGGCAAAACGGTAGGTGTGGTTGTCGACGCTTGTGGTTTCGCGGATCAGCAAGCCGTCGTACTCGGCCAGCCTTGCGTAGTCCTTGCGCTCGATCAGTTCGACATCGATGCCCATGCCCTTGCCGACCCGCACGAAATTCGCCAGCGCCCGGGCGTTGGACGGCGGCAACGCTTCCTGCGGATCGTGCAGGATCGCCAGGTCATAACGCGCCACTTGCGGTGAACGCGGTACTCGCCAGACCTTGCGGCTGAATCCGTCCAGCGCATTGGCGAACTGATCTTCCTGATCGTCGCGCAACTTGTGCAGCGCACCGGACTTGATGCCTTCGATGTGCCAACCGTTAGTTCTGCGGAACTCAACTAAAAGAATCGGACACGGGAACACTTCAAACAATTGTCGGGCCAGATCCTGCAACGGCTCTATATGGGTTCTGCCGAAATAAAGTGTCAGCGTAAAACCTTCGGTATCGCTGTAGAGATGATGACTGAGGGCCTTTTCCAGGGTTTTATCCAGGTCATCCAGCGCCAGACCGTAAAGGGATTTTCTGGTGAGCTCGCTGATGGTGCGCACCGACGGAATCACCTTGTGCCCCCGGGCTTCGGCCAGCAGGGAGCAGTAGTAGCCGTGGCCCAGATACTTGTAGCTGCGGCACAGGTTGATCACCTGCACCCGTTTTCCCGGCTCGCTGTCGGGCGGTTGTTCGAGGTATTCCTGGGCCGTCAGGATGTCTTCGCTGGGAAAGTAAGAGGCCCAGTCTTCCTTGCGTTCGACGATGATCAACACTTGACTGGAAGTTCTGATTTGCGGCTTTAAATAAGTTGCCGGTGGCAAACTTTGACTGGATACTTCGCGCCAATGACCCTGTACCGCTGACATAGAAATTGATCCGTTGGAGAACAAGACCTTTTCTATTAAGCACGAACTTTTTCGAAAGTCCCGTTTCGTTACGCAACTTTTACGGCGGTCATATGAACACTGTTTTTCGCTTGGCGACAGTTGATGATTTACCGGCGCTGCTAGCACTGGAAATGCACTGTTTCACCACGGACCGGCTCACCCGCCGCAGCTTCCAATGGATGATTACCCGCGCGAACGGCCAGTTGCTGGTGGCCGAGCGCGAGGGTCAGCTGTTGGGTTATGCGCTGGTGCTGTTCCATCGCGGCACATCGCTTGCGCGGTTGTATTCCATCGCCATTTCCCCCGAAGCCCGGGGCGGTGGCCTGGGCAAGCAATTACTGCAACGCATCGAAGCCTGCGCTCTGGAGCACGACTGCGCTTACCTGCGACTGGAAGTGCGCACTGACAACCCGACCGCCATTGCGTTGTACGAACGCAGTGGCTATCGGCGCTTTGCGTTGATTCACGACTATTACGAGGATCACGCGGACGCCCTGCGCCTGGAAAAGCGCATCCTGCAACACCACGACTCATGCAGCATCAAGGTGCCCTATTACCGGCAGACCACCGACTTCACCTGCGGGCCGGCGTGCCTGCTGATGGCCATGGGCGCCTTGCAGGCTGAACGACCGCTGGAGCGCCGCGAAGAACTGCAGCTCTGGCGTGAGGCGACCACCGTGTTCATGACCGCCGGCCATGGCGGTTGCAGCCCTCAAGGCCTGGCGTTGGCCGCATGGCGCCGAGGGTTTCGCGTGCGCTTGCAACTGAGCATGGCCGGGCCGCTGTTTCTCGACGGCGTGCGCGACGCGCATAAAAAAGACGTCATGCGCCTGGTGCACGACGAGTTCATGGCACAACTGAACGACACCGATGTCGATCAAACCATCGGCACGACACTGGATTTGCCCCGCCTGCTAAACGCTGGCGGGCAGCCTTTGGTGCTGATCAGCAGCTATCGTCTGACCCGCTCCAAATCCCCGCACTGGGTGATCGTCACCGACTGCGACGAAGACTTCGTCTACCTGCACGACCCGGATGTCGACCACAGCCAGCATCGCCAGCCCATGGACTGCCAGCATGTGCCGGTCAGCCATGGGGAGTTCGAAAAGATGTGCCGGTTCGGGCGGGGCAAGTTGCGGGCTGCGGTGGTGCTTTACGCCCGCTCACCCGCATGAAGCGTTCATTTGAGTCCGACCTTGTAGAGCGCACCGTCGGACTCGTCCGTCAGCAGATACAGATAGCCGTCCGGCCCTTGGCGCACATCGCGAATCCGTTGCTTCAGATCGCCCAGCAAACGCTCTTCATGCACAACCTTGTCGCCGTCGAACTGCAGACGAATCAGTTCCTGAGTCACCAGCGCCCCGATGAACACGTTGTGCTGCCAGGGCTTGAAACGGTCGCCATCGTAGAACGCCATGCCGGTGACACCCGGTGATTTTTCCCAGACGTGATGCGGGGCAACGGTGCCTTCGACGGTTTTGCCCTGGGCTTCCGGAATCGGCTGCATCGAGTAGTTGATGCCGTGGGTTGCCAGCGGCCAGCCGTAGTTCTTGCCGCGTTCGATGATGTTTACCTCGTCGCCACCGCGCGGGCCGTGCTCGTTTTCCCACAAAGTCCCGGTCCATGGATTGAGTGCTGCGCCCTGCGGGTTGCGATGGCCATAGGACCAGATTTCCGGGCGCACACCGGACTGACCGACAAACGGGTTGTCATCCGGCACTTTGCCGTCGGGGTAAATGCGCACGACCTTGCCTTGCAGCTTGTCCAGATCCTGGGCAGTCGGGCGGTCGTTGTTTTCGCCAAGGGTGATGAACAGGTAGCCGTCCCGGTCGAATACCAGCCGCGAACCGAAGTGATTGCCGACCGACAGTTTCGGTTCCTGACGGAAAATCACGTTGAAGTCCTTCAGGGTTTTCAGATCGTCCGACAGGCGCCCGCGCCCGACCGCCGTCCCGGCCTTGTCACCGGCACCACCGCCCTCGGCGTAGGACAGGTACACCAGCCGATCCTGTTTGAAGTCCGGTGACAGCACCACATCCAGCAACCCGCCCTGCCCCTTGGCCCAGACCTTGGGAACGCCATCGATCGGCGCCGACAACGTGCCGTCAGCCCCCACCACCCGCAGATTGCCCGGACGCTCGGTCACCAGCATGCCCTGACGATCCGGCAGGAACGCGAGTGCCCATGGGTGCGCAAGCCCTTGGGTAATCGTCGTGACTTCAAGGGTGCCCTGCTCGCTTTGCAATTCCTTGGGGGCAGCGGCGAATGCCGGGCTGCAGATAACAGCGCCGGCACACAGGCCGGCTAAAAGGGTTTTACGCAACATGCACGATTCCTTTTGTTCGTTTGAAGGGCTGACAGAAGCGGCTCTGCCATTCAACGGTTGCTGTCGCCGTCACGGGCGGGTGGGTTGGGAATGAATTTCGGCGGCGTGCTCGGCACCGAACGCACGGGCTGGCCATTACCGATGCCGCCGTTCTCGACGGTGGGCTGGCGAGGCGCGGGCACCGTACTCGGCCCGCGGATCACCGGATTGGCGGGCTGCGTGCCCTGCATGCTGTTGGGATTGGCCCGGTGAATCGGGCTGTTGTAGGGATTGCTGCTGTTGCCGGTCGGGCTTTGCGCCAGCAACAGGGCATCGGCGTGAACCAGCCCGCCACTGAGGGCCAGCGATGCGATGCCAAGCAGAAAACGGTTCATGGACGGCCTCTCTCGATGCACGTGGAATAGAGCCTTCGAGTCCACGCTACGCCGAGGGTTCGGATTTGTTAACCCGTCATCGCTAAACAAGGTGTAACACCGTTTGACCAGTTGCCCGTCGGCTGGCAACGGAAACTTTCACGCATGCCCACGGGTCACCCGAACATCACGCGGAGAACGGCACCATGGCTCGGGCAATCTGGAAAGGCGCAATCAGTTTCGGTCTGGTGCACATCCCCGTGGCGCTGGTCTCGGCGACCTCGTCCCAGGGCGTGGACTTCGACTGGCTGGACAGTCGCAGCATGGACCCGGTCGGCTATAAACGGGTCAACAAGGTCACCGGCAAGGAAGTGACCAAGGAGCACATCGTCAAAGGTGTGCAGTTCGAAAAAGGCCGGTATGTCGTGCTTAGCGAGGAAGAAATCCGTTCGGCCCACCCGGTCTCGACCCAGACCATCGACATCTTTGCCTTCGTCGACAGCGAGCAGATTCCGCTGCAGAACATCGACACGCCCTACTACCTGGCCCCGGACAAACGCGGCGGCAAGGTTTACGCATTGCTGCGCGAAACCCTGAGCAAAACCAAAAAAGTCGCCCTCGCCCGCGTGGTGTTACATACGCGTCAGTATCTGGCGGCGCTGATGCCGCTGGAGTCGGCACTGGTGCTGGTGAAGCTGCGCTGGCCACAGGAAGTGCGCAGCCTCGATGAACTGGCGCTGGGCAGCGAAGTGACCCAGCCGCAACTGGCGAAAGCCGAACTGGACATGGCCAAACGACTCGTTGAAGACATGAGCGCCGACTGGAATCCCGAGGATTACCGCGACGAGTTTGAAGACAAGATCATGGCCCTGGTGGACAAGAAGGCCCATGAAGGCAAGATCGAGGACGTTGAGACCGTTGATGGCGAAGAAGAACGCAAGTCGGCGGATGTGATCGACTTGACCGAACTGCTCAAACGCAGCCTTGGCGGGAAATCACCGGCCAAACCGGCGAAGAAGACCGCGAGCAAGGCCACCCCGGCGAAAAAGACCAAAAAAGCGTCGTGAAAATGAAATCGGGCGACTGTCTTTCAACAGTCGCCCGATTTATCAGATCAGTTATCAGATCAGAATGAAGATCGCCAGCAGGCCACCGAAGATCGCCCATTTTTCCAGGTAGTAGCGCGCGCGATTGCGCTTTTTCAGCTCTTTGCCGCGCAGGCGGATCTTGTAGATTTTAGTAAACAGGCGGTTGATACCGCCGGTGCGATCGCCCGCATCGTTCGGCGCACCGGCCGCCGACATCACGGTACGGCTGAACCAGCCGTTGAACGCGGCTGCCCAGCGGTACTTCATCGGTCGCTCGACGTCGCAGAACAGGATGATGCGGTTCTTGTCGGTGGTGTTTTCCGCGTAGTGAATGTAGGTCTCGTCGAACATCACCGCTTCGCCGTCGCGCCAGTGATAGTTCTCGCCATCGACATTGATGTAGCAACCGGCGTCGTTCGGCGTTTCCAGACCCAGGTGGTAACGGTAGGAACCGGCGTACGGATCACGGTGACGCACCAGTTTCGAGCCCGGTGGCAGTTCGGCGAACATTGCCGCCTTGATAGAGCCGATGCTCTGCACCAGTTCAGTGGTGCGCGGGCACAGTTGCAGCGCCGACGGATGGCTGTCGCCGTACCATTTCAAATAGAAACGCTTCCAGCCGGTCTTGAAGAACGAGTTGAAACCGACATCGTCATACTGGTCCGAGCGCTTTATCGCACCGGCACGCAGCAGATTCTGACCTTCCTCGCGGATTTCTTCCCAATGGGCCTGCAACGGGCTCAGATCGGGAAAGTCCTTCGGATCGAGGTAGGGTTTGTTCGGCTTCTTCGAAAACAGATAAAGGAAACAGTTGATCGGCGCGAGAAACGTCGAGTGATCGCTCAACTGACGGCCCAGTTTGTGACGCACACGGCCACGCAGGTGAACGTATGCAATAGAAATGACATAAATAGCAGCAATGATGAGTTTCACGGAAATCGTCACACGTCAAAAGTGAACAAACTGCGCGCCTTTCTGGCTGTGGCCATAGGTCTGTGGCAGTGGTCTGGATACAAAGCAGCGTCTCGGTGGCACATCCTTGAGCCCATGCCGGGCAAGGGCATTGGGTGAATGGATGGCATTTTAGCCACAGTTTGTAACCAATAGTGAACCTTCATCTGTGAAAAACTGTCCCGCGATTGCGCCAATTGGCATTCCGGGGATCACCGCCCTATCGCTGGAAGAGCCAGACCAGTACAATCGCCGCCAAACTTTACGCGCCCCCCTTGGTTGATAACGGGATTTCCCGCCTCAGCGCACTTCGACTCGGGCCAAGCGCTCCGGCCGCACCCTCGCTACTCAGAATGCTTCGCAGGATAAACCTTTGATTTCTACAGCTAATATCACGATGCAGTTCGGCGCAAAGCCGCTGTTCGAAAACGTTTCGGTGAAATTCAACAACGGCAACCGTTATGGCCTGATCGGCGCCAACGGTTGCGGCAAGTCGACGTTCATGAAAATCCTCGGTGGCGACCTGGAGCCGTCCGCCGGCCAGGTGATGCTTGAGCCGAACGTGCGCCTCGGTAAACTGCGTCAGGATCAGTTCGCCTACGAAGAATTCACCGTGATCGACACCGTGATCATGGGTCACGAAGAGCTGTGGAAGGTCAAGGCCGAGCGCGATCGCATCTATTCGCTGCCGGAAATGAGCGAAGAAGACGGCATGGCCGTGGCCGAGCTGGAGACCGAGTTCGCCGAGATGGACGGCTACACCGCCGAATCCCGCGCCGGTGAACTGCTGCTGGGCCTGGGCATTCCGCTGGAACAGCATTTCGGCCCGATGACCGAAGTCGCGCCGGGCTGGAAACTGCGTGTCCTGCTGGCTCAGGCACTGTTCTCCGATCCGGAAGTGCTGTTGCTCGACGAACCGACCAACCACCTGGACATCAACACCATCCGCTGGCTGGAAACGATTTTGACGGCGCGTAACAGCACCATGATCATCATTTCCCACGACCGTCACTTCCTGAACAGCGTCTGCACCCACATGGCCGACCTGGACTACGGCGAACTGCGTCTGTTCCCGGGCAACTACGACGAATACATGACCGCGGCGACCCAGTCCCGCGAGCAACTGCTGTCGGACAACGCCAAGAAGAAAGCCCAGATTGCCGAACTGCAGACGTTCGTCAGCCGCTTCTCGGCCAACGCCTCGAAAGCCAAGCAGGCCACTTCCCGCGCCAAGCAGATCGACAAGATCCAGCTGGCCGAGGTCAAGCCATCGAGCCGCGTGAGCCCGTTCATCCGTTTCGAACAGACCAAGAAGCTGCACCGCCAGGCCGTGACCATCGAGCAGATGTCCAAAGGCTTCGACGGCAAGACCCTGTTCAAGAATTTCAGCTTCACCGTTGAAGCCGGCGAACGCGTGGCGATCATCGGCCCGAACGGTATCGGCAAGACCACCCTGCTGCGCACCCTGATGGGCGAACTGACCCCGGACGCCGGTACCGTGAAGTGGACCGAAAGTGCGGAGCTGGGCTACTACGCTCAGGACCACGCCCACGACTTCGAAGACGACGTGAGCCTGTTTGACTGGATGGGTCAGTGGACTCAGGGCGAGCAAGTGATTCGTGGCACCCTGGGCCGCATGCTGTTCTCCAACGACGAGATCCTGAAATCGGTGAAGGTCATCTCCGGTGGTGAGCAAGGTCGCATGCTGTTCGGCAAGCTGATCCTGCAAAAGCCGAACGTTCTGGTAATGGACGAGCCGACCAACCACCTGGACATGGAATCGATCGAGGCGCTGAACCTGGCGCTGGAAAACTACCCGGGCACGCTGATCTTCGTCAGCCACGACCGTGAGTTCGTATCGTCCCTGGCCACGCGCATCATCGAGCTGAGCCCGAACGGCGTGACCGACTTCAGCGGCACCTATGACGATTACCTGCGCAGCCAGGGCGTCGTGTTCTGATAGCGGCCTCGAGTCGAAAGCCCCGCCCCATGGCGGGGCTTTTTATTGCGCCAAGGAAAGATAGTTAGCCTGCTTTCTTTTATTCCAGCGCCAAGCCATCATGCGGACTCTCCCACCGCCGCCCGCGAACGAGCCCTCATGTCTGCGCAGCAACAGCCACCGCAAAGCTCCATGGCGATCACCCTGCAGATCGTCTCCATCGTTTTCTACACCTTTATCGCCTTTCTCTGCATCGGTCTGCCGATTGCGGTGCTTCCCGGTTACGTGCACGAACAACTGGGTTTCAGTGCCGTCGTTGCGGGTCTGGTGATCGGATCGCAATACCTGGCCACCCTGCTCAGCCGCCCCATGGCCGGGCGCATGTCGGATACCGTCGGCACCAAGCGGGCAATCGTTTATGGCTTGCTGGGGATCGTCCTCAGCGGTGTGCTGACATTTCTGTCGACCCTGCTTCAGGACTTCCCGCTGCCAAGCCTGATCATTTTGATTGCCGGGCGTTTGCTACTCGGGATCGCGCAAGGTTTGATCGGTGTCGGCACCATCAGCTGGTGTATGGGCCAGGTCGGCGCCGAGCACACCGCACGGTCCATCGGCTGGAACGGCATCGCCTCTTATGGCGCCATCGCGATCGGCGCACCGCTGGGCGTGCTGATGGTGGCCGATTACGGTTTTACCAGTCTCGGCATTGCGCTGTCGGTACTGGCCGCCGGCGCACTGCTGCTGATTCGCAACAAACCTTCCGTGCCGGTGGTGCGCGGCGAGCGGTTGCCGTTCTGGGCAGTGTTCGGGCGGATCGCACCATTCGGCGCCAGCTTGAGCCTCGCCTCGATCGGTTACGGCACCCTGACCACATTCATTACCCTGTATTACCTCAATCGCGGCTGGACCGGTGCGGCCTACTGCCTGACGGTGTTCGGTGTGTGCTTCATCCTGTCGCGGCTGCTGTTCATTTCCGCCATCGCCCGATTTGGCGGCTTCGCTTCGGCCATCGCCTGCATGAGCATCGAAACCGTCGGATTGATGTTGCTTTGGCTCGCACCGTCCACCGGATACGCACTGATCGGCGCCGGGCTGGCAGGGTTCGGGCTGTCACTGGTGTATCCGGCGCTGGGGGTTGAAGCCATCAAGCAGGTGCCCAACTCCAGCCGTGGTGCCGGGTTGAGTGCTTACGCGGTGTTTTTCGATCTGGCACTGGCGGTTGCCGGCCCCTTGATGGGCGCAGTGGCGTTGAATCTGGGATATTCGTGGATCTTCCTGTGCGCAGCGCTGTTGTCCGTGAGCGGACTGGCGCTGACCTTGTGGCTCAAGCGTCGGGCGATGGCCTGACGCTTACTGATCCGCCGTCTGCATCCCCGCCCGGGAAGGCTTGCCCAGCGCATTGGAGAAAAACCGCCCGGCTTCGGAAATCAGGTTGCGGTGGATGTCTTCGCGATCCACCCCGTCAGCATCGGTGCACAGCGCCGGCATCGCACGGATCTGTTCTTCATTGCACGGTGCCATGAACACGAAGTGCCCGGCCCCGGCCAGCAACTTGAAGTCCGGCGCGGTCGGCAGTTTGCGTGCCAGGGCAGCGGCGTTCTTGTCGAAGGCCACCAGTTTGTCGCCGTCGCCGCTGTACAGCAGCACCGGCACATGCACGTCGGCCAGGGTGTGCCGGCCGAACTTGAGGCTCAGCGGCGCCATCAACAGCAAGGCGTGGACTCTCGGGTCGGCCACCGGTTGCAGGTCGTCGCGATCGACGATCAGTTCGCCCTGGGTGTTGCAGGCGTCGCGGTCGTCCGGACGCTCCTGGCAGTAACGGCGCAGGCGATCCAGGTCAGGCTGCGCGCCGGAAAGAATCAACGCGGTCTCGCCCCCTGCCGAATAACCAATGACACCGACCTGATCGGCGTTCACGAACGGCGCGAGCATGCGGTCGCCAAGCGTGGCGGTAATGGCTTCGGAAATCTGGATCGGACGCCCATAAAGGTTGCTCAAGGTGCCGAGGCGGCTGTGATCCTTGGAGTTGTCGCCGGGATGAATCACTGCCACCACCACAAAGCCTTTGCGGGCCAGCGATGTGGCGAGGTCGTGCAGGGCCAGCGGCGTGCCGGTATTGCCGTGGGACAGCATCAGCATCGGAAAGCGGCCGAGGGCGATTTTGGTGTCTTCACCGGCTTCGACCGAGTAGCCCTCGAGCAGGCTCATGTGCTCGCGGTCGCTGGAGGGATAGAACGCGATGGCACGCATCGGTTGCAGGTCGAGCGGATCGAGGAACGTCATCTCGTGATAACCGACGCTCCAGCGTGGGTGCTGGCCGGGGGCTGCGTGCACTGAATTCAGGCTGCCGAGCAGGCAAATCAGTAACGTTGCACAAAGACGCATCATGGGATGCCCCACCCTGTTGTTACTCAATCGAAAGATCCGTTGTGTTCGACGCCCGAAACTCCGTGGTTCGGTGATTCGGCGCGGCGTTGCACTCAGACGTTGATCGTAAGACTGCATAACCCGGGCCAGATTATGTAACAGTCGGACACAAAAAACTCCGTATCTGGCCCTTGCAGAACCAGAATACAGAGTTTTTTGGGTGTTGCCTGAACGAGAGCTGTTCTTTACGAAAGCCTTACGCTGCGGCGAACAGTTGCTCGCTGATGCGGGCGTGGGCCGCGCTCATGGCGTTGTTGCGAACTTCCTCACCGTAAGCCAGGCCTTCGGCACGGACGATTTCGATGTCGGTGATGCCGAGGAAGCCGAACACCAGTTTCAGGTAGTCTTCGTGAGCAACGCCCGAAGCCTGACCGGCGTGGATGCCGCCCGAGGTGGAGACGATGATCACTTTCTTGCCACCGCACAGGCCTTCAGGGCCGGCTTCGGTGTAGCGGAAAGTCTGGCCGGCGACGGCGATGCGGTCGATCCAGGCTTTGAGCTGGGTTGGCACGGTGAAGTTGTACATCGGCGCGGCAACGACGATGGCGTCAGCAGCGATGAACTCGGCCAGGGTGTTGGCGCTCAGTTCGGCTTCGTGCTGTTGTGCGGCGTTGCGCAGTTCAGCGGTGGTGCCGGCGGCGACCAGAGTGGTCGACGAGAAGTGGCTGATGGCGTCGGCAGCCAGGTCGCGGTAGGTCACGACAGCGCTTGGCTCGGCGGCTTGCCACGCTTTGACGACTTCGGTGCTCAGCTGACGGGAAGCAGAGTTGTCGCCCAGAATGCTCGAATCGATGTGCAGCAGTTTCATAGTGGAATCTCCTGGAAAGAATCGCCGGTGGCGACGGAATGGAGACAATCCTACCTACGAAACCAATAGCTGATTAGACGGCAACAATGCGATAGTTTGTCCCACTGATAGAACAGTCGGAATTCCCCATGCAAGACCTCAACGATCTCTACTATTTCGCCAAAGTGGTCGAGGCCGGCGGATTCGCCGCTGCCGGCCGCTTGCTGGGCATTCCCAAGTCGCGCCTGTCGCGGCGGATTGCCGAACTGGAAGAACGCCTGGGCGCGCGTCTGCTGCAACGCACCACCCGCCAATTGAAGCTGACCGCCGTGGGCGAACGCTATTTGCGCCACTGTCAGGCGATGCTGCTGGAAGCGGAAATGGCCGATGAAACGGTGGCCAGCATGTCCAGCGAACCCCGTGGACGCCTGCGGGTGTCGAGCCCCACGGGGCTGGCCCATGAAATGCTGCCGGTGGTGATCAGCAACTTCCTGGGCAAATACCCGCAGGTGCAACTGGAAGTCACCCTGATCAATCGCCGGGTCGACCTCATCACCGAAGGCATCGACGTCGCCCTGCGTGTTCGCGAACACGGCGACGAAGAACCGATGCTGGTAACCCGTCGCTTGCGTCAGGCGCAAATGGTGGTGGTCGCGAGTCCTTCCTTTATACAGGGCGTGGAAATCAATCATCCGCAGGACTTGAAAACCCTGCCGGTGCTCGGCGCGCTGGAAGCCGATCGCATGGTGCATGTGCGCCTGCTCGATCAGCACGGCAAGAGTTGCGATCTGGCGCTGGAAGCACGTTTGGGCATCGACGACTTCATTGTGCGCAAGGCGTGTGTGCTGGCCGGCCAGGGTTTCACCCTGTTGCCGATGATGTATTGCGAGGCGGAACTGAACAACGGCACGCTGGTGCAATTGCTGCCGGGCTGGTCGTTGCCCGGCGGTTGGCTGCAAGCGGTGTATCCGCATCGGCGCGGTGTGATGCCGGCGGTGCGCGCGTGGATAGATCATCTGGTCGAATCGTTCAATGCCTGTGGAGAGCGGCTGTTATGAAACAAGGAAAGATGAGCGAAGCGGACGTCGCGGACTTCTGCCTGGCATTGCCCGGTGCCCGGGAAGACTATAAATGGGGCGGTGTGCGGGTGTTTTCGATTGCCGGCAACAAGATGTTCGCCTTGCAGGGGCTGCGCGGTGAGTCGCTGGCGTTCAAGGTCGACAAGGATCTGTTTCTCGGTCATTGCGACCGGCCGGGCATTCACCCGGCACCCTATCTGGCGCGGGCGCAGTGGATCATCATGCACCCGCCCTACCCCTTGGGCGCCGAGGAACTGCGAGGATTGCTGCAACGCTCTCATCAACTGGTGGTGAGCAAATTGCCGAAGAAAACCCAGGTGGGCTTGCTGCTGTAGCCCTACCCCAACGCCAACAGGTTCGAACCGAGGAACAACTGATCGATCCAGAACACCTGGTGCAGCGCAACGATCACCCAGAACAGAATCTGAAACGACACCTTGCGCGTCTTGTGCCGGAAGACTTGCTGGGCGATCAATGCGCCCGGCCAGCCGCCCGCCAGTTCCACGGCGTGCAGGACGTTTTCCGGCGTGCGCCAGGCGTCGGCGCGGGCCTTGCGCTTGTCCGCCCAGTACAGGAAGAACGCCAGCACGCTGACAATCCCGTAGGCCATCAACGGCACCCATGAGATCCCGCGCAGCCACATCGACAGCGAGCCGAACAGCGGCAACGCGCAGACGATCAGCAGCACGAACAGCTTCAGCTTCAGATGCTGGATGCTGCCACCGGACGGGCCGCGATCCTGGCGGCGTGCGCGGGAGTCACTCATGCCTTGGCCGCCGCCCAGTCCACCCAGCCGAACTGCCAGGTCGCCAGAATCAACAGGCCGAACACGATCCGGTACCAGGCGAATGCCGCGTAGCTGTGGCTGGCGATGAACTTCAGCAAACCGCGCACGGCGATCATGGCGAAAACGAATGCGGTGACAAAACCGATCGCAAACACCGGGAAGTCCGCCGGTACGAACAGCGCGCGGTACTTGTAGCCCGAATACACCGCCGCACCGACCATGGTCGGCATCGCCAGAAAGAACGAGAACTCGGTGGCGGTCTTGCGCGAGAGACCGAACAGCAGCCCGCCGATAATGGTCGAGCCGGAGCGCGAGGTGCCCGGGATCATCGCCAGGCACTGCGCGAAGCCGACCTTCAGCGCATCTTTCCAGGTGATCTCGTCCACGGTTTCGGCGTGCACTTCATGCTGCCGGCGCTCGGCCCACAACATGATGAAGCCGCCGACCACCAGCGCCGTCGCCACGGTGATCGGGTTGAACAGGTATTTGTGAATCAGATCGGCAAAGATCACGCCCAGCACCACGGCGGGCAGGAAGGCGATCAGCAGGTTGGCGGTAAAGCGCCGGGCACTCGGCTGGGTCGGCAAGCCGATGACCACGTCGAGGATCTTGCGGCGAAACTCCCAGACCACCGCGAGAATCGCGCCGAGCTGAATGATGATGTTGAACGCCATGGCGCGTTCGCCGCCGAAATTCAGCAGGTCGGCGACGATGATCTGGTGTCCGGTACTGGAAATGGGCAAAAACTCCGTCAGCCCTTCTACAACTCCAAGAATCAGTGCCTGCAAGGCGGTCCAAAGGTCCATCAATCCCCCAAAGAGCGATGCGCTCAGGCATGCCCCGATAGTATTTTTTTACGTTCACTGCGATCAGCGTAGCTGTGTTGCTGTACCGATTCCGCGCGCCAAGGATCCACACGAAACGGTCAAAATTCCGTGAAATGTCAACTTGGGTTCAGGTTTTCACCCACGGGGCCGAAATCCTAACAGACAAGCCGTAATCGCGCTGCCGCGCTCTACGACTTGGGTCGCGTATGCCCGGCCACTGAAATGTGGTTGGATGCTGGCGGTGATTTATTACAAGAAAAAGAAACCGGAGTGACAGCGTTATGAACAGCTTGCGCAGTGTGTCGATCAGCCGACGCTTGTGGCTCATCTTGATTGTGGCGGTGGTCATGCTGCTGACCCTGGGCCTGCTGATGCTCAAGCAGATCCACGATGACCTGTATCACGCCAAGGCCCAGAAAACCCAGCACGTGGTGCAGACCGCCAGCGGTTTGCTGACCTACTACCAGGGCCTGGAAGCGGCCGGAACCCTGACCCGCGACGCCGCCCAGAAACAGGCGCTGACCGCGATTCGCGGCCTGCGCTATGACCAGAGCGACTACTTCTGGATCAACGACCTCACGCCCGTGATGGTCATGCACCCGACCAATCCCAAGCTCGAAGGCCAGAACCTCTCGGCGATCCGCGACCCGGACGGATTTGCGGTGTTTAACGAGATGGTTGCCATTGCCAAAGCCAAGGGCGCCGGCATGGTCGATTACCGTTGGCCGAAACCCGGTGCCAGCGAGCCGGTGGCCAAGACCTCCTACGTGAAACTGTTCGAACCATGGGGCTGGGTGCTGGGTTCCGGTGTGTACGTCGACGATGTGCAGGCCGAGTTTCAGGGCCAGGTGATCAAGGCGTCCGTCGTAGGCCTGGTCATCGCGCTGATCATGGGCGTGCTGGTGATCCTGATTGCCCGCAGCATCGTCCGCCCGCTGCAGGAAACCGTAAACGCCATGGCCAACATCGCCAGCGGCGAAAGCGACCTGACCCGCAGCCTCGACACCCATGGCCAGGACGAAGTCACGCAACTGGCCCATCACTTCAATGCCTTCACCGCCAAGCTGCGCCGGGTGATCGGCGATTTGCAGGTGTCGGCCAGCGCGCTGGGCCAGTCCTCCACTGAACTGGGCAATGACGCGAGTCAGGCCCAACAACGCAGCCAGCAACAATCGCAGCAGATGGAGCTGGTGGCGACGGCCATCAACGAAGTCACTTACGGCGTGCAGGATGTGGCCAAGAACGCCGAGCATGCCGCCAACGAAATGCGCGATGCCGAAGCCCAGGCGCAGCAAGGCCAGATCAACATCGACGGCAGCCTGCAACAGATCGACAAACTGTCCGGCACCATCGATCAGGCCGTCGAAGTGATTCGTACGCTGGCAACCGAAAGCACGCAGATCGGCAGCGTTCTGGAAGTGATCCGTTCGATTGCCGAGCAGACCAACCTGCTGGCACTCAACGCCGCCATCGAAGCCGCCCGGGCGGGCGAACAGGGCCGTGGTTTTGCCGTGGTGGCGGATGAAGTTCGTTTGCTGGCGCAACGCACGCAGAAATCCACGGCGGAAATCCAGTCGATGATCGAGCGCCTGCAAAACCATTCCGAAGCCGCCGTGAAGGTGATCGGCGACAGCAGCAAGGCGTCGCAACTGACCATCGAACAGGCCGGACTGGCCGGCGCCAGCCTCAATGCCATCGGCCAGGCGCTGCGCAACCTCAACGGCCTGAACGCCTCGATCGCCAGTGCGACCCTGCAACAGGCGCACGTGGTCGAGGACATCAACCAGAACGTCACCCAGGCTGCCGGCCTGTCCCACAGCACCGCACTGGCTGCCGAGCAGTCGAGTGCAGCCAGCGTGCGGCTCGGTCAGTTGAGCGAGCAATTGAACGGTTTGCTGCGCCAGTTCCGCGTCTGATCCCGGTCACCGGTGGGAGCTCACTCCCACCGGTTTTTGGGTACAATCCGCTCCCTCTTTTACTCCCTCCAAGGATCTTGCATGTCCGGGCTCGAACTGTTTGCCGCCGCCCTCGGTGTGATCGCCGTCTGGCTGACGGTCAAACAGAACCCCTGGTGCTGGCCGATCGGGCTAGTCATGGTGCTGCTCTACAGCTGGATCTTCTTCGAAGTGAAGCTGTATTCGGACATGTTGCTGCAAGTGGTTTACGCCGCGCTGCAAGTCTACGGCTGGTGGCAATGGACCCGGGCCGGGACGATGCATGACGGCCGTGAGGTCAGCCGGCTCGACACACCTTCGATGCTCAAAGGGTTGGCCATCGGCGCCGCCGGCAGCCTTTTGCTGGGTGCGGCCATGGCGCACTGGACCGATGCCGCGCAGCCCTGGCTCGACGCGGCGTTGACCGCTTTCAGCCTGGTCGCGCAATTCTGGATGGCGCACAAGCGCCTGCAATGCTGGGCGCTGTGGTTCGTGTTGGATGTGATCTTCGTCGGCCTGTTTCTTTATAAGGGCCTTTACCTCACCGCTGCGCTTTACGCCCTGTTCACCCTGATCGCGGTGCAGGGCTGGCGGGAATGGCGCGCCGATCCGGCGTTGCGCGCATGAAAGTCGTTGTCCTGACCGGGCCGGAATCCACCGGCAAGAGCTGGCTGGCGGCCGGGCTGCAGCAACAGTTCGGCGGTTTGCGGGTGGACGAGTACGTGCGCTGGTTCATCGAGCAGAATCCGAGGGACACCTGCCTCGCAGACATTCCCGAGATTGCTCGCGGCCAATTGCAGTGGGAAGACGAAGCTCGAGTACAGCAGCCGTCGTTGCTGATTCTAGACACTCATCTGTTGAGCAACATTCTCTGGAGCCGGACGTTGTTCGGCGACTGTCCCGACTGGCTGGAACCGGAACTGCTGGCGCGTCATTACGACCTGCACCTGCTGCTCTCCCCGGAGCAGATCGACTGGACCGACGATGGCCAGCGCTGCCAGCCGCAGTTGAGTGAACGACTGGCGTTCTACAACGCCACAAAGGCCTGGCTGGAACAACATCACCAACCAGTCCGGATCATTCAGGGTGACTGGGCCACGCGGCAGATTCAGGCCTTCGACGCCGTGCGAAACCTGCTGGAAAGCTGACCCCATTTCCCGGGGCGATTTCCCCTGCTTTGGGGCCAAAGTGTCCGTTCCTGAAACACTCCCCCGGGTGCAAAGTGCCCGTCTCAACGGCCTTCATCGCTTTGTCACCCGACTTGTTACGCCTGTGAAACACCTGATCGCAAACCCTTGTTCCAGAGCTTTGCAATGGGTACGGGCGCTTGGAGCGACGATGTGTTGTTTCAATGTTGAAACAGCTTTTGTATCAGGGCTGCACACCTTTGAGCCAACCCGTTGAAATCCAAGAATATTTAAAAACCGGCACAGCTTTCGCTCTCTCCTTCACAACGCTGACTTGGGCCAGCCCACTGAAGAAGGAATTGCCGCCGTGGGAAACATCAACAAAGCCTTCACCTGCCTTCTGCTGATCGGATCAGCAGCCAGCACATTCCTCAGTTCCAACGTTCAGGCCGAAGGCAATGGCGTGATCGTGCTCAACCGCGACGTCCAGCCCATTCCGATCGGACGCAGCGCTCCCGGCAAAGACCCCTACCCGACCACAGTGAATGCCAACCCTTCGGGTCGCATCAATCAAGCAATGACCAGCACCGAACTCAATGACGGTGACTTTGCCAGTGTAGCCAGTGGCGCATCCATTCGCGGCAACATCGGGGTTGATTCCAGCATGCCCGGCATGAACGTCCTGACCAATCCAAACGGCCTGCCCGGCATGAGCGCCGGTCATGGCGGCGGCGGTGGCGGCACGATTTCCAACACCATCAACCGCTCCCTCAGCACCGGTCTGGCTCCGCTGACCCGCATGGCCGGAGGCCAATAAGATGAATCGTTCCCTGCTCCTTTTGGCACTCCTCGGCTGCACCAGCGTGATGGCCGACCCAAGCGCCGTGGACAGCGCCAACATTCAAAACTCCGGCGTTCAGTACAACGGCAACTTCAACGTCAACCAGGCCGCCGGCGATCAGCAGCAACAGACCAACGTCAAGTCGATTGCCATCGGCACGTCGGCCAGCGCCACCACCACCATTCACCAGAAACTCGACACCCCCGCCGACCGCTCGATCAACGCGAGCTCGACCATCGGCGGCACCTCATTCAGTAACGGCAACGGCGCACTGGGCGTGAACCAGGGTTCCGGGGCCAACAACCAGATGGCCAACGCCATGCGCATCAGCATCAGTGCTGCACCGCAGAGCGTTGACGATAGCGCCCTTTCCCAACAGAACGTGGCGTTGTTACCGAGCTCAGGAGCAACTGGTACCCCCGGCAGTCGCCAGGTCACGACAAGTGATCAGGCCTTCACCGGCAGTCGCGGGGTAATCCAGGTGAACCAGAGTGCCGGGGTGGGGAACCGAATGGCTAACACCCTGAGCATCCGGGTCGCTGACTGACCCAAACAAGCAGTGCAATTAGAAAGTACCAACACTTAACCAACTAATAAGCACGACGGAGAAACACCATGAAACCTACAATGGCTCTCAAACCACTGGTTTTCGCACTCGCAGCAGTGATGGCAATCGCAGCACAGGCAGGCGGTCGTGATGACAATCACGGTCATGGTCACGATCACGGCCCAAAAGGCCCAACCCTTGAAGAACTGCTGCAAATCGGTGCAGGTGCCGGTGCTGCAGTGCTCGATGCGCAAAACAACAGCGGTAACACTGTGTTGAACCAGGGCACTCAAAATAACGCCAACGTCAGCGGCTCCCTCAACGGCGCCAACGGCAACATCGGCGCAAACAACGCTGGCGGTGACGGCAACCAGCAAGACAACGCCGCTGCACTGGCAACCGCCGACGAAAGCTTCATCTTCGGCTCCGCCGTATCTGCCTCCAGCGCAACCCAGGTCAACACCAACAACACCGTTGCCAACTACTCCAGCACTGCCAACGCCAGCCTGAACAACGTCGGCAACAGCGGCTCGGGTAACATCGGCGTGAACAACGCCGCCGGCAACTTCAACCAACAGAAAAACAACCTGGCAATCGCTGTATCCGGTGGTCGTGTAGCGCAAGCCGCTGCCGCCGCCAACCAAAGCACCACCGGTCTGCAAGTCGGCAACAACGGCACTCAGACCTACAAAAAAGATACCCTTACTGGCACTGTCACCGCCGCCGGCGCATTCGTGGCCGCAGGCACTGCAACCACCAAAGACGATGATCACGGTCATGGTGGTTATGGTGGCGGCTACGGCAACAACGACCGTGGCCACGGTGGTAACGGCGGCAAAGATCAGAAATCTGATTTCGTTGCCGTGGGTGTCTTCGGTCTGGCTGGTGTGACCACTCAACAAGTGATGACTCCAGACGGCTGGAAAAACCCTGTCACCAACAACGCCAACATGACCAACGTGGGCAACAACTGGTCTGGCAACGGTGGCTTCAACAACGCTGCCGGCGTTGGCAACCAACAAAGCAACTCGCTGTCCATCGCTGCAGGTTGCAAAGCCTGCATGTAATCGCGATCGAAACGAAAGCCCCGGAAACGGGGCTTTTCCTCAGTCCGCATAGGCGTATCGATCATGCGTAAGACTACCCTCCTCGCTCTGCTTTGCCTGTCCGGCCTGGCCCAGGCTGCCCAGATGCCCGTGGCTGCCCTGCCGGGTGGCACACTCGTCTACAAAAACGTGCAAAGCATTCGTGAGCGCAAGTTTTCCGACATCGTCGAACAAAAAACCGATTTCAGCTGCGGCGCCGCCGCACTGGCGACGGTACTGCGCCAGGCTTATTGGCTCGACGTCGATGAAGAGCACATCATCAAAGGCATGCTGGTCAACTCCGACCAGGACCTTGTCCGTACACAAGGTTTCTCCATGCTGGACATGAAGCGCTACATAGAAAGCATCGGCATGCGCGCCAGGGGCTACAAGATTCCTCCGGAAAAACTCGACGCGGTCACTATTCCGGTGGTGGTACTGATGGAAATTCGCGGCTACAAGCATTTCGTGGTGCTGCAGCGGGCAGACAAGGATTGGGTCTACATCGGAGACCCGGTTTTAGGACACAAACGCTACGCCCATGATGACTTTGTCAAAGGTTGGAACGGCATCGTCTTTGCCATCGTCGGCCCCGGATACGACAAGACCAATGCATTACGCAGTCCTCCGGCACCGCTGACCGCCAAGAACAAGCTGGATAACTTCAACCCCGTCAAAGATGCTGAATTGATGGACTTCGGGTTCATACAGAGCGACTTCTTTTAATCGCCGATTATAAAGAGTGGGGCTGGATGTCCCGGGAGCAGCAGATGAAAACCTCATACTGGCTGGCCGCCGCCTGCCTGGCAGCGAGTGCGTCAGGCTATGCCAATGCAGGATTCAAACCCATAGAAATCCAGGATTCGGAGCTGTCACAGCTTCGCGGTCGTTATGTCATGCCGGGGCGGATCATCAGCTTCGGCATCGTCATGAGCAGTACCTGGCGCAACGCCAGCGGTGATCTGATCGGGGCTGCGACCTCGATGCAATTGCAGGCAGCAACCGTAAAACCCGAATTCTATGTCTCGACCATCAAGGAAACCGGCAACGGCAGCACCCCGCAAACGGGTACCGGCTCGGTCATTGGTGGCGCAGGACTCAACAGCTCCCAGGGCGTGACGCAAAGCGTTCGCGCCGCCGGCGACGGCAACACGGCCTACAACAACGTGGCGATCAATGTTTCCGAAGCCAACCAGGCCCCCGCGCTGGTACCGGCCCAAGGGCAGGCCCTGATGGCCGGACAAACGATTTCCGGCAGTAATGCCGCTGGCAGTGTCGCGGTTTCGGCCACTGGCGGTGGCGTACAAATGGCCATTCAGGCCGCAGGCAATCAGGGCACGGCCCTGCAACAAGTGGCTCAAGGAGGTCTGCTGCAAAACACCCGCTTGCTCGGAAATGCAAACGTCGTCAACAACCTGACGCAACTCAATGTTGTCCTTAACAATAACGGCATGAGCGCCGGCGCACTGGACTGCAATTTGAGTCAACTCAGAGCACTACGCAATATCGGATATTGAACTACGCTGAGTCTCGATCCATTGGGCTTAAAGGGACGGCTTATTCATGTATCGATCAGTATCACTGCGTGCCGCTGTATGTTTGAGTACTCTTCTACCCGCGGCGATGCTGCAAGCAGCACCTGATGCGGATGTAGAGACCTTGAAACAGGAACTTCTGGAGCTTAAGCAACGATACGAAGTGCAACAGAAAGCCCTGGCGGTGCTCGAACAACGGGTCCGCCAGGTCGAAGATCAACCGGCTTCTCCACCACCAAAACGTCTGGCCAAATCGCCAGCCGACATGAAAGGCAATCCCAAAGTGGCCACCGGTACCGGGGCCGCAGCAGCGTCGGGGGGCGCCGCCGGGGGCAGTGGCGCATCCTATGGCCAGTCGCTGGCCGACGATTCACAACCTGCACAGAGTGTGTCCAACCTGTACGACGAGGCCAGCGGCTTCTTTGGCGGGGGCAAGTTCAGCTTCGAAACCGGTATCACCTATTCGCGTTATGACACGCGCCAGTTGATTCTCAATGGCTTCCTGGCTCTGGACTCGATCTTCCTGGGCAACATCAACCTTGACCGGATCAAGGCCGACACCTGGACCCTCGACCTGACAGGCCGCTACAACTTCGATAACCGCTGGCAGTTCGACGTGAACGTACCGGTGGTGTATCGCGATTCGACTTATCAGTCGGGCGGCGGCAACCAGGGCGCGGCTAACGTGACGACCGAACAGGATGTGACGCGGGATCCGACCATTGGCGACGTCAACTTCGGCATCGCCTACAAGTTCCTGGACGAGTCGGTCAACACCCCGGACGCGGTGGTTACCCTGCGGGTCAAGGCGCCAACCGGCAAGGATCCGTTCGGCATCAAGCTGCGCCAGAGCGACGCCAACTCCAACCTGTTCGTGCCTGACACCCTGCCGACCGGCAACGGCGTCTGGTCGATCACCCCCGGCGTATCGCTGGTCAAGACGTTTGACCCGGCCGTGCTGTTCGGCAGCCTTTCCTACACCCACAACCTGGAGGAGTCGTTCGACGACATCAGTTCCACGGTCAACCAGAAAACCCCCGGCAAGGTCCGTATCGGCGACAGCTTCCAGATCGGCGCAGGCATAGCCTTCGCACTCAACGAAAAAATGAGTATGTCGTTCTCGGTATCCGACCTTGTGCAACGCAAGAGCAAGCTGAAACAGGATGGCGGAGACTGGCAATCGGTGGTGTCGAGCGACGCCAACGCCGGTTACTTCAACGTCGGCATGACCATCGCGGCCACCGACAACCTGACCATCGTGCCCAACCTGTCCATCGGCATGACCGACGATGCCCCGGACTTTTCCTTCAGCCTGAAATTCCCGTACTACTTCTAACCCGCCCCACCCTGAACGCAACATCATAAAAAGGCCCGCTGCGATGCACTCGCAGCGGGCCTTTTCAGCTTCTTCCCCGAAGAAGCACCGCGCCCTAGCGGATCTGGTGTTTGTGCAACAAGCGGTAGAACGTCGGCCGTGAAACCCCCAGCACCTTGGCGGCCACGCTGAGGTTGTCGCTGTGCCGGTTCAGCACATCGCACAACGCCTGGCGTTCGGCGCGGGTCTTGTAGTCTTCGAGGGTGCCCATCGGTGTGGCCAGCGACTGCTGACTGATCAGCCCCAGGTCACGGGCCTCGATCTGCCGGCCTTCAGCCAGCACCAGGCCGCGTCGCACGCGGTTGGCCAGTTCACGGACATTGCCCGGCCAGTCATGCTTGCCCATGGCGATCAGAGCGTCTTCACTGAAGCTGCGCGGACGGCGGCCGGTTTCGTGGCTATAGAAATGGGAAAAGTGGTTGGCCAGCATCGACAGATCGCCATGCCGTTCTCGCAACGGCGCGGTCACAACTTGCAGCACATTGAGCCGGTAGTACAAGTCCTCACGAAAGCGCTTTTTCTCGATCGCCGCTTCAAGGTCGACGTGGGTGGCTGCCAGCACCCGGACATCCACCGGGATCGGCTGGCTGCCGCCTACTCGCTCTATGTGTTTTTCCTGGAGAAATCGCAGCAGATTGGCTTGCAGCTCCAACGGCAGATCGCCGATTTCATCGAGAAACAATGTGCCGCCATTAGCCGCCTCGATGCGTCCGACCTTGCGTTGATGAGCCCCGGTGAATGCGCCTTTTTCGTGACCGAACAGTTCGGACTGGATCAGATGTTCGGGAATTGCCCCGCAGTTGATGGCCACGAACGGTTTGCTGTGGCGCTGCGATTGCCGATGCAGGGTACGGGCGACCAGTTCCTTACCGGTCCCGCTTTCCCCGCGAATCAGTACCGGTGACTCGGTGGGAGCCAGTTTGCTCAACAGCTTGCGCAGTTCACGGATCGGTTTGCTGTCGCCCAGCAGCTCGTGCTCCGGCTGGTCCACATGGACATTGCCCTGGCCGCGCAGGCGCGCCATGCCGAACGCCCGACCGAGCGTGACCTGTACCCGAGAGACGTCGAACGGCAAGGTATGGAAGTCGAAAAACCATTCACAAACGAAGTCCCCGACGTTCTGCAGGCGCAGCACTTCCTGATTCAGCACGGCGATCCACTCGGTACCGCTGCGGCTGATCAATTCTTTAACAGCTTCGGGACGTTCCAGGTGAAAGGGCTGCAAACGCAGCAGGCCGACATCGCAACTGCGGTCGGCGGCGTTTTCCAGGCTACAGCTGTCGACATCCCAGCCGACCGCACGCAAACCGGGCAATAATCGGTGACAGTCGTCACAAGGGTCGACTACCAATAAACGTCGTAACGCAGGCGCTTCGCTCATGACTGTTCCTTGGCGCCAAATTATAGGAAATGATTGTAAAAACAGTCATTTGGCAGACCTGGCTGTAACATTAGCAAGAATTTGACGGCGCCTTGTATCGATTGCTTATAGGTGTACAAGTGAAGCAGTTATAAGAACCTGTTTTATTAGTTGGCTATCGACTCGAATCTTTCACCCAGCTTTCAAAAAACGCCGTAACAGAGATTGTATGAAAGAAAGTCGAAATTTCTTCAAATCCTGTGTGACCTGTCAGCGGGTTGCGTGCATCAGTACAAGTAACTCGCCGAACGGTAAGCCCAACCGACGGCACATCACTTGATTGGGCACTAATAGAGAGAAGACCCCATGACCGCCCCGCTCCGTATCAACGAAGCTCTTTTGATTGCCAACCACGCGTTCAAACCTTTTCAATGCGTGGCCTGGGCCCCACAAGACGGCAATGGCGAACTGAGCCTGACCGTTATCGACCGCACCAACTCGCAGATCGGTCGCACCCGTATTCCAAGCAGTGCCTATTCCGATCCGGCCCAACTTGAGTTCCTGTTGCAACAGGCTCGCGCTGAGCTGAGCGACGAAGGTTACGCACTGCAGTCCTGGTCGATGCCACACTGATCCGAGGGCAATGCGGATGACTTCAAAGTCATCCGCCCTCTTCTTTCAAGTTGCTGAATCCTTTTTAACTTCAGCCACTTTGTACAACTTTCCACTGCACTTTCGTGCGCGAATACTTGGCAGGCTTGCGACTGGTTCAAAAAGTCACTGTTCTGGCACAGAACGACGCTCCACCTGTTAGTTCTGTCAGTTGTACTTGCGCCTGTTCAGGGATTGAATGTTTCGCCATGCAGTTACCGACCCTCCTTACGGATACGGGCCGACTCGCAAGGAGAAGCATGAATGTCAATCCACACCGCCATCGCGCTGCCGACGCCCGCGAACAACGCCGGACAACTCGACAAGTCGTTTGCCAACAACGGCGTGACTCAGGTTTATTTTGCCGGCAGCACGTCCAGTCTGACTCAGCATGTGGCGCTCGATCGGCAAGATCGCATACTGGTCGCAGCCAAAATCGGTACGCCCCAAGGTAGCCGTTTCGGTATTGCTCGCCTTCTGGAGGACGGTTCGGCGGATCTTGGTTTCGGTTTTCAAGGCAGTGTGATCGGTCAGTTCGCTGCCGGATTCGAAGCCACGGGCAGCAAGGTTCAGGCCCTGCCCGACGGAAGAATCCTGCTGGCTGGCCTGCATTACGAATCCGAACATCGCACCCTTCCCGCCCTGACGTTGTTCGATGAACACGGCCGGCCGGACCCGGACTTCGGCGACAACGGCGTCAAGATCATTCGCCTGCCCGGTGACCTGTCCTTGGGCACCCGCGATACGTGGCTTCCACCCGGCGTCCCGGGAGCAGAAGCCTGCGATCTCGCCGTCCAGGATGACGGGCATATCCTGTTGATCGCTAATCACCACTGCTCACTGGCGGACCACGTTGGCATGCTGATCCGCGTCACCCCCGTTGGCCTTTTGGACAAGACCTTCAATGGCCGGGGCTTTGTAATGGTTCGACACCTGTTGCTCAACACCTGGCTGGGCGGTCTGTTGCTGCAGAAAGACGGACGAATCGTGGTGGCTGGCGCAATCGACTTTCCCCAGGAAGGACTGCTCGCACGCTACCTGCCGGACGGGCAGCTCGATGAACGGTTTGCGGTAGACGGTTTCCTGTCGTTCAAGGCTCAGGGGCACAGCGCTCTGGCGAATCAGGTCATTGAGTCGGGGCAACATCTGCATTGCTTTGGTAGCAGCCGGGACCCGATTCGTTGTATGGCGTTGACTGTCCACAATAATGGCCGTCCCGAACTGCACTGCAACAACGGTCAACCCACCCTGCTGGACATCGGCCCCAGCGGCTGCCAGTGGAGTGCCGCACAACGCATGCCGGACGGTCGGCTGATCGCTGCCGGTGCCACGATTGGAGGCGTCGAGGCCGATTTCATTGTTGCGCGGTATCTGGCCAACGGTCGCCTCGACCATAGCTTCGGCGCCGGCCACGGCTGGTTGCGTACGCGGCTGGGCCGTAGTCTCGACACCGCTACATCCCTGGCGTTGCAACCGGAAGGCGGGATTCTGGTTGGAGGCTATTCACTGGATGGCAACTACCGCGCTGTGGTTGCGCGCTATCTGAACCCATAAACAGAAACTTCCCACACTTGATCTTGCTCAGCGCTTGCGGCACCTTGCGCGCTTCTTAAAGCAAGGAGCAACCGATGTCCGGTTCGATGGCCCAGGCGTTCGCGCACAACTTTCTCGGGCATTCGCCCAGCTGGTACAAGGCGTGCATCGTCGGATTCCTGATTCTCAACGCCGTGGTGCTGTGGTTGGCAGGTCCTGTCGCTGCCGGCTGGCTGTTGGTGATCGAATTCATTTTCACTTTGGCCATGGCGCTCAAGTGCTACCCGCTGATGCCCGGCGGTTTGCTGCTGATCGAAGCCTTGTTGTTGAAGATGACCACGCCCCAGGCGCTGTATGAAGAGTTGCAGCACAATTTTCCGGTGATCCTGCTGCTGATGTTCATGGTCGCCGGCATCTACTTCATGAAGGATCTGCTGCTGTTCCTGTTCTCGCGGTTGCTGCTCGGCGTGCGTTCGAAGATGCTGCTGGCGCTGATGTTCTGCTTTTTGTCGGCGTTTCTTTCGGCCTTTCTCGACGCGCTGACCGTAACCGCCGTGATCATCAGTGCCGCCGTCGGCTTCTATTCGGTCTATCACCGTGTCGCCTCCGGCAACGATCCGCGCCAGGACAGCGAATTCAGCGACGATCAGCATTTGCCGAAGCTGCATCACGAGGATCTGGAGCAGTTCCGTGCTTTCCTTCGCAGCCTGCTGATGCATGGCGCTGTCGGGACTGCGCTGGGCGGCGTCTGCACGCTGGTAGGCGAGCCGCAGAACCTGCTGATCGGCCATGAGATGGGCTGGCACTTCGCCGAATTCTTCCTCAAGGTCGCGCCGGTATCGCTGCCGGTGCTGGTGGCCGGTCTGTTGACCTGCATGCTGCTGGAGAAACTGCGCTGGTTCGGCTACGGCACCTTGCTGCCGGACAATGTCCGCGCAGTGCTGGCCGATTACGCCCGTGAAGACGATGCCGAACGTACGCCTCGCCAGCGCGCCGCGCTGCTGGTACAAGGCGCGGCCGCATTGATCCTGATTGCCGGTCTGGCGTTCCATGTCGCCGAAGTGGGTCTGATCGGTCTGATGGTGATTGTCCTGATCACCGCATTTACCGGCATCACCGACGAGCATCGTCTGGGCAGCGCATTCAAGGACGCCATGCCGTTCACTGCGTTGCTGGTGGTGTTTTTTGCCGTGGTGGCGGTGATCCATGATCAGCAACTGTTCGCGCCGTTGATCCAGTGGGTACTGGCACTGCCTGCCGATCAGCAACCGGGGATGCTGTTCATCGCCAACGGTCTGTTGTCGGCGATCAGTGACAACGTGTTCGTGGCGACGATCTACATCACCGAAGTGAAACAGGCATTCCTGTCCGGCCACATGAGCCGCGAACATTTCGAAACCCTGGCGATTGCGATCAACACCGGCACCAACCTGCCAAGCGTGGCGACGCCCAATGGTCAGGCTGCGTTCCTGTTTCTGCTGACGTCGGCGATTGCGCCGCTGGTGCGTTTGTCCTACGGGCGGATGGTGTGGATGGCGTTGCCCTACACCGTGGTGATGGGATTGCTCGGCTGGTATGCCGTGAGTTACTGGCTGTAGAAACAACAACGGGAGTCCTTGGGCTCCCGTTTTTTCATGTATCGATCAACGCGGCAAAATGTGTTTCTCGATGGCCTGCGCCACACCGTCCTCGGTGTTCGGCCCGGTCACCACGTCCGCCTGACGCTTCACGGCGTCTTCTGCCTGCCCATGGCGATAGACAGGCCAGCGACATGAAACATGGCCGGGTCGTTGCCGCCGTCGCCAATCGCAGCGGTCTGCGCCAATGGAACACCGAGATGGGCAGCAATCGTTGCCAGAGCCTCGCCCTTGTTGGCTTCGAGTGCCGTCACGTCCAGATACACAGGCTGCGAACGCGAGACCTGCGCCATGCCCTCGACCTTCGGCAGCAAACGCGCCTCCAGCTCGATAAGCAATTGGGTGTTGTTGCTGGTCGCGACGATCTTGTCGATGCGCTCCAGGTACGGCTCGAAACTGTCGACCACCACCGGCGGATAACCGAGCCCATGCTGCTCCTTGGGCACCATTGGGCCATCAGGATCCTTGAGCAGCCAGTCACCACCGCTGAACACCCAGATTTCGACCTCCGGCTGATCGGCAAACAACGCCAGCGCCGTCAACGCGGCCGTGGCCGGCAGATAGTGAGCAACCAGAATACTGCCGTCCGGATTGACGATCGTGCCGCCGTTGAACGCAGCGGTCGGCAGATCGACGCCAAGCGCCTCGATCTGCTGCAGCATGGCCTTTGGCGGTCGCCCGGTGGCGAGGCTGAACAACACGCCGGCTTCACGCAATGCACGAACTGCATCAATGGTGCGCTGGCTCAGGCTGTGATCGGGCAGCAACAGCGTGCCGTCCATGTCGCTCAGCAGAAAACGGATAGGTTCGCTCATCCGAGACCATGCCAGACGCGACCATCGCGAGTCAGCAGATCATCGGCGGCCTGAGGCCCGTCTTCGCCGGCGGCATAAGGCTGAACGCTCGCATCCTGTTGCCAGGCATCGAGGAACGGCTGCACCGCACGCCAGCCGTTCTCGATGTTGTCGGCGCGCTGGAACAGCGTCTGGTCACCGGTCAGGCAGTCGTAGATCAGGGTTTCGTAGCCGGTGGACGGCTGCATTTCGAAGAAATCCTTATAGGCAAACCCCAGCTCGATGTTGGCCATGTTCAGCGCCGGCCCCGGCCGCTTGGCCAGCAGGTCGAACCACATGCCTTCGTTGGGCTGAATCTGGATACGCAGGTAGGTCGGCTGCAACTCATCGACCTCGGTGTCGCGGAACTGCGCGTACGGCGCCGGTTTAAAGCAGATGACGATCTCGGTGTCGCGCACGCTCATGCGTTTGCCGGTGCGCAGGTAGAACGGCACGCCGACCCAGCGCCAGTTGTCGATCATCACCTTGAGCGCCACGTAGGTTTCGGTGGTGCTGTCGGGCGACACGTTAGCTTCTTCGCGATAACCGGCCAGTGGCTTGCCGTCGATCTCACCGGCGCTGTACTGACCGCGCACCGAATTGGCCCGTGCTTCTTCGGTGGTCCAAGGACGGATCGCACCGACCACCTTGGCCTTCTCGCCCCGTACCGCATCGGCGCCGAACGCGGCCGGCGGCTCCATCGCCACCATGGCCAGCAACTGGAACAGGTGATTGGGCACCATGTCCCGCAGGGCGCCGGTGTGTTCGTAGAAACTGCCACGGGTTTCGACGCCGACGGTTTCGGCGGCGGTGATCTGCACGTGGTCGATGTAGTGGTTGTTCCAGAACGCTTCAAACAGGCTGTTGGAGAACCGGCTGACCAGAATGTTCTGTACGGTTTCCTTGCCCAGATAGTGATCGATCCGGTAGATCTGTTTCTCGCTCATAACCTTGAGCAGGCAGGCGTTCAACGCCTCGGCAGTTTGCAGGTCGGAGCCGAACGGTTTTTCGATCACCACCCTTCTGAAGGCGTCTGGAGTTTCTTCCAGCAGTTTCGCGGCGCCGAGGCGACGCACCACTTCGCTGAAGAAACGTGGAGCGGTGGCCAGGTAGAACACCGCATTGCCAGTGCCGCTGTCAGCGATTTTCGCCGCCAGCGCTGAATAAGTGCTGTCGTCCAGGAAGTCGCCCTGGACGTAGCTGATACCTTTGGCGAGCTTGGCCCACAAGGCCGGATCAAGCATCTGATCACCCTTGCCGACCTTCGCCGCCACTTCGGTACGGATGAAGTCTTCGAGCTTTTGCGCGAAGGCTTCATCGGTAATGGCGTTGTGGTCAACGCCGACGATCCGCAGATTTTCGTCAAGCAAGCCGTCGCGACTGAGGTTGTACAGCGCCGGCATCAGCAAGCGCTTGACCAGGTCGCCGTGGGCACCGAACAAAAACAGCGTGGTCGGTGGTGCGGGTTCTGCCTTGGATTTTCTGCGGATCGTATGGGTCATTTCTTAGGCGTCTCTACGTGGCCGCCGAAGCCGAAGCGCTGGGCCGAGAGGATCTTGTCACCGAACGTGCCCTGACCGCGGGAGCGGTAGCGCGAGAACAGCGAGTTGGACAGCACCGGTACCGGCACCTTTTGTTCCATTGCCGCTTCGATGGTCCATTGACCTTCGCCGCTGTCGGCCACGGAACCGGAGAAACCGTCGAGTTTCGGGTCGACCGCCAGGGCATCGGCGGTCAGGTCGAGCAGCCACGACGACACCACGCTGCCACGACGCCAGACTTCAGCGATGTCGGCCACGTTCAGGTCGAAACGCTGATCTTCCGGCAGCAGCTCGCTGGACTTGGTCTTGAGGATGTCGAAGCCTTCGGCGAAGGCCGCCATCATGCCGTACTCGATACCGTTGTGAATCATCTTCACGAAGTGACCGGCACCGGCAGGACCTGCGTGGATGTAGCCGTGCTCGGCACGGTGATCGTCGGACTTGCGGTCCTTGGTGCGCGGGATGTCGCCCATGCCCGGTGCCAGTGCGGCGAACAGCGGATCCAGACGCTTAACGGTTTCGGCATCGCCGCCGATCATCATGCAGTAGCCGCGCTCCAGGCCCCAGACGCCGCCGGAGGTGCCGACGTCGATGTAGTGCAGGCCCTTTTCGGCCAGGGTCTTGGCCCGGCGGATGTCGTCCTTATAGTTGGTGTTGCCGCCATCGATGATGGTGTCGCCAGCCTCGAGCAGCGTGCTCAGGGTTTCGATGGTGTCTTCGGTCGGCGCGCCGGCCGGCAGCATGACCCACACGGCACGCGGCTTGGCCAGGCCTGAAACCAGAGCAGGCAGATCGGCAACGCCGGTAGAGCCCTCGGCGGCCAGGGTGTCGACAAAGGCGGTATTGCGGTCGTAAACAACGGTGGTGTGACCGTTGAGCATCAGACGCCGTGCAATATTGCCGCCCATGCGGCCCAGTCCAATAATCCCGAGTTGCATGTGCTGATGCTCCTTACTACAAATAAAAGTGTGTCAAAGGTTATAGCCCAACGCTCTCATGGAGGTTAGTCCAGAGCGTCGGTGTGAAGTTTCCGGGCATTGTGCCCGATCCAGACTGATAACGTCGGGAAACGTGGCGAAGACACAACGACCATGAAAAATAAAAAAGTTCCATTCACGAGCAAAAGAAACCAGAATCGGCGCCGATAGCAGATCAGCGCCCTTTATCGGGAGCGATCTGCAGTTGAGACACGCCATTTGCGAGGTGAGCAATGGGCACAGTACACACAGCAATGCCGCCACAAACCCTGTACGTCACGATCCGCCGCGATGAACTTCGTCAGTTGAAGGACGAACGCGACCAGCTTAAACAAGAGCTGGCGCAACTGCGTCTGATGACCCAAGGCGTTGAGCCAAAGCCTCTGCCACGCGTCCAGCGCTCACCCAACGCCTGACCGCCCGCCCGATCCGGGAACCGCAGGCCTGCCGTTCCCGACATGATCCGCCCTCTGCCATTTGCGGCAACTAACGAAGTTTTCACATTCGCTTGTTGATACTCCGGCCCATTCTGCCGTGCGTCTCCGCGCGCGGCTTCCGTTCGTCGGTTTCATGCTCCCGATTTCATGAAACGTCCCGGCGGTGGCAATGGTGACTGAGTTGGAGTGCTGAATGGCATGGTTTAAACGCAGCAAGACTGCTGCGGCAGGTTTTGACTGGGCCGGTTTCATCTGGCTGTTTGTGTTCTTCTGGTACTTCTCCGGTATCACTCAACTGCTGATCCAGCTGACCGGCACCTCGGGCTTCACCGGATTCCGTCAGGCGTTCGTGATGAGCGCAGTCTGGCTGGCGCCGATGCTGCTGTTCCCCAAACGCACCCGTTTGCTCGCCGCCGTGATCGGCGTGGTGCTGTGGGCCTGCTCGATGGCCAGCCTGGGCTATTTCTTCATCTATCAGCAGGAATTCTCCCAGAGCGTCATCTTCATCATGTTCGAGTCGAACGTGTCGGAAGCCGGCGAGTACATCACTCAGTACTTCGCTTGGTGGATGATTCCTGCGTTCCTCGCGCATACCGCCTTCGCCTACTTCCTGTGGACCCGCCTGCGTCCGGTCTACATGCCCCGTGGCCGCGCCTTCGTGGCGGCCATGGCGATCCTGATCGCCGTAGTCGGTTATCCGCTGGTCAAGCAGACCCAGCGCACCGGCAGCTTCGCCGGCGGTTTCGAGAAATTCGAAACCCGCATCGAACCGGCCGTGCCATGGCAGATGGCCGTGGCCTATCACCGCTACCTGGAAACCCTGGGCGAGATGCAGGGCATGCTCCACAGCGCGAGCAAGATCCCGCCACTGCACAACCTCAAGGATGCCGGCGCCAATCAGCCTGCGACCCTGGTGCTGGTGATCGGCGAGTCCACCAACCGCCAGCGCATGAGCCTCTATGGCTATCAGCGCAAGACCACGCCGGAACTGGACAAGCTCAAGGACCAACTGTCGGTCTTCGATAACGTCGTCACCCCGCGTCCGTACACCATCGAAGCGCTGCAGCAGGTGTTGACCTTCGCCGACGAAGAAAACCCGGATCTGTACCTGTCCACGCCGTCGCTGGTCAGCATGATGAAGCAGGCGGGCTACAAGACGTTCTGGATCACCAACCAGCAGACCATGACCAAGCGCAACACCATGCTCACGACCTTCTCCGAACAGGCCGACGAGCAGGTGTACCTGAACAACAACCGCAACCAGAACGCTGCGCAGTACGACGGCGACGTGATCGAGCCGTTCAACAAGGCCCTGACCGACCCGGCACCGCGCAAACTGATCGTCGTGCATCTGCTCGGTACACACATGAGCTACCAGTACCGTTATCCGCCGAGCTACGACAAGTTCCAGGACCGCACTGGCGTTCCGGCCGGTGTGCGTGACGATCAGGTGCCGACCTACAACAGCTATGACAACGCGGTGCTGTACAACGACTTCGTGGTGTCGAGCCTGATCAAGGACTACGCCAAGTCCGATCCGAACGGTTTCCTGTTGTACCTCTCCGACCACGGTGAAGACGTGTTCGACTCGGCGGGTCACACCACCCTGGGTCGTAACGAAAACAAACCGACCGCGCCGATGTACACCATTCCGTTCATGGCCTGGGCGTCGCCGAAGTGGCGTGAAAACCACGACTGGAGTTTTGCCGCCGATCTGAGTCGGCCTTATAGCAGCGCCCACCTGATCCACACCTGGGCGGACCTCGCGGGCTTGAGCTTCGATGAACTGGACCGCAGTAAAAGCGTGGTCAGCGACAGCTTCAAACAGCGTCCCCTGTTGATCGGCAACCCTTACGAGCGCGAACAGCGCGCCCTGATCGACTTCAGTCTGATGAAGCCGAAAAAGCCCGAAGAGGCGCCGAAGGAAGTGGTCAAGCAGTAACCTGAAAAGGGCCGGAAACGGCCCTTTTTTCATTCTGTCGCAACACCTGGAAATGACAATATTTCTCGTTTGTTACTAAATCGCCCTCTCCCGCTTCGTCTTTGAACCAAAGGAAATTTTCCATCGAAGACAAGGAGTCGGCTGCGATGTTCGCGCCCATCACCCGTTCCATGACCCTCACCCTCGGACTGTGCAGCATGGCCCTGAGCCCTGACCTGCTCGCCGAAACCGACGCAGAAAAGCAACCGGAGGCCGCCGCCACGGCCCTCGAACTCGCCTCGACCAGCGTCACCGCCCAAGGCCTGGGCAGCAATACCGAGAACACCGATTCCTACACCACCGGCGCGATGAACACCGCGACGAAGCTGAACCTGTCGATCAAGGAAACCCCGCAATCGGTGTCCGTGGTCACTCGTCAGCAAATGGATGATTTCAAACTCGGCACATTGTCCGAAGCCATGAGCCAGACCACCGGCATCGTGGTGCAGCACAACGATTCGGATCGGGTCAGTTATTCGTCTCGCGGGTACTCGATCAACAACTTCCAGATCGACGGGATGCTCAATACCTTCAGTTACATGAAGTCTGACGCCGACACCATCATCTACGACCGCATCGAAGTGGTACGCGGCGCCACCGGCCTGACCACCGGTGCCGGCGATCCCTCAGCCACGATCAACATGGTACGCAAGCGCCCGACCTCGCAACTGCAGGCATCGGCCGGCGTCAGCGGCGGCAGCTACGACGATTACTACAGTTACGTCGACGTCGGCGGGCCGCTGGCATTCGACGGGCGCCTGCGTGGCCGCAGTGTGCTGGCCTATCGCGACAGCGGTTCGTTCCGCGACAAGTATGCCCTGCAACGGGAGGTCGGCTACGGCATCCTCGAAGCCGACCTCACCGATTCGACCGTGCTTGCGGTCGGTTATGACTATCAGGACAAACAGGTGCAAGGCACCTCGTGGGGCACCACGCCGTACTGGAATGCCGACGGCAGCAAGGCCGGCCTCGGTCGCTCGACCAACATGGCGACTTCGTGGAGCTCGTGGCCGTTGCGCGACAAGACCGCGTTCGCCACCCTCGATCAGCAACTGGCGGCTGGATGGCATTTGAAGGCGGCCTACACCCACCGCAAGAGCGACGGTGACGGCAAAGTCTACTACGCCGGCTCCGGTTACCCTGAACCCGACCGCAGCGGTATGACCGCAACCATCGGCCACATGATCGGCGACCAGAGCATGCGGGCCTACGACCTCAATCTGGCCGGCCCTTACTCGCTGTTTGGCCGTGAACACGAATTGATGTTCGGCTACGGCGAAGCCGAGCGCCGCTCAAGAGATCCGTACAACGTTGATGGCCCGCGTGCATCCGACTACGAAAGCGTGCGTGACTGGAAATACATGGGCGGCATCAACAAGTACCCCGACAAAACCACCAGCCTGCCGAGCTTCAAGGACAGTACGCGGCAAAAGGCGGGCTACCTTGCCACGCGCCTGAGCCTGACCGACGACTGGCACGCGGTGCTGGGCAGTCGCTACGGCAGCTGGGAGGCCTCGAGCAAGACCTACGCCTACGATCAGAACCTGCAACTGACTGGCGTCGACGCCAGCAGCCAGAAACACAACGATATGTGGACACCCTACGCCGGCCTGCTCTACGACCTGACGCCGGAATACACCGCGTACGTCAGCTACACCGACATTTTCAAACCACAGGGCGTGCGTGACGCCAGCCGCAATTACATCGATCCGGTGGTGGGCAGCAATTATGAGGTGGGGCTCAAAGGCAGCTTGCTGGAGGAGCGCCTGAACGTTTCCACCGCAGTGTTCTGGAGCAAACAGGACAACGTCGCCGAGCTCGATGAATCGGCGCTGCCCGATCCGGACACGGGCGAGCAGTTCTACAAGTCCGGCGGCAAGGGCAACAAGGTCAATGGCTTCGAAGCCGAAGTCTCCGGCGAGATACTCGATGGCTGGAACATGACTGCCGGTTACACCTACACCCACTCGGCCAACGGTGAAAAGCAACGCAGCAACACCAATCAGCCGCTGAACATGTTCCGCCTCTCCACCGCCTATCGCCTGCCGGGCAACTGGCATGCGCTGACCGTCGGCGGCGCTCTCAACTGGCAGAGCGATGTTTACGGCAACGCCAAACGGCCGATCGGCCGCAGCACCAACGGCCGGATCATCACAGAACCTGCGCGCATCCGTCAGGAGGCGTACACCGTGGTCAAGCTGATGTCGCGTTATGAGTTCGACAAACACCTGTCGGCATCGCTGAACGTCGACAACCTGTTCGACAAGAAGTACTACGACAACGTCGGTTTCTACAACGGCGTGTACTGGGGCGATCCGCGCACCGTGACACTAAGCCTCGACTGGAAGCTCTGAGCCTTTCCCTGCGATCTGCACGCGTCATCGACGCGTGCAGCCTTCGTTCGATACTCCTTGGAAACAATCGGTAAAACCTGCACGGAACGCGCGTTAACCCCTGGTTAATGCCCTCGACGGAGACTGCGCCTCGAGGCTCTGATTCATGGACGAACGGCTCCGACATTTTTTCGTAGGAGACAACCATGAAAACCACGACTGCACTCCTTGCCGGTCTGATCACACTGGCATCCGCCAGCGCTTTCGCCGAGGGCGGTGCCGAGCGGATGCGCTATCACTGGGAAAACTTCCCGGTCCACACCGCCCAAAGCCAACAGGCTGACACCAAAACCAACGAACTCCACGTTCCGGGCGACCAGACAGCACAGGTCACCGAGCATTACCGTCCGTGATGTAACAAGGTTTACCGATGGACCTGCGATGGCTCCGCTCTGGCTTCGCAGATGACAGTTGGGCGCCCTTCGGGGCGCCTTTTTTATGCCTGCAGTTCCTTGATCCAGAACAGCATGCGCCCGTGATTCGGGTCGAACATGCCCGGCGCAAAACCGAATTTGGCGTAGGAACCCTGAGCGACGGCATTACCTTCGAGCACTTCCAGGGTGATCTTGCAGCAACCGCGCTGACGGGCGATTTCCTCGACCTTGTGCAGCATTTTCTGACTCAGTCCCAATCCTCGAAACTTTGTCACCACCGACACGTCATGCACATTGACCAGTGGCTTGCAGGCGAAGGTCGAAAAGCCCTCGAAACAGTTCACCAGCCCGGCCGGCTCCCCGCCGACAAAGGCCAGGACGCTGAACGCGTGGGGCCGCTTGGCCAGCTCGGCGGGCAGTTGCTGCAACAGTTCGGGGGCAATGGGATGACCGCCACCCATCGGGTCTTCGGCGTAATGATTGAGCACCACACCGATGGCCTCGGCATGCAGCGGGTTGGTATAGCTGGCTTGAAGTACCAAAATCTCTGCGGAATCCATTTCCATCCTCGATCGCACGGGCCCCGGTGCGTTTCATACGCACTGAAAGGCTCACCGACCTTAGCGCGAGGCAGCCTCCGGCCACAACCCGACCGTTTCAGTGCCCCCAGATCAGCTCTTCCGTCCAGCCCAGCTCGACGAAATCCTCGGCCCGCAACCCGGATTCGCCGGCACAGAAAAACTCGTCCAGTTGCGGTGGCTTCACCGGCGTACCGCTGAGCATGGCATGGACCTGGCCACGATGGTGGATCTGATGTTCGAACAGATGCGAAATCATCCGCAGACGGCTGTCGTGTTGCGGCGTGTCCCGGGCAATGGTGACGATGCGCCCCAGATCGGCATCGCGCAGTTGTTCGCAATAGGCGATCAAGCGGCGATCGACGTGCGCCTGTTCGCGGCGCAAGGCCTGCGCCTCGGTGAAGGGTTCGTCTGCATTGAAGAACACGTAGCAGTCGGGATGCGGTTCGTCACCGCGCAACTCGCGCTCCAGCGCATCGACGTAGAACCAGTCGCAGGTGAGGATGTGGTTGAGGGTCAGGCGAATGCTCGGGAAGAAACTGACCCGTGGCGCTGCCAGCTCCCCGTCTTCGAGCTGGCTCCAGGCCTTGGCCAGTCGATGGTTGGCCCAGGCGTTCTGATAGGCCATGGTCAGCAAATGGTGGGACAGTGGCTGAGTCATGTCGCGCCTCCATGTTTCAGGTCTCGGCGAAGCGTTGCAGTTGCATCTCCTGCAAACGGCTGAGGGTCCGGCGGAACGGGAATTCCAGGTAGCCCTCGGTGTACAGCGCATCCATCGGCACTTCGGCCTCGATGTACAACGGCACCTTGCGGTCGTAGCACTCGTCGACCAGCGCGATGAAGCGGCGCACGCCGTCGTCGTGAACCGAGAGTTGCGGCAATTCGCGATCGCCGGCCACCACCCGCTCCGCGCCATCCTCGGTGCCACGGGCAATCCGCCCTTCGCGCTTTTGTGCGCTCAGGTTCGGCACCTCGCTCAACAGGATAGCCCGGTAGCTGTCGCACAGCGCGATGAAGTCCATGGCCGCGAAGGGTTGCTCGCACAGGTCGGCGTAACGGCACCACAAAACGGACTCGCTGGCTTTCACGACATTCAAGGCGCGATAGCCGACCGGCACCGGATCCGAGCTGGCACCCTGTCCGGCCGTCAACGAATCGAACACCCCGGCCAGCGCACAATCCTGCTCCGGCGCCGCCACCCAATAACGTTGCTCGAGGGCCCCCGGATGCAATCGATGATCTTCGGCGCCGTTCACCGCGACCACCTGCATGTGTTGCTTGATCGCCGTGATCGCCGGCAGGAAGCGGTCGCGGTTGAATCCGTCGGCGTACAACTGATCCGGCGGCAGGTTGGAGGTGCAGACCACCACCACGCCTTCGTCGAACATCACCTGGAACAACCGGCCGAGGATGATCGCATCGCCGATGTCATTGACGAACAGCTCGTCGAAACACAGCACCCGCACTTCGGCCGCCAGTTCCCGGGCCAATGCCCGCAGCGGATCGGCGATACCCGTCAGTTGAAACGAGCGCTGGTGGACCCAGCCCATGAAGTGATGAAAGTGCTGCCGCCGCGCCGGCACCCGCAGGCTTTGATGGAACTGGTCCATCAGCCAGGTCTTGCCGCGCCCGACCGGGCCCCACAGGTAGACGCCGGTGACCGAGCGGGCACCGGCGTGCAGGGCTTCATGGCATTTTTGCAACGCCCAGACCGCGTGCTCCTGGGCTTCATCCTGGATGAAGCCCTTGTGCTCGACGGCATGTTGCCAGGCGCTTAAGGGGGAGTCGAAAGTCATGCGCGGCAGTATGCCACGATGGCTACACGGAAATATCCAGCCGTGCGATTTTGCCCTGCTCGTTGAGGCGGAAGGTGTAGCGCAGCTCCAGCGGGCTGCCGGGAAACGTCCCGGAAATCAGCCCTTGCACCAGCACTTTGCCGGTGCGCTGCTGGACGCCGAGCACCTCGACCCGTGGCTGATAGCGCTGGGCGGTGTCTTGCATCCAGTCGGCGATGGCCTGCGGGCCGACCTGATGACGGCCTTCATCAAACACATGGGCATCCTCGGCGAAAAAACTGCCGACCCGGGACGTATCGCGAGCATTGGCGGCGTTGATGTACTCAACGATGGCCGGGGCGAGTATCGAGGTGGGATGGAACATGAGTGCAACTCCTTGTTTTCGGTTCTGACGCCATCCTAGAACAGCTCTGCGTCAGTTTTTGTCAGGAGTGAAACGCCCGTTGTCATCCAGTTGCATCTGTCGCTGCCAGGTGCGCAGCAGGTCGCTGCGGCGTCCCGGATAACGCTCGCCCTGCAGGCTGGCGGCGGCAATCCGGTCGGTGCGAAACGTGCGATAGGCGCTGCGCAACTCGCACCACGCGACGATGATCCGCACCTCGTTGAGAAACCCCAGCGCCAAAGGCCAGATCAAGCGCTGGCTCGGCACCTGTTGTGCGTCGGCATAATCGATGTGCAGCTTGGCCTGATCGCGGATTGCCTGACGAAACACATTCAGCGGCACCACGTTCTGTGGGAACCCGTAACCGGGCGGCCCGGGCATCACCGTCGGATTGCGCATCGCCTCCTGAGCCTGGGGATCCAGCACCGCCGCAATTTTTGCCAGCGCATCCGCTGCGGCTTTGCTCAGGACCTCGTCGCCGCGCTGATCGACGTAACGCAAGCCCAGAACGATGGCTTCGGTCTCATCGGCGTTGAGCATCAAGGGTGGCAGAAACAAACCGCTGCGCAGCACATAACCGATGCCCGCCTCGCCGTGGATCGGCGCGCCGAGGGCCGTCAGTTCGGCGATGTCGCGATAGAGGGTGCGTTCGGAGATTTCCAGCTCGGACGCCAGCGTCGCCGCCGTCACCGGGCGTTTCTTGCCGCGCAACACTTGCAGCAAAGTCAGTAAACGAGTGGTTCGCGACACGATGCGGGGCTCAGGACGGAAATTTGCCGGAGCTTAGCAGAGCCTGGTGTCAGAAATTGTCAGGAGCTTTCACCAGGCTCAGAGCCGGTCACGCGTCGACTTTGTGCCTTGCCGCGTACAGACACAGCATCTCCATCGCCAGCGTCGCCGCCGCCAGCGACGTCACGTCCGCATGGTCGTACGCCGGGGCTACTTCCACCACGTCCATGCCCACCAGATTGATCCCGCGCAGACCGCCAAGGATTTCCAGCGCCTGCACCGTGCTCAACCCGCCGCAGACCGGCGTCCCGGTGCCCGGAGCAAACGCTGGATCCAGACAGTCGATGTCGAACGTCAGGTACACCGGATTGTCCCCGACCCGCGCGCGAATGGCCTCGACAATCGCCTCGCAGCCACGGCGATGCACCTGCCGCGCGTCCAGCACCTGAAAGCCCTGATGATCGTCATTGGTGGTGCGCAAGCCGATCTGCACCGAGCGCGCCGGATCCACCAGCCCTTCCCGCGCCGCGTGCCAGAACATGGTGCCGTGGTCGACCCGTTTGCCGCCCTCGTCCGGCCAGGTGTCGCTGTGGGCGTCGAAGTGGATCAGCGACAGCGTGCCGTGCTTGCGTGCATGGGCCTTGAGCAGCGGATAGCTGATGAAGTGATCGCCGCCGAAGGTGAGCATCGCGCTGCCGGAGCTGAGGATGTGCTCGGCGTGGGCCTCGATGCTTTCCGGAATGGTGTGCGGCGAGCCGTAATCGAAGTCGCAATCGCCGTAGTCGATCACCGCCAGATGATCGAACGGGTCGAACGCCCAGGGCCAGTGCCGTTCCCAGGCGATCCCGGTGGACGCCGCACGAATCCCGCGCGGCCCGAAACGGGCGCCCGGACGGTTGCTGGTGGCGGTGTCGAACGGCACACCGCTGACGGCCACGTCCACACCGCGCAAGTCACGGCTGTAGCGCCGGCGCATGAAACTGGTGATCCCGGCGTAGGTGCTTTCGGCAGCAGTGCCGTAAAGGCTGTGACGGGTCAGGGCCTGATCGTTTTGCATTGGCACGTCCATCGATGTGCTCCTTTGGTCTTTATCCAGGGTTATTGATGGCTACGGAAAGTGGTCCACAGACGCGTGCGCTGACGCATGTCCTTGAGGCTCATGCTGCGGTCGGCGTACAACCGCTCGCGCACTTCGGGTTTCGGGTAAATGTCCGGATCGTTGCGCACCGCTTCGTCCACCAGCGGCGTGGCGGCCTGGTTGGCGGTGGCGAAGAACAGTGTGTTGGTCAGCGCCGCCACGGATTCGGGGCGCAACATGAACTCGATGAAGGCCCGCGCAGCTTCCGGGTGCGGCGCGTCCTTGGGGATGGCCAGGTTGTCCTGCCACACCAGCGTGCCCTCTTTCGGGATCCGGTAGGCGACTTCGAACGGCTTGTTGGCCTTGCGCGCCTGATCGGCGGCCATGCTTGCGTCACCGTTGTAGGTCAGCGCCAGGCACACGCTGCCGTTGGCCAGATCACTGATCTGCCGACCCGTGGCGACGTAGAGCACCGAGGGTTGCAACTTCTGCAACAAGGCTTCGGCGGCGGCCAGATCGTTCTTGTCGGTGCTGTAGGGATCCTTGCCGAGGTAGTGCAGCGCCAGACCGATCACTTCCTGCGGCGAATCGAGAATGGCGATCCCGCAATCCTTGAGCTTGCTGGCGTATTCGGGCTTGAACAGCAGATCAAGGCTGTTGAGCGGCACGTCCGGCAACCGCTGCTTGACTGCTTCGACGTTCATGCCCAGACCGAGCGTGCCCCAGGTGTAGGGCACGCCGTAGCGATTGCCGGGATCAACCGCCGCCAGTTTTTCCAGCAGATCCGGATCGAGGTTGGCGTAACCCTTGAGCCCGTCGTGAGGGATCTCCTTCAATGCGCCGGCTGCAAGTCCCCGGGCCAGCACGCTGGACGACGGCACCACCACGTCGTAGCCGCTGCCGCCGGTGAGCAGTTTGGTTTCCAGCACCTCGGAGGTGTCGAAGGTGTCGTAGCGCACATGAATACCGGTTTCCTTTTCGAAGCGCTGCAGGGTTTCCGGCGCCACGTAATCGGCCCAGCTATAGAGGTTGAGCGTCTTGTCCTCGGCCTGGGCGGCGATGGAGACGGAGAGCAACAGCGCGGGCAAACACAGCTTGAACAAGGGAGCCATGACGAAACACCTGACCAGAGGAAGTGGTGGCAGGATGCGCTGTCGGATACATTGCAAAAATATCAAGTTTGTTAACCTGACTTTACGCCGGAGTAATGTAATGCTCAGTCAGCTCCACGATGTCGATTTGCAGCTGCTGCGCCTGTTTCTCGGGGTGGTCGAGTCCAATGGTTTCAGCGCCGCCCAAGGTGAGCTGGGGCTGAGCCAGTCGAGCATCAGCCAGCAAATGGCCAAGCTTGAAACCCGTATCGGCTATCGGGTGTGCAACCGTGGCAAGGGTGGTTTCAGCCTTACTCCCAAAGGCGAGCGACTGCTGATTGCGGCGCGCAGCCTGTTCGATTCCATTGAGACCTTCCGCCATCAATCCAACGGCGTCGCCGGGCGTTTGATCGGCGAAGTGCGGCTGGGCCTGTCGGAAGCGGTCGATCAATCGGTGCTGCAACGGGTGGCCGAGGCGATCCGGCGGTTTCGCGAGCGGGACGAATCGGTGCGCATCGAGCTGATCAGCGCCATGCCCGGCGAAATGGAGCGCTTGCTGCTGCAACAGCGGCTGGACCTGGCCATCGGTTACTTCTCCCAGGTGCAGAGCGCCTTTGATTACCGCGAATTGTTCAGCGAAACCCAGCATCTGTATTGCGCGCCCGGCCATCCGCTGTTCACCAACGATGCCCCCGATGAAGCGGCGTTGCAGGCCTGTGACCGGGTCGATCATCCGTACCGTTTTCTGCGCAGTGACGAACCGTTCCAGGGCAAGGTCTGCTCGGCGCGCTCCGAGCAGGTCGAAGGCACCCTCGCCTTCATCCTGTCGGGTAAACATCTCGGTTACCTGCCCAGCCATTACGCCCGTCAATGGCAGGACAAAGGGCTGCTGCGTCCGGTACTGGAAGGCGAGTTGAGCTTTGAAGTGGCGTTCCATCTGGCTCGCCATCGGGCACAGGTGCCGGGGGATGCACAGAAGGCGTTTGAAGAAGATCTGCTGTCAGCCTTTGGTCGAACCTGACCTTTTGGGCAGTTTTAATGCGTTGCCCTCGCTCCCCGCTTGCGGCATCCTGCGCACCCATTTTCCGACCCGGCCCCGCATTGCGGAACGCAAACCACCATGACCGTCTCTGAAAAAGCCCCGCGCAACAACGATCTCATCTACGGTCTCAACGACCGCCCGCACTTCACCGCGACGGTGTTTGCCGCGCTGCAACACGTGCTGGCCAGCTTCGTCGGCATCATCACCCCGACCCTGATCATGGGCGGCGCCCTCGGCCTGCAAAGCGAAATCCCGTACCTGATCAGCATGGCGCTGTTCGTGTCCGGCCTCGGCACCTTCGTTCAGGCCAAGCGTTTCGGCCCGGTCGGCTCGGGGCTGCTGTGCCTGCAGGGCACCAGTTTTTCCTTTATCAGCGTGATTCTCAGCGCCGGTTTCATGGTCAAGGCCCGGGGCGGCGGCACCGATGAGATCCTGTCGACGATCTTCGGCGTGTGTTTCTTCGCCGCGTTCATCGAAGTGGTCCTGAGCCAGTTCATCGGCAAGCTGCGCATGCTGATCACCCCGGTAGTGACCGGCACCATCATTACGCTGATGGGCCTGTCGCTGATCAAGGTGGCAATGACCGACATTGCCGGCGGCTTCGGCGCGGCGGACCTGGGCGCGGGCAGTCATGTGTTCCTGGCGGCGCTGGTGCTGGGCACCATCGTGGTATTGAACCGGGTCGACGTGCCGTTCCTGCGCCTGGGCGCGATCGTCATCGGCCTGACCCTCGGCTACGTGGTGGCGTGGCTGATGGGCACCGTGGATTTCGCCAACCTGCCCGAGGTGCCGGTGGTCAGCGTGCCGGTGCCGTTCAAGTACGGCTTCAACTTCGACTGGGTGGCGTTTGTGCCGGTGGCGGTAATTTTCCTGGTGTCGCCACTGGAAGCCGCCGGTGACCTGACGGCCAACTCGATGATTTCCCGGCAACCGGTCAAAGGCCCGTTGTACATCCGCCGGATCAAGTCCGGGCTGCTGGCGGACGGCCTCAACTCGGCGATGGCTGCGGTGTTCAACAGCATGCCGATGGTGACCTTCGCCCAGAACAACGGAGTGATTCAGCTCACCGGCGTGGCCAGCCGCTACGTGGCATTCTTCATTGCCGGGCTGCTGGTGTTGCTGGGTCTGTTCCCGATGATCGGCGCGGTGCTGCAACTGATGCCGAAACCGGTGCTCGGTGGCGCGGAGCTGGTGATGTTCGGCACCGTGGCGGTGGCCGGGATCAAGATCCTCGCCGAGGCCGGCCTGCATCGGCGCAACATGCTGATCGTGGCGATTTCGGTCGGTATGGGCCTGGGCATCGCCGCCGTGCCGGAAGTGCTGCGCGAACTGCCGCAGGCGCTGCGCAATATCTTCGAGTCGCCGATCACCGTCGGTGCGTTGTGTGCGATCGTGTTGAACATCTTCCTGCCGGAAGAATTCATCGAACTGGAAGAGGATGATTTCGACCCGGAAGCCTCTATCCTTCAGGTCATGGAAAACCCGGACGTGCCGGCCAAAGCTGAACCTGCCTCCCAGGCCGCTGTCGCACAGTTGAACCGTTGATCCTGTCCGCTCGATGAAAAAAGGGCTGATACCGGTAACGGTTCAGCCCTTTTTCAATGAGAGAGCATCAATGCGTCGTACCCAAGCCGTCATCCTGTCCCTGCTTCTGCTCTCCCTCAGTGCTTGTGCGCTGTTTCCCAACCGTGATCCGGTGAACATCAACGTGGTCGGCGTCGAACCGCTGCCGAGCCAGGACCTGGAAGTGCGCTTCGCCATCAAGCTGCGGGTGCAGAACCCCAACGAAACCGCCATCGACTACAACGGCATCGCGCTGGATCTTGATGTGAACGGGCATTCGTTCGCGTCCGGTGTCAGCGATCAAAGCGGTTCCATCCCACGGTTCTCCGAAGCCATCGTCAGTGTCCCGGTGAGCATTTCGGCGTTCTCGGTGTTGCGCCAGACCCTGGGCCTGAGCCAGACCCAAACCCTGGACAACTTGCCTTATGTGTTGCGCGGCAAACTGGCGGGCGGTGTGTTTGGCACCATGCGTTTTGTCGACAGCGGCAAGCTCAGCCTGCCGCGAGCCAGTGCCGCAACCTGGTAAAGATGCGGTAGCCTGCACGGCCCACTGTCAGAACATGGAAGTCGTGGTTTATGGAAGACACTCCCACGCTGTACACCGAACGGCTGATCTTGCGTCCGCTTGAACTCGCGGATGCCGAAGCCATCCAGCAGCAATTTGCGCACTGGGAAGTGGTGCGTTATCTGAACGCTCTCGTCCCCTGGCCGTATCCGGACGACGGCGCCCTCACTTATCTGCGGGACATTGCGCTGCCGGCGATTGCGGCGGGCAAAGAGTGGCACTGGACGATTCGTCTCAAATCGGCACCTGAGCAGTTGATCGGCAACATCAGCCTGATGGACGAGACGGACAACCATCGCGGGTTCTGGCTGGCCCCGGCCTGGCAGGGTCAGGGCCTGATGACCGAAGCCAGCGAAGCCGTGACCCGCTACTGGTTCGAAACCCTCGATCAACCGCTGATGCGCGTGCCGAAGGCCGCGCCGAACATTGGCTCGCGCAAGCTCTCGGAACGCACGGGCATGCGTTTGATCCGCACCGACGAGGATGACTTCGTCAGCGGCCGCTTCCCACGGGAAATCTGGGAAATCACCCGCGAGGAGTGGCAACAGCAGCGCCTCAAGCGGTGAAGCGCACACCGGGTTTGGCGCGCTCGTCCACGCTCAATTCGAACACATCCGGCCGTGCATAGTGGCCGACCACGTCGTAGTCATAGCGGGCCCGCACCAGTTCATCGGTATCGATCTCGGCGGTGAGCAACCCGGCCTCGTCGCGCAGAGGCCCGGCCAGCACGTCGCCCATCGGACCAACGATCACACTGCCACCGGCGATCAGTGGTCGATCCCCCGGCCAGTTGGCAATCTCCACGCCCAACTCATTCGGCGAGGCCTGCACCTGACAGGCGCTGACCACAAAGCAGCGCCCTTCATGGGCGATGTGGCGCATGCTGACCTGCCACATCTCGCGCTCGTCCACGGTCGGCGCGCACCAGACCTCAATGCCCTTGGCGTACATCGCCGTACGCAGCAGCGGCATCATGTTTTCCCAGCAGATGACTGCGCCGAGTTTGCCGACCTGAGTGTCGAGCACCGGCAGGGTCGAACCGTCACCCTTGCCCCAGATCAGCCGCTCGGTGCCGGTGGGCATGAGTTTGCGATGTTTGGCCACCAGGCCTGCCTGCGGGTCGAAATACAGGGCGGTGCAATGCAGGGTGCTGCCGGCCCGTTCGATCACACCGATCACCAGATTGGCCCCGGTGCGCGCCGATAGCCCGGCCAGTGCCTCGGTTTCCGCACCCGGCACATCGATGGCGTTGGCGAAGTAACGGGCGTAGGCCTCGCGCCCTTCGGGCAGGCGATAACCCAGTTGCGTACCGAAGCCCTCGCCTTTCGGGTAACCGCCAAGCAGCGCTTCGGGCATCACCACCAGGGCTGCACCGGCCTCGATGATGGCGCCTTCCCAGCTCAGAATCTGTTCCAGGGTTTCACCCTTGCCACCGGGCAAGGCGCCGATCTGCAGGGCGGCAACGATTGATTTGGGCATGGCGGTCACTCCGTGAAGTTCAGGTGTTGCTCATTCTCCGGCGCCACGGGATCATGAATAAAGCCCGACTCACTGCTGAATGATATGAGCCAAATGAATATCGCCACCGTTGATCTCAACCTGCTGAAAGTCTTTGAAGCGCTGCATGAAGAGTCCAGCGCCAGCCGTGCGGCGTTGCGCCTGGGCGTGACACAATCAGCGGTCAGCGCCGCGTTGCGCCGGTTGCGCGAGGTCTATGGCGATCAATTGTTCGTGCGCACGGGTCGAGGGTTGGCGCCCACGCTCAAGGCCAATCAGCTGAAGCCTGTGGTCAGCGATGCCCTGAACAAGTGCCGGCAGAGCCTGGCGATGGTCGATCCAGCGGCCAATCAGTACGACGGGCGTTCGGTCAGTATCGGGCTGTCGGATGATTTCGAAATCGCCTACGGGCGGCGCCTGATCGAAGAGATCGGACGACGGGCGCCGAAGCTGCGGCTGATCTTCCGCCAGACCCACAGCCAGATCGTCGCCCGGGCCCTGATGGAGCGCAGCATCGACCTGGCGATCACCGCCGGCGGGTTCGCAGAACGGCTGCTCAGCCGTCAGGTCTTGGGTGAAGGGGGTTATGCGTGTCTGGTGGATCCGGCGAGCCTTGCGCCCGGCCAGCAGCAGATCGGTCTGGAGGAGTTCGTCACCCGGGAGCACATCCTGGTGTCGTCGGGCGGTTTTATCGGAATCACCGATGAAGGGCTGGCAGCGCTGGGGCTGAGTCGCCGGGTGTGCGCCTCGACCACGCATTTCGCGGCGTTGCCGCATCTGCTCAAGGGCAGTACCGCTGTGGCGACCATCCCCACCCACGCGGCGCAGGCCATTGCGTCACTGAGCGGGCTGGCCCTGCTGCCCTGCCCGCTGGCCTTGCCGCGTTATCCGGTCGAACTGGGCTGGCGCACCAATACCCAGATCGATCCGGTAGTGCTGAAAGTGCGCGAAGCGATTGTCGCCAGCTTCAAGACCGAATGATTACTTGTTGGCCGCCATCAGCCGGTTGACTTCACTGCGCACCATGTTGGCGAACTCCGGCGGCGACATGCCGTCCAGTTCGGCGCGAACGAACTCGGCCCATTTGCCCTTGCGCTTGGAGCGTTCGCCGAACAATCGCGCGGCTTCGCCCTTGGCTTTGCCCAGATTGTTCTGCCAGAGTTCGAACAGTCGGGATTTCTCGTCTTCCAGCGCGGCGCGCTCTGCGAGGGATTTGTCGGCCAGATTGAAACTCATGGGGAATTACCTGCTGCATGAAATGGCGACATCTTACACGCTGGACGGAAATCTCCGGCGCTGGTTTTTCTTCCTGACGGAAATTCACTGCAACTTTTCAAGCAGCGCCACACTCCATTGTTCACTGTCCATTCACCTGCAAGGAGTCACCCAATGGCCCGCAAAAGCGCCGTTCAAGCCGCTGAAGACCAAATCAAGGATCAAGCGTTCAGCGAACTTCAGGCTCTGATCGAAGAGTCGGACAAACTGCTCAAAAGCAGTGCTTCACTGGTCGGCGAGGAAGCGGAAACCCTGCGCGGACAAATCGCCCTGAAACTGCAGCAGGCACTGGATTCGGTGTCCAGCGTGCGTGACCGCACCAAACCGGCGGTGGATGCCACCGAAAGCTACATCGGCGGTCACCCATGGCAGACGGTGGCGATCTCGGCCGGTTTCGGTCTGGTGGTCGGTCTGTTGCTCGGCCGCCGCTGAGCGAAAACAAAAAAGGCGAGCCGATCGGGGCTCGCCTTTTTCATGTCCGCTCAATTGTCATTCGCCCGCCAGTTCACGCAACTGCGCCAGGGTCTGCTCGTCCAGCACGATGCCCTCGGCCAATGATCTGGCCCGCTGCAAATGCCGCCGGTCACCCGGCAAACGCTTGAGCCCTACCCCGTGCATCTGCCTGACCAGTTCCTGACTGCGTTCGGCAAAGTTCTGCCCGGCGGTCTTGCTCGGGTCGATCACGATCAGCAACTGACCGGTCCACGGAGTCTTGGCCCCGGGATGGTTCTTCCAGTCGAATTCGAATGAAAAGTTGCCACCGGTCAGCGCAGCGGCGAGCAGCTCAACCATCATCGACAGCGCCGACCCTTTATGCCCGCCAAACGGCAGCAAGGCGCCGCCCTCGAGAATCGCTTTCGGATCGCAGGTCGGCTGGCCGAGGCTGTCTACACCCATGCCCGCCGGCAACTTCTCGCCTTTGCGTGCGGCGATCTGCACGTCGCCGTGGGCGATGGCGCTGGTGGCCAGGTCGAACACGATCGGTGCCCCGTCGGCCCGAGGCGCGGCGAAGGCGATCGGGTTGGTACCGAACAGCGGCCGGTCGGCGCCGTGGGGCACCACGCAGGTCATGCTGTTGACCACACTCAGTGCCACCAGGCCTTCGTCGGCGAAAGGCTCGACGTCCGGCCACAGCGCGGCAAAGTGATGGGAATTGCGGATCGCCAATATCGCGATCCCGGCACTACGGGCCTTTTCCACCAGCAGCGGACGCGCCGCCGTCAGCGCAGGCTGAGCAAAACCGTTACCGGCATCGACGCTGACAAACCCTGAAGCCACGTCCTCGACTTTCGGCACAGCCTGGCCGTTGACCCAGCCGCTGTTGAGAGTCGACACGTATCCCGGGATCCGGAAAACCCCATGGCTATGAGCACCGTCCCGCTCGGCGTTGGCGCAATTGGCGGCCAGCGTTGCGGCCACCTCAGCCGAGGTGCCGTGACGGATGAAGATCGTTTCCAGCAGTTGAGTCAGCTCGTCCAGGGACAGCGTGGACGAGACCGCATGATCGTGTGGCGCAGACATCTGAAGCTCCAGAATAATTATTGGAGGGAACAACAGCGTACGAACTGACGCCTCCGGATTAACCACGGGCAGCCGGTGGCCTGTCAACCCTGCAATGCACGCAGCGATGGTTCCGACGCTATACCCCGGTACCACCTTCGTCCGTCTGCGCGCCTTTAACTTTCGGTCTCGAACCTCACCGCACTTTCAATTTTTTCGAGACTTGACGATGTCTGTACCAACCTCTCCATTGCTCTTCACCGAAGTCCTCGACTCCCCAGGCCTGTGGCCCGGGTTGAGCAAAACCCATGGCCTGGCAGAAAAGGATTTCAATTGGCTGGCCAACGTCAGGCTGGCGTCCGATGCCCTGCGACGCGAGCAAAAACCGCCCATGTTGGCCGAACGTGTCTTGCTCAATGCCGACAGTAAGAATCCCGTTCCACTGCCGGGTGCATTTGTTTTAAGTGAAACCCCTTACGACAAGGGCCAGATCCTCTATACCCCGTACGAAGGCATCCGCAAACACCACAGCCGCGCGAATCTGAAGGCGCAGCTCGAAGAGCGCCTCAAATCTATCGACGACCAGGATGCGTTGCTGGCACTTCTACCGTTGGCCCAGCAGCGACGACTACAGAATGCCGAGCGCATTTCGGTGACGTTTTCGATCATTGAGGGGGAGGTGTTCGAGGATCGTGATTCCACCCTCAGGCACGGTCCCGAACTCAACGCCCAGGCCATGCTGGATGAACTCAAGAAGCTACCGACCCTCACTCAACTGCTGGACAGCGCGTTGGATGAACTGCTCAAGCCTCATTTCGGGGCTCTGCAACAAAGCAACACCCGGGTCAGTGTTTACAAGGCCCGCGACGGAGAAAGCAATCAGTCAGCCACTGAAAACGTCCCCAGGGCCGACACTCTGAGTCTGAGTGAAGCGGTGCTGGTGCACTACCGTCACCAGCGCTGGCCGGGTGCCCGTCTGCCGGATTTTTCCCATCCCGGCAGGACTCAGGGTAAGCACGATCAGGAGCAGTGGAGAAATGCCGTCACCCAGGCGTCCGGCATGTTGCCGGCTCTGCTGTTCCGGCAACTGAAACATTACTGGAACAGCGCAGCGGCCCTGGGATCGACGCGCCGCGCATTTCTCGCCCGGGTGCTGGAAGACCAGGCCCGCGTCGACTGGATGCTCAAGCGCGAAGCCGGAATTCTCGATGCAAACCAGTTCAACACGTTGCATCAGTTGATTCGCCCCGTTGCCGAAGGTCGCCCTGCCCCCATCGCCGAGACCGTACGCCTCTGGGAAAACCCGGCCAATTATGTGGAGCTGGCGGGCTCGCTGATGATCAGTAGCGCCGATGCATTTCTCTACACGCCCTCTCAGGGTTTGCAGCAGCTCAAGGACTATGAGGACCTGAAAGCGACCCTGCGGGACAAATTCATCGCTGAGGGTCACGAAGACGAACTCTATGCTTTGCTCAGCCTGGAAGAGCGCAGCCGCTTCCTGGACTTCGACCAGCCTCAGGTTTCGGGAGACCGGGTAGCAGGCGAGGTGTTCCGGTTCCTGTGCGAATCGATCATCACCAAGCAACGACAGAACATCGAATATGCCCTGCAAGTGTTTCGACTTAGCGACGGATCGGTGAACCTGCACGCGCTGTTCGACAAGAGCCTGGATATCCGCTCGATGATTCACGAGCGCCTGCAACAACTCGACGCGCAGGGGCGCTGGAGCACACAACCGGTCTGGTCCGGCAGTCAACAGCCTTCGCTGCTCCTGGCCGACAAGGCCCGCGCCGCCATCAAGACGTTCCAGGCCGTCGAGTCTCCACTTCTGGAGAGTCTGGACAATCAGCCCATGACAACCCGAGCGACCCAGCGCGCCTGGCTCGAGACCCTGAAAGCGGATATGGCCCACGCCTGGTTCGTCGGCGTGAACGGCGAAGCCCGGATAAGAGCATCGAGCGGCAGCTTGCCTGCCTGGGCGCAAGCGGTCGTCGAAACCGTCATCAATGCCGACCGGCCGAGCCGCATGGAACGTTCGGGGCTCGAAGGCTTCCGACCCGATGCCTATGCTCTGACGCTCGAGTCTCCTGACGGCAGAACGGTGTGGCGCCTGGCCCATTGCGTACTCATGACCGAGCGCGGAGGCCTCGACCCCCAACATTCCGGACGGACCGTGCTTTGGACACCGGCGCTGGGGCTGGAGGTATTCGAGAATACCGCCATTGCCCGACAGGCACTGAGCCGGCGGCTGCTCGATAACGTTCAACGCCTGTCACTGCTGGAAAATATCGTTCCCGATCAGTACCAGCCTCATCAGCGCTACACGCTTGGACGGTTGCACATCATCCATCGCAACGTGTTGCATGAGCGTATGCAATCGGGCATCGAGCACTATCTGGCACGTTGCGAACAAGTGCGTCGGCGCATGGACAAAGGGGTGAAACGGGAAAAGGCATTATCAGTGCTACGCAAGATACTGCCCCCGACCAACCTGAGCCTGGCGAACGAGCATGCCCGGGCCATCGAGAACCAGCAGACGTTTCCCGCCTGGCTGAGCATGGCGCCGGTCAGGGACCAGAAGAGACACGTCGAACTGCTTGAACGGTGGAACCGGAGTGTCATCGACGACAAGGATTACCTGACGGGTGTTACGCCGCTGGCCGACCATGTCAAACAAGCATTGAAAACTGCGCTCGACCTTCGTTTTCCGAACGAACAACTTGATCCCCGGAAGATCGAGGTCATCCCCAATCTGGCACTCGCAGGCCCGCCCCGCGACCTGGTCGAGTTTGCCCTGAATCACGTCAACGTGCTCCAGAACACGGGGTACAGGGTAGCGTCGAAAACCACCGAGACCCTGCCTCCCGGACTGGATCGCAAAGCCGTCGATCAATTGCTGCTGTCGCTGGAAATCCCGACGACCTATGGTCGCCAGATCGCCGCCGCACTTTCGACGGACACGGTGGAGGGTCGCGAGCGCAAGCAACGCTTTTTCAGCCAGCTCCCCTGGCAATTGATGCAGCACGCCCACGCCTTGAAACTGCAGCAGCACCTGTCTGCCGCCGCTTATGCGCAAGTCTGCCAGGGACTGGACATGCCCGATGGATACGCCCGCGCCACCGTGCCCGGCGCCCATACGGTCGTCAGCCCGTTGGCACTGGTCAAGACGGCCGGCGCGAATGCAGAAACCGCGTTGGGGATTTACGTTTTTGCTCCGGGTCAGAGACACGTGGGGCCACTGGTGCTTTACACACCGTATGCCGAACAGCTATTTCACGAATTCAAGGACGAAAAGGCGCTGATCGCGGCCCTGAACACGCCCGGAGCTCTCCAGAATCTGTTGCTTCGGCGCTTGCCTGCCGGACGACAGGCCGTTTTTCGCAGTCTGCTGGCGGCCACCGTTGGCCAGACCAGCGAAATGACCCTGGCCAGCCGCCCTATCGAGGGCAACCTGCTGGAGCAGTTGTACAACGAAAACCTCAAGCTTTTGCAGCAGCAGCTTGAATCACAGTCCGAGCGCGAAGCGCAGTCCGACTGGGAAACCGCCAAGACCCTGTTCAGCCACGGTATCAAACAAGTCTCGGCAGCATTGCAGGGAAAACTGGCTTTTGTGCCGTTTCTCTGGCGTGCCTACGACAACATAAAAGACTCGGCCGAAGCCTTGCAGGACCACCACTGGAAACGGGCGTTGCAATCCTTTATTTCCGGTGGTGTGCAAATGGTACAGATGGCGCTGTTGCCGGAAGTCTCGACCGACGCAGAGGCGGTCGAGCAGGAAACGGGAGACATCACGACGCCCGGCATCAGCGCAATCGAACCGACTTCGCCCGAACGCTCCCTGATGCAGTCATTCGAGGTCACCGACCTCGCGCTCAAGGATCTTGTGTACGGCTCGACAACGGGAACCTATCACCAGTCCGGCAGCGATCGCGACTATGCAGCCATCAATGGCAAGGTCTACCAGGTCACAAAACGCGACTCATACTGGCAGTTGACGGGTGCCGGGAAACACAGTTTGCAGTTTCAGAAAAACGGTCTGGCCATGGTACAGGTGCCGACTCATCAAACCATCCACTATGGCCAGGCCTTCAGAAAACCGACCGAGCGCACCGAAATTTCCCGGCTACGCCGCATGATGTTGAACATAGAGGCTCGCGGGATGGACGACATCCGTCAGAAGTATCCGGACAAGGCCAGAATGCTGGTCAACGCCATCGACCTGGCCCGGCGCTACGCCCTCTTCTGCCTGCACAATCTGACACCACTCAGCCACGGCACTGACAATTCCCGGGTCAGCCGATTCCTCGAGAGCTTTTTTGATGTACCTGACGTCACGACGGCCATGCTTGCCAAGATCAGTGCCACAATCCTGCCGATCTGCCGGGCGCTGGTGGATCCAGGAGATGAATTACTGAACACCGATCGCTTCATCGTCGGCTCTAACCGGTACTCGCACGATATCATTGCGTTCGTAGTGGACGGCGATGAGAAGAAACTGGTGCATTTCACCGAGCATTTTTTCGACCAGCAACTGGGGCGGTTCAATAACCATTTGCTGGAGGCGTTCGATGTCGATGGCCATGCGCAGGCTTCAACGTTGATTCACGAGTTTTCCCACCAGTACAGCAATGCGCTGGATATTGCCTCGTTAAGAGCACGGGAGCCGTTCAGCGACCTGATCTCGACCATTACCTACGCCGGAAAGAAGCTGTTTGAGGACCTGGAATTCGATCAGACGTCTGCATTGTCACTGAGCACTCCCCGGGCACAGCTGTTCACGGAATGGAATTCGACACTCAAGTCCTGGGTCGACATCGACAACATTCCGGACATGAAACCTATCAGTGATGAGGTTCTCAAACTGACGGGAAGCAAAACCATGCAGGAAGCTCGCAACGCCTTTCTCGATCAGCAGAAACCGGACGCGCGAATCGACGTCATCCTGCGCAATGCGGACTCCATCGCCCGCCTGATCTGCGAAATCGGCCGACGGCTGGATCAGATTCAGTCCCCTTGAAACAGAATTGCGCGGGCTAGGTTCCCGCGCATTTCTTGAAGACAGCCTTTGGCGACTGTAAATGCGAACAGTGCGCTTTTGATCATTTTTTCACCCGGATTATGAATACTGTTCTCAATACACCCTGTTTTAAGGGGAATGACAGGGAAATTGGCCCCATTGATGGGAAATCGCCATGACCCCGGTTCTCGCCACCTTCCCCTGAAGGTTAGAATGCAGCAAATCAGGACGAGTCAATGACCCAGAACACCCTCTCCGAAGCCGAATACGATGCGATCACCGATGCCGCTGCGCATTGGTGCATGCGCCTGCACGCCGTCGATTGCACCGCCGAGGAACGGCTGGCATTCGAGCAATGGCGCGACGCGCACCCGCTGCACGCGTTCGAATACGAGGCCATGCTGGAAATCTGGGATGTCGCCGATCACTTGCCGCGCCCGGAGCCTGCGGTGACCGTACCGATCCGCCCAGCGGCCCGGACCTGGCGTCAATATGCGGTAGCGGCATCCGTTTGTGCGCTGGCGCTGCCACTGGCGGCCTGGTCCGGATGGAACCTTGGCTGGCTGCCCAACAGTTATCAGCATTTCGCGGCCACCGACAACGTCCGCCACGTCACCTTGAGCGATGGCAGTCAGGTCGAGTTGAACCTCAATACCGATCTGACCTTCAGCAATTACAAGGACGAGCGTCGGGTCACCCTGAAAAAGGGCGAGGCGTTCTTTGAAGTCAGCCATGACCTGAGCCACCCGTTCATCGTGAAAGCGGCCGAAGGCAGGATTCGCGTCACCGGCACCCGTTTCAACGTCTGGATGTATGAAGATCAGGTGAAGGTCAATCTGGTCGAAGGCTCGGTGCTGGTCACCAGCAACACTCAGTTGTCCGGTGACGGCCTGCGTCTGGGGCCTTCGATGCAGGCTCGCTACAAGCACGGCGACTACATGCCGCAAATCAGCCAGACCTACGCCAGCGACACCTCGCTGGCCTGGCGCAGCGGCAAGCTGATCCTCGACAACCTGGCGTTGAACGAAGCCCTGCCACTGATCAACCGTTACCTGGACAAACCGCTGATGCTGGCCGACAGCGCCACGGGTTCGATCCGGGTCGGTGGCATCTACAACATCAAAGAGCTGAACAGCTTCGCCGGCTCGATGCCCAAAGTCCTGCCGGTGTTTATCACCCGCAACAAGGACGGCAACCCGGTGATCAATCCGATGCCGCAGCAACCGCCAAAAAGCTGAAGGCCGCCCCTTTGCGGGAGCGGCCTTCAGTGCGTGTTGTGACATCGTGACGACTGATTACTGCGCCGCCACCTTCCCTGTCTTATCCAGTTCTTCACGCACGCTTTGCACCTGATACTGCGGATCGGCCTTGATCTGCTGTTCGGTGAACGGCAGCACGCTCCACTGCTTCTTCGAGAAGGCTTCGGTCTGATCCCGCGAGTATTTCGACGCCGGATCGCTGGACAGCGAGAACGCAAGCAGGCCCTGAGCGTGCGGCCCCCTGTCGTCAAACGTCACCACTTGCAGGTAACTGGTGCCGCTGACGACCTCAAGCTTGCCGTCCTCACGCGGCACGCTCTGGATCGCATTGTAGATACCCAGCGTACCCGGCCCGCCATGGATCGGCGTCTGCTGACCACCGCTGCTGACCACCTGCACATCGCCCCAACGGGTATGTGCAGTCAGGCCCATCTTGCCGGCCGACTCGGCTGAAGCCAGCATCGCTTCGCGCAACGCCTTGGCCACTTCGGGCTTCTCGGTCGCCAACCCGCGCGGGGTGTGCTGCGCGTCCTTCGGATCGAATGCCACGCGCCAGATATCCGGAGACTCCTGCAAGGCTTGCATGATGTTCTGGAAATGCATCAGGCCTATTCCCGAATCCAGGTTCGCCCGACCGTCCCAGGCCTTGAAACTGCTGCACACCGATTTCAACGCGGCCTCGACGCTGGTTTGCGAAGCACAGAATTTCAGCAGATCCGGCAGCACCTGCCCGGCGAGAAACACCTGATCATCCATCACCATGTGTTGCAGGTCCTGCACCGACACCGAACCTTTTTGGCTCAGGTTCGCCAGACGATCCAGCGCAAAACGCGAGCGCAGCCCCAGTGGCTGGCCTTCCTGACTGATCAGCGGCGAAAAACCGGTCAGCGGTTGTGCCGGGTTGGCCAGCCAGGCCGAATCGTTGGAGTGCTGGACGAAGTCCTTGCGCAGCAATTGCGGCAACTGGCTCGACGCATAAATACCCTGCTGCGCCGCTTGCGGATCGATGTCCCAGGCGCAGGCGCTGCTGGAACCGTCGAGGACGATCATTTGCAGGCCGATGCGCGGGTCGCTGCAGTTGGCCAGTTTGTCGGCGCTGACGTTCGGCACCACCGACAGGTTCATGTACAACGTCTGCCCCTTGTCATCCACGGCCAGGGTGTTGACCCACGGAATGCCCTGAATCTTGTGCACCGAGTCCTGCAAATCCTTGAGGTTGGCGGCGCGGTTCATCGAGTACCACTGGGTCAGCACACGATCATTGTCGAGGTTGGCATCGCGCAGGCTGTAGGCGTACTGGTTGTCCCAGTCGAGCTTGCCCGGCCACTGCACGATCGGGCCGAACTGCGAACTGTAGATATCACGTGATACCGGCGTCATCTGCCCGTCCGCCTGTTTGACCTGCACAGTCACCGTCTGCTTGTTCAGCGGCAACGACTTGCCATCGAGCAGGTAGCGGGTCGGGTCCTTCGGATCGAGTTGCAGGCGATACAGGGTGAAGTGTTTGGACGAGTCAACGGTGTGGGTCCAGGCCAGGTGCTGGTTGAAACCGATGTTGATCATCGGCAGACCCGGCAGCGCCGCGCCCATCACATCCAGTTTGCCGGGAATGGTCAGGTGCATCTGATAAAAGCGCATGCCGCCGACCCACGGGAAATGCGGGTTCGCCAGCAACATTCCACGGCCGTTGAAGGAACGCTCGCTGCCCACGGCCACCGCGTTGCTGCCGCGGTCCAGGGCGAAACGTTGCAGGCGCGTGGCGGCCAGATCATAGGCGCGGGCATGACTTGGGTTTTGTGCAGTGGCTTGCGGCGGCGTGGCGCCGGCCAGTGCCTCGGCGAACTGACCGACGCCGCCCTCGACCAGCAGCCGACGCGTCAACTTCACCAGGTCCTCGGCCGCAATATCACGCACCCATTCGCCCTGGCACTGTTGCGGCAGCCCTTGCTGGCGACGCTCGGCCAGATACCGGTTGTAGCCGGCGGCATAACCCTCCACCAGATCACGCACTTCGACCGGCTGCGCCTGCCAGAAGGCACTGACCGCCTGAGGGGTATTGAGCCATTGGAAGAACACGTCACTGACGCGGTTCTCGCGCTCTTCGACCGTCAACTGATCCGGCCCGAAGTAGCGCGACCGCTCACCGTTGACCGTGACGATCTCGTTGGCCAGCAGGCACAGGTTGTCCTGCGCATAGGCGTAACCGATGCCGAACCCGAGGCCACGTTCGTTTTCCGCGCGGATATGCGGCACGCCAAATCCTGTGCGACGGATGTCGGCCCCGGCCTGGGTGGACGGACTGAACGCCTGCGCCGACAGACTCAGCCCGAGAAACATGCCGGCAAGGGTCAGCCCGGTTAACTGCCTGGAAATAATCACGCTCGCTCCTGATCGAAATGCCTGAGAGCGGAGCGCGCCGTATTCGAAAAACCATGCGCAGCAGCTCCGCCCTGAAATCACCCACGCGTCCACGCGCAATGAGCCTGACCGGGAAACGAAACCGATGAAAAAAAATTTAGGGGGTTACCAGACCGTTTAAAGCCCGGATCACGGAGAAAAGACGAATCATCGACAAATTTTCTACATTTTTCGCTTCATGATTTGTCGGGCTGATACGTCTTGTTTAGAGAGAGCACCCATAACCCTTCCTGATCAGGCTCTGAAAAGGAGAAATCGCATGTACATCCCGCAACTACCATCGGACGGTAGCCAGGCACCACAAGGAGCTTCCATGGGTTCGCACGCCGGCGTATTCGGACAACGAGCCGAGCGCCACGGCAATGAACGTATTCGCCTGCTGCTCAAGAGCTTCGGCCTGCGCACCAGCCTGATCCGCCTGAAAGTCATCGATGCCCTGCTGGTCGCCGCCCAGAGCGAGCGCAGCCTGGGTGTGCGCGGTGTCCACAGCCAATTGCTGGAACTGGGCATTCCGCTGTCGTTTCTAAGCGTGCGCGAAGTGTTGAAGCGCCTGTGCGCCGAAGGTGTGATCACCTTCAATGCCGACAAGAGCTACAGCCTGCATCCACAGGCTGCCGCCGTCCTCAACAGCGATTGATTCCCTTCTCGAGCGCCGTCAGGGTTTGACCTTGCGGCGCATCACTCCGTTGATCACCACCACGACCACCGCCACGCCAATGGCGATGTACTGGAACACTTTTTGGCTGATCATCCCGGCATTCTGCAGCCAGGACAGGCCGAACATGATCGCCAGTACAGTGAGGGCGATCAGAATCGAGTACTTCAAACGTTGCGACTGAGTCATTGCGAATTCCTGAAACTTTGAAATGTATCGGGTTTGTATCGACTTTCATGCCATGGGCATACCGTGTCACGGGGATGCGCCGCTGCAAACGGGGTCTCATGTTACAGCCGATGAAGAGTTTTGACTCCATACGGCGTTAACCATGAGGACTTTTGAAATGCTGCGTCGAATCACCTGGCTGATTCCTGTATTGGCGCTGCTCACGCTGAGCGGCTGTATCATTTTCCCCCACGGCGGCTGGCATGGCGATCATCGCTACTATGGCGGAGGCCCTGGTTACTACCAACATCGGTAAATCCGACCTCGGAAGAGCACTGATAATCGTCTTTTCAAATGCAACATTTGATTGAACGCCTGTAAGAAATGCCCACGATGATGTGGGCATTTTCCGTATATCCCCCCTCAAAATGTCAGATGTTTCGCCCACAGCAGTAGGTATTCCACCTCCAGCAATACCCTGCAAATCTGCGACATACGACGTCGCAGCAACGGCGTAGGAACACGCCGCCCTTCGCCCCTACCCTTTGCGCTCTCCCCTTTGAAGGCCATGGAAGCGCATGCAAAGAACACTTATCGATATCCCCCCGCTGAAAACCCTTGGCTTCTGCCTGGCCATCACGCTGTTCGAGTGGCTGACCTACATGGCCAGCGACATGATCATGCCGGCCATGCTCACCGTCACCGAGGACCTCGGTGCCGATCCTCGTCACATCCCCAACGCGTTCAATCTGTATCTGATCGGAGGCGTCTGCCTGCAATGGCTGATCGGGCCACTGTCCGACCGGTTTGGCCGGCGCCCCTTGTTGCTCGTTGGCTGTGCGCTCTTCGCAGTGACCTGCGTTGCTGCGATCGTCACCCCCGGCATTGAAGTGTTCAATGCATTACGGCTGCTTCAGGGCATGGGGCTGGGGTTCGTGGTCGCGGTCAGTTATCCCGCGCTCCAGGAAGTCTTCTCCGAAGCCGATGCCGTGCGGCTTATGGCGTTGCTCGGCAATATCGCGCTGCTGTCGCCGTTGCTGGGGCCGTTGCTCGGCAGCCTGTTGCTGGAATGGATGAACTGGCGCGGCCTGTTTCTGGCCCTGGGGCTGGCTGCCGCTATCGCATGGATCGGGCTCTATGTCTGCCTGCCGGAAACCATTGGAGTGGTTCGCCGCGATGGCGGCCACCAGGCCCCGATTCCGCTGTCCTGGCGAAAGACCCGTCATCGCTACCTGGCGCTGCTGCGCAACCCCGAGTTCCTTGGAGCAAGTCTTGCACTCGGGCTGATGAGCCTGCCGCTGATTGCCTGGATCGGGCTCGCGCCACTGTTGCTGATCCACTGGCTTGGCTTGTCCACGCGAGAGTACGCGCTGTGGCAGATCCCCATCTTTTCGGCGGTCATCGTCGGCAATCTGATCCTTGACCGGTTGCTGGCCTCACGCGAACTGCCGCAATTGATTCGCCTCGCACTCTGGCCGTTTTGCCTTGGGCTGCTGACCTTGCTGGGTGGCGCGCTGATCGGCGTATCCCTCGGTTTGCTGATCGGCGGCCTCGCGCTGTACGCCGTCGGCCTGGGCATGAGCAATGCCGTGTTGTATCGGCTGGCGCTGTTTTCCAGCGATGACAGCAAGGGGCTGGTCTCGGCAGCCGTGGGCATGATCTCCATTGCCGTGATGGGTACCGGCGGTTCGCTCATCGCGGTCATCGGCGGCGGTGCCCGCCTCGAATCCTTCGCCCTCTGGGCGGCAGTGGGCGGGCTGCTGAGCCTGCCTCTCTTGTACCGGTTTCTTCGAAACGCCTCGGCAGAAACCGCTTCTTCGTCACATTAATAACAAGGACGCCTGATGTTCCATTTCCCCTATAGCGACGCACTCTGTGCGTTGACGCAACCCTATTGTCCGGAATCCGTGCCGGCAGGGCTCTTTGATCGGGCCATGGCCGAAATCAGCCGGTTTCACGGTGAACATACGCCCGGTTATGAACACTGGCTGAATGCCAACGGGCTCACCGTGACGGACCTGGACAGCCTCGACGACTGGTCGAGACTGCCCCCGATCTTCGCCAGTTTTTTCAAGCAACAACAACTGCTCAGCCCGACCGGTGCACAGGCTCTGGAGCTGACATCGTCCGGCACCAGTGGCCAGAAAAGCCGCATGCGCTATGACGAGCGCAGCCTGGCGGCGGCGCAATACATGGTTGAGCGAATCGTCCACCACTACGGCTGGGACAGTCCGCACACGCCGTGCAATTACTTGCTGCTGAGCTACGAGCCCGAAGCCAGCATCAGCCTGGGCACGTCGTTCACCGATCAGTTCCTGTGCCGGTTCGCTCCGGTCAACCGCGTGGCCTATGCCTTGCGTCGAACCGGTGGCGGCCACGAGTTCGACGGCTTCGGCGTCATCTCGGCCTTGCAGTCATTTGCCGAAGAAGGCCTGCCGGTGCGGATCATCGGTTTCCCGGCGTTTCTCTGGCAGACGCTGCAACGCATGCAGGCCACCGGAGTGGCAAACCTGCAGCTCGCAACGGATTCACTGGCGCTGTTGGGCGGCGGATGGAAAACCAGCGCAGCGCAGGAAATTCCTCGCCAGCATTTGTACGAGCGTATCCATCGGCAACTCGGGATCGAACCGTCCCGATGCCGCGACGGCTACGGCGCGGTCGAGCACCCGGTGCCTTACTTCGAGTGCACTCACCATCATTTCCATGTTCCGGTCTATTCGAAGGTGTTCGTGCGCAACTCATCCGATTTCGCCGTGCTGCCTTATGGCCGGCCCGGGCTGCTGAGTGCGGTCTCGCCCTACATTTCTTCGAGCCCGGCCCATGCCGTCGTCATGAGCGACCTCGTCACCCTGCACCCCGGCGCCAGCTGCGGCTGCGGTCTGGACAGCGACTGGTTCGAGCTGCATGGCCGCGCCGCCACCAGTGCCGGCAGAAGCTGCGCCATGGCGGCTTCCGAGCTGCTGGGGAGGCACTGATATGTACCTGATCAATGGACAACTTCACGATCAGTTCAGCCTTGATGCCGCGCTGGAGCAACTGCGTCAGACACTGCCATTGAACCTGAGCCGGCCCTTGCACAGTGAGACGGTCATCGAAGCGGTGGCCGCGTTTGCCGCCCGGCTGAGCGACAGCACGCTGGCCCTGCCACTCGACATCGAACATCGTCAGTCGCTGATCGAGTTCTGCCAGCCGCAAGGGCTGTTGCGCAAACTCGAACGTGAACTGGGCGATCAACCCGCTGCGCTGCGCCGGCCCGATTATCGCCAACCACGCTTCGAGTGCTGGGGCCCGTTGGGCCTGGTGGTGCACGTCACCCCCGGCAACGCGACTCTCCTGGCGTTCTGTGCGGTGATCGAGAGTCTGCTGGCCGGTAACGTCAACTGGCTGCGCCCCAGCAGCAGCGACGACGGTCTGACCGCGCAATTGCTCCATGCGCTGACGCAATGCGATCCCAGCGGCCAACTGGCCGGGCATATTGCCGTCGTACCCGCGACTACCGCGCAAATCGGCCAGTTGTGCCAATGGGCCAACGGCGTCTCGGCCTGGGGTGGCGAGTCGGCGCTACAAGCGATCCGTGAGCAGATCCCCGCCGGTTGCCGCTGGATCGATTGGGGACATCGCATCAGCTTCGTTTATCTGACCCCGGACGCGGTCTCGCCACAGACACTGGATGGCGTGGTCGATGAAGTCTGCAGACTCGATCAGCAAGCCTGCTCCAGTCCGCAATGGTTGCTGGTGGACAGCGACGACCAGGCCGTACTGCGCGAAATCGGTTTACGGCTGTCCGAAGCATTCGAACGCCGTGCGGAGCAATGGCCGCCATTGCAGCCAACCCTTCAGGAAGCTTCGCAAATCACCACCGATACGGCCATGGCCCGGCTCGCAAACAGTTTTACCGAGGTGGCTGGCGAGGTCTGGGAAACTCCGGGCTGGCGCGTGATCTGGACCCACGACCCGTCATTGCAGCCTTCACCATTGTTTCGCAGCCTGCTGCTCAAGCCAGTGCCGCACGCACGGTTGATCGAGACGTTGCTGCCATGGAGAAACGTGTTGCAAAGCTGCGCCCTGATCTGCCCGGAACAGCGGATTGCAGCGCTTTCACGGAGCCTGATCGCCGCTGGTGTCACCCGGATTGCCCCGGTGTCGGCGATTCACGATGGCTACGAAGGCGAACCGCATGACGGCGTCTATGCCTTGCAGCGTCTGAGCCGGCGAGTCTCGGTAAGCCTGTCGCCGACACAACTGCCCTCCCACGCTTTGCTCGACGGCGCAGCCATTGCGCCCTGCGTGACGAACCTGCCGATCATGAACAAGGAAGATTTCATCGCACGGCCGATCAACCCGGCGGCCCAGCTGTATTTCCGCTCCGGCGGCAGCAGCGGCGTACCGGCGCTCTCGGGTTTCAGTTATCGCGACTTCCACCGGCAGATGCGCGCTACGGCCGACGGTCTGTTCGCCGCCGGACTCGATCCGAGCCGGGACCGGGTGATGAACCTGTTTTTCAGCGGCGGTCTGTATGGCGGCTTTTTCAGCTTCTCCAACGTGCTGGAACAACTGCACGTCACACACCTGCCGATGGGTGCCCCGGCCGATGACGATTACCGGGAAATTGCGCAATTGATCGTCGAACAGCGGGTGAACACGCTGATCGGCATGCCGAGTACGTTGCACCGTTTGTTTCTCAACGAACAAACACGTTTACGCGCCTATGGCGGGATCGAAAAGGTATTCCTCGGCGGTGAGCACCCCGGCGAACAGAGCCGCCAGTTGATGCAGGATTGCGGTGTCACCCTGATCCGCTCGGCGATCTACGGCAGTGTCGATGCCGGCCCGCTCGGTCATGCGTGCCCGGCCACCGACGATGGTGTGTTTCATCTTTTGAGCGATATCCAGCATCTGGAAATTGTCGCGTTCGAGGCCGATCGTCCCGTCCATGGCACCGAAACCGGCCGCCTGGTGTTCACGTCCCTCGAACGGCAAGGTCAGAACGTGCAGCGGTATGACGTCGGCGACAGCGGTCGCTGGGTCCCCGGACGGTGTGGCTGCGGCCTGACGACACCCCGGTTCGAATTGCTTCGGCGCCATGGGAGGCTGGTGCGCATCGGCACCGATTTCATCTGTCTGTCGCAGCTGGCGCAGCACCTGCAGACCGAATTCCAGGTGATTCTCGAACATGCCCCCGACGGACTCGAATGCATGAAATTGCGAAGTGCGCTCGAACCCCACGAGGTGCATGAACGACTGCTGGGCTACCCGACGCTGGTCACCCTCGTGCAGACCGGGCTGCTGAAGATAGAGGCACAAATGTGCGCCATCGACCGGTTCGCCCGAAACAGCCACAGCGGCAAGACGCCGCTGCTGATCGATAATCGGGGAGCCCGCGCCTCCTCTGTTCTGCAGGGAGCGCACCATGAATCCGGTAACTGATTGGCAGGCGCTGGTGGCTTTTGCACGTCAGCATTCAAGCTTTTACGCCAGCCACTTCAGCGAGGTGCCCGAGCAGGTAACGTCGCTGTCCGAACTGCCGGTCATTGACCCTGCGCAGTACTGGAAAGGCAGCCACGACCTCGACCACTGGCCGGTGCTGACCGCAGGCCTGGATAACGCACTGGTGTTCAAGACCGGCGGGACGACCGGCGACGGCAAATTGTCGGTCTTCGAGCGCCGTGAATGGCAAACGCTGGTGGAAGATTTCGCAGGCAGCCTCAAGGGTCGGTTGAACAAGGGTGACCGGGTCGCCAACCTGTTTTTCGTCGGTGATCTGTATGCCAGTTTCATCTTCACCCACGACGCCCTGGCCCATGTACAGCCGGGCATCGTGGAGTTCCCTTTCACCGGTCACGTAGATCCGGCCGTTCTGGCCGATGCGATAACACGGCATCGAATCAATGTCCTGGCGGGTGTGCCTGCGTATTGTTTGTCCTTTGCCGCATGGCTGGAGCGCCAGGGACGCCGGCTGGAGTGCGTCGAATCCCTGCTCTACGGTGGTGAAAGCCTGTTCCCGGCGCAGTTGCAACTGCTCGGCCGGGTATTCCCCAATGTAAGGGTTGCCTCCATGGGTTACGCCAGTGTCGACGCGGGCTTCATCGGCGCCAGCCATTTCGACTGCGCATTGGGTGAACATCGAATGACCCAGGGCCACAGCGTGCTGGAAATCCTCGACGAGCAGACCGGCGAAGTGATCGAGGAATGCGATCGCACCGGACGTCTGGTGATGACCAATCTCACCCGGCGGTTGATGCCGTTGATTCGCTACCCGGTTGGCGACCGCGCCTGCTGGCGAGAGGATGATCAAACCCCCACACGCAAATTCGCATTGATGGGCCGCTGCGCCGACAGCCAGCGAGTCCGGGTGGGGATTCTGACGTTACTGCCTGATGAAATTGGCAATGCCGTGCAACGCATCACCCGCAGTGAGGACTGGCAACTGGTGATCGAGCAGACCGGCACAAAAGACATCCTGACCCTGAAATGGGCTCCGGATGCCGTGCGTTCCGCGTCGGCGAAATCAGAGCAGATGCTGCGCAGCGCATTGATCGAGCGCTATCCGTTGATTTCGCAACTGAACGCCGATCATCTGCTGGATTTACGGATCGACTGTTGCACGGTTCAAGACCTGTCACGCCACCCACGCTCCGGCAAGCGCCAACGCGTGGTGGACCTGCGTGTCTACAACAATCCTCGTGCGGAGCTTCGCTGATGGAGAGCGTAACGCTGCGGAACTACCGCAACTACGACGCGAAAGCCGTGAGTAAGCTGTTTCGCGAGATCTATGGCGACCTCTACGCCCAGGCCCACGTTTATCTGCCCTGCATGATTGACCGCAACCATGCGCAAGGCCGCTGGCATTCACGGGTAGCGGTGACCGGAAATCAAGTGTTGGGGAACGCGACATTGCTTCGCACCGAAGATTCGCCTGTCGCTGAACTTGCGCTCAGCGTGGTCGCCTCCGAAATCCGCGGCCAGAATATTGCCACCCGGCTGGGGCGGCAGCTGTTGATCGATGCCCGGACACTGGGATTACGGGGCGTGACGATCAGACAGGTGACCTGTCACCCCTACACCCAGCGCATGGCAGCCGGCCTCGGCTTTCACAATACGGGATGGCTCCCCGACGGTGTCCCGTCTCCGCATGACGCCTCGGCACGGGAGTCGCTCGTCATCGGTTACCTGCCCATTGATGGGAACCGGCGGCCGCTACCGGCACTGGCATGGCCCGACAGCTGTCGGGACTTCATGCAGCAGATGTGCAGTGTGTTCGGAACGCAGGAAAAGGCAGCACCATGGGTGGGCGAACCGGTTCATCTTGAGCAGCGGTGGGATCGTTATGAAGGGACGTTCAGGAAACTGGATGGTTGTTTGCTCAAGCAGTTGCAGGAACTGCCGGCGCACTGGCTCATTTCAATCAGGCTGAGGCTGGCGAAGGATTTTGATAGCGCGTTGCACGCGCTGACGACGGCGGGTTTCGTGTTCACCGGACTGGCGCCGGATGAACGAGGTGCAGGATGGCTGGCGCTGTTTCATCGCGGCGCAAAACCTCCCTCGCTGACCTTGATTTGCCCGCAGATGCAGAGGCTGCACGATGACCTGCAATTGAAAATGGCGAGCATGGCGCAATAACGACAAGCCCCCTTATCGGGGGCTTGTCGTTGCAGGATCATGCCTTGGCGCTGACACCTTTGTCGGTCGGAGGCGCGCGTTCACCGCCCTGTCCGTAGGTTTTCAGGCTCTGCAGCACATAAATGGCTTTCTTGTACTCCGGGATCAATGTATTGGCGTACTTGTTGCCCTTGAGGCTGTTGTTGTTGATGGTGTCCAGTTGCGTGGCGAAATATTCCAACGCATTGAACTTGGCATCCGGGTCTTTCTGAATGCCGAAGCGATCGAACCTGTCACCGGCATTGAGCAGCGTCATCGAGGTCACTTCGGATATAAGGCCCCGACTGCGCAGGAAGTCAGTCAGTTTGCCCAATTGCTTGGGAGAGACGTTTTCCGGATCGAATCCCTTGATGTTCTTGTGCAAACGCTGTTTGTCCATTTCCGCCGTATTGAGAACGGTGGGGTCGTTGCCGACCAGGGCCAGCATCTGCTTGACCTTCACGCTTTGAGAAACCGGTTTGCCCGAGCTTCCTGCATCTCGAACCAGCAAACCTGCCTTGGGCTGCCACGCGCCGGTATAACCAACGGTCATGAGCGTGCTCCTTGCGAAAAGAACATGAAAATATCCTTGTGGAACGTCTTGAGTTGTCCGGAGTATCGGCCGGCAAACTGAAGGCACCAATCTGTTTTTCACTTTTTTACAAATTTCGTACATTCTCGATACAAAGCACTGCAACCCCCGAAGACATTGATCCAAAGCCATCTGGCCAGTCCGACGAAACTCGGGTTTTTACTCTAACGAACGGGCTGGTTAGTTTGTGTGTGTGTGTCGGAATTGTTACTTGCCGGTCAACGTGTCAAGAGCTTTTAGCACGTGAGTACCTAAAGCTTCCTCCCGCAGCGACGATATGTAAGGGATACCCCTACTGTTTTGCTCCTCGCCCCTAACAAGAAACGAAGGACCGGTCTCCATGCCCGCATTCCGTACCATTCAGGCTCGCTATACGTTGTTTCTGGTTCTGTTCATCCTGTTGCTGTCGGTCCTGACCGTGGTGGGCATCAGTCAACTGGTCGCGCCGAAACTGCGCCATACCGAAGAGCAGGTGGTACTCAACCGCATTGCCGAGGTCGCCGAGCAGATCCAGGGCGAACTGAACAAGGTTCAGTCGCAGCAGCGCAGCATCACCCAGACCATCCCGCTGCTCGACAGCGCCGCCATCGATACGGTGCTGCCGGGGCTGGTGGATCAGTACGGCGAGTTGAAAGTATTTGGCGGCGGTATCTGGCCACTGCCGGGCCAGCGCGAGGCGGGTCGCAACAAGTTCAGCACGTTCTGGCACCGCGACAGCTCCGGCAAGCTCGCCGTGAATACTTTCTGGAACAGCGACGCAGCCCCCAACTACTACGACCAGAGCTGGTACAAGGGCGGCCTGCAGACCCCGCGTGGCCAATGCGCCTGGGCCGCAGCCTATAAAGATGATGCCAGTGCCGAGCCGCGCACCAACTGCGCCATGGCTATCCAGAAAAACGGCACGACCTGGGGCGTATCGACCATTGACGTGACCCTGGGCTTTTTCAACGACCTGGTGGCGCGCAAGGAAAAAGACCTCAACGCCGAAATGCTGATCGTCGAGGCCGACGGCAAGATCATCAGCAACAGCTCGCGCATCAACGGCCCGATCGTGCTGAAAAACATCAGCGAACTGGCCGCCGGTTCGCCATTCGCCAGCCAGGTCAAGGCTGGCCTGCAACAACGTGATCAGGCCCAGCGTGTCGAATTCGACAACAACGGTGTAGCCAGCACCTTCTTCATGCGCCCGATCGAAGGCACGCCTTGGTTCCTCGCCACTGCACTGCCGACCAAAATGCTCACCGCGCAACGTGATGACGTACTCAGCAGCCTCAGCCTGTTGCAGATTCCGCTGGTGATCCTGCTGGTGCTGTTGCAGATCTACGCGATTCGCCAACTGGTTGCGCGCATGAAAGCGCTCAAGGCCAACATCGATTCGCTGTCCAGCGGCGATGCCGACCTGACCCGCCGCATCACCATCCGTGCCGAAGACGAGCTCGGCGCGATCGGTCACTCGGTCAACACCTTCATCGCCTACCTGCAGAACATGATCGGCGAAGTCACCCAGGCCACCGGCGCGATGGCTTCGAGCCTCGACAACCTGCAACGTACATCGGCGCACACCAGTCAGATCCTGCTGCGCCATGCCTCGGAAACCGACCAGACCGTCACCGCCATCAACGAGATGAGTTCGACCGCCGAAAGCGTCGCGCAAAACGCTGCCGAAACCGCTGCGTTTACCCAGCGAGCCAACGAAAATGCCGACCGTTCGCGGGTGGTAGTGGGTGAAGCGACCAGCAGCGTCGTGGCGTTGATCGATGAAGTGGCCAGTGCTACCCACAAAGTCGAGAACATGCAGCAGGACGCCCAGCGCATCACCGAAATCCTCGGTGTGATCGGCGCCATCGCCGGCCAGACCAACCTGCTGGCACTGAACGCCGCCATCGAAGCCGCCCGGGCCGGTGAACAGGGCCGCGGTTTTGCCGTGGTAGCCGACGAGGTGCGCGCCCTCGCCGCTCGCACCCAGGCCAGCACCTCGGAAATCAACGAAATGTTGACCCGCCTGACCCAAGGCGTGAGCTCGTCGGTCAGCGCCATGGAAAACACCCAGGCCAGCTGCCAGTCTGCCGCCGACGCTACTGCGCGGGTCACCACCGGACTCGATGACATGGCCGGCTCCGTCAGCCACATCAACAGCCTCAGCGCCCAGATCGCCACCGCCGCTGAACAGCAGAGCGCCGTCACCGAAGAGATCAACCGCAGCATGGTGCAGATCCGCCACATGGTGGATGAACTCGTACAAAGCGGCCAGGCCAGTGAAACCAACACCCGCCAGTTGCTGGAAGCCAACAGCCGGGTGAGTGCGATCATGGGGCGGTTCAAGGTCAGCTGACGGATTTGTCACCTTGCACTCAGGCGGCTGTCAGCTTTGATCTACGATCATGCTGACGGCCTGCCTTGTATCAACTGGAAACACTCCGTTGATGCCGGGCAGGAAAAACCGGTCAAAATGCGTTCTTTTTGACCGTCACCCGAGTCGAGAACCCTGCATGAAAAACCCTCTGCGTCTGGCCGCCCTGAGCGCCCTGCTCCTTTCCTCCCTGGCGCAAGCCGCCGACCTCATTCCGATCGAAGTCCATCGCGACGCCAACTGCGGCTGCTGCAAAAAGTGGATCAGCCATCTGGAAGCCAACGGCTTCAAGGTCGAGGATCATGTCGAAGCGGAGATGAGCAGCTTCAAGCAACAACACGGTGTGCCCCCACGTCTCGCGTCCTGCCACACGGCAATCATCAACGGCAAATTCGTCGAAGGCCACGTTCCCGCAGAACAGGTGCTGGCCCTGAGCAAGCGTGACGATCTGCTCGGCGTTGCCGCGCCGGGCATGCCGATGGGCTCGCCGGGGATGGAAATGGACGGCATGAGCGATGCCTATCAGGTGATTGGCCTCAAGAAGGACGGTTCCGATGTAGTGGTGGCGGATTACCCGGCCCATTGATGACGGCGGGTTATCTCGGGCTGTTCCTTGCCGCGTTTGGCGCGGCGACGCTGTTGCCGCTGCAATCGGAAGCCGTGCTGGTCGGGTTGCTGGTCAGCGATCGTTATTGGCTGTGGGGGCTGCTGGCGGTGGCGACGCTGGGCAACGTCCTTGGCTCGCTGGTGAACTGGTGGCTGGGACGTGGACTGGAACGGTTTCAGGATCGACGCTGGTTTCCGGTCAGCCCGAAGCACATGGCCCGCGCCCGTGTGCACTATCAGCGTTATGGGCACTGGTCGCTTTTGCTCAGCTGGTTGCCGGTCATCGGCGATCCCCTGACGCTGATCGCCGGGGTCATGCGTGAACCGCTCGGGCGTTTTCTGCTGATCGTCACTTTCGCCAAAGGCGCGCGTTACGGCGTGCTGGCCATGCTCACCCTCGGCTGGCTCGGTTGAACGATCGGGCGCGGGCATTGCCTGTGTTTAACGTCGCCCTAATCCGGCCGTTCCAGCATCGGCCGATTTCCTGTGGAGTTGTCCCATGTCTGTGTCGCTGACCCGCTGGCTGCCCGGCCTGCTGCTGACCGCTGCCCTGCCCCTGCTGGCTCACGCCGAAGGCCCGCAATATGGCCCGGAACTGCAGGGTTTCGAATATCCCTACACCCTCAAGCACTTTGCCTTTCAGTCTCAGGGCCAGTCTCTGCAGATGGGTTACATGGACGTCGCCGCCCACGGCAAGGCCAACGGGCGCACCGTGGTGCTGATGCACGGCAAGAATTTTTGCGGCGCGACCTGGGACAGTTCGATCCAGGCCCTGAGCGAGGCCGGTTACCGGGTGGTTGCCCCGGATCAGATCGGTTTCTGTACTTCCAGCAAACCCGAACACTACCAGTACACGTTCCAGCAACTGGCCGCCAACACCCAGCAATTGCTCAAGACGCTGGGCATCCAGAAAGCCACCCTGCTCGGCCACTCCACCGGCGGCATGCTGGCCACCCGCTACGCCCTGCAATACCCGGATCAGGTCGAGCAACTGGCACTGGTCAACCCGATTGGTCTGGAAGACTGGAAAGCCCTCGGTGTGCCGTATCGCAGCGTGGATCAGTGGTATCAGCGCGAACTGAAAGTCACCGCCCAGGGTATCCGCGACTATGAGCGCAGCACTTATTACGACGGTCGCTGGAAACCCGAATTCGACCGCTGGGTGGACATGCTCGCCGGCCTGAGCAATGGCCCGGGCAAGACTCAGGTCGCATGGAACTCGGCGCTGATCTACGACATGATCTTCACCCAGCCGGTGTACTACGAGTTCAAGGACCTGAAGATGCCGACCTTGTTGCTGATCGGCACGTCCGACACCACGGCTATCGGCAAGGACATTGCACCGCCCGAGGTGAAAGCGAAAATCGGTCACTACGAGGTGCTGGGCAAGCAGGTCGCCAAGCTGATTCCGCAGTCCACGCTGGTGGAATTCCCCGGCCTGGGCCATGCGCCGCAGATGGAAGAACCGGCGCAGTTCCACAAGGCGCTGCTCGGCTGGCTGAACAAAACCAATCCCGTTCGTTGAGGAGTCAAGGCTGATGGCGGTGCAGATTGCAGTGATCGATGACTGGCAGGACGTGGCGCGGGACGTGGTCGACTGGTCGGTGCTGGACAGTCTCGGCGAAGTGACCTTTGTCCATGAGTACCCGGCGGACAACGCCACACTGGCCAAACGACTGGGCCGGTTCGAGGTGATTTGCGTGATGCGCGAACGTACGCGCTTCGATGAAGACTTGCTCACGCGTTTGCCGAACCTCAAATTGCTGGTCACCGGCGGGATGCGCAACGCAGCGCTGGACATGTCGGCCGCCGCCCGCCTCGGGATCAAGGTCTGCGGCACTGACAGCTACAAACACGCCGCACCGGAACTGACCTGGGCGCTGATCATGGCCGCCACCCGCAATCTGGTGAACGAAGCCAACGCCCTGCGTGCCGGTCAATGGCAGCGGGGGCTGGGTGGCGACCTGCACGGCAAGACTCTTGGCATTCTCGGGCTCGGCAGTATCGGCCAACGGGTGGCGCAATTCGGGCAGGTGTTCGGCATGCGCGTCATTGCATGGAGTGAAAACCTCACCGCCGAGCGCGCTGAACAGGCCGGCGTCACCTATGCCAGCAAGCAGCAATTGTTCGAACAGGCTGACGTGCTGTCGGTGCACCTGGTGCTCAGTGACCGCAGCCGGGGTCTGGTCGATGCCCAGGCACTGGACTGGATGAAGCCCACTGCCCTGCTGGTCAACACAGCACGCGGGCCGATAGTCGACGAAACCGCGCTGATCAAGGCCTTGCAGAAACAGCGCATCGGTGGTGCGGCTCTGGATGTGTTTGATGAAGAACCGCTGCCGGCGCTGCACCCGTTTCGCACGCTGGACAATGTGCTGGCCACGCCTCATGTCGGGTATGTCAGCCGACAGAACTATGAACAATTCTTTTCGCAGATGATCGAGGACATTCAGGCCTGGTCGGCGGGAGAACCGATCCGTCTGCTGAATTGATCCACGCCTGCTTCGCGGGCAGCCCATGCCCGTGAAGCAGCACCCGATGACCGCCTGCCAACACAACTGTCCGCACCGCAACAGTGCATCCGCACGTTCCTTGCGCCCGAAAACGTGACCGAGCGGTCACCGTTTTGCACCGTCCGCCCCTTCAAACATGCACTTCGTCGGTGCGATGCCCCGCTCAAAGCCGCAGTTTCCGTGGCCCTGCAACACATTGTCGAACAATTCGTCCGATTGCCCTGGCCCGCTCTAGGATCTGGCCTAGACTGGTTTTCGCGAGGCGAAACCGACCGGTCACAACGCGGAAATTTTGTCGAAACTTTTGCTGATCGCGACGGGTCATCTGAAAGACAGGGCCAAAGCGACTGGTTCATTCCTTGCAACGGCCTCTTCACCCATTCTGCTTGCGCGTGTTGGGTAGCGTTTGCTCACCGATGCGTGGCGCGTTTGCGCCCGGCCACAGGATTTGGCCATGGACATCGCTTGTTCAAGACAAGAATCAGATCAACAAAACGGGAGATTCATATGATCAGTGCGGCATTGGATATTCAGGGAGAGCGTGCTCACCAGCCGGTCGGCGAATCGAGCACCATGAGCGTTCCCGGCAGCCGGTCGATCAACGTCCCGGGTACAAAAAACCTGGCACCGGTAGCCAGTCAGAATCCCAACAAGAAGAAAGTGTTGTTCGTGACCTCGGAAATCGCCGATCTGGTGAAGACCGGCGGTCTTGGTGACGTTTCTGCCGCCCTGCCCCGCGCGATGGCGCATCTGCATGATGTCCGAGTGCTGATCCCCGGTTACCCGCAAGTGATGAACAGCGAAAATCCGATCCATATCATCGGTGAACTGGGCGGCCACGCCGCGCTGCCTCCCTGCAAGATCGGGCGCATGGACATGCCTGACGGTCTGGTCATTTATGTGTTGATCTGCCCTGAACTCTACGCCCGCGACGGTGGCCCTTACGGCGCCAACAACGGTCGCGACTGGCCGGACAACCACATTCGTTTCGCCCGCCTGGGCCTGGCCGCCGCCGATATCGCCGCCAACCTCGCACAAATCCACTGGTGCCCGGATCTGGTGCACGCCCACGACTGGCCGGCCGGGCTGGCACCTGCCTACATGCACTGGCGCGGGCAACGCACGCCGACCCTGTTCACCATTCACAACCTCGCCTATCAAGGCGTGACCAGTCTCGGTTCGTGCCCGGAACTCGGGATTCCCGCCCATGCCCTGCAACAGGAAGGCATGGAGTTCTACGGCAAGATGTCGTTCCTCAAGGCCGGCATGGCCTATTCGAGCCACATCACCACGGTCAGCGCCACCTACGCGCAGGAAATCACCACCCCTGATTTCGGCTGCGGTCTCGACGGCTTTCTCGCCGCCAAGACCCAGCAAGGCTTGCTCAGCGGCATTCCCAACGGCATCGACGAGAGCTGGGATGCCGCCACCGATCCGCACCTGTTCGCGCCGTTTGCCATCGGTGACTGGGAAGGCAAAGCGATCAACGCCGCTCATGTGCGCGAGCTGTTTGGCCTGAAAGACTCCGAAGGTCCGCTGTTTGCCGTGGTGTCGCGACTGGTCTATCAAAAAGGCCTGGACCTGACCGAAGCGGTCTCCGAGTACATCGTGCAGAACGGTGGCCAGATCGCCATCATCGGTCGCGGCGAACCCGAAGAAGAACAGGCCATGCGCGAACTGGCCCTGCGCTTCCCCGGCCAGATCGGCGTGCGCATCGGCTTCAATGAAACCGATGCCCGGCGGATGTTCGCCGGCAGCGATTTCCTGCTGATGCCTTCGCGTTACGAACCTTGCGGTTTGAGCCAGATGTACGCCCAGCGTTTCGGCTCGCTGCCGGTAGCACGCAACACCGGCGGGCTGGCCGACACCATTGAAAACGGCGTCACCGGGTTCCTGTTCAACGAGTCCACGGCCGACAGCTACCGCGAAGCCCTGAGCCGCGCGTTCAAGGTGTTTGCCTTTCCGGATCTGCTGCACGCCATGCGTTGCCGGGCGATGGCGGCACCGTTCAACTGGTGCCAGGCCGTCGAACCCTACGCCGAACTCTACGAACAGCTGGTGGCCAAGGCGCTGGGTAAAACGCACCACAAATAACCAGGGAGGTTGTCAACGATGCCGTCACGGTCCCCTGAAACCTGGCCCCACGGCGCGATCATGCTGGATGCCGACCACACGCAATTCGCGTTGTGGGCGCCGGATGCGTTTTACGTCAGCGTCGAGCTGGACAATGGCCAGTCCCTGCCGATGCTGCCGCAGGGCGATGGCTGGTTCGTGATCAAAAGTCACTGCCCCGCCGGCCGTCGCTACCGCTATAACATCGACGGCGAACTGGAGGTGCCCGACCCGGCTTCCAGGGCGCAGGACGGCGACCTCGACCAGCACAGCGTGGTGGTCGATCCGCACGCTTATCACTGGCGACACAGTACATGGCAAGGCCGGCCATGGAACGAAGCGGTGATCTACGAACTGCACGTCGGCGCCCTCGGCGGTTTTGCCGAGGTCGAGCAGCATCTGGCGCGACTGGCCGGGCTGGGCGTTACCGCGATCGAACTGATGCCGATCGCGCAGTTTCCCGGCGCTCGCAACTGGGGCTACGACGGCGTGCTGCACTTTGCGCCGCAGGCTTCCTATGGCACGCCGGAACAGCTCAAACACCTGATCGACAGTGCTCACGGTTATGGCCTGGCGGTGATTCTCGACGTGGTCTACAACCACTTCGGCCCCGACGGCAACTATCTGCACCGATACGCCAAGGGTTTCTTCCGCGACGACAAACACACGCCCTGGGGCGCGGCCATTGATTTCCGGCGTCGCGAAGTGCGGGACTTCTTCGTCGAAAATGCGCTGATGTGGCTGCTGGAGTACCGTTTCGACGGCCTGCGTCTGGACGCGGTGCATGCCATCGAAGATCCGGATTTCCTGCAAGAACTGGCGCAGCGCATCCGCCAGCAAATCGACCCGTCCCGGCATGTCTGGCTGACCGTGGAGAACGAACACAATCAGGCCAGCCTGCTGGAAGACGCCTACGATGCCCAGTGGAACGACGACGGCCACAATGCCCTGCACGTACTGCTGACCGGCGAAACCGACGCGTATTACGCCGACTACGCCGAACATCCCACCGAACAACTGGCTCGCTGTCTGAGTCAGGGTTTTGTATTTCAGGGTCACCTGACCCGCCACGGCACGCCCCGTGGCGAGCCAAGCGAACATCTGCCATCCACTGCGTTCGTGCTGTTCCTGCAGAACCACGACCAGATCGGCAACCGCGCCTTCGGTGAACGCCTGCATCAACTGGCCGATCCTCGCGCCCTGCAGGCCGCCACCGTGTTGTTGCTGTTGTCTCCGATGATTCCGTTGATGTTCATGGGTGACGAGTTTGCCGCCGAGCAACCCTTTCTGTTTTTCACCAGCCACCACGGCGAACTCGCCAAATTGGTGCGCGAAGGTCGACGCAATGAGTTCGCCGCGTTCAGTGCGTTTGCCGATCCACAGCGTCGCGAGCAGATTCCCGATCCCAACGCCGAGCAGACATTCCACGCCTCGCAACCCCGGCTGATCGGCAGCGGCACGCCAAAACAGCAGGCCACCCTGGCGCTGTATCGGCACCTGTTGCAACTGCGCCACCAACACATCATTCCGCACTTGCCCGGTACACAGGCGCTCGGCGCTCAAGTGCTGGGGCCTGGCGCTGTCAGCGCGCGCTGGCGTCTGGGCAATGGCAGCGAGCTGCGAATCGACCTGAACCTCGGCGATAGCCCGGTGGTCAACCCACCACAGGCCGAATCGGTGTGGCTGCTGCGCCAGCCGCCCGCTGCCGACCTGACGGATGAAGGGCAACTGCCCCCGTATTGCGCGCTCGTCAGCCTCACGGCCGCAACCCCTTTGCCACCCCTGGATGGAGAGCGCCTATGAGCGATGCGCAACTGGAAATTCTCGCCAGCCGAGCCGGCCTTGCGGTCGACTGGATCGACGCCAATGGCCGTCAGCAAAAAGTCGCCCCGGCGGTGCTGCGCAATGTCCTCACCGGGCTCGGTCACCCGGCCGGCTCGGCCCAGGAAATCGACGCCAGCCTGCTGGAACTGCAACAAGTGCAACAGGACCGCCAATTGCCGCCGCTGCTGACCGCCGATGTCGGCGTGGGCCTGGACCTGGCGCGTTACTTCGAACCCGAAAGCCCCTGTGAGATTCATCTGGAGGACGGCACGCGGCTGTCGCTCAAACTCGATGCCGATGCGGTGCTGCCCGGTGAAATTCCAGTCGGATATCAGCAAATCCATATCGCCGATCAACATTTCACCCTCGCCGTGGCACCCGAACGTTGCTACAGCGTGGGCGATGCCGTGGACAACCCGATCCCCCGCGCCTGGGGCCTGAGCGTGCAGCTTTACAGCCTGCGCCGCCCCGGCGACGGCGGTTTCGGCGACACCCAGGCACTTGAGGAACTGGTCCGCAGCGCCGGCGAACGCGGTGCCGACGCTTTGGCAATCAGTCCACTGCACGCGATGTTCAGTGCCGACACCGGGCGCTACAGCCCTTATTCGCCGTCCAGCCGACTGTTCCTCAATTCCTTGTATGCCGCGCCGGGGACGATTCTCGGCGAGCGAGCCCTGCGCGATGCCATCGACGCGGCCGGCCTCAACGATCAATTCGAGCAACTGGAAAACCTGAAACTGATCGACTGGCCCAGCGCCGCCGACGCCAAGCAAAAACTCCTGCAAGCGCTGTACGAAGGCTTCATCCGTGGCGAACATCCATTGCAGGCGGATTTCTCCAGCTACCGCGATGCGGGTGGCGAAGCGCTGGAGAATCACTGCCGCTTCGAAGCCATCCAGGAAATGCGTGCCGCCCGTGGCGAGAACCTCGACTGGCGCGAATGGCCCGAACACTGGCACGACCCGCGCGGCGCAGCCCTCAGCGCGTTTGCCGAGGAATACGCCGAACGCATCGGTTACTTCGCGTTTTGCCAGTGGTTGATACACCGCTGTCTTGAACGCGCGCAAAACGCCGCCCGCAGCGCCGGCATGGGCATCGGTCTTATCGCTGACCTCGCGGTGGGTGCCGACGGCGCCGGCAGCCAGGCCTGGAGTTTTCAGGATGAACTGTTGGCGTCGCTGACGGTCGGTGCGCCACCGGACATTCTCAATCGTTCCGGTCAGGGCTGGGGCATCTCGGCGTTCTCCCCGGAAGGTCTGGTACGCAATGGTTTTCGGGCGTTCATCGACATGCTGCGCGCCAATTTTGCCCACGCCGGCGGTCTGCGCATCGACCATGTCATGGGCCTGCAACGGCTGTGGGTGATTCCCAACGGCGCAGCGCCGGCGGACGGCGCGTACCTGTATTACCCGGTGGACGACCTGCTGCGTCTGCTGACCCTCGAATCCCACCGCCATCAAGCGATCGTGCTGGGCGAAGACCTCGGCACCGTGCCCGATGGCCTGCGGGAAAAACTGGTCGCCCGAGCCATGCTTGGCATGCGCGTGCTGTTGTTCGAACAGGACAACACCTGGTTCAAGCCGATCCTCGACTGGCCGGACAACGCTTTGGCCACCACCAGCACCCACGACCTGCCGACGCTCAACGGCTGGTGGCATGGCCGGGACATCGACTGGAACGCGCGACTCGGGCTGATCGACGCCAACGGCGAAATCGACTGGCGCCGCTATCGCGAACGTGAGCGCGACGGTTTGCGCAATGCCCTGAGCCAGGATCCGCAGAACTTTCGCGAGGAGTCCCACGAAGCCGATCAGGTGGTCGACGCCAGTGTCCGCTTCCTTGGCCACACCCGCGCGCCGCTGGTGCTGCTGCCGCTGGAAGACGCGCTGGGCCTGGACGAGCAGGCCAACCTGCCCGGCACCATCGACACCCATCCGAATTGGTCGCGGCGCCTGCCGGGCACCAGTGACACCTTGCTCGATGGCGTCGATGCCGCTCGGCGTCTGGAACTGCTCGCCTGTGCCCGCCTTCAGGCCGCCGAGCGTGACCAATGAGTGCAGTGCAAAACCTGACCTTGCGCGCCACGGTGCGTCTGCAGTTTCACAAGGGCTTCACCCTCGATGAGGCGGTGCCACTAGTGGCGTACTTATCCCGCCTCGGCATCAGCCATGTTTACGCCTCACCGCTGCTCGCCGCCCGCGCCGGCTCCATGCACGGCTACGACGTGGTCGACCCGACCCGGGTCAACCCGGAACTCGGTGGCGAACCGGCCTTGCGCCGGCTGGTCGCGGCCCTGCGTGAACACGGCATGGGGCTGATCCTCGACATCGTCTCCAATCACATGGCGGTCGGTGGCGGTGACAATCCGTGGTGGCTCGATCTGCTGGAATGGGGCCGGCTCAGTCCCTACGGCGAGTTCTTCGACATTCAATGGCACTCGCCGGACCCGTTGATGGAAGGCCAGTTGTTGCTGCCCTTCCTCGGCAGCGATTACGGCATTGCATTGCAGGACGGCACGCTGCCGCTGGTGTTCAACGCCGGGGCCGGCACCTTCCACGTCGAGCATTACGAGCATCACTTCCCGATCTGCCCCGGGGATTACGGCGAACTGCTGAAAGCCGACGAGCCGGCGAACGAAGCACTCAAGTCGCTGGCCGATCGTTTCAGCAGCCTCAGCTACCAGACCGACGCCCGCTCGCTGGCAATACCGCTCAAGGACGAACTGCAGCAACTGGCCAGCGACCCGCACGTCCTGCAAACCATTCAGCGCAATCTGACGGGCTACGACTCGAAGACCGAAGACGGTTTCCAGCGCCTGCATCAACTGCTGGAGCGGCAAAGCTATCGCCTGGCCAGTTGGCGCACGGCGGCGGACGACATTAACTGGCGACGCTTCTTCGACATCAACGAACTCGGCGGTCTGCGGGTAGAGCGGCCCGCCGTGTTCGAAGCGACCCACGGCAAGATTTTCCAGTTGATCGAAGAAGGCCTGATCGACGGTTTGCGCATCGACCACATCGACGGCCTCGCCGATCCACGGGGTTACTGTCGCAAGCTGCGGCGACGCCTTGACTTTCTGGCACCGGGGCGACACTTGCCGGTCTACGTCGAGAAGATTCTCGGCGACGGCGAAACCCTGCGCACCGACTGGGCGGTAGATGGCAGCACCGGTTACGAGTTCATGAATCAGCTGTCGCTGCTGCAACACGACCCGGCCGGCGAGCACGTGCTCGGCGACTTGTGGCAACGCCGCACCGAACGCCCCGCCGCGTTTATCGAAGAGGCACGGCTGGCGCGTCAGCAGATTCTCAACGGTTCGCTGGCCAGCGATTGCGAAAGCGTTGCCCAGGCGCTCCTGCAAGTGGCGCGGGACGACCTGATGACCCGCGACCTCACGCTCGGTTCGATCCGCCGGGTGTTGCAGGCGTTGATCGTGCACTTCCCGGTGTATCGCACCTACATCACCGCGATGGGGCGCTCCGCGCAGGACGAGGTGTTTTTCCAGCAGGCCATGGAAGGTGCGCGGCAGACACTGAGCGAAAGCGACTGGCCGGTGCTCGACTCCGTGGCCGGCTGGCTCGGCGGCCAGCCGTGGCGGCGCAAACCCCGTGGGCGTTCGCGCAAGATTCTGCGTCATGCCTGCGTGCGCTTTCAGCAACTGACCTCGCCTGCTGCCGCCAAAGCCGTGGAAGACACCGCGCTGTATCGTTCGGCGGTGTTGCTGTCGCGCAATGACGTGGGCTACAACACTGAACAGTTCAGCGCCCCGGTCAGCGACTTTCATGCGGCAAACCAGCAACGTCTGGCGATATTCCCCGACAACCTGCTGGCCACCGCTACCCACGACCACAAACGCGGCGAAGACACTCGGGCGCGCTTGGCTGTGCTCAGCGAGCGCAGCCATTGGTACGCCGAGCAGGTCGAGCTGTGGCGCGCCCTCGCCCGGCCATTGCGCAATGACGACCAGATGCCGTCGTCCGCTGACGAATTGATCTTGTATCAGGCGCTGCTCGGCAGTTGGCCGCTGGAGCTGCACAACGACGATCAGGATGGATTCACTGACTACGCCAGACGCATCTGGCAATGGCAGCAAAAGGCTCTGCGCGAAGCCAAGCTGCAAAGCAGCTGGAGTGCGCCGAACGAGGCCTACGAAAACGCCGCGCAATCCTTCACCGAGCAGCTGTTGCTGGCGCCGGAAGGTGAACTGCTGCGCGGGGCACTGGCCAAGAGCGTCAACAGCATCGCCGCTGCCGGCGCCCTCAACAGCCTGGCGCAAACCTTGCTGCACATGACGGTGCCGGGGGTGCCGGATCTGTATCAGGGCAACGAGTACTGGGATTTCAGCCTGGTGGATCCGGACAACCGCCGGCCGGTGGATTACGGCCTGCGTGAGCAATCCGTGAGACCCGCGCCCGTAGCGGAACTGCTGTCGAACTGGCGCGACGGACGCATCAAGCAGGCATTGATCGCGCAAGTACTGAACCTGCGCGCCGAGCACACTGAGCTGTTCCGCCGTGGTTCGTACCAGGCCCTGGAGGTGCTGGGCAGCCAGGCGCACAACGTGCTGGCGTTTGCCCGCGAGCACGGGGGGAAACGGGCCATCGTCATCGTGCCGATCCGTTGCGCGCCCCTGCTGGAAAACGGTGCCGTCCCGCAGGTCGATGCGCTGCGTTGGGGCGATACACGGGTGGAATTACCGTTCGCCGCCTCCGACGAAAATCTGAAGGGACTTTTTTCGAGCACCGCAGTCACAAAAAACAGGGAGCTGGAGGTCAGCGCTGCGCTGGGGGACTTCCCGGTCAATCTGTTTATCCAACACTTCTAGAAGCATGAGTTCAGTTCAGGAGCATTGCGATGAGTACCGACGATAAACGCATCCGCGAATTCGCCTATCAGATCTGGGAATCGGAAGGTAAGCCCGAGGGTCAGGAAGCCCGCCACTGGGAGATGGCGCGCAAACTGGCCGAAGCCGAGGCACTGGCTCCGAAGAAATCGCCGAAGGCGGCCGCTGCCAAAACAGTGAGCCCCAAGGCCTCCACCCCCAAGGCAACAGCGGCCAAGCCCAAAGCCACAACGGCAAAAGCCAAGCCTGCCAGCGCCGCCAAAGTGATTCCCCCGGGCGAAAAAGCCGCCGAGAAAAAGCCCCGCGCACCGCGCAAGCCCCCGGCCATCTGAGGCTTTTCCAACCGTAGAAATGAATGACCGTGTGGCGGGTTCGCTCGCCACAGCGGGCTCACTCGCCCTTTGAAAATGCCCACCCCCGATTTGCAGGAGCACCTATGACCCGTCCAAAGAAAGCCGAGCCCGCCACACACGCCGAACCCACGCGAATCCGCGAGGGTCTGCCCTTCCCGCTCGGCGCCACCTGGGATGGGCTGGGGGTGAACTTTGCGCTGTTTTCCGCCAACGCCACCCGCGTCGAACTGTGCATTTTCGACGATGCCGGCGAAGTCGAGCTCGAACGCATCGAACTGCCGGAATATACCGACGAGATTTTCCACGGCTATCTGCCCGACGCCCATCCTGGGCTGATTTATGGCTACCGGGTTTACGGTCCCTACGACCCGGCGAACGGTCACCGTTTCAACCACAACAAGTTGCTGATCGACCCTTACGCCAAGCAACTGGTCGGCCAGTTGAAGTGGTCCGAAGCACTGTTCGGCTACACCATCGGGCACCCGGATGCCGACCTCAGTTTCGACGAGCGTGACAGCGCGCCCTTCGTGCCCAAATGCAAGGTCATCGACCCGGCGCACACCTGGGGCAACGACCACCGTGTCAGCGTACCGTGGGACAAAACCATCATTTACGAGACCCATGTGCGCGGCATCAGCATGCGTCACCCCGCCGTGCCGGATAACGTGCGCGGCACGTTTGCCGGGCTGATGGTCGACGACGTGCTGGAACACATCCGCAAATTGGGTGTGTCGACCGTGGAGTTGTTGCCGATTCATGCCTTCGTCAACGACCAGCACCTGCTGCACAAAGGCATGACCAATTACTGGGGTTACAACAGCATCGCCTTCTTCGCCCCGGACCCGCGCTACCTGGCCAGCGGCAAGATCGCCGAGTTCAAGGAGATGGTCGCGCACCTGCACGAAGCCAACCTCGAAGTGATCCTCGACGTGGTCTACAACCACACCGCCGAAGGCAACGAACAAGGCCCGACCCTGTCGATGCGCGGGATCGACAACGCCTCGTACTACCGGTTGATGCCGGACGACAAGCGCTTCTATATCAACGATTCCGGCACCGGCAACACTCTGGACCTGAGCCATCCGTGCGTGCTGCAAATGGTCACCGACTCTTTGCGCTACTGGGCCAGCGAAATGCACGTCGACGGCTTCCGCTTTGATCTGGCGACCATCCTCGGGCGCTATCACGACGGTTTCGACGAACGCCACAGCTTCCTCGTCGCCTGCCGTCAGGACCCGGTACTGCGTCAGGTGAAACTGATTGCCGAGCCCTGGGACTGCGGCCCCGGCGGCTATCAGGTCGGCAACTTCCCGCCGGGCTGGGTCGAATGGAACGACAAATTCCGCGACACCGTACGCGCGTTCTGGAAAGGCGATGACGGCCAGCTCGCCGACTTCGCCAGCCGCATGACCGCTTCCGGCGAGATGTTCAATCAGCGTGGCCGACGCCCTTACTCGTCGGTGAACTTCGTCACCGCTCACGACGGTTTCACCCTCAACGACCTTGTGTCCTACAACGACAAGCACAACGAGGCCAACGACGAAAACAATCAGGACGGCAGCAACAACAACCTGTCCTGGAACCACGGCGTCGAAGGGCCCACCGACGATCCGGAAATCAACGCGCTGCGCCACCGGCAGATGCGCAACTTCTTTGCCACTCTGCTGCTGGCCCAAGGCACGCCGATGATCGTTGCCGGTGACGAGTTCGCCCGCACCCAGGACGGCAATAACAACGCCTATTGCCAGGACAGCGAGATCGGCTGGGTCAACTGGGACCTGAGCGAGGACGGCAAGGCGCTGCTGAAGTTCGTCAAGCGCCTGATCAAGCTGCGGCTGACCTACCCGATCCTGCGCCGCGGACGCTTTCTGGTGGGCGAATACAACGAAGACATCGGGGTCAAGGACGTGACCTGGCTGGCACCGGACGCCACGGAAATGACCACCGAGCACTGGCACGATGCGCACAACCGTTGCCTGGGCATGCTGCTCGATGGCCGCGCCCAGGAAACCGGCATCCGCCGCAAGGGCGCCGACGCGACGTTGCTGCTGGTGGTCAACGCCCACCACGACATCGTCAACTTCACCCTGCCGGAAGTGCCTGAAGGCAGTTTCTGGACCTGCATGGTCGACACCAATCAACCATCGATCCGGGGTCAGGAACGCTTCGATTTCGGCCATCAGTACTCGGTCACCGGGCGCTCGCTGTTGTTGTTCGAATTGCAACGCGACGAGGAAGACTGAGATGGATCTTTCGGACTATTTCTCGCGTCACACGCCGGACTACCGGGATAGCGCAGCGCTGGGGCGGTGCCTGCGGGAAATGGTCGAGGCCGGACTGGACCGACTGCCGTTGCCCGGCAGCGGTCGCACGCTGGAGCGCTGGCAGCGACTGTCCGAAGTCGGCGGGCATGATCTGGGTTTGTGCAAACTCTACGAAGGTCACACCGATGCCTTGGCGATCATCGAGCAACTCGGCGGCACACCGACACCCGACAGTACGTGGGGTATGTGGGCGGCCGAACCACCGCAGGCGCGGGTTCGGGTCAGCCGTTCGGGGCAACTGGTGCGGTTGAACGGGCGCAAGGCCTGGTGCTCCGGGGCGGCGGTGCTTACTCATGCCCTGCTCACGGCCTGGGATGAAGAGGACCGCCAGCAACTGGTGGCCGTGGCGCTCGATCAACCGGGGGTTAGCGTGACCGACCAGGGCTGGCAAGCCGTCGGCATGGCCACCACCGGCAGCGTCGAGGTGCTGTTCGATGATGTGGAGGCCCAGGCGATCGGCGACCCTGGCGACTACCTGCAACGTCCGGGTTTCTGGCACGGCGGGATCGGGATCGCCGCGTGCTGGTACGGCGCCGCGAAAGAGATCGCCGAGCGCTTGCGCCAACAGTGTTCACGACGTGAAGAGCCTCACGCGCTGGCCAGTCTCGGCGCCGTCGACAGCGCCTTGCACGCGGCCGCTCAAGTGCTGCGTGTCAGCGCTCTGGACATCGACAGCGATCCCCACAACTGCGCCGAACTGCTGGCCCGCCGCGTTCGCGCAGTGGTCGAAGATGCCGCCGAGCAGGTCATACGCGAGACCGGACGGGCACTCGGGGCCGGGCCGTTCTGCAAGGATCCGCACTTTGCCCGCCTGGCGGCCGACCTGCCGGTGTACCTGCGCCAGAGCCACGCCGAACGGGATCTGGCGGCACTGGGCCAACTGATTGCGCAGCAACCACGCGAGGGTTGGGCCCTATGAAGCGCAACCCGATTGTCGGCGAGGGAACCTCGCTGCATGAATGGCAGGGCTCACGTCATCTGACGGCGTTGGACAGCATCGACATCCTCGACCTGGTGCCGCCAGGATCGAGGGCAGTGGTGATTGCCCCACACCCTGACGACGAGGTCCTGGGAAGCGGCGGACTGCTGCAACTGCTCGCTGCGGCGGGGCGCACACTTCAACTGATTTCGGTCACGGATGGCAGCGCCAGTCATCCCGGCTCGGATCGCTGGCCGGTGGAGCGCCTGAGTGTGGTCCGCCCGCAGGAATCCGCAGAAGCCCTGCGCCGCCTCGGCCTGCCCATGCACCAGTTGCAATGGTTGCGCGGCGGCTTCCCCGACACGCAAGTCGCCGCGCGCGAGTCGATGCTGTGCGAATACCTGACCCACTACCTGCAACCCGACGACGTGATCTTCACCACCTGGCGCGAGGACGGCCACAGCGACCACGAAGCCGTCGGCCGCGCCAGCATCGAAGCGGCCCGGCGCGTCGGTGCGATTTGCCACGAACTGCCGGTCTGGACCTGGCACTGGGCAACCCCGGAAGACACCATCGTGCCCTGGGAACGGGCGCGCAAGATTCTGCTCAACCCGGCGCAGGTCGCGCGCAAGCGTCATGCGGTGCATGCGTTTGCCAGCCAGCTGGAAGGCGATCCCGACGCGGGCCTGCCACCGGTGCTCGCCCCCTATGTCATCGATCGACTGCTGCAACCGTTCGAGGTGGTCTTCCTGTGAGTGTCGAGAATCGTTACTTCGAAGGCCTGTTCGCGGGCAACAGCGACCCCTGGGGATTCCGCCAGCGCTGGTACGAGCAGCGCAAACGCCTCGTGACCCTGGCGGCCCTGCCCCGTCCGCACTACCGGGCAATCTTTGAACCAGGGTGCGCCAACGGTGAACTGAGTGCGGCACTGGCCGAACGCTGCGACCGATTGGTGTGCTGCGACACGGCCGCCGCTGCGGTCAATCTGGCGCGTACCCGACTGAGCCTGTTCGACCACACCGAGGTGCGCCACTGCCGACTGCCCGGCGAGTGGCCCGAGGAGCGTTTCGATCTGATCGTATTCAGCGAAATCGGTTACTACCTGGATCGACAGGATCTGACAGAGCTCATCCATCGCATCAACGACTCATTGACCGCAGACGGGCAACTGCTGGCCTGCCACTGGCGCCCGGTCATCGAAGGTTGCCCGCTCAATGCCCGCCAGGTCCACGACCTGATTCACGAACAGTTGCACCTGCCGCGACTGGTCCTGCATCAGGAAGCGGATTTCCTGCTGGAAGTCTGGAGTCGCGAGCCCCGCTCGGTGGCCGCACTGGAGGGTTTGCGATGATTGGCATCCTGATTCCTGCCCACAACGAAGAAGACTGGCTCGATGACTGCCTCTGCGCCGCCCTGCGCGCGGGTGACCATCCTTTGCTGGCGGGTGAACCGGTGGAAATCCTAGTGGTGCTCGACAGTTGCACCGATCGTTCGGCGCACATCGTCAGCCAGTACCCGGTGCTGGCGCTGAGCATCGACGCGCGCAATGTCGGGCAGGCTCGCGCCCTCGGTGCGCAGCAATTGCTTGAACGCGGTGCGCGCTGGATTTCCTGCTCGGACGCCGACAGCCGTGTCGCCGAAGACTGGCTGGTGGCACAACTGGGGCTGGGCATGGATGCCGTGTGCGGCACGGTGACGGTCGAACGCTGGCATGAATCGTTCGATGAAGCGACGCAGATTCGCTATCACCGTGATTACCAGGCCTGCGAAGGTCACCGGCACATCCATGGCGCCAATCTGGGTGTCAGTGCGCAAGCCTACGTCCGCGCCGGAGGTTTCGAGCCGTTGCCCTGTGACGAGGATGTGCAACTGGTCCGGCAACTGGAGCGATGCGGGGCCAGCATCGCCTGGAGCCATCGCCCGCAGGTCATTACCAGCGCACGTCTGGACAGTCGCGCGCGCGGTGGCTTTGGCGACTATCTGCGACACTTGGCACAGACTGAATAAAAAAAAGCGGAGCAGATTGATCTGTAACGCGACGAACCGCCCTTCTTGAGCAATACTCTGCATCGCGGCAATCCAGGGTTCGGAGCGCTGCCGGGTAATCAACCAGTCTTCAGGGGTCGTACATGCGTGGTCGTGTGCGACTGAAGGCCAGACACAACAAGGACGTCCTGCCCCATGAAACCGTTATCTCTCAACGAAAGCGGCCTGCCGGCGCAAATATGGAACAGCGCCGCGCAACTCGACAATATTCCGGTCATCAACACTCACAGTCTCGTGCCGCCCGGTGCCCGTGCGGTGGTCATTGCGCCCCATCCCGGCGATGAAGTTGTGACCTGCGGCGGCCTGCTGCAACTGTTGTCGGCCCTCGGCCATCCCCTGCAATTGCTCTCGATCACCGACGGCAGTGCCAGTCACCCCGGCTCGCGTCAGTGGTCAGAAAAACGCCTGAGCGTGTTCCGTCCCCAGGAAAGCGTCGAGGCCCTGCGCCGGCTGGGTCTGCCGATGCACAGCCTGAAATGGGTGCGCGGCGGTTTCACCGACAATGCGCTGCTCGATCAGGAAACCCAGCTGACGGAATTCATTTCCCGCTACCTGCGCCCCGGCGACGTGGTGTTCAGCACCTGGTGCGAGGACGGCAGCGCCGATCATGAAGTGGTCGGCCGGGCCAGCGCCAAAGCCGCCCGACAGGTCGGTGCCACGTATCACGATGTGCCGGTCTGGGCCTGGCACTGGCCGGAACGCGACCAGGCACAGATCCCTTGGCACCGCGCCCGCAAGCTGCGCCTCGACACCTGGACCGTCGCACGCAAGAGCCACGCCACGCACGCCTACGCCAGCCAGTTGAACGGCGAGCCGGCCATCGGCATTGCACCGCTGTTGCCCAAGGCTATTCTGGAGCGCATGCGTCTGCCTTATGAAATTGTCTTCGTTGACTGACAAGTGGGCGCGGGCAGTCACTCAAGGTGAACTGCCCGCGCCCGGATCAGTCGCAAGAAGAGGCAGTCATGATTCATAGGAGCGACCGTGTCCAGCGATCCCAAGCGTCATGCCATCGACGTGTCCGCCATTCATCGCCTGCGGGTGTTGACGGTCAATACACACAAGGGTTTCACCGCACTCAATCGGCGTTTCATCCTCCCGGAGCTGCGTGAAGCGGTACGCAGCACCAGCGCCGATCTGGTGTTTCTTCAGGAGGTGGTGGGCGAACACGAACGGCACTCGAACCGCTACAACGAGTGGCCGCAAACCTCGCAATACGAATTTCTCGCCGACAGCATGTGGAGCGACTTCGCTTACGGGCGCAATGCCGTCTACCCCGACGGCCACCACGGCAATGCGCTGCTGTCGAAGTACCCGATCCGCGAATACCGCAACCTCGATGTCTCGATCACCGGCCCCGAACGACGGGGCCTGCTGCACTGTGTACTGGACGTACCGGGGCATGCCGAGGTGCACGCCATCTGCGTGCATCTGAGCCTGCTGGAAAGCCACCGGCAATTGCAGCTGCAGTTGCTCTGTCAGTTGCTCGAATCCCTGCCGGACGATGCACCGGTGATCATCGCCGGCGACTTCAATGACTGGCAGATGCAGGGCAACCTCGCCCTCGCCCGTCGCGACTACCTGCACGAAGCGTTCGAGCGCCATCACGGGCGACCGGCCAAGACCTACCCGGCGCGCTTTCCGCTGCTGCGGCTGGATCGGGTCTACCTGCGCAATGCCAGCAGCCATGACCCGCAGATTCTTGGCAGCAAGCCATGGACGCATCTGTCGGATCACTTGCCGCTGGCGGTCGAGGTGCATTTGTAGTTCGACCGCGCAGTGAGTGTTTACGCCGGCGCCGACTACAGTAGCAATATTGACAGTAATGAGCTGCGTGGTCTGGCAGGAAACAGGGGCATTCGCATCAGTTGGCAGGCCGATAGCAGGCTAAGCAAACGCTCTGTCTCGCGGTTCAAGGCGTGTTTACCCCTGCAAACAACAACTTATATATGTGCAAAAAAACAAACGCTTGCGTTCTTTGATTTAGCCATACCGCTCATCGTCCATTTTCTTGACGCAATGTCGGCGGTCTTCTTAGCTCTACCTTACTACCCCCGGAATCACTACTCGGGGCGAGCCTTAGGACACTCGTGAAAACGGGCTGCCCCAGGTTCGCCTCGCTCCATTCGGTCGCCCCTCATTCGGGGTAGGAGAGACGCCAAGGCGAGATACCGCATGCGCTAGCAAGGTAGACCTTCATGAAAACCTCACTCACCCCACACGAGATCAAAATCACCTTTTGCACCGTTTCAAGTTCTATCTTGCTCTGCTCATCCATGGAGGCGCAGGCGGCTCCTGTGGCGGATGAGACCACTCCCTGGTATCGCCAGGACGTGCCAATCATGACGCTGCCCGCGACCGTCATCACGCCCGATCCGCAACGCCTGAGCCCGCGCCCGGATCTGCGCGGCACGCATCTGATCACCGAGGACCTCGCCCCCTCGGACTGGGATCGGCTTTACGGGCAGCCCTCTCGCCTGGCACAGAGCGACATCCTTGGCACCGGGTTTGCGGTGCCCGGCTCGGGGGAAGTCAAAGGGCCGGCCGTGCTGACCTTGCATGGCAGTGGCGGCCAGACTCAGCGCATCGGCCTGATCGGCGGCCTGAATCATCTCCAGGGCAACAGCAACGGCCTGATCGCCAACCGCGCTCTCGCCGACCCGACCACCGACACCCTCAATCTGCAGGGCCAGAGCCTCGGTGCCTATTACAGCCTGATCGGTGCCGAAGGCTGGCACGTCGACCTGGCGGCCAGCGGTGGCCGGGTCAGCGGCTTTAGCCGCAATGAACAGGGCGCGCGCCTAGCCACGGAAGGCAGCGCGATGACCCTCTCCGTGGAAGGCGGTTTCCCGATCGGCCTGAGCGAAAACTGGGTAGTCGAACCGCAGGCGCAGTTGATCAATCAGCGCATCACTCTCGATACGCCTTACGCGGGCTCGGGCAACGCTTCATCGACCGACATTTCGTCCTGGAGCGGTCGGGTCGGTGCCCGACTGAAAGGCAGTTACGACCTGAGCGGTCTGCCGGTCGAACCCTACGTGCGCACCAACCTGTGGCACACGGTGTACACCGGCAACGCGGTGACGCTCGATCAGGTGGACAAGATCAGCAGCAGCCGCAAGTCCTCGACGGTGGAACTCGGTCTGGGTCTGGTGGCGAAGGTCACGCCGAGCGTGAGCCTGTACGTGAGCGCCGACTACAGCAGTGATGTGGATGACAATGATCTGAACGGGCTGATCGGCAGTCTGGGGGTGCGGATGCGCTGGTAAGGACGCTCCTGCGGGAGCAAGCCGTTTGCTCCCGCAGGTTCATCCTCAACCCTCGGGCTTGAGGATCAGCACCGCAAGCGGCGGCAGATTCAGCTCCAGCGACAACGCCTGACCGTGGCTGGGTACATCCTCGGTAAACGCCCCGCCGCCATTGCCATAGTTGGAACCGGCATAGGTGTCGGCATCACTGTTGAGCAGTTCCTTCCAGCGCCCGGCAAACGGCACGCCCACCCGGTACGACTGACGCGGCACCGGTGTGAAATTGGCCACCACCAGCACCGGCGTCCCCTCCTTGCTCCAGCGCAGCCACGCATAAACGCTGTTGATCGCATCGTCACCGATCAACCACTGGAACCCTTGCGGCGCATCGTCCTGCTCGTGCAGCGCCGGCTCTTCGCGGTACAACCGATTCAGATCGCCAACCAGTTTCTGCACACCTTTGTGTTCGGAATACTGCAGCAGATACCAGTCCAGTTGCTGATCGTGATTCCACTCGCGCCACTGGCCGAACTCGCAACCCATGAACAGCAGCTTCTTGCCGGGATGGGTCCACATGAAGCTCAGATAGGCCCGCAGGTTGGCGAACTTCTGCCAGCGGTCGCCGGGCATCTTGTCGATCAGCGAGTGCTTGCCGTGAACCACTTCGTCGTGGGAGATCGGCAGGATGAAGCGCTCGGACCAGGCGTACACCAGACCGAAACTCAACTCGTTGTGATGATGGGCGCGGTACACCGGATCCTGCTGGATGTAATGCAACGAATCGTGCATCCAGCCCATGTTCCATTTGTAGGCAAAGCCGAGGCCACCCTGCTGGGTGCTTTGACTGACGCCCGGCCAGGCCGTGGATTCCTCGGCGATCACCAGCGCGCCCGGAGCCTCCAGCGCCACCACATCGTTCAGGTGGCGAAGGAAGTCGATGGCTTCCAGATTCTCCCGTCCGCCATGGCGATTGGGCACCCACTCGCCGGCCTTGCGTGAATAGTCGCGATAGAGCATCGACGCCACCGCATCGACCCGCAGCCCGTCGACGTGGAAATGCTTCAGCCAGTGCAGTGCCGAGGCGAGCATGTAGCCGTGCACTTCGGTGCGGCCCAGGTTGTAGATCAGCGTGTCCCAGTCCTGATGGAAGCCTTCCAGCGGGTTGCCGTACTCGTACAACGCGGTGCCGTCGAACTGCGCCAGGCCGTGGGTATCGGTCGGAAAATGCGCCGGCACCCAGTCAAGAATCACCCCGATATCGGCCTGATGGCAGGCGTTGATGAACGCCGCGAATTCATCCGGCGTGCCGTAACGCGCGCTCGGGGCGAACTGCGACAGCAACTGGTAACCCCAGGAACCGCCGAACGGGTGCTCCATGATCGGCATCAGTTCGATGTGGGTGAAACCCAGTTCCTTCACATAGGGAATCAGCCGCTCGGCCAGTTCCGGCCAGGTGTACTGGCGGGCCACTTCGCCGAGGTCATCGAGTTCGCATTGCCAGGACCCGGCGTGCAATTCATAGATCGACAGCGGCGCATTGTGCTGCTGACGCTCGCGACGGCTGCTCATCCAGTCCTGATCCTGCCAGTCGATCTGCAACGGCGAAGCGACTTTCGACGCGGTGTCCGGCGGCAGGCTGGTGGCCAGGGCCATCGGGTCTGCCTTGAGCGGCAGGATGCCGTGGGCGCCAAGGATTTCGTATTTGTACAGATCCCCCGCCTGCAGGCGCGGAATGAACAGTTCCCAGACCCCGGACGGATGGCGCAGCCGCATCGGATGCCGACGCCCGTCCCAGACGTTGAAATCGCCGACCACCGACACCCGCCGGGCATTCGGCGCCCACACGGCAAAACGCACGCCGTCGACGCCATCCACGGTTTTCAGTTGCGCACCGAGGCAGCTGCTGAGGTCGCGGTGATTGCCTTCGGCGAACAGATACAGATCCATTTCACCGAGCAACTGGCCAAAGCTGTAGGGATCTTCCGCGACCTGTTCGCCACCGGCCCAACGCGTACGCAACAGATAAGGCCGCGCCGATTCGAAATGCCCGACGAACAGCCCCGGCGTCTCGGTCGCCTCCAGCGGGCCACGCTCTTCGCCGCTGTCCTTGTCCAGCACCGTGACACTCAATGCGCCGGGCAGATACGCCCGGATGAACTGCCCGCCGGCACCATCGCCGTGGGGCCCGAGAATGGAAAACGGGTCCTGATGTTCTGCGCGCACCAGGGCATCGATGTCCCTGGCCCCGGGCAGCAAACGCTCTTTAACCTGACCCTGTTCCTTGTTCGAGAAACTCATGACTACTCTCCACCAAGATCGGAAAAGGGTTCCAGCCCCGTCAATAACCCATACAGACCGTGCAACGGCACGGGCAGCCAGGTGGGGCGATTTTCGGCTTCATAGGCCACTTCGTAGGCCGCTTTCTCCAGACCGAACAACGCCAGTGCGGCGTCGGCACCTTCAGGATCCTGCCAGGCATGATCAAGACTAGCTGCCGCTCGCTGATATGCCTCGACAAATGCCTCGCGGGCTTCACGCAAATAGCGTTCAGCCACCCGTCGACGCGCCGCTTCGGCTTCGGGACTGTTATCGACGTTGTGCACGTTGATGGTCATCGCAGCCGCGTAATCGAAGGAACGCAGCACACCGCTGACATCCTTGTACGGGCTGTGCTTGCCACGACGCTCGGACAGTGGCCGCGCCGGTTCGCCTTCGAAATCGATCAGGTACGCATCGCCCTTGATCACCAGTACCTGCCCCAGATGCAGGTCGCCGTGCACCCGAATGCGCAAGCCGCCGGCGGATTTCTTCGCCAGTTCCTGCACATGGGCGAGGATGGTTTTCTTGTGGTCGAGCAAACGACTCACAAGCTTCTGATCCGCCGCATCGAGTTCGCTTTGATGCTGTTTGAGCAGCTTCAAAGCGTGCTCGACCTGAGCGCCCACGTCCTTGCCGGTGGCCTGCGCATCCTTGGCCGAACTGACCTGTGGCGCGAAGTCCGGGTTGTCGGTGGGCGCCGCCAGTACCTGATGCATTTCCCCCAGACGCTGCCCGAGCATGCCGGCAAAATCCTTCAACTCGCCGAGGGCGTTATAGTGCTGCGACTGTTCGGACACGGCGTCCGCCAGTTCATCGCGCAAGGCCCGTTCGAGGTTGTTCTGCGTCCATTCCCAGGCGTCGCCCTGATTGCTCAGATAGCCCTGGGCAATCATCAGCAGGTTGTCCTCGCCCTGCCCGTCGCGGCGAATCACCGAACCCAGCAGCGGAGAAATATTGGCAAATCCGGCAGCGGTGAGGTAAGCGCTCATCTCCAGTTCGGGGTGTACGCCAGAAGCGACTTTACGGATCAGCTTAAGCACCAGACTGTTGCCGATCACCACCGAACTGTTGGATTGCTCGGCGGACAGGTAGCGCACTTCGGATTCGGCACCAAGGCCAAGTTTGTCGAGCTGCGGCGTAGCTTCGAAACGGATTTCGCCATCGCTGGAGTCCAGCACCGTGCCGCTTTGCATGCCTTGTAAAACCGCCCGAATAAACGCTTCAAGGCTGAATGCATCGGTGATCAGACCGACCTGACGGACCCGACGCACACGGGACAACGCCAGTTGCTGCGGCAACGCGGGCCCGACCTGATCTTCCGAGATAAACCCGAACGGCAGTTGGTAACGGCTGGCCTGCCCGCCGCTGCTGACTTCGATCTCGCTGAGCAACACCGGATGCTGCGCGTCGCCGAAACGCACACCGTAGGCCAGCCGGACGTGCTCGATGGCCGCGTCCTTGCCGGCGAACCAACGGCGGTTCTGCAGCCAGCTCGGCAGGATCGCCTGTTCTAGGGTGGCCCGTGATGGCGCTTCGAGCAGTTCCTCCATGCGTTTTTTCAGCACCAGCGTGGTGAAGTCCGGCAGGCTCTGCGCCGGCTCGACGTGCCAGCTCGGCATCTGGTTTTCCGCCGCGAGGCCGAACCAGTAGAAGCCGTAGGGCGCGAGGGTCAGCAGAAAGTTGAGCTGGCCGATGGGCGGAAATGCATTACCGCCGAGCATCTCCACCGGCACCATGCCGACGTAGGCCGACAGGTCCAGCTCCACCGCCTGGGCGCTGCGCGAAACGTTGGCCACGCACAGGATGATTTCGTGCTTGCCGTCCGGCCCGGTGTATTCGCGGGTGTAGGCCAGCACGCGGCGATTGGCCGGCGACAGCATTTTCAAGGTGCCGCGACCGAACGCCTTGGATTGCTTGCGCACCGTCAGCAGGCGACGAGTCCAGTTCAACAACGAATGCGGATCGCCGGCCTGGGTTTCGACGTTGACCGACTGAAAGCCGTACTGCGGGTCCATGATCGGCGGCAGTACCAGACTGGCCGGATCGGCCCGGGAGAAACCGCCGTTGCGGTCGATAGACCATTGCATCGGCGTGCGCACGCCATCGCGGTCACCGAGGTAGATGTTGTCGCCCATGCCGATCTCATCGCCGTAATACAGGGTCGGCGTACCGGGCATCGACAGCAACAGGCTGTTGAGCAGTTCGATACGCCGGCGGTCGCGCTCCATCAGCGGCGCCAGACGCCGGCGGATGCCGAGGTTGATCCGCGCACGGCGGTCGGCGGCGTAGTAGTTCCAGAGGTAATCGCGCTCCTTGTCGGTGACCATTTCCAGCGTCAGTTCATCGTGGTTGCGCAGGAAGATCGCCCATTGGCAATTGGCCGGGATCTCCGGGGTCTGCCGCAGGATATCGGTGATCGGGAAGCGATCTTCCTGGGCCAGCGCCATGTACATGCGCGGCATCAGCGGGAAGTGGAACGCCATGTGGCATTCATCGCCATTGACGCCCTCGGCGTCGGTATCGCCGAAGTACAACTGAGTGTCTTCCGGCCACTGATTGGCTTCGGCCAGCAACATGCGGTCCGGGTAGTTGGCGTCGATTTCGGCGCGGATCTGCTTGAGGACGTCGTGGGTTTCCGGGAGGTTTTCGTTGTTGGTGCCGTCGCGCTCGATCAGGTACGGAATGGCGTCCAGCCGCAGGCCGTCGATGCCCATGTCCAGCCAGTAGCGCATCACCGACAGCACGGCTTTCATGACTTGCGGGTTGTCGAAATTCAGGTCCGGCTGGTGCGAATAGAAACGGTGCCAGAAGTACTGGCCGGCCACCGGGTCCCAGGTCCAGTTGGACTTTTCGGTGTCGAGGAAAATGATCCGCGTGCCGTCGTATTTCTGGTCGTCATCCGACCACACATAGAAGTCGCGGGCCGCCGAACCGGGCTTGGCCTTGCGCGCCCGCTGGAACCACGGGTGCTGATCCGAAGTGTGGTTGATGACCAGCTCGGTAATGACCCGCAAACCCCGTTTGTGCGCCTCGGCGATGAAGCGCTTGGCGTCGGCCATGGTCCCGTAATCGCTGTGTACGCCACGGTAATCGGCAATGTCATAACCGTCGTCACGGCGTGGCGACGGGTAGAACGGCAACAGCCAGATGGTGTTGACGCCCAGTTCGGCGATGTAATCGAGCTTGGCGATCAGGCCGGGAAAATCGCCGATCCCGTCGTTGTTGGAATCGAAAAAGGATTTGACGTGAACCTGATAGATCACCGCGTCCTTGTACCAGAGCGGGTCCTTGATGAAGGTGGCTGACTTGGGTTTCTTCGCCATGTGAAACTCCTGTTCAATGCATGAATGCGTCGGCCCGTATCAGGCAGCGGTGATCCGCCAGATCCCGAACGGCTGATAAGCCGGGTCGATCCGCATGAACTGGTACTTGCCGTGCCAGTCCCAGCGATGGCCGTTCATCAGGTCCTCGCCGTGGGTGGTGGCGTCGTCCGGCAGACCCATTTCCCACAGCGGCAGTTCGAAATTCGCTTCCTGCGGGTGATGCGGATCGAGGCTGACGGCCACCAGAATGAAATTGCTGCCATCGGCGCTGCGCTTGCCGAAGTACAGAATGTTGTCGTTCCAGGCGTTGTAGATCTTCAGGCCCAGATGACTGTGCAGCGCCGGGTTCTGCCGGCGGATGCGATTGAGCTGGGCGATCTCGGCGATGATGTTGCCGGGCTGGTTGAAGTCGCGGACGCGGATCTCGTACTTCTCGGAATCGAGGTATTCCTCCTTGCCCGGCACCGGCGCCGATTCGCACAGTTCGAACCCCGAATACATGCCCCACAGGCCCGAGCCCATGGTCGCCAGCGCCGCACGGATGAGAAATCCCGGGCGCCCCGATTGGTGCAGGAATGCCGGGTTGATGTCCGGCGTGTTGACGAAGAAATTCGGCCGGTAGCACTCGCGCCAGGGCGATTCATTGAGTTCGCTGAAGTAACTCGCCAGTTCAGCCTTGGTGTTGCGCCAGGTGAAATAGGTGTAGCTCTGGGTGTAACCGACCTTGCCCAGCCGCGCCATCATCGCCGGAGTAGTGAACGCCTCGGCGAGGAAGATCACCTCCGGGTGCAACGTGCGCACATCGGCAATCAGCCATTGCCAGAACGGCAGCGGTTTGGTGTGCGGATTGTCGACGCGGAAGATCTTCACGCCCTCCTCGACCCAGCCGACGACGATGTCACGCAGTTCGACCCACAGGCTCGGAATCGCTTCCGGCGCATAGAAGTCGACGTTGACGATGTCCTGATATTTCTTCGGCGGGTTCTCCGCGTATTTGATCGTGCCGTCCGGCCGCCAGTTGAACCAGCCCGGGTGCTGTTTGAGCCATGGGTGATCCTGAGAACACTGGATGGCGAAATCGAGGGCGATTTCCAGCCCATGGTCAGCGGCCGCCGCCACCAGTCGACGAAAATCCTCGCGGGTGCCGAGCTGCGAGTGAATCGCTTCGTGGCCGCCCTCTTCGCTGCCAATCGCGTAAGGACTGCCAGGATCGTCCGGACCAGCCGTCAGGGAATTGTTGCGGCCCTTGCGATGGCTGCGGCCGATCGGATGAATCGGCGTGAAATACAGCACGTCGAAGCCCATGTCCTGAATCATCGGCAGGCGCGAGTGCACATCGTTGAACGTGCCGTGGCGGGCGGGATCGTCGGTGATCGAGCGGGGAAACAGCTCGTACCAACTGGCGAACTCGGCCAGTTCCCGCTCAACATCCAGCGGAAATTCCGGGCTGATGCTCAGATACGGGCGGTGATCGGCCTCGGCCATCAGCTGCGCACTTTGCGGGTGCAGAAACAGCGCGACCTGCTCGGTTTCGAGCAGGCCGGACAATTCGTGGTGCAACGCCGCCAGCCGTTCGCTGAGCTGGCCCTCGCTGCGTTCGGCCGCTTGTTGCACCATCGTGCGGCCTTCCTGCAGCTCAAGGCTGACGGGGACGGCGGCCAGGTGCTTCTTCTCCAGTTCGTACTGAAAACTGGCGAACTGGTCGATCCAGGCTTCGATCAGGTACAGATAGCGGCCCATGCGCTGGGGCCGGAACCGGCCTTCCCAGCCGTTGTTGCCCTGATCGCTCATGACTTCGCTTTGCCAGACTTCCTCGCCTTCCTCGCGCCAGCGTATGCGCACCGCCAGTTTGTCGTGACCGTCGGCGAAGATTTTGCTGGTAACCACGATCTCGCGCCCGACCACAGCCTTGACGGCAAACTGCCCGCCATCGAGGGTCGGCCGGGTGTTTTCAATGACAATGCGCGGCAGCAGCAACGCCTGCGACAGCGGGATGTGCGGGTTGTAGCTCTGTTCGGAGGGTTTTTCAGCAGTCATTGAGCATCTCTCCTTAACGCCCCAAGGACGCTCGTTTGCCTGTTCGATACTCACGGCCAGACCTGTGCCCGACCATGAACGCTCTCAGGTTCCGAGCGAACCTCGGCGACAAAAGTTCACAGGGATTTGCCCCGCCACAAAATCGGATCGATTTCGCGCAGAAGTGGTCAACCCACTTAAGCACTTCTCACGCCATGTGCCACACGGAGGTTCATCTGATGACGATTCCGATCCCTGCTGAAACGCCCGATCCGAACATCGACAAACCGGTGCTGCCCGAAACCGAGCCGCAACCGATCCCGGAACAGGAGCCACCGGGCACCACGCCGCCGCCCAAGGAAGAGCCACCGTCGACCATGCCGCCGGTGATTGTCTGATCAGTGGGGTTGGTCGTGATCTTTCTCGAAGATCCTTACGATATGCGGCATCACGCTGAAAACCCCCAGTGCCAGCAATGTACTGAGCACCGCCGTCGCCTCGCGGCCCAGTCCGGCCGCGACGCCGATGGCGGCGGTCATCCATAAACCGGCGGCGGTAGTCAGGCCCTTGACATGGCCTTCGTCGCCTTCGTGATTCTTGAGGATGGTGCCGGCGCCGAGAAAACCGATCCCGGCAATCACCCCTTGCACCACCCGGCTCATCGCGTCGGCCTGGGATCCCGACAACTGCGGCACCAGCACAAACAAGGCCGCGCCGAGGGCCACCAGCATGTGCGTTCGCACCCCGGCGGCCTTGCCCTTGTGTTCGCGCTCGAACCCGAGAATCCCGCCCAATATCGCGGCCATCAGCAGGCGCACGGTGATCCGCGTCAGCTGCGATGCATCGCCGATGTCGGCGAATTCCGCTTGCAGGGTTTCCCACACTTCATGCCACCAGGCGTTCATCGTGCAGTCCTTGTGAAGGGGCGATAAAGGGTGGACAGCGCCGACCATTAATCGGTTGCGTAGAACGATCGGCGCAGCGCAAGCCCTAACGGTTCAGATCCCCTGTGAAAAAGGACAACCCCATGCCTCTTCGTATCGATGAAAGCAATCCGGAATCGAAAGTCTGTTTTTTCACCGTTGAAAATGGTGAGGAAATCCGGATCTGCGACACGCTGGAAGTCAGAACAGATAGCGAAAAAGCCATGTCGTTCGTCGAAGTGGAAGGACGGCGCATCTACGTTACCGAAACCGAAGCTGATGCACTGACCGTCGCAGGCGCCCGGGACGGACGCAAACATCTGAAGGCCGACGACAGTGATTCGGTGATTTGACTGACCTCGATCAACAACCGGTGCAGACGTCTGGGATAGGCATCTGCGCCTTGGCCTGCGGGCTGCTTCAAGTTGTCGCAGGCTTGGCTGCAAAAGTCATCTGATACGCTTTTTATTGAAATACCTGAGTCTGTTATGCAAACAGATCGGCGCTCATAGTTCACTGGCCTGATGGAGGCTGATGAGCGAACGACCATGAGCGAACGAATCCCCGTCCGAACCGTAGAAGCATCTCCCCAGATAAAAAAAGTACCGGCGCGCCCAATGAAGGCGAAACACGCCACCAGCGACAACCAGATTTTCACCCGCAGCTTCACCGGCCTGTTCCGCACCTTGCGCATGAGCGGCGCGGGATTTCTGTTCCTGCTGTTTTTCGGCACCGTGTGGCTGAACTGGGGCGGGCGTCAGGCGGTGCTGTGGGATCTTTCCGAAAGCAAGTTCCACATCTTTGGCGCGACCTTCTGGCCGCAGGATTTCATTCTGCTGTCGGCGCTGCTGATCATCGCCGCGTTCGGCCTGTTCGCCATTACCGTGTTCGCCGGCCGGGTCTGGTGTGGCTACACCTGCCCGCAGAGCTCGTGGACGTGGATCTTCATGTGGTGCGAGAAGATCACCGAAGGTGAACGCAACCAGCGGATAAAACTGCAAGCGGCCCCGTGGAGCCTGAACAAACTGGCCCGGCGTGCGGCCAAGCACACGTTGTGGCTGGCAATCAGCGTGCTGACCGGCCTGACCTTCGTCGGCTACTTCACCCCGATCCGCCCGCTGGCCGAAGAGCTGCTGACCTTGCAGATCGGCGGTGTCAGCCTGTTCTGGGTGCTGTTCTTCACCGCCGCCACCTACATCAACGCCGGCTGGCTGCGCGAAGCGGTGTGCATGCACATGTGCCCGTATGCGCGGTTCCAGAGCGTGATGTTCGACAAGGACACGCTGGCGATTTCCTACGACGCAGCCCGTGGCGAAAACCGTGGCCCACGCAAACGCGAGGTGAAACCGGCCGAAGCCGGCCTCGGCGATTGCATCGACTGCCAGTTGTGCGTGCAGGTCTGCCCGACCGGTATCGACATCCGCGATGGTCTGCAAATGGAATGCATCGGCTGCGCGGCGTGCATCGACGCCTGCGACTCGATCATGGACAAGATGAACTATGCGCGAGGCCTGATCCGCTACACCTCCGAGCGCGAATTGCAGGGTGGCAAGACGCATCTGTTACGTCCGAGGCTGATTGGTTACGTCGCGGTGCTGGTGGTGATGATCGGCGCTCTCGCCCTGGCCCTGGTCGAGCGGCCAATGGTGTCGCTGGACGTGACCAAGGACCGTGGCCTGTTCCGTGAAAACGGTCAGGGCCAGATCGAAAATATCTACACGCTTAAAGTCATCAACAAGACCCAGCAGCGCCAGGACTACAACCTGACCCTGGTGGACGGCGACGGCTTCCAGCTGCAGGGCAAGACCGAACTGAGCCTGGCCCCGGGCGAGATCGTCGATGTGCCGGTGTCGGTGGCCATGACCACAGAACGCCCGGCCAGCAGCTCGCAGACCTTGAGCTTCAAGATTGCCGACAGCGATGAGCCAGAGATTTATAGCGTGGCGAAGAGCCGGTTTGTTGCGCCGATGAATCGCTGAGGCTTTAAGATGGCGGCGGTTTCGGGGGGTGCGGAGTGTCAGTGCGATCCCCCTCACCCTAGCCCTCTCCCAGTGGGAGAGGGAACCGACCGAGGTGTATTTCGATAATCAGCGACCTGAAAAACCGAGTCGATTATGGATTCACAGCAGTAGGTTCAGGTCCGCGTAACCCTGAAGCATCCCGCAATCAGTCCCATCTCCCTTTGGGAGAGGGCTAGGGTGAGGGGCTGATGTCACTGACCCACCACACAAACACCCAACACCACGCACCAAGGCCCCCGATGAAACGCTACGAAAAATTCGCCGACGACATCGCTGAACTGATCCGCTCCGGCGTCCTCGGCCCCGGTCAGCGGGTGCCGTCGGTGCGCTACGCGAGCCAGACCTACGGCGTCAGCCCGTCCACGGTGTTCCAGGCCTATTACCTGCTGGAACGTCGCGGCCTGATCCGCGCCCGGCCGCGCTCAGGTTACTTCGTCAACACCCACGCCCCGAGCCCGTTCTCGGAGCCGGTGATCAGCAGCCAGGTCAACGAATCCACCAAGGTCGACGTCAGCGAACTGGTGTTCTCGGTGCTGGAATCAATCAAGGATCCGAGCACCGTGCCGTTCGGCTCTGCATTCCCCAGTCCGGAACTGTTCCCGCTGCAACGCCTGTCACGTTCGCTGGCCAGTGCCGCCCGGGAAATGGACCCGCGCATGGTGGTCACCGACATGTCGCCGGGCAACCCGCAACTACGCCGGCAGATCGCCCTGCGCTACATGGTCGGCGGGCTGATGCTGCCGATGGAAGAACTGCTGATCACCAACGGCGCCCTCGAAGCGCTGAACCTGTGCCTGCAAGCGGTGACCGAACCCGGCGACCTGGTGGCCATCGAGGCCCCGGCGTTCTACGCCAGCCTGCAAGTGCTGGAACGGCTGAAACTCAAAGCCGTGGAAATCCCCGTACACCCGCGAGACGGCATCGATCTCGGCGTACTCGCCCAGACCCTGGAGCGCCATCCGATCAAGGCCTGCTGGTGCATGACCAGTTTCCAGAACCCGATGGGCGCGACCATGCCCGAGCCCAAGAAACAGGAACTGGTGGAACTGCTGAAACGGCATCAGGTGCCGCTGATCGAGGACGACGTCTACGCCGAGCTCTATTACGGCCAGCAGGCGCCAAAACCGGCCAAGGCCTTCGACACCGAAGGTCTGGTGATGCACTGCGGCTCGTTCGCCAAAAGCCTGGCCCCCGGCTACCGCATCGGCTGGGTCGCCGCCGGACGCTACGCGCAGAAGATCGAACGCCTGAAACTGATGACCTCACTGTGCGCCTCGATGCCGGCCCAGGCGGCCATTGCCGATTACCTGCAACACGGCGGCTACGACCGTCACCTGCGCAAATTGCGCTACGCCCTCGAAGAACAGCAAAGCGCGATGCTTGCGGCCATCGCCCGCTACTTTCCGGCGCAGACCCGCGTGAGCCAACCGGCCGGCGGCTATTTCCTGTGGCTGGAACTGCCACCGCAGATGGATTCGTTGAAGTTGTTTCAGATGGCACTGGCGCAGGGCATCAGCATTGCGCCGGGGCCGATCTTCTCGCCGACCCAGCGCTTCAGGAATTGCATCCGGTTGAACTACGGTAGCCCGTGGACCGAGGCTTCGGAAAAGGCGATGGAGACGTTGGGGCGGATTGTGCGGTCGTTCTGATGCGATCGTTCCCACGCAACGCGTGGGAACGATCCTTCACTAACGTCCGCCGCCAAGATCGACAAACGTCCCGGTCGCATACGAAGCCTTGTCCGACAACAACCACACAATCGCCTCCGCCACCTCATCCGGTCTCCCGCCACGGGCCATCGGAATCGCCGACTCCAGCTTGCTGACCCGGTCCGGATCGCCGCTCAGGGCGTGAAAATCGGTGTAGATGTAGCCCGGACGCACCGCATTGACCCGAATCCCCTCGCCTGCCACTTCCTTGGACAGACCGATGGTGAACGTGTCGAGAGCGCCCTTGGATGCCGCGTAGTCGACGTACTCGTTCGGCGAGCCCAGACGCGCGGCAACCGAAGACACGTTGACGATGCTGCCGCCCTGCCCGCCGTGTTTGGGCGACATGCGCAGGATCGCGTGCTTGGCGCAGAGGATCGGCGCCAGGACGTTGGTTTTCATTATTTTGAGGATGCGGAATTCGGACATTTCGTCGACCCGCGATTTGTGCCCGACAGTGCCGGCGTTGTTCACCAGTGCGGTGACCCGGCCCAGCTCGGTGTCGACCCGGTGAAACAGGCCGATCACTTCGTCTTCGATGCTGACGTCGGCGCGAACGGCAATGGCGGTGGCGCCGCGCTCGCGTACCTGATCGAGTACGTGATGGGCCGCCTGTTCGTCAGACTGATAATTGATGCAGATCCGATAGCCTTGCTCGGCAGCCAACAGCGCCGTGGCGGCCCCGATTCCGCGCCCGCCGCCGGTGATCACAATGACTTTATCCATGCTGGCCTTCCCCCCAATGCACACGTAACAGTCGGGGCAAGAATAACCGTCATTGCGGGGTTTTGCATGGCCTGCGTCAGCCGTTCAGCTTGCCGCCAATTGTTTGCCGCGCTCGATATCCTGCAGGAAGCGCTCGGCCGGCATCGGATGGCCCAGCAGGTAACCTTGCAGCGAATCACAGCCCAGTTGCGTCAGGAAGTCCTGCTGCACGCCGGTCTCCACACCTTCGGCCACAATACGCAGGCCCAGTGCCTGACCCAACGCAACAATCGCCGAGACAATCGCCGCGTCATCGCTGTCGTGTTCCAGATCACGGACGAAACCGCGATCGATCTTAAGCTCGTTGGCCGGCAGGCGCTTGAGGTACATCAGGCTCGAATAACCGGTGCCGAAGTCGTCGATGGACAGGTCGACGCCCATGTCGGACAGTTCCTGCAGCACCGTCATGCTCGCGTCGGCGTCGCTCATGGCGGTAGTTTCGGTTATTTCCAGAGTCAGGCTGTTGGCCGGCAAGTGGTGCGTGGCCAACGCCTTGGCCACGCTGCGCACCAGTCCGGTGTGACAGAACTGCAAGGCCGAGAGGTTCACCGCGATGCGCCAGTCGGTGTAACCCAGCACGTACCATTCGCGCATCTGCCGGCAGGCTTCGTTGAGCACCCATTCGCCGATCGGAATGATCAGCCCGGTTTTCTCCGCCAGATCGATGAACTTGTCCGGCATCAGCATGCCGTGGAGCGGGTGCTCCCAGCGCAGCAGCGCCTCGGCACCGACCGGGTGACCATCGGCGGCATGGAACTTGGGCTGGTAATGCAGGCTGAACTGATTGTGTTCGAGCGCCGCGCGCAGGTCCTGCAACAGTTGCAGTTGCTTGCGGGCGTTGCTGTTCATCGAGGCGTCGAAGAAGCTGTAGCCGTTCTTGCCGCCGCCCTTGGCGTGGTACATCGCCGCGTCGGCGTTCATTAGCAGTTCCTGGGCGTTCTGGCCGTTGCCCGGATATACCGCGATGCCGACGCTGGCAGAAATCTGCAGCTCATGCTCGGCGACCCGGAATGACTGCGCGATCAAGCCGACCTGACGCGCCGCCAGACCCAGCGCATCGTCAGGCTCGCTCAAACGCACCAGCAGCACGAATTCATCGCCGCCGATTCGCGCCAGGGTGTCGAGGCTGCGCAGATCTTCGCGCAGACGCACCGCCACTTCACGCAGCAACTGATCGCCCATGTGGTGACCGAACGCGTCGTTGACCGGTTTGAAGCCGTCCAGATCGATGAACATCAGCGCAAAACAGCCGCCCTGCTCGTTGACCTTTTTCATCGCCTGATTGATCCGGTCGTCCAGCAACATGCGGTTCGGCAGGCCGGTCAACGTGTCGTGCAGGGCCAATTGGGTGAGTTCGCGGTTGGCCACGGTCAGTGAATGGGCCAGATCGGCGGTTCGCGCTTCGAGGCGGGCATCGAGAATCGAGGTCAGCAGCGCAATGGTCAGCACCGCCAGCGTGGTGATCAGCACCAGGTTGTCCAGGCCATTGCCGTTCAGACCGCTGAGCGCCGCACCGCAGAAACTGCCCTCAGGAAAACGCGCCGCCGCCATGCCGGTGTAGTGCATGCCGACAATCGCGATCCCCATGACGATGGCAGCGCCGGCACGGAACAGGCGCACGTAAGGCGATTGCTGACGCAGGCGGAAGGCAATCCACAACGCCGCCGCCGAAGCGCCAACCGCGATCAACAGCGAAGCGCCAAACAGGGTCTGGTCGTAATCGATGCCCGGCTGCATGCGCATGGCGGCCATGCCGGTGTAGTGCATGGCGCTGATGCCGGCGCCCATGATCAAGGCACCGAAGGCCAGTTGCCAGGCCGGCAGTTTCGGCTGGCTGACCAGCCACAAGGCAAAGCCGCAGGACAGCACCGCGATCAACAGCGAAAGCGCGGTGATCGGAATGTCATAGCCCAGGCTGATCGGCAGTTTGAAAGCCAGCATGCCGATGAAGTGCATCGACCAGACGCCAACCCCCATGGCAAAGGCGCCGCCGGCCGTCCATAAATGCACGGCGCGCCCCTTGGCGGTGGCGATGCGCCCGGTGAGGTCGAGCGCGGTGTAAGACGCAAGGATCGCCACACACAGCGAAATGAAAACCAGCGTGAAGGAATAACTACCGATGAGCATGGGAATTCTCGTGACCACCCCGCCGTACTGCTTCCGTTCTCAGCGGGGCCAAATGCGCCGATTGTACTGATTGCACAGAAGAACGCACTGACAAAGTAATCAAATGGCCATCAAGCCGATGAAACGCTTGTTTGATCGTTCGACAAGGCTCTAGCCCGGCAGTCACGGCACTGATCATTCCCACGCTTTGCGTGGGAATTCAGCGTCAGGGATTCTGGCTGGTTTCCAGTTGCCCGTCCCAGCCACCGCCCAGCGCCGCGATCAACTGCACGCTGGCAATCAGTCGACTTTGCAGGATGTTGAGCACGGTGCGCTCGTTGCTCAGCGCCGTGGCTTGTACCACCACTACGTCGATGTAGGCAATCAGGCCGGCCTTGTACTGGTTCTGGGTCAGACGCAGGGAGTCTCGTGCTGCATCCAGCGCTTCCTGACGTACCGCCGCCTCGTCCTCGTACACCTTCAATTGCACCAGGTAGTTTTCCACCTCGCGGAAGCCGTCGAGCACGGTCTGCCGGTATTTGGCCACGGTCTCGTCGTACTTCGCTTCGGTGCGGTCGACTTCCGCCGAGCGACGGCCACCGTCGAACAGTGGCAGGCTCATTTTCGGCCCGACCGACCAGAAACGGTTCGGCAGGCTGACCAGATCCCGCGAAGTACTGCTGCTGTAGCCGCCGCTCATGCTCAGACTGAAGTCCGGGTAATACGCCGCTTTCGCGACACCGATATTGGCGTTCGCTGCGATGACCGAGCGTTCTGCCGAGGCGATGTCCGGGCGCCGTTCCAGCAGTTGCGACGGCAGGCTCAACGGAATCTGCGGCAGCTTCGGGATGTCCTGGGTTTCAGCAATCTTGAACTGTGCCGGCGGCTGGCCGGTGAGGACCGCGATGGCGTTTTCGAACTGTGCCCGCTGCCAGATCAGGTCCACCAGATCGCCCTGGGTGGATTTGAGCTGGGTCTGTGCCTGCGCCACCGCATCACGCCCGGAAATCCCGGCGTTGTACTGGTTCTGGGTCATTTTCAGCGAACGCTCGTAGGCCTCCACCGTCGACTCGAGCAAACGCTTCTGCTGATCGATCACGCGCAATTGCAGGTAGTTCTGCACCAGCTCCGACTGTTGGCTCAGGCGCATCGCGGCCAGATCGGCGAAGCTGGCCTGGGCGCTGGCTTCATTGGCTTCCAGACCACGACGCAACTTGCCCCAGACATCGGCTTCCCAGCTCACGCCCAACTGGGCGTTGTAGGTGTCACGAATACCGCTGGAAGAACTGCTCAGGCTCGAACTGCTGCTGCCGGTGCCCTGGCTGGAGCGGGTCTTGCCCAGGCTCAGGTCGAGCGTCGGGTAAAACGCTCCACGGGCATCGCGCACCAGGGCCTGGGCCTGACGGTACTGTGCCTCGGACTGGGCGACGGTCTGGTTGGAACTGTTGAGCTTCTCGATCAACTCGTTGAGCTGACGGTCGCCATACAGTTCCCACCAGGCGCCACGGGCCAGGGAGTCGGCCGGACTGGCCTGACGCCAGCCCTCGGCCTCCTTGTATTGGGCGACTTCGGCGGTCTGCGGGCGCTGGTAGTCCGGGCCGACGGCGCACGCACTGAGCATCGCCACACACAGCGACAGGCTCAGCAGACGCGAGCCGCGAACACTGGCCAGTTGGATAAGCGAACGGTCATTCATAGCGGAGTTTCCAGTGCGGCATCGGTACGTACGCCACGCCATTTGTTGAAGCGATGGCGGGCCTTGTCGAGATAGAGGTAAACCACAGGTGTGGTGTAAAGGGTCAGGATCTGGCTGAAGATCAGCCCGCCGATGATGGTCAGGCCCAGCGGCTGGCGCATTTCCGCGCCTTCGGCCCGGCTCAGCAACAACGGCAAGGCACCGAGAATCGCTGCCAGCGTGGTCATCAGGATCGGCCGCAGACGTTGCAGACAGGCACTGCGGATCGACTCCAGCGGCGCCATGCCCTGATGACGCTCCAGTTGCAGCGCCAGGTCGATCATCAGGATCGCGTTCTTCTTCACCACACCGATCAGCAGGAACAGCCCGAGCAGCGAGATCAGGCTGAACTCGCCGCCCAGCACATAGATCGACAGCAACGCACCGACCCCGGCCGACGGCAGTGTCGACAGAATCGTCAGCGGGTGAATGTAGCTTTCATACAGCACGCCCAGCACCAGATACACCGCCAGCAGCGCGCCGAGGATCATGAACGGCTGGCTCTTCTGGGTGGCCGCGAAGGCGTCGGCGGTACCGGCCATTTTCGCAATCACGTCTTCCGGCAGGCCGACCTTGGCAATCGCCCGCTCGATGGCCGCGCTGCCCTTCTCCACCGTCACGCCTTCTGCCATGTCGAACGAGATGCTTTCGGAGGCGAACTGGCCTTCATGGCTGACCCGGTCGTCTTCCAGGCTGCTTTCATAGTGAGCGATGGTCGACAGCGGAATCCGCGCACCATCGGCCGTGATCACCTGCACCTGATTGAGGGTGACCGGGTCCTGGGCATATTTCGGATTGACCTCCATCACCACCTGGTACTGGTTGAGGCTGTCGTAGATCGTGGAAATCTGCCGCTGGCTGTAAGCGTTGTTGAGCACGGCGGTGACCATGTTCATGTCCACGCCCAGGCGCTTGGCCTGATCGCGGTCGACGATCAGCGTCACCTGTTGCGCGCCGCGCCCCTCACGGGCGTCGATGGCAGTCAGCTCCGGCAAGGCGCGCAACGCGGTGACCACTTTCGGATACCACTCGCGCAACGCGCCCAGATCACCGCTCTGCAGGATGTAGCTGTACTGCGAGGTGGTTTGCTCACGGCCGCCACCGAATTGCAGGTCCTGGTCGGCCATCAGCATCAATTGCGCGCCGGGCACCTTGGGCATTTCCTTGCGCAGACGCTCGATGACTTTCTGCGCCGAGATGTTGCGATCCTTGATCGGCTTCAGGCGCACCAGCATGAAAGCGTTGTTTGTGCCGTTGTTGCCGCCGATGAACCCGGCGACACTCTCGACCGCTTCGTCCTTGAGCACGGCGCGGCGGAAGGTCTCCATTTTCGGCTGCATCACGCTGAACGACAGACCGTCGTCACCGCGCACGAAACCGATCAACTGGCCGGTGTCCTGTTGCGGCAGGAACGTCTTCGGCACCACCACATAAAGCGCGACGTTGACCCCGACCGTGATGATCAGGCTCAGCAACGTCAGACGCCGGTGACGCAACACCCAGTCGAGGCTGGTGGCGTACTTGCCGACCATCCAGTCGTTGGTACGACGGCTCCAGCGTTGCAGGCGGTTTTCCTGGCCCGGCGTATGCGGTTTGAGCCAGCGGGCGCAGAGCATCGGCGTCAGGGTCAGGGAAACCACCAGCGAAACCACGATGGCGGCGGCCAGGGTGATGGAGAACTCACGGAACAGGCTCTCGATGATCCCGCCCATGAACAGGATCGACAGGAACACCGCCACCAGCGACACGTTCATCGACAGCAGTGTGAACCCGACTTCCTTGGCCCCCAGATACGCGGCCTTCATCGGCTTGACGCCTTCGTCGATGTGCCGGGAAATGTTCTCCAGCACCACAATGGCGTCGTCCACCACCAGCCCGGTGGCCAAAATCAACGCCATCAGTGACAGGTTGTTCAGAGAGAAGCCGTAGAGGTACATCACCGCAAAGGTGCCAACCAGTGACACCGGCACCGCCAGGGTCGGGATCAGCGACGCACGGAAATTGCCGAGGAACAGGAACACCACCAGGATCACCAGCGCCACGGCGATCAGCAGTGTCATCTCTGCTTCATGCAACGTGGCCTTGATCACCGGTGAACGGTCCATCGCCAGGTTCAGCTTCACACTGGCCGGCAACACAGCCTGTAACGCCGGCAACTGCGCCTTGATCTCGTTGACCGTCTCGATGATGTTGGCGCCGGCCTGGCGGTTGATCACCAGCAGCACCGCCGCGTCATCGTTGAAGAAACCGCTGTTGTAACGGTCTTCCACGCCGTCGGTGACCTTGGCCACGTCCTTCAGACGCAGGGCGGCACCGCCGTTGTAATGGATGATCAGCGATTCGTAGTCCTTGGCTTTCTCCAGCTGGTCGTTGGCCTGGATCTGCCACAGGCGCTGGTCATCTTCGACCGAGCCCTTCGGCCGGCGCACGTTGGCGCCGGCGATGGTCTTGCGCACATCGTCCAGCGCCACGCCGTACTGGTTCAGCGCCTGGGGTTCGAGTTCGATGCGCACTGCAGGCAGGGAGCTGCCGCCGATCTGCACTTCGCCGACGCCCTGCACCTGGGACAGGCTCTGGGACAGGATGGTCGAAGCCAGGTCGTAGAGCTGACCTTTTTCCAGCACATCCGAGGTCAGCGACAGCACCATGATCGGCGCCTGCGACGGGTTGACCTTCTTGTAGGTCGGCATGCTGCGCATCCCGCTCGGAAGCAGATTGCGCGAAGCGTTGATCGCCGCCTGCACTTCCCGCGCCGCGCCGTTGATGTCGCGGTCGAGGTCGAATTGCAGAATGACCCGGGTCGAGCCTTGGCTGGAACGGCTGCTCATGGTGTTGACGCCGGCGATGGCGCCGAACGAGCGCTCCAGCGGCGTGGCAACAGTGGACGCCATGACCTCCGGGCTGGCACCGGGCAGGCTCGCCTGGACCACGATCACCGGGAAGTCCATTTGTGGCAGCGGCGACACCGGCAGCAGGCCGAAGCTCACGCCGCCCAGCAGCATGATCGCCAGGCTCAGGAGCATGGTCGCCACCGGGCGCTTGATGAAAGGACCGGACAGGTTCATGGCTGCTCTACCGGCTCCACGGCCGAAGGCGCACGGCCCCAGCGCCGACCGAGGCGGTCGAAGTACAGGTAGATCACCGGCGTGGTGAACAGCGTCAGGATCTGGCTGACCAGCAATCCGCCGACCATCACCAGACCCAGCGGCTGACGCAATTCAGCACCGGAACCGGTGGCCAGCATCAGCGGCACCGCGCCGAACAGCGCCGCCAGCGTGGTCATCAGGATCGGCCGGAAGCGCAACAGCGCCGCCTGATAGATCGCCTGCTCCGGCGCCATGCCCTGGTTGCGCTCGGCGTCGAGGGCGAAGTCGATCATCATGATCGCGTTCTTCTTGACGATACCGATCAGCAGGATGATGCCGATGATCGCGATCATGCCCAGGTCATTACCGCTGAGCAGCAACGCCAGCAAGGCGCCGACCGCCGCCGACGGCAGGGTCGACAGAATCGTGATCGGATGAATGTAGCTCTCGTAGAGCACGCCGAGCACGATGTACATCGTCACCACCGCCGCCAGGATCAGCAGCAAGGTGCTCGACAGCGAAGCCTGGAAGGCTTCGGCCGCGCCCTGGAACTGGGTCTGCACGCCAATCGGCATGCCGATGTCCTTCTGCACCTGCTCGATGATGTCCACCGCATGCCCCAGCGCCACGCCGTGGGCCAGGTTGAAGGACATCATCACCGCCGGGAACTGGCCGATGTGAGTAATTGCCAGTTGCGCCTGACGCTCCTCGACATGGGCAAGGCTCGACAACCGCACCTGTCCGCCATCGGTGGTCTTGACGTGAATCTGATCCAGCGCCTGCGGCCCGATCTTCTCCCCGGCCTGGGCCTGCAGCACCACGCGATACTGGCTGGCCTGGGTGTAAATGGTCGAAATCTGCCGCTGGCCGAAGGCGTCGTACAGTGCGTCGGTGATGTTCGCCACCGACACGCCGAGGCGTGAAGCCGCGTCACGGTCGATCACCAGGAACACCTGCAAACCTTTGTCCTGCAAATCACTGGCAACGTCGGTCAGTTCCGGGCGCTGGGCCAATGCCTCGACCAGACGTCCGCTCCACAGGCTGAGCAGTTCGGCGTCCGGCGAAGACATGCTGAACTGGTATTGGGTGCGGCTGACACGGTCTTCGATGGTCAGGTCCTGCACCGGCTGCATGAACAGGCGGATGCCCACCAGTTTGTCCAGTTGCGGTTGCAGGCGGGTGATCACTTCGGCAGCCGTCAGGTCACGCTGACCGTGAGGCTTGAGGTTGATCAGCAGACGACCGCTGTTGAGCGTGGCGTTGTCACCGTCGACGCCGATGTAGGACGACAGGCTTTCCACTGCCGGATCTTCGAGAATCACCTTGGCCAGCGCCTGCTGGCGCTCGCCCATGGCGGCAAAGGAAATCGACTGCGGCGCTTCGGAAATGCCCTGGATTACCCCGGTGTCCTGCACCGGGAAGAAGCCCTTGGGCACCACCATATAAAGGAATACGGTCAGCGCCAGGGTGCCGATGGCCACCAGCAGGGTCAGCGGCTGGTGCTTGAGCACCCACTGCAACTTGCGCCCATAGGCGGCGATCATCCAGTCGATGAACGCGCCACTGGCCCGGTAGAAACGGCCCTGCTCATGTTCTTCCGGCTCACGTTTGAGCAGACGCGCGCACATCATCGGCGTCAGGGTCAGCGAGACCACCAGGGAAATCAGGATCGCCACTGCCAGGGTGATGGCGAACTCGCGGAACAGCCGCCCCACTACATCGGCCATAAACAGCAGCGGAATCAGTACCGCAATCAGCGACAGGGTCAGGGAAATCAGGGTGAAGCCGATCTGCTTCGCGCCCTTGAGCGCGGCCTGCATCGGGCTGTCGCCTTCTTCGATGAAGCGGGCGATGTTTTCCAGCATCACGATCGCATCGTCGACCACGAAACCGGTGGCGATAGTCAGAGCCATCAGAGTCAGGTTGTTGACCGAGAAACCGGCGAGGTACATCACGCCGAACGTACCGATCAGCGACAGCGGCACGGCCACCGACGGAATGATGGTGGCACTGGCCCGACGCAGGAACAGGAACGTCACCATCACCACCAGCGCGATGGCGATCAGCAGTTCGTGCTGCACGTCGGTGACCGAGGCACGGATGGTCTGGGTGCGGTCGGTCAGCACGGTCACTTCGAGGCCGGCCGGCAGGTTATCGGTGATGCTCGGCAGCAGCGCCTTGATCCGGTCAACCACCTCGATCACGTTGGCGCCCGGTTGACGCTGAATGTTCAGCAATACCGCCTGATTCTGATTGGCCCACGCCGCCAGACGCTCGTTCTCGGCGCCGTCGACGATCTGCGCAACATCCTTGAGCCGCAGCGGCGCGCCGTTCTTGTAGGCCAGGATGAGGTTGGCGTAGTCCTTGGGCGAAGTCAGCTGGTCGTTGGCATCGAGCATCGACACCCGCGTCGGGCCGTCGAAGTTACCCTTGGGCTGGTTGACGTTGGACGCGCCGATCAGCGTGCGCACATCCGACAGGTTCAGGCCGTTGGCTGCCAGTGCCTCCGGGTTGACCTTGATCCGCACCGCCTGACGCTGGCCGCCGGCGATGCTGACCATGCCGACGCCGCTGATCTGGGCGATTTTCTGCGCCATGCGCGTATCGACCAGATCGTTGAGCTTGGGCAGCAGCATGGTTTTGGAGGTGATGGCCAGGGTCAGCACCGGGGTGTCCGCTGGGTTGACCTTGTTATACACCGGCGGCGCCGGCAAGTCGGTCGGCAGCAGGTTGGTCGCGGCGTTGATCGCGGCCTGCACCTGCTGTTCGGCGACGTCCATGTTGATGTCGAGGCTGAAACGCAGGGTCAGCACCGACGCACCGCCGGAACTGGTCGAGGCCATTTGCGTCAGACCCGGCATCTGCCCGAACTGGCGCTCAAGCGGCGCGGTGACGGCGCTGGTCATCACGTCCGGACTGGCGCCCGGGTACAAGGTCATGACCCGGATGGTCGGGTAATCCACCTGCGGCAAGGCCGAAACCGGCAGCAGGCGATAGGCGATCAGGCCGGCCAGCACGATGGCCAGCATGCTCAGCGTGGTGGCGACCGGGCGGAGGATGAACAGACGCGAAATGTTCATGCGCCCTTCTTGGCCTTGTCAGTGACGGCAGCATCAGGTGCGCTGGCGGCGGACTTGCCTTGCAGGTGTCCGGTCGGCGTGGTGGGTACATCCTGACTGTCGTTGACCACTTCCACTTCACTGCCTTCCTTCAAGCGGTCGGTGCCTTCCAGCACCACGCGATCGCCGGCGGCCAGGCCTTCGGTGATCACGGTGTTCTGTCCGTCGCTGGCGCCGATCTTCAACTGGCGGATGGTGACTTTCTTGTCGCCGTCCAGCGCGTAGACGAAGGTGCCGTTGGTGCCGAACTGAATCGCTGCCGACGGTGCCAGCACGACGCCTTTGAGAGTGTCAGCCAGAAGATGAACGTTGACGAACTGGTTGGGGAACAGCGACTGATCGCGGTTTTCGTAGCGCGCCTTGAACTTCAGGGTGCCGGTGGTCACGTCGATCTGGTTGTCGAGGCTTTGCAGCACGCCTGTGGCCTGAATTTTCGTGTCGCCACGGTCCCAGGCTTCGGCCGGCAGCTTCGCGCCGCTGTGGTAGCGGGCCAGTACGGTTTCAAGGGTGTTTTCCGGCAGCGTGAAGACCACGCTGATCGGCTGGGTCTGGGTGATGACGGCGAGGAACGTGGTGTCGTTCGCAGCCACCAGATTGCCGACGTCAAGCTGACGCAGACCGACGCGACCGGCAATCGGTGCGCGGATCTTGGTGAATTCGAGATTGAGCTTGGCGTCATTGACCGCCGCCTGATTGGTCTTCACGGTGCCGAGGAACTGGCCGACCTGTGCTTCGGCGGTGTCCAGGGTCTGCTTGGCGATGCTGTCCTCTTTATACAGACCGCGATAGCGCTCGACATCGACCTGAGCGTTTTTCAACTGAGCCTGGTTCTGCAGCAAGGTGCCTTCGGCCTGAAGCAAGGCGTTCTGGTACGGGCGCGGGTCGATCTCCGCCAGCAGGTCGCCGGCCTTGACCATCTGCCCTTCCTCGAAATAGATCTTCACCAGTTCGCCGCCGACCCGGCTGCGCACGTTGATGGTATTGAGCGCGGTCACGGTGCCGAGCGCCTTGTAGTACAGCGGGAAGTCACCGGTCACCGCCGGCGCCACACGCACCGGGATCGGACCTGCCGCCCCGCCGAAGCCCGGACGCATCATCCCCGAACGACCGGTATGACCGGCCGCGGCTTTCTCGCCGCCCTCCTTGTGGGTCGATCCGGCGGGCCAGAATTTCCAGCACAGGCCGGCGATGACCAGCAGGACAAGCAGGCTCAACAGCCAGCGACGGGAGTTTCGGGAAGACGATTGCATGGAGTGATTAACCATTGGGCGCGTGGGCTTCTTTTACGGGAGGCTGAACGATAAGCACTGGTGGGGGTAAAGCAAAGCAGCTTTACCGGCAATTTACCTTCAACTTACGTTTCAAGGTGTGAGCCAAAACACTGATACACAAATGAAAACGGCCTGGACAGAGCCAGGCCGTTAACAATTGTAAAAGCGCTTATTTCAATACGGCGAGCGCTGCATCGTAGTTCGGCTCTTCAGCGATTTCCTTGACCAGTTCGCTGTGCAGCACGTTGTCGTTTTCGTCCAGAACAACCACCGCACGGGCAGTCAGGCCTTTCAGCGGGCCGTCAGCGATGGCCACGCCGTAGTTCTGAATAAATTCGGCACCACGCAGGGTCGACAGGTTCTGTACGTTTTCCAGGCCTTCGGCGCCGCAGAAGCGAGCCTGGGCGAATGGCAGGTCAGCCGAGATGCACAGCACCACGGTGTTGGCCAGGTCGTTGGCCTGAGCGTTGAACTTGCGCACGGAAGTGGCGCAGGTCGGGGTGTCGACGCTTGGGAAGATGTTCAGCACTTTGCGCTTGCCGGCGAAGTCTTTCAGGGTGACGTCGGACAGATTGCCGGCTACCAGGGAAAAGGCTGGCGCCTTGGAACCGGCTTGTGGCAGTTGGCCGTTGACTTGAACCGGGTTGCCTTTGAGAGTGACTTGAGCCATGAACGGAGTCCTTCTTAACGTTGTTGGGAAAGCATGCAAGAGGCGGAAGTTAACCACGAAATTGTCCGACGACCTATGCCTGAACTGAAATTGTCATGTGTCACCCCGCAGGATTGGATACAACCCTGAGCGCTAACCGAGCAATTGCAGCATATTGCGATGCCGGGCCTCGAAGATCCGTCGCATGTAACCGTTCACCAGCAGTCCTTCGCTGAACGCCCCGCCAATCGCCGAATACGTCACGCGGTCGGTGTACAGCGTACCGCCCTCGCCCGCCGCCACCCGATGTTCATGACGAAAGGCACGCATAGGCCCCTTGAGCATTTCATCGACAAAATGCGTGTCGCCGACTTCGCGGATCGTCACTGTCCAGTTCGACGGGATCAGGTTGAACATCCAGTGCCGGAAGCGAAATTGCCGGCCCTCCTCGATGCGCAGGTTGTTCAGGTCGATATCACCCAACGGCGTCACGCGTTCGGGGAAGATCTTCGGGAAATTGACGCCCTCCAGACAGAAATCGAGCACTTCTTCCGGGGTGCGATCGGGGATCAGCGTGGTGAGTTCCAGGGTGGGCATGGCGGACACATTCCGTATGAAGGCGATGCTTGTTAAAACGCGGTTCTGCATCTTTTCTTTAACGAGCTGTCGATTCAAGCCCTGGCCGTTCGACAAAGCAGTGAATCCCCCCATTTCTCACGGAGAAACACCATGCGCTTCATGATCATTGTCAAAGCCAGCCAGGATTCCGAAGCCGGCGTGATGCCCAGCGAACAGTTGCTGACCGACATGGGCAACTACAACGAAGAACTGTCCAAGGCCGGCATCCTGGTTTCCGCCGATGGCCTGCACCCGAGCAGCAAGGGTGCCCGGGTACGTTTCAGCGGCGAAAAACGCAGTGTGATCGACGGTCCTTTTGCCGAAACCAAGGAGCTGATCGCCGGTTACTGGATCTGGGACGTGAAATCGAAGGAGGAAGCCATCGAGTGGGTCAAGCGCTGCCCCAACCCGATGCCGGGCACCGAGGCCGAAATCGAGATTCGCCAGATATTCTGCCCGGAAGACTTTGGTGCCGAGTTCACCCCGGAACTGCGCGAGCAGGAAGAGCGGATTCGTGAGCAGGCGAAAAAGCACTGACAGCCCCGCTCTCGCAAACCGGCCCCCACGACTCACGCCGTGGAGGCCATCAGGCCGCCTTATCTGGATTTCATTTTCAGATAGGACTGGTGCATGTCCGACGCCCAACCATCGATCACGGCTTTCACGTCATCGGCCTTCATCACTTGGGAGTCGTTTTCCAGAGGTTTGCCGGTGCCCTTGCGCACGACCTGCGCCACCACCTTGTTGTTGCCGCCATCGAGGAACACCGCTTCGGTGGCCAGGGTGGTTTCCTGATCGCGACTGCCGCTGGCGGTCGTGACCGCTGCCGCCACCAGAGCAATCGGGATCACTTCATAGGCATGCAGGCCCTCGGTCTTGCTGCTGACGGCGGTGATGGCCGCGCGCACGACGATCACGCCCGGGCCGGGCCCGCTGGCCAACGGCAGGGATTTGCCCACTTCACGCTTGAGCGCCTGATCATAGTAAGCCGTGATGCCGTTGAGGGTCTGTTGCGGGATTTTTACCGTTGGCTGAGGCTTGGGATACAGCTGGGTCGGTTCGATGTAGACGCTGGTGAACTTGTTGATATCGAGTTTGGGATCGACCCAGCGCATCACCTCGGCACCGGACGGTGACTTGGCCTCCTTGAGTTGGCTGTAGTCCTTGAGGAAGCCTGAATACTCATCCGGAGCGACGGTCTTGCTGGAGCAACCCACCACGCCAAGCGTGGCAATGCACAGGGTGCTCATCATTAGGGCTAGCTTCATGCTGTAACTCCTGTCAGAAGGCCTGATTTATTGCATCGGGGAGTTACAGGTATAGCTAAAACCACAGGCTTTGCGCTTGCCGGACGGGAAATGAATCCCGCCCCCGGACTGAAGCACGATAGAACCCGATTCAGATCAGATTCACCAGGTCGACGTCTCCCCGCTGCGCAACGCCATCTCCCGCCGACTGTGAAGCCGCATCGCCTTGATCAGCGACACCGTGCCCACCAGCAACAACGCCGCGCCGAACAGGAAGTCGATGTTGTACAGCTGGAAATCCTGCACCGGCCCCACCAGCACCGTACGTACCACGCCGATGCCCACCAGGGTTGCGAGGAAGTCGATCCCCGGCTCGTCGCGGTAGAACACCAGCAGCAACGGCAGGCACAGCACTAGCAACATCAGCAGCACCACAACCTTGAACGCGCCTTTGCGCTCGACGCTGAACGCGCATTCGTGGTGGCCGTAGGCTTTGTAGTCCTCGTCGCGGACCATCACGTTTTTCTCGTTGATGTAGTCGGCGCGGTTGTACTTCTGGATCGGCGTGAAGGTGTTGGACATCTCCATCAGCGTGGTGATGTTCTTGAAGCGCAGGTCGATGCGCTCGTTGCCCTTGACGTAGTACAGCACCGGTTTGTAGCCGTAGCGATAGGTGTCGAAAGGGAACTCGGTGACACGGCCCTGAACGCCAATCGGGCGCGATTCGAGCTGGGCGAAAGCACTCTTGTCGGTCGAGGCGAGGTTGCGGCTCAGGGGCAGGACCTTCACTTGCTCAAGGAAGATCGGCGTGACGCCGTAGGACCACTGCAACGGTTCCAGGCGCAGACGCAGTTCGTTGCGGCCCAGGTCGTAGCGGTTGAAGGTGCGCTCGGAAACCACCACCGCACCGCTGAGCATGAACTCGCCGCGCAGGTTGTTGGTGATGCGCAAGGTCAGTTGATCCTTGCCCAGCAGCGCCGCATCCGAGGACGGCGGCGTGCCGCACCACGCGGTGCTTTCGCCGACACCGCCGAGCTGACCGCCACGGTTTTCGTTGAATACGTAGATGTAACCGGCCCACAGCGTCAGCATCAAAAGCAACGCGGTGAGGCCCAGAATCTTTTTGCCCGGACCCACTGATCAGACTCCCTTCTTCGTTCCGTCGTCCAGCCGAAAACCCGCTGGCGACGGGGACTCTACCAAAAGGCCAGCATCGACCCAAGGAAAAATCCCTGAAATACGCCCGTCGTAGGGGATTCCCCGGTACATGGCGCCAGAGCCCGATTGTGCAATCAATCCTCGAGCATTCAGTTTCCATATGAAACTTTCCGTTTAGAAATTACAGATAAAGCGAAAAACTCTAAAAAACTGTAATTTCTGACAGTAGGAAATCGATACTAAACAATAAAAAATAGATTCATTCTAAAACTTCCCGCTCTGACACCCATGAAAAATATACTTCTGATCTATTACTCCCAGACCGGACAGTTGAAACAGATTGCAGAGTCCTTCATACGCCCAATAATTGACAACCATTCCATTACAGTAGACGTGGAAGAACTAAAACCCATTACGCCCTACCCATTTCCTTGGCCCTTCGATCAGTTCATCGATCAGTTTCCGGAAGCTGTCTCACTACTCGCACCTGCGTTGCATCCGTTTCAATTCGACCAAAGCAAAAAATACGATTTGATTATTCTTGCTTACACTGTTTGGTTTCTATCGCCCAGCCCGCCGATCACTGCTTTTTTAAAGTCCAGCGAGGGAAAATCGGTACTCAATGGAACTCCGGTCATAACATTGATCGCTTGCCGAAACATGTGGATCGAGGCCCAAGAGCAAGTTAAACAGTTAATAGACCAGGCCAACTCATATATTTTGGACAACGTGGTACTAACGGACAGAGGAAGTGCGTTAAAAACACTTGTAACAACGCCACGCTGGATGCTGACGGGAAAGAGAAATGCTTTTTTGCGTATTTTCCCCAGAGCAGGGATTCAAAATAATGACATCGTTGCAACACAACGATTTGGAAAAGCTCTTCTCTTTTCACTTATCCATGGAGATATACAAAAAAAAGAACCGGTCCTGACGGGATTGAAAGCCGCAACGGTTGATCAACGACTGATCGACAGCGAAAAAATCGCACGTCGCAGCTTCCTGATCTGGGGAAAATTGTTTCGGACACTGGGACCGCAAGGGCATTTGCTCAGAAAACTAGCGGCCATTGCTTACGGGTTTTTTCTGATTGTTGTTATCGCAACCGTTGTTCCCTTGACGATGACTATCAGAGTGCTTCGAAGACCTTGGCGGAAGCAGGCTATTGAGAAAGAGCTTAAATACTTCGAAGGCCCATCCGGGTCAAATGACGATCGAATGGAGAAGTTCTCGTGAACAACACCGTATACATCAATCGTACTGCCACCTTCTTGCCCGGAAACCCGGTTTCGAACGATGAAATTGAGGACATCCTTGGTATGGTTGCAGGCAAACCATCAATTCTTCGAGAAAGAATTCTGAAAAGCAATGGAATCAAAAGTCGGCATTACGCTATCGACCGACTGACAGGGAGAACAACTCACAACAATGCACAACTTACCGCAGAGGCAATCCGCAATGCATTATTCAATTGCTCGTCACTATCTGACATCTCATTAATAAGTTGTGGAACAAGCAGTCCCGATCAAATTCTTCCTAGCATTGCCTCCATGGTACATGGTGAGCTAGGAAATCCACCTTGTGAACTTGCATCTTTCAGCGGTGGTTGTTTAAGCGGATTATCTGCGATGAAATTCGGTTACAGCTCGATCCTTTCTGGCTTGGAAAACAATGCAATTACGACAGGCTCAGAATTGACCTCGACAATGATGCGCGGAAAAAACTTCGCTGAGGAGTTACATTCAGCTGCCGAGAGATTCGACTCCAATCCTGAAATAGCCTTCGAAAGAGACTTTCTCCGCTGGATGCTGTCTGACGGCGCTGGCGCTTTTCTGATGACCAACAAACCCAACGAATCAGAAATGTCCTTGCGTATAGACTGGATTGAAATTTTCTCCTACGCAAACTTGTTGCCACCTTGCATGTATTTAGGTGCAGAAAAGCTTGAGGACGGCTCCCTTAAAGGCTGGCGAGAGTTTAACTCTTATCAGGAACTCGGGGATCGATCCATTTTTTCGTTCACGCAGGACGTGAGGCTTCTCAATGAACATGTCATCGATTTCACCGTTGCAAGAGGATTACAAGACACCCTTAAAAAACACCCAACAAACCCACAACAAATCGACTGGTTTCTGCCCCATTACTCCTCAAACTATTTTCGAGAAAAAGTTTACAACTCGCTCAAATCCATTGACTTCGAAATACCATTCGAGTGCTGGCATACGAATCTGGAGAGGGTAGGAAACATTGGTTCCGCCTCTATTTATTTCTTGATAAACGACTTGCTCAAAAGCAAAAAACTGAAGCATGGAGATGTGATTCTCTGCTATGTCCCCGAGAGCGCCCGCTTTTCAACCGGCTTCGCAAGAATGACGGCCGTTCAGCATTAACGATAAAGCCAAACATGCTGTCTTGTTGGGCAACTCGAGAGTATTGCCATGAATCACGACTTTTCTATGCAAAAGAAATCTGTTCCAGACGCTGCCAATCGCTTGTTCGATCTGATCATTGGCTCTTGGGCTTCACAGATCATTTACACCAGTGCGAAGGCTGGAATCGTCGACAAGATCCAGACAGGTTTCAACTCTATGGAAAAACTTGCCAGCATCCTCAGCATCAATAAACCGGAACTCAACCGGCTGCTGAGTGCAGTCGATGCTTTAGGTCTCATCCGCCTGCATGACACGGGTTTGCTCGAACTGACCGAGATGGGCGAACTACTGCGCTCAGATAAGGATGAAACACTGCACCCTTTTGCGTTGCTTTGTGGCCAGGACTGGCACAACAAGACTTGGGAACATTTGTTCGCACGCCTTGGATCAAACAACCCTGCCTTTGATGAAGTCATGGGCGAGCCCGTCTTCGAATACCTTACAAAAAATCCAATTGCAGGTGCCTTGTTCGACAACGCCATGAATGCCCTTTCATCAATATGGGGCCCTTACGTGGCCACAGAACTGGATCTTTCGAAACTACATTCGGTCCTGGATATTGGTGGTGGTAGTGGAATTTTTCTTGCACAAATCCTCACACACCAACCGCATTTAAAAGGTCATTTGCTTGATTTGCCCGACGCCATTGACCGGGCTCGGCAAAGCAAACACTTGAGCCACTTTGCCAGCGCTCAACGCTGTGACTTCATAAAGGGCTCTTTCTTTGACGCAATCCCGGTGAAAGCCGATGCGCATGTCATGAAGTTTATCCTTCATGACTGGGCGGACCACGATGCCCTGACCATTCTTTTGAACAGTCATCGAGCACTCAATCCTGGAGGCCGTCTGTTTATCATTGAACAGGTTTTTTCCGCCTCCAGCCCTCCTCTCGCCAGAATGAGTGACATTGAAATGATGCTTTTTGGCAATGGGAAAGAGCGCACAGCTCAGGAGTTCATCAAGTTACTCGAACGAGCCGCTTTCAAGGTAGAAAGCATCAAAACAACGACAACCCCCTTCTCGATCATTGAGGCCACCGCGCTCTGAGCCAGATACTCGAAATCACAGGTTGAAACATCTGAGTCAACGCCGCCGAAACAACGGCCGCGGCTCGATCACCGAGCGCCCGTACAACACGCTCATCCCCGCGAGCCCCTTGAGCGCATCCTCGGCGGATTTGTCCTCGCGCACGGCAAAGCTGTCGAAACCGCACTGGCGCATGTGGCTGAGCTGGTCGCGCAGCACATCGCCAATGGCACGCAGTTCGCCTTTCCAGCCGAAGCGGCTGCGCAGCAGATAGGCCTGGCTGTAGGCACGGCCGTCACGGAAGCTCGGGAAGTCGAGGGCGATCAGCGGCAGCGAGGTCAGCCATGGCAGCAGGCTTTCGACGCTATCGTCCGGGCCCAGCCAGACTGCGTGGGTCGAGGGCGATTCGAGCCAGTGGGTCAGCGGCAGAATCAGCAGCCCGGAACTGGTCGCTGTTTCAGGTGAACGGATCAGCGTCCACGGATCATCGAGCACGATCCGCGCCCCGCTCGCCTCCATCCGCAGCAGATTGTTCATGCCGACACCTCCAGGGCTTTCGGGTAGACCCGTTCCTTGAACGGTTCCAGCCCGATGCGTGCCACGGTATCGACAAACAGTTCTTCAGCCTCGCGGTAACGGACGAAGGTGCCGATGATCCGCTCGATCACCTGTGGCACCTCGGCGGCGCTGAACGACGGGCCGATGACTTTGCCCAGCGCGCTGTTCTTGCCCTGTGCCCCGCCGAGGGTGATCTGGTACCACTCGCTGCCGTTTTTATCGACACCGAGAATCCCGATGTTGCCGATGTGGTGATGGCCGCAGGCGTTCATGCAGCCGGAGATGTTCAGGCTGATATCGCCCAGATCGTGCAGGTAATCGAGGTTGTCGAAACGCGCCTGAATCGCCTGGGCAATCGGGATCGACTTGGCGTTGGCCAGCGCACAGAAATCACCGCCGGGACAGGCAATGATGTCGGTCAGCAGGCCGACGTTGGCGGCGCCCAGCCCCTGCTCTTTCGCCAGTTGCCACAGCGCATACAGCTCTGATTTGGGCACGTCGGGCAGGACGATGTTCTGCTCGTGGGCGATGCGAATCTCGCCGAAGCCGAAACGCTCGGACCAGTCGGCCACCGCCAGCATCTGCAAGCCGGTGACATCCCCCGGTGCGGCCGCAACGCCCGGTTTGGTCGACAGCACCACGCTGGTGTAGCCCGGAACCTTGTGCGGCTGCACGTTGCGCGCGACCCAGCGGGCGAACGCCGGGTTGTCGGCCAGGTGCGTGCCGAAATCCAGATCGGTGCCGGCCAGGGTGCGGTAGCTCGGCGGCACAAAGGCGTTGGCGACCCGCAGGTATTCATCCTCGGTCAGTTGCGCCGGCCCGTCCTTGATGTGCTGCCATTCCTCTTCGACTTCCTTGGCGAAGGCCTCGATGCCCAGCGCCTTGACCAGAATCTTGATCCGCGCCTTGTACTTGTTGTCCCGCCGGCCATGGCGGTTGTAGACCCGCAGCACCGCCTCGACGTAGGACAGCAAATGCTGCCACGGCAGGCCGTCGCGGATCTGCAAGCCAAGGATCGGCGTGCGCCCCAGACCACCGCCAACGATCACCCGCAGCAGCATCTGCCCGTCGCGACCGGGGTAAAGATAGAGGCCGATGTCGTGCATCATGATCGCCGCACGGTCCTGCTTCGCCGAGCAGATGGCGATCTTGAACTTGCGCGGCAGGAACAGGAATTCCGGGTTGATCGTCGACCATTGCCGCAGGATCTCCGCCAGCGGACGCGGGTCGATCAACTCGTCCGCCGCAACCCCGGCGAAGGCTTCGGTGGTGATGTTGCGCACGCAGTTGCCCGAGGTCTGGATCGCATGCATGTTGACCTGCGCCAGACGTTCGAGAATGTCCGGCACCTCGCTCAGCTCGATCCAGTTGAACTGCATGTTTTGCCGAGTGGTGAAGTGGCCGTAGCCACGGTCGTAGTCACTGGCGATGCTCGCCAGTGTGCGCATTTGTTCGGCGCTCAATGTGCCGTAGGGAATCGCCACCCGCAGCATGTAGGCGTGCTTTTGCATGTACAGGCCGTTCTGCAGGCGCAGCGGCAGAAACTCTTCTTCGCTCAACTCCCCGGCCATGAAGCGCTCGACCTGATCGCGAAACTGCGCAACGCGCTCGAACACCAGCGCCCGGTCGTAATCGTCGTATTGATACATCGGCTACCTCATCAGGAATGCAAAGACTCCTGTGGGAACGGGCGAACCCGAGATAGCGCCAGTTCGCGTCTGGCGCTATCTCGGGTTCGCCCGTTCCCACAGTATTTTGCCTGACTATGGACGAACGGCGCAGTGCACAACAGATTCACCTGAACGCATAAAAACCGTATCAGGGCGCGGCAGATGGCCGCAGGCAGCGCTTCGATCTGATCCGCATAAATGAACAATTCCTGAGCCTGTTTTGTTTCTGGCGGGGTTTCTACAGTGCAGCTCGTGCCAGACCGGGTGGCCTGGCAAGACTTTGCAACCGTGGAAGAATTGACCATGAGCACAGCAACAATCGGACAGGCTTATAACTACAAGGTCGTCCGCCAATTCGTCATCGCGACGGTTTTCTGGGGTGTCGTGGGCATGGCGATGGGGGTATGGATCGCCTCGCAACTGGTATGGCCGGATATGAATCTGGACCTGCCGTGGACCACCTTCGGCCGCTTGCGACCGTTGCACACCAGCCTGGTGATTTTCGGCTTCGCCGGCAGCGCGCAATTCGCCGCCAGCTACTACGCGGTGCAGCGTACCTGCCAGGTGCGGCTGTACTCGGACAAACTCGCTGCCTTCACCTTCTGGGGCTGGCAATCGGTGATCGTGATCATGCTGGTCACCCTGCCGATGGGCTACACCACCACCAAGGAATACGCCGAGATCGAGTTCTCCGGCGCGGTGTGGATGGCAGTGGTCTGGGTCGCGTACGCCATCGTGTTCTTCACCACGGTGGTGCAACGCAAGACCAAGCATATCTACGTCGGTAACTGGTTCTTCGGTGCGTTCATCCTGGTGATCGCCATGCTGCACGTGGTCAATCACCTGTCGATTCCGGTGGACTGGTTCAAGTCCTATCCGGTGTATTCCGGCGCCACCGACGCCATGGTGCAGTGGTGGTACGGGCACAACGCGGTGGGCTTCTTCCTGACCACCGGGTTCCTCGGGATGATGTATTACTTCGTGCCCAAGCAGGTCAATCGGCCGGTGTACTCGTACCGGTTGTCGATCGTGCACTTCTGGGCGTTGATCACCCTGTACATCTGGGCCGGCCCGCACCATTTGCACTACACCGCGCTGCCGGACTGGGCGCAGTCGCTGGGCATGGCGATGTCGCTGATCCTGCTGGCACCGAGCTGGGGCGGGATGATCAACGGGATGATGACGCTGTCCGGCGCCTGGCATCAGTTGCGCACCGACCCGATCCTGCGCTTCCTCGTTCTGTCGCTGGCGTTCTACGGCATGTCGACCTTCGAAGGCCCGATGATGGCAATCAAGACCGTCAACGCTCTCTCCCACTACACCGACTGGACCATCGGCCACGTACACGCCGGCGCCCTCGGCTGGGTGGCGATGATCACCTTCGGCGCGACCTATCACATGGTGCCCAAGGTCTTCGGCCGCGAACGAATGCACAGCACGCCGCTGATCAACCTGCACTTCTGGCTGGCGACCATCGGCACCGTGTTGTACATCGCTTCGATGTGGGTCAACGGGATTACGCAGGGCCTGATGTGGCGGGCAATCAACGAGGACGGCACGCTGACCTACTCGTTCGTCGAGGCGCTGCAGGCCAGCCATCCGGGGTTTGTCGTACGGTTTGCCGGCGGGGTGTTCTTCCTCAGCGGCATGTTGCTGATGGCCTACAACGTGTGGCGCACGGTGCGGGTGGCGGATGTTGCGATTGCCCACCGTGAAGCGCAGATAGCCTGAAGCAGGGAGCCGGTCATGTTCGATATTTTTTTGAATGTGTTGGGCGTGCTGTTTCTGTGGCTGTCGGTGGAGTATTGCTTGCGCCATGAAACGGCTGAAAGCCTGGATGATGCGAGTCTGACGCCGTTTGCGGATGATCCCGAGGTAGCGCGGCGGGTGGAACTGGCCACCGGTAAAACCGTGAAAGCGGTGGCGCCGGAAACGGCGAAGTCGGGCTGGATCAATCTCGACATGTAGCCGCAAATGGCTGCCCACTGTTGATCGTTCCCGCGCCCTGCGTGGGAACGATCTTTCACAGCAATTCAGACTCTGCGCAGACGCGCCATGCTCAGGGTGTCGACCCACTGCCCGTCACGCACGGCGTAATCGCGGAACAGGCCCTCGGTTTCGAAGCCGAACTTGCGATAGAGCCCGATGGCCGCCTCGTTGTCGGCGTACACCGAAAGCTCGACGCGGTGCAGGTTCATCCAGTTGTCGGCGACGTCCAGCGCCGCCGCCAACAGCTTCGAACCGACGCCCTTGCCCTGCCACGCCACCGCAACGGCCATGCCGACACTGCCGGCATGGCTGCGACGAATCCGCGAAAAAGCCTCCAGGCCGAGATGCCCGATCACCGCACCTTGATGCAACGCCACCAGTTTCACCATCCGCTCGTTTTCCGGCATCAGTCGTTGACGCCAGATCTCGGCAGACTGAAACGGCATCTGCAACACCTGCCGGGTCACGGCCGGGTCGTTGTAGAGCGCGGTAACGCCTTCGATGTGGGATTCGCTGAAGCGTTCGAGGTGAATGGCGGGGTTGTGCTCAGGCATGACAGATCCCTCCTGGACCAGTGCGTGGCCGGTCACTGTAAACCGCTTCTTCACGGATTCGCCATGACTGTTTAAAGCCGTTGACCGAAACTTCCGGCAAGCCACAACGCCTTGCGCCATTGCCTACGCATCCGCCAGAATCCGCCGGCTTGTGCGCCTTGAGGACGGCCCCTATCGTTTCCGGGTCGCTGATAAATCAGCGATCGGGTCTCGCAGCCCGCGATCTCTAGACGCACAACACCCTCCATTTTTATGGCGGCTGTACGTGGGAGACCCTCGGGTCTGCCGGTTCTAGAGTCCCGGTCTGCGACCCGCGTATAGCTGCCACCCCTTCGTATCGCAGCGAATCGTGGCGGCTCCATGACTCTGGAGATTCAATCATGATCAAACCAACGCCAAACCCACCCGAAACCGACCCGACCTCGCCCTACGAAACCCTCGATTCAGAGAAATTCCACGAAGCCGCCGAACGCGCCCTCAACCACTACCTCACCCGTTCCACCCCAGAAAGCCGCTGCTCAAACCCAATACCCGCTACCTGATCGCCCCCGGCATCCCGAATGAAGAACTGCTGGCCGACGCCTGCGAAACCCTGACCTCGGCCAAAACCATGGCCAGCGATTTCGCCGGGATGATCGATGCGCCGCAGCGGCATGTGCTGCTGGGCATCGGGCAACTGATCATGCTGGCGGAACTGGCGGTGAATCGGGTGCTGGATAATCTGGACGTGGCGGCTGAACCTCGGCCCTGAGTGATAAAACCGAAACGGCCTCAAGTAGGCCGTTTTCCTGTGTGAGGTGGCTGTTTAGACCACTTCGACTGATGACCGTCCGTCTTAAAACCAGTCTCACCTGTCAGATCTGACAGTAGCCGAAACGGATCGCACAAGGTTTTCATGGCACATCAATCACCCAGGAGTTGCGTGCCATGAACAATCCCGCATCCAGCGGCGGCCCCATCGTCGCCCTGGCACTGACACCGCCCTATATTCCAAGCCAGACCTACCCGATCATTCACCCGGTCGCCCAGGTTGGGCTCTCCCGGCTCAACTATTACGCGGACTCGAAGGGACTGTTGGTGTTGTTTGGGCCTTATCTGGATCAGGAACCCGACGAGACCGGACGGATTTACCTCAATGGCTTGCCTGTGCCGACCCCGGCCCAGACCACCGTGGACAAGACCTCACCGCTTAGGTTTCTCGTGCCGCCGGGGTTGCTATCAAACGGAGTAAACAACCTGAAAGTCAACCTCCAGCGCCAGTCGGGCAATGAGGATTCGTCAGAGTTGTCTGTGCTGCATTCCCTCGTCGCCCCTGCCGGCAATGATCCGGATCCGACCCCTGGCAATTCATTGCTGAACATTGATGTCACCCCGAAGAGTATCGGTCCGGCCGAAGCTGCAGCAGGCGTGAAGCTGACAATGAGTTACCTCGGCATGGCGCTGTATGACCTGCTGACCATCAACTATGGCGGTAAAACCCTCACCCACCAGATCGTGCCAACTGCACAGGATCCCAACCCCGAAACCAAACCAGTGGTCTTGACCTTCAAGACTGCCGATTTCGCCCATGCCCCCAACAACCCACAGTTCATATTCAAGTACAACGTCATCAGTCAGATAGACGACTTTTCCGGCACGTCATCGAACGGAGTATTCAACCCGCAGGAATTCTGGTCGAAAGAACTTGTGGTTGACGTGCACCTTGACCGGGTTGAACGTAACCCGCCGATCATCGTGGAGGCAGAACCGGGCAAGGTGCTTGACGTGACAGCACTGAACGGAAAAGACGCCACGATTCACGGCCTGATTTGGACAGGAATCGCGGTGGGGCAGCAGGTCTGGCTCAAACTGACCGGACAGAAACCCGACAGTTCGGCCGCCACCTTGCAGATCTGGAATGGCGGTGCCAATCAGGTCAATGCGACCTGGGTCAGCCAGGGCTTCTGGCCCAAACCGTTGCCGGCCAGCTTTCTGTCCCAATTGAGGGATGCCTCCAGTTTGCGGATGGAATTCTGGGTGTCGGAGGACAAGAGCAACAACTTTGCGACGGCGACGAAGTTTGCGGATCAGGTGTACACCGTCAAGGCATCGAGTGTCACGATTACTTCGTATACAGACTCGGCAAACACCAGTGTGTCCAACGGAGGCTGGACCTACGAGACGGGGGGCACATTGACCGGTACCGCAGGCAGCAACCAGCAGGTGCAAATCCTGCTCAACGGCACAGTTCGACAAACCGTGACGGCCAACGCCGCCGGAATCTGGAACTACAGCATCTCCGGGCTGGCGGTTTTTTTTCATACATTCATTGCCAGGCCATTGCCCGTCGGCGCTGATTCAACGAAATGGCTACTCGATGTCAGGTTGGAGTGGCAAGATCACTACACCTCACTTGCGGACTCCTATAACGGCTGGATTCCCTACGCAGGAGCTCGTTCCGGATCCATCCGCCCGTTCCTCATGGCCAATCAATGGGTGACCGCGTTTTTCAACTTCACCGACCAAGGAGCACCGACCGGATTCGCCGGAGCGATTTTCTATCATGACTTTCTGTTCATACCAGGCCAATATCACTTCACATTTGAAGGGACTCACGTTGCCGATTCTCCCAACCCGCAGTTGGTCAATCCGATCCTGTGTGCGGATACAGGTATGGTGCAATGGCCCGGCGACCGCCGCGTAGTTCCCAAGAATGGAGTGTGGTATCTGTTTTTGAACGCCTTCACTATCACTCAACGGCAAGTTGCACGGCTGTACGTCAGCAATTTCCAGGACGGCAGTAACGGTAACGATTTCGGTATACGAAATATCAGAGTCGTCCGGCTGGATAGCGGCGGAGGCGTTATGAGTGCGCCCGTGGTCGGGCCAGAAGCACCGATCTATACCGGGCCACTGCCCGATCTTGTATACCCTTGATCCATCAGCAAATTGAAAAAGGGGACGGATTTATTAAATTAAGTCCGTCCTTTTACGCGATTATTCAAACCACTCCTTTCGCTCATTGAACGTGCGTTGAATCAACTCCACCAGCACCTGCACCTCCCCGACACTCTGCGAGTCACTGTTCACCGCCAACCACGCCTGCAACCGCATCGCCTCCTCAAACAACCCCGGCAACGCCACCAACCCGCGATCAAACCGGCTCATGTACATCGGCAGCAACCCGATGCACGCGCTGCAGCGAATCATCTCCAGCATCAATTCATAGGATTGCATCTGCACCACGCCAGCCAGACGTTGCTCGACCAGATTGTTCCAGGGCCGGAAGCTGTCGATCTGCCGATCATGCTGCCATTGCACCAGCATGAAGTCGGCAAGGTCGTCCGGGCTTTCTGGCCGTGCAGTCACGCGGGAGTAGCGCTTGGCAATGTGCGGCTGGTACTCCAGTTGCGCCAGGCGTTGCGGTTCGCTGGTGGCGAAGGTCGGGCCGGGATGCGGGGTGTCGCCGTGGGCGAGCCACAGCACGATGTCGGCGCTGACGGCGCGCAGGGCCAGTTCGCTGTCGAGGGCGATGATCTCGAGGCGCACGCTGGCGTTGCGGCGCAGCAGTGCGATGAGGTCGCGACCGAGGATGTCATGCAGGATCGATTCGGCGACGGCCAGCCTGATCAGGGGTTGCTCGATCACCGGGAGTTTGCGTTCGTGAGCCAGGGCAACCAGTTGCGCCTGTAATTGCTGGCCTTCGCGGGTCAGGGTCAAGGCGCTGCCCTGGAAGCTGAACAGTGCGCATTGCAGTTGCTGTTCGAGTTGCGCCAGTTGCTTGCGCAACAGGGTCGAGCGCACGTTGAGGCTGCGGGCGGCCTGCATGAAGCAGCCGCAACGGGCGCTGACCAGAAAGTATTGCGCGATTTCACCCTCGATCTTCGCAACCTGCGCCAGCCAGGGTTCGGCCTTTTCCTGCGGCCAGCGAAAATCGGGGCTGCCCTGTCGTCCTGCGGGTTCGGTGAATGACATCGATGACTCCCTGTCGATCTTTGTTGTTTGCCTTTGCACACATCTCCCGCGGGAGCTGCGGTGAGTCTGAATTACAGTTTTTCCTCCAGCACCTTGTTGAGTTCTGCCCCGTCAATGCTCAGCGTTGCGGTGTTGAGCATGCCGTCCAGATACGCCTGGGCGATCTGTTCCTGACGTTGTGCCCGCAAGGCCTGGGTCAGTTGGTCACGCAGTTCGTCGAGGGTCGCGGTGCGGGCCGGTTGCTGTTCGGTGAGTTTGATCACGTGAAACCCGGCGCTGCTTTGCACGGGATCGGAAACCGCTCCGACCTTGAGCCGCGCCACGGCGCCACGCACTTCCGGCACCAGTTGCTGCAACGGTTGCAGGCCGGTGTCACCACCGCGTTCAGCAGTGAGCCGATCCTGAGAAAACTCCTTGGCCATCGCTGCAAACTCCGTCGGAGATGCTTGCGCCTTCTTGCTCAGCTCTCCGGCCTGTTTGCGCACGGTTTCAAGATTCTGCGGTTCATTCACCCCGAGGAAAATCTGGCTCACCCGATACAGCGCCGGCGTCTGCCAGTTGGCCTTGCCCGCGTCATAGGCCTGCTGCAACTCGGCGGCGCTCGGGTAATCCGCCGGCACTTTGCTCACCGACTGCAAATAGTCGCGAAACACGATCTGCTCGGTGGCGGCGCGGGTTTGCCGCACCACGTCCGGACGCTGCGCCCAGCCCTGGGCGTCGGCCTGTTCCAACACGGCTTTTTCAGCCAGGCGTGAACGTATCCAGCGCTCCAGCGCCTCACGATTGCCGCGCAGTTGCTCGCGGGTTTGCGGTGGAACAGCCGTCAGCAACGCCTGCAATTCCTCCGGCGTGACCTGCTGATTGCCCAACCGCGCCACCGCCGGCCCGGCATTCGCCGCAATGACCGGCGCCGATTGCTGGGCGGCGACCGGGTCATTGCCCGGCCGCACCACCAGCGCCACGGCCACCACCAACAGCGCCACCGCAGCGGCGCTGATCACCATGGCAGGTTTCGTCACGGCGCGACTTCCTCTTGCTCAACCTTTGGAGCCTGGGCGGCAGCGGAGTTCTGGGTGAAGTCACGCAGGTACACGATGAATTCCTGCAGCAGGCGATCCCACAGTTCCAGATTGCCGCGCAGGTAATCGCTGCTGACGCCAGCGGCCACCACCACGTCCATCTCCATCACCAGAAACTCGCCCTGCAACGACAACCGGGCAAAGCGGCGGGTCGCGTTCCACTGCTCGGCCACACCCGCTGGCAACTCACCCTGTACGCGCAGTGCGCAGCTGAAGGTGAAGTCGACGTAGCTGCCCTGCTCCACCACCGCCGGGTTGCCGAAACGTACGGCGTAGCCGATGCCCTGGCTGGCGCTAAGCAGTTGAACGATGCCGTTTTGTTCGGTCTGGTTGACGCGATAACCGGCGGCCTGCAGCACTTCGGTCAGGGATTGCGGGGATACGTGGGAGATCAATTGAGTCATTACTTCTTCCTTGTCTATGAGTCTTTTAATCAGTGCGCGATCGCGGCTTGCGGCGCATCGAATTGTGTCTTGTACAGGTCATCGCCGAAGCCCTGAGCCAGTTCATCGAACTTGACCCGGGCGCTGCCGGCGAAGGGCTGGCGGATCTTCATCACCTCGGCCACATCGATGTTTTCGTAGGCGGTGAGGATCTGCTTGGCCACGCCGTACATTTGCTGATTCTTGACCGAACATTGCTGCACTTGTGTGTCACGTTCGGCCAATTGCGTTTGAAGCTTAGACCGTTCTGCCTCTTTGGCACGGGCCATGACCAACAGCTCGTCATAGGCCTTCTTGAACTTGCCGGTCTGTTCGTTGCTGGCCGCCACCTGCGCCTGGGCCTGGCTGTGCAGGCTCTGCTGCTGCCCGGCGAGTTGCTCGGCGAGGCCTTTGGCCTTGGCCAGCTCGGCAGTCAATTGCTTGATTTGCGCCTGCGCTTCCTTGGCTTCGTTCTGCGCCGCCAGTTGCGCGGCGCTGGCCTGGGCCTGCTGGCTTTGCAGGGTTTGCAGCTGCAGGGTGGTGCTGCGCAATTGCGTGCGCAGGCGTTCCTCCATGCCTTCGGCGCTGGCCCCGCTGGCGACTATCAAGCCCAGACCCAACACTAAAAATCGCGCGTTCATAACCCTCTCCCGGCGCCTTAGAAGCGCGTGTTGATCTCGAGCTGCAAGACGTCGATGTCGAACGGCGCGCCGTACACCGCCTCGGTGCTCATCCAGCGGCCGGTGGCGTAGACGTTCTTCGCCAGACCGTAGTTGCCCCCGAGGATGTAGCCCTTGGCGTTGGTGCCGCCGAGGTGGAACGACGAGTCGTTGAAGCCGTCCGGCAAGGCATCCGGCTGGATGTACTTGTAGCCGGCGAACAGGTTCCAGTCGCCCTGCTTCTTCAGGTCCAGCGCGTTGCCGAGGGTGAACTGCACCATCCACGCATTGGCGCCGCTTTCGATGTTGCCGCTGCTGTCGAGGTTGTTGACCAGTTGCCCGGCCGAACGCTTGCGCATGTCGCCTTCGTCGTAGCCGAGGTTGTGGATGTAGTTGCCCTGGCTACGCAGTTTGAAGTCGGCAGGCAGGTCGGCGTCCCAGACCAGGTTCAGGTCCAGCAGGTTGAACTCCGACGCCAGGCCGACGAATTGCGGCTGTGGCGTGGTGCTCGGGTTGAGCGGGTTCGGCGTGATATCGCGCAGCAGGAACACGCTGTTGCCCTTCTGCATGAACGCCGCGCGGGTGCCGTCGCTGTCGCAACCCGGCGCGCCGGCCCACGGCTCGCAAGGGCTGGAGCGCTGGCCCTGAATGTCTTCGAAGCGGTAGTAAGCCAGCGCACCTTTCAAGCGGTTGTTGCTGTTGATCGCCCACTTGGCGCCGACCTGCGCGCCGTACAGCCATTTGTTGTCGCTTTCTTCCTTGTCGAAGCCGTTGCTGGTGGTGGTGTCGCTGGTGTAATCCACCGGGAACGCGCCGACGGTGCCGAACACGCCCCAGTCGCGGTTGAGCTTGTGGTCGAAAATCGCTGCCACGCCGTCGAAATTCAGGTCGTTGGAATACAGCATGTCGGTGGACATGAACGGGTTGGCGAAGCGGCCACCGGTCAGGGTCAGTTCATCCGACGGCTTCCAGGTCAGGTAACCCTGATCAAGCCAGATGTCTTTCTTGGCAAAACCGCCGCCGAGGTTCTGGGTGGTCGACACCGGGTTGTTGTCCGAGCCGGTGCCGATGCGGATGCCGGCAGTCCATTCCGGCGAAATTTCCGCCTTCATGCCCAGTCGCGCACGCAGGCGGAACAGATTGGTGCGGTCTTCACGGGTGTTGAGCAACGGCGGCAGCGCGGTGCTGCTGTTGGGGTTCACGTCGTACGGACCGTTGTTGTTGAGCTTGGCGAAGTCGACGATTTCGTTGCTGTTGCTGCCCGAGTAGTAGCGCGATTCGTCACGCAGACGGATGTCGCCGTCGAAGCTGATGCGCGACGCCCAGTCCGGGAAGGTGTTGGGCGCGGCCCAGTTTTCCTGCTTGGCGGTGGCCATGACTTCAGCCTTGACCTGATCACGGATCTGGTCGCGCACCGCGGCCGGCACGTATTGCACCCGCACATCACCTGGCGCCGCGACCGGCCCGGCAGCCACAGCGGTGGATGCCGCAGCCTGTTTGGCCTGGGCCGCTTCGTTCTGGGCCTGGGCGATCAAGGCGTCAGCCTTGTCCTGTTTCAGAATGCCCTGCTCGACCAGCAAGCGGATCAGATTGATCGTGGCGTTCTCCGAGGGCGCAGGCGCTGCCGCGGCCTGACCGACCAGGGTCGCGATGACCATGCCGACCGCCAGGGACAATCGATTCACGTTGGAAATCATCTGCACACAACTCCTTTTCATACAGCTTTATGAATTCGGTTAACCCGGACGCCGCCCTTGCAGGGACATGCGCACAGGCAAGGTGATGGAGGCCGGTGGCCGTTCGCTCAGATGGGGCGCGTTACGCAACGCGGCCAGCACCTGCGTATCGATCTCGGGGTTGCCGCTGGACTTGACCAGTTCGACCCGGGTGATCTCGCCGACACCGCTCAGCCAGACATCGGCCTGCAGCGAGAACGCGAGGTTGCGCAGGTCCGGGTTCTCGCGCAGCAGCTTCTGGAAGGTGAACGCTAGGAACTGGCTGTAGGTGCCGTTGCCCACACGTCCACCACCGGCGCCGGCCATACCGCCGCCCTTGCCCGCGCCGATGTTGAAGGCGTCGTTGCCGCTCTGGGCGTCGCCGTCCATTTGCATCGGGTTGGCCAGGTCGTCCGCCGGCGATGGCGGCGCTTCTTCCTCGGGTTTCACTTCCTGTGGCTCGGGCGTCGGCTCCGGCTCGACGACTTTTTCTTCCACCGGGGTTTCCGGCTCCGGCGGTTTTTCCGGCGGCGGAGGTGGCGGTGGCGGCAACGGAATGATCGTCGGCACCTTCGGCGCCTCCCGGCGGATGCCGCTCATGTCGTTGGCCCACTGCCACAGGAACCACGCGGCGAGCGCACCGAGGATCAACCCGGCGCCCCACTTCACGTAGCGCACTGGCGACTTCTTCACCGGCAGCGGTTCGATTGGCATCTGTGCAGTCATGACTCAGCCCTGCGTCGGTTTGCCGGTGACGAGACCGACCTGGGACAGTTCAAGCCGGCGCAGCAGATCCAGCACTTCGATGACCTTCTGGTATTGCACCGTGGCGTCGCCGCGCACGATCACCGGGAAGTCCGGGTTCTGTGCCTTCTCGATGCGCAGGCGTTCTTCCAGCTCCGGCAGGGTCACCGGGTAGGCGTCGAGGAACACCTGGCCGCCGTCGTTGACCGAAATCGCCTTGGTCTTGGCCTCGGACAGCGACACCGCGGCGCTGGCCTTGGGCAGGTTGATCTGGATCCCGGAGACCTGCGCGGTGGCGGTGAGGATGAACATCACCAGCACCACCATCAGCACGTCCACCAGTGGAGTGATGTTGATGCTGTCTACCGCAGCATCTTCGTCATCGTCGTGGGAGGCATTTACGGACGCCATGTCAGTGCTCCTCAGGCCGGTACGGAGTGGTTGGCGTGATGACCGCGCTGATGCGCCGCTTCACTGGACTGGCCTTCGCCGTGCATCTCCGCCAGACGGGTGATGAACTCGTCGACGAACACGCGCATGTCGGCGCTGACTTCCTTGTTGCGGGTGATCAGGCGGTTGTAGCCAAACAGCGCCGGGATCGCGACGAACAGGCCCATGGCCGTGGCGAGCAAGGCTGCAGCCATACCCGGCGCAATGGCGTTGATGTTGACGTCACCGGCCATGGCGGTGCCGAGGAACACCACCATGATCCCCAGCACGGTGCCGAGCAGGCCGATGTACGGGCCGCCGGCGATGGCGTTGGACAGGGTCGAAAGTTTCGAGCTGAGTTGCTGGTTTTCACGGGTGCGCACGCCGTCCATCGAGCAGCGGATGGCTTCGATGGTGGCGGCGGAAACGGACGAGGTATCGGCGCCCTGCTCACGGCGGGTGCGGATCTCTTTCACTGCCACTTGATACAGGCGCCACAGCGGCGAGTGCTGCAGACGCTGGGCGAGTTGCGTGTCGTCGGCGAACATCTCCAGGCGGGTGCCGACCTTGGCGAACTGCACGCGGAAGTCTTCGTTGGCGGCGGTCACGCGACTGAGGGTGCGGTTCTTGCGCAGCATGATGATCCACGACTGGAACATCATCAGCACCAGCACCGCGATGATCACCCAGGCGTCTATCGGCACCGCGTTGAGCAGGAAACCGAGGCTGCCGAAACCGAAGCCGGACTGTTCTTCATCGACGCCATAACCCACGAGTTTCGACTCGGCGCCCTGGGAAGTGGCGTCGGCCAGCAACAGCGGCGCCGGGCGGGCGACTTTCGACAGGCGCAGTTCATCGATGGCGCCTATGAATGGCTGGAAAGGACCTTCGTGCAGATCGGCGCCGATGGCCATGACCGAGTTGAACGCCGGCATCGCTTGAGCCAGCGCTGCGCTTTCGCGACCGTTGATGTACAGCGTTACTTTCGAACCTTCAGCGGTCAGTGCGACGTGCTGCCATTGACCCGGATTCAGCGGTTGAGTGGCCACCGCACGCTGGCCGTCGATCTCCACGAACGGCACACCTTGGTTCACACCGACCAGCAGGCTGTTGGTGCCTTCGCGGCGGGCCAGGATCAGTTGCTCGCCGTTGGCCTGATCCAGTCGCAGCCAGGCACTGAAGGTGAAGGCGCTGCCGGCGTTGTGCTGCAGCGACGGACTGGCCGGCAGCAGCAACGGCTGACCGCTGAACTGCAAGGCCCGCCCTACTACGCCGTCAATCGCGGCACCGGTCGCGCTCTGCGCGGTGTTGCCGTAGGCGGTGGTGTCTTTCGCCGGGGTGCCGGTGGCGCCGTCGAAGTGGTAGAGCGCGGTGTAATTCGGATCGAACGTCAGTTGGCCGTTGCCGGTCGCCGGCGCTTTCTGGTTGCCGTAGTACATCCAGATGTCCTGGCGCTGGCCACCCTCGACATTCGGCACATCGACCCAGATCAGCGCCATACCCATCAGCGCGTCGAAGCTTTCGATCTGGTGGTTAAGCACGGTCTTGTCGTCGGCTGCGACAAAGCGCAGGTCCGAGCCGTCCTCTTTCACGCCGTCAAAGGTGAAATTGCCGGTGTGCAGGCGCACCAGCAGCGCGGTGCGGCCGAGGGCCTGATTGATCCCGGCGCCTTGCGGCGTGGTGTCGACGGCGATCTGTTTGCGGTAATGCCAGTCGTCCTGCCACCAGGCCTGAGCCGTGGCCGGGAGCACGAAGCCCAGGCAGATCAACAACGAAAGGAATAGGCGCTGCATGGAAAGTGCTCCTTGTTAGAAAGTGGCCTGTAGGTTGAAGTGCAGGCGCGATTCCTGTTTCGAGGTGTTCGGCCCTTCGAGTAGCGGGTAGCCCCAGTCGACGCTGCCGGACAGCCATTTGCTCAGGCTGGCGCGGGTGCCGAGGCCGACACTGGCCAGGGCGTAACTGGCGTCCTGGTCCGGCAGTTCGTCGCGCAGGTACAGTTGCGCGCCTTCGGCGAAGGCGTAGAAGCGCCAGTCCTGCATCCAGGTGCCGGCGTACTTGGCCAGCGACGGTGTGCGGACCTCCTGACTGAGCAACACGCCGTCATCGCCGGTGCGTTCGGCGGCCAGATAACCGCGTACCGAAGTCGCGCCGCCGGCAGAGAATTGTTCGTTGGAAACCAGTGGCCCCGATGCCAGTTGGAACGCGGCTTTGCTCGCGCTCTGCCAGTCGTTGTCGAAGGTCCAGGTGAAACTGGTATCGCCCTTGAGCACGGCGAAACTCGGCTTGGCGCGGTAGCGCTTGTAGTCGAATTCTTCGTCGGAGCTGCCGTAGCCGAAAATGCTGCGGGTGGCCGCAACGAGGCTCAGGCCGAGGCCGAGCTGGCTTTTTTCGGTGTAGCGATAGCCGTTGTAGGCGAAGGTGAACGGCGCGTACTTCAGCGGCACCTTGTCGCTCTCGTCGGACAGGGTCAGGCGTTCGTCGAAGTCCTTGAAGTCGATGCCGGCCGACAGCGAGTTTGACCAACTGCCACTGGAAGGGATGGTGTAGATCGCCGACACACCGTAGGAATGGCCCTTGCCGAGCACATTGCTGCCGCCGATGGTGGCGACGTTGCTGTCGGACTGGTAACCGGAGAACTGCACACTCCAGCGGTCGGTCAGCGGCGCGGTGTACGAGCCCGACCAGACCTTGGCGTTGTCGGTGTCCTGCGGCGCGGTGAAGTAGGTCAGGTTGATGCTGTGGCCGAGCTGCCAGAGGTTGTTGTAGCCGAGGCTGGTGACGGCACGCAGCTTTTCGGTGTCGGCGCTGTAGTCGTTGTTCAGACCCACGCTGGCGGTCCACGGGTTCTGGTCTTCGACCTGCAGATCGACGTCCATGGTGCCGGGGCGCTGACCTTCGCGCACCAGCGGCATCACCTGCCGGCCCGGGGTCTTGTTGAGTTGCGCCAGTTCGCCCTGGACCTTGGCGAAGTCCGGCACCTCGCCTTCCTTCAGCGCCGGGACGTTGTCGCGGATGTCCAGCGGCGAATAGTGTTTGGCGCCGACCACCCGCACCCGGCCGACCTTGGTTTCGCTGACTTGCAGGTAGACGATGCCGTCGGCCACCGCTTGCTCCGGCAGTTCGACGAACACCGATTGATAGCCGCGTTCCTGATAGACCTTCTGCAAGGCGTCCCGCGCGCCTTCGATGTCGCTCAGGGCTTTTTGCGGGCCGAGGAACGGATACACCGCTTCTTCGATGGCCCGGGCATCGAGCACGGTGTTGCCGCGCACGAAGTATTCGTTGACGTCCACCAGACGCTGCGCACCTGCGTTTGCGGCCTCCTCGGCGAACGCCGGCTGCACGCCGGCCGTCACCAGCAGCCAGCCCCACAGCGCCAGCCGTGACGTGAAAATCTGCTCCACACTACCCCCTGAAATTCGCGATGACCTGTTGGCGTCTCGGCGCCCTGTGTATTGCGTCGGTTGCTGGCCGCCGTCAGTTGCTGACGTGCGGGGCGCAGGCGTGCTTGCCGAGCCAGGTGTGCAGCAGCGCGAAGTTCAAGGAGAACTCGGGCATTTGCAGCAAGGCACCGCAGAACACTTCGCCAATGATTTTCTGAATGAGCAGCACCGCACGGGGCTCGTTGAGCAGCGTGGCGATGTCGCGACTGAGGACGTTGTAGCTCCAGACTTTCTGGTTCAGGCCCAGGCCGACGAACCAGCGGAACAGCAGGTTGTAATTGAGTTGTTCGAACAACTGCTGCTCGCTCGGCACCGAATACAACAGTTGCAGGAGCAGGATGTGCATGACCGTTTGCGCCGGAATCAGCATGCCGGGCTGGGCGTTGAGCTCGTGCAGGAGATCGGCGTGGGCGTCGAACAGGTCGTCGATCTGCGGGCGCAAAAGCACCAGCGAATGACCCGGCGGAATGTAGCTGGAGACCTCTTTCAAGGCGCCCTGCCAGTCATCCTGCGACACGATCCAGACCCACGGCGCGCCGTAGCGATACACCGAAACCGGCTTCTTGCGCGCGGCTTCGACGATCTTCGACAGGCGTTGATCGAGTTCCTGCATGCCCACTTTCGAGTAGCGTTCCATAGTCCCCATTGCCTCACTCCCGGCGTCCCGCCTCGGCTTGTGAAAAGCGCCCAAAGGGCCCCTCAAGCGCGTTACATAGGCATGACCGGACTGGCGATGTGCTACCGAACTTTTGTCATAAAAGCTTCATTACAGAATTTGATCGGGAAACGGCGGGCATAAAAAAACCTGTGGGAACTGGCTGGTTCCCACAGGCTTTCATCGTGATTCAACGTCAGGAATAAACCGGCCAGGTATCAACGATCTTGCCGCCGCGCACCGCCAGCAAATCACCAAACTGCAGCAACACCGCCTCGGTCTGGGTCGGTCGCAGGAAAACCTGATCCTCCACGGTCAGCCCCACGGCATTCGAACCGTTGACCATCTCCTGATTCGAACTGCGCCCGTAAATCCCATTGCTCTGCAGCCCCGGTGGCGATTCAAACTCGGCCATCCAGTTGCCGCCGTAGATGAAGAACGTCTGGCGCTGGTTGGCGTCCCACCACGAAAACAGCTTCGACTTGTCATCCAGCGCCGGAATGTTCACCGCCCCGGTGCTTTTCAATACCGGCGTGGCGATGTACGTGGCAGGCACATGCTCCACCAGTGACGGCAGATCGTAGTGCGTCGGCTTGAGCATCGCCGTGCCCACCGAGACTTCGCTGCTCAGGCTTTCGTTTTCGTGCATGCGATAACTTGGACTTCCGGCAGTGTTCAGGCACAAGCCGTCATGCCACAGCGCCGGGTATTGCTGCCGGGTGAAGTCGACGCAGCGCTGATAAATCACCATTACCTTGGCGAACAGCTCCTCGGGCGAACCGAGAATCCCCGGCACGCCCATGCCCACGAACGGGTCGTAGCCCATGAAGCCGGCGAATTCCAGGTGCTGCGGGTTGGCGGCGATCAGCGCGAGCATCTGCCCGAGCACGTTCACGTCACTGACCCCGCCCCGGTGCAGGCCGACGTCCAGTTCGATGTTGATCCGCATTCGGGTGCCCAGTCCCTGCGCCAGCGCGAGGTATTGCTGCAGGCGCTCGGGGTTGTCGATCAGCCATTGCAGTTGCTTCGCCGGGTCGAACGGGCCTTTGTGGGTCTGGTAGAACAGCTCCGCCGAGCGTACCGGCAACGGCTTGCCGAGCAGGATGTCGGACTGCGGATAGACCTGCGCATCGTGATTGAGAAACGGCTGATGAAACGACATCAACCGTTGCGTCCCGGCCCGTTGGCCGATGTAGCTGAGCAGCCCCGGCGACGGCAGCGATTTCTCCACCAGTCGCAGGTGTTTGCCGCTGCGTTTCACCGAGCCCAACACGACGTCGATGTTGTGGTCGAGGCGATCCAGATCGATCAACAACACCGGGCGCATCGGGCCTTTGCTCTTGAGTTCGTTGTTCAGCGCCCGGAAATACTCGCTGTAAGGCCCGCCGCGATCCCCCGGCCGCAGCCACGCACCCACGCCCACCAGCAAGGCGCCGACACCCAAGGTGCCGAGCACAAAATTGCGTCGATTGACCGCCATCAACTCACCCCCAGAATCGATGACAGATGCCCGTTGAGAAACTTGCCGCTCGGGTCCAGCGCCTGGCGCACCTGAATGAATTCCTGCCAGCGCGGGTACAACGTCTGCAAAGTCCGCGCGTTGAGCGTGTGCAACTTGCCCCAGTGCGGGCGGCCGTTGTACTTCCAGAAGATCGGCTCGACGGCGGCGAAGAAGTTGTGATGGTCCATCTGGTAATGCTGGTGGACCGAGATCGAGCAGCTGTCGCGGCCCTCGAACATGCTCAGGGGAATGTCGTCGGCCTTGACGTAGCGGTACTCGATGGGAAACCAGGTGCGCAGGTCCTTGTCGCGGATCAGTTTGAGAATCTCGCGCAGGCACGCCGGACCATGTTCGGCGGGCACCGAGTATTCCATTTCGTTGAAACGCACGGTGCGCACGTTGGCGTAGATGTCGAACGAATCGCCCACCCGATCCTCGAAACTCGCCAGATGCCGCAGGCTGTTGAGCAGCGAACTGCGCAGGCCCGGGAAGTCGCTGCCGTACTTGTCGATCTTTTCGATCAGGGTCACGAACTCATTGCCGCCCTCATCTTCGGGCGGGATCGGCGGCGTGGCCGGATCGGTGGTTTCGTTGAGGGCGATGGACAAGGCGTAGTCGGAATGGGTGACGACGAGCATTTCCCAGTGCTGGTTTTCCGATGTGTTCTTGTCGATGTCTTCCAGCAGTTCTTCGGTCTTGGCGATCCATTGGCGTTCGCGCAGGCGATAGGCCGGGCGATTTTGCAGGCGGATTTTGGTCGCTACGCCCAATGCACCGAGGGACACCCGGGCGGCGTTGAACACTTCGGGATGACGCTGGCTGTTACAGTCCAGCACTTCACCGCTGGCCGTCACCAGTTGCATGCCGCAGACGTGGGCGGAATAGGACTGGAAGGTTTTGCCGGTGCCGTGGGTGGATGTGGAAATCGCGCCGGCGAGGGTCTGGTAGTCGATGTCGGCCATGTTTTGCAGGGCCTGGCCGACGTCCTTGAGCGGTGTGCCCATGCGCGACATCGGCGTGCCGGCGGCGAATTCGGCTTGCAGGGTTTTCGGGTCGTGATCGAGCAGACCATTGAAGTAGCTCAGCGACAACAGCGTGCCGTCAGTAGGCACCAGCGCGCTGAAGGAATGCGCCGAGCCGACCGGACGGATCTTGCCTGGTGCCTGCTGAATCACTGCCGTCAGTTCATCCAGGTTCTTTGGCGCCACTCGCGCCGCCGGTAGGCAACTCTGGCCGCCCGACCAGTTGCGCCACGGGATCAACCGGGGTGCGCGCATCAATTGGCCCAAGGCCGGATTCGTCGCCAGCGCACTGAAAGCGCCGACGATGCTTGCCCGTTGCAACAGCTGACGTCGAGTCAGATCCATCGTCATGCGCGCACCCTTATTGTGGCAGCGGCTGGTCGGCCATGAAGCCGATCAACTGAAGGAATTGTTCTTCCGAGCACTCGACGCACTGGCCCATCGGCGGCATGCCGTTGTAGCCATTGATGGCGTGGTCGAGCAGCGTGTCGGCGCCCTGCTGGATGCGCGGTTCCCAGGCCTTGCGGTCACCGGTCAGAGGCGCATTCGCGGCGGGATTGGCGTGGCAGAGCTGGCAGCTGTTGGCGTAGATCTGCGCCAGCGCCGGGTCTTTGGGAATGGCGTTGTTGGTGCTGGCCGGGGGGTTGGGGTCTTCGCCGCAGCCGGCCAGTGCAGCGGCCAGCATCAGCGGCAACATGATTCGGGATGCCCGCATAACGATCCTCGCGTGGGGTGCCACTTATTGTTGTGATCACACCTTAAGGCAGCGACGCCAGCGCGTTGAGGGCATTGCGGGCCAGCGAAGGGGGCATCCGGGGACAGCCAGGACGCAGCTCGACATCGTCTAAACGGCGGATATTCTGCTGAGCCCTCTGCCCTGCGCCTTTGCGTGACATTCGCGTGACATTTGCGGGTTTAAATTTCGGCGCATTCAGGCGTATAACCGTTACAGACTTTTTCAATGACACGCGGGGTAGCGACATGACCACAGCAAACATCCTTGGCAATCTGTTCCCTTCTGTCAGCGACATCCCGGAAAAATACCGCCTCGACGGTCAGGTCGAACAACGCGAATACCTGGTTGATGGCCAGTTGCGCCGCTGGGACGGCCCCCTCGCCACCGTGCGCAGCCCGGTCTATCTGCACGGCGAAAACGGCGATGAACAAGTGATCCTCGGCAGCACGCCGCTGCTGGACGCCGACACCGCCCTCACCGCCCTCGACGCCGCCGTGCGCGCCTATGACAGGGGCCAGGGCCTGTGGCCGACCATGCGCGTCGCCGAACGCATCCAGCACGTCGAAGCCTTCCTCGGGCGCATGCGCCAGCAGCGCGACGCCGTGGTGAAACTGCTGATGTGGGAAATCGGCAAGAACCTCAAGGACTCGGAAAAAGAGTTCGACCGCACCTGCGACTACATCGTCGACACCATCAATGCGCTGAAAGAACTCGACCGCCGCTCCAGCCGCTTCGAGCTGGAACAGGACACTCTCGGCCAGATCCGTCGCGTACCGCTTGGCGTGGCGCTGTGCATGGGGCCTTACAACTATCCGCTGAACGAAACCTTCACCACGCTGATTCCGGCGCTGATCATGGGCAACACCGTGGTGTTCAAACCGGCCAAGCTCGGTGTGCTGCTGATCCGTCCGCTGCTCGAAGCCTTCCGCGACAGCTTCCCGACCGGCGTGATCAACGTGATCTACGGCAGCGGCCGCGAGACCGTCAGTGCGCTGATGGCCAGCGGCAAGATCGACATCTTCGCCTTCATCGGCACCAACAAGGCCGCCAGCGACCTGAAGAAACTGCACCCGAAACCACACCGTTTGCGCGCCGCACTGGGGCTGGATGCGAAGAACCCCGGCATCGTCCTGCCGGAGGTGGATCTGGACAATGCCGTCAGCGAAGCCGTCACCGGCTCCCTGTCGTTCAACGGCCAGCGCTGCACCGCGCTGAAAATCCTGTTCGTGCATGAAGACGTGGTCGAAAGCTTCATCGAAAAATTCAACGCGAAACTGGCCAGCCTCAAACCGGGCATGCCGTGGGACAGTGGCGTGTCGCTGACGCCGTTGCCGGAGTCGGGCAAGGTCGATTACTTGCACGGCCTGGTGGCCGATGCCCAGAGCAAGGGCGCTCAGGTGGTCAACCCGAATGGCGGCGAATCGCGGGAGTCGTTCTTCTATCCGGCGGTGCTGTACCCGGTGACACCGCAGATGCGCGTGTATCAGGAAGAGCAGTTCGGCCCGGTAGTGCCAATCGTGCCGTACCGCCATCTCGATACCGTGATCGACTACGTGCTGGAGTCGGACTTCGGCCAGCAACTGAGCATCTTCGGCACCAACCCGGTGGCGGTCGGCCGCCTGGTCGATACCTTCGCCAACCAGGTCGGGCGGATCAACCTCAATGCCCAGTGCCAGCGCGGTCCCGACACCTACCCGTTCAACGGGCGCAAGAACTCCGCCGAAGGCACGCTGTCGGTACACGATGCGCTGCGGGTGTTTTCAATCCGTACGTTGGTGGCGACCAAGTTCCAGGAACCCAACAAGGACCTGATCAGCGAAATCATTCGCGGGCGCGATTCGAACTTCATCGCCACCGATTACATCTTCTAAGGAGGAATCACCGCTGAGCACTTTCAGCCCTCACCGCTGGCCGCCGCTGTTGCGGCGGATTCTGCGGCCATTGCTGGACCCGTACCGTCGCTACCGGCATGCGCGGTTGATTCATGCGGTGCGGGTGGCACTGGGGTTGCTGGCGACGATCCTGCTGACCACCGGCATCAACCTGCCTCACGGCGAGTGGGCGTCGGTGACCATGCTGGTGGTGATCGGCGGTTTGCAACACCACGGCAATATCGGGAAGAAAGCCGCCGAACGCGCCACCGGCACCTTGATCGGCGCCGGCGTCGGTCTGTTGCTGGTGGCGCAGCAGGCGTGGCTGGGAATGCCATGGCTGACCTATTTCGCGATGGCGGTGGTGTGCGGATTCTTCTCGTATCACGCCATCGGCAAGGGCGGCTACACCGCCCTGCTCTCGGCCATTACCGTTTTCATTGTCGCCGGGCATGGCGACAACCCGATCACCGACGGGCTGTGGCGCGGGGTCGATATCCTGATCGGAATCGCCCTGGCCCTGGCCTTTTCCTTTGCCCTGCCGCTGTACGCGGTGTACTCGTGGCGCTACAACCTGGCCGATGCGTTGCGCGACTGCGCAACCGTGTACGGGCGGATCATCAGCGGTGAGCCGGTTTCCGCCGATGAACATCTGAAACTGATGGGCCGGTTGAACACGGTGATGGTGCAACTGCGCTCGCTGATGCCGTCGGTGTCCAAGGAAGTGAAGGTCTCGATGACCGAACTGGACGCGATCCAGCGCAACCTGCGCATGTGCATCAGCACCCTGGAAATCCTCGGCAATACTCGACCGGACACCAACGACCCTGAAGCGATGGCCCATCTGCAATCGGCATTGAAGGCCGAGCATCGGCAGATCCGTGTGCAACTGATCGGCATGGCCCGGGCCTTGAAAACCGGTGCGACCCAGCGTCTCGGGCGCCCGGTGGAATTGCCGGACGCCAGCCTTGATGCGCCGGTTTACAGTCCGTTGGACGGTTACCGTCTGCTGACCCGGCAACTGGCGTCCAACATCGGCGAAATGCGCCAGCGCCTGGCGAAGACGGCGCCGCGCTGGAATATCTGATCGACGTATTTTTCGATGTAACAATTTCGACATCATCTCTACAATGCGCCCCCACAACGGACGTGGGCGGATGCATAAATGCAATTCAGGACGAATATCAATGCCTTGCGGGCGCTTGCCGTGCTATCGGTGGTGCTCTATCACTTCGCTATCCCAGGATTCGACGGCGGATTTGCGGGCGTAGACGTGTTCTTCGTCATTTCCGGCTTCCTGATGACCGGCATCATCTTCACCGGTCTGGCACAGCAACGCTTCTCCCTGGCGGGTTTTTACGCATCGAGAGCCCGGCGAATCATCCCGGCGCTACTGGCGGTGTGTTTCGCCCTGCTGCTGTTCGGTTTCGTCTTCCTGCCGCTGGATGACTATCGCGACGTCATCAGAACGATCAAAAGCAGCCTGCTGTTCAGTTCCAACTTCATGTTCGCCAAGGGTGGCAGCTACTTCGATGCGCCGCTGCAAGAAAATTGGTTGTTGCACACCTGGTCGCTGTCAGTGGAATGGCAGTTTTACATGCTGTATCCCCTGCTGCTGATGGCGCTGTACAGATTTCTGGGCCCACAAAAAACCCGCTATACCCTGTTGATGCTGGCCGCCTTGTCTTTTGCTGGGTCGGCTGTTGTTACTCGCACAGACCCGGTATTTGCCTTCTACATGTTGCCGACCCGCGCCTGGGAACTGATTGCCGGCGGCCTGGTGTTTCTCTTCCCCCTGCAACTGGGCAAACGTAACGGTTTTATCTTTGAAGGGCTGGGGCTGCTGGCCATTTTGGGGAGCGTGTTGTGCTTTTCGGAGCAGGATCTGTGGCCAGGTTACCTGGCGCTTTTACCGGTATTGGGCACCGTACTGGTGATCTATGGTAATACTCGCTCTGTCTTCAGTACTTTCAAGCCATTGCAGTTCACCGGCACCATTTCCTACTCGGTTTACCTGTGGCACTGGCCACTGGTGGTTCTGCTCTACACTTGCGGCCTGCTCGACAGCTGGCCGCATGTAGCGGGTGCCGTGGCGCTTTCGTTCGTTCTGGGTGCCATGTCGTATTACCTGGTGGAGTCGAAGATCACGCCGATGACCACCGCACGCGGCACACTTTTCAAGTTTGCGTCGTGGGTAATCGGGATGGTTATCCTGTCCGCCACAACGGCGTCACTGGTCAAGGACCATCCGAACCTTCGGTTCGCCTTTGTCGACCTCGGACAACCCGAATACATCAGCAAGCTCTATACCCAAGAGTGCCTTCCGAGTGCCTACGACGCCGCCGATTGCAAGCTGGGCCGTGGCGAGGTGTCTGTCATTCTTTTTGGCGACAGCCATGCGCAATCCACCGCAGCATCCGTGCAGATGAATAATCCGCAGGCAGCCCTGTCCTGGTCGCTCGGTGGTTGTCCGACGTTGCAAAGCTTCCAGATGCACGACAAAAAACTCGAGCGCAAATGCCAGGCGTTCAATCACGAAAAACTGCAGATACTGAAAAACTCGTACGTCGGGGTTCCCGTGGTGCTGTTCAGCAGAGCGGCGCTGTATGCCGATCCGAGTCGCAGTAACAGCTATCAGATTCATTTTCCGGATCGGTTGCCTGTGTCCTTCGGCGATGCCTATGTCGCCGAATACGCAAATACCGTCTGTGCGATCGCCGAAAACCATCCGGTCTACATCGTCAAGCCGATCCCGGAAATGCCGTTCAGCGTCTATAAAGGCCTGAATCTGCACCAGCGCATTTTCGGTGACTCAGCCGACATTTCGATCCCGTTGAAGGATTACGAGCAACGCAACCGGATCGCCAACAATGCCATCGACATTGTGGCGAAACGTTGCAATGCGCAGGTGGTGGACCCGACCCCAAACCTTTGCCCGGATGGTAGCTGCATGGGGTCAAAAAAGGGTGTGCCGTTGTACTTCGACGATAACCATCTGGTGGATGCCGGTAATAAACAACTCAAAGACCTGTTCAAGTCCGTGATCAAGGAGATCTGAAGTCACTGCGCCGCCAGACGCCGCGACTTGAAGCCCCAGCCCTGTTGCATGCCGGCAGCGGCCAGCAGGATCGCCGCCACACCGACCCATTGCAGAGTCTGCAGGTGATGGCCGAAGGCAAACCAGTCGACGAAAATCGCCGCAATCGGATAGATGAACGACAGTGCGCCGGTCAGCGCCGTCGGCAGTTTCTGGATCGCGCCGTAGAGCAACACGTACATCAGACCGGTGTGGACGATGCCCAGCGTCACCAGGCTGGCCCAGGCACCCGGCGCCTGCGGCAGCGCGTTCAAGTGGGCGAACGGTGCCAGCAGCAACACACCAGTGCAGACCTGGATCAGCGCAATCAGGTGTGGTGGTGTGCCGGTCAGGCGCTTGATGATCAACGCGGCGATGGCGTACAGAAACGCCGCCCCCAGTGCCAGCGCGATGCCCATCAGGTAATCATTGCCGCCCTCGCCCTGCCCGCCGTGGGCACTGACGATGGCCAGCATTCCCATAAACGAAATCGCCAGCCAGAACAGCTTTTGCAGGGTGATCTTCTCGCCCAGAAACAGCGCCGCCAATCCCACCAGCATGAACGGTTGCACGTTGTACACCGCCGTGCCGATGGCAATCGAGGCCCGTGAATAGGAAGCGAACAGCAGCACCCAGTTGCCGACAATCGCCATGCCGCTGAGCACGGCCAGCAGGAACGTGGTGCGGGTCAGAATGCCCGGGCGCAAGAAACCGAAAGCGGAGCAAATCAACAGCAAAGTCCCTGCGCCGAATACGCAGCGCCAGAACACCACGTCCAGCACCGGTTGCCCGGACACCAGCACAAACCAGCCGATCGTCCCGGATATCAGCATGGCAGCGGTCATTTCGAATGAGCCGCGACGGATTGTTTTGTCCATCATCAATCTCCTTAATGTGTGGCAAAAGTATGCCAAGCGAGACCGAGGCTTCTCCAGCGCAAAAAGCAGGCTAAACTCGATTTCTGCCTTTTTTATCAAGGGTGGTTTGCGTCATTCGCCTAATGCGGGAGTTTTTGTATGACCGACGATATCGACCAGATCCTGATCGGGGCCTTGATGGAAGACTCCCGGCGTTCGCTCAAGGCCCTGGCGCAGATCAGCGGGTTGTCCTCGCCGAGTGTGGCCGAACGCTTGCGCCGACTGGAAGAGCGCGGCGTGCTCAAGGGCTATACCGTGGAGATCGATCCCAAGTGCTTCGGCTACCAGTTGCAGGCCATCGTCCGCGTGCGGCCATTGCCGGGGCAGTTGCAGGAAGTGGAGCGGCAGATCCTGTCGATTCCCGAGTTCACCGAGTGTGACAAGGTCACCGGCGAGGACTGTTTCATCGCCCGCCTGCATGTGCGGTCGATGGAGCAACTCGACACCCTGCTCGACCGCCTCAATACCCTGGCCGAGACCAATACGGCCATCGTCAAGAAAACACCGGTCAAACGACGATTGCCGCCGATGGCGTGAGCGGCGTAGATTGAGTTTTTTCCAGCGAAGGATTCGCGGCATGAAAATTCAGGCAGTGATACTGGCGGCATTGATGCTGACGGGTTGCGGGACCATACAGACAGTAGCGCTCAGCGATAAAACGAACGTCGATCAGTTGAAGGCGAAAAAAACCTACTGCGGCGCCGTACCGCGTATCTACAGCGGCGTGACGTACGATTTCTGCATGCTGCACGCCGAAAAACCGGATGACGTCGATGCGTTCAACTACAAGAACCCCTCCCTCGGGCTGGTGGTCGACGGAGCCGTTTCCGGGGTGCTGGATACGTTTCTGCTGCCCTACACGATTTACAAGCAACACGCCGACGGCAGCATGATCATCAACTGATCACGTTTTTGCAGACAACAAAAAACCCGCTCTCGCGGGTTTCTTGTTTATAGCGGTGTAGCGATCAGTCGTCGCGGCTCATGATGCCGAAGATCTGCAACAGGCTGATGAACAGGTTGTAGATCGATACATACAGGCTGATGGTCGCCATGATGTAGTTGCGCTCGCCGCCGTGGATGATGGCGCTGGTCTGGAACAGGATGCAGACCGACGAGAACAGCACAAAACCTGCGCTGATCGCCAGTTGCAGGCCGCTGATCTGGAAGAACATGCTCGCCAGCGTCGCACCCAGCAACACGAAGAAACCGGCGGTGATGAAGCCACCGAGGAAGCTCATGTCCTTGCGGGTGATCAGCACGTAGGCCGACAGGCCACCGAACACCAGTGCAGTCATCGCGAACGCGGAGCTGACCACTTCAGCGCCGCCCTGCATGCCCAGGTAACGGTTGAGGATCGGGCCGAGCAGGAAACCCATGAAACCGGTCAGGGCAAACGCCGACACCAGGCCCCAGGCCGAATCACGAAGTTTGTTGGTGAGGAAGAACAAGCCGTAGAAACCGATCAGCACCACGAAGATATTCGGGTAGCCGACGCGCATCTGCTGGGCCACGAAAGCCATCACACCGCTGAAAGCGAGGGTGAGCGCCAGCAAGCCGTATGTGTTGCGCAGGACGCGGCTAACCTCTAGCTGCTCAGCCTGCACGCTGTTGTGAACTGCGTAATCCTGTTCGCGCATGGCGACACTCCTGTTGGTTTGAAACGTTCAGTCGCAAAGATCATAACAGACGCTCTGTAACAAGCCATGCACAGAGTTTGACAGTGTGTTTCATTCAGGTATTATGGCGCCCGCAACGCAACGGAGGTGTGGCCGAGTGGTTTAAGGCAACGGTCTTGAAAACCGTCGACTGTAACAGGTCCATGAGTTCGAATCCCATCGCCTCCGCCATATTTGATACGACAAAGCCCTGATTATTCAGGGCTTTGTCGTTTCCGGGAATCGGCAATCTTGTCTCTCCCTTTCTGTATCGTTTCCGCATCTTTTTGGTCATTTCCGCAACCCTACCTCTCCGAAGCCACATATTCGACCTCGACACGCAGGGAGATGTGGGCTGAAAAGTGGATGACTAGACACATTCGCCTTCGCCACCCAACTTAACCTGGATCTTTCGCACCACACTGTGCATCGCTGGCAGATAGCGCCGAGCCGCTTCCTCCACCGACATCGCCTTAGCGATGTAAACCAGGTTCAAACAGCCCATTAGCCGCGCCTCATGCGTGATCGGAACGGCGATGGCAGCGATCTTGCGCTCCTGGCCCCAGTGGGAATTATTTTCTCCGTATCCCCTGCTTACCGTATGTTCCACCAACCGCTCAACAAAACGCCGGTCAGTTGCCAGCGCGGATTGCTCGTCTTCGCGGCTGATCATCAACTCAATCAGTTCTTCACGTTCGGCAGGCGGGCAAAAAGCGAAGTAGGCACGTCCGGTGGCGGTCATCAGCAACGGCAGGCGCCGCCCGACCATGGAACGGTGGAACGAAAGGCGACTGAAGCGATGGGTAGTCTCGCGAATCACCATGGCGTCGCCGTCCAGGGTGCACAGATCGGTGGGCCAAACTACCTCTTGCAGTAGCTCGCCCAGCAGCGGTGCCGCGATGGAGGAAATCCACTGCTCATCGCGAAAACCCTCACTCAATTCCCGCACTTTCAGGGTCAGCCGATAGCTGTCGTCGGACTCGCTGCGCCGCACGTAACCTTCGGCCTGCAAGGTCTCCAACAGGCGCCTGACGGTGGTGCGGTGCAGCCCACTCTGCTCGGCCAGTTGAGCCGTGCTGGCGCCGCCGTCGAAGCGATTCAGGCCGTTGATCAGGGCCAGGCCGCGCATCAATCCACGCACGGCCTTGTATTCGGTCTCGCTCATCGAATCGCTCCGTTCTGCTTGCAAATCAACGTTGTGCACCTGGTGCACACTAACAAGGGTTGTCGTTGTCGACCAGCCCGACCATTTCCATACTGCGCCCAACAAGAAATCCAAAAGCGCTGTAGGGAGATATCCATGAGTTCTGCACCCACGCCTACCCCATTGGAGCTGAGCACCGACGTCGCCATCGTCGGCGCCGGTCCCGTCGGCTTGATGATCGCCAATTACCTTGGCCAGTGTGGCGTGAAAGTCACTCTGGTGGAAAAACTCGACAGTCTGATCGACTACCCCCGCGCCATTGGCCTGGACGATGAAAGCTTGCGTACCTTCCAGGCGGTTGGCCTGGTCGACGCCGTGCTGCCCCACACCACCCCTTGGCACGCGATGCGTTTCCTTACTCCCAAAGGTCGCTGCTTCGCCGATATCCAGCCCAAGACCGATGAGTTCGGCTGGCCACGACGCAACGCCTTCATCCAGCCCTTGGCCGACCGCGTGCTGTTCGACGGCCTGCAACGCTTCGATAACGTCAAAGTGCTTTTCAGTCGCGAACTGGAGAGCTTCGAACAAAGCGACAGCGTCGTTGTGCTCAACCTCAAAGATCAAAACGGTCGCGGCGAGCGCCTGCATGCCCGCTACCTGATCGGTTGCGACGGCGGCAACAGCCTGGTGCGGCGCAGCCTGGACATCAGCTTCGAAGGCAAGACCGCGCCGAACCAGTGGATCGTGGTCGATATCGCCAACGATCCGCTGGGCACTCCTCACGTCTACCTGTGCTGTGACCCGGTGCGCCCTTACGTTTCTGCTGCCCTGCCCCATGGCGTTCGGCGTTTCGAGTTCATGGTCATGCCCGGAGAGACGGAAGCCGAGCTGAGCAAACCGGAAAACATGCGCAAGCTGCTCGGCAAAGTCTTGCCCAACCCGGACCACATCGAGCTGATCCGTAGTCGCGTCTACACCCACAACGCCCGCCTGGCCGGACGTTTCCGTCAGGGGCGGGTGCTGCTGGCCGGCGATGCCGCGCACATCATGCCGGTTTGGCAAGGCCAGGGTTACAACAGCGGCATGCGCGACGCCTCCAATCTGGCGTGGAAACTGGCGATGGTGATCCAAGGCCTGGCCGCCGATAGCCTGCTCGACAGCTACGAACAGGAGCGTCGCGACCACGCCAAGGCAATGATCGATCTGTCGGTACTCGCCGGTCACGTACTGGCACCGCCCAAGCGCTGGCAAGGCACCTTTCGCGATGGCGTGTCCTGGTTGCTGAACTATCTGCCGCCGGTCAAACGCTTCTTCCTGGAAATGCGCTTCAAGCCGATGCCGCAATACACCAAGGGCGCGCTGATCGCCGCGCAAGACAGCGCCTCGCCGGTGGGCAAAATGTTCATCCAGCCGCAGGTGCTCACCGAAGCCGGCGAGCGGGTGCTGCTCGATGAAGTGATCGGCAAGCATTTCGCAATCATTGCCTGGGGCTGCGATCCGACCTGGGGCCTTTCGGCTGCGCAAATCGAACAGTGGCAGGCGCTGGGTACGCGCTTCATTCAAGTGCTGCCGGACGTCCAGCTCAAGTCCGCCAGCGATGCCGGCAAAGGCGTGATTCGCGTCGGTGACAGTAGCGGCCGGATCCGCGAGTGGTTTGCCCACGGGGCATCGTCCATCGCCCTCGTACGCCCGGATCGTTTTGTTGCCGGTTTGGCCATTCCGCAAACCGTGGGTCAGGCCTGCGATCAGTTGATCCTTGCGCTCAAGGCTCTGCCGCACCCGGCCGCGACTTTCGTCGCCAGCAAGGTGGCCTGAGATGAGCGCTTATCTGCACTGCATATCCCACACGCCGCTGGTGGGGTTCGTCGACCCCGAACCGCAGGTGCTGGCCGAAATTGACGGCATGACCGCCGCGGCCCGTGAGCGTATTGCCCGCTTCGCCCCGGAGTTGATCGTGCTGTTCGGCCCGGACCACTACAACGGCTTTTTCTACGATGTGATGCCGGCGTTCTGCATCGGAATGGCAGCCCATGCAATCGGCGATTTCGGTACGGCTGCCGGTGAACTCGACGTACCCAAGGCGCTGGCTGAGTCGTGCGCCCAGGCGGTGCTCAATGCTGGGGTCGATACCGCCGTGTCGTATTGCATGCAGGTCGACCATGCCTTCGCTCAGCCACTGGAATTGTTGCTCGGCGGCTTGCAAGGCTGTCCGGTAATCCCGGTGTTCATCAATTCGGTGGCGGTACCCCTGCCCGGTTTCAAGCGTGCCCGCTTGCTCGGCGAGGCTATCGGTCGATGGGCCAAAACGTTGAACAAACGCGTGCTGTTTCTGGCCTCCGGCGGCTTGTCGCACCAGCCACCGGTGCCGGAGCTGGCCAAAGTCGATGCGCGTATGGCGGACCGACTGATGGGGAGCGGCCGCGATCTGCCTGCCGATGAGCGCCTGGCCCGCCAGAACCGGGTCATCCAGGCCGCGAGGGAATTCGTTCAGGACCAGCACTGCCTACATCCGCTCAACCCGACCTGGGACCGGGGCTTTCTCAACAGCCTCGAACAGGGACGCCTGAGCGATTTCGATGGGCTGGGCAATGACGAGCTATCGGCACTGGCCGGCAAATCCACCCACGAAGTGAAAACCTGGGTCGCGGCGTTCGCCGCCCTCTCCTCCTTCGGCCCGTACCAGACCGAAGACCGCTACTACCGACCGATCCCTGAATGGATCGCAGGCTTCGCCAGCCTCGGCGCACGACCACAGCACAACCATCACTGAATTTCGAGGAACTGCCATGACTGCCACTGGATTCACCGAAGCATCCACCAGCCGCTTTACCCGCATCAAGGAAGGCGACCTGGACCTGCAACTGCATTACAACGATGTCGGTCCAATCCCTGAAAATCCGGGCGCCGAAACCGTGGTCATGCTCCACGGTTCTGGTCCCGGTGCCAGCGGCTGGGCCAACTTTCACTGCAACATCGAGCCCTTGGTCAACGCCGGCTACCGGGTGATCCTGATGGACTGCCCTGGCTGGAGCAAAAGCGATCCGGTGGTTTGCGATGGCTCGCGCTCGGACCTCAACGCCCGCGCCCTCAAAGGCCTGATCGACGTGCTGGACCTGGACCGCGTGCACATCATCGGCAACTCCATGGGCGGCCACAGCACCGTGGCGTTCGCCCTCGCCTACCCGCAACGCATCGGCAAACTGATCCTGATGGGCGGCGGCACCGGCGGCCCGAGCGCCTTCGTCCCGCAACCCACCGAGGGCATCAAGCTGATCGGCGCGCTGTACCGCGAGCCGACCATCGAGAACCTGAAGAAGATGATGAACGTCTTCGTCTTCGACGCCAGCAGCATCACCGACGCGATGTTCCAGACCCGCCTGGACAACATCCTGGCGCGCCGCGATCACCTGGATAACTTCGTCAAGAGCAGCACCCTGAACCCCAAGCAGTTCCCGGACTTCAGCCATCGCCTGCACGAGATCAAGGCCCGCACCCTGATTGTCTGGGGCCGCGAGGACCGCTTCGTGCCGATGGACACCGGCCTGCGCCTGCTGGCCGGTCTGCCCGACGCGCAACTGCATGTGTTCAACCGTTGCGGCCATTGGGCCCAGTGGGAACACGCCGACACCTACAACCGCCTGGTGCTGGATTTCCTGACCCATTGATGACCGAGGCCACCATGACCCTGACTCAAGCCACACTGGAGCAACTGGCAAGCGACCTGCGCCAGGCCCAGGCCCACGGCGAAGCCATCGCGCCTTTGCGCGAACTGATCGGCGAAGACAATGCAGACGCCGCCTACGCCATCCAGCGCCTGAACATTGCTCACGCGGTGGGCAATGGCAACCCCGTGATCGGCCGGAAGATCGGCCTGACCAATCCCAAGGTCCAGCGGCAACTGGGTGTGGATCAGCCTGACTTCGGCACCCTGCTCGCCGACATGCGCTATGACCACAACGACCGTGTACCGATCGGTCGCGTGTTGCAGCCGAAGATCGAGGCGGAAATCGCCCTGATCCTCGAGCGTGACCTGCCGAGCACCGAGACCACTTTCGCCGATGTACTGGCCGCCACCGGTTGGGTCGCTGCGGCGCTGGAAATCGTCGGCAGCCGGATCCAGAACTGGAACATCCGCTTCGTCGACACCGTGGCCGACAACGCCTCCAGTGGCTGTTTCGTCCTCGGCGAAAGCACCCGCCAGATCGACGGCCTCGACCTGCAGGCAGCCACCATGCGCATGACCCGCAACGGCGAGGAAGTATCCAGCGGCAGCGGCGCCGAATGCCTGGGACATCCACTCAACGCTGCGGTCTGGCTGGCTTGCACCATGGCCCGCCTGGGCGATCCGCTGCGCGCCGGCGACATCATTCTGACCGGCGCACTCGGGCCGATGGTCGCGGTCGCTGCCGGTGACCGTTTTGAAGCCGAGATCGACGGTATCGGTCGTGTCGCGGTCGACTTTGCATAAGGGGCAACAACCATGAACAAACTCAAAGTCGCGATCATCGGCTCGGGCAACATCGGCACCGATTTGATGATCAAGATCCTGCGTAACGCCAGGCATCTGGAAATGGCGGTGATGGTCGGCATCGACCCTGCCTCCGACGGCCTCGCCCGCGCCCAGCGTATGGGTGTGGCAGTGACACACGAAGGTGTCGAAGGCCTGGTGCGCATGGACGAGTTCCAGAACATCGATTTTGTTTTCGACGCTACCTCGGCTGGCGCCCACGTGAAGAACGATGCGTTCTTGCGCTCGGTCAAACCCGGCATCCGCCTGATAGATTTGACCCCGGCAGCCATCGGCCCGTATTGCGTGCCGGTGGTCAACCTGGAACAGAATCTGGCTCAGCCAAACGTCAACATGGTGACCTGTGGTGGCCAGGCGACCATCCCGATGGTCGCAGCGGTGTCGCGGGTGGCCAAGGTGCATTACGCCGAGATCGTCGCCTCGATCGCCAGTAAATCCGCCGGCCCCGGCACCCGTGCCAACATCGACGAGTTTACAGAAACCACTTCCAGGGCCATTGAAGTGATCGGCGGTGCAGCCAAGGGCAAGGCAATCATCGTGATGAACCCGGCCGAGCCGCCGCTGATGATGCGCGACACCGTGTTTGTGCTGTCCGAAGCTGCCGATCAGGCGCAGATAGAGGCTTCCGTCGAGGAGATGGCGGCGGCAGTGCAAGCCTATGTGCCGGGCTATCGCCTCAAGCAAAAAGTGCAGTTCGACGTGATTCCCGAACACGCGCCGCTGAACATTCCGGGCCTCGGACAATTTTCCGGGCTAAAGACTTCGGTATTCCTCGAAGTCGAAGGAGCCGCCCATTACCTGCCCGCCTACGCCGGCAACCTCGACATCATGACCTCCGCTGCCTTGGCCACCGCCGAGCGCATGGCGCAGTCGATGCAAAAGGCTTGAGGAGAATTTCATGAACGGCAAAAAACTTTACATCTCCGACGTGACCCTGCGCGACGGCAGCCATGCCATCCGACATCAGTACTCGCTGCAAAATGTTCAGGACATCGCGCGCGCACTGGACAAGGCCAAGGTTGATTCAATCGAGGTGGCTCACGGCGATGGCCTGCAAGGGTCGAGCTTCAACTATGGCTTCGCCGCACACACCGATCTGGAATGGATCGAAGCGGCCGCCGACGTGATCCAGCACGCGAAGATCACCACCTTGCTGTTACCCGGTATCGGCACCGTGCATGACCTTAAGGCCGCCTACAACGCCGGAGCTCGGGTGGCGCGCATCGCCACCCATTGCACCGAAGCGGATGTCTCGAAACAGCACATCGAGTACGCCCGCGAGCTGGGCATGGACACCGTCGGTTTTTTGATGATGAGCCACATGATCCCGGCCGAGCAGCTCGCCGCGCAGGCCAGACTGATGGAAAGCTACGGCGCGACCTGCGTGTACATGGCCGACTCCGGTGGTGCAATGAACATGCAGGACGTGCGCGATCGTTTCCGCGCGTTCAAGGCGGTGCTCAAGCCGGAAACAGAGACGGGGATGCATGCCCACCACAATCTGTCGCTCGGCGTGGCCAACTCGATCACCGCTGTCGAGGAAGGCTGCGACCGCATTGACGCCAGTCTCGCCGGTATGGGTGCCGGCGCCGGCAATGCGCCGTTGGAAGTGTTCATCGCCGCCGCCGAGCGCCTGGGTTGGAACCACGGCACCGACCTCTACACCCTGATGGACGCCGCCGACGACGTCGTGCGTCCGTTGCAGGACCGCCCGGTGCGGGTCGATCGCGAAACCTTGGCCCTCGGTTACGCCGGGGTCTACTCCAGCTTCCTGCGCCACGCCGAAGTTGCCGCCGCCAAATACGGCCTCAAGACCCTCGACATTCTTGTCGAGCTGGGCAAGCGGCGCATGGTCGGCGGCCAGGAAGACATGATCGTCGACGTCGCGCTGGACCTGCTCAAACGCTGACCCCTGTACCACCCCGGCCGACCGTCCACGCAGCGGTCGGTCGGTTCTGCTTTGCCCATTACAACAATAAAACGGGTACTTCCCATGACATCGCTGAACGTGACAACCACCACGCTGTATATGGCACGGACCATTAGTCTTTGCTTCCTCGTCGCCCTGATGGAAGGCCTGGACCTGCAAGCCTCGGGGATCGCCGCCCAAGGCATGGCGGCAGCTTTCCAGCTGGACAAAATGCACATGGGCTGGGTCTTCAGCGCCGGGATTTTCGGCCTGTTGCCCGGTGCATTCCTCGGCGGCCTGCTGGCCGATCGCATCGGCCGCAAACGGGTACTGATGGCCTCGGTGGCACTGTTCGGGCTGTTCTCCCTGGTCACGGCCATGGCCTGGGACTTCAACAGTCTGATGATTGCCCGTTGCCTCACCGGAGTGGGGCTAGGTGCCGCCCTCCCCAATTTGATCGCCCTGACCAGTGAAGTGGCCGGCCCGCGCCTGCGTGGCACTGCCGTCAGCCTGATGTACTGCGGCGTGCCGCTGGGTGCGGCGCTGGCAGCCAGCATCGGCATCGCTGAGCTCGCCGGCGGCTGGCAGGTGGTGTTCTACGTCGGTGGTGTGGTGCCGCTGTTGATCGTGCCGCTGCTGGGGCTGTATCTGCCGGAGTCGGCGCAGTTTCGCAACGCCCGTGAATCTGCCCCGATCGGAGTGGTCCGGGGTCTGTTCCGAGAAGGAGCGGCGTTGCCGACGCTAATGATCTGGGTCAGTTACTTCTTCACCCTGATGGTGGTGTACATCCTGATCAACTGGTTGCCCAGCCTGTTGGTCGGCCAGGGCTTCAGCGGCCGCCAGGCCAGTTGGGTCATGCTGGCACTGCAGTTTGGCGCGGCCCTCGGCACTTTGTCGCTGGGTTGGGTGATGGACCGGTTGCCGGCCTGGGCCCTGTCCGCGCTGATCTACGTCGGCATTCTCGGTTCACTGATAGCTCTGGGTCTGGCCAGTCGGTGGGAAAGCATGCTGGCAGCCGGTTTCGTCGCCGGTTTCTTTGCCACCGGCGGTCAATGCGTGCTGTATGCCCTGGCACCGCACTTCTATCGTCCGACGATTCGCGCCACAGGCGTCGGCAGCGCCGTCGCCATCGGCCGCCTGGGTGCCATGAGCGGCCCCTTGGTGGCCGGCAAAATGCTCGCACTTGGCACCGGCACCACCGGGGTGATGATGGCTTCGGCACCCGGCATCGTCATCGCCGCCCTGGCGATGTTCTACCTGTCGGTACGGCGCAACGGCGCTCAAATCGACTGAAACCCCTTTCTCGAACCCCGTGCAAGAACAGTACGGGGCTGCTCCATAACCCTGAATTGAACATCGCCCTGTTCAAATTCTTCGCTGACAAGGAAACCGCCATGAAACGCAGAGACTTCCTGAACGCTACAGGCGTAGCCATTTCCGCAGGTGCTGTCATGTCCGTAATGCCTGCCGTCGCTTCTACCGCTTCACCGTTTTCGGATGGAATGATCAACACGAATGCCCGGCGCATTGACGTACACCATCACTTCGTTCCGGATTTCTGGGCGGCCGACCTGGCTAAAAATGGCGGCGATCCGTCAGGCTGGAAAATGCCAGCCTGGAACCCCGTCTCGGACATCGAGTTCATGGACAGCCTGGGCATCGACATGGCCATGCTCTCGCTCACTGCGCCGGGTGTCGCAGGCTGGAAGGGACAAGCGGCCCTGGACATGGCGCGTCGCGTCAATGAATACGCCGCGCAACTTGCCAGTGATCATAAAGGGCGCTTTGGCAGCTTTGTGACCCTGCCGATGCAAGACATCGAAGGTGCCTTGAAGGAGCTGGAACACGCCATGACGGTGTTGAAAGCCGAAGGCGTGATTCTGCTTTCAAACTACGACGGTCTCTACCTGGGCGACGCCCACTTCGATCCTGTCTGGCAGGCTTTGGAAACCTACAAGGCTGTCGTGCTCATACACCCAACTCAACCCAAGCTGGAACTTATCCCTGGCATTCCTGGCCCCACGGCGGACTATCCTTTTGATACGACCCGCGCGGCACTGAGTCTGCTGGCGAATCGAGTACCTGCCAAATACCCTGACGTCAAAATCATTCTGTCCCACGCTGGCGGTTTCATTCCCTACGGGGCTGACCGATTTGCGCAAAGCCTGGGCAATCTTGGCCTGGGATTTACCCCTCAAGAACTGATCAGCCAGATGCAGAACTTCTATTTCGATACTGCACTGTCCGCCAGTGCGACCGTGCTGCCGAGCCTGATGGCGTTCGCGCGCCCCGGCCATGTGCTTTTTGGCAGTGACATACCCTACGCAATCAACGACAAGGTTAAATGGTTCACACGTAACCTGGACACTTACCAAGGTTTCTCTAAAGGTCAGTTAAGTGCCATCAATCGTCAATCCGGCCTGACGTTATTTCCACATCTAAAAAACTGAACACGCAATAAATCCACCTCGCCGACCTCGTTTGTCGGCGAGGCGGATTCGCTCGCCTTTCATTCAGTACACGCCTATCAATAACAACAAAATGAAGGCCAAAATGAACAAATATTTTGTACTGACGACCCTCGTCGCCATGAGTTCATCCTTGCAGGCAAATGACTTTATCAGCGATAGCTCTGCAAAAATGACGTTACGCAACTTCTATTACGATAGGGATTATCGCGATGGCAGTGGCCAGTCCCAGGCACAAGAATGGGCACAGGGTTTCATATTCAACTATGCCTCGGGCTATACCGAGGGCACGATCGGTTTGGGTTTGAATGCCGTCGGAATGCTCGGCGTGAAGCTTGATTCAGGCCCTGGTAGAACCGGCACCGGAATACTGGCGTATAACGCCTCGACTCACGAAGTTGCAGATGATTATTCCAAATTCGGCCTGGCTGCCAAGGCGCGCTACTCAAAGACAGAGGTGCAACTGGGCACACTGCAACCCTTGATGCCTGTGTTGCTGGCTAACACCATGCGGTTGTTCCCGCCTTTACTACGGGGGGGCTACCTGACGTCCAAAGAAATGGATGGGTTAACGTTGCATGTTGCGCATCTGGATCGCATCAAATATCGCGACTCCACTGATTTTGAACCCATGGCAATCGCCAATCCCAACCGCCGATTCAAGGCCGGGGCGACCTCAAACGATTTGAATATTGTCGGGGCTGACTACAACTGGTCGAAAACCCTTACTACCCGCTATTACCACGCCACGCTTAACGATCTGTATGAGCAGGACTATATCGACCTGGTGCATTTCCTGGACCTTGGGCACAGCCGTTTCAAGACCGATTTACGTTATTTCAACAGTCGTGAAAACGGCAATGAAAAAGCAGGAGCCGTCGATAACCAAACGCTGAGCAGTATGTTTACCTGGCTGGCGGGTGCTCATTCCCTGGGCGTGGGTTACATGCAACTCACGGGCGATACGGCCCTGCCCTACGTTTCAGGTACGAGTGTCAACGTCAACACCGAAGGGGCATTGGTCTCCGAGTTCGTTAATCCCAACGAGCGTGTGATGCAAATTCGGTACGACTACGACTTTGCGGCTTTAGGCATTCCCGGGCTACGCGGTATGTGGCGCTACATCAAGGGCGATCACATTGAACTGCCGGGTGATGCCATCGGCAGCAAAGAGCGTGAACGTGGAATAGAGCTCTCCTACGTGATTCAAAGCGGCACGTTCAAGGATGTGGCATTCAGGATTCGTCAAGCCGACTACCACAGTGACTTTGCGCGTAACGTCGGCGAGTTGAGAGTCAATGTGGATTACTCTGTCCAATTGTGGTGAGTATGAAATGGGAGCTTTCGGGCAAAAGCAGACAGTCAATGTTCGCGGGTCTGATTTCTTGAGATCAGTAGAGACCTTCACAAAATCGATCTCGGCCTGGTCCGGAAAATTTATGTTTTCCGGAATTCACCAAGGCGACACATTTGACTCAAATTGAACGACCATGTTCAACTTGCGCTACGCCATACTCTTGCGCCTAGAGTCTCCCATAGTGAAGCTCAATCCCGCACAGCCAGCACGCCACGTGGCTCCCACTGTACGCGCCCGTGCACTGACTCATATGATTTTCGAACGGCCGGATCTGGAACGAACCGAGCGCTTTCTCCAGGACTTCGGGCTGCTGACGGTTCTGCGCAATGCGGATCTGCTGCTTTTACGTGGCACCGGACCGACTCCCTATTGCTATCGCGTACACCGCGGCAAGAAGCCACGTTTTATTGGTTTCGGTCTGAGTGTCGGTTCCCGTACCGACCTGGAGCGTCTGAGCTTGTTACCACAAGCATCACCCATCATGCCGTGCGATCACCCCGGAGGTGGCGAACAAGTCACCTTGCGCGACCCGTCCGGTTTCCTCGTCGAGGCCCTTCATGGCCAGTCGGTGGTTGGCTCCAGGCCCCATCGCTCGCCCTTGCCACTCAACCTTGGGGATAGCGTGGTGCGCATCAATGCAACCCAGCGTCCGCCGATTGCTCCACCAGAGATCATCCGCCTTGGCCATCTCGTGCTGGAAGTGGCGGACTTCCAGCGCACCTGCGCCTGGTACACACAACACTTCGGATTCATTCCCAGCGATGTGCAGTTGTTGCCTGACGGTTCGCCGGCGGTGGCCTTCCTGCGTCTGAATCTGGCCGACACGCCAGCCGACCATCACACGCTGGCCCTGGCCCAGGGATTCATGCCGGCCTACAGCCATAGCGCTTATGAGGTGGTCGATCTGGACGCCGTCGGCATGGGCCAGAAGGTTCTTCGGGATCGGGGTTGGCGCCATGCCTGGGGTATTGGCCGGCACATTCTTGGAAGCCAGATCTTCGATTACTGGCAGGACCCGTTCGGCGACAAGCACGAGCACTATTGTGATGGTGACCGATTCACTGCCGACCAGCCCACAGGTGTGCACAGTGTCAGCGCAGCGGCGATGTCCCAGTGGGGCAAATCCATGCCCAGAAGGTTTACCAAACCGAAACTGACACCGGCGAATGTTCTTTCCTTGTTCCGCCATCTTCGCCGCAGTCCGGATCTGAGCGTGCGCAAGCTGATCACACTGGCACGCCTGTTCGCCTGATTTTGCAGCGTCGCAAACCACACGAGGTTGGCGCTGGCCCCCTCCTCACCCCCAGGAGTCGTTGTCATGGCTGTGCAGGTTGTCCGTTTCGAATATCAGAACACCGTCCAATGGGGACGTATTCACAATCAGCGCATCACGCCCGTTTCTGGGCAATACGCGACAACCGGCGAGTTCATCCGGCAAGTCAGCATCGAGCAGTTGCGCGACCTGAAGAGCCCGACACTCGAACTCAATCAAGTGCGGCTGCTCTCCCCGGTCACCCGCAACCAGCAGTTTGTCTGTCAGGGTGCCAACTACCGTCAGCACATGATCGAGTCCGGGATGGATCCGGACGCCAAGTCGTACAACATGATGTTTACCAAGGCAGCCAGTTGCATTTGCCCGGCCGACAGCGACCTGATCAAGCCACGCCATGTCCGCTTTCTCGACTACGAGATCGAGTTGGGCCTGGTCATGCGCAGCGACATCAACGGCCCGGTCCAGATTGACGACAGCAACCTGCACCAGTTCGTGGCCGGGCTGGTCATCGTCAATGACTATTCGGCGCGGGACATCCAGATTCCGCAGATGCAGTTCTACAAAGGCAAAAGTTTCCGCACCTTCGGCCCGGTCGGGCCTTATTTGTGTCTGTTGGAAGCCAACCAGATGCACTACCTCAAGGCCTTGCAGCTGCGCCTGACCGTCAACGACCAACTGCGCCAAGACGACAATACCGCGAACATGGTTTACACCCCTGCGCAGACCCTGACAGAACTGTCTGCCGTGCAAGATCTCGCGGCCGGAGACCTGATTGCCACAGGCACTCCGGCCGGCTGTGCGCTGGCCATTCCATCACCCGCCACCCAGCGCATTGCCGCCCTGCTGCCCGAGGCCCTCAAGTGGAAACTGTTTCTGAAGGCCCAGGCCCGTCGCGAGCGCTACCTCAAGCCGGGCGACAGGGTCGAGGCGAGAATCCGTAGCGCGGACGGCATTGTCGATCTGGGTGTCCAGCGCAATCTTGTCGTCGAGCAAGACTGATCAGAAGCTGTGATTCAACTGCAGCCCAAGGCCATTGACCGTGTTCTGGTAGGTGGCGCTGTAACCCGGACGCAGCCCGCCCTGAGACGTGTCCTGTGAAACCTTCACCGGATCTTCGTGGATGTAGCCGTATCCCAGATCAAGCGAAGTCTGATCGGTCATCTGCCAGTTCAGGCCAACCGTGAAAATCTTCCGGTCTCCCGTTGGTGCACGGGTGGACGTGTACTGATTGGGCATCGGTGTCGGCTCATAGGCGATCCCGCCACGAACCTTCCATTGCTTGTTCAGGCGATAGGACATGCCGGTGGAGAACGACCAGGTATCACGCCACTTCAGGGTTTCGAGGATCGTATCGAAAGGGCCATAGGCCTGTGGCACACCGGAGTTCAGCACCCTCAATTCCTGCACGCGACTCCAGCGACTCCACAACGCACCGGCGGAGACATCCAGTCGATCATTGATGCGCCAGGTCGCCGAGGCATCGACCGTTTCCGGTGAAGTGAAATCCAGGCTCGCGTCATATTTGCCGTTGAGCCCCGGCAGCCCCAGCCCCGGGATCGGTGCCAGCAATCCATTGGCACCGGAGACCTTGGTCTTTCCGCTCAGCTTGTAATCGACTCTGGAGTGATAGGTTAGCCCCAGGGTCAGGTCGTCGAGCGGGTCGAACAGGATGCCCAGACTGAAGCCCATGGCCGTGTCGTCGCCGGTGACTTTGACAGTTCCGTCGCCCTGCCCGCCCACCGCGTTGTTGGCGATCTTGCTTTCGAGCAGCCCGTCGATGCGGTTGATCGTCGGCCCAAAACCCACGGACAGTCGATCATTGATCCGGTAACTGACCGTCGGCTGCAAGGTGACGACCTTCACCTGAGTCTGCGAGCTGCGGTAGCGTCCCTGGAAGTTGCTTTCGTAGTCCGTGCTCCCGCCAAACGGGGCATAAACCCCGAACCCAACGTGCCAGTCCTCGTTGAGTTGCAGCGTGTAGAAGCCCGATGGCACGACAATCGGATCAGGCACCATATCGCCGTGCGAAGTGCCCGACACCGTGGTATTGATGTTGCTGATGCGCGAACTGACATCAATGAAACTGAGACCGCCACTGACGTGTTCACCCGCCAGGCGGGACATGCCGGCGGGGTTGCCGTAAACGATCGAGGCGTCCTGCACATCAGAAGCCCGACCGGAATAAGCCTTGCCTCCCGAGCTGATGCTCTGTTCGTTGATTTGCAGGCCGTTGGCCAGGAGTTGAGTGGAGGTGAGGCAAAGCCCCAGCACACAAAGCTGATTTCTTATTGTCATGATCTGGCTCTTGTTATTTTTTTGGTGGGCGCGAACACCCAAGGCACGCGGATGGATCGTTGGATTCAATGATGAGATAGGTCGCCGGCCATCCATGGCGACGGGTTTGGTTCAGCGTTTGCGCATCCGCTCTGCCAGCGCACCGATCGGTCGGGTCATGCTGCGTCGCAAGCGTTGAGAGAAGGATTCGCCCTCATAGATCGGTGCCGGGGTGACCACTTCATTTGGCTGGCTGTACTGCGGAAAAAGACTGAGTGCATGGGCACGGTTGATGCCATGCATGATCGCCGGCGACCACATCTCCAGGCTTTCCAGCGTCCGGCACTGCAGCGCCGTGGCGGGAGCCGGGGCGAAGGGATAGTCACTGCCGAAAAGAATGTGTGACGGTTCCACCAGTTCCTTGAGCGCCGCCATGGAATAAGGTGACGGTGACAACGCCGTGTCGAAGTAAAAGCGACGGATGTAGGTCATGACGCCTTGCGGCGCGTGCTGCTGAAATTCCGGCAACATGTTGGCCAGCGAGACACGCCAGGCTACAAACGGCAGGAAGCCGCCGGAGTGGGACAGAATCCAGCGAATGCCGGGATAGCGCTCCATGGTCCCGCCAAGGATCAGATTGACCGCCGCGCGCGTGGTGTCGCAGAGAAACTCAATGAGAAATCCCGGGGTCTGCAGACCGATGCTTTCGCTGGTCTGGTGCATGTTGGGATGGATGAATACCACGGCTTTTCGGCGGTCGAGTTCGGCCATCAGTTCGTCGAAGCGCGGATCACCCAGAAACACCCCGTCGGTGCTGCCCAGCAAAACAATGCCCTCGGCCTTAAGCACGTCCAGCGCATGAACGGCTTCACGGCAGGCGGCCTCGGTGAACGGCATCGGCAGCACCGCAAAGTTGCCGAAGCGGCTCGGATAGCGTGTACGCATCTGCGCAGCGAACTCGTTGCAGCGTCGCGCCAGCTCGCTGGCTTGTTGGACCCCGTCACCGAAGTGGACGCCGGGCGCAGACAGCGAGGTAATTGCCCGTTCGATGCCGTTCGCATCCATCACCTCAATGGATTTTTCCGGGGTCCAGTCTGGCAGCGGCGCTCCCGCAACGGAGTGCAGCCCTCTGGCATTCATCGCATCGACGAATGCAGGTGGAATGATGTGATGGTGGACATCGATACGGCCTTGCTTGATTGACATGCTGACTCTCTTGTTTGGGCTTCGACCGAGCGCCTGCGGCCACTGGGTAAAGAACCGTGCTCGGTGGCCGTACAGCTCTTGAGATCAATATTGAACATTTGTGTTCAATTATGTCAATGATCGGTAAACGCTGATTTGCTTTATTTTGAACGCGCTTGTTCAATGTCCTGAATCTCTCCGTTGGAGCTCATTGCTTTGAAACTCAGTCCCGTGCAGAAGCGCATCCATGAAGCTGCGATCCGGCTGTTTGTCGAGAAACGTGTCGAAGAGGTCAATGTCAGCGAACTGGCACAGATCGCCGGGGTAGCGCGCGGCACGATCTACAACAACCTCAACTCGGTGGAGACGCTGTTCGAAGATGTCGCCAGCCAGCTCAGTGCCGAAATGAACGACAGGGCCGCGCGCAGTACAGATCCCCATGCGTCCCCTGCCGTCCGCCTGGCCACCGGTATCCGCCTGTATATCCGCCGCGCCCATGAAGAGCCGCACTGGGGCGCGTTCATCGTGCGCTACGGGGCCAGCAATGAGACGCTGCAACAGATGTGGAGCGGTCCACCCATGCACGATGTGCTCAGCGGCCTGAGCAGTGAGCAATACAGCTTTCGACAGGAGCAGCTGCCTTCGGTGATGGCGATGATCGGAGGTGGCGTACTGGGGGCCACGATGCTGGTACTTCAGGGTCACAAGACCTGGCGCGACGCGGGTTCCGATATGGCCGAATTCGTTCTCAGGGCTCTCGGCGTGCCAGCCGATGAAGCGCGCGGCATAGCTACACAGGATCTGCCCCTTCTCGCAGCCTGAAGTCCTACGCTGATTTTCTTGAGCCAGATCCCTTGGGGAGTCTGGCTTTTTTATTGCCCGCAAAATGACAACTGAACACTGTTGTTCAATTATAATCTTGAGTGTTAGAGTCTGTCGCAAGCACTGACCCACCGCCCGGGTCGAAGTGCCTTACGCCAGGAACTGACAATGAACAATAAAGAACCTCTTCCTGCCCTGACCTCGCGAACGGTACAAGTGGGTCGTCGGCAGATTTTCATCAGCGAAACGGGCGTCGGCCATCCCCTGCTGATGCTTCACGGTGGCGGAGCGGGAGCCTCGGGGCTCTCAAACTACTCGCGCAATATCGAATCGCTTGCCCGGCAGTTCCGCGTCATTGTGGCCGACATGCCCGGTTACGGCCGATCCACCAAAGGTGTGGATCGCAAGGACCCCTTCGGCGATCTGGCGGGGGCGATGCTCGGCCTGCTCGACACCCTGAACATCAGCAGCGCTCACGTGGTGGGCAACTCTTTGGGTGGCGCCTGTGCCTTGCGCATGGCGCTGGATGCACCCGGCCGGGTGTCGGCTTTGGTGCTGATGGGCCCCGGTGGCGTCAATACCACTCGCAGCCTGCCGACACCCGGTCTCAAGCTGTTGCTCGACTACTACAACGGTGAAGGCCCGACGCTGGCCAAGATCACGCGTTTTATCCGCAACTACCTGGTGTATGACGGCAGCCAGGTCAGTGACGAAATGATCCGCGAACGTTTCGAGGCGAGTATCGACCCGCAGGTCATTGCGGCCCCTCCCCTGCGCCGGCCAACCGGTATTCCCCGCTTCTCGCGCTGGGACTTCACCCGCGATTCACGCCTCAAGCATTGCCAGGTTCCGACCCTGGTGCTCTGGGGCGCGGACGACAAGGTCAATCGTCCCAGCGGCGGCGAGGCGCTGCGCAGTCGCATGCCGGATTGCAACCTCTACCTGTTCAGCCGGACCGGTCATTGGGTGCAGTGGGAACGTGCGGACGAATTCAACTCCGTGACCCTGGCGTTCCTCGCCAGTCGCACAGCGCGCTGAGTTGTCGTCATGAATAATCAAGCAACGATCAGTCGAACAACGCCGGACATCTTCGGCGCCAGCAGCATGGGCTATGCGTTGATCGAGTCACGCCACTTGGCTCGTTGGCGTGAGCTGCTCCAGCACGGCATCGGCCTGCACCTGGCCAGCTCGGACGAACAAACCCTGGCTTTCCGTATGGATCAGCACCAGCGGCGGATCATTATCCAGCGCGGTCCGCAGGAGGATTTTCTTGCCGTCGGCTGGCAATTACGCGACCAGGCCACCCTCGATGAAGTGCTCAAGCGCCTGCAACGCCTCGGTATCGAAGCGCAACCCAGCCAACCGGAAGAAGCCGCACAACGCGGCGTGAAAAGGTTCTGGCGGGTGCTCGGCCCCAAACGCATGGCCGTCGAGCTGTTCTGGGAGCCGCTGCTGACCGACAAGCCCCTGAACATGCTCAGTGCAGGTTTCATCACCGGTTCCGCCGGGATGGGCCACCTGGCGATCACCTCGCGCAAACCACAGCAGATGCAGCGCTTCTGGCAGGAAATATTTGATGCCAGAGCCAGCGACCACATCGTCGAGCGGATTGCCGGAGTGACCCTGGACATTGATTTCTTCCGGGTCAACGAACGTCACCACTCGATTGCCATCGCCCGTTTGCGTGGCCTGCCGATGGATCCGATTCGTACCCGTGTGCAGCACATGAACCTGCTGACCACCTCGGTCAGCGAACTGACCAATGCCTATTTGCGCTGCAGGACCCTCGGTTTCGAAATGGCCCACGAAATCGGTGAGCACCCCAACGACCGTGAGCAATCGTTCTACGTGATGAGCCCCAGCGGTTTCGAGCTGGAACTGGGTTGCAACGCCAGGGTGGTCGATGAGGCGCATTGGCGCACAACCTCCTATCAAGGCATCAGCCTTTGGGGGCATCGCCCGGAGAAAAGCGGTGCCTGGTACACGTTGACCACCAACCTGCGCAACTTCGCCCGTGGCACACGTTCGTTGCTCAAGCCCGAATATTCACCGCTGTAAGAGAGATATCGTCATGAATAACAAAAACGAGTCTGTAACGAGCGTCGACGTGATTATTTCCGGGCTTGGCCCGACGGGCGCCACGCTCGCGCATCTGCTCGGCAAGCGTGGTCTGTCGGTACTTGTGCTAGAACGCGAGCCCATGTTTTACGGCAACGCCCGGGCGGTCTATACGGACGACGAATGCATGCGCGTCATGCAGGCGGCCGGTGTTGCCGCCGAGCTTTCAGCCAACATGCAAGTCGATACACCCGCTCAATGGGTGCTGGCCAATGGCAAGATCCTCGGCCAGTACTGGCGCCTCGATCGCCCCTATGGCTGGCCGATCATCAACTTCCTTTACCAGCCCTGGCTGGAAACCACGCTGAGCGATCTGCTCGAGCGTTACCCCAATGTGCGGGTTGCCCGTGGTCGTGAACTCACGCAGTTCACACAGGATGAACATGGGGTGACCGTGACCCATCAGGCCACCAGCACCTTCCGCTTCAGTGATGCGACGGATGCCCGTCAGGCCTGCGAAGTCGATCCGGACCCGCAAACCATTCGCGGGCGCTATCTGGTGGGGGCTGACGGCGGCCGCAGTACGGTCCGTGAGGCCTTGGGCATCGGCATGAGCGGCAAGAACTTTCCCGAACCCTGGCTGGTGGTCGACCTGGAGATGAAGGAAGGCGAGGAAGCCTTGCGTCATCTGCCCTACTTCAGCTTCATCTGCGACCCTGAATGCCCGACGGTCTGCTGCCCTCAGCCCGGTCGTTTCCATCGCTTCGAATTCATGCTGATGCCCGGCCAGACTCGCGAACAGATGGAAGACCCGACAGTGGTGCGCAACCTGATCAGCCGTTACGTCGATCCGGACAAGTTCGAGGTCAAACGCAAGCTGGTCTACACCTTTAACGCGCTGGTGGCGAAGGATTGGCGCAAGGGCCGGGTTTTGATTGCCGGCGATGCTGCCCACATGACGCCGCAGTTCATGGGCCAGGGCATGAGTTCCGGCGTGCGTGACGCCTACAACCTGGCCTGGAAAATCGACGCCGTGATCAAGGGGCAAGCCGGTGAGCGGCTGCTCGACACCTATGGCAGCGAACGCTTCCACCATGCCAAGGCGATGATTGATATTTCGGTGCAGATGAAGGACTTCGTCTCGATGTCCAGCCCCGTTTCCAGCCTGATGCGCAACCTGCTGGTCAAGACCGTCCTGGCGACGCCATTTCTCGGTCGCTATGTTCGCGAAGGCCGTTTCAAACCGGCCCCGACCTATGCCCCTGACAGCTATCTGGGCATGCCACGCCGCCATCGGCGCTCGCCGGAAGGCCGGATGATTCCGCAACCCGAAGTCCGCACCTTCAAGGGCCAGCGCGTATTGCTCGATGACCTGCTGGGCGACGGTTTTGCCTTGATCGGTCTTGAAGTCGATCCACGCGCCCACCTGAGTCAGGCCTCCCGGAAACTGCTGGATATCCAGAACACGCGTTTCGCCACCCTCTTCCCGTTCGGCACCCGTCCGCAGGGCGCCGATACCGATCGTTCCAATACCCAAGAGTTGGTCGAACTGGAGGATGTGCAGGGTGAGATGGTCGCCTGGTTCAAGCGCTCGGGGTTCTCCTGCGGAGCCGTCGCCGTGGTGCGCCCGGACAAATTCACCTTCGCCATGGTCGAGGCCGCGGATCTGGATCGGGCCATCAACGAACTCAAGTTCCAGCTGCAATGGAGCTCCGGTGCTGAAGTCGTCGCAGACGAGCCTCGACTGCTGAGGAAAATCGCATGAGCCAGTTCCCTCTGAAGCCTCTGCAAGACGCCGCCGCTGCCCTGGCCAGAGCACGGGAACAACGCGAACCCTGTGCGCGGATCTCGTCCACTTTCGGTATCGATTCGTTGACCGGCGCCTATGCCGTACAGGAGATCAACACTCAACTGGCCCTGGCCCAGGGGCGGCGTCTGGTCGGCCGTAAAATCGGACTGACCTCGCCTGCCGTGCAACAGCAACTGGGCGTCGATCAACCGGATTTCGGCATGCTGTTCGCCGATATGGAAATCGCCGATGGCGGTGAAATCCAGATCAGTCAGTTGATCCAGCCCAAGGCCGAAGGCGAGATTGCGTTCGTTCTGGGCCGCGATCTTCCGTATGAAGATACGACCCTCGCGGAACTGCTGCGGGCGGTGGAGTACGTGGTGCCTGCGCTGGAAATCGTCGACTCGGCCATCGAGAACTGGAACATATCGCTGGTGGACACGGTGGCGGACAACGCTTCATCCGGGCTGTATGTGTTGGGTAAACAGCCGACTCCACTCGCCTCGCTGGACCTTCGGCTGGAAGGCATGCTGCTGGAAAAAAATGCCGCCACGGCTTCGATCGGTGTCGGCGCTGCGTGCCTCGGCAATCCGGTGGACGCCTGCCTGTGGCTGGCTCGCACCATGGCCCGGATGGGCCGGCCCTTGCAGGCCGGCGACGTGCTGCTCTCCGGTGCTCTGGGGCCGATGACGCCTGTCGTGGCCGGGGACAGCCTGCACTTGCACCTGACCCGACTTGGCCAGATCCGTTGCCGCTTCATCTGACCTGCCCGTCCTTCTACGCCAGGCTGTCGTGGCCTGGCCACTCTGAGAGATTGCTCCCATGAGTCAAACCAAACTCAAGGTCGCCATCATCGGTTCCGGCAACATCGGCACCGACCTGATGATCAAGATTCTGCGCAACGCCAGACACCTGGAAATGGCGGTGATGGTCGGGATCGACCCTGCATCCGACGGCCTCGCCCGCGCCGAACGCATGGGCGTCGCGACCACCCACGAGGGGGTTGAAGGCCTGACCCGCATGGACGCGTTCAAGGACATCGATTTCGTCTTCGATGCCACCTCGGCTAGCGCCCATATCGAGAACGAAAAACGCCTGCGCTCGATCAAGCCGGGTATCCGCCTGATCGACCTCACTCCGGCGGCTATCGGCCCTTACTGCATTCCAGTGGTCAATCTCGAGGAAAACCTGGATCGACTCAACGTCAACATGGTCACCTGTGGTGGTCAGGCGACCATTCCAGTGGTCGCCGCCGTATCCCGTGTTGCCCGGGTTCACTACGCCGAAATCGTCGCCTCGATCGCCAGCAAATCCGCCGGCTCCGGAACCCGCACCAACATCGACGAATTCACGGAAACCACCTCCAGGGCTATCGAAATGGTGGGTGGGGCGTCCAAAGGCAAGGCGATTATCATCATGAACCCCGCCGAACCGCCACTCATGATGCGTGACACGGTGTTCGTGCTGTCCGAAGCCGCCGATCAGGCGCAGATCGAGGCCTCCGTCGAGGAGATGGTGGCGGCAGTCCAGGCCTATGTGCCGGGCTATCGCCTGAAACAGAAGGTTCAGTTTGACGTCATTGCCGAATCGGCACCCTTGAACATTCCGGGGCTGGGACACTTCAGCGGCCTCAAGACCTCGGTATTCCTTGAGGTCGAAGGCGCCGCCCATTACCTGCCAGCCTACGCCGGCAATCTCGATATCATGACCTCCGCTGCCTTGGCCACCGCCGAGCGCATGGCGCAGTCGATGCTCAACGCCTGAAGGGCCCGACATGACATTCAATCCCGGCAAGAAAATCTATATCTCCGACGTCACCCTGCGCGACGGCAGCCATGCCATCCGCCATCAGTACTCTCTTCAGAATGTGCAGGACATTGCGCGCGCACTGGACAAGGCCAGGGTCGATTCGATCGAAATCGCTCACGGCGACGGCCTGCAGGGTTCGAGCTTCAACTATGGTTTCGCTGCCCATACCGATCTGGAATGGATCGAAGCGGCGGCCGATGTCCTCGAGCACGCCAAAATCACCACCCTGCTGCTGCCGGGGATCGGCACGGTGCACGACCTCAAGGCCGCCTATGACGCCGGCGCACGGGTGGTGCGCATCGCTACGCACTGTACGGAAGCCGACGTTTCGAAACAGCACATTGAATATGCTCGCGAGCTGGGCATGGACACCGTCGGTTTCCTGATGATGAGCCACATGATCGCCCCTGAGCACCTGGCGGCCCAGGCCCGGCTGATGGAAAGCTATGGCGCGACCTGCGTGTACATGGCCGACTCCGGTGGCGCGATGAACATGCAGGATGTTCGCGAGCGCTTCCGGGCTTTCAAAGCCGTTCTGAAACCGGAAACCGAAACCGGCATGCACGCCCACCACAACCTGTCGCTGGGCGTCGCCAACTCTATAACCGCCGTCGAGGAAGGCTGCGACCGCATTGACGCCAGTCTCGCAGGCATGGGGGCCGGCGCCGGCAATGCGCCGTTGGAAGTGTTCATCGCCGCCGCCGAACGGCTCGGCTGGAACCACGGCACGGATCTCTACACGCTGCTCGACGCCGCCGACGACATCGTTCGCCCGCTGCAGGATCGGCCGGTGCGGGTTGATCGTGAAACCCTGGCACTGGGTTATGCGGGCGTCTATTCAAGCTTCCTGCGGCATGCCGAAATTGCCGCCGCCAGGTACGGCCTCAAGACCCTGGACATACTGGTCGAACTGGGCAGACGTCGCATGGTTGGCGGTCAGGAAGACATGATCGTCGACGTCGCGCTGGACCTTCTCAAGCGCTGAACTGCGCAACATTGCCGGCTTGCCGCCCACGCAGCGGTGGGCCGGTCCTGGATAAGTGCATGTGCCGAGCGCTGTCAGGTCAGCCCTGGTGCGCACCGTCTGACCCGCCAGCTGCTGAGCGCCGCACAGACTTACTCGCAAACGCCGGTAGCAGGTCGTGTGCCATCGAAGGTGCGTATCCAGGACAACAACTTTATTCTTCAGCATGACCGGAACGGCGGTGAAGCGTATGTGCTGATGCGGAACAAGTAGTCAGCACTTTTACTCCGCGTACGAAAAAAAGCCCGCAAGTTGCAACCGCACTTCCGGACTGCGTAAATTCTTGGTGCTGCAGCACCGATGTTAAAGGACGAATTATCGATGGGTACATGGTCAATTCATGCATTTGGTAACGACGAAGCAGCTGATTTTGCTATTGAACTGAGCGAGTCCAGCGATTTCGACCTGATCCAGTCAGCGCTGGAGGATGTAATCGTAGCGGATGAGTATCTGGAGGCTCCAGAGGCAGACCGTGGGATAGCTGCTGCAGCGGTTTTGGCTTTGCTCAACGGCCAGGAAATCCCTGGAGCCCCTGATGAGGCGATATCTACTTGGGTGAAGAGTCAAACGACTAAACCAGGTTCGGCTCTGCTCACCAAAGCACAAATGGTCATTGAGCGTGTGTTATCCGAAAACTCAGAGCTCGCGGAGCTTTGGATCGAGAGTGACGAATACGAGTCTTGGCAAGACGGACTGCGCCTTATAAAAGCATCGCTAGGTCGATAGTATCGAAAAGAGGACTGACTTAACTTCTCAGCAAATAAATCAGTCCCCTTTTCTGTCCCCTTTTCTACTTCTACTCAGGGATTCGGCAGTTCTCGTACGCCTCAAGCGGCAGCCCCGACCTGGAGCCAACAACAACACCGGTCAACCCGCAATGAGGGCAACAGGCGTGCCTTTCGTTGTACCACTTTGTGATTTGGGCGGGTTCTGACCATTGGCCGCAGGCGCTGCAAATGCATTTTTCACTCGCGTTAATTTCCTCACGATTGTTCCAACCATGATCGCTGGCCGACTCGTCCAGCCACTGTAGGCGCGCCTTTGTTGCATCATCCATCGAACAGACCTGATCGCTCATTTACATGACGCGATTCTAACGCAGCGCCGCTCAGTGGGTATCGGCGTGAGACGTGCCCGCAGGCATAACGATACAGCCGGAGGTGCGCAAACGTGAAGCGCAACGGCCAAGTGTGCGCAGGCTTGGCCTCCCTATTGTTCTTCCTGTTTTCACAGCAGCGTGAAAAACTGCGCGCTCTCGTAACTCTTTTTTGCCTGCATCGATGGAACTGCCGATGGACATCATGGATACCCAGCAAAAGAACACCCTCGAAAAGTCACTCAGGCTTGCGTCAGCAGGCTGGCTGGGTAAATTGCTTGGTTTTGGCAAGGCATGACGGAGCATAACGCCGGACTGACCGCAGAACAGGCCTGTGAATTTGTGCTCGGCCTGTCTGACGGCGTCATGAGAGATGGCAAGCCCGAACGTTTTGTCATTCAGTTCTGTGAGCTTTCGGCCAACGGTGATTACTGGGTCATTCGCAGTAACAGTGAGGATTTCGTCGTCCACGGCATGACGGAGCACTGTTACGTCGGTGTTAATGCGCACTTGATCAACGTCAGGACGGGCGAGCATGAGATGGTCGTCGGTTGGAGTGTCGATGATCATCTGCAAGACAAATACGACCTGGAGGCAGCCTCGGGCAACCCGTATGTACTGACTCCAATATTTGACCGGACTGACAAACCGGCACTGGTCAACTTGCGCCGAAAACTGCAATGCAACTACCCGCAAACCTTTGCATTGCTCACGGGGGAACAACGACTTTGGCTCACGGGCAAACGCCGGCTACTTCAAGACGCGCAGCGAATGCTTCTTGAGCAAGGCATAAACACCCAAATCGAGTTAGTGCCCGATGCGGGTGAAGCCATCGCCATCGATGTCGAGACCTGGTACACCGAAGCGGTATTGAAGGCTGTGCGCAAAAAATTGTGTTGATAGGTTTGAAATGCTCCGAACTCGCACGAGTTTCAACACAAGTGAATGATGTGGTAAACCTCCCACGCCAAAATCCAACTGCCAAGGAAGTCCAATTGCAAGACTCCAAATATCTGGAAGACCTCCGCTCCCGCTTCAACGCTGGAGAGGATCTGAACTATGTCTTTTTCTGGGGACACCAGCGCAGCAAGCACGGCGTCACTGCTTCGTGCTTCAGCCAGTGGTTCGAAGCCGAATTCGTTGTAGACGGGCAACGCTACGCGACAGCCGAACATTTCATGATGGCCGAGAAGGCCGCCTTGTTCGGCGATCAGGACATTCGTGCTCAAGTGCTCCAGGCGCCCACACCCAACGCAGCCAAGGCGCTTGGCCGCAAGGTGCGCGGCTTCAACGAACACGATTGGCTGGAACATCGATACGAGATTGTCGTCCGGGCCAACCGGGCCAAGTTCTCGCAAAACCCGGAACTGCATGCGTTCCTCAAGGAAACCGGCTCCAGCATCATCGTCGAGGCAAGTCCGGTCGACAGCATCTGGGGCATCGGGCTCGCCCAGGACCACCAAAACGCGAGCAATCCCGACCTGTGGCAAGGCCTGAATCTGCTGGGATTCGCGCTGATGCAGATCCGCGACGAAGAATGAGTCGCCCAGGTCGCGGTGATTGACACTGCGACCGGCGCACAGAAGTGAAGTCGGAAACCTTACGCGGCCGCCCTCTCATGCTCGCTTTCATGGACGTAAATCCACGAGATGCCCGATGGGGAGTTCTCATCAAGACGCATCAGCGCGGAGTCGACCTTCTTCTTGGTGATCCCGTCCTTGACCAGATCGAACACCGTCAGGAAAAAGCCACCGGGTAGCGGCGTGATCGAGAGATTGGTGATATGCGATTCGGGGCTTCCGGCACGCTTGCCATGCAGGCCCCAGAGTCGTTCCCAGTAGTCGGCCCGTTCCATGATCTGGCCATCCGTGAGCACCACGCGAAAATCGTCCGCCAGCGCATCGTACAAAGGCTTAATGGCGCCTTCCGATTGCGAAGACATGCCCCGTGACCACGGGAAAAACAGGTTGTACCAGCGATACACCTCGGCTTCGACGAGCGCTGTTTTGTCTGAGGTTTCGAGTACTCGATTGCTTGCCATCTGCGTTCTCCTTAACAAGTAAAAAGGCGCGGGATCTCCGTTACGCATCGAGCGAACGATGCTCCGCGCCTTTCAAGATCCATCCTGAAAGCGGCGTCACCGGGCTCAGCTAAAGTGATCGTTTCCCAAGGGCTGCTGTCACTTCGCTGACCCGGATAAAAAATAGTCTTTACCCTGTTGGATAGTATTGAGAACTGACCAATGGTCAAAGATGGCCGAGCGATCGTTGTCCTCCTATCCGGGGCCAGCGGCGAAGATGGCATACTCCCCTGAACCTGATCATTTCGGAGACCCTTATGCTTCGCGTGTTTGAACGCAGGCTCGATCCTTTCCCGCCCGACGAGGCGCCGCCACCGCCCGTTGGCCTGATGCGTTTTCTGTGGGCCTGCACCCGGGGTGCCCGTGGCTACGTGCTTGCGCTGGCGCTGCTCAGTGCCAGTGTGTCGATCTACGAAGCCTGGCTGTTTTCGTTTCTCGGGCAAGTGGTGGACCTGCTCTCGACCTGGCAGGCCGGCGGCGCCGCGAGCGGTCAGGAAAGCCGTGTGCTGTGGGGCATCGCCATCGTTTTGCTCACCAGCGTCGGTCTGGTCGCGCTGCGCACGATGGTCCAGCACCAGATTCTGGCGATCAACTTGCCGCTGCGCCTGCGCTGGGACTTCCATCGCCTGATGTTGCGGCAAAGCCTTTCGTTCTTTTCCGACGAGTTCTCCGGCCGGGTCACGACCAAAGTGATGCAGACCGCGCTGGCCGTACGCGAAGTCCTGTTCACGATCATCGAAATCGCCCCCGGTATCGGCGTTTATTTCATTGCGATCATCGCTTTGGCCGGTGGGTTTGCCCTGAAACTGATGCTGCCGTTCATTGCCTGGGTCGCCCTGTTCGGGCTGGCGATGCTGTATTTCGTGCCGCGCCTGGGACAGGTCGGGCAGGAACAGGCCCATGCGCGCTCGTCGATGACGGGGCGTATTTCCGACGCTTACACCAACATCACCACCGTCAAACTGTTCTCGCACTCCAACCGCGAAGCGCACTTCGCGCGGGCGGCGATGGAAGACTTCAAGCTCACCGGTTTTCGCCAGATGCGTCTGGTCAGTCAGTTCGAGATCGTCAATCAGGCCCTGGTGGTCGGGCTGATCCTGGGTGCCGGGGGTTATGCCCTGTGGCTCTGGCATCAGGGTCAGGTCGGTGCGGGCGCGGTGGCGGCAATTACCGCCATGGCGTTGCGGATCAACGGCATGTCCCACTGGATCATGTGGCAGATGACCTCGCTGTTCGAAAACATCGGCACCGTGCAGGACGGCATGGCCACCCTCACCCGCGGCCCCAAGGTGCAAGACGCACCCGACGCCGGCGTGCTGGTGCCTTCCGGCGGCGCCGTGGCCTTCGACAACGTGCATTTCAACTACAACGGCGAGCGCCAGGTGCTCGACGGCTTGAGCCTGCACATCCGCGCCGGGGAAAAAATCGGTCTGGTGGGCCGCTCCGGGGCCGGCAAATCGACGCTGATCAATCTGCTGCTGCGCTTCTATGACGTCGACAGCGGTACGATTCGCATCGACGGGCAGAACATCGCACAGGTGACGCAGGACAGTCTGCGCAGCGCCATCGGCATGGTCACTCAGGATACGTCGCTGCTGCACCGTTCGATCCGCGACAACATTGCCTACGGACGTCCGGACGCCACCGATGCGCAGGTTCACCGTGCTGCGGTCAACGCCCAGGCCGACGGCTTCATCAGCCAACTGAGCGACCGCCAGGGCCATACCGGTTACGACACGCTGGTCGGCGAGCGCGGCATCAAGCTGTCCGGCGGTCAGCGCCAACGTATCGCCATCGCCCGGGTGATGCTCAAGAACGCGCCGATCCTGCTGCTCGACGAGGCCACCAGCGCACTGGATTCCGAAGTCGAAGTCGCCATCCAGGAAAGCCTCGATGAAATGATGCAAGGCAAGACCGTCATCGCCATTGCGCATCGTTTGTCGACGATTGCCGCCATGGACCGACTGATTGTCATGGACGAGGGCCGCATCATCGAACAAGGCACCCACGCCGAACTGCTGGAACGAAACGGCACCTACGCGCGGCTCTGGCAGCATCAGAGCGGCGGTTTTCTCGGTGAAGATCAAGGGCTGGATGAAGCAATGGACCGGGCATGAACCGTTCCTGCCGAACACTGAAATTTTGAGGTTTTGAATGGTATTTGCAAAAACCTGGCGAGCGTTTGCCGTCCTGACGATCTGCCTGTCCGGGGCCCAATACGCCGAGGCCGACGCGCCGCTGCTGTACACCCTGAACGCCACCAAAACATTGCCCGGTGACGGTCATAGTTGGGGATTCGCCGCCCTGCAACCACAGAGCGCGCAACTGTTCGTCGCTCGCCGCGAAAACGGCCTGTCGGTGTTCGACGTCGACCAGCAGAAACTGCTGAAGACCCTCGACAACTCCGCCGGCGCCAATGCTGTTGCCTTCGTACCGGAACGCAACCGCGCCTATGTCGCCAACATGGATGGAACGCTGGGCATCGTGGCACTGGATCGTCTGCAAGTGCTGCAGCGACTCAAGCTCGATTCAGGCAACCTCAACAACCTGGTCTACGACGCCAGCCACGACCGGTTGATCGTCACCAGCGGCCGACGCGGCGATCATTCGACGCTGTATCTGATCGATGCGAAAACCGATCGCCTGACCGATGCGGTGGATGTGCCGGCGCAAAAACTCGACGGCCCGGTGATCCTTGAAAACGGCCACTTCATCGTTCCCATGCGCGACGAAGATAAAGTCGCCGTGCTCTCAGGGGCGAAGCTTGAACAGCAGCAATTCTGGACATTCAAGGGTTGCAGCAAACCCAGCGCACTGGCCGTGGACGAATCGCGTCAACGCCTGTTCGTGGCTTGCCGTGGCGCTGACCCGATTCTGGTGGTCGCCGACCTGAAAACCGGCAAGGCCTTGAGCACCCTGCCCATCGGCCGCGCCGTGAATGCGCTGGCTTACGATCGGGTGAAAGACCAGTTGCTGGTGCCCAGCGGCGCCGATGCCAGCCTTGCAGTGGTCCAGCGCGACAATCAGAATCAGTACAAGTTGCTCGGCAGCGTCGGGACCCGGCCATGGGCGCACAACATGGTGCTGGACGCCCGACGCGGTCAGGCCTATCTGTTCACCGCCGACTTCACCCAACCGGCGCCAAGCCGGGAACAACCCAAGCCCGACCCGGCATTTCACCCCGACACCTTCACCGTCCTGACTTACAAATCGCAGTAAGCGTCAGGAAGCCTCGATGACCTCGGCGGCGTGTGCCTTGCGCCGCCGACGCTCGAACCACAGGTAAACCACCGGCGTGGTGTAGAGCGTCAGGATCTGCGAAACCGCCAGGCCACCGACAATCGCAATTCCCAACGGCTGACGCAATTCCGAACCGGCACCGTGCCCGAACGCCAGCGGCACCGCGCCCAGCAATGCCGCCAGCGAAGTCATCAGAATCGGCCGCAAGCGCAACAGGCACCCTTCCCTCACCGCTTCACGCGGCGACAAGCCACGCTGCTGCGCCTGCAAGGTAAAGTCGACAATCATGATCGCGTTCTTCTTGACGATGCCGATCAGCAGAATGATCCCGATCATCCCCAGCACCGACAGGTCCTGCCCGCACAGCATCAAGGCCAGCAGCGCGCCGAAACCGGCGGACGGCAGGGTCGAGATGATCGTCAGCGGGTGGATCGCGTTTTCATACAACACGCCAAGCACGATGTAGACCGTCAGGATCGCCGCCAGAATCAGCCATGGCTGCGACTTCAGCGAATCCTGAAATGCCTGGGCCGTACCCTGGAAACTGCCCGCCACGGTGTCAGGCATGGCGACCGCCAGCGACGCCTGATTGATCGCGCTGACCGCCTCGCTCAAGGCATGCCCCGGCGCGAGGTCAAACGACAGGGTAATGGCCGGGAACACGCCCTGATGGTTGATGATGATCGGCACCTGCTCGGTCTTGAGACTGGCCAACAGGTTCAGCGGCACCAGTGCCCCGGAGCTTGCGCGAACAAACAGATGCTCGAGGGTGGCGATGGACGTTTGCCAGCTCGGATCGAGTTCCAGAATCACATGGTTCTGATCCAGCTGGGTGAACATGGTCGCGATCTGCCGCTGGCCAAACGCGTCGTACAGCACGTCATCAATGGCCTGCACGGTCACGCCCAGACGCGCAGCGGTCGGACGATCAATCACCAGCGTCGATTGCGGAATGGCCTGCTGCTGGTCGGAAGTCACGTGCTGCAATTGCGGCAAGGTCTTGAGCTTGGCCAGCAGCACTCCGCTCCAGTGATCCAGCTCGACGCTGTCCGGGTCCTGCAGGGTGTATTGATATTGGGTCTTGCTGGCCCGGCCGCCGATCTGGATGTCCTGGTTGGCCTGCATGAACACCTTGACCCCGGACAACCCGTCGAGCGCCGGTTGCAAGCGCTGGATGACCTGCGCGGCGCTGGCCGTGCGCTCACTGAAAGGTTTGAGGTTGATCATCACCTTGCCTTGGCTGACCGTCGGGTTCGGGCCGATCCAGAAATACACCCGCGCTACCGCCGGATCCTGGCCAATGATCTCCGCCGCACGGTTGACCTGCGCACGCATGGCCGTCGGCGAAATGTCCGCCGCCGCTTCCGCCACACCTTGAATCAGACCGTTGTCCTGTTGCGGAAAGAAGCCCTTGGGAATCCCGACATACAGCACCGCTGTCGCCGCGAGAGTGGCGATGGCCACCGCCATGGTGATGCGCTGATGATCGAGCACCCAGTCCAGGCTGCGCCGGTACCCGTTGTGCAACCGGTCGAACACTCGCTCGCAGGCCTGGGCGAAACGCCCCTCCTCCTGATCGGCATGGGGTTTAAGCAGCCAGGCGCAGAGCATCGGCGTGATGGTCAGGGAGACGATGCCGGACATGATGATCGCTACGCTGACAGTCACCGCAAACTCACGCATCAAGCGCCCGACGATGCCGGACATCAACAGGATCGGCAGGAACACCGCAATCAGCGACACCGTCATCGAGACGATGGTGAAGCCCACCTCGCGCAAGCCATCGACTGCCGATTGCAGGCGCGACTTGCCCATCTCCAGGTGTCGGACGATGTTTTCCATCACCACAATGGCGTCGTCCACCACAAACCCGACGGCAATCGCCAGGCCCATGATCGACAGGTTGTCGAGGCTGTAGCCGAGCAGATACATGACACCGAACGTGGCCACCAGCGACAGCGGAATCGTCAGGCTGGGAATCAGCGTGGCGGTGGCCTTGCGCAGGAACACGAAGATCACCACGACCACCAGCGCAATCGACAGCAGCAAGGTGAACTGCATGTCATTGACCGACGCTTCGATGGTCTGGGTGCGGTCGCCCACCACTTGCACCTGCACGTCGCGGGGCAAGGACGCGGTCAGCTCCGGCAACTTGGCCTTGATCGTGGCGATGGTCGACAACAGGTTGAAACCCGGTTGCTTGTGGATGTCGACGATGACCGTCGGTTCGCGTCCCAATTGCGCGGCTTGTTGGGTGTCCTCGGCTCCGGCGATGACCCGGCCCAGATCGCCTAGCTTGATCGGCATGCCGTTTTTATAGGCGACGACCTGATCGCGATAATGCTGCGGATCGAGCAACTGGTCGGTCGCGCCAAGGGTGATCGAACGGCTCTGGCCATCGAGGGTGCCCTTGGGCTGATCCAGAGTGCTGACGCCAATCACGCTGCGTACGTCTTCCAGTGTCAGACCGCGAGCGGCCAGCGCATCGGGATCAATCTGCACGCGCACCGCCGGTTTCTGCTCGCCATGGAAATCCACCAGCCCGACGCCGGGCATTTGCGACAGGCGCTGGGCGATGTAGTTGTCAGCGTAGCGATCCAGCTCCGGCAGCGTGCGGGTCGGCGACGTTACCGCCAGCGACAGCACGGTGCCTTCCGCCGGGTTGACCTTGTTGAAGGTCGGCGCGCTGGACATGGTCTTGGGCAGGTTCGGGGTGGCGGTGTTGATCGCCGTCTGTACGTCCTGGGCGGCACCGTCGATGTCCCGCGACAGGTCGAATTGCAGCACCACCTGGGTCTTGCCGGCGGCGCTGGACGAGGTCATCGAAGTGACTTGCGGCACGGCGGCGAAGGCCCGTTCCAGTGGCGTTGCCACCGACGAGGCCATGGTTTCCGCGCTCGCCCCGGAGAGTTTCGCGGTGACCTGAATGGTCGGAAAATCCACCGTCGGCAGCGGCGCCACCGGCAACTGGAAGTACGCGAAAGCCCCCAGCAGCATGACGCCCAGCGCCAGCAGGCTCAGCCCCACACGCCGTTGAATCAGTCCGGCCAGCGCATTCATCGGGCGGCCTCCGCCAGATCGGCGCTGGTGTCAGTCTTGACCGGCATCACCTTCAACCCCGGCGCCACCCGCGACTGGCCCTGCACCACGACGGTTTCGCCGGCATTCAGGCCCTGACGAATCCACTGCTTGCCGTCCACCACATTGGCGGCGTCCACCAGACGCGGCTGTACCCGCTGATCGGCATCGACCACATAGACGAAATTGCCCTGACGCCCCAGTTGCACCGCATCGGCGGGTACCACGGCCACGTCGCGATGGGTCTGCACCAGCAGGCGCGCACTCACCAACTCACCCGGCCAAAGCTTGGCATCAGCGTTGTCGAACTGCGCCTTGAGCTGGATCTGCCCGCTGGCCGCCGTCACCTGGCTGTCGATGAAGCTCAGATGACCTTTGGCGATTTCCTGCTGGCCATCGCGGGTCATCGCGACCACTTGCAAGGCACCTTTGGCGTTCTCTTCGAGGATCTCCGCCAGTTCGTCCTGGGAGACGGCGAACGCGACGGAGATCGGATTCATCTGGGTGATCGTCACCAGCCCCGTCGCCTCGGCACCGTGGGCAATCGCGCCAACATCCAGCAGACGCTGGCCGGTGCGGCCGGTCAGCGGCGCTTTTACCTGGGTGAACTCCAGTTGCAGCCGCGCCGCATCCAGCGCCGCCTGGTCGGCCTGCACCGTCGCCTGTTGCGCGGCCAGTTGCGCGCGGTAAGTGTCGACATCCTGAGTCGGGCCGGCCTTGGCGGCGGCGAGTTTGCTCGCCCGGTCGAGGTTGACCCTGAGGTTCGCCAGTTGCGCCTGATCCTTGGCCAGCAACGCCTGCGCCTGGGCGACCTGGGCCTGATAAACCCGTGGATCGATCACCGCCAACAGGCTGCCGGCGGTGACGGTCTGCCCTTCGTTGAACAGGACTTTCTGCAACTCGCCGTCCACCCTCACCCGCACATTGACGCTGTTGAGCGCCTGCACGTTGCCGATGGCGCTGATCCACACCGGCAGATCCTGACGGCTGACCTGCGTCATCTGTACCGGGATCGCACCGGCATCAGTTTTCACCGGCGCAGCGTGAGCCTGTTTGATCCATTGAAAACCGCCGACGGCCACCGCCAGCGAAAGTGCCGCGACGCCCAGGAAAACGGTGCGACGACGTGGGTGCAGGACAGTCATGGATGAGTCACCTGAACAGAAGAATTGAGTGCGAGGGCGTCAGCGGAAAAGTCCCCGCCCAGGGCCCGGAACAGGCCGACCGCCGCTTGAAGGTGTTGCAGACGAACCTGCAACAGCGTGTCTTCGGCCTGATATTGCGTGCGTTCGACGATCAGCAGCGTCTGGAAGTCGGTGGAGCCGAGGCGGTAGCGAACCTGCGCCAGGCGCGCCGCTTCCCGTGCCGAATCCACTGCCGAGGCGTTCAGCGCGTAACTCTTGTCGAGCTCGCGGGCGGCGCTGATCTGGGTTTCGACGTCTTGCAGGGCTTCGACGATGGACTCGCGATAACTGGCGGTCAGTTCCTGTACGTGGGCCTGATCGAAATGCAGCTGGCCCTTGAGTTGGCCCCCGGCAAACACCGGTTGCCCGAGGGTGCCGATGACGCTCCAGATCTGCCCGCCGGCGAGGGTGTCGATACCACCCAGCAGGTCCAGCGACAGATTCGGCAGGAACGCGGCACGGGCCACGCCGACGTCGAAGTTGGCAGACTTCAGCCGCGCTTCGGCAGCCTGAATGTCCGGCCGCTGACGCAGCAGGCCGATGGGCAGACCGGTCGCCGGTTGCGGCACTTGCACGGCGCCGAGGCTGTCGCCCTGCAAATGGAAACCCTCGGGCGGCGCGCCTACCAGAACCGCCAGTTGATACAGCGCCTGATCCCGTTGCTGACGAAGAGGTGGCATCGCCGCTTCGAAGGTCTGCATGGCGTTGCGCTGCTGGGCGACTTCGAGGTTGGAAACCGCGCCCTGACTGGCCTGGACTTCCACCAGATCCAGCACCTGGCGGGCGTCGTCGGCTATCGACTGGGCCAGACGCAGGCGCTCTTCCAGCGACAGCACCTGAAAGTAACTGTCGGCGATGCTCGCGCTGAGGCTCATGCGCAGGGTCTGGGCATCGAACGCGGTGGCGTTGGCCAGCGCATCGGCGGAATCGGCGGCGGCGCGCTGCTTGCCCCAGAAATCCACTTCATAGGTGGCTTCGGCAAACACGCTGCGTTTTTGCGTGGTGCCGTAGTTGTTCTGGCGCTGATAGTTGCCGCCCAGATTCAGCGCCGGATATTGCCCGGCGCCGGTGACCTGCGCGGAGGCCCGCGCCTCGTCGATGCGGCTGATCGCCGCTTTGAGGGTGAAGTTGGAGGCCAGCCCACGGTCGATCAACTGATCCAGCTCGGCGCTGTGAAACTCGCGCCACCATTGACCGCCCGCAGCGGATTGACCGCCAGAAGCCGCGTTCCACTGTTGGGCCAGCGGCAACCCGGGCTGCCGATACTCGGGCACCATCGAACAGCCGCCGAGGGTCAATACGCCCAGCAGAATCAAAGTCGCCGATGATTGAAATGCAACGCGCCGTCTGCGCGCCTTGGTCTTTGGAACCGACATGAGCAAGCTGTCTCCCCGCTTGAGCCTTTGTGGAGCGATCCACGAATGCGGCGAAGATAGCGAGGGGTGCCTGCCAGAGCGTTCCCCGGCAGATAAACTTTTGTTTAGCCTTGCTCGGGCGTCGTCTGGAAGCTGTAACCGGCGCCGGGGATGGTCCGGATCAGCGAATAGTCGAAACCGTCATCGAGTTTGCGCCGCAAGCGGTGGATGTGTTTGTCGATGACGTTGTTGTTGGGGTCGAAATCGTAGTCCCAGGCACTGTCGAGCAGCATGTCGCGGGTGACGATCTGGCCGCTGTGGCGCATGAGTTTTTCCAGCAACAGGGCTTCGCGGTGCTGCAAGGCAATCACCTTGCCCCGCCGCACCGCTGTGCGCGTGGCGCAGTCCAGCTGCAACTCGCCAACCACCAGTTGCCGCGCCGGCCCCGCGACCTGATCGCGCCCGCGCAGCAAGGCTTCGAGCCGCGCCAGCACTTCGGCGAAGGCATAAGGCTTGGCCAGATAATCGTCACAACCGGCCTGCAGCCCTTCGACCTTCTGCTCGGTCGAGGCCTGGGCGCTGAGCATCAGGATCGGCACCCGCACCTGTCGTGCGCGCAAGGCCTTGATCAGGCCGATGCCGTCGAGGCCGGGCAGGCGTCGATCGACGATCAGCACGTCGTGAATGCCTTCCAGCGCCATGTCCAGACCGCTGTTGCCATCGCCGGCGACATCGACCACATGCCCGCTTTCGCTCAAACCGCGCAGCAGGTAAGCGGCGGTCTGGGCGTCGTCTTCAACCACGAGAATGCGCAAGGCACCTACTCCATCAAGCCAACCTGAACTTTTATTTATCCGGCGGGAACGTGGCGCAACCGCAGGCTTTGCCACACTATGCCATCTCTGCCTGATGATGTGAGTGGTTCAAAAGCCATGACCCATGTTCTGGTCGTCGAGGACGACTTGCCCACCCGCCGCGAAATCGAAGCGGCGCTGACTGACCACGGCTTCACCGTGAGCAGCGTCGACAATGGCCGTGAAGGTCTGTTGAAAGCCCTCGGCGAGCCATTCGACCTGATCGTGCTCGACCGCATGCTGCCCGGCGGCCTCGATGGTCTGGGCGTGCTCACCGCGTTGCGCGCCGCCAGCGTGAACACCCCGGTGCTGATCCTCAGCGCCCTGAGTGCGCTGGACGAACGGGTACGCGGCTTGCGCGCCGGGGGCGACGACTACCTGACCAAACCATTCGAATTCATCGAGCTGACCGCCCGCCTGGACGCCTTGAACCGGCGCCGGGCCGAACCGGTGGCCGTGACTCAGGAAACCCGTCTGAAGGTCGGTAACCTGGACGTCGATCTGCTGAGCCGTACCGTACGCCGTGGCGAACGCACCATCGATCTGGTGCCCCGGGAATACGCGCTGCTCGAACATCTGGTACGGCATGCCGATCAGGTGGTGACCCGCACCATGCTCTTCGAAGCGGTATGGAATTACAGCTACGACGAGCGCACCAACGTGATCGAAGTGCACATGAGCCGCCTGCGCCGCAAGGTTGATGGTGACGGCGAGCCGCCGATGATCCATACCATTCGTGGAGCCGGGTATGTCCTCCGTTCACCTGAGTGAAATCCCGCGCACCATCAGCTTTCGCACGGCGCTGCTGTTTCTCGGGCTGTTCGGCTGCTCGTTTCTGGCGTTGTTCGGTTACGTCTACTGGCAAACGGCGTTCTACCTGAAGACCGAAGCCGACACCGCCCTGTATCGACAAGTGGAAAACCGCAGCGCCCAGCCGCCGGAACTGCAATTGCAGGAAATCCGCAAACACGCCCTGCAGGACGTCGAAGCACGCCTGCCCCACAGCCTGTTCGATGTCGACGGCAAATTCATTGCCGGCGTGATCAAAGAACTGCCGCCCTTCTCCGCCTATGACAAGCCGCAGGAGTTTCGCTGGCTCAAGTCCAACGGGCATCACCGGCCGGTGCGTTTCATCGTGCATAAACTGGCGGACGGTAAAACGTTGCTGGTTGCTCAGGACGTCCACGACATCCGCGAATTCGACGAACTGCTGATCAACGCGCTGATTTCCGGCGGCCTCCTGCTGTTGCTGGTCGGGCTGCTCGGTGCGGTAGTGCTGGGCTATTCGGCACACCGACGGCTGGACAAGGTCAGCCGCTCGATCAAGGGCATCATCGAAGGTGATTTGAAAGGACGTTTGCCGGTCAAGGGCAACAACGATGACATCGACCGCCTCGCCTCGGTGGTCAACAGCATGCTCGATGAACTGGAGCGTTTGATGAGCGAAGTCAAAGGCGTATGCGACGACATCGCTCACGACCTGCGCACTCCGCTGACGCGCCTGATTGCCGGCCTGGAACGCACCCAGCGCCGGGGCCTGGATGAAGCGCAATACGCCGCCAGCATCGACGCGGCGCTGACCGAGGCCAAAGCCCTGCTGCTGACCTTCAAGGCCCTGCTGCGGATCTCGGAAATCGAAAACAGCGCCCGGCGCAGCCACTTCGCCCCGCTGGATCTGAACCTGATCAGCGCCGATGCCGCCGAACTCTACGAACCCCTGGCCGAAGAACGCGGCATCAGCCTGACCATCGAAAACAGTCAGGCCCCCGCGATCATGGCCGGCGACGCACAACTGCTGTTCGACGCCCTGTGCAACCTGCTCGACAACGCCATCAAGTTCTCGCCCGACCACAGCCAGGTGCGGTTGAGCGTGATTGCCGATCAGGACAGCGTCGGAATCCGCGTCACCGACAATGGCCCCGGCATTCCCCCGGCCGAACGCGAGGCGGTGTTGCGCCGGTTGTACCGCGCCGAATCCAGCCGCCATACGCCGGGCAACGGGTTGGGCTTGAGCATGGTGTCGGCGGTCGCGCGCCTGCATGACATGCGGGTGACGGTGAACGATGCGGCGCCGGGGTGCCGGATTGATTTGTTGGGCAAGGCAACGCCGGCCAGCCATTGAAAACCGACAGGCCTCAACCTACCGACCGTAACCACTCCAGCAAATCCAATTCCAGGCTGCCCGGTTTGGGAGGCGCAGGCGACAGCAGGCAATAATGCGAGCCGTCTTCAACGAAGCCTGCCGGTGCGGCCAACACCCCGCTCTCTATATCGTCACGGACCAGATGCCACGGACCTATGGCCACTCCAAGTCCAGCGACAGCCGCCTGAATGCTGAAATAAAAGTGCTCAAAAGCCCGCATCTGCGTCGCAGAAACGGACTGGTCCGCTGCGGCGGCCCACTCCTGCCAGGCCGTAGACCGGCTGCTCGTTTGCAGCAGAGGCGCCGTGGCACGCAGGCCTTTGCCGCTTTCATCGAACCACTGGCCGACTTTATCCGGCCGACAGACTGGCCCGACCTTCTCGGCAAACAAGCGCTCGGCGTGGTAACCGGGAGGCCGGGGAAAATCGTCGCGCCGAATGGCCAGGTCAATTCCTTGTTCAAATGAAAACGGACCGCCGCCGGCCACCAGATGAATGTCCGGGCCGCGATGTTGTTGCTGGAAATCACTCCAGCGCGGAATCAACCAGCGCATCAACAGCGTCGGCTCGCACGACAAGACCAGCCGCCGCGTCCGGCGCGCCTCAGTGCGGATCTCGCGGACGGCCTGGTTCATCACCCCCAAACCTTCGCTTACCGCTTTCAACAGTCGCTTCCCCGGCTCAGTCAGGAAAACCCTTCGCTGGCGCCGCTCGAACAGATCAACGCCCAGATCCTCTTCAAGCAGACGCACCGCCCGGCTGATGGCGCCGGGTGTCAGATGCAGTTCGTCAGCCGCACGGGCGAAATTCTCGAACCGGCCTGCGGATTCGAAGCAGCGCAGCGCCAGCAGAGAAGGCATTCGACCCTCGGAAAACGGTGAGTCAGATTCACCATTTGCTTCAGAAATCATCGTTAGTTCCAGCGCTCAGCATCTGTAAACATGGCTTTCTATCACCAACCCACCCAAGGTTCCACCATGAGCGAATGGATAGTCGTAATCACCATCACCCTGCTGGCATGCATCAGCCCCGGACCGGACTTCGCCCTGGTCTCGCGCAACGGCTTGCTGCTCTCTCGACGCGCAGGCGTACTCACGGCGATGGGCATTGGTCTGGGCGTGCTGGTGCATGTCGGCTACACCCTGCTCGGGCTCGGATTGGTGCTTCAACAATCGCCCTGGTTGTTCAATGCACTGAAACTGGCGGGGGCTGCGTATCTGGTTTATCTGGGCATCAAGATGCTTCGCTCCAGAGCTGACGCTCAGCAGCCGGATGCTGCGTCACCCGCCCTGTCGGATCTGGCCGCACTGCGCTCGGGTTTTCTCACCAATGCGTTGAACCCCAAAACCTCGATTTTCATCGTGAGCCTGTTCATGGGTGTCGTCCGGCCGGACACCGGCCTGCCGGTACAAATGGCCTACGGGGTGTTCATTGCCGGGGCGCATGTGCTGTGGTTCAGCCTGGTGGCGCTGTGTTTCTCGGCCGGGCGGGTGCGGGAGAAACTGCTGGCGGCACGGCAGTGGATTGACCGGGCGTTCGGCGGCCTGCTCGTGGGCTTCGGGGTTCTGCTGACGCTGTCTCAGCGATCAGGCTGAACGCATTGCTACACAGCGATACATAACCCCCGTTTCATGACACATCCCCGGTACATGCCGATGCAAAAGTGTGGGCCATCGGAGCCTTCCCTCCGACTTCACCACTCACACAGGCAGGCCTTCTCATGATCAATCAAATCGACACCGTGCTGTACACCGGCAAGACCCGCACCACCGGCGGACGCGATGGCGCCTCGCGCAGTTCCGACGGCAATCTGGACGTCAAGCTGTCACCACCGGGCTCCAATGGCAGTGGCACCAACCCGGAACAACTGCTGGCGGCCGGCTGGTCGGCCTGTTTCATCGGCGCCATGGGCAAAGCGGCGGCTGCGCTGAAGATCAGGCTGCCGGCGGATGTGGCGGTGGAAACCGAAATCGATCTGGGCAAGACCGGCGATGCGTTTTTCCTCCAGGCACGCTTGAATGTCAGCCTGCCGGGGCTGGAGCCTTCGGTCGCCCAGTCGCTGGTGGAAGCCGCGCACCAGACCTGCCCTTACTCCAAGGCCACGCGCGGTAACATCGACGTGACCCTGCGCTTGATCTGAATCCCGATCCCACTATACGCCCGAGGCAGTGCCTCGGGCGTTTTGTTTGACTGGGACAGAAGCACCCGCCTGCCCATGCTGACGCGTGGTCACCAGTCCGATAAAGGAAATGGCCAGCGCCAGGCCAATGGTCGACGTCACTTCCAGACGATGCTCCGGCGTCAGCATCATCACCGCGAGCGCGGCGCAGATGAAGGCCATCACCAGATAGGTCAGCCACGGAAACAGCCACATGCGAAAGGTCAGCTCGACATTCTGCCGAAGCAGCATCCGCCGCATACGCAGTTGGGAAACCGCGATCACCAGGTACACCAACAGCGCGATGGCACCAGAACTGGCGAGCAGGAATTGAAACAGGCCGGCGGGCATGAAGTAGCTGAGCAACGTCACCCCGGCGCCGATGACGCTGCTGGCAATCACCGCCGCCCTTGGCACGCCTGCGCCGGAAGTCACTTTCAACGCGTGCGGTGCATCGCCGCGAAGCCCCAGTGAAAACAGCATGCGCGAAGCGATATAGATCGACGAGTTCATGCAACTGGCCACGGCGATCAACACCACTACATCGACCATGAATTTCGCGTGGGGAACGTTCATCAGTTCCAGTGCGCGCTGATAGGAACCGACGGACGCCAGCAGCGGATCGTTCCAGGGCACCACGGAAATCACCACGAAGATCGACAACAGATAGAACACGCCGATGCGCCAGATCACCGAGCGCGTAGCCTTGGCGATGTTCTGCGCCGGATTGTCCGATTCGGCGGCGGCGATGGTCACCGCTTCCGTACCGATAAAACTGAACATGATGGTGATAAAGGCGCCGACCACCGCCGACAAACCATTGGGGGCGAACCCGCCATGTTCTTCCATCAAGCGGCTGAGACCGCTGGCTTCACGCTCGGGAATCCAGCCCATCAGGACGGCAAAACCCACGCCGATGAAGCCGATGATCGCCACGACCTTGGCCATGGCGAACCAGAATTCGAACTCGCCGTATTTGGAGACACTGAACAGGTTGGTGATTACCAGCAGAATGATCGACACCAACGCAAACAGCCACGCATCGACCTGGGGAAACCATTGATTCAAGACATGCCCGGCGGCCAGCGCCTCGATGGGGATGACCAGCACCCAGAACCACCAGTAGAGCCAGCCGATGGTGAAGCCGGCCCAGCGGCCGATGGCCTGATCGGCGTAGGTGGAGAACGATCCGGTGTCCGGTCGGGCCACCGCCATTTCCCCCAGCATGCGCATGACCAGCACCACCAGCAGGCCGGAAAACAGATACGCCAGCAACACCGCCGGCCCCGCCGCAGCGATCGCGTGCCCGGAACCGACAAACAACCCCGCGCCGATAATTCCCGCAATTGACAACATGGTCACGTGACGCGGCTTGAACCCCTGCGCCAGTTGACCGCTCGATTCCTTCGAATTCAGGCTGTTCATTGTTTTTGTTGTTCTCTGATGGACGCCTCACCTTACGTGGCTGAAGTTGAACGCAAATAGCCCGGGTGCGGCATGCCGATGCCTGATTTCGACATGCCCGGGTGACGGTCAGCGAGAACCGACAAGCGTTTTGCGCATGAAAACCCGGGCAAATCCGTCCTCGGTGGCGCGGTGGGTTTCCACAAAACCGAGCTTTTCATAGATGGCGACGTTCTCGGTCATCCGCTCGTGGGTGTACAGCCGCACCGCATCGCAACCGAGACTCCGTGCATGGGTTTCGCAGAAGGTCATCAGCACTTTGCCGAGGCCCTTGCCCTTGTGCCGGGGCGACACGGCGACGTTGATCAGCAGCAGCTCGTTGCCCTCCTGGCTCATCACCAGCACACCGAGGATTTCATCGTTGTCGGCCAGCACGAACGTCTCGGTTTCGCGCAGCACTTGTACGTAGTCATCGAGCATGGGCGCGGGTTTGCGGCCGATGCGCGGGATGTACGGGCTGTAGGCCTCATCGACCAGTGTGGCGATGGGCGCGGCGTCTTCGGGTCGGGCGCGACGGAGGGTCTGCAAGGGGAGCGTCTTCAGTGATGGTGAGTGCGGCGCTCAGCATGCGATGGATGACGATCCCGGAGCAAATCCACCGCCTCCCCGTAGCACAATCGAAGCGCCCGAGGATGAACATACGTTCACCAAAAACATCACCGGATGCGTCTAGTCTGCGGGTTCCAACATAGTGACTACAGGAGTAACCCACCATGTTCTCGCACGAAAGCATCCCGCTGATCATCCTTTTCATCATCCTGCTGCTTGGCGTGCTGACGGCTGTTTTGCATCCGGTGCATGCGTTTTTCAGCTGGTTCAAGCGGCGCAAGCAAAGGGCATCTACCAGAGTTGTGAAAGAGGTAGATGCGCGCTGAAGTTGCTTCAGTTCGAATCGCGCGGCATCAGCCTGCGTTGAATCCGCCGACAACAAAAAAGGCCTGCCACATTGGCAGGCCTGTTCAGTGTCCCGGGCGTTATTGCTTGAGGATCAACAACGGCTCGCCCTTTTTGACGATGTAAGTTGCCAGCTCCGAGCCCTTGTCGTTGCCGACGTTTTTCGCGATGTGCGCCACACCTTCCGGGATGAACAGCGAATCGCCGGCCTTCAGCGTCACCGGCGCCCGGCCTTCGAGCTGGTATTCGAAAGTGCCGCTGATGACGTAAGCAACTTCAACGCCCGGGTGTGCGTGCCGGGGCGAGGTGATGCCCGGTTCGAAATCGACCCGGGCCTGGATCACTTCGCGATCCGCAGCGCCCAGGTCCTGATGGACCAGATCCGTGCGGCTCAGGCCTTGTTGCCAGCTCTTCGCCGGGGCGGCAGATTGAGTGTCGGCGGCGTTTGCCAGGCCGGCCATTGAAACCAGTACGGCGGCTGCGGTCATCAGGAGTGTGCGGCGCATGGTGTTGCCCTCTTGGAAGTAGTGAAGTGACGCCTCTACTTTGAGGAGGGCATGTACCGGGAATGTGTCCCGATATCGGCGCTTGTTAGCTCACTGTGTACGAGGGCGGGATTGATACACGCTCATACAACTCTCGCCATCTGCGACAGCCACTGCCTGAAGGCGACGATCTTTTTCGAACCGGCGTTTTCATGGGGCGTGACGAAGTAGAAACCCGAATCGGACTTGAGCCGCAAATCGAACGGCGCCACCAGCCTACCCGCGCGTAAATCGTCCTCGACGTAGGTCGAGCGCCCGATGCACACGCCCTGCCCGTCAATCGCCGACTGCACCGCCATCATGGCCAGGTCGAAGGTCAGGCGCGGGCCTTTGGCCGATGGTGGCGGTTGACCTGCGGCGTTCAGCCAGGCGCTCCAGTCATCGGTGGTCTGCCCGCTGACGTGCAGCAAGGTGTGCCGGGCCAGATCGGCCGGGGTGCGGATCGGGTCCGGCCCGGTGAGCAAACGCGGGCTGCACACCGGGAAAATCTCGTCGGCCATCAGCCAGTCGGCGCGCAGTCCCGGCCAGTTTCCGTTGCCGTAGCGGATCGCTGCATCGATGCCACCCTTGCGAAAGTCCACCCACTCCGTGGACGCACTGATCCGCACATCGATCTCGGGAAACGCCTCGCGAAAGGACGGCAGGCGCGGCAGCAGCCATTTGGATGCAACCGAAACCAAAGTACTGATCGTCAGAACGCTTTGATTGTTCGCCTCCAGCAAACGCTCGGTCGAATGGCGCAGTTCCATGAACGCCGAACGTACACCGGGAAAATAAGCGTTGCCCTCTTCTGTGAGCGCCAATCCGTCCTTCAAGCGCATGAACAGCCGCACGCCCAGTTCATCTTCGAGGCGGCGGATCTGATGGCTGATCGCGGTTTGCGTGACATTCAGCTCTTCGGCGGCGTGGGTGAAACTCAGGTGTCGGGCCGCAGATTCGAAGGCGCGCAATCCGTTGAGCGACGGTAGTCGGGTGAGCATGGGGCTTCTTCAGTCCATGAGATTTTGTCATACGCTAGCACCGCAGATGTCCTTTGCGAAGCGCCGCCACAATGCCGGATTCTGGGCTCCCATTTGAAGGAGAGCCCATGAAACTGTACTTCGCCCCCATGACCTGTTCGCTGGCCCCGCACATTGTGCTGCGAGAACTGACGCTGCCGTTCGAACTGATCCGGGTCAACAACCAGACCAAGCGCACCGCCGACGGCCGGGACTTTCGCGAGATCAATCCGAAGGGCTACGTGGCCGCACTGATGCTCGACAACGGCGAGGTGTTGACCGAAGGCCCGGCGATTCTGCAATACCTCGCCGACCTTACCCCCGACCTGAGACTGGCCCCGGCCAATGGCACCTGGGAGCGCTCGCGCCTGCAGGAGCATCTGAATTTCATCAGTTCGGAAATCCACGGCGGCAGCGCACCGCTCTTCAGCAGCGAAATCCCGGATTCCATCAAAACGATCTTCAAACACAAACTCTTCAAGCGACTGGATTACCTGAACCGAATCCTTGCGACCCAACCCTTTCTGATGCAGGCGTTCGGCGTGGCGGATGCCTATCTGTTCACGGTGTTGAAGTGGTTGCCGACGTTCAGCATCGCCATCGAAGACTGGCCAGCACTGGCGAGCTACATGACGCGCATCGCCGAGCGGCCCGGTGTGAAGGCTGCGATAGCGGAAGAGGAAGCCACGCAACCGGTGTGAATCGTCCGGTTGCGTGGTCGTTGTCAGGCCTTGGCGGCCTCGTCGATCAGCGCCGCCACTTCAGCGGCGCGGGAGGCCAGCGAGGCGTGACTGGCGTCGAGGGTGATGACTTTCTTCGCATTGAGCCGGGCGGACATGCGTTTCTGGTTGTCCGGGTGAATCATGTGGTCCTGACTGGAAATCTGATACCACGACGGTTTGTGCTTCCACGCCGGATCACTGATGACATCGCCGAAAGTGCTGGCCAGCGGCGCTTTCTGGGTGACGGCCATCACCAGCGCTTCATCCGCCGACAGGTCCTGGCAGAAGCTTTCATGGAACTTGTCGGCCTTGAGCCAGAGGAAACCGTCGCTGTCCGGGGCGAGATTCGGCGCGGCGGCGGGCAGATGTTCCTGAGTGATGCCGCCGGGGCTTTCGCCCTGATCCGGGGCGAACGCGGCGATGTACACCAGGCCCGTCACATTCGGTTGATTGCCGGCCTGGGTGATCACCGCCCCGCCGTAGGAATGCCCGACCAGTAGCACCGGACCGCTCACTTGCGCGACCATTTTGCGCGTGCGTTCGGCATCGTCGGCCAGCGACGTCAGCGGCATCTCCACCGCCTGAATCGAGCGGTAGCCCTTGCGCGACAGCTCGACAATCACCTTGCCCCAATGCGCGGCCCCGCCCCAGAACCCGTGTACCAGCACAATCGTCGGTTTTTCACTCATGGCCCTGCTCCTGCTCGTAATGAATTCGGCGCCAAGGAGTATGGAACGCTTCCACAAACCCGGCGGGCCGGCAGACCAAAGGTGCATTTCGGGATGTGACAGTTGTCGGATGCCCCAACGCGCCTATATTGAAGAAGGTTCAAGCCCTCCTCCCCTCGAGCGCCCCATGGCCACGACTGATCACCTGATCATCTGCGAGCACTGCGACTGCGTGTACGAAAAAGCCACGCTCGCCCGCTACCAGAAATCCCTCTGCGCCCGTTGTGGCGGCGTGCTCCAGCGCCACAACAACCTGAGCGTGGAGCAGCGTCTGGCCCTGAGTTTCACCGCTGCGATGCTGTGGCTGTTCGCCAATTTCTACCCGGTGATGAGCATCAGCATGAAGGGCCTGAAAAACAGCGCGACCCTGTGGGATTCGGTGCTGGCCCTGAGTCAGGGGCCGATCACCTTCATGGCCATGGTCGCGGCGATCTCGATCATCATCGCCCCGGCCTTTCAACTGGTTTTGCTCATCTGGGTATTGAGCTTCGCCCTCGCCTCGCGCCGCTCGCCGGCCTTCAAGCTGTGCATGCGCTGGCTGGAAGCGCTGCGGCCATGGAGCATGCTCGAAGTGTGCCTGCTCGGGGCGATGGTGGCGGTGTTCAAACTGGCGGGCATGCTCGATGTGATCCCCGGCATCGGCCTGTTCGCGCTGGCCGTGCTCAGCCTGTTGCTGATTCGCGTCGCCGGACGCGACATACGTGATTTGTGGGACATCCTGTGAAACGACCACCGACCGCCAGCGAACTCAACCTCTGCCTGTGCCACAGCTGCGGACTGGCCTGCGACATGACCGACGAGCCGCACCAGTGCCCGCGCTGCGACGCACCGCTGCACCGACGCAAGACCAACTCCCTGGCCCGCACCTGGGCCTACATGTTCGCCGCCCTGGCGTTTTACGTGCCGGCGAATCTGCTGCCGGTGATGAACACCACCCTGCTCGGCAACGGCGCCGACAGCACCATCATGAGCGGTGTATTGGAGTTCTGGGAGCACGGTGCGTGGGACATTGCGCTGATCATCTTCATCGCCAGCATCGCGGTGCCGGGGATCAAGTTCATCGCGCTGACGCTGCTGCTGGTCACCGTGCAACGGGACAGCCACTGGGCGCGCCGGGAACGTTCGAAGCTGTACCGGTTCGTCGAGTTGATCGGCTACTGGTCGATGCTCGACGTGCTGGTGGTCGCATTGGTGGCGGCGCTGGTGAAGTTCCAGGCGCTGGGGGATATCGAGCCGCGACCGGGGATTCTGTTTTTCGGGCTGGTGGTGGTGTTCACCATGCTCTCGGCCATGAGCTTCGACCCGCGCCTGATCTGGGACAAGGCGCCGGCCGAAGAAACCGATGAAACAGACGAGCCCCGGCACTCGAACGAACAAGTGCCGGGGCATTGAGTGACTCCAATCAGATCTGCGCGGTGCCGCCGTCGACGAACAGTTCGATGCCGTTGACGAAGCTGCTGTCATCCGAAGCGAGGAACAGCGCAGCCTTGGCAATCTCGCTCGGTTCGCCCAGACGCCCGATCGGCACCACCGACGCCAGTTGATCGAACAGACCCTGCGCGTGTTCCGCCGGCACCAGCCCTGCCAAACCTGGCGTACGCACCGGGCCGGGACTGATGGCGTTGACGCGGATGCGCCGGGGTTTCAAGTCCAGCAGCCACGACCGGGCGAAATTGCGCACGGCGGCTTTGCTCGCGCTGTAGACGCTGAAATTTTCCGTGCCTTGCACCGAAGTGGTCGATGAAGTCAGCAGGATCGAACCACCATCGCGCAGCAGAGGCAGCGCCTTTTGCACAGTGAACAGCGTGCCCTTCACGTTGGCGTCGAAAATCCGGTCGAAATGCTCTTCGGTGATCGAACCCAGCGGCAGCATGTCACCGCCACCGGCATTGGCGAACAGGATGTCGAGGTGGCCGGCCTTCTCGGCGATTTCGCGGTAGACGCGATCCAGATCGTCCAGTTTTGCCACGTCGCCCTGAATGCCGATGGCGCGAGGGCCGATGGCGGCGACGGCTTTGTCCAGTTCGGCCTGACGACGGCCGGTGATGAATACCGTGGCGCCCTGGGCGACGAATTCCTGCGCCGAGGCCAGACCGATGCCGGTGGTGCCGCCAGTGATCAGTGCGATTTTGCCTTCGAGTCTGTTGCTCATGATGAATCTCCAGTAACCGTTTCGGGGAAGGTGACGGGTCGTAGGTGAGCCGTTGGAAGCGACTTTAGGCCGATGGATTGATTTGAAAAATCCGCAAAATCGGTTTTGTTTGTGCACAGATATGCACAATACTCAGCCCTGTCTTCGATCCTTGAGTGCAGCCCGATGAATCAGTTACTGGCGATCCGCGTCTTCGCCCGCGTCGTGGAAAGCGGTTCGTTCACCAAAGCCGCCGACTCGTTGAACCAGCCAAAAACCACGGTCAGCAAACTGATCGGGCAACTGGAAAGCCACCTCGGCGTGCGCCTGCTGCAACGCACCACCCGGCGCCTGACCGTTACAGCCGACGGCGCCTCCTATTACCAGCTGACACAGCAACTGCTGCATCAACTGGACGACATCGATCAGGGTTTCAGCCAGGCCCAGGGCTTGCCGCGCGGCAGGATTCGTGTGGACATCGGCGGCTCCACTGCGACCATGCTGGTGATTCCCGAACTGCCGAAGTTCTTCGAGCGCTACCCGGACATTCAGGTCGATCTTGGCGTCAGTGACCGTCCGGTGGACTTGATCAGCGAGCGCGTCGACTGCGTGATTCGCGGCGGCCCGCTGACCGAGCAGGCTCTGGCCGTGCGCCGCTTGGGCGAAGTGTCCTGGACCACCTGCGCCACGCCCGGCTATTTGCAGCGCCACGGCACGCCGATGCACCCACTGGAACTGGCCCGGCATCAAATGATCGCCTATCGCTCGGCCTCCACCGGGCGCATCCTGCCGTCGAACTTCCAGCGCAACGGCGAACGCCATCAAATCGAAGGCAAAGGCCTGGTCAGCGTCAACGAAAGCAACTCGCATCTGGCGGCCGGATTGGCGGGGCTGGGGATCATTCACACATTCAGCTACACAGTCAGGGCGGCCATCGAGCGGGGTGAACTGGTGCCGATCCTCACTGACTGGCGCCCGCCGGCGTACCCGTTCCACCTGCTGTATCCGCCGAACCGGCACCTGAGCAATCGCGTGCGGGTGTTCATCGACTGGCTGGTGGAGCGCTTCGCGCAGGTGGACTGAGCCTCGCTGTCGCGCCGATTCGTCTAACCTGACGTTGCAGCCGCCGACGTTTTTCCGCAGGCTACGCACCGATCCTGACGCCCATGAAACGGAGATTCCCATGCTCAAACGCACCCTGGCACTGACTGCAGGCCTGGCCCTGTCCTTTTCCACCCTGCTGGCCCAGGCCGCAGACGTGTTGAGAGTCAGCGCGATTCCCGACGAGGCCCCGACCGAACTGCTGCGCAAGTTCGAACCGCTGGGGGCTTATCTGGAGCAGCAATTGGGCATGAAAGTGCAATTCGTTCCCGTGGCCGACTACCCGGCCGTGGTTGAAGCCCTGGCCACCGACCGCCTTGACATGGCCTGGCTGGGCGGTTTCACCTTCGTCCAGGCGCGGCTGAAAACCGATGCCACCACCCCGGTGATCCCGCTGGTGCAGCGCGAGCAGGACGCGCAGTTCACCAGCAAATTCATCACCGCCGACCCGAACGTGAAAAGCCTCACCGACCTCAAGGGCAAGACCTTCGCCTTCGGTTCGGTATCGTCGACCTCCGGCAGCCTGATGCCGCGCTACTTCATGCTCAAGGACGGCATCAAACCGGAAACCTATTTCAGCCGCGTCGGCTACTCCGGTGCCCACGACGCCACCGTCGCCTGGGTGCAGGCCGGCAAGGTCGATGCCGGTGTGTTGAACGCCAGCGTCTGGCAGAAACTGGTGGACGCCGGCAAGGTCGACACCAACAAGGTCAAGGTCTTCGCCACCACCCCGGCCTACTTCGATTACAACTGGACCGTGCGCGGCACCCTCGACCCGGCGCTGGCAGCGAAGATCAAAAAAGCCTTCCTCGCCCTCGACCCGGCCAACCCCGAGCAGAAGAAAATCCTCGATCTGCAGGCCGCCAGCCGCTTCATCGAAACCAGCCCGGACAACTACAAAGGCATCGAGGAAGCAGCCCGCGCCGCCGAACTGCTGAAATGACCCTGAGCCTCAAGCAAGTCTTTCTGCACCACGCCAACGGCGTCGAAGCCCTGCGTGGTGTGGATTTGCAGATCAACAGCGGCGAGCAGGTGGCGATCATCGGCCCGTCCGGCGCCGGTAAATCCAGCCTGCTCAACCTGCTGGCCACCGCCATTCGGCCGAGCAGCGGCAACATCGAGGTGCTGGGCCAACGGGCCTGGCACTTGTCCGCCCGCCAGCGCCAATACCTGCGCGCAAAAATCGGCCTAGTGCATCAGGCACCGCCCCTGCCGCCCCGGCAACGGGTGGTGACGGCGGTGCTGGCCGGCAAACTCGGGCAATGGAGCCTGGGTAAAAGCCTCGTCAATCTGCTGCATCCACTGGACATCCCCGGCGCCCGCGCCGCGTTGGCGCGGCTGGATCTGGCGGACAAACTCTTCAGCCAGTGCCAGCAACTTTCCGGTGGCCAATTGCAGCGGGTCGGCATCGCTCGCGTGCTGTATCAGGCGCCGGAGGTATTACTGGCGGACGAACCGGTATCGGCCATGGACCCGGTCCTCGCCGGGCACACCCTGACGGTCCTGTCGCGCCACGCCCAAGAGCACAACGTCACGCTGGTGGCGAGCCTGCACGCGGTGGAACTGGCGCTGGCGCACTTCCCGCGCATCATCGGCCTGCGCGAGGGGCAGATCCTGTTCGATTGCCCGTCCGATCAAGTCAGCCACGACATGCTCGACAGCCTGTACGCCAACGAACAACTGCAATCCCCGGCGCCGGCCCTGACGCCGCTGATTGTGCAGATTCCACGATGCTGAGCACCGACACCCGCGACCCCGCCGCACTGCCACGCCTGTTGCTGACACTGCTGGCGATTGCCCTGTTGTGGCCGGGCATTCAGCTCAGCGAACTCGACCTCGGCGTGTTGCTGCACGCCGACAGCCAGAGCGAAATGGGCCGCTTCGTCTCGACCTTCTGGCCGCCGGCCCATGACCGGGACTTTCTGCAACTGCTGCTCAAGGCCACCCTGCAAACCCTGGCCATCGCCACGGCAGGCATGGCGTTGGCACTGATATTGGCGGTGCCGGCCAGCCTGCTCGCCAGCCGCGCCTTGTCACTGTCCGCTGCGTCCCACGGCGGCCGCCCGAGCCTGTTGGGCCGGTTACTGCGCTGGCCCGTGCGCGGATTGCTGATCTTCCTGCGCAGCGTGCCGGAAATCGTCTGGGCGCTGCTGTTCGTGCGCGCCGTCGGCCTCGGCCCGGCGGCGGGCGTGTTGGCAATCGCCATCACCTACAGCGGCATGCTCGGCAAGGTCTACGCGGAAATCTTCGAATCCACCGACCAGCGCCCGGCCCACGCCTTGCTCCAGGCCGGCAGCGGGCGCCTGGCCAGTTTCGCCTACGGCGTGCTGCCCAACGTCGCGGCGGAACTGCTCTCCTACACCGTGTACCGCTGGGAATGCGCGATCCGCGCCTCGGTGGTCATGGGCTTCGTCGGCGCCGGCGGCCTCGGCCAACAGATCGACCTGTCGATCCGCATGTTCGCCGGCGGCGAAGTCGCCAGCATGCTGCTGACCTTCCTGCTGCTGGTACTCGGCGCCGACCAACTCAGCCGCCTGCTGCGCTGGAGACTGACATGAAGCGCCTGATCAACACGGCGCTGATCCTCGCCATCGTCTTCGCCGTCATCGCCTCGTTCGCCTACCTTGGCCTCGACCTCGAAGAACTCGGCAGCGCCACCAGCCTGAAACAGATGGGCTCGTACGTTGGCCGCTTCCTGAGCCCCGACTTCAGCGCCGGTTACCTCAACGCCATCCTCCACGGCGCCATGGAAACCCTCGCCATGTCCGCCCTCGGCACCCTCCTCGCCGCCGTCCTGGGACTGTTGTTGGCACTCCCCGCCGCCGGCCGCTTTGGCTGGCCATTACAAAGTGCCGCCCGCCTGCTGCTCAACGGCCTGCGCGCCATTCCTGAATTGGTATGGGCTGCGCTGATGGTGTTTGCGGCTGGGCTCGGTCCTAACGCCGGCACCCTGGCTCTGGCCCTGCACACCACTGGCGTGTTGGGGCGGTTGTTTGCTGAGGCGCTGGAGAACACGCCGCCGGAACCGGCGGAGGCGATTCGGTTGCAAGGGGGGAATCCGGTTTTGGCGTTCTGCTACGGCACGCTGCCGAATCTGGCGCCGCAGTTGCTGGCGTATTGTTTGTATCGGTGGGAGAACAATATCCGGATGGCCAGCGTGCTGGGGTTTGTCGGGGCTGGGGGGCTGGGGCAGATGTTGTATGTGAGCTTGAGTCTGTTTCAGGAAGCGCAGGCGGGGACGGTGATTTTGGCGATGTTGGGGTTGGTGCTTGGGGTGGATTCGTTGAGCGCCTGGAGTCGGGGGCGGTGGGTTAAGGCGTAGGTTTGAACACTTCTGGAGCGGCGTCACCCGAAACCTTGGGGAGGCGTAGTAAGCGGCGCCCAACAAGATATCGCCTGTTTTCAACGTATCGAGCATTGATCTAATCAGCGTCTGTTCATCGCCACCCTTGCCTCGGAAACGCCCAAGGGCGGCATCTAAAACGGCGCCACTGGAAAGACAAACGAGCCCCACCACTCGACACAACGGAAAACCAAGACCGACTTTCTGACCGCGAGATTGCGGATAGGTACCCTGATTGGCAAGGGTGTCGGGCATCGAAACCGTTGTCCCGTCGACAAGGCGTACAAGTGCCATCGGGACTGATTTATTTACCGATTTATTTACCGGATTTATTTATTAAACCTATCCAGCAGTACCAAATAGTTATTTCCCTATCCCTTTGTCGCGCAAAAAAACCGTTATCCTTTCGAGCCATCTTTTCCATGCCTGGTTCACGCTGAGCACAGGAGAAAAAAACGCCCGTATCCTGCGATACGGGCGTTTTTTTTAAACAACTAACAGATGACGAGCTTCACAGGTCTTGGCAAGCAAGCAAGCTCGATCAGTCGCCAGCAGCTAAATCAACTACTTACTGGACACACATCAGCATGAAACTCTGAGAAGAGTCTACCCAGGCTCCTGGTTTACCCGCCAACTGAGTGACCACGCTCAAACCCGATTGCTTCGGTGCCGCCCCCAGTCTCGCCTGACCATAATAGATATCATCTGCCGAACGCGTGTCCGCAAGTGAAACGGAGCAATAACCTGGCGCTTTATTGAAGGTTCTCTTATTGAACTCCACTTGATAATTAGCGAAATAATTCTGGTGGACAACATGCTCAACTTTGGAAACCCAATTCGGATTCTGCGACAGGACATTACCATCGCTATCGATCGTAGCAGTATAAATGCGGGCGGTTGCGCTTGCTACATTTAACCCAATAGCGGCGCACGCCACTAGAGATAAAAACGCATATTTCGATACTTTTCCAAATTCCATTTATTCAAATCTCCACAGTTTATAAATACAACCAACATATGCCATGCTGAGTATTAAAACAAACTAAACTAAGACCGTAACGAACGTCAATCGAAATACTTGCGTGAAGAAAAAACCTCGAAACTCAGAGACTTTTCCTACTGCAGCAGAAGAAAAAGTTGATAAGTACAAAACAGAATCAGAAAATTGGTGATGGTAAATCGAACCAAAAAGTGACACCCATTAGCCGGTTTCAAGTCAAGGTTAAAAGCCACCGCGCCCTGCAGTTTTCTACTGCAGGGTTTGCTCCTCCACTCAACCCATCGCGGCGTTCAATCGTCCCGGTTTTATGGTGGCCATGCACAGGGCACTTTCGAGTGCGCCGGTCTCCTTGTGTCCCGGTCTACCAACCTGCGTATGGCCACCATCCCATCGTTTGGTAGCGAGTGGGTGATGGCTCCTGATGACGACACAAGGAGTTACACCATGATCAAACCAACACCCAACCCACCCGAAACCGACCCAACCTCCCCTTACGAATTCCCGATTCGAAGAAATTCCACGACGCCGCCGAGCGTGCTCTGGATCACTACCTCTCCCCGTCTTCCCGGGTGATGTCGTGCTGCATCGATCCCGAGCCGATGTTCCGGGCCAATCCCAAGTACAACACTGAGTCCCTGCTGGCCAATGCCAGCGAATCCCTGGGTTCGGCAAGGGAGATGTTGAATAACTTTGCGTCCACGCTCGAACCCTCGCATCGCAAGACGGCGTTGGGGATTGCGCAGGTGGTGATGGTCGCCGGGTTGGCGGTGAATCAGGCGCTGGATCACGTCGAAGTGGCGTAAGCGGTGGGTGGCTGTAGAAGCAGTCAATGGCTGCCTCTACAGCGCTTCACCAAAACCAATACGGCAAAAACTTCGGCGTAGGTTCGATCATCAGTTCCAGGTGATAGGTGATCGGATTGAAGAAAAACATATCCAGAATCAAAAACGCCCCTACCCCAAACGACAGCGTCATGAACTCGCGATAAGGATGCTCGGCGAAGTACTCGCGCTTGGCGTGGTAGAAGCTCAGCAGCGCAATCAATCCCAACCCTGCGCCCAGGTAGTTGGGCTGTAACGGGACTTCGGCGAAGTTGTTGTAGACCAGCACCGAAACCAGCATCCCCAACCCCAGCATGGGTAACTTCAGGCAGAACTTCAGCAGGCCGTTTTTGGCGCGTACGAAGGCGGCTTCCTGGCTGACGAAGAGGTACGCGGCCAGCAGTGAAATGGCCGGGGTGATTGCCAGGATGTAGCGTGCTTTTTTGGAACTCGGGATGGTGAACAGTACCAGCAACACCAACAACCACCCGGTCAGGTAAAGCAGCAGCTCGATGTCTTTGTCGCGGGTCGAACGGAAAAACAGCTTGTACTTCTTCAGGATCACGTTGATGGCGTAAAACACCGTGAAGCCATAGGTGAAAAGGCCTGCGGAGAAGTAGAAGTAATAGCGTGGCGCGTGGTCGGAGCCGAAGCGGCCGATGCCCTGCATGTTAAGCACGTCTTCGAGGAACGTTTGCCCCCCTTGCAGGTAGGCCGCCCAGGCCAGCAGCACAACCCCGGCGGCCAGGATCAGGCCCGACAGGAATGAAAACAGCAGCAACATGCGCCATTGGCGGCTCAGGAAGTAATAAGCCCCGATGACACTTGCCGGCCCGATCAAACCGATCGGCCCACGAAACGCAAAGCCCAGCGCCAGGCCCACGAACAGAAACGCCAGGCGTCGCGGGTCTTTTTTCAATTCGGCCGAATAGGCAATGTAAAAGCACATCACCGTAAACAACGCCGGGTAGATATCCAGTGCCAGCGAGTTGACGCCGTCGAGAAAGGCCCAGGTCAACAGGCTGAAAAGCACGCCGTAGGCGCCCCACTTCTTGCTGTGCAGCGCACCCAGCCGATAAATGAACACCAGCATCAGGGACGCGGCCACGCAGGACGGAAATCCCATGGAAAGTATCGAAACCCGGCCGAACGGCAAGGAAACCAGATAGACCAGCAAGGTATTGAGGACCGTGTAGTCGGGATAAGGCTTGAGGTCGTCGGCAATGGGAAACAGCGTGACGCCGTGCAGCAACATGTACTCGGCAAAGTCGACAAAGCGTGTTGTGTAGTTGAGGACAGCAGGTTTGTACTGCAACACCATGAACACGGCCAGTGTCATGAAGAAAATGCTCAGGCATGGATTTTTTGCAATCAATCCTTTCAACATGCCTGCCCGCCAAGTGCGATCTACAACAAGCGGGGCATCATATCGATCCATCGGTAACCCTTTAGTGAAGTTGTTCTTTTTGGCTGAAATCCTTTAACTCCGGTAGCACTGGAACGTGTCGCCCGTTTACCGAAAAGTTGAATTTTAGCCTAGCCCACGAAGGGGACTATTCAAGCATTACGCGCCCCAACATTCCCTGAACGAGACTGATGAAAGTCAATAAAAAAGCCCGGTCAGAACCCTTCGTCACTGACGAAGAGTATCTGGCCGGGCTTTTTGGCTGTTCAGTTATTGGTTATTGACGGTGATGTAGGGGTCCCAGGTGTGGTCGGTACCAATCTGGTTAAGGTCACGGTCATACAGCGCGAAGTTGATGGTGTACCAGAGTTTGCCTGGATTCAGAGCAGTGGCTTGCCACAGGGAATACGTCACATCGGTTTTGGAAATACCGCCGGGAGCCGCTTTGTTCAAGTAGATCACCACACCCGGCACGTTGAAAGAGACCGGTGTCGAGATGGTGCCTCTGTAATCGCCGCCCTGATGAGGGTCGCCGGGCTGGACGTTCTTGATCTGCGCGATGCGGTCGAAGTTGCGCGACAGCGTGGTGGCACGCCAGCGGATGTTGTCGCCGGTTTTGACATCGATCCACAACTCGTTGCCGCCTTCGCCGGTGTTGCCGCTGGCATGTGGATCGACAGCATCGCGTGTCACCAGCATGGAAATCGCTCCGCCGACGTCGTTGGGATGGGCAATCAGGTAATCGGCGTCGATATTGACGAGCACGTCGTAGGTATTGGTCGCACTGGACATTTTGCTGCTCCTTTTTGGAATGGCATGAACGACCGCGCCCGCAAAGGCTGTCCGGCTCATCCGGTCCCTGGATGCGGTCTGCGGAGAACGATAGGAGATGGCTTGATGGTGTCAACTTGCGATCAGTCGATGCGGGAAAAATGCAGCGAAATACGCCTTGGCCAAAGGGTTGACCCAAGGCTTCCGAGGTCGATTCCCTCACCGGCGACAAGGCATCTTCTGACAGATTGAATTGCTGAAAACGTACAAAAGTTACCGGCGTTTAACCTATGGCACATGCGGTGACGCCGATATCGCCTTCTGACGACAGCAACAAGGAATATGGATAGTATTGCGGCGTTTTTTCCCAGCATTCAAAACGGACGAAAGCTGATTCCACAATGAAAACATCGCTCATTGTCTTGATGGCTGTCGCGCTATCAACTCAAACCACACACGTCTTCGCCGATAACACCAACGGCAAGAACCTCTACGTTCAAAGATGCGCTGTGTGCCACGGACCCGATATCAAGGGAACAGGCCCACTGGCCCATAAAAGCAATCCACCGACACCTGATCTGACAACACCTGCCTTCAAGAAACGGCTCAATGATTATCCGGGCGTTATCGTGTCCTCAATCATTCTTCGCCCGAACGGCGACCTGATTCCAAAAACCTTGCGCGAGAACGGCGTAAAGATCCCCCCGCACGCCTGGAGCGTTAATGATTTTCGCGATTTGAATCGGTACATGAACGACGTCATTTCAAAAAAACAGAACTAAGTGCCTGTTTCAGTCAGTCTTTTTATCGCTACCCTTTATGTTTTCAATCAGGTCAACGACATAGTCCTGGTTGAAACCCGCGACAAATGACCAGAACAGCAACTTGGCGTAAGCCGCATACCCCTCCGCATGCTGGCAAAAGATGTCATTGAAGATTTGCTTCAGACATTGCGGATCCTCATCCGGAACGATCACCGGAAACAGATCGCCCCTGATAACACCGGAAAGAAACAAGAGGTACAAGAGCCCCGCCAGTATCCCGCCGATGAATGAAGGCAGAATCAAGGCGAACCATGATCGGGAGAGGTTTTCGATTTCCGGGTCGTCAAGAATTGACAGTCGTCGGTGAAACCCTACATAGCCCCCAACGTTCCCGGCGATGCAAACGATAAACGGCACTTTGTAGTCGGGCAGGCTGTAAGTGACGGCAATCGCCAGCACCAACAGGGCTATGAAAATCCAGAATATGCGCTTCCAGATGATGTTGAGGTCTTCCTGACGATTCATGATCAGCTCCCTGATCCTGGCCAAGTGTTGATCTTCATGACGATAGACGAATCCTGTCGCCCGGATGGAAGATCAGACGGCCCTCACAGACTTGCACTCAACCGCTCGGCGCCAGCCCCGCAGTGATCGCGGCCAGCCACTCGGGATTCTGCAACACCAGCGGCAACAAACCGTAATGACCGGCATCCGGAACAACCCACAACTGCCGATCCTGTGCCTGAGTCGCAGCGGCCAGGAGACGTTCGGGGATTTCCAGCGGAATGACTTCGTCCCGCTCCCCCGCAATCACCAGCAACCGGCCCTTGAACCGACCGAGAATGTCCCAGGCATCACTCGCCAGCCAGCTGCGGTGCTGGCGAATGATCGCCGAGAACTCAGGGCCGAACGGCACCTTGTACGCCTGCGGGGTGTAGATCCCGGGCACGACCAGAATCAGCATCCGGACATCCAGGATTTCGCTCAGGCGCACGGCATTGTAGGCGCCCATGCTGATGCCGATCAGAGCGGTCGGCCGGGTTCCGCTGTGCTCGATGACCGACAGCGACTGTTGGTCGCGCCGGTGCAGGGAAGACTCGGCGAACACGCCCCCGGTTTGCCCATGCCCGATGCAATCCAGCGCGGTGGAGCCGATGCCCTGCCCCTGCAATATCTGGCGCAGGTCTGCAAACACCTCTCGGCTGCGGGCACCGCCACCGTGAATGCAGAACAAATGCGGGCGACCGCTGCCCGGCAGCGTATCGGCGTAAAGCTTGTGGCTTCCGAACGGGACGGTGAAATCGATTGCGGATTGAAGCGAATGCATGGATTGCGGGTTTCCTGGACGACAGACCGGATGCCATTGGGGCGATTGCTGCCCGGCGCGGGATTATGCCTGAGCGCACAGCACCGTTGATGAAAGTCACGCGGCGCTTTATCGCGATGCGCTCGACGCCAGATAAAGCGCTCGATACGCCGTCACCAATTGCTCCTGATTGAACGCCAGATTGCGACCGCTGGGGTTGGGCAGGATCCACACATCGGCCCCGCCGAACGTGCTGTCCTGCGGGCCCCATTCAAGCGCTTTTTTCCCGGACAATCCGGCATAGGCAGCCTTACCAAGAAACGCCACATAACGTGGTGCATAACGTTTGATCTTGCGCTCGAAGTCCCTCGCTGCAGCGGTGAACTCCTGCGCCGACAGTTGATCCGCCCGCGCCGTCGCCCGCTCGACCACGGCAGTCAGCCCACACTGAAATTGCAGAATCGAGCGATCGTTTTCCGGGGCCACTTCAACAGGCGTGAACCCGGCCAGATGCAGCGTGCGCCAGAACCGATTGCTCCGCCCCGCAAAGTGACGCCCCTGCTCCGCCGCCAACAGGCCGGGATTGATCCCGCAGAACACCACGGACAGGCCTTTAGTCAGGATGTCTTCAAGCATCAACTTCTCCCCTGTATTGCAGATACTCAAATCGATACGACTGCGCTTGGATATTGACTGTTCAAGGCAGTAATACCCACTCTTTCAAGCTACAGCCCCCAGCGCAAAAACCTACAAATACGTCAGAAAGCGCTGGCTTGTGAGCCAAATCCTTAGGCTTTATCTTTCTAGCTCACTGCTCATCGACAAAATCAAGAGCACATTCAGGATTGATGGCTAGTCCTTGATCAAAAACAAAGATGGCACGATTGACGACACTGTCATCTCTCCCTAATCTGCCCACATCCCGCCCAAGGCAGTAAGCCGTCCTAACCATCCAGGACGTGCCAAACCCTTGGGCGTTTTTGTTTTCAGGAAGAATGTATGCCCACAGCGGTTCTGGTTGACGGCGCCTACTTCATCAAGCGATTTCGAAGGATTGAGCCTCACAACGCATTCAATGCCGAGCGCGCTGCCGATCTCGTACATCGATGGGCGACGGCTCACCTGATGTCCAGAACCTTTTCTGGCCAAAGTGGCTTACCTTCAGGGCCACAGCAACGTCCCAGAAAGGAGCTTTACAGGATTTTCTTCTACGACTGTCCTCCCCTGGACACCAAGCAACACAACCCAATAACGAAAAAACTCGTGGACTTCTCTAAATCCAGAGAGGCAGTTTTTCGTAGAGAGCTGCACATTCGGTTGCGTAGCAAACGCAAGTTGGCATTGCGTCTGGGGCATCTGTCGAAAGACGTGAAATGGACAATCAAACCCGCAAGAATCGGCGATCTGCTCAAGGGCAAAATTCAGATATCAGACTTGACTGAGGCCGATGTCAGCATAGACACGCGGCAAAAAGGCGTGGATATGAGAATCGGCGTCGATGTCGCATCGCTTTCGTTCAAGCAACAGGTCGATCAGATTGTCCTCATTGCGGGTGACGCTGACTTTGTCCCTGCGGCGAAGATGGCTCGCCGCGAAGGCGTTGATTTCATACTTGATCCGATGTGGCAGAGCATTCCTGATGGATTGATGGAACACATCGATGGGTTGCGTTCCACCTGCCCCAAGCCATCGTAAACAGATGCGCCGCATTAGCGGCGGCTAGCTGAAAGTCAACACGTCTTCGGTATTGTGTCGAAGGCTAGCCAGCCCCGGGGCTTACTTGAACACCGGCACCGCCCCCACTCCATCCGCCTGCTTGAGATACTCGCGCAACCGCCCGCCGATTTCCGCGATCTTCGCTTCGCCCTCACGCAGGGCTTGCGAGTTGGTGTGCACGGAGTAGTTGCCCAGCGCCAAATCATGGGGATGAGGCTGCGCCGAGCCGATCACGAACACCGTGCCATCGCGCAGGGCTTTCAGGGTAACGGCACCGTTGCCCGGTTCGAAAATCGCCATTTCGCCCGCACTGACCAGATCCGGTGTCGCCAGCAATCCACGGCTGACGCTCAGCCATAACGACTCGTGGCCTTCGGGTGGCGTATAAGTCCAGGTTTCGCCGGCACTCAATGTGACCAGCAGATAATTGATACCGGCAGGCGCCCGAACCGGGCTTTGCACGCCTTGATGGACACCGAGAATCACCCGCGCCGGCCCCGTTACGGGCATCGCGGAGGATTCCAGATACTGGCTGTCGACACTGGCGTTCTCAAGCTCCGGCGACAAAGCCACCCACAGTTGAAAACCCTGTATCCGCTGCGACGTGCCCACCGACATTTCCTTGCCGTGCCACACCCCGCCGCCCGCGCGCATCCACTCGACACCGCCGTAATCGATCATGCCCTTGCCCGATCCGGCGTCCTCGAAGCGCAGGTTGCCTTCGGTAATCACCGTCACGGTGGCGATCCCCGAATGCGGGTGCATCGGCATGTTGTGAATGAACGAGGCCTCGCCTTCGAACAGGTCGAGGAACACGAAGGGCTTGATCAACTGGCCCAGATCCGAAGGGCTCATCAGCCGCACGATCGAGCCGTGCCCGCTCCCGCTGGTGCGGTAGCGCAGAGTGCGGTGAGTGACAGGTTCGCGGGTGTAGCCGGAGAGATGTTGCTGAACGGTCATGATGATTACTCGATTCTGATGCGGGGAACGGCCAACAAACGGCAAAGCGCCGCGAGGGAACCTGTCCCTCGCGGCGCCCGGCTTTCAGCGGCGACGGGCGTCGAGGCTGAAGCGACCGGCACCGAAGGCCACGACTTGCAGCAGGCCGCCGGCCATGGCGATGTTCTTGAAGAAGTGGATGAACTGGTTCTGGTCAGCCAGCGCATTGTGGAAGGCCAGAGCGGTGACCACGCTGAACGCGGCCAGCACAGCGGCGACGGTGCGGGTGCGGTAACCGGCGATCAGCGCCAGGCCACCACCGATTTCGACGATGATTGCCAGTGCCAGCGCCACTTGCGGCAGCGGCAGCCCAACCGAGCCGATGTAGCCGATCATCATGGCCGGCGCGGCGAGTTTAGAGAAACCGGAGAGAATGAAAATCACGCTGAGCAAGACCCGGCCGATCAAGGCAGCCGATGCTTGTTTGGTGTCGGAAGCATTCTGTACAGCAGTTGCTTGAGTGATGTTTGCAGAAGTAGCCATGGGAGAATTTCCTTCAATGGGGTCCGGTTCGACTTGAACCGTTCGGATGAAGAAATGTTGCGCCTCGGCAGCTCATCTGAATAGCCGACTAATTTAGATCGTTACGTTCGATAAAATAGGTAAGCTGTACATCCAGTAACGTCCCTCACGGTAACTCAAGGACACCGGCATGATCTCCGACCCAGGCACACCGACACTCGATCAACTGCGGGTCTTTCTGACCGTCGTGGAAGTCGGCAGCTTTGCCGCCGCCGCGCGCAAACTTCATCGGGCGACCTCGGTGATCAGCTACTCGATTGCCAATCTTGAGATGCAACTGGGCGTCACCCTGTTCGATCGTGAAACCACCCGCAAGCCGCAACTCACCGACGCCGGCCGCACCGTGCTGGCCGAAGCCCGGACCATCGCCAACGGCGTGCATGGCTTGCGCGCCAAGGTCAAAGGCCTGCTGCAGGGGCTGGAAGCCGAAGTGCATCTGGTACTCGACGTCATGTTGCCCGCCGAGCGCGTGGTGGATGCGCTGAAATCCTTTCGCGAAGAGTTCCCCACCGTTGCCCTGCATCTGCACATGGAAGCGCTCGGTGCCGTGACTGAACGGGTGATCAATCGCGGCGCGGTGGTTGGCGTCAGCGGGCCGATGAATGACGGCATCAACGCCATTGAAAGAATCGGCATCGGCAGCGTCGAGCTGATTCCGGTGGCAGCGCCGAATCATCCTTTGGCGAGCGCCGAAGGCAATGTTCCGGGTGCCGGGCGCGAGCACACACAGCTGGTGCTGTCCGACCGCTCGCAACTGACCAAAGACAAGGAGTTCGCTGTGCTGAGCAACCGCACCTGGCGCCTGGCGGACCTGGGCGCCAAACACATGTTGCTGCGTGAGGGCATCGGTTGGGGCAACATGCCGAGGCCGATGATTCAGGAGGATCTGGACAGCGGCCGGCTGGTACAGCTGGATTTGTCGGAGTACGCCAGCGGGCAATACACCTTCGACGCCATCTACCGCACCGATGCGCCACCGGGGCCGGCGGCGCGGTGGTTGATCGAGCGGTTCGTTCAGCAAAACACGCAAGTGGCTTGATCCGGCAAGTTGACGAGCGGTCATCCGAATGTTCAGATGCCGCCCTGTTTCAGGTGTCCCATGCCGCCGTGCATGGGGTGAAACGGGAAACCGGTGCGTTCGTTTCGAACCAGTCCGGTGCTGCCCCCGCAACGGTAGGCGCGTGATGCTTTCGACACACCACTGTGGCCAGACGGCCATGGGAAGGTGAAAGCGTCCAGACGCGCGAGCCCGGAGACCGGCCTGAAATGCTGTTTGGCAAACTCCTGCGGTGGGCGGGCATGGGCCGGTGTCGGCGTGTGCGCGATGCCTTCTCCTGCATGCTCTTCTGCGAAGATCCTTTCGAGAAGACGATGATCAAACCTTTCAACACTCCGGCTCCATCCCTGTTGCTTGGCTGTCTGTTCAGCCCCCTGCTGCTGGCGGACGACGCGCCGCTTGAACTCACTCAGCAAATCGTTTCCGCGCCGTCCGTGGAGTCCACCACCGTGGCCGACATGGCGCAGTTCGGCAGCAAAGTCGAGATCGTCACCCGCGAGCAAATTGAACGCGCCGGCCCCAGCGCCGATGTCAGCCGCGTGATGCAGATGTTCATTCCCGGCCTGTACGTCGCGCCGAAAAACGGCCCGTTCGACTACGGCACCTATTCCCTGCTGGGGGGGCGCAACGATGACACGCTGATCCTGCTCGACGGCGTGCGCTTGAACAACCGCCTCTACGGCGGTCTGTACCTGGACACCCTGCCGGCCAACGCCATCGAGCGCATCGAAGTGCTCAAGGGCGGACAGAGTCTGCTGTTCGGCACGCAAGCCGTGTCCGGCGTGATCAACATCGTCACCCGCAGCCCGCAGAGCCGCAAAGCCTCCGGCGAAGTGAACATGGGCGTGGATACGTTCGGTGGCACCACCGAGGATGCGCGGGTCGAAAACATCTTCACCAACGGTTTCGGCGACCTGGGCCTGCTGGCCTACGTCAGCCATAACGTTTCGGACGGCTATCAGCCGTTTCGCAATCACGACATCAGGAACAGCAGCGAAAAGAATCGCGCCTACGAAGTCACCACCTTCGGCGCCAAGGCGATTCAGTCCTTTGCCGATGACACGCGCCTGGAACTGTTCTACCAATACGCCGACGCCAATCTCGACTTCGCCCGCCCGGTGGACAACCACAAGACCACCAACGACCGCATCCAGCAGATCGCCACGGCGACCTTCGAACAGAACGTCAATGAACGTCTGAGCTACTTCGTCAAAGGCCACATCAACGACTGGGACACCCGCTACACGCGCATCAACAACACGTCCGATGGCGGTGTAAAAACCATCAACCACAACGACTATTGGGGCTTCACCGACTGGGGCGTGCAGGCGGAAGGCAAGGCTGAATTGCCCGGTGGCCACGTGCTGGTGTTCGGTACGGACAACCAGTGGTTCAAGGGCCAGGACGATGTGCTGATCATCGACAATGACAAGGCTGAAGCCCACGCCTTCTACACCCAGTTGCGTCCGAAGATCGACGCCCTGCCCGAGTGGCATCCGAGTATCGGCATCCGCCACGAAGCCATGAGCGGCGGCGACAGTGCCACGGTCGGCATGCTCACTTCGCTGTACGACCTCAATGAAAACTGGTCTGTTCGTGGCCAGTACGGCACGGCCTACAAACTGCCGAACGCCGAGCAACTGTTCGTCAACGAGCCGGGCGATGAACTGGGCAACCGTAACCTGAAACCGGAGAAAAGCCGCAACGCCGAACTCGGCCTCGACTACAAAGGCTTGCTCATCGACCGCGAGTTCAGCGCCAGCGTCACTCTGTTCAAACGCAAGATCGATGACCTGATCACCCTCGATGACATCCAGTGGGTCAACGGCCAGGGGCGGATCCAGATGCGTGGTTTCGAGGCGGACGCGAAACTGGCGCTCAACGATCAATGGAGCCTGCAGGCCGACATGACCCGCAACCTGACCGAGTCCCGCGCGGGGGTAACGATCAACGATGTGCCAAGCTTCTTCGCTCGTTCGCGCATCGGTTACGAATCAGAAGACCGGATGTGGGGCGCCGGCGGTGCGATCCGCTATATCCGCGATGTGATCAGCTCGAAACAGGTCGAGTACGGCCATTATTCGGTGGTGGACGCCGACGCTTATCGCTATCTCGACGGTGCTCATCAGCACCGGGTGAGCCTGCTGGTGGAAAACCTGTTCGACCGCGATTACGTCACCAGTCGCTCTAACAACGTCGACAACCTCGGACGGCCCCTCACCTCCGAAGTGCGCTACACGTACCGTTTCTGATGGCTGAGATCAAAACCATCGACGGCGTCGACACGCACCCGGACTGGTCGCACGTGCCCGAGCATGCGCGCCACGTGTTCCTCTGCACCGGCCCGCGCTGCACCCAGCGCGGCGCCTTGCAGCTATGGAAAACCCTGCGCCGACACTTGCTCGCGCATGACCGCATCGAGACGCCGGGCGGGGTTTTGCTGACACGTACGCACTGTCAGTTTCCGTGCAATCTCGGCCCGGTGCTGACGGTGTATCCGGAGGCCTGCTGGTACGGCGTGCGCAGCCACGCCGATGCGCAGCGACTGGTCGAAGTGCATCTGGTGGGCGGTGAAGTGGTCGAGGATCTACTGATCAAGGAGCGCTCGTGAGAAAGCTGTGTTTGCTCGTGGGCGCCCTGCTTTGCGCTTCTGCGGCTCTGGCAGATGACTACCGCAATTGTGGCGAGACCTGGCACCTGCCGGCGTCGCCACCGTCGCGGATTGTTGCGCTCAATCAGCATGCGGCCGATCTGGTGTTGGCGTTGGGCGCAGGCCCGGCGCTGGCGGGTGTGGCTTATCTGGATGATACCGGCACGCCTCGGACCGAGTACTTCGGCGTGCCAGTGATCTCGCACCGCTATCCGTCGAGCGAAGTGCTGTACGCGCAGAAGCCGGATCTGGTGGTCGGTGGATTTGCGACGGCATTCGGCAACGGCGTGACGTCACGCAGCGGACTGGGGCGCAATGGAGTTGCTACGTATCTGCTGGAGTCGGCCTGCAACGGGCATTCGCTGGACTACTTTGAACACATCCGCAACGACCTCTTGACCCTCGGTGCCTTGCTGCACAAACAGCAGCGCGCTCGGGAACTGAGCGATGCGATGGATGCCGATCTGGAAAAGGCCAAGGCTTTAACCCGTCCGGGCAGGCCGCTGTCAGTGTTCTACCTCGACAGCGAGGTCAACGGTCTCGACAGCGAAGGCCGCCGTGGTTTTGTCACCACTCTGCTGGCCGCCGCCGGGGCGCAAAACCTGTTCGCCGACATCAACCAATACCGGGTGACCGTCAGCCGCGAATCCCTGCTCGCCAAGGACCCGGACGTGATCCTGCTGGCCGACGCACAGTGGTCGCCAGCCACTCGCAAGCGCCAGTTGCTGATGCAGGATCCGGTGCTGTCGACCCTGCGGGCCGTGCGTGAGGACCGGATGATCGATATTCCGTTTACGCATCTGTTGCCGACGGTGGGCAGTGGTCGGGTGGTGCTGGAGTTGGCGCAGCAGCTCAGGACATTGAATCCTTGACGCTCTGCCCCGATCAAGCAGGTTGCCGGTGGAGCGGCCACTGCATTGTCATTCAACGCATTTTTTGGGCGTCATTCTGATAGTTTCCGTCAGGCTTTGCGCACTCGATTCCGGTTCCCGCTTTGCGCTCAACTCAATCGGGTATGGCCCGGTCTGCAAGAGAATCGCCCGGGTTTTAGCGATAAACGCTTCTTCGCTTTGGGTATAGAAGATCCATTCGCGTTGCTGCCCTCCCGTCACCGTGCAGATCCACTTGGCCAGGCCTTTGTCTTCCAGGGCAGGCAAGATCAGTTTCTCCATTTCGGTCATGCGCTCGCGGTCTCGCTCCACCGGCACGACTTTCTTCGAGATATATTTCCAGGTAATTCGGGCCTTGAAGGGCAGCGCGCGTTTTTCAGTCGCCGAGAGAGAGTCAACAACCTTGAAAGTCGCGATTAGCGGCGTATCCGGGAAGTCGGACTCCTGAAACCTGCCGTCGTCGCTCGTTACCATTCTTTCAGGAAAGGGACCGTAAAGAAGCGCTGCAAGCGCTTTTGCTTTCTTGTTCTCTTGCTCCTTTACGCACGTCTCGTACGCGACAGTCCCGACCGGCCCTGCGTCCAGGCACTGATTCTGTGCGACCACGAGTGGCGTCGGTTTATGGCTGGAGCAGCCCGCGACCAGTACGCCAGCCAATGCCAGCAACGAAATCCGTTTTGCAAAGTGCCGCACACCCGAAGCGTAACTCTTGCGCGAGCGCTCGGTTTTATCCTTGATCATTAACTTCTTTTCCCTGGACCTTGAACGACTTGAACCCGACTCCGGGTTGGGCTAGTTATCGTCATTGCGAGGGTTTTCTGAAGACGGGATCGCGAATGTCTGCCTCTCGGCAACTTTTTCATGTTTCGCCGTTTCGTATTTCTGGTAGAACGTTCGAGTGAACGGCTCGCTAGCCGAATTTGATCAAGGAAGATAAAAACAATGAAAAAAGCCCTCGGCACCCTGCTGCTTATCTGTCTTTCGACCAGCGCACACGCAGGTGAAAACCCTATCGGTTTCCACTCCACGACTTTGCCGGACGCACATAATGATCGCCCGTTGCAGATGGTCGTCTGGTATCCCGCAACCACTACCGCCACCCCGGAATTGGTGGGTGACAATCCGGCCTTTGTCGGCGTCCCGGTTGTAAACGATGCACCACCCGTTGCCGGAGAACATCCGTTGGTGGTGCTCTCTCACGGCTACCGGGGCAACTGGAGCAACCAGGCATGGCTGGCCAGTGCACTGGCGCATCAGGGTTATATCGTGGCGGCGGTCAATCACCCCGGGAGCACGACCCATGACCGCAGTCCGCAAGCGGCTGCGCAGTTGTGGCAAAGACCTGTCGACATCAGCCGTGTCATCGATGCGGTCACGGCTCGGCCCGGGCAATTTGGCGCGGTGTCAAACCATCGTATTGCCGTCGTCGGCCACTCCTTGGGCGGCTGGACCGCGCTGGAGATCGCTGGCGCACGCTTCGACTCAGAACGCTTTGCCAAGGACTGCCCGACACATCCGAAACTGTCCAGTTGCAGTGTTTACCAGCAGATGAACCCTGCATCGCGCCCGGACTCGAAAACCCGGCTAAGTGCCGACCTGCGCGACAAACGCGTCACCGCCATCGTTTCAATGGACCTGGGTTTGTCCCGTGGACTGACCGACGCAAGCCTCACAGCGCTGTCAGTACCGACACTGGTGATCGCGGCGGGCGTACCGTCCGAAGCGCTACCGGCCGAGCTGGAATCCGCATACCTCGCCAAGCGCTTGCCTGCGGCCTCCTCGACGTATGTCGAGATCAATGACGCCAGTCACTTCACCTTCCTTTCATTGTGCAAACCCGGCGCCGTGGCGATGCTCGAAGAGGACGCGCCGGGCGACGGCATCATTTGCGAGGACGGTGGCGCTCGCTCCCGTGAGGTTATCCAGCAGCAGGTCGTCGCGCTGATCGACGGTTTTCTGAACCGGTCGGCTCAGAACTGATGGCGCTGTTGCCTGCACATCGACCTTACGTCAGGATTCCTTTCTTTTGACCATCAGGAGCAATCGTGGAGCGTCTCTTCGTTTATGGAACCCTGGGCCCCGGCCGGCCGAATGAACATGTGATGCTGAACATTGGCGGCACATGGCAGGCCGCTTCATTGAAGGGGCGTTTGTCGCAGGCCGGCTGGGGGGCGGCGATGGGTTTCCCCGGGTTGGTGATTGCCAACGATGGCGACGTCATTGAAGGCTTTGTGTTCTCCTCCGATAACTTCCAGTCGCACTGGGCGGCGCTCGATGAGTTTGAAGGGGCCGAGTATCAGCGGGTTCTGACCAAGGTGACTCTGGATGACGGGACGGCAACGGATGCCTGGGTCTACGCCCTGCGCTAGGCAACTTCACCAAAACGGTTATGCCCTTCTGCGCCAGGCAATCCCGGCTGCATGGCTGACCGGGCTTCGGGCAACGTTCGACACAGGCGTAAGGCCCTCAAGCGAATGGCCCGTGCCCCGCGGCATCGTCTGGCGCCATTCGCTGCTGGACACTGACCCGACCGTTCAGGCTGTGTGCCGGTTGCCATCCTTGCTGTCGGTGGTGGGCGAATTGATTGGCGAGCGCTTCTTCCTTTCCCAGGTCGAGGGCCGCGAACCACTTGCCGGTGGCGGCCACCAACAACTGCACCGCGACCTGTCGGCACAACGCCCCGGCGACACCGCCATCGCGCTGGTGTACCTCAACGATTACGGCCCCGAGAACGGCGCCACCCGCCTCGTCCCCGGCAGCCATAGCCCTGCACTCGGCGAGCCCCCGTTCGATTTCACTGACGAATCCCGATCCGTGCAACTGACGGGCAACGCGGGCGACATCCTGATATTCGATGCGGACCTGGTTCACGCGGGGAGCCTGAACCCCACCGGCGCTCACCGCCGCACACTGCTGATCACTTATTTTTCGGAAACGCTCTACGCATCACACCTGGAAACGGTGGGGCTCAGAAACATTCGAATGGACACCAGCGAACGGTTCGATCCGGCAGAGTTTGCACTGAAAGAAGCTGAGCAATTCATTTGACATGCTTGCCTTAGGCAACTATATAGTTGCTCAAGGCAACCATTCGAGCACATGTCATGTCCGCGACCCCACTGATCGAACGAGCCGACATCGTCCGGCAATTCAACCGCTTCTACACCCATCAGATCGGCGTGCTGCAGGAACACCTGCTGCAAAGCGACTACTCGTTGACCGAGCTGCGCATCCTCTACGAACTGGCCTCCGGCGGCGATCTGACCAGCGCCGACCTGCGCCAGATGCTGGGCCTGGACGCGGGCTACATGAGCCGGATCATCAGCGGCTTCGATAAAAAAGGCCTGATCCAGAAGGTCCCCTCCGCCACCGACGCCCGCGCCAGCCTGTTGCACATCACTGACCTCGGCCGCGAAATCCTCGCCCCGCTGGAACAGGCCTCTCGACAGGAAGTCATCACCCTGCTCGAACGCCTGGCCGAGCCGCAGCAACTGCAATTGATCGAGTCCATGAAGCAGATCCAGACCCTGCTCGAGGGAGGCAAACAACCAGCCTACCTGTTGCGCGACCCACAACCCGGCGACATGGGCCTGGTGGTGCAGCAACAAACCGTAATCTACACCCGCGAATACGGCTGGAACTGGGAGTTCGAGGCGCTGGTCGCCGAGATCGTCGCCAAGTACCTGCGCGAGTTCGACCCAGCCAGCGAACGCTGCTGGATCGCGGAAAAGGACGGCAAGGTGGTGGGCTCGGTGTTTGTCATCCGTCATGACGAAACCACGGCGAAACTGCGCATGTTGTTTGTGGACGCCAGCGCGCGCGGGTTGGGGATCGGCAATCGACTGGTCGAGGAATGCCTGAGGTTTGCCCGGGATGTCGGGTACAAAAAGATGATTTTGTGGACGACCAGCAATCTGGTGGATGCGCGCAAGTTGTATCAGCGGGCGGGGTTTGAGTTGGTAGAGGAAGAGCCGATATTTAGCTTCGGGAAGGAGCTGGTGAGTCAGACATGGGCGATTGGGTTGTGATGCTCTCTTTCGTCTGATCCCAACCAGGAACGCCCGAGGTCCTGACACGATTGGGTTGATCCGATAAGTGGTACGGCCACAATTGGAGTCTCTGCATGAAGATCGGCCTCATCTCCGACACCCACAATCTCCTGCGCCCCGAAGCCCTCGCCGCACTGCATGGCTGCGACCGGATCATCCACGCCGGCGACATCGGTAACCCGGACATCCTCGCCCGGCTGGCCGAGATCGCCCCCGTCCATGCCGTGCGCGGCAACAATGATCTGAACAGCCCCTGGGCCACCGAGATCCCAGACCTTCTGACCTTCATCCTCAACGGCTGGCAAACCCTGCTCGTCCACGACATCGCCGACGTTCCCGGCGATCTCGACCCCGGTGTAAAACTCATCATCACCGGCCACTCCCACAAACCGCTTATCGAATGGCGTGGCGACCGTCTCTACGTCAACCCAGGCAGCGCCGGCCCTCGTCGCTTCAAACTGCCGGTCACGCTGGCGATCCTGGAGATACAACCTGACGCCATCGAACCCCGCCTCATCTCCCTGCTGGATCCCCCCGCCTGAAACCGCTACCGTTCCCCCATCCAGAACAGGGAACCCACGCGCCATGTCCATCGCCGACAACCTCCTCGCTTTCACCCTCGCCGCCACGCTGCTGACCCTGACACCCGGCCTCGACACCGCGCTGGTCCTGCGCACCGCTACCGTCGAAGGCAAGCAACAGGCCTTGCGTGCTGCATTGGGCATCAACGCCGGTTGCCTGTTGTGGGGCGCGGCGGTGGCGTTCGGACTCGGGGCGTTGATTGCGGTGTCGGAGCTGGCCTACAACCTGTTGAAGTACTGCGGCGCGGCGTATCTGGCGTGGCTCGGGTTGAACATGCTGCTGCGCCCTCGCCGCTCGCTGACAGCCGCCGAAGCCAACGGCAGGCCGGGAGGCAACTGGTTCTTGAAGGGCATGCTGGGCAACGTGCTCAATCCCAAGGTGGGGATTTTCTACGTGTCGTTTCTGCCGCAGTTCATTCCGCAAGGGCAGCCACTGGTGCCGTGGACGTTCGGGCTGGTGAGCATTCATGTGGTGCTGGGACTGATCTGGTCGCTGGTGCTGATCGGCGCGACGCAGCCGCTGTCCGGATTTCTGCGCCGGGAGAAGGTGATTCGCTGGATGGATCGCACCACCGGGGTGATTTTCGTGCTGTTTGCCGCGCGGCTGGCCTTCAGCAAGCGTTGAGCCACGCAACGCCTTCTATCGACGCGTGCAGTTTCATCGATTCAAGCGCTTGCCCTAAACATATGGATATCCGTATATTCGAAACCCCATATGTATCCAGGGCACCTTCATGCTCACCCCCGCCACCGTTTTCAAATGCCTCGCCGACGAAACCCGCGCCCGGGCCACGTTGCTGATCACCCGTGAAGGCGAGTTGTGCGTCTGCGAACTGGTCTGCGCGCTGGACGACAGTCAGCCGAAAATCTCCCGTCATCTGGCACAACTTCGCACCTGTGGTTTGCTGCTGGATCGGCGTCAGGGCCAGTGGGTGTATTACCGACTGAATCCGCAGTTACCGGAATGGGTACGCGAGATGTTGCAGACCACCCTCGCCGCCAACACCGCGTGGCTGGAAGAAAACAGTGCTCGGCTCGCCGCCATGGGCGACCGCCCGCTCAATACATCCGCCTGCTGCTGAGGACCGATCATGCGCGTTCTATTCATGTGTACTGCCAACAGCTGCCGCAGCATTCTGTCCGAGGCGATGTTCAATCACCTGGCACCGCAAGGTTTCGAGGCGGTCAGCGCCGGCAGTTTCCCCAAGGGCCAGGTGCTGCCGCGCAGCCTGGCCACGTTGCAGGAGGCCGGCATTTCCATCGCCGGCTTGAGCAGCAAGGGCAACGATGCCTTCGAAGACAACCCGCCGGACATTGTCATCACCGTGTGCGACAAGGCCGCCGGCGAAGCCTGCCCGGTGTACTTCGGCCCGGCCCTGAAAGCCCATTGGGGACTGGAGGATCCGTCAGAGGTGCATGACGATGAGACCGCTATCAACGCAGCCTTCCACGCCACCCTCGCCCGGATCGAAACCCGCTGCCGGGCCTTCCTCTCCCTGCCCTTCGCCCAACTCGACCGCGCTGCTCTCAAGCGCGAGCTCGACCGCATCAGCCTGCTTTGACCGGAGCCGTCATGACCGACCTGCCCAATCTCGACCCATCACTGATTCAGAAAACCACGCGCGACGACGGCCTCCACAAGCCACGTATCCTGCTGCTCTACGGCTCGACCCGCCCACGCTCGTTCAGCCGCTTGCTGGTGGAAGAAGCCGCCCGGCTGCTGGAGCACTTCGGCGCCGAAACGCGGATCTTCAATCCATCGGGCCTGCCGCTACCGGATGACGCGCCCGGCGATCATCCGAAAGTCCAGGAGTTGCTTGCGCTGATGCAATGGTCCGAAGGCCAGGTCTGGTGCTCGCCCGAACGTCACGGCGCGATGTCGGCGGTGTTCAAGGCGCAGATCGACTGGGTGCCGCTGGCGCTTGGCGCAGTACGCCCGACCCAGGGCAAGACCCTGGCGGTGATGCAGGTCTGCGGCGGTTCGCAATCATTCAACGTGGTCAATCAACTGCGCGTTCTGGGCCGCTGGATGCGCATGTTCACCATCCCCAATCAGTCTTCGGTGCCCAAGGCGTATCTGGAGTTTGACGAAGGCAACCGCATGAAGCCTTCGGCGCTGTACGACCGGGTGGTCGACGTGATGGAGGAACTGGTGAAGTTCACGCTGTTGCTGCGTGATCGCCCGGACCTGGTGGATCGCTACTCGGAGCGCAAGGAGTCGGCGGAAGAACTGATGCAGCGGGTCAACCAACGCTCAATCTGAAAACCTGAATAAAAACCGGCGCGATGATTCGCGCCGGTTTTTTTACATCTCGACCTTACTTGCTGATCGAAACCAGCGTCGCCTTGCTGCCCTCCATCCGGAACGAAAACTTCACCCGGTCGCCCACCGCCAACCCGGCCAGTTGTTCCTCAGTCGCGGCGAAGCCCATGGTCATCGGCGGCCACTGCAACGACGCTACGGCGCCATGTGCGATGGTCACAGTGTGTTTCACGGCATCAATGGCCTTGATCGTGCCCTCGGCATTCGCGGCAGGTGCCTGTTGCGTCGCGGACTGCATCTGCATGCCCTGCATGTCGTCCATCTTCATGCCGGGCATGTCTTCTGCCTGCACAGTAAAAGCGAACGCAACCAGCGTGCCTGCAACAGAGATCGGGATCAGTTTCATGAGGTTTTTCCTTCAGGTGGGAGGGTTTCAACGGACAAGTGACGACGGCGCATCAGTCGATACGCCGCCGGGATGACAAACAGGGACAACAAGGGCGCCGTGACCATGCCGCCGACCATGGGCGCGGCGATGCGGCTCATGACTTCGCTGCCGGTGCCGCTGCCCAGCAGGATCGGCAGCAGGCCGGCGATGATCACGGCCACGGTCATGGCTTTGGGGCGTACACGCTGTACGGCACCCTCGCGAATCGCCGCGACCAGCCCGCGCTCGGTGCGGTCGCCGCCGTCTTCGCACTCGGCCCAGGCGTTTTTCAGATACAGCAGCATGATCACGCCGAACTCGGCAGAGACCCCGGCCAGTGCAATGAACCCGACCCCGGTGGCGACCGACAGGTTGTAGCCCAGCAGATAGAGAAACCACGCACCGCCACTCAGGGCGAACGGCAACGTGGCCATGATCAGCAGCGCTTCGTCGAAGCGGGTGAAGGTCAGGTAGAGCAGCACAAAGATGATCAACAGCGTGGCCGGAACCACGAGTTTCAGGCGAGCGTTGGCCCGTTCGAGAAACTCGAATTGCCCCGAGTAACTCAGGCTCATGCCGGGCTGCAGTTTCACCTGCTCGCTGACTGCTCGACGCAAGTCACCCACCACCGAAGCGATGTCCCGCCCGCGCACGTCGATGTACACCCAGCCGGACGGTCGGGCGTTTTCGCTCTTGAGCATCGGCGGGCCGTCCGTGACCCGGATTTTCGCCAGCATGCCGAGGGTGACCTGACTGCCCGAAGGCGTGTAGATCGGCAGCTGCTCCAGGGCACCGGGTGAATCGCGCCACTCTCGCGGGTAACGGATGTTGATCGGGAACCGCGCCAGCCCCTCGATGGTTTCCCCGACGGTTTCACCGCCGATGGCCCCCGCGACGATGGACTGCACATCACTGATGTTCAGCCCGTAACGGCCGGCGGCGTTGCGGTCGATATCGACGTCGATGTAGCGACCACCGGTAAGTCGCTCGGCCAGCGCCGAACTGACGCCGGGCACGTCTTTGGCCACACGCTCGACGGCATGGGTCACCGCATCGATCTGGGCCAGATCGTTGCCGGCGACCTTCACGCCGATGGGGCTTTTGATCCCGGTGGCGAGCATGTCGATGCGGTTGCGGATCGGCGGGATCCAGATGTTGGTCAGCCCCGGCACTTTCACCACACGGTCCAGTTCTTCCACGAGTTTTTCCGGGGTCATGCCCGGGCGCCATTGCTCGTGGGGCTTGAACTGGATCGTGGTTTCGAACATCTCCAGCGGTGCCGGGTCGGTGGCGGTTTCGGCGCGACCGGCCTTGCCGAACACATGCTCGACCTCGGGCACGGTCTTGATCAGCCGGTCGGTCTGCTGCAGCAATTGCGCGGCTTTTTGCGCTGACAAACCCGGCAAGGCCGACGGCATGTACAGCAAATCGCCTTCGTCCAGCGGCGGCAGAAACTCGCCACCCAGGCGCGAAACAGGCCACGCCGCACTGACGAACACCAGCAACGCCACCAGCAGCGTGAACTTCGGTCGGCGCAACACCGCATCCAGTGCGGGCTGGTAGATCCGGATCAGCCAACGGTTGAGCGGATTGTGGCGTTCATCCGGAATCCGCCCGCGAATCCAGTAACCCATCAGTACCGGCACCAGCGTCACCGACAACCCCGCTGCCGCCGCCATGGCGTAGGTCTTGGTAAACGCCAGCGGGCCGAACAGCCGTCCCTCCTGGGCCTGCAAGGTGAACACCGGGATGAACGACAGCGTGATGATCAACAGGCAGAAGAACAGCGCCGGCCCCACCTCCGCCGCCGCGTCGGTCATCACCTGCCAGTGACGTTCGCCCTTGAGTTCCTGCCCCGGATTGTCGGCGTGCCACGCTTCGATTTTCTTGTGCGCGTTCTCGATCATTACCACGGCGGCATCGACCATCGCGCCGATGGCAATCGCAATCCCGCCCAGCGACATGATGTTGGCGTTCAGCCCCTGATGGCGCATGACGATAAACGCAATCAGCACACCCACCGGCAACGAGATGATCGCCACCAGTGACGAGCGCAGATGCCAGAGGAAGATCCCGCAAACCAGCGCCACAACAATGAACTCTTCGAGCAATTTGTGGCTGAGGTTGTCCACGGCGCGATCGATCAGCTTGCTGCGATCGTAGGTGGTGACGATCTCCACGCCGGGCGGCAGGCTGCTTTTCATGTCCTCGAGTTTGGCCTTGACCGCTGCGATGGTCTCTCGGGCGTTCTTGCCGCTGCGCAGGACCACCACGCCACCGACGGTCTCGCCCTGGCCGTCCAGTTCGGTGATGCCCCGGCGCATGTCCGGTCCGGTCTGGATCGTCGCGACATCGCCCAGGGTCACCGGCACCCCGCCGGCACCGAGTTTGAGCGGGATCGCCCGGAAGTCATCTAGGGTTTTCAGATAGCCGGACGCACGCACGATGAACTCGGTCTCGGCCATTTCCAGCACCGCACCGCCGGTTTCCTGATTGGCCTTGCCGATGGCTTCACGCACCTGCGCCAGGGTGATGCCGAGGCTGGCCAGTTTTACCGGATCGGGCTGCACCTGATACTGCTTGACCATACCGCCGAGGGTGGCGACTTCGGCGACGTTGGGCAGGGTCTTGAGCTCGAACTTGAGGAACCAGTCCTGCAACGCGCGCAACTGCGCCAGATCGTGCTGGCCGCTGCGGTCCAGCAGCGCGTACTGATAGATCCAGCCGACCCCGGTGGCGTCCGGCCCCAACGCCGGTTTGGCACTGGCCGGCAGGCGACTCTGGATCTGGCTCAGGTACTCCAGCACCCGCGAGCGCGCCCAGTATTGATCGGTGCCGTCCTCGAACAGCACGTACACAAAGCTGTCACCGAAGAACGAATAACCGCGCACGGTTTTCGCCCCCGGCACCGAGAGCATGGTGGTGGTCAGCGGATAGGTCACCTGGTTCTCGACAATCTGCGGCGCCTGCCCGGGGTATGGCGTGCGGATGATCACCTGCACGTCGGACAAATCCGGCAGCGCATCGATCGGTGTGCTCTGCACCGACCACACTCCCCAACCGGTGACGAACAGCGTCGCCAGCAGCACCAGAAAGCGGTTGGCCACGGACCAGCGAATCAGCGCGGCGATCATGGCTGACTCCCCGAGGCTTGGCCGTCCGTCTCAAGCGGGGCGGCGACGATGCCCTTCAGGCTGGCCTCGGAGTCGAGCAGGAACTGGCCGGAAGTCACGACCCTTTGTCCTTCTTCCAGGCCCTGGAGGATCACCGTTTTGCCGTCGCTTTCCTCGCCGAGCCGCACCTCCACCGGGCGATAGTGCCCCGCGTCCTCGGCCAGCATGACCAAGGCCCGTTTGCCGGTGCGGATCACCGCTTCACTCGGCACCCACAGGCTGTCCTGCCCGGTCGAGCGGTTCAGCCGTACTTGAGCGGTCATCCCCGGACGCAAGCGACCCTCGGCGTTGGCCAGTTCGACCCGTACGCGCAGGGTGCGGCTGTCGGGGTTGGTGTCCGGAAGAATGGAGCTGACCTTGCCGTTGAGCACGATGCCGGGAAACGCCGGCAGTCGCGCTTCGATGGATTGCCCTTCGGTGATGGAACCGGTCTGCGCTTCCGGCACCGCCACGGCGAGCCAGACACTGCCCAACCCGTTGACCCGCGCCAGCGTCTCGCCGCTCGCCACGGTCATGCCGGTGCGCACATTGAGTTCCTGAATCACGCCGCTTACTGGGCTGGTGACGGTGAGGTTCGGCTGAACCTTGCCGCTGCGTTCCAACTGGGCAATCAGGCTCAACGGCATGCCGGTCAGTTGCAGCCGTTGGCGCGCCGCCGAAATCAGCTCCCGATCGCCGCTGCGCTTGAGGGCCAGAAACTCGGTCTGCGCTGCCGCCCAGTCCGGTACGAGAATGTCCGCCAATGGCGCCCCCGCCGCCAGCACATCCCCCGGCGCCCGGGCATAGACCCGCTCGACAAAACCGCTGGTGCGGGTCTGGATCACCGCCACATCGCGCTCGTTGAAGGCCAGCACACCGGTCACATCGAGGCTGGAGGAAAACCGTCCGCGCGCAACCGTTGCCGTGCGCAGCCCCAGATTCTGGGTCAGGCCCGGATCGATGCTCACCGTCGCATTGCCTGCGCCTTCGCTGGCGTATCGCGGCACCAGTTGCATGTCCATGAAGGGCGACTTGCCCGGCTTGTCGAACTTCTGCTGCGGGTACATCGGGTCGTACCAGTACAGGGCCTTGGGTTCGGCGCCCTGCTCGGTTCCCGCACCGGTTTCCCCAGGCATGCGCTGATAAGCCACGCCGTAGCCCGCAGCAACCCCCACCGCAAGGGCGAGGCCGGCCAGCCAGAAGCTGTTGTGTTTTGGCAGGTTCACAGGCTGCTCTCCCCGTAAGCGAAATGCAGACGCGCAGCGGTCAGTGCGCGCTGTTCTTCCACGTCGATCTGTTTGAGGCGCGCCTCGATGAGTTCACGGCGGGCGCTGACCACGGCGTTCAGATCGCCCTTGCCGGCGCGATAACTGGCCTGGCTCAACTCGACCTTTTCTTTGGCCAACGGCACCAGACTCTGCTGGTTGCGCAGCACCGCCCGGTCGAGGCGCGCGTACTCGGCCAGCTCGTTTTCCAGTTGTTCGGTGTGCTCCCGGGACAAGGCTTCGCGTTCCGCTTCGATCTGGCTGAGTTCGGCCTGGCGGGCGGCGATCTTCGGGTTTTGTCGCGATTCGGGAAACAGCGGCAGATCCCAGGAAAACTGCACACTGACCATGTCGCCGAATTCGCGGCCACGGTGCTGGTAATCCACTTCCCAGCTCCAGTCGGACTTTTTCTCCGACACCGCTTCCTGCACCTTCGCCTCTGCTTCGCGAGCCATGGGCGCAAACGCGGCCAGTTCGGGATGGTGTTGCAGTTGATGATTGAAGGTGGCGGGCTCGACCGACCATTGCGGCAGGTTGCCTTCGGGCTTGTCGTTGGCGGCGGTGCCGATCCAGCGTTTGAGCGCCGCCCGGGCCTGGGTGCGTTCCAGCGTCAGGTTGTCTTCTTGCTCCGCCAGTCGGGCGGCTTCCTGTTTCGGCGTCACCGCGTCCGCAGGTTGCGCCCGGCCACCGGCGATCTGCGCCCGCACGGTATCGCTCAGCAGGTGGTTTTCCTTGTAGAAGTCCTGAAGTAGCGCTTGTTTGCGCTCCACCGAATAGCTGCCAATCCACGCCAGCGCCGTGGCCTGACGGACTTTCAGACGTTCGACGCGACGTTCCGCCGCCGCGCGCTCGACGCCCGCCTCGGCGACTTCGATACGCGCCTTGCGCTTGTCGCCGTTGGGCATGTCCTGGCGCCAGCCGACCATTTGCATGGTCATGAAGTCTTTGTCGAGGCTGTAGCGGTCCGGGCCGCCCACGGGATAGTTCTGCACGCCCAGCACCAGTTTCGGATCGGGCAACTCCCCCGCCGGGATGGCGGCGCTGCTGGCGGCCTGAATTTTTGCATCTTGAGCGTTCAGCGACGGTGCGTTGGTTTCCGCCAGCCGCAACGCTTCATCGAGTGTCAGCGCGGCGGCGAAACCCGGCCACGCGAGCACGCTTGCCGCAAGGCCGGCCGCGAAGGGCCAACCTGTGCACTTGAATTTCATGTTTACGATTCCTGTGATCGTCCGCTGTGCGCGGCGTAAAACACGCGCACAGCCAATCCACTCCGCCGGGGCGGAATGAGCTTTTAGGGGAGACAGGAATCAGACGCGGGGCGGTCGCCAGACCCCGGACGGGGTCGCTACGGGCAGGGAATCACTGAAGAAAGAATGCGCAACGGGGCTGAACACGGTGACGGGCGGCTTGAGGATCGCGACTTGCAGCAGGCCGCCGGTCTTGCACTCCTGGCCCGGCTTGCAAGGAGCGCCGTGATCGGTGGGGTTTTTCATGTCCTTGCAGCAATCCATGCCCATGCCATCCATCATCGCCATGCCCATGGCTTGCATCGGGCAGGGTTCTGTCGGTGCCTGCACGCCCGCCATCCCGCTGAGGGGAAGCGCCAGGCTGATCAGGAAGACGAGACAAAACCGCAGGTAGCGTTTCATGGCCGGAAGTCTAGTTGCGAGAAACGGGATTCACAATCGGATGCCGGCGATATCAGCGGATGAGCATTAAGCCAGGATTAGCAACGGAAAATCATGCAGCGCTCGAACGATCACCTAACCTCATTGATTGTGTGTTCAACCGGAATCGCCAGTCCCATGCGCAACGCATTGAAGTCATTGATGTTCGTCGCCCTGATCCTGCTTGTCCCGGGGCTGGCCATGGTGTCGGCCGCAGATTTGTCGCCCTCGCCCGACAGCGGTGCCCCGCTCCCCGGCGTCACCCAGAATGATCTGCAAGCCCTGCAACAACGCCTCGATGGCCTCAAGCAGCAAATCTCCTCCGCCAACAATTACAACCAGCTCGAAGGCCCGCAGGATCGGGTGCAGGCGTTCATTCTGGACATCGATCGGCTGTCGGCTTCGCTGCTGCCACAACAGGCACAGCTGACCGTGCAACTGGGCGTGCTGGGCGCCGCACCGACAGAAACGGTGGCCGCCGAACAGGCCGATATCGCCGCACAACGGGCGGCGCTGATCGAGCAGAAGAACAAGGTCGATACCGCGCTGAAGAATCTGGCCACGCTCAAGCAGAACGCCACGGAGCTGATCACCCAGATCGCCGGCATTCGCCGCACGTTGCTGGAAAGTGAACTCACCCTGCGCACCGACAGCGTGCTCAGTCCTGATTTCTGGTCGCCGATGATCGATCCAGACCCTGCCGATCGCCAACGCCTGCAGATGTTCGTCGACCAGATCAAGGAAACCGGCAACGAGGCCTGGCAACCGGGGCAACGGTTCTACACCGGCGTGCTGGTGGTGCTGTCCTTCCTGGTCTGGACCCTGGGCCGACGGCTCGCCGACCGCTGGCTGGCGTGGGTGTGCATCCATCGCATGCCCGAAGGCCGCTTGCGCCGCAGTTCGCTGGCCTTCGCCTCGGCGCTGGCAACACTGGCGACCACCGCGATAGCCCTGGAACTGCTGTATTACGCCTGTACCCGGCATGTGCCGCTGCCGCCGATGCTGGCGACGTTCTCCGACGAATTCCAGAAAGTCGTGTACGCCTGCGTGATGATCACCAGCCTGAGCCGCGCCTTGCTGTCCACCGAGCACCCGTCGTGGCGGTTGCCGGCGATTGCCGAACCGGTAGCGCTCACGCTCAAGCCTTTCGCCAGGGTCCTCGCCGCGACACTGCTGGTGCTGGTAACGGCGGTGCAGGTCGGCAACTCGTCCGGCATGAGCAGCCAGATCGTGATCACCGGCCGCGGCGTGATCGCACTGGTGGTATTGGCCATCGTCACCGTGCTGCTGATGCGCGTCGGCAAGGTGCGCAAGGCGCTGGCGGCGGCCGGGGATACGCAGGTGACGGGCAACACCCTGGCCGGGGTGATTTACACCGTGACCACGCTGGCGATGGTCACTTCCCTCGGCGCGTTGCTGACAGGCTACGTATCGCTGGCGCGCTTCATCACTTATGAACTGGTGTGGGCGTTTATCGTGCTGTCCGGTTTCTACCTGCTGATGCAGTTGCTCAAGGACAGTTGCGAATACGTCTTCTCGCCCCGCCATTCCAGCGGCAAGGCCTTGAAGCAACTGCTGGGCGTCGGCGACCGGCGCCTCGAACAGGCCTCGACCCTGCTGGCCGGCGTGGGTCGGGCGGCGTTGTTGTTGCTGGCGGTGATCACGCTGTTCGTGGGCGGCATCGGCACCACACTGGGCCAATTGGCCAACAGCATCGGCACCATTCTCGGCGGTGCCGGCCTGCGCAAACTGAACATCGTTCCCGGGCATTTGCTCAACGCCATACTCGCCCTGCTGATCGGCATTTACCTGATTCGTGCCCTGCGCCGCTGGCTCGACAACGAGTTCCTGCCCAAGACCGACATGGACCCGGGCATGTGCGCGTCGCTCAGTACGCTGTTTTCCAACATCGGCTACGCGGTGGTGATTCTGCTGACGCTGTCGTCGCTGGGCGTGCAGTGGACCAACCTGGCGTGGATCGTCAGCGCACTGTCGGTAGGCATCGGTTTCGGTCTGCAGGAGATCGTGAAGAACTTCGTTTCCGGGCTGATCCTGCTCACCGAACGCCCGGTCAAGGTGGGCGACCTGATCAGCATCAGCGGCGTCGAGGGCGACATCCGCCGGATCAACGTGCGCGCCACGGAAATCCAGCTCAGCGACCGCTCCATCGTGATCGTGCCCAACTCGCAGCTGATCTCGCAGAACCTGCGCAACGTCACCCTCGGCGGCAGCGCCCAGGGCGTGGCGACGCTGGAGCTGATGTTCCCGCTGGACATCGACCCGGAACAGGTCAAAGGCCTGCTGCTCGACACCTACAAAGAGCACGAAACCATCCTCGGCAAACCAGCGCCGTTCGTGCGATTCAGCAAACTTTCGCCCGATGGCATCACGTTGACCGTGACCGGTTATGTCGACAGCCCGAGGATTGTCGGCAAGACCAAGAGTGATCTGTTGTTCGAGATACTCAAGCGGCTGGGGGCGGCGGGGATTGAGTTGGCGAAGCCGCCGAGTACTTGATGGAAAGGCGGCTCGTCGTCCCGATGTTTTTAGAAGTCAGTCACGGTTGTTCCTGCAATGCTCCGGGCAAACTCGATGCCGAATACCCGAGCCGGTGTTTCAAAACCTGGCCGTCGTTCCCCCGCCAACACTCGACGAGCAGCCTCCACGGCTGCCAACGGTGTGTAGGTATAGCCGTTGACCGTTTCAATGACCGACCGCGCGGCACTGCCGTTGACGCCAGAGACCTCGGCCACCGCACGGGCGCGATGAGCCTCACGCTGTTCGGCGCTGGGACCGTCCGGCAACAGCGACAGATCGCCCTCGGGAAACGCGTCGCCGCTGATGTGCACATACATGGCGATGTCGGGAATGCCGGTGGAGTGCCACCCGGTGACCAGGTCGCCGAACGATAGCGGTACGCAAGCCACCGGTCCGTCGCCGAAATCGAATTGGCGGGGCTCTGCATCGGGCGTGGCGACCAGTTGTCCGTCGACCCTGGCCAGCAGGCCCGCGCCAACGATTTCACCGACGCTCAGAGCCGACCCGCGAGACATGGAGCCGGCCACTTGCAGGGCGATCTTCAGTGAACGCGGTTCCTGTACTCGTCGAGCGACATGCATCGCCAGGCAATCGGTCGGCACCACATCCCAGCCGACGCCAGGCAGCAACATGACACCGGCCTTCGCGGCCTCGGCGCCTAGCTGCTCGGCCCGCCGATAGACATTGATCTCTGCGGTGATATCCAGATAGTCCACCCCGGCCTTTATACACGCCTGCATGAAAATGTCCGCCGTCTGCGCGAACGGCCCTGCAAAGTTCAACAGTACTGCAACGCCCTCCAGAGACTCTGCTGCGACGCTATCCGCAGCGAACACTCGATAAGGCACGTCCAGTTGCGCGGCGAGGGACTGGAGTTTTTCCGCTGTCCGGCCGGCGATGACGACATCGAGGCCCAACGACCGAGCGTGCTCGGCCGCCATGCGCCCGGTGTAACCCGTCGCGCCGTAGATCATTAATGTACTCATTGGACGTGCTGCCATTTTTTGTAGACGAATTCCAGGCTGTAACCGTCCGGATCGAGGACGTTGGCCGCGTAATAGTCGGGGTCGTAATGCAAGCGTGCGCCCGGCGGGCCGTTGTCGACAGCACCCCGTTCAATGGCCACCGCGTAAGCCGCGTCAACCTCGGCCTTGCTGCTGGCGACAAAACCTACATGCACTGCCCGCCCCTCTACTACACCTGCGCGCAACCAGAAAAACATCCGGCCATGGGCACCGAAACCTTTCAGGTCGGGATGCCCCGGCGGGCCGTCCTTGCCTTCGTAATCGAGCCTGGCGGTGATGCCCAGCGGGTTCAATACGGCCGTATAGAAATCAATGGAGCGCTGGATATCGCTGACTGACAGAAAAATATGATCAAGCATGGTGCTGCCTCGCGTTCAATGATCGGTTCAGATGAAATAGCCGCCCGCGACTTCAATGGACTGAGCGTTGATCCAGCCGCTCTCTTCGCTCAGCAACAGGGAAATGACGCGAGCGACGTCCTGCGGCTCGCCCACTCGGCCGAGCGCCGTTTGCGAGGCCAGCAAGGCCTCGAATTCATCATTCAAACCGCCGCCCAATTCAGTGCGTATCGCGCCCGGCGAAACCGCGTTGGCCCGAATCCGGCGATCCGCGAACTCCTTGGCCATGTAACGCGTCAGGACCTCAAGCCCACCCTTGGCGGCGGCATATGGCGCCACGCCCGCTGTTGCGACGCGGGTGGTCGCACTGGTCAGATTGACGATACTGGCGCCCTCCTCCATTAGCGGCAGCAGAGTCTGTGTGAGAAAAAACGGGCCTTTGAGGTGGGCGTTCAATAAACCGTCGAACTGCGCCTCGGTCACCGTTTCCAGCGAATTGAACAAGCCGTGGCCGGCGTTGTTGACCAGCCCGGACAGTCTTTCCACACCCCAGGTGGCCTGTAGTGCGTGCACGACATTCTGGCGGAAATCGTCGAACTGGCTGACGTCGGCCACGTCCAGTTGAAGCGCCACGGCGCTGCCGCCCGAAGCCTGGATACCCTGGACAACAGAGGCTGCCGCGTCGGCATTGCGTTGATAAGTCAGGATGACGCCCATACCGCGCCGGGCACACTGCTCGGCCGCACTGGCGCCGATGCCACGGCTGCCGCCGGTAATAACGATAACGCTCATGCGCTACTCCAATGTCGTTTGAGGTGAGTCACCACAGTAGCCATCGGGCGGGCGGTGAGCGCAGCCGTTCCTCTTCGAAACCTGCCTGTTTCTGCTTTTTGCTTGCGTGGACGTATTCGCGTGGGGTCAGATGCTCGGCATGAACAGCCAACTGACAGAACTTCGTACCCTGGCCCGACACGCCGAAAACCGCCGCACGGAAACGGGTATTCCGCGCGTCGCCATGGTTCAGGGCGAAATCCCCGAGCATTTGCTGGCGGCGGTTTACCAACCGATGATCAACCTGATTCTGCAAGGCAGCAAAACCATGACCATCGCCGACCGTACGCTGCATTACGACCCGGCGACCTACTTTGTCATGTCCATCGACCTGCCGGCAGTCGGCCAGGTCCACCGCTCTTCTGCCGGCGAGCCGTACCTGGCGGTCAGTCTGACGCTTGATCCGGTTGTCTTGACGACGCTGCTGGCCGATCTGCCCAAACCCTTCGGCCAACATGAACAGGACACCGGTTTTTCGGTGGCGGCTGTCACCCCGCCCTTGATGGATGCCTGGGTGCGCATGCTACGCCTGATGGGAAAACCTGAAGAAATCGCGGCACTGGCGCCGGTCTACGAGCGGGAAATTCTGTACCGTGTCCTGCAAGGCCCCCATGGCTGGATGCTGCGTGACATCGCCGCCCCCGACAGCGCCATGGCGCGCGTCAACCTGGCCATTGCGCACATACGACAGGACTTTGCCGAACCGATCCGGGTGGACGATCTGGCTCGGCTTGCGTCAATGAGCGTGTCAGCCTTCCACCGACACTTCAAAGCCGTTACGGCGCTGAGCCCATTGCAATATCAAAAGCGGGTTCGACTGCTGCAAGCCCGAACGCTGATGGTGGCGAGTACCCGGAATGTCACCCAGGCGGCGTTCGAAGTCGGGTATGAAAGCGCTACACAGTTCAGCCGTGACTACACACGGGTATTCGGCCTGCCCCCCTCGCGGGACGCGGCCCGGATACTCGGGGAAACCCGAAGCGGTTGAACCTAGAACCTAGGAACCTAAAGGGGACAGATTTATTTTCTGCTTTTGTGTTGGAAAATAAATCTGGAAAATAAATCTGTCCCCTTTTGTGGTGGTCCCCTTTTGTGCAGCCGTGTGCAGCCGGGTGGCTGAAGCTAAGACTTTAGAAAACGTTTATGAGCTTCGCGGGAAATGACGTCATAACCCCACATCGCAAAGGTCGGCAAAGAGTCGTTGTCTGAAACACGCCAGGCTCTGACGGGGACGAAGCCCCTTAAAATGGTTGCACCATCAATTTGTTCGAAGGGTTCGATGTTGTCCTCTTCCAGCGGCCGGTGCCCCAGTATCTGCCCGCCACTCTCGATGATTGCCTTGATGCGCATCACCGACTGCGTGAGCGTCCGGGCGCCCGCAATCCGTGTCGCTGTCGGTTCCATAGGTCCATGCCAATCCAGCAATGCGCCCAGAAAAGAAACCCTTGCACCGCCACGCCCTTTGGGCGGCAGCTCGATGACTCGGCCACAGGCGAAACTGCCATCGTCCAGCGGGATGGCCCAGAAATCGCCAGGCGTCAGTTTGGTACTGGATTTGGGAATAAACGGGTAGACGGACTTCATCGCTCGGATCAACTCTCAGCGCCAACGATTGCTTCTTCGGTTGCTTCAGCCGCCATTTTCAGACGATCCGCCTTGCTGATGTACTTGGGCTTGTTGCTTTTCGGCGCCAGTTTGGCGTTGGCCTTCCTGGATTTTTCCTTGAAGAGTTGTTGCAGTTTCTTTTGGCGGTTCATGGTGTCTTGCCCTGCTTGAAAGTTGTTGAATGATATCAGCCGTGAGTCAGGTTCAAGCGAGCACTTCGGTGATCCACTGCACCTGCCTCGCCAGATCCTGCACTTTCTCTTCACACACTGTATGCCGCGCCCGCCCGAACTGGCTCAGGGTCTGCTGCTTGTGCCGCAACCGTTGCTGCCACTTGCTGACAAACGCCGGGCTGCGCGCCTGCAATTGCAGGGGACCGAAGTACAGTTCTTCGGCGGAGTAAATCACCGGCTCGCCACGCTCGGCGACGATGATTTCGTAGTCGAAGCGGTTTTCCCGCAGGACTTCTTCGCAGAGGATCCGGTAGTCGTTCTCCATCAACCATTGGCGCAGCGGTTGCTCGCCGCCGTTGGGTTGCAGGATCAGGCGTTCGCGGCCGCTGAGGCGCGCCTTGCCGGCTTCGAGGATGTCGCGAATGGTCTCGCCGCCCATGCCACACATCGTAATCGCGTTGATCCCGTCGGCCGGTTCGACGGCCATCAAGCCATTGGCCAGACGCACGGTGATCTGCTTCTGCAAATCGTTCTCGCAAACGGTGCGCTCAGCCGAGCGAAACGGTGTCAGAGCCATCTCCCCCGCCACCGCCGCCTCGATGGCTCCACGACGCATCAACGCCACCGGCAGGTAGCCGTGATCCGAGCCGATATCGGCCAGGCGCGCACCGGCGGGTACGTGTGCAGCGACACGCTCCAGGCGCATGGACAATGTCTGTTCGTTCAACCGCAACCCCTTTTACGTCGAGCGTTCGGCACCACTGGCCGGATCGGGGCGCGATTCTGGAGGGCTACACCAACACCGTCAACCAGGCCGACAGCAACAGCAAAAACGCCAACCCTGCATTCATGCGCCTGAATGCCCGTGGCGATCCAAAGAACCGCGCACTGCCCACGCCCAGCACCGCCCACGCCGTCATGCACGGCAGGCAGACCAGCAGAAAAACAAAGGCCAACAGCGCCATCCGTGTACTCTCGTCGCCGCTCCCGCCAAACACGCTCACCACCGCCACCGCCATCATCCACACCTTGGGATTGATCAGTTGCAGGCCGGCGGCGCCATAAACGCCGATCCCTTCTTCACCCGCCATTGCAGGGTCGAGGGATGGCGGCGTGCTGCGAAAGATCTGCCACGCCAGCCAGCTCAGCCACAGCACCCCGGCCCAGGCCATCGCCTGCTGCACACGGGGATAACGCAGCAGCGTTTCACCCACGCCGAGCCCGACCACCAGCACCACCAGTGCCGCCGACACACAGGCGCCGAAGATGATCGGCAGCGTGGCCACCATCCCGCGTCGCGAACTGTGGCTCATCACCAGAATATTGGTCGGCCCCGGGGTGATCGAGGCGACAAAGGAAAACAGCAGAAAGGGCAACAACGATTCCATGGCATGGACTCCGGATCAGAACAGAGAGCCATGGTCGCGGTTGTGCGCGGTTCAGTCTGGAAGGTTTGAGCAACGCTTGCGGTAGTCCGCCGGCGTCAGGTGATAGGCACGGCGAAACCAGCGGCCGAGATGGCTTTGATCGGCAAACCCCAGCGCACTGGCGACGTCGGCGGGCGTTTCGCCTCGCGCCAGCAATTGCCGGGCCCGAGCCAGCCGCAACTGGATCAAGTAACCGTGGGGCGCCAGCCCGAAGGCCGACTTGAAGGCCCGGGTCAGCCGAAAGCGGTCAACCCCGCAGACCCGGGCAAGATCATCCAGCCCGATGTCTTCGAAGGCATGGGCATGCAGATAGTCCCGCGCCACCTGCGCCACGCGCGGCAAGCGAGGATCGAACGCCTGACGCTTGCGCCAGTCGAGGTGGGACGTCAAAGCACCCAGCAAGTGGTCGACCGCGCTCTGCCGGACGATGCGCAGGTCACCGTGATGCAGGGCCTGAAAGGCTTGATTGATGGAAGTGGCCAGTCGCGGGTCCTGGCTCAGGGTGTCGGCGAATCCGAGCTGACTATTGTCCGGCGCCTGCTCGAACAGCGCCAGCAACTCGCGCTCCAGCCAGTGCGGATCGAGATAGAGCATGGAATAGGTAAAGCCTTCCTCGGTGGGCGCGTGCCCGTCGTGGATCTCCCCCGGCTCCAGCATGAAGATTTTGCCCGGCGTACTGAAGTGCCGCACCCGCCGGCAATCGAACTGCTGAACCCCTTGCTCGGTGACGCCCACCAGAAAACTGTCATGCCAGTGCGGATCGTAGGCATGGCCCCGGAAATGGGCACGGATCGACTCGATGCCGGTGTCAGCATCCTGAGACAGGTCGATCCAGTTGCGTTTGTCCACGCAAAGGCTCCGGAGAATTGGGTTCGATGCCTAACTTACCGCGCTTCAGGTCGAAGCGTTTAGAAGATTTGTGCAGGTTGACCGGCGCAGGCCTGGCGCAAATTTAATGAACCCTCGGTTTCACCGCCCGCCTAACCGAATGACCATCAGGAGGTAGCTCATGCAAATCGAAACCACGTGGATCGTGCTGGCCATCATTCTTTTGCTCGTGGAACTGTGGGCAATCAACCGGGTACGCAAGAGCGAAGGGAAATCGAGCAACAAGGGCGTCTGGATCGTACTGATCGTGTTTGTACCGTTACTGGGACTGATCGCCTGGGCCCTGGCCGGACCGAAGCACGTAACCCAAGCCTGAATCTGCCAAAAGCGCGACACAACAGGCCCCGATCATTCGGGGCTTTTAAATGGACGGCGGATTTGTATCGCACTGTGTACGGGATGCCTGCGGATACACACACCTTCAACTCGGGAGCAAAACCGAAACAGCACGGATACACCAACAGGTTTTACTGGGCTCCAGTTCAGAAGGGTTCACCCAGAACCCCATCCCCGTCGATTGCAAAGGAGCCTGACCATGAAAACTGCACTGCACACCACCGCTACCGGCAACACCCGTCGTCGCCTGCTGGGCCTGTCGATTCTCGCCACCGCTCTGATGCAATTCGGCGCGTACGCCAACGCGCAATCAACTGCACCGGAACCGGTCAAGACCGTAGCCGCCAGTGTGAAAGCCGACCTGCCCTTCGGCGCACTGAAACATGTGAAAGCCGGCGTGCTGGACGTGGCCTACGCCGAAACCGGCCCGGCCGATGGCCCGGTGGTGATTCTGCTGCACGGCTGGCCCTACGACATTCACAGCTACGACGAAGTCGCCCCCATTCTGGCGGCCAAGGGTTATCGGGTGCTGATGCCGTACGCCCGGGGTTATGGCGACACGCACTTCCTGTCCGACAAGACCGTGCGCAACGGTCAACCGGCGGCACTCGCCAGTGACGTGATCGATTTCATGGATGCACTGAAAATCAAACAAGCCGTACTCGGCGGCTACGACTGGGGCGCACGTTCGGCGGACATCGTCTCGGCGCTGTGGCCGGAGCGAGTGAAAGCGCTGGTGTCGGTCAGCGGCTATCTGATCGGCAATCAGGCCGCCGGCAAGAACCCGCTGCCGCCCAAGGCCGAGCTGCAATGGTGGTATCAGTTCTACTTCGCCACCGACCGCGGTGCTGCCGGTTACGCCAAGAACACCCACGATTTCGCCAAGCTGATCTGGCAGACCGCCTCACCGAAATGGGCGCTGGACGATGCCACCTTCGACCGCAGCGCCAAGGCCCTGGAGAACCCGGATCACGTCGCCATCACCGTGTTCAACTACCGCTGGCGCCTGGGCCTGGTGCAGGGTGAAAGCCAGTACGAAGCGCTGGAGCAGAAACTCGCCACCGCGCCGTCGATCAGCGTGCCGACCATCACCCTGGAAGGCGATGCCAACGGCGCACCACACCCGGCGCCCGAGGACTACGCCAAACGCTTTACCGGCAAGTACGAGTTCCGTCTGATCAACGGCGGCATCGGCCACAACCTGCCGCAGGAAAGTCCGCAGACCTTCGCCAAGGCAATTATCGACGCCGATCACCTCTAAAGATGTACCCAAAAACGGCTCGTCATTTGACGAGCCGTTTTTCCTTGGACGGCCGATAACCGAAATAGGCGCTGTAGCACTTGCTGAAATGACTCGGCGAGACGAACCCGCAAGCCACCAACACATCCACCTGGGACAACTCAGTGTGCTGCAGCAAACGCCGGGCCTCGGTGATGCGCAGTTCCATGTAATAACGCTGCGGTGTGGTGCCCAGTTGTTCCTTGAACAGTCGTTCCAACTGACGCCGGGAACGCCCGGCGTACACCGCCAGTTGTTCCAGCTCCAGCGGTTCTTCGAGGTTGGCGTCCATCAGCTTCACCACTTCGCGCAACGGCGCGCTGACGCTGATGTTTTCGGTGGGTTTGATCCGCCGGTAGCGCGACTCCTCGAACGCCAGAATGTCTTCGATGCCCTCGACCAACGCCTTGTCGTGCAGGCTTTTGATCCAGTCCAGCGCCATGTGAAACGCCCCGGACGGGCTCGACGCGGTCAACCGGTCGCGGTCGATCACATAAGGCTCGCTGCTGACCTGGGTGGCCTTGGAGATTTCCGCCAGCGCCGGTCGATGCTCCGGGTGAATTGCACAGCGATAGCCTTCCAGCACCCCTGCCCGCCCCAGAAACCACGAACCATTCCACAACCCGGCGAGCAACACGCCAGCCTCGGCGGCCATTTTCAGCAGGCCGATGAACTCGTCGCTGGCCTTCAATTCCGTGCGGTAACCGCCGCAGATCACCAGCAAGTCCAGTTCCTGCAACACGCTCGCCTCAAGCCGTGAATCCGGGCGGATCACCAGCCCCAGATCGCTGATCACTTCACCGTCGCTGAGGCCGAAAGTGCGGGTGGAAAACAGACCGGGGCGCAGCAGATTGGCGGTGACAAGGGTGTCCAGCGCCTGGGTGAAGGCCGGCAGGGAAAAATGCTCCAGCAGCACAAACCCGGTGCGGGTCATGCGTCCCGGCCCGCTGGCGGGCTCGTTCAGGTAGCGAAGGTTCTTGCCCTTCATGCCACCGCTGAATTGGCGTCGTTCGATCAAGGTGTGGTCCATCGGTTTCATTGTTGTAGCGCCATGCTAACCGCCGAAGCGGCAAAATACTCGGGAATGAACGCAATTCGCCCCAACCGGTACGCGCGTACCGATCGGGGCGAAAAAGACCTGCGAAAAACCGCGATGAATCAGGACGCGTCGATCCAGATGGTTTTCAGCTCGGTGTACTGGTCATGGGCCCAGATCGACTTGTCACGCCCACCAAAACCCGACTCCTTGTAGCCGCCGAAAGGCGTCGACGCATCACCTTCGCCGAAGCAGTTCACGGTGACGATACCGGCGCGGATCCCCCGCGAGAGTTTCAGCGCATGGCGCAGGCTGCCGGTGTAGGCCGAGGCTGCCAGGCCATAAGCCGTATCGTTGGCCAGGCTGATCGCTTCGTCGACGGAGGTGAACGTGGTCACGCTCAGCACCGGGCCGAAGATTTCTTCCTGAAACAGACGACTGTCACGGCTGACGCCATCGACGATGGTCGGCTCGACGAAGATGTTGTCGGCTGTGTTGCCCCCCGCCAGCACCGAAAGATTCTCATCCCGGGCATGGTCGAGGTACGAACGGACCTTCTCGAAATGCGCCTTGCTGATCATCGAGCCCAGACGGTTTTCCGGGTCCAGCGGATCGCCCATTTTCCAGTCGGCCAGATGCACCTGCACGCGTTTGAGCAATTCGTCCTTGATGTCCGAATGCACGATCAGCCGCGACGAGGCCGAGCAGTTTTCGCCCATGTTCCAGAACGCGCCGTTGACCACGTGCTGGGCAACCAGATCGACGTCTTCGACATCGTTCATCACCACCGCCGGGTTCTTGCCGCCGCACTCCAGCACGATGCGTTTCAGGTTGGATTCGCTGGAGTACTTGAGGAACAACCGCCCCGTATCGGTCGAGCCGGTGAAGCTGACCATGGCGACGTCCGGGTGACGGCCCAGCGGTTCGCCCGCCTCCTTGCCGCCGCCGGGCACCACGTTGAACACGCCGGCGGGAATCCCCGCCTGATGCGCCAGCTCGGCTACGCGCAGGGTGCTCAAGGTGGTTTCCTTGGCCGGTTTGACCACAATCGAGCAGCCAGCGGCCAGCGAAGGGCCGATCTTCCACGCGAGCATCAGCAGCGGGAAATTCCACGGCAACACCAGGCCGACCACGCCGATCGGCTCGCGCACGACCATGGTCACCGCGCCGTTACCGGTCGGTGCGGTCGAGTCGTAGATCTTGTCGATCAGCTCGGCGTGCCAGCGCAGGGTATGAATCGTCTCGGGCACGTCGATGTTCTGGCATTCGCGGATCGGTTTGCCGCTGTCGAGGCTTTCCAGCACCGCCAGTTCATGGGAGTGGTCGTCCAGCAATTGGGCGAACCGCAGCAACACCGATTTGCGCGCCGACGGCGCCAGCCCCTGCCAGCGTCCGTCTTCGAACGCAGCCTTGGCGGCGGCGACAGCGACGTCCACGTCCTGGGCACCGCAGGCGGTAATCTCGGTCAACACCGCTTCAGTGGCCGGGTTGGTCGTGGTGAACGTCTTGCCGGACAGCGCGCTGCAAAACTCGCCGTTGATAAACGCCTGATTGCGAAACTCGAGCTTCGCCGCCAGCTCACGGTATTGCGCTTGACTCAGAAGATCGGCCATTTCAAACCTCCGCGACGATGCGCGCCACATTCTGTTTGAGGGTTTTGATCACGCTTTCCAGCACTTCCTTCTCGGACGCTTCCAGCGGCTGCATCGGCTTGCGCACGCCGCCGGCCTGCAGGCCGACCAGTTCGCTGCCGTGCTTGATCGACTGAACGAACTTGCCGCTCTCCAGCACATCCATCAGCGGTAACAGCGCCGACATGATCCGCCGGCCCTTGTCGAAGTTCTTCTCCAGAACGCAGGCTTCGTAAAGCGCAATGTGCTCGGCCGGAATGAAGTTCGAACCGGCGCAGACCCAACTGCGCGCGCCCCAGGCAAAGAACTCCAGGGCCATGTCGTCCCAGCCGCAGGACAGCTGAATCGAAGGATGCGAATGCGCCAGACGATGCAACTGGGCGGTATCGCCGGAGCTTTCCTTGATCGCGACGATGTTCTTGCAACCGGCAATCGCCTCGAAGAATTCCGGGCCCATCGCTACGCCCATCCGTGCCGGATAGTTGTAAAGCATGATCGGCAGGCCGGCGGCCTTGTCCACGGCCAGCACGTGGGCGGCGATTTCCTTCTGTGTTGGCAAGGCATAGGGCGGCGAGCCCACCAGAATCGCGTCGGCCTCGATCGACTTGGCGTGCTCGGCGAAGGCCACCGCATCCTCGGTGCGAATCCCGCCCGTGCCGATCACCAGCGGGATGCGGCCGTTGATCACTTCCTTCGCGCGCTCGGCCACTTTCAGCCGCTCGGCGGTGGTGTGGGCGTAGTACTCGCCGGTCGAACCACCGATGACGATGCCGTGAACCCGCGACTCGATCAGATACTCGAGCACTTCGGCGAAGGCCGAATAATCGATCTGGCCATCGGCGGACAAAGGCGTAATGGCAGGGGTAAAGATGCCGTCAAAGTTCATAGGTTTTTCTCCAGTGATTGCAGTGTTCAATGCGTTGGCCCGACGCCGCTATGGCTCGGGCAAGGTTCAGTTCAGCGAGGCAGCCTGTTGCAGGTTGAGCGAGCGGGTTTCCGGCGCGAGCACCCACGACAGCACAAGGCCGACCAAGGTGACGGCCGCTGCGATGTACATGGTCTGGGCGATGCCCAGCGTGCTCAGGGAAACCGGCACCAGATAAGTCCCCGCCGCCGCGCCGATGCGCGACAGTGACGTGCCGACGCCGACCGCGAAGGCGCGGATTTCCGTGGGGAACAGTTCATTGGGGTACACCAGCGTCAGCATCTGGGCGCCACCGATGAACAAGGCGTAAACGGCAAAGAAGGCGAGCACCAGCGCATTGGGCCCGGCGTGTCCGACCGCCAGCCCGAGCAGCGCAAGCCCGGAGCAGAGAAAGCTGTAGATCAGCAGATTGCGTCGGCCGACGCGGTTGATGATCCGGGTCGAAATCACGCAGCCGATGACAAAGAACAAGGTAATTGCCACCGACCCCAGGGATGACCAGTCGCCCTGCAGATTCAGCGCGGCCAGCACCTTCGGCGCAAAGGCATACACGGCAAACAGCGGCACCACCGAGCAAGTCCAGAACACCACGACAAACAGCATGCGTTTGCCATAGCCGGAGTGCAGCAGGTTGAAGATCGTCAACTTCTCGCCCACCCGGTGCTCCGGAAGATTGGCCAGGGAGAAATCGTTGCCGTAGACCTGTTTGATGATCGCCTCGGCTTCGGCGGCGCGGCCCTTGCTCAGCAGCCAGCGCGGCGACTCGGGGGTGCCGATGCGCACCAGAAACAGCATGGCGCCGATGACCGCCGCGCTGGCCAGCACCAGCCGCCAGGCATCGGAGCCCCACAGCTTGAACATCAGCTCGCCCACGACATACGCCGTTGCAGCCCCGGCGAACCACATGATCGTCAGCGTTGCCAGACGCGGGCCGCGATATTTGCGCGGCATGAACTCGACCAGCAGCGAAGTCGCCACCGGGTACTCGATGCCGACCGCCACCCCCAGCAGCAGCCGCAGAAAAAACAGCGCCACCGCCGAATCGACCCACAGTTGCGCCAGCGAGGCCACGATGAACAGGGTCGGCCCGACAAACAGCAGACGCTTGCGGCCCAGCACATCGGTCAGCCAGCCGCCGAGAAACCCGCCGAAGAAAATGCCGATCAGCGCCGAGGCGGCGATCATGCCTTCCCAGAAATCGTCCAGCGCCAGAGACCTGGACATGTGCACCAGCGCCACACCGATGATGCTCAGAACATACCCGTCGACAAAGGAGCCACCGGCCGAACGGATCGTCAGCAGACGATGAAAGCCATTGAGCGGTACGTCCTCGATTGATACAGCAACGTTGTTCATTTCTTGTCCTTGTATTCAGTGCATCGCTACTTCAGTTCATCGCGCAGGTCGGGCGATGAGCGTTCAACTTTCGCGGCCGGCGCGGTATTGCCCCCACTTCAGGTTCATGTTCACGCCCAGCGACAGAAACGGTTCGGGCGGGTTGCCCGTCGGCCCCGGGGCCTGCAACAGAAAATCGATCAAGCCGTCGCGCTCCCCGGCCAGCCAGTCGGCCAGCAACTTGCCGGTGACCGTGCCACGGGTGACACCCAGGCCATTGCAGCCCAGCGCGCCGTACACGTTCGGCGCCAGTTCGCCGAAGAAGCCGTTGTGGTTCCTCGACATGGCCAGCGCCCCGCCCCAGGTGTATTCGAACGCCACACCCGGCAACATCGGGAAGCGCTGATCGAACGACGCGCGGTGACGGTGCACGAAGCGCTCGTTGTATTTGCTGTTGCTGCGGCCATCGGGGTTGAAGCTGAAACTGTTGCGGATCAGCAAACGATTGTCGGGAGTACGCCGCACCGTGGTGCCGAACGGATCGGCCGGAATCGCGCCCCAGTACGGTTTGCCGCCCAGACGCGCCTGCTCTTCATCGGTCAGCGGGCGGGTGATGCTGGCGTAGGTGTAGATCGGCAACATGCGGCCCTGGAGAAAACCGAAGCGCATGCCGAACGAGTTGTTGGCGAGGATCAGTTTGTCGGCGGTGATGCTGCCGTGAGCGTGCTTGAGCAACGTCTTGGCGCCGTATTCCACTTCCAGAATCGGCGTGCGTTCGTAGAGGGTGACGTTGGCCGGCAAACTGTCCGCCAGGCCCTTCACCAGTGCCGACGGCTGAACCAGCACCGCACCGGGGGTGAACAGCGCCTTGCGATAGAAACGGGTGCCCAGATGCTCGGGCAATTCTTCGGCCTCGATCATCTGATACGGCTGACCGAGCTTGTCGAGACCCCGGCGATAAGCTTCCAGCACCGCGATCCCGCGTTCTTCCACGGCCGCCTGATACTTGCCGCAGGCTTTCATCTGGCAATCGATACCGAACTGATCGACCAGATTGCGCAGGATCGACTGGCCTTCCAGGTTCAGCTTCAGACTGATCCTGGCCAGGTCGATATCACCGATATAGTCCTCGGCCCCGATGTCGTGGGGCAGATCGATCGCGAAACCGGCATTGCGACCGGACGGTCCCAATCCCACTTCCTGCGCTTCGATCAGCACCACTTCATCGTCGGGGAAGTTCAGCGCGAGCTGGCGGGCCGCCGCCAGACCGGTGAAGCCGGCCCCCACGACCACCCAACGCGCCAAACGGTGGCCGCGATGGCCAGGCTCGGGGCTGCGTGGCCGGCTCAGGTGGAACCAGCCACAGCTGTCATCATCGGCGGGCAGCGAACTGACTTTCATAGTGTTGAACCGTTTATTGTTGAAATGACAAATCGAACCCGACACGAAGCGAACGCGCGGAATCGCGTTGAATGAAAACAGCCATCAAAGTTGCGTAAATGAATGCGTTTGAATGACGGCTTTACGCCACGGGATAACCGCCACTCGAACTAACGAACAACCGCTTACTTGGCCGCCGCCCGCGCATCGCTCAGCCAGCCGTCGTAACTTTGCTGGTGGGCCTTGATCCATTCGGCAGCGTGGCGCTTGATATCGGCCAGGGACTTTTCGCCGTTCTGCATCTTCAGGTTCTGCGCACTTTCGTCGGCGGTGCTGATGCTGACTTCGGAGAGGAACTTGCGGGCTACCGGGTTATTCTCGGCGAATTCCTTGTTCATGACGGCATTGATCGTGTCCACCGGGAAGCCGAGGTTCTTGCCTTCGTAGAAGGTGTCCTTGCTTTCCTTGCCGTCAGGCAGGTCGGTGTACGGCACCGGCAGCCAGACCACATCGCGCCCTTCGACCAGCACGCTGGAAATCCACTGCGGCACCCAAGTGAAGAACAGCACAGGTTTGCCTTGCTGGTAGCGGGCGATGGTGTCGGCCATCAACGCGAAGTACGAGCCGCGATTGTCGACGACGGTCGGTTCCAGGCCGTAAGCCTTCATGTGGTGTTCGACCATGACTTCGCAGCCCCAGCCCGGGTTGCAACCGGTCAGGTCGGCCTTGCCGTCGCCGTTGCTGTCGAACAGTTTGGCGATCTCCGGTTTCTTCAGGTCCGACAGATCCTTGATGTGATAGGCGTCTGCGGTTTTCTTGTCGATCAGGTAACCCTGCAGCACGCCTTTCATGATCTGCCCGACCTTGACCATCACGTCATCGCCGCCAGCCTTCTCGTAAAAGGCTTCGTGCAGGTGCTCCCACTCATGCACGGTGAAATCCGCGTCGCCGTAGGACAGCGCGAGGAACATCGCCGGGTAATCGGTTTCCTTCGGCTGTTTGACGTCGTAGCCCAGCTCCTTGAGCCCGGCGATCACCACTTCGCCGCGAAAGCGCTCTTCGGCGATGGTCGGAAAAATCGGCGTGATCGACACGCCGGCGCCGGGTTTGTTGGCATCGGCCGCATAGGCCGCCGAACACAGCACCGTGCCCAATACACAAGCAACCACACCCGCCATGACGCTTTTCTTGAGATTTGCCAGTTTCATGTTTCACCACGCTTTGGAGTTTTAATCGGTGAGCAGAAAGGTTCAGTTAATGACCGCACGAGCAACGTTCTTCTTTTTCTTCAACTTCATGACCAGGCCGACCGGCCCGCTTTCATACCAGCGCTGACCGGTGGCCAGATCGCTGCTGCGTTCACCCATGGCCTGGGTCAGGCGATCGAGGAACACCGCCAGCAACACCAGCCCTGCCCCGCCGACACTGGCCAGGCCCATGTCGAGGCGACCGATGCCGCTGAGCACCATCAACCCCAGCCCGCCGACCGAAATCATCGAGGCGACCACCACCATCGACAGCGACAACATCAGCGTCTGATTCAAGCCCGCCATCATGGTCGGCGCAGCCAGCGGCAGTTGAACCTTCATCAGCATCTGCATCGGTGTGCAGCCGAAGGCCCGCGCCGCCTCGACCTTGTCCGCCGGCACCTGACGGATGCCGAGGTTGGTCAGACGCACCAGCGGCGCGACGGAGAAGATGATCGTGACGATCACACCGGGCACGTTGCCGATGCCGAACAGCATCACCACCGGCACCAGGTACACGAACGCCGGCAGGGTCTGCATGGCGTCCAGCACTGGGCGGATGATCATTTCCGTGCGGTCGCTGCGGGCACACAGGATGCCCAGCGGAATGCCGATCACCGCGCAGAACAACAGCGAGGTCAGCACCAGCGCCAGGGTGACCATCGCGTCGTTCCACACGCCGATCAGCCCGAGCCCGGTCAGGGTCGCCACACTGAAGATCGCGATGCGTTTGCCGCCGATCTGCCAGCTGATCAGCCCGGCAATGATGATGAACACCGTTGGCGGCAGCGAAAGCAGCCCCCACTGGACGCCGTCGAGCACCTGATCGACCGGCCAGCGAATCGAGCGGAAGACATCCCGGAAGTTATGCACCAGGTATTTGAGGGCGGTTTCAACCCACGATCCCAGAGGAATATTCAAACTCTGGAAGGGATCCAGAAAGTTAAAGTCGGACATGACACTACCTCGCACTTGCGGACTGCGTGACCATTCTTTTTTTAAATCAGGATCTCAGCTATTGCCCAGGCAACTTAATAGATGCCCTTGCGAGATCGACCCTTTATAAAGTCCAACTTCATCAACTACCGGCATTGGTGTTGAAGATGCCGCAACAAGATGAAAAATCTCGCGCAAGGAAGCGTCAGCCTTTATCGGAGTTTGACGACCCGGTTCATAAACAATGCCCGAATCGGTTTGTGCGATATCGCCGGCGCGCAAGATCCGGCTGGTATCGAAACCGTTGAAGAAGTCCCGGACGTATTGGTTCACCGGGTTGCACAGCAGCTCACGGGGCGTACCGATCTGCACCACGCGCCCGCCCTCCATGATCGCGATGCGATGGCCGATGCGCACGGCCTCTTCAATATCGTGGGAGATGAAAATGATGGTGCGATCCTGCTCGGCCTGAAGCTTGATCAGCTCGCCCTGCATCTCGCTGCGGATCATCGGATCGAGGGCGGAGAACGCTTCGTCCATGAGCAGGATGGCCGGGTCGTTGGCCAGCGCCCGGGCCAGGCCGACCCGCTGTTGCATGCCGCCGGAGAGCTGGTGAGGGAAGCACATTTCCTGCCCGGAAAGCCCGACCTGCTCAAGGGCGCCCATGGCCCGGCAGTAGCGTTCCTTTTCGCCGACTCCGCTGATTTCCAGGCCGAAGCTGACGTTGTCGATGACACTCATGTGCGGCATCAGGGCAAAGGACTGGAAGACCATGCCCATGTCTTTGCGGCGCACCTGCAACAGGTCCTTGTCGCCCAGGCCGGTGATTTCCCGGCCATTCAGAAAGATGCTGCCGGAGGTCGGCTCGATCAGGCGATTGAACAGTCGGACCATGGTCGATTTGCCCGAGCCGGACAACCCCATGATGACAAAGATCTCGCCTCGCTTGACCGAGAAGTTGGCATCGAATACGCCGATGGCCTGGCCGGTCTTTTTGAAGACTTCGGCTTTCGAGGCGCCCTCTTCGATCAACTTCATGGCCAGTGCTGGCTGAGTGCCGAAGACTTTATAAACATTCTTGACGCAAATTATTTCGTCGGAGCGAGTCATACCTTGCCTCCATCGCGTTGTGCATATTCGAATTCAAACAATATGCAATCGAGCGAAACGGTTTTAGAGCGGCAGCGGTAATAGTTATAAGTCGTCACGACGGGTTTCCTTTTATTATTTTTGGGACCCCAGGAACGAGGGACGTTTCAAATTTATTAGCATCCCCCTGCTTAATCCAACGACATTTACAGGGGCATGTTGATAACGTCGGGTTATCGATCACGCCGGCATCCGCCGCTGGCAGCCGGCATCGCCTGCCAGCGACCGCGACTATCCTTGCTGCGACGCCGGCGTATCCCTGCGCGCAGGCTTGGGCTACCCTCGTCGCGCTTCGCCCGGGAGCCGTATCGTGAGGAGGCCGTACAAATGACCAAGCATGTCGACCCAGACACCATCTTGCTGAAGATGCCGTCCTTGCGGGCCGTAAAGGCATTTGTCGCCGCCGCCAAGTACCAGAGTTTCACCCGTGCTGCCGAAGCATTGTGCGTTTCCCAGGCCGCCATCAGCCGGCAGATCCGCGAGCTGGAAAGCTACCTCGGCGCGCAGTTGTTCACCCGCGTCGGGCGTGCCGTTGAACTCACTTCGGCGGGCGCGCTGTTTTTCGACGCCGCCCAGCTTTCGTTCGTGAACATTGCCCAGGCTGCCGAGCGCATCCGCAGCAGTCAGTCGGTCAAGAAGGTGCTGACCATCTGCTGCTCCCCGGCGTTCTCGGCGCTGTGGCTGTCGAATCACCTGCCGGAGTTCTTCGCCCAGAGCGAAGGCATCGAGCTGAACCTGATCACCACGCAGAACTTCCTGACCATGGAACCGGGCGTGCAGCCCGACGTGTTCATCACCAAGATTTCGCGCATCCGCGAAGGCTATCGCAGCTACCCGCTGTGCCATGACCTGATCTACCCGGTGTGCACGCCGCAGTATCTGGAGCAGCACCCGGAAATCGCCACTATTGAGGGCGTGCGTGATTCGGCCCTGCTCAACCTCAGCCCCTATGGTCGCTCGCAAGTCGCCGAGCACGTCGACTGGGGCGTGTGGCTGGCGTTTCAGTCCATCGACATCGACGACCGCCCGGCAACCAGTCCGCAGATTTTCAATGCCAACGACTACAACCTGCTGATCAGCATGGTGCTCACCCATCAAGGCATCGCGCTGGGCTGGAATCATCTGGTCGCACCGCTGGTGCAACAGGGCTTGCTGGTGCGTCCGATCGAGCAGGAAGTCCAGCTACGCAACAGCTGGCACTACCTGAGCTGCCGCGAGAACGCCGACAACGAAGACGCGCTACGGCGGTTTCGCGAGTGGATCCTGTCGAAGTTTCCCCGTCGTTAGCCATCGATTAGGTTATCAATAGCCCGACGAAAATGTCGTTGGAGCCGCACAACCTTCCTGACTCATTGTGGAGCGGCGCCGGCCGGGATCTGGCCGGCTCCCCCCAACAGGAAGGAATTGTTGAATGTCACTCTACGAATTCTGCCGCGACTTTGATTTCCTCCAGGCCCCGGCCAAGACCCGGGAGATCCTGCAGAACAGCCTGCTGGATATCGTCGCCGTCATGGCCGGTGCGGCGTCCAACGACACCAGTGTGGCGCTGCGCCGTTTTGCCGTTGCCCACTACCCCGCCGGCGAGTTCGGCAGCCGTCTGCTGTTCGACGGTCGGCGCGTTAACCTGCTAGGCGCGGGTTGGGCCGGCGGCTTTTCCGCCGACAGCCTCGATGCCCACGAAGGTCACTTCCGATCCAAGGGGCACGCCGGTGCGACCGTGGTGCCGGCCCTCCTCGCCCTCGCTGATGCCCTGCATCACCAAGGCAAAAACGTCAGCGGGCATGAGCTGTTGACCGCGTTGTGCATTGGCTACGAAACCGGACTGCGCGCCGGAACGGCCCTGATGGCGACCTCCTCGACTTACCACGCGTCCGGCGGCTTTTCAGCGATTGGCGTGGTCTGCGCCGGCGCCCGTTTGCTGGGTTTTGACGAGCCGACGTTCCGCCATGCCTTGGGCATTGCCGAGTACTTCAGCGCCCGATGCCCGATGATGCGCCTGATCGCGTTTCCGACCATGTTGCGTGACGCCCACGGCAGCGGCGCCTTCGTCGGGTTGAATGCGCTGCTGCTGGCCAAGGAAGGCGTGACCGGCGCGCCGGCGGAAACCGTCGAGGATGCTTCGGTCGCCGAGCACTGGCTCGACCTTGGTCAGCGCTGGGAAATCGACAGCCAGTATTTCAAACCCTGGCCGGTGTGCCGCTGGGCGCAACCGGCACTGACCGCGATGCTTCAGCTGCAACAGGAGAACCCTGGGCTCAACGCTGACGGGATCGAGACCATCCGCGTCGAGACCTTTTATGAATCGATGTGCCTGCAAGGTCACACCCCGGCGGATGCCGATCAGGCGCAGTACGCCCTGGCGTTTCCGCTGGCGGCGCTGATTGTCAGAGGCAAGCTCGGACCGGATGAAGTGACCGGCGAATCCATTCATGCCGCCGACATCCGCGCCTTGAGTACACGCATCGAGATCGTCGAAGCCGCCGATATTTCCGCGCGATTCCCCAATGAAATCCTCTCGCGCGTCACCGTCACCCTGAAAAACGGCAGTGTACTCGTCAGCCCGATCACCGCCGCGCGCGGCGATCCCGAAACGGCCCTGAGCCGCGAAGAACTGGAGCAGAAATTCGACCTGTTCGCCTCAAGCCTCGGCCATGAACGCAGCCTCGCGGTGAAACGGGCGATTCGCAATCTGGACCAGTCTGCGTCGGCCATCGCCACGCTTGAGCCGATCTTCGGACGCCCTCACCCATAACCGCAACGCATCGATTGTCCGCAGGAAATGTCGTTTGTGACGGGTTTCCCGGCACAGATAGGCTGGACCTGTTCCGGCCCTACGCGCATGACGAGGATAACAATGAACAATAAAGACACCGTGTTTGACCTGATCGCCCAGCGCAAACCCTGGCATTCGCTGCCGGGCGCCCTCTACAAGGATGAAAACGTCTATCGCCAGGACCTCGAACAGATCTGGCACAAGGACTGGATTTTCGCCGGGCACACCTTCGAAATTTCCAGACCCGGCCAGTACTTCACCCTGCAGATCGGTGATTACCCGGTCGCCGTGGTGCGCGGCAAGGATGGCGAGGTCCGGGCATTTCACAACGCCTGCCGCCATCGCGGCGCCAAGATCTGCGAACACGAGCACGGCAAGGTCGCGAAGATGGTCTGCCCCTATCACAAATGGACCTACGAGCTGGACGGCAACCTGCTGTTCGCCGGCAACATGGGCCAGGATTTCGACAAGGCCCAGTACAACCTGAAGTCCGTGCATTGCGAGATCGTGCACAGCTACATCTATGTCTGCGTCGCCGCCAAGGCGCCAGACTTCGAAGGTTTTCGCAAAGCCGTCAGCCCGTTCATCGCCCCGCATTATCTGGACAACTGCAAAGTGGCGTTCGAGTCGACCATCATCGAGAACGGTAACTGGAAACTGGTGTTCGAAAACAACCGCGAGTGCTACCACTGCGACGGTTCCCACCCGGAGCTGCTGAAATCCTTCGTCGACAACCTGTCGGTCGGCGGCCTCAGAGGCGAAGACGACCCACAGTTGTCGGCTTACTGGAACACTTGCGAGAAAGCCGGCCTGCCAAGTCGCCTGGTAATGGACATCAACGGCCAGTACCGCATGACCCGCATTCCGCTGTCGTCCGGGGCCGTCAGCTACACCATGGACGGCAAGCCTGCGGTGAACGGGCGTCTGGACAAAACCGCTGAACCGGACATCGGCGCCCTGCTCTATTTCCACTACCCGTCCACCTGGAACCACTTCTTAGGCGACCATGCGTTGAGCTTCCGGGTGTTGCCGATCAGCGCTACACAAACCATGGTCACCACCAAATGGCTGGTGCCCGACACGGCGGTGGAAGGCGTGGATTACGACCTCGAACGCCTGACCAAAGTCTGGGTCGCCACCAACGATCAGGACCGCACACTGGTCGAAGGCACCCAGCGTGGCGTGACGTCCCCGTCCTATGAACCGGGGCCCTACTCGGAAACGGCGGAAACCGGCGTCTGCCAGTTCGATGACTGGTACTGCGCGACGATGATGGACCGGCTCAAGGGGCCGGTTCCGTTGAAGTCCGTGGGCTGACCGGTATGCGCGGCAACGCCGGGTTTTTCAGGAGATCTGACGTTGCCGCGTCGCCTGCCAGCAGATCAGCGAACCTACGGTCACCAGCACCGCACCCTGCCAGAACTGCATCTGCAAACTAACGCCCAGCCACAGCGCGGCGAACGCCGACGACAGTACCGGTGCGCCGTAGGACGCGGTGGCCAGCAAGGTCAGATTGCCGCGCAGGATGCCGATGTTCCACAGCGCATAACCACCGGCCATGGCGATGCCGGTGGCGATCAGTTCCAGGGAGTTGCCCAGGGTGAAGGTGGAAATATGCTCATTGCTGAAGCCCCACTTCACCCACAGCACAACGGCCGTCAGCACGAAAAACAGCACCACCAGACTCTGCCCGTTGGCGTAGCGGCGTGTGACGTTGCAATACAGCGCAAACGTGATCGCGCAGGCCAGCGCCAGGCTGTAACTCAACGGGTTGGAATTGAAGTTGGCGATGATCCCCGGCAACGACAAGCCCTGGCCGCTGACCACCCAGAGGATGCCGAACAGCGCGAGCGCACTGCCGGGAACGATGAACCAGCGGGTTTTCTGCCCGTTCATGAAGATCGCCAGCACCACGGTCAGGCACGGCCACAGGTAATTGACCACGCCCAGTTCGATGGACTGTTGCCGGTCACTGGCAAACCCCAGCGCCAAAGACAGGCACACCTCATAGGCAACGAACAACCCACTGCCGAGCAGGAGATAGAGTGTTGACGTGGAGCGAAGGCGCGGCCGCCCGAGAAACATCACCAGCAGGATCGCCCCCAGGGTGTAAATCATCGCCGCCCCGCCCAGAGGGCCGAAATGTTCACTGACGCCCCTGATCAACCCGGCGGCGGTGCTCCACAACACAATCGCCAACAACCCGCACGCCGTGGCGGCACGCTCGCCTCTTATCTGCATCATTGCCTCTGGATCAATATCGCGATTCGACCGCACAGGCTAACGAGGGAAACCGGATCGATACAGCAACTTTTCATCCGGGCAATGAATGCGCTGGGGTTATCGATTCGGCCTGCGTCCCAACGTCGCAGGCCCGGCACCTTGGCAAACGCCGCACAAGGCTTAAAATCGCGCCTCCTCTTGCAGTCGCCCGACCGGCGCCTGCCCGCAGCCATGACAACCCTCAGGTTTGAACAGCCGGCGACTTTCACGAAGTCAGCCTGGCTCAATCGTCCTGCCCGTTCGGCGGTCGTTTGTCTTCAACACACTTCGGCTTGGCACTCGCATGCGCAGAGGCGCACGTTCCGCTGTTCGATCACTTGAGGTTTTTATGACACCGCGTTTGCTGGCCATGGCGCTGGCGCCCCTGCTCGGGCTCTTCATCGTTGCCCTGGGCAACGGCTTTCTGTCTTCTTTGACCACCCTGCGCCTGGGCGCTGCCGGCGAATCGGCGACGATGATCGGCATCGTGTCCTCGGCCTATTTCATCGGCCTGACGCTGGGCGCAATCTTCAACGACCGGTTGATCCTGCGCATCGGCCATATCCGTGCCTACAGCAGCTTCGCCTCGCTGATCGCCGCAACCATCCTGCTGCAAGGTCTGTTTTATGACACCTGGGGCTGGGTCGTGCTGCGCCTGATCAACGGCTGGGCCACGGTCGGCGTGTTTCTGGTGATCGAGAGCTGGCTGCTGCTGGCCGGTGACGCGAAGATTCGCGGGCGTCTGTTGGCGCTGTACATGATCGTTCTCTACGGCGCCGGGGTACTGGGTCAGGCGTTTTTGGGGAAAATCACCGGTCTGGGCGACACCGCGCCGTTCATGGTCGCCGGCATGCTCGCGACCTTGTCGGTGCTGCCGATCGTAATCCTGCCGCGCGTTTCGCCGTTGCTGGAACAGGTCGAGCCGCTAAAGCCTCGGGCACTGCTCGGCGTGTCGCCCACCGGTCTGGTCGGCTGCTTCGGTTCCGGCGTGACCATCGCGGCGATCTACACCCTGCTGCCGCTGTACCTGCAACGCATCGGCCTGAATGTCGGCGAAGTCGGTAGCATGATGGCCTGGACGGTCCTCGGCGCGATGCTCCTGCAATACCCGGTCGGGCGCTGGTCCGACCGCAAGGATCGTCTGCAAGTGCTTACCGTGCTGTGCGCCGCGTGCACCGTGCTGTCACTGGTGATCGTGCTGGTGCCGCTGTCCTCGGCCATGCTCGCGGCGATGCTGTTCCTGCTGGGCGGCGGCGTGTTCGCGCTGTACCCGGTGGCCGTCAGCCATGCTGCCGACCGTGCGCCGGTCGAAACTCTGGTGCCGATGATTCAGGGCATGCTGCTGATCAACTCGCTGGGCTCGGCGATGAGCCCGCTGCTGATCTCGCCGGCGATGAACGCCCACGGCGAAACCGGCCTGTTCTGGGCCTTCGCGCTGGTCAACCTGGCCATGGTGACGTTCTTCTTCTGGCGTCGTGGCAAGCGTCCGGTGCCGGCCAATCCGGCGCCGTTTGCGGCGGCAGCGACGTTCTCGCCGACCGGCGCCGAGCTGCGGGTGACCGAAGATCTGCGTCAGGCCGCGCAGGAGCACCCGCCGATGGTCGATGCGTTGAGTGGCGAAGCGGCGCCGCCAACGGCATCGCGCTACGAAGCCAGTTGAGTTTCTGGCGGGCATAAAAAAACCGGTGACTTTCGTCACCGGTTTTTTATTGCCTGCAAATTAGTGCGGCGCCCGAGGAATGGTCTTCATCAGGTCTTCAGGGCTGATATGCCCCACCACACTGCCCGGCTGCGGCAGATTCAGGATGTGGCCCTTCATCTTGCCGATCACGTGCATTTCGCACGGTTTGCAGTCGAACTTCAGGGTCAGCACTTCGTCGCCATGAATCAGTTGCATCGGCGCGACTTTGGTCTTCACGCCGGTCACGCCTTTGGCCTGTTTCGGGCACAGGTTGAAGGAGAACCGCAGGCAGTGCTTGGTGATCATCACCGGCACTTCGCCCGCCTCTTCGTGGGCCTCGTACGCCGCGTCGATCAGCTTCACGCCGTGACGGTGGTAGAAGTCGCGAGCCTTCTGGTTGTAGACGTTGGCCAGGAACGACAGATGCGCTTCCGGGTACACCGGCGGTGGCGTGGTCTCGGCCTTGCGCGAACCGCGTGGGTGGGCGGCAACGCGGGCAGCGGTCAGCGCTTCGATCACTTCACGGCGCAACGACTTGAGCTGCGAGTTCGGGATGAAGAACGCTTGCGGCGCATCCAGTTTGATCGAGGTCGCGTGGTACTCGGTGGTGCCGAGCTGACCGAGCAGGTCGTGCAAGGTCTCCAGCGCCTGCTCCGGTTTGTTGGCGACGCCGAACGGGCCGTCCAGCGCGACGCTGGCGCTGATGCCCTCTTCACTGGTCACGGTCAGTTCCAGACGCTCTTCACGCAGCTTCGCCAGCCAGCTCACGCCGATACGACGCTCGGCAGAAGTCTTGAGCAAGGCCTGCTGCCAGTTGTGGTCGAGGTTGCGGTTCAGCGGATGGTTCGGGCGCAGCTTGTACAGGCCTTCCGGCATTTCGTTCGGCTCGACGCGATAGCGATAGCGCTTCTCGCCTTCTTCCTCGAACTCGCCCTTGGCTTCGGCGATGTTGGCGCGGAAACCCACCACTTCGCGCTTGACCAGCACGTTGAGGCCGTCGCCGTTGGACAGCGGCTCGTGGGTGATGACCTGCATGTCACGCTTGCCGACTTTCTCGACCGTACCCACCGCCAGACCGGTGAAGGTCGGCGAATCGAACGCGCCGATGTCGATCTTGCGCTCGCTGACGAAGTAGTCGGTGCTGCCACGGTGGAAGGTCTTTTCCGGGTCCGGCATGAAGAAATGCGCGGTGCGGCCGCTGGAGGCGCGGGCCAGGTCCGGGCGGTCGTTGAGCACGTCGTCGAGACGCTGGCGGTAATAGGCGGTGATGTTCTTCACATAGCCCATGTCCTTGTAGCGACCTTCGATCTTGAACGAACGCACACCAGCCTCGACCAGCGCGCGGATGTTGGCGCTCTGGTTGTTGTCCTTCATCGACAGCAGGTGTTTTTCGTAGGCGATCACGCCACCCTTTTCGTCTTTCAGGGTGTACGGCAGACGGCAGGCCTGGGAGCAGTCGCCACGGTTGGCGCTGCGCCCGGTCTGCGCGTGGGAAATGTTGCACTGACCGGAAAACGCCACGCACAACGCGCCGTGAATGAAGAACTCGATGGCGGCATCGGTTTCATCGGCGATCGCGCGGATTTCCTTGAGGTTCAGTTCACGGGCCAGTACCAGTTGCGAGAAACCGGCCTGATCGAGGAACTTGGCCCGCTCAAGGGTGCGGATGTCGGTCTGGGTGCTGGCGTGCAGCTCGATGGGTGGAATGTCCAGTTCCATCACGCCCAGGTCCTGGACGATCAGCGCATCGACGCCGGCGTCGTACAACTGATGGATCAGCTTGCGTGCCGGCTCCAGTTCGTTGTCGTGCAGGATGGTGTTGATGGTGGTGAAGATGCGCGCGTGATAGCGACGGGCAAATTCCACCAGTTCGGCGATTTCGCTCACCTCGTTGCACGCGTTGTGGCGCGCACCGAAGCTCGGGCCGCCGATGTACACCGCGTCGGCGCCATGCAGGATGGCCTCGCGGGCGATGGCCACGTCACGGGCGGGGCTGAGCAGTTCCAGGTGATGTTTGGGCAAGGACATATATAGTTTTTAGTCAGGCTGTCACGGTCGAGGCGCGCATTGTAGCCGCGAAACGCGTGGGCGGCACGCCTGCGCTGCCGGGTGGCAGCCCTGCTCAGGGCAGAACTGCCAAACCGAACCGCAAACTCAGGCTTTTGCAGCCATTGCGGTGACTTCCACCTTCATTCCTTCAACCGCCAGCGCCGCCACGCCAACCGCTGCGCGCACCGGCCAAGGCTTGGCGAAGAAGCGCTTGTACACCTCGTTGAATGCGGCGCGATCAGCCATGTCGGTCAGGTAGATGGTCAGGTGCAGCACGCGGTCCATCGAGCTGCCGGCCTTTTCCAGCGCTACTTTCAGCGCCTGCAGCGTGCATTCGCTTTGCGCAGTGACGTCGCCCAGTTCCAGGCTGCCGTCGGCACGGGTCGGGATCTGGGTCGACATCAGGATGCCGTTGAATTCGGTCACGTCCGAAGAGATCGAGTCTGCATCCGGGTCCGGGGTGTAGGTGATGTCTTGGTTGGCCATGGGAAAGTCCTTCGCTGGCAGTGAGGACGGCGCCATCGCGCGCCGTTTCGGGCGGCCAGTTTACAGACACGGCGGCGGGATTGAAGCCATGGTGGTTTTCGGGGTGGGTTCTGACGGATGTTTCAGTGTGTTTTGTTGGCCGATAAACAGGTTTCGATACGTGTGTTTAGAGACACCTGAAGTTACGCGCAATTGCCCACAAATCCTTGCGCCAGAGCCTACGGCTACGCCAGAATCCGCCGGCTTGTGCGCCTTGGGGTCGGCCGGTAACTTGGATCGGGTCACTGATTCGCAGTGATCGGGTTTAGCAGCCCGTCGAGTCAAGCCGTACAAGCCTCTATCAATTCAGATATTTCTGAGCTTGATGGTGGCTGTGCGCAGGGCACCTTCGGGTGCGCCGATTGCTTGGCTCATCGGTCTGCTAACCTGCGCGCAGCTGCCACCCTATTCGTTTAGCAGCGAGATGGTTGCAGCCTCACTCCTTAGAGAGGTTAGAGCCAATGTTCAAAGCAACTCCGAATCCCCCGGTCACCGAACCGGCCAGCATCACCGACCCAACGTCCCCCTATGAATGCCCTGATTCGAAGAGATTCAACGAAGCCGCCAACCGCGCCCTCGACTACCACCTCGGCCCGATATCGGCCCACATGATGGCCGCGCCCTACACCCCCAACCGCCTCTACCAGACCAACCCGGCCAGCAATAACGAATCCCTGCTCGCCGACGCCGTCGAAACCCTGGGCTCGGCCAACGTCATGCTCAACAACTTCGTCGACCTCCTCGAAGGCCCCCATCGCAAGACCGCACAGGGCATCGCGCAGATCGTGATGCTGGCGGAATTGGCGGTGAATCAGGTACTGGATAAAGTCGCTCCAACCGAATAATCCATAGCGGCAGGACTCATTTTTACTGCTATTTAGGGGGGCGGTTTAAAAAACAGCTCCCCTATTATTCCTTTGGCTCCAGCGAACTCACCGCGATAAAACTGTTGTAGCGTCCAACTGTGCAAAAGTCATAGCGGGAGCGGGGTCAGTTAAATCATCTGCGGGGACATAAATAGCCTGTAATGACGTAATGCCGCCCTTGCGACTAACAGATCCGATTTCTAACACCTGCACTTTATATTTGCGTTGAATTACAGCCTTGACACTGTCAGGCGTCGCCCCCTCAGGCAAGTCAGTGACCAAAAGCGTTTTAGTAGCCATTGCCGCACCTCCTTGAATTTCATTAATAGATCCGTGCCATTTGCAAAATCAAAGAAAATCAAAGGGGACAGATTTATTTTCTGCGCACCCACAAGCAAAGTATCAACACAAACACCAAAAACCACACCTGACAGAAATTACAGTTTTTAATACTTATTCAGAACAACCAAAATTCTAAATAACCATAAGAGGCAACGAACACCGACTTACTTACACCCCCTCAGTCCCCTCAGATACATTCTCTGACACATCCCGCCTGCCTAAGCCTAACCACCTTCTAAGCTTCATCCATCAAAACAAGGACGTAGGAAGACCCATGCCCAGAACGGGACGCATCGTGCTACCCCACTACCCGCACCACATCGTGCAGCGCGGCCACAACAGGCAGGTTGTGTTCGCCGTACCGGCGGATTACGAACGCTATCTTTCTGACCTGCGCGAGTTCAAGGAAGCATTGGGTATAAAAGTTTATGCCTACTGCTTGATGACCAACCATGTCCACTTGCTGCTCGCCCCAGGGGAATCAACGTCCAGCCTTGGACAGCTCATGAAAGCCCTCGCCGGACGGATGACGCGGTATCGCAACAAGGTTGAGGGGAGGACCGGGACGCTGTGGGAAAGTCGCTACAAATCTAGCGTTGTTCAATCCGATACTTATCTATTGGCTTGCAGTCGATACATAGAGCTAAACCCAGTGCGAGCGCACATGGTGGCGCGTGCAGTAGATTATCGCTGGTCAAGTTTTGCTCTGCGTCTGAGCGATTTCTCTGAATCCACATGGCTGGACAAAGATCCCTGCTTTCTGGAGCTAGGGCCTACGGATGCCATAAGGCGTGAACGCTATAAATCGTTTGTTGAGATGGCGACACCCACCAATGAATTGCAACTCATCAGAGGTGCACTTCAACGGAGCCAACTGACTGGAAACACGAGATTCGTCGACGAAATCGAGAAAATCACCGGGAGACGAATTGACTTCAGAGCGCGAGGACGGCCCGAAAAAGATGCTTAACGTCAAAAGGGGGCGATTAAATAAATCTGTCCCCTTTTGATCAGGAAGCACGCAAGTCCAGCACACCTTCCACCCGTTTTTCACATTGAACGCCGTTCACAACGCCCAGCAGCGTGCCCTTGTAGTTATTGGCGAAGGCCGTGGGTTTCGTGTTGACTGTTACTTTGGTCTTTTCTGCCGAAAACGTCTGGTTAACCGACGTGAGATTTGAGCTTTGCCCTTGAAAGCCAGCGAACTGCACCACACCGCTAACCTTTCCCAACAAATCGCTGCGCACCGTCACCTCGACGTCAAAGGTTGCCCCTCTGACTATATCGGGGGTTATCAAAACTACAGCAACACCGTCGCAAGTGATTGGAGCTGCTTGCACCAGCACAGGTGGGCATAGAGCGGCAATCGACACAACGAATGCGCTGGCGATAGATTGATTCATGGTGCACCTTTCTTGAATACGGAGTCGTCGACAAAATTGCTTGAATACGGAGTCGTCGACAAAATTGCTGATAATCGAAAGGGGATGATTAAATAAATCTGTCCCCTTTGGAAAAACTAAATAGGAAACGTCGCGAAAGCAGTCGAACGTGGATCTCCACCACCAGACTTATCAAAAATAGTTAGTGCTGACATGGATAGCGAGCTGGAGTTCCCGACATTTATTGTAAAATGCTTCTCATAAAGCCTTGACACTCCATCCTGGTGAAGATTATCACCAGAGTTGAGTTGCTTCTCCCCGCCCGCATTGCCTTTGACATTGAGATTAATATTTGCCTTGTTACCACCCTGATTATTTCCCTTGTCAATTTTGTATGTTTCAGTTTGGACATTTACTTGAGTTCCGACTTTTTGAAAACGGAGTCTTAGCTCGCTTCTGAACCCTTCCGTAGATGATGTAAGGTATGTAGTTGTCCAGCCCACGGCTTCCGGATCAACTTGCGAATTCGAACTTGCAGATTGGTCGCTCATCTTGAAATCCCTTTATTTGGCAGTATCAAACATAAAACAACCCAAGGGGACAGATTTGTTTTCGCCCCTCCACCAGAAAAAGTATCGACATAAAAGCCTAAAACCACACCTGATAGAAATAACAGTTTTTAATAATTATTTAGAACAACTCAAATTCTGAATAGCCATAAGAACCTACGGCCGCAAACTCTTTTAACTCATTCTCTCCCCGAACCAACCAATCTCTCTCCGTCACTGCCCACATCCGCCGACACTGGATATCCCCCCAATCCCAATTATGCTCAAAGAAACCCCGCCCTCCCGCGAGGTCGGGAGTCTGTGCACGCTCCACGAAGCACCTGCTCCAGCACCAACCAAAGGCCTCGGGTACGCGACGTTGATGAAGTGCTCCGGCCTATAACAACAAGCACGACGGAGAACCCCCATGGCCGTACTCGACAGCATGTCCACCGGCAGTGCGCCGCATCCGCACCACAGTGTCAGCAAGGAGGAGCGCAAGGTCATCTTCGCGTCGTCACTCGGAACGGTGTTCGAGTGGTACGACTTCTACCTTTACGGCTCCCTCGCCGCGATCATCGCCAAGCACTTCTTTGCCGGGGTCAACGAGACCACTTCGTTCATCTTCGCCCTGCTCGCCTTTGCCGCCGGTTTTGCGGTGCGGCCGTTCGGGGCGGTGGTGTTCGGCCGGTTGGGCGACATGATCGGACGCAAGCACACGTTTCTGATCACGATTGTGATCATGGGTGTGTCGACGGCGATTGTGGGTTTCCTGCCGGGTTACGCGACCATCGGGGTCGCAGCGCCGATCATTCTGATTACCCTGCGGTTGCTGCAAGGTCTGGCGCTGGGCGGTGAATACGGCGGCGCGGCGACTTATGTGGCCGAGCATGCGCCGAAGGGTAAACGCGGGTATTTCACCTCGTGGATTCAGACCACCGCGACGCTCGGGCTGTTTCTCTCGCTGCTGGTGATTCTGGCCTGCCGCACCGCGCTGGGCACCGAGGCGTTCGAGGCCTGGGGCTGGCGGATTCCGTTTCTGCTGTCGATCCTGCTGCTGGCGGTGTCGGTGTACATCCGTCTGCAACTGAACGAGTCGCCGGTGTTCATGAAGATGAAGGCCGAAGGCAAGGCGTCGAAAGCGCCGCTGACCGAATCCTTCGCCCGTTGGGACAACCTGAAAATCGTAATCATGGCCCTGCTCGGCGGCACCGCCGGGCAAGCGGTGGTCTGGTACACCGGGCAGTTCTACGCGCTGTTTTTCCTGCTGCAAACCCTGAAGATCGACCCGCAGACCGCCAACCTGTTGATCGCCGGTTCGTTGCTGATCGGCACCCCGTTCTTCGTGATCTTCGGCAGTCTGTCGGACCGCATCGGGCGCAAGGGCATCATCATGGCCGGGTGCATTCTGGCGGCGGTGACCTACTTCCCGATCTTCCACGCGCTGACCCAGTACGGTAATCCCGACGTGTTCATCGCCCAGGAAAAGAACCCGGTCAAAGTGGTCGCCAGCCCTGACCAGTGCTCGTTCCAGTTCGATCCGGTGGGCAAGGCCAAATTCACCAGTTCGTGCGATCTGGCGAAAACCATCCTGGCCAAACGGGCGATCCCGTACGAAAACGTGGTGGCGGAACCGGGCACCGTGGCCCAGGTGCGCATTGGCGACAAGGTCATCGAAAGTTTCGAAGGCACGGCCATGCCGGCCGCCGACTTCAAGACCCGCAACGACGCCTTCACCGCCAGCCTCGGTACCGCTTTGAAAGAAGCCGGGTATCCGGAAAAGGCTGATCCGGCCAAGACCAATTACCCGATGGTCTTGCTCCTGCTGACCGTGCTAGTGATCTACGTGACCATGGTTTACGGCCCGATTGCGGCGTGGCTGGTCGAGCTGTTCCCGGCGCGCATCCGCTATACCTCGATGTCGCTGCCCTACCACATCGGTAACGGCTGGTTCGGCGGGTTCCTGCCGACCGTGGCATTCGCGATGGTCGCGGCCACCGGGGACATCTATTACGGCTTGTGGTACCCGATTGTCATCGCGGTGATGACGGCGATTCTCGGCATCTTCTTCATGCCGGAAACCAAGGATCGCGACATCCATCACACCTGAAACCGTGGCGGCCCTCTTTCATCGAGAGAGGGCCGTCAACGCACGTTGCGATACAGCATCAGCCGTGCGCTTTCGTGCAGTCCCCGGGTCAGCTCGACCAGCCGCTGAACCTCCTCGGGATGCGCATCGGCGACATTCTCCAGCGGTGTCGCCGATTTCAGGTCATGCAACGTCGGCGCGCTGCCGTCGTGTTGCATTTGCAGCAAGTGATCCTTGGTTACTCCGCCGATCAACGGGAATGTCCCTTCGCGCAACACCAGCGGCACCACCCGCTCGCCTTCGGGCGCCGGTTGCTGCAGGTCGCGGCCCATGGCGCGGTTGTCGAAAGAAACGCCGACCATGCCCGCCACGGTTGGCAGCAAATCGGCAAGCCCCACCGCCTCTTCGATCACCTTCGGCTTGAGCAGCCCCGGCGCGTGAATCAGCATCGGCACATGGTTACTTTCCAGCCCCAATTGCTCGAACGCGGGCGGCATGTGCGGGATGCGGCTGATGCGGGTGTTGTGATCGCCGAAGAACACGAAAATCGTGTTGTCGTAATAGCCACCGGCCTTGGCCAGTTCCATCAGTCGACCGATGTTGAAGTCCAGCAGCCGCACCGCGTTGTATTGCTCGACGCTGCGTGAGCCGGCGTTTTGCACCTGCTCCAGCGACAGGTTGCTGACCTCGAAGCCGTCGTTGTCCTTGGGAATGGTGAACGGCCGGTGATTGCCCGAGGTTTGTACGTAGGCGAAGAACGGTTTGTCCTTGGGCAGTGCGCGCAAAATCTCATCGCCTTCCTTGAACAGATCCAGATCGGAAATCCCCCACACATCCACCCGTGGCGAACGCCAGTCGCGCTCCTCGTACAGACGCACGCCGTCGATGCTTTGCTGGATCAGCGCATTGATGTTGGCCCAACCGGCGTTGCCGCCGATCATGTAGAGCTTCTGGTAATCGGTGAAGGCATTGATCAGCGTACGCTGGTTGGTGATCAGCGGATGCCGGGTGGCGGTTTCCTGCCGGGTGACGTCGGGGACGCCGGTGATGCTCGCCCACACGGTTTTCGCAGTGCCGGTGACCGGGACGTAGAAGTGTTTGAAGAACCAGCTCTCGTTTGCCAGCCGATCAAGGTTGGGCGTCGGGTTCAACGGGTTGCCATAGGCGCCCACCGCGCTGGTGCCGAGGGATTCGAGCATGACAAACATCACGTTCGGCGCTCGCTCACCCGCGACGCGATAAGGCTGCACGGCTTGCTGACGCTCAAATGTGAGGCTTTGCACATCCGGCCGATCCACCCCCAGATAACGGGAAATCACCGGGTAATGCGCCCGCACCTGCGACTCGTCGAATTGCGCCTGCCCGGCCTTGAGCGTGTCGTAGAGGAACAACACCGGGTTCAGGCCCACGGCGGCAATCTGTCCGTTGCCGGAAAAGAACGCATCGCTCCAGCGCAGAGGCACCGGGTTTTCCAGGTTGAGCTTGTCGACCCGGCCCAACAGCGCCAGCAGGACGGCCACCACGCCGAGCCCTGCGCCCACGGCGACTGAGCTGCGGCGGATCACTCGAGGTTCACGGGTCAGGGTCAACCGTTCCAGCCGTACAAATCCGTAGAACCACAGCGCCAGAACGGCGAGCCAACCCAGCGCAATCCAGAATACCGGATAGGTTTCCCGGACCATCTGCTGCGAGATCTGCGCATCCTCCAGATAACGCAGCACTGTGGCGTTGATCCGCACACCGAGGTAGGCGTAATGACCGAAGTCGATGATGTACACCAGACCGATCAGCCCCAATGCCAGCAACAGATAAACCCGGGCCACGCCTCGCAACAGCGGCACCGTGGTCAGGTTCCAGCGCGGCAACCATGCGAGCACCGCCAATGGCAGCACCATCAACAGCGCCAGTCTCAGGTCGAAGCGAAAACCGATGCCCAGGGTTTGCAGCCATTGCGGGTCGGCAAAGAACTGCGCGGCACCCACCCCGGAGAATCCGATCAGGAACACCAGCCGCAGCAACGCAAACAGCAGAAACGCCAGACCTGTCGCGCCCACGCCATAGCGCAGGCGACGCGATTGCAACCACCCCATCGTTTACCTCTGTGTTGTTCGTTGAGATGGCAGGAACTGCCACGCTGCCTTAATGCAAAGTCCAAATCCGGCGATCAGGCAATAACCCGCCAGCAAAGGGTCGATCAGGTAATCCCAATAGTTTTCGGAAGGCTTGAGGCGCAGCGCGAATGCCAACGTGGCCAGGGCCAGCATCGCCACGCCCAGCGCGTTACGCAACCACAGCAACACCAGTGTCGCCAGCCCGACAACCACGATCATCGGCCGTGGATTGAAGCCCCAACGGTAAGGATCGACATAGGTCAGGCCCATCGTCGCCGGGTACAACAGCGCCGTCAGCACCACGAACAGCCCCAGCACCTGCACTCGCGAAAACGTTCTCAAGGGTTGAACCACACCGAGGCGCAACAACGCGGCCCAGCCAAGAAACACCAGCGTGGTAATCGCCAGGTCATCGGTAAAGCTGCGCACATACGCAGCCAGCGGCAGGCCGTTGAGCGGAATGAAGCTGACCAGCGCCAGCATCGGCAACAGCCACGGACGCCAGCGCTGGGTGAATTGAAAGGAGCCCAGCAGAACAAAACCGAGCAGGATGAAACTCAAATGGGCTTGCCAGAGAAACAGCATCACAGGCGCTCCGCCAGCCAGGCATCGTTGAAGCTGACATGTTTGATGAAGGTGTTGTTCCAGGAATACACCAGGTGATACAGGCCATCGCGGCCACGGCTGAAGTACGGATATTCGTACTCGAATTCACAGCCTTCGGGCTTGCACACGCGGTAGTCGAGATTGCTCAGGAAACGTTGTTCCAGCGGCAAACGCTGCGCGCCGCTGGAGGCGCGAAAGCCTTCGCCAATGATCGCCTTGTAGGCCTCGGGCGAGAACGGCTGGCCGAGGGGATCGGGGGACTGGTCGAGTTCGATCACGTTGCGCCAGTCGTTGAGATTGGCATCGGTGCCGTACAGGCTGAGCTTGAAGCGACCGTCGCGCAGGTCATTGAGCGCCACCAGCAAACCGTCATCAGCGGTGCCCACCGCCGCCAGCGACGAATTGGGGTTGGCCGGTTCCAGCGGATAGGGTTCGCTCCAGGTCTGCCCGGCGTCCTCAGTGCGGCTGGCCAGCACCTTGTGATGGGTTTCACCGGCATAACGCAGCATCGCCACGGCGCGGCGCTCGTCCTGCGGCACGATGGTCGGTTGCAGCGAATGCTTGCCCCGGCTGATGCGGAATTTGTCGATCACGTCGCCGTCCGCGCTCAGATACAGGTATTCGGCGAACTTGCCCATGAACTCGTGATACACCGGCAGCCCGATCGAGCCATCGGCATGGAACACCGGCGCGGCGCGCACCAGGGTGCTGATGTTGAAGAACGGCGAGGTGATCAGCTGTCGCGGCGCCGTCCAGTTGCGCCCCAGATCATCGGAGACCATCACGTTGATCGCACTGGTGGCCCAGCCGCCGACGGACACCGACACGTAGAACATCCACAAGCGCTGATCCGGCGCGAGGGCAATCACCGGATTGCCGAGTTTGCGAATGTAGCGCTGGGTGCCGGCGACGGTGGATTCGCGGGTGGCCAGCACCTGTTCGGCGCCCCACTCTGCGGTTTTGGCGTTGAAACGCGCGGTGCGGATCTGCACGTCGGCGGCGCCTTCGCGGGAGCCGGCGAACCACACCGCCATCAGGTCGCCGCCGGGCAGTGCGGTGAGCGAAGACGAGTGCACGAAGTCATCCAGTTCCGAGGACACGAAACGGCTGCTGTACATCGGCTCGGCCGCATTCGCCGAAGTCTGGACCGCAGGCGTTTCAACCGCGAACGGCGCCAGCACATGCTCCGGGTGACTGCGCCACGCCGCGATAAAAATCAGGCTCACGGCAAGCGCGGCGACGATGAATCTCAAACGAAAGGACAAGGCACGCATAGGCAGCTCATGGCAGTTACGAGATGGCAAACCATCGAAAGAACATCCCTGTCACTGGCCCGGATCGTCCGGCAGACGACGCCGGCGCCCGGTGAGCATCGACAACGGCAGGTTGTCGCGCACTTGAACACTCTCAAACAGCGCCGCCACGATGTGCACGATCACCAGCGCCAGCAACGCATCGGCGGCGGTTTCGTGGACTTGCAACGGCCAGTCGGCGCCCCACAGGGCATCGATTTCTTCCATGGCCCAGCCGCTGAGGCCAATGGTCAGCATCGCCAGCAGCATCAAGATCATTACCAGCGCGCCAATCGGTGAATGCCCGAGTCGATGCTCGGGCCGCCCGGCGATCAGCGACCGGGCATGGGCCGCCAGCCGTGACGGCGTCGGCCAGAAGTCCGACCAGCGCGCACTGCGCGGCCCGACGAATCCCCACACCAGACGCACCAGCAGCCAGCCCATGGCGTAATAACCAAGCCAGACATGCCAGTCGTCACCGGCCTCATTGAAGAAGTAGTTGGCGGCAAAGACCCCGGCGATGGACAGGTGAAACACCCGCACCACCGGGTCCCAGAGGCGCAGGGAGTCCCGTGGCATCAGCCCTTGATCTCGGTTTTCACCGCTTTGCCGCTGACCGGATCGTGGTAGATCTCTACCTTGCGCTTGTCCTTGTCGAAGCCGTAGATCTCGTAGCAGTTGCCGTCGGTGACCTTGAACTTGCTGATTTCGTAACCCTGGGATTTCAGTTGTTCCTGAAACGCCTTCTGGTCCTGCCACTGCGAACGTTCGGCCGTGGTGCATTGCGGGCCGGCGACGGCCAGGGGGCTGGCGACAATCAGGGACAACAGCACAAGTTTGCGCATGGAAGCACTCTCGCTGGATGGGAAAGGCCTCACTGTGCAAAACCAAGCTTAACGAAAGCTTAGTTGGCAACGAGTCGTAACATCTTCGCCGGTTCAGGGACTGCCACGGCAGCAAGGCGAGCGGCATGATGCCGCCGGACACGCGCCCGATTTCCCACAGAGAAAATGCCATGCGCCTACTTCTGGTCGAAGATGACCGCGCCCTCGGCCAGGGCATCCGCGTCGCCCTGAGCAACGAGGGCTACACTCTCGACTGGTTGCAGGATGGCGTCAGTGCGCTGCACGCATTGCGCAGCGAAAGCTTCGATCTGTTGCTGCTCGACCTCGGCCTGCCTAGGCTCGACGGCTTGGCGCTGCTGCAACAATTGCGCGCCAGCCAGCATGATTTGCCGGTGTTGATCCTCACCGCTCGCGACGGCACCACCGAACGCATCGCCGGGCTGGACGCCGGCGCTGACGATTATCTGGTCAAGCCATTCGATGTCGATGAACTCAAGGCGCGCATCCGTGCCTTGCTGCGGCGCAGTCAGGGCCGTGCGCAACCGGTACTGGAACACGCCGGCGTCTGCCTCGACCCGATCAGCCAGCAAGTCACCTGGCGCGGCAGCACGGTGGTGGTCACGCCGATGGAATATCAACTGCTGCATCAACTGATGGCCCGCCCCGGCAAAGTCGTCACCCGCGAGCGCCTGTCGCGCACCTTGTACGGCTGGCAGGAACGGGTCGAAAGCAACACCCTGGAAGTGCTGATCCACAACCTGCGCAAGAAGCTTTCCGCCGAACTGATCCGCACCGTGCGCGGCGTGGGTTACGTCGTGGAGCTCAAGCCATGAACTCGATTCGCGCGCGGATTCTGCTGCCGGTGCTGTTTCTGGTTCTACTCGGCGATGTGTTGATCAGCTGGGCAGTGTTGCGCTACAGCCACCACGAAATCGAAGAAATCTACGACGCCCAGCTGGCGCAAAGTGCGCGCCTGCTGCAAGGCGTGCTGGCCCAGCGCGCACCCGGCGACAACGATTGGGAGCGCCTGCATCAGGCCTTCGACGAGGCGATGAGCCGAGACGGTGACGGCGATGGCGAGGCGGCGCATCCCTACGAGACGCGGCTGACCTTTCAGGTCTGGCGCAACGACGGCCAGTTGCTGATGCGCTCCGCCGAAGCCCCGATTCTGGATGCACCGCCCGCCACCCTCGGCGCCCATGACCTGATGGAAAACGGTCGCGACTGGTGCGCCTTCCTGCTCCAGGATCCGCGACAAGGCCTGTTGATCTGGGTCGGCGAGCGCGACGACATCCGCCAGGACCTGATCACCCGCATCGTCGGCCATACCCTGTGGCCGAGCCTGATCGGCGTGCCGCTGCTGACCATCCTGATCTGGCTGGCCATCGGCTGGGGTCTGCAGCCGTTGCGCGCCATGGCCCAATCGATTCGCGGCCGCGACACCGACACCCTGAAACCCCTGCACCTGAGCCCCCTGCCCCAGGACCTGGAGCCGATGCAGACCGCGCTCAACCGCCTGCTGCAACAGATCGACAACCTGCTGGCCCGGGAGCGACGCTTTATCGCCGACGCCGCCCACGAGCTGCGCACACCACTGGCAATCTTGCGGATTCACGCGCAGAACGCGCAGTTGGCCAACACCCCGCAACAACGCGAAGAAGCGCTGGAGTTTCTGGTCAGCGCCGTGGACCGCGCCACGCGCATCGCCAGCCAGTTGCTGACCATGGCGCGCATCGAACCGCGTCTGGCGTCCCCGCAAAATGCCCGCGTCGAGCTGACTGCACTGGTGCGTGAAGAACTGGCCGAGCTGACGCCGCTGGCCCTGGAAAAAGACGTCGAACTGATCCTCGACAGCGATCATCACTGCCCGGTCGACACCGATCCGGTAGCGTTGGCCATCGCTCTGCAAAATCTGGTAACCAATGCGCTGAACTTCGCCCCGCCCGGCAGCGAGGTGCGCGTGCAGGTGCAGCCACAGGCCTGCGGCGCGGTTTCGATCAGCGTCGAAGACGCCGGTCCCGGCATCGATGAGCAGCAATATGCGCGGTTGTTCGAACGTTTCTACAGCGAGGGTCACGCCAATGGCGCGGGTCTGGGACTGGCCATCGTGCAGATGATCGTGAGCAAGATCGGCAGCACTCTGCAGCTGTACAACCGGCCTGAGGGCGGGCTGTGCGCCGAGCTGCGAATCCCTGCGGGATCAACCGAACCTGCGCCGGGCATTTAACGAAATTTTCATGTTTGCCTGCCTATGATCCGGGCCTTCGTTGGGGAGTAACCTGCTTCCGAGCCCCTCGGTAGCGTTCGTATCAACATATTCGGCAACATGCCGTGGTGCGAACACCTTCTGGTTGGTGAGACCGACGACACATCCATGCCGAAAGTCGGGCGTGTGGTTGTGTCGTTGACTCATGGCCCGACTGGAAGTATTGCCCGTGAATCCTGTTTCCCTGATCTTCCTCGCACTCGCCATGTCCACGGATGCCTTCGCGGCCGCCATCGGCAAGGGCTCCAGCCTGCACAAACCACGCCTGACCGAAGCCCTGCGCACCGGTCTGATCTTCGGTGTCATCGAAGCGATCACCCCGGTCATCGGCTGGTTCATCGGCCAGGCCGCCACCCGCTGGGTGGAAAGCTGGGACCACTGGATCGCCTTCACTCTGCTCGTCGCTTTGGGCCTGCACATGATCTACAACGGCCTCAAGCATGAGGAAGCCGAAGAAGAAAAACCGGGGCAGCACTCGTTCTTCATCCTCGCCGTCACCGCCGTGGCCACCAGCATCGACGCACTGGCTGTCGGCGTCGGCCTGGCGTTCGTCGATGTGAACATCTGGGTGGCCGCTGCCGCCATCGGCCTGGCGACCATGACCATGGTCACCATTGGCGTGATGCTGGGTCGGGTGCTGGGCACCGTGGTCGGCAAGCGTGCGGAAATCGTCGGTGGCGTGGTGCTGATGATCGTCGGTGCGACGATTCTCTACGAACACCTTTCGGCCTGAACCTGAATGCCGTTGTCAGGGTGTCTGCAAACGCCCCGGCACTGTTGCAGAGGTCGGCGCGCCACTTGATGGCGCGTCGATTTCATCCAGGCTCAAGTGCGCGGTCTCCTTGAGGAAGAACGAGCAGACCGCCACAATCCCCAGCGCCACCGCCCCATAAACTGCAACGCCAAACGCGTTGTGGTTGTTGGCGATCAGAATGGCCGTAGCCGCACTCGATGCCGTCCCGCCACCCAGCGCGGCACCGATCTGGTACGCCGCCGACATCCCTGAATAACGCATATCCCGTGGGAACTGCTCGGCGAGAAACGCCGGGATCGGCCCCTGCGTCGCGCCCATGAACGCACCGATCACGATGTAGGCGAACGTCGACACCAACAGGCTTTTCAGCCCCACCAGCGGGAAGAACACGAAGAACCCGGCCGCCATGATGAACGCCCCGAGGATCATCACCTTGCGCCGGCCGATCCGGTCGGAGAGCAAGGCAAACAGCGGCGCAGTGATGACGATGGCGACGGACAACGCAATGTCGAAAATCAGCGCATCGGTGCTGCCATAGCCCAGTTGGGTGGCGTAGGACAGAAAGAACGTGCTGCCGATGTAAGCGATGGTCACGTAGCCAAACGCGATGCCAGTACACAACAGCATGGCCCGAGGTCGCGCACGCAACGCTTCAATCAACGGCATGCGCCCGTGTCCCTTTGACTCGCCCAGCGACTGCGCCGGTTTCTGCAACCGCGCATACAGCCCGACCAGCACCAGCACGCCGCCCAGCCAGAACGGAATACGCCAGGCAAAACCGGCAAGGTCGTCGTTCGCCGCCACGCTGACCACGGCGAACACCGCCGAGCCGAGAATCCCGCCGATGCCGATGCCCATGCTGGTGAAACTGCCCCACAGCCCTCGACGCCCCACGGGTGCCGACTCGATGCCGAACAGCGCGGCCCCGCCCCACTCGCCCCCGGCGGCAAATCCCTGCACCAGTCGCAACAGCACCAGCAAGGCCGGCGCGCCTGCGCCGATTGTTGCGTAGCCCGGCAGGCAACCGATCAGGAAGGTGCTGAGACCCATCAACAACAGCGTGATAACGAGCATTTTCTGCCGACCGAGTTTGTCGCCGTAATGCCCGAACACCATGCCGCCCAACGGCCGGGCGAAGAACCCCGCACCGAACGCGCCAAAGGCAACGAGGGTCGCGGTGAGCGGGTCCATCTGCGGGAAAAACACCTTGGGGAACACCAGCGCGGCGGCGGTGCCGTAGATCACGAAGTCATAAAACTCCAGGGCGGTGCCCATGCCGGAGACGAAGAAGGTTCTCAGCGCCGACGGTGAACCCGCCGTGCGTGCAGGGTGACTGGCCATGTTGGGGTGCTCCTCTTGTTGTTGTTTTTCGGGGCGTTGCTGCAAGGGTTTCAGAAGCGCTGGTAACCGTTGCGGGCCAGCTGTTTCGGGTTGCCGGCGGCAAATTCGAGCACACAGGATTCGGTGTCGATGCCAATGGTCAGCAAGGTTTCCCAGCGTTCGGTGGCCGGCATGCTCAGGTCGGGATGGAAGCAGATCGGCGCCTCTTCGCCGGCCGCACCGCACATGGCATCGGCACGGCGCACGAGGTCGCCCTCGGTCATGCCGCTCAGCAAGGCGTTGACGTGATTGATGCGCGCGTAGGTGGTCGAGGCGTCCGGCGTGCGTTCGCCAGCGCTCAGCTCCGGGTCGAGGAAATGGTTGGTGTGGGTGATCCAGCCTTCAGCGTTCGGCAACACCACGGCGGTGGCGGCCGGCGACATTTCGATGCTGCAGGCGCGGATTTTCGAGTCTTCGCGAGTGAATACCGTCAGCACCGTGGACGCACTGACCCGTGCCGAACGCGCCAGTTCGATGGCCTCATCGACACTGCGCGCCTGTTCCAGAATCCGCCGCGCAATCGCGTGCACCGGCACCCCGCCGCTGCCGTTGTCGCTGGCATGGTGAAGGATGTTGAAGTGCAGCCCGAGCCCGGCGCTGTTGACGCCGATCTTGCCGAGCATGCCGAACTCGGTGAACAGCTTGACGGTCATCCCGGCGTCGGTGGTCAGTTGCAGGATCAGGCCGTTGGGCACCAGCGTGTCGTGCCAGTCCCAGGTCTGGATGGTTTTCGGCGCCTGTGGGCCATGGGGCGCGAACACAGCGGTCGAGCATTCGCCTTCATTCGAGGGCATCACCGCCAGGATTTCGGTGCGGGCGTTCAGGGCCGCGAGTTGCCACAGCGGCAGATCCGCGCCTTCGGCCATGGCGACGATTTCCTCGGCCAGTGCCGGGCTCCAGTCTCCAAGGGCTTTCAGGCTGGCTTCGCCGATGGCGCGCACTTGCTGCGGCGGGATATCGAGCTGATTGAAAAAGTCGAGGTACAGCGCAACGGTCTGGCGAATCTGCGCGCTGAAGGCATCACCGATCTGGTGCCCACGGGTTTGCGGGTTGCGAGTGTCGGTGACGAAGCAATGAAGGTTCACGAAAGGTTTTCCTTTTTTTGGCGTTGTAATCGGAGTGCGGCTTACGGCTGGCGGCGATAGATTTCACGACCGGCGAAAAAGGTGTTGAGCACCTGGGTGTCGCGCAGGGCTTCGGGGGCGACCGTGAACACATCGCGGTCGAGCACGATCAGGTCGGCCTGTTTGCCGGGTTTGAGTGAGCCGATCTGGTCTTCCAGTCGCAGAACCTTGGCGGCATTGAGGGTGTAGGCCTGGAACATGACCTGGCGGTCGATGTCTTCGGCGGCGTTGAGCACGCCTTTCGGGCCCTTGCGGCTGACGGCCTGATAAATGGCTTTCCACGGCTCGGGCGTTGTGATCGGCCAGTCGCTGGCGCCGGCGATGGTGGCGCCCTGCTTGAGCAGCGAACGCGCCGGGTAGGTGTACATGAAGGCCATGGCGCTGACGTAGGGCTTGACCAGATCCATGCTCGACTCATCGGCACTGGCCCAGTACATCTGCATCGAGGCGATGACGTTCAGCGCCTTGAAGCGGGCGAACTCTTTCGGGTTGACCATTTGCAGGTGGGTGATCGAATGAGCGATGCCGCTCTGGCGATCCTTGCGCGCCTGCTCGATGCCGTTGAGGGATTCGCGTACCGCGCGGTCGCCGATGGCGTGGATGTGCACCAGCCAGCCACGGGCGTCGGCGGCGCTGACCAGTTCGCCAAAGTGCGCCGGGTCGATCAGCAGCTCGCCGGACTTCTTCGAGTTTTTGTATGGCTCCAGCATCGCCGCACTCTGTGCGGGCGACTCGGCCACGCCGTCGGCAAACACCTTGATGCCCGGCAGGGTCAGGTTATGTACGCCGAGGAACTGCTGGCGGACCTTGTCCAGTTCATCGAGATCCGCTGGCGTGGCTTTCGAATCCGCCATCAACAGTGCCGCAACGTGGGCAGTGAGTTCGCCGTTTTCCGAAAGCGTCTTGTACGTCGGCAGCACGCCCAGCGAATCGTTTTTCACGTCGGCCCCGGGCAGTTCGTTGGCCAGCGGGTCCATCCAACCGGTGATGCCCAGGCTCTTGTAGTAATCCAGCGCGGCGCGACCGCCCGCCAGCAGCGCTTCATCGGTCGGCGGCGGCAACAGGGCCTGTACCGGGTAAAGCCCGGCATCCACCATAAAACCGTTCGGTTGTCCGTCCGGATGATGACCGAGGGTGTCTTTCTCTTCGGGCTTGAGCGCCTGGATGCGCGCAGCATCGATGCCGGCGCGTTTGAGCATCGCCTGATTGGCCCAGCCGGTGTGCAGGTCCCAGCCCAGCAGCAACAACGGCTGATCGGCCCACTCGCCCTGATTGAAACGTTGCTCCAGCGCGTCGGTCTGGTTCCAGTAAGTCGAGGGCAATCCGCCGACGCTGAGGAACTCGCCGCGCCGGGCCTTGCCGTCCTCACGCCATTGGCGCAAGCGCGATTCCAGTTCATCGAGCGGCAGTAGCTGCCCGTCGAGATTGGCCTGCAGCATCTGCAGGCCGCCCTTGATCGTGTGGGAGTGAGAGTCGATGAAACCGGGCATCACTACTTTGCCGCCCAGATCGATCAGCCGGGTGTCGGCGGTCTTCAGGCGCAGCACTTGCGCATTCGAGCCGACCGCGACGACCTTGTCACCTTCGATGGCGATGGCCTGCTGCAACGGCTGGCCGGGTTCGGCGGTGTAGATTTTCGCGTTGTGCAGGATCAGATCGGTGGCCGCCAGACTTTCCAGCGAGGCACAGGCCAGTGCGGACGACACCATCAGGGTCAGAAGCTGCCTCATGAGCGTTCTCGTTATTTTTGTTAGGCTGAGGCCAGATTAGCCAAGCCCGCCGAATAACTGAATGCCGTCTCACGCACAACTTCTGTGCCCATCAGGAATAGATCAATGGACAAAATGAGCGCCCTGACCATGTTCGTCGCCACCGCCGAGCACGGTAATTTCAGCCGTGCCGCCGAGGTGCTCGGCAACACGCCGTCGGCCCTGACCAAGGCCGTAGCGCAACTGGAAGAGGAACTCGGCAGCCGCTTGTTCGACCGCACGACACGACGCATGGCGCTGACCGAAGCCGGGCGGATCTATCTGGAAGGCGCGCGTCAGGCGCTGTTGCAACTGCAACTGGCCAGCGAAGGTGTCGAACAGCTCAAGCACGAATTGCGCGGTGAGTTGCGCATCATCGCCCCGCCCTCCTTCGCCCCGGCCTTTCTCAATCAGGTGTGCTGCCGCTTTCTGAACGAGCATCCGCAGGTGAATCTGGAAGTGGATCTGAGCGACAACTACGACGACCCGGTGGATGGCAGCTACGACCTGGCGCTGCGTGACGGGCCGATCGATCTGCCGGGAGTGATCGCCCAGCCGCTGGTGGAAAACCGCGTGCAGCTCTGCGCCAGCCCGGCCTATCTGGCGCGCAAGGGCAGCGATGTGTCGCTGGACAACTACCACCAGCACGACTGGCTGATCTTCCGTCACCCGCTGCTCAACCGGCATTTCTGGTGGGTCAAGCAAGGCGAGCGACGCTTGCGCATGACCCAGCCGACCCCGCGCATCGCCAGTGACAATTACGATTTCCTGTTGGCCTGCCTGCTCGACGGCCAGGGCCTGCAATTTCTCCCGCAGTGGAGCGCCGCGCCGTATCTCGCCCGGGGCGAACTGGTGGAATTGATGCCTGAATACTGGCGTGAACCCAGCGCTTTCGGCCCGTGGATCTACGTGCTGTATCAGGCCCATCGGCGCAATACACGCAAGGTCAAGGTGTTCATCGATTTCCTGAAGGCGCATTGGCAAGCGGGGTAATCCGTTTGTGTCATGTCGCTGTCATTCTCGGTTGCTAACGTCCTCGCGCCTCTTTGCCCCGACTGCCAAGGTGACCTTCCCGGTGTACTCAAGCCCGACGCGCCAGACCATCATTCTCAGATCCGCCGACATGTCCTGCGACGACTTCGGTGCGCTGTTCTCCCGCATGTTCGGCAATCGTTATGGCGACACACCGCCGCCGCCCAAGGACATCATCATCGGCGGCGTCTACGGCCGGCACGACGGCGTCAGTTTCCGGCGCATGCATTACCGGGGCGATTTCACCGTAGCGTTCCCCGAGCCCTACGATGAAATCACCTTTGTGATTCCCACCGCCGGCCGGATCATCTTCAACGACTCCGCCGAATCCCTGGGCCTGCCCCACATCGGGCTGGCCATCGACAAGGCGGATTTGCGCTCGATGCGTTTCGTCGACAATCATGCCCAGCACGGCATGTCGATCAGCCGCGCGGCGCTCACCGAGCGCCTGTCGTCACTGCTGGGCCGACCGATCGTGCACAAGCTGCATTTCGAGCCGCGGGTGGATCTGAACAGCCCGGCGTTTCAGGGCATTCGTGCACTGATCGACCTGGCCACCGGCACCGAATTCGACCTGTTGTTGAACGCCGGTTCGCTGATGCCGTCGCGCCTGCGGGAAATGCTGGTGGACGCGGTGCTGGAAGCCTGGCCGCACAATTTCAGCGAAGCCTTGCGCCGACCCGAGGCGCAGATCGCACCTCGGCATGTGAAGCAAGCCATCGAATACATTCAGGCGCATCCCGAGCAACTGGTCAGCGGGACGGATCTGGCGGGGCTGGTGAACGTCAGCCTGCGGGCCTTGCAGGAAGGCTTCCGGCGGTTCGTCGGGACGTCGATTGTGGCGTACCAGCGCCAGGTCAGGCTGGAACGTGCCTGCGAAGCGTTGAAGCACGGCCCATCGTCATCGGTGACCGACGTGGCCCTGCAATACGGATTCAGTAACGTCGGCCGGTTCTGCCAGTACTTTCAGGACGCCTACGGCGTGAGCCCCGCAGAAATGCGAAAAGGACTGCGCTGAGGCAGTCCTTTTTCTTCACCTTCAAATTGATCAGAACTGATAACTGGCCTTGAGCCCGCCGCTAAAACCGTGGCTGTCGCCGCCACCGCTGGTACCGACTTCGGCGCCCAGGCTCAGCGCGCCGAGGCTGGCCATCAGGTTGACGCCGCCGCTGAACTGATCGCGGTTGTCGAACGCCGCGCGCTGTTCGATATCCAGCCCCAGCAGATGGCCTTCGCTGTCGACCTGATGATCACCGAGCACACGCTCGTAGCCGACCCGCACGCCCGGCACCAGTTGCCACGCGCCCATCGGCATCGGAGCAAACGAGACGTCAAGATTGGCCACGGCGCTGCGACGGGTTTGCTGGAGGCTGTCGACGTCGAGGGCCAGTTCGCTGCCCTTCTCCTGAAAGCCCGACAGGTCCAGACGACTGACGCGCACGCCGAAGCTCGGCTCCAGAACCACATCGTTCATCGGCAGGCGATAACCCAGCGCCAGCGTGGCGCCGCTGAGGTTGCCGTGGGTGTCGCCCTTCGCCGAACCGAGACCACCGCCGAGGTCGCGCTTGCTGTCGTAGTCGACGTAACCGGCGCTGAGATTGGCATCGGCAAACAAACCACGTTCCAGACTGGTGAAACCGTAACGGGCACCCAGATTGAGGAAAGTGAAGTCGGTATCAGCCTCGCCGCCCGCCCCGCCGACGGTACCTTTGCTGTAACCAATCCCGCCCCGGGCGCTGAGTTGCTCGGAGAAGCGCTGGGTAACGCCGACCATCAGGCCCTGGCTGTGTTCGTTGCTGCTTTGCGCATGGGCCGAACCTTCGGTGCCGAGGTAACCGGCGAGCGCGGTGCTCCACAAGCGGTATTGGCCGACCCTGAGGTCGGTGCCGCTGGCGAATGGCGCGGCGGCTTGCTCGATCATCGCGTTCTGACGCAGCAGGTAACTGGCCGCATCGGCGTGCACCTGACCGCCAACCGTAGACTCGACGCCGCCCAGAGTGCCGGCGTCGATGGCCGATTGCAGGTAGTAGTTGTAGGCGCTGTAGGTGCCCGACAGCTTGCTGTTCTGCAATTCCTGTAACAGTTGCGCACCGGCGGCGGCGTTGCCGACCAGTCCGACCTGGCCCGGCAGACTGTTGTACTCGACCATTTTGCCGCGCAGCACATAAATGGTTTCCTGGGACAGACCCAGACCCTGCTTGAGGTAGTTGTCCATGCTGCCGTATTGCGCGGTCACCTGATCCAGACCCGCTTGCAGGTAACTCGCCTCCACGCCCAGCAGCGGCGCATAGACCGCGGCCATGCTCGGCGGCATCATCGCCAGCGTCTTGGCCACGCGGGCGGCGGTGTAGTCGTTGGTCGCCAGGTAGTTGCTCATGATCGTCGCGTTGTCGACCCCGGCGATGCTTTGCAGCACGGCGGCGGTCCAGCCGGTGCGGTCCTTGCCGGCGGTGCAGTGGAACAGCGCGGCGCCGTCGACGCCCGCCAGTTCGTTGAACAGCACGCCCAGCTGACCGCGCATGCCGGCGTCGCTGACAAAGGCGCGGTTGGTCTCCTGCATCATCGCAATCGCATCGGCCGCGCTCTTGAACGAGACCGTGGTGATGTTCGCGCCCGAAGTGGTGGCGCCGATGATGTCGATGTTTTGATAGGTTGCGCCGCTGATCATCGTGTCCGGCGTGGCCGCGATTTCGCTGGGGGTGCGCAGGTCAAAAACCGCCTTGATCCCCAGACCGCTGAGGGTCGCCAGGTCCGACGCCGTCGGCGTCAGCGCGTTGGAGCGGTAGAACACACCGGCGCGCATCGTGCCGTCATGGGTCGTCGAGTAGGCCGTGGTGATACCGGCGACATCGCGGAAGTTGTCGATGCCCTGCAGGCGCGGGGTATCAAGGTCGGCCGCGTGGGCGGCGGCAATGGACAGACTCAACACGGACAGCGAACACAGAAGACGTGGAAACACGATGCAGCCTCATTGGAAACCGGTTGGGCTGCCCACTATCTACAACGAAATGTGACTGAATATGGCAAATCTGCGAAAAGCGTAAATGGCGGCGCGATCTGTCCGGCGGGCGCGCGTTCTGTCCGTCAGGCAGGCTAAATCCCTGTCGATCTTTGACGTTTTTTTTGCAAGAGGCAGGGTAAAGTGCCCTCTCCGGCCATCCTGGAAGCAGTCAATGAACCTCCAAAGCCCTCAAGACGCCGACGATGAAGTCCTCAATCAGGCGGCGCACTGGTGCCTGCGTCTGCAAGACGAAACCTGCACGCCTGACGAACGCCAGGCCTTCCAGCAATGGATTCAGAGCAGCCCGCGCCACGCCTTCGAGTACGCGAAGATGCTTGAGGTCTGGGAGTTGAGCGATCAATTGCCCGACGAGCACGACAAGTCGAAGAAACGCAAAGCCACGACGCTGCCCTGCAGCTTCGAAGAGTTTCAACGCAACCTGGCGCAGCGCAACTAGTGCGCCGCGCCCGGGCCGCTCACTCCAGCGGCCTGCCTGCGGTCTCCCGCACCATCGCCAGCCCCGCCAGGGTCAGGCACAGACACGTCATCACATACAGCGCAGGCGCGTTGTTGTTGCCGGTCAGACCGATCAGCCCGGTGGCAAAGAACTGCGCAAACCCGCCAAACACCGACACACCCAGGCAATAGATGATCGACAGTCCCGACGCGCGAATCTTGCGGGGGAACATCTCCGTCACCAGCACCAGCGTCGGCACGGTGATCAGCACCAGAAACAATGTGGTGACCATCGAAACACCCAGCAGCGTGCCCAGGGTCGGAAAGCGGTTCATCAACATGAACGCCGGATAGATCAGCAACAGCATCGGAATGCAGCCCAATGCGATGGTGCGGCGACGACCGATGCGGTCGCTCAGTCGACCGGCCCAGATCGACAGACTGATTTGCACCAGCGCGCCAAGACACGCAGCCGTGGTGCCCATGGTCATCGGCAGGTGCAGCACGCTGACGGTGTAGTTGGTCATGTAATCGAGCACGATGTAGCTGGACGCCGTGCTGCCGATGACCAGCAGCACGCCGGTCAGCAGGACTTTGCGATAGTCCCGGAAAATCAGGCGCAGGCCGGAGGTGACGCCATCGCCCGGCGGTTCCTGCTCGGCAGTTTCATCGAGGTGGCGACGGATATACAGCCCCACCGGAATCACCAGCATCCCCAGTACGAACGGCAATCGCCAGCCCCAGCTTTCAAGGGATTCGGCCGACAAGGTCGAACTCAACCCCAGCGCCACCAGCGCGCCGAACATGAAGCTCAAGCCCTGGCTGAACAGCTGCCAGCTCCCGTAGAAACCTCGGTTTTTGTCGTCGGCGTATTCCATCAGCATCGCCGTGGAGGCCCCCACTTCGCCGCCCATCGCAAACCCTTGAACCAATCGCGCCAGCACAATCAGCACCGGTGCCGCGAGGCCGATCTGCGCGTAGGTGGGGGCGATGGCAAACAGCAGCGAACCGAGCGCCATCAGCCACAGCGTGAGCATCATCGCCGGTTTGCGCCCGACCCGGTCGGCGTAGGCACCGAGCACGATCCCACCGATCGGGCGCATGCCGAAGCCGACGCCGAACGTGGCCAGTGACAGCAGCAATTGCCCCAGCGTGCTCTCTACCGGGAAAAACTGCCGGCCAATGAGCGTGGCGAAAAAGCTGTAGACAGAAAAATCATAGAACTCGAGGCCGGAGCCGATGGTGATCGCGGCAATGGCCCGCGCACCGATGGGTTTGCGCGTCGCGACTGCAGTGGCCGCGGCGCTGGTAATGGCAGTGGACATGGGGCGAATTCCTGAAGTTGTCGAAGCGGATCAGGCCAGGAAGGCTTCCACCAGTCGCACCCAGTAACTGGCGCCGGTCGCCAGGCAATCGTCGTTGAAGTCGTAACCGGGGTTATGCACCATGCAGCCGCCCTCCCCGTCGCCATTGCCGATCAGCAGATAACAGCCGGGGCAGCGCTGCAGCATGACCGCGAAATCTTCGCTGCCGGTCAGCGGTTTCATGTTCGGGATCAGCCCTTCCTCGCCCACCCAATCGATCGCCACTTGCCGCGCAAAAGCAGTCTTGGCTTCATCGTTGAACAGCGCCGGGAAGCGTTGTGCCTCGTCCACATCCACCGTCGCCCGCGCCCCGAAACCGCTGGCCTGGGCCTGGGCAATGCGGGTGATGCGCTCAATCAATTCGTCACGCACCGAGGCCTTGAGTGCACGCACGCTCAACTGCAGCTCGGCGTGATCGGGAATCACGTTGGCGGCGATCCCGGCATGAAAGGCACCCACCGTCACCACCGCCGTGTCCAGCGGATCGACAGTGCGCGAAACGATGCTCTGCAATGCCATGACAATCGCCGCCCCGGCCAGCACCGGATCCACCGCCTTGTGCGGCATCGCGCCGTGGCCGCCAACACCATCGACACGGATGGTCACGGTATCGGTGGAGGCCATGAACGGCCCTTCGAGAAAGCCCAGCTTGCCCACCGGCAACCCCGGCATGTTGTGCATGGCGAACACCGCGTCGCACGGGAACAGTTCAAACAAACCGTCATCGAGCATGCGTTGCGCGCCGCCATCGCCTTCTTCGGCAGGCTGGAAGATCACCACCAGCGAACCGTCGAAGTCGCGGCTTTCGGCCAGATAACGCGCCGCCGCCAGCAGCATCGCCGTGTGCCCGTCGTGCCCGCAGGCGTGCATCACGCCTTCGTGGCGGCTGGAATACGGCAGCCCGGTCTGCTCGATGATCGGCAGCGCATCCATGTCGGCGCGCAAGCCGATCATCTTGCCGCCGCTGCCCTGGCGCAGCAGGCCGACCACGCCGGTGCCGCCGAGTCCGCGATGCACCTCATAGCCCCATTCGCTCAGCTTGCCCGCCACCAGATCGGCGGTGGCGAACTCTTCGAAGCTCAGTTCCGGGTAGGCGTGAATGTGTTGGCGCAGCGCGATCATTTCTTCTTCGAGCGCACGGATACCGGGCAGTGCAGGCAGGTCGGTCATCAGCAGGTTCCTTGTTTTTATGGGGGCGTTTTCGGGTGTTCGACTGATACCCTGCGATCCTAATGACTTGCCGAATGCCGCGGCAGTCGCAAAAAATGGGGGCTGAAAACCGTGGGTTTACACCGTCACAACGGGAGAAAAGGATGAAGCTGCATCAACTGCGAGCGCTGGTGATGATTGCCGACTGCGGCAGCATTCGAGCGGCGGCGCGGCAACTGGGGGTTTCGCAGACTGCCGTGGCCAAGGCCCTGCGCGAACTGGAAGAACACCTGCAATTGCCGCTGCTGGTGCGCAATGCCAGCGGCGTGGTGCTGACCGCTTACGGTCAGTCGCTGCTGCAGCATGCGCGGCAGATGCTGAGTCAGCTCGAGCGCGCGCAACTGGAGCTGACGCACCTGAGCGATCAGGCCCAGGGCCAGTTGCGCCTGGGCATCTCGCCGTGGATGGGCATGACCCTGTTGCCGGAGGTCGTCACCCTGTTCCGCCAGCGCATGCCGCAAGTGCGTCTGGAGATCTTCGAAGGCCTGATGGCCGTGGCCCTGCCAAAACTGCGCGACGGCACCATGGAGTTCGCGGTGGGCCTGGTCTCGTCGCTGCTGCCGCGTCCGGAGTTCGTCAGCGAACCGATCTTCTCCTACCGCATGGCGGTGGTCGCCCGCCACGAGCACCCGTTGCGCAAGGCTGACTCCATCCACCAACTGCTCGATCAGGACTGGGTGGTCAACTACCCCGACGCCAGCCACGAAGGCTTGATGACCGAGCTGTTCTGGCAACACGGCGCGCAGATCGACCTGCAACACATTCACCGCGCCCACTCGCCGCAACTGACCCTGTCGCTGATCGAGCAGACCGACATGCTCAGCTACTTTCCCGAACCGATGCTGACAGTGCCCGGCTACCGTGAACGCGTGGCCCGGCTCGATCTGGCCGAGACGTTCGCCAACGATATCATCGGCATCGTCACCCCGCGCAACGCCCCGCTGGGGGCGGCGGCGCAGTGTTTTGTCGATTGCCTGCTGCAAGTGATCCGCCGCCGTGCACGCTCGGCGAGGCCGGAAGATGTCGAGTTGTTCGATACGTTGGGGTTGTTGATCTGACGTCGTTCAAGGTTAAGATTCGGCCCGGTTCGGCTAACAGTTTAAGGATGACCCCGGCATGTCCACCCTCGACACCTCCCTGCAAGACACCGCCGCCCCCGACGGCGTCTGCTTCGGCTGCGGCAGCAGCAACCCGCACGGTTTGCACATCAAGAGCTTCTGGCACGAGGACGGCGTGCATGTCATGGCCGAGCATGTGCCCGAAGCCAAATACTGCGGCTGGCCGGAGCTGGTCTACGGCGGTTTGATCGCGATGCTGGTGGACTGCCATTCCAACTGGACGGCGATGGCTTATCACTACCGCGCCGAAGGGCGTGAAGCCGAAAGCCTGCCGCGCATCAACTGCGTCACCGGCAACCTCGGCATCAAGTTCATCAAGCCGACGCCGATGGGCGTACCGCTGACATTGAAGGCGAAAGTCGAAGGAGAAGTCGGGCGCAAGAGCCGGGTGATCTGCGAGGTATACGCCAGGGATGTGCTGACAGCAGTGGGTGATTCGGTGTTTGTGCGGGTGGATACCGAACAGTTGGCGGCGAATGCCCACGGCCGCTGAAATGCAACGCTGAAGGAAAACACCATGCCCGATCGCAAAATCATCATCCCCGACTCCATGAAGCCCATCGTCGAACGCGCCGGTTATGCCCCGGCGGTTCTGGTCGGCGACACGCTTTACTGTGCCGGTCAGGTCGGCCGGACGGCAGATCTGAAAGTCATCGAAGACCCCGAGCAGCAATTCATCCGTGCCTGGGAAAACCTCGACGAAGTGCTGAAGGCCGGTGGTTGCACCTTCAACGATGTGGTGGAGATGACCACCTATCACGTCGACATGAGCCAACACATGCCGGTGTTCCGTGACGTGAAAAACCGCGTATTCCCCAAAGGCTTCTGCGCCTGGACCTGCATCGGCGTCAGCGAACTGGCCCATCCGGGGTTGCTGGTGGAAATCAAATGTGTGGCCGTGCGCAGGCGCGCTATACCTGTGTAGTGTTTTTCACCACCAACGCGAGGCGTTGAACCATGGACTTGACCCTCTACTACCATCCGTTGTCGTCCTATTGCCACAAAGCGCTGATTGCCCTGTACGAACACGGCGTCGCCTTCGAAAAACGCCTGATCGACCTGTCCAGCGAAGCCGAACGAGCCGAGTTGCGGGCGCTGTGGCCACTGGTCAAATTTCCGGTGCTGCAGGATCGTGCCCGCCAGCGCAACGTGCCGGAGTCGAGCGTGATCATTGAATACGTGGACCGCTATCACGCCGGGGCTGGCCGCCTGATCCCCGACGATTGGGACACAGCGCTGCAGGTTCGCCTCTGGGACCGGTTTTTCGACAATTACGTGATGACGCCGATGTCGCAGATCGTCGCCGACCGCATCCACAGCAGAAACGCCGACCTGAGCAGCCAGCGCACGTTGCTGAACACCGCCTACGACATGCTGGAAAACCAGTTGGCCACCCACCCGTGGATCGCCAGCCCGGACTACAGCATGGCGGATTGCTCGGCCAGCCCGGCCCTGTTCTACGCCAGTACGCTGGTGCCGTTTGGCGCCGACCGCCCTCGCCTCGGCGCCTATTTCGAGCGGCTGGTACAGCGCCCGTCATTCAGCCAGGTGATCGACGAAGCCAAACCCTGGTTTGACTTCTATCCCTTTGCCGAAGCGCTTCCCCAACGGTTTCGCTGAGGAACGACCTCACGCCGGCTGGTGACTGGTCACGCAGTGAATCCCGCCACCACCGGCGGCGATGGCATCGATGTTGATCTGCACCACGTCACGGTTCGGGTAGAGCTGTTTGAGCAGGTCGAAGGCCTTCTTGTCGGCGTCCCTGTCGCCGAACTCCGGGGCGATGACCGCGCCGTTGATGACGAAGTAGTTGATGTAACCGGCCGCGAAGTCGTCGTTGTTCTTGTTGAATTTGGTCTTGCGCGGCTTCAGCGGTGGCGACACGGTGTGGATCTGCAAGGGGCGACCGTCGGCGTCGGTGGCCTTCTTCAGGATTTCCAGATGCGCCAGCGTGACCTTGTGATCGTAGGATTGCGGGTCGGTGTCGAGGTTGGCGATCACTACGCCGGGCTTGACGAAGCGCGCGTAGAAATCGACGTGGGCATCGGTGATGTCCTTGTCCTTGATGCCCGGCAACCAGATGATCTTGCGCAGGCCCAGACGCGCCTTCAGTTCCGCCTCGACGTCGGCCTTGCTCCAGCCGGGGTTGCGGTTGGCGTTGACCCAGCAGCTTTCAGTCATGATCCCGGTGCCGTGGCCATCGACTTCGATGCCGCCGCCCTCGCCCACCAGTTCGCTGCGGATGTAGGTCGCTTGTGCGTCTTGCGCCACTCGTTGGGCGATTTTCGCGTCTTTGGAGTGCTGCTGCTTGTTGCCCCAGCCACTGAAATTGAAGTCCACCGCACCGAGGCCACTTTTGTCATCGATGACGAAGTTGGCGCTGATGTCACGCATCCAGATGTCGTCGAGGTTGGCGATCTGGTAGGTGATGTTGGAGGTGCCGCAAATCTCTTCGGCCAGGCTGCGTTCGCCGCTGCGGCAGTAGATGGTCAGCGGTTCGTAACGGGCGATGGCGCGGGCGATGCGGCCCAGGGCTTCCTGGACGTCTTCGGTGAAGTCTTCCCAGATCGCGTCCTGCGCGCCAAAGGCCATGTAGGCGCGTTCGTGTTTGTCGCCCTCGTCGGGCATGAACCAGCGACCTTCGCTGGCCGCCAGCACCCGCGCCGGGGACAGACCGAGGCCCATGACGGCAGCGCCTGCGCCGGCGGCGACTGAAACCTGTTTGATGAACTCGCGACGAGTGGGCATGTGTACGTTCCTGATGTGTAAAGGGCCACCGAAGCGGCCCGGAAAAATCACTTTGCAGTGGCGGTCTTGAACTTGGTCCAGGTGCGCATGCGGGCACGCATGTCGGCCTGGGGAATATCCTTGCCCGGTATCAGACGAGCATAGGTCGCTTCGTCGAGGTAGATGTCCGGGTTGTTGCGCATCGCCTCATCCACCATTGGCCGGGCCTTGGCGTTGGAGGTCGGGTAACCGGTGAAATTGCTGATCGCGGCCATGTTCTCCGGGCGCATCACGAAGTTGATGAACGCGTAGGCGTATTCCGGATGCTTGGCATCGACCGGAATGGCCATGGTGTCCATCCACACCGTGGTGCCCTCGCGGGGCACGCGGTACTGGAAGCGGGTCTTCTTGCCGGCGCTGTCCGAGGTGCGCTGGGCCTGGGTCATGTCACCGCTGTAGCCGAGGGACAGGCACAGGTTGCCGTTGACCAGATCGGTCACTGGTTGCGACTGGAACTTGCGGATATACGGCCGCAGTTTCATCAGCAAATCACTGGCCGCTGCCAGATCCTCGGACTTAGCGCTGCGCGGATCACGGCCCAGATAATTGAGCACCACCGCCAGCACTTCGTCCGGTGAGTCGATCATCGAAATCCCGCAATCGGCGAATTTCGCCGCCAGTTCCGGCTTGAACAGCATGTCGAGGCTGTTGACCGGCGCATCGGCCATGCGCTGCTTGATCTGCTCGGCGTTGTAAGTCAGGCCGATGGTGCCCCAGGTGTACGGCACGGTGGCTTTGTTCGAATGCTCGTAATGGCTGCGCAGTTTTTGCAGGCCCGGTTCGATGTCATTCATCGCCGTGACTTTCGAAGGATCCAGCGGCAACAGGCTGCCGGCGCGCATCAGCCTTTCGGCCACGGTGTCGCCGGGGAAGATCAGGTCGTAGCCGCTGCCGCCGGAGAGCATTTTGGCTTCCAGGGTTTCGCTGCCGTCCATCACGTCGTAGATCACCTTGATCCCGGTTTCGGCGGTGAATTTGCTCAGGGTGTCTTCGGCGAAATAATCCGCCCAGTTGTACAACCGTAGCGTCTTGTCTTCGGCGTGTACGGCCGGCATCAGACCAACCAGCGCCAGACCCAGAGCGCCCAGCAACCACTTGTGTGAGGTATGCATATCAGACTCCTTGAGGATTCCAGCGGGCGTTAAGGTGACGGCCGTCCTGGCTCAACAAGGCGCCGTACATTTCCGGGCGACGGTCGCGGTAGATGCCCCAGCTCAGGCGATCTTCACGCATGACTGCCAGATCCAGGCTTTGCACCAAGACACCGGTGCTGGCGCGGTCGGCTTCGGCGAGCATTTTTCCCTTGTGGTTGCAGATGAACGACGAGCCGTAGAAATTCATTTGCAGCGCCGCATCGGTGCCCGCCACTTCACGGCCAACCCGGTTGGAGGCGATCACCGGCAGCAGGTTCGCGGCAGCGTGGCCACGCATGGTCATCTGCCAGTGGTCGCGCGAATCCAGATCCGCGCAGCCCGGTTCAGAGCCGATGGCGGTCGGGAACAGCAGCACTTCAGCGCCCATCAACGCCAGGCAGCGCGCGGTTTCCGGAAACCACTGATCCCAGCAGATGCCCACGCCGAGACGGCCGAACGCGGTGTCCCAGACTTTGAAACCGGTGTCGCCGGGGCTGAAGTATTCCTTCTCCTGATAGCCGATGGCGTTGGGAATGTGGGTCTTGCGGTACACGCCCAACAGGCGCCCGTCGGCATCGGCCACGCTCAGGGAATTGAAGTAGGCATTGCCGGCCTTCTCGTACCAACTCAGCGGCAGCACCACGCCGAGTTCCCGGGCCAGCGCGGCGAAGCGCGACAGCACCTGACTGTCGCGGTACTCCTCGGCCAGCGCCATATGATGGTGACTCTGCTCGATGCAGAAATACGGCGTGGCGAACAGCTCCTGCAACAGAATCACTTGCGCACCCTGTGCCGCTGCTTCACGCACCAGTTGCTCGGCGCGGTCGAGGTTGCTTTTCAGGTCCCAGGTGCACGGCATCTGGGTGGTAGCGACTTTGAGCATCGTCATCGATCAACCCTCCACCGGCCAGGCTGGCTGCTGTTGGGTGATGCAGTGCACACCGCCGCCACCGTGGGCCAGATGATTGATCTGCACCGGCACCACTTCACGTCCCGGGAATGCCTTGGCCAGGGTTTCTGCCGCCACATGGTCGGCCTCGATGCCGTACGCCGGCATAATGATCGCGCCGTTGGCGATGTAGAAATTGGTGTACGAGGCGCAGAACACTTCGGCTTCGGTGTCCACCGCGTCGGTGGCTTCGTACAGCTCGATCAGCTCGAACTGGCGGCCTTGGGCGTCGGTCGCCAGCTCCAGTGCGCGACGGTTTTCCCGCACCACTTCGGCGTACACCGAGCTGCGATCGTGAGTGGCGTCCACCAGCAACACGCCGGGGCGAGCGAAGGCGCAGACGCCATCGACGTGGCCATCGGTCATGTCGCCGGTGACGTAATCCGGATCCCCCGGCAGCCAGATGGTTTTCTTCACGCCGAGCAGGCGGCTGAAGAGTTCTTCCATCTCGGCCTTGCTCACACCGGGGTTACGGTTGGGGTTGAGCAGCACCGATTCGGTAGTGATCAAGGTGCCCTCGCCGTCCACATGGATCGCACCGCCCTCGTTGCTCAGCGCCGTGCCGAAGCACTCGCCGCCCAAATGATTGAGCACGCGGCGGGCGAGGCTTTCGTCCAGGTCGTGGGCCGACTTGCCGCCCCAGGCGTTGAAGCGCCAGCTCACACCGGCCAGACCTTGCTCGGGGTGAACGACGAAGCTCGGGCCGGAGTCGCGGCACCAGCTGTCGTTGACCGCCAGCGGGATCAGTTCGATGTTCGGCCCGCACAAGGCTTTGGCACTGGCGATGGCCGACGGATCGACGACCATTTTCACCGGTTCGAACCGGGCGATGGCGTTGGCGACGCGGGCGAAATCTTCCTGCACCAACGGCAGGGTCACGCGCCAGCCCGACTCCCACAGGGCCTTGTTGTGGGGCCAGACCATCCAGGTCGCGGCGTGCGTCACCCACTCTGCCGGCATCATCCAACCGCTGTTGTTGTTTTTGTTCTGCTGCATGGTAAAAAGCCCTTTGAGTTAAGCCATTGTGTTCAATGAAAACAGCCTTGGCGGCGTTGACGTGCATGCTAATGGCGGCCTGACGGGCAAACAAACGATGGATTTAGCGGGAAACTGATTAGAGGAACTTATCGATCATGCTGAAACACTGGCCACCCCTCAGCTCGTTGCGCGGCTTCGAAGCCGCCGCAAGGCTGGGCAGTTTTCACAAGGCTGCCGAAGAGCTGAGCCTCACGCAGTCGGCCATCAGTCAGCAGATCCGCAGCCTTGAGGCGTACCTGGAGCAGCCGCTGTTTTTCCGCAGCGGACGCAGCGTCGCCCTGACCGACGCCGGCCACGATCTGCTCAGCACCACTCAGGCGATGCTGCAGCAACTGTCGGTGGGCATTCGTCGGCTGGGGCAGTACCAGAAACCCAATCAACTGGTGCTCAACACCACGCCGGCGTTTGCCCGGCACTGGTTGCTGCCGCGTCTGGGGGATTTCCGCCGTCAGCACCCGAAGGTGGATCTGTGGATTTTCAGCACCGATGAAGTGCCGGACATGGCCACCCAGACCATCGATCTGGCGGTGCGCGACGACATCAGCTCCCAGGCCGAATGCAGCTTCAAGGTGCTGCACGCCGACCGCCTGTATCCGGCGTGTCACCCAAGCCTGCTGAGCGTACCGAGCGCACAGCGGACAACGCTGCACGGCGAGCGGGAAATGGACTGGAGCCATTGGGCGGTGGAATCGGGGATCGATGTCGGCCAGCAGGATCAGGGCCTGAACTTCTCCGATCCCGGCCTGTTGCTGGACGCCGCGTGCGGCGGGCTCGGCATCGCGCTGGTCAGCCAGTTGCTCAGCCGCAAGGCCCGGGCCGACGGGCTGTTGCAGGCCTTGGTGGACGACACTATTCGCGGCCCGAACTGGGCGCTGTTGACCCACCGCGACAGCGAAAGCGACCCGATGGCCCGCAGTTTCACCGAGTGGTTGCTGGCGAACCTGGGCGATCCATGACCGGTGCATGGCGGGCCATCACCTCGGCGATCCAGTCGATGAACACTCGCAGTTTGCGGCTGATGTGACGGTTGGGCGGGTACGCGACGTAGAGCGGCATCGGATCGAGGCGCCAGTCTTGGAACAGCGGCACCAGATCACCGCTGGCCTCGTGTGCTTTGGACATGTACTTGGGCAACCACAACACGCCCAGTCCCGCGAGGCCCGCCGAGAGGTAAGCATTGCCGTCATCCACCGCCAGTACGTGGCGGCCCTTGATCTGCAAGTCTTCGTGTTCGTTGTGCAACGCGTAAGGCACCGGTTTGCCGGTGCGCGCCCAGAGGAAACCGACCACCCGGTGATGGCTGTCCTCCAGTTCCCGGGGGTGCGTCGGGATGCCGGCCCGGGCCAGGTAACCTGGCGCGGCATAGACGCCCAGTTGCAGATCCGCCACCTTCCGGGCCATCAGTGACTGATCCCGCAACTCGCCCCCGCGCACCACGCAGTCGACGTTTTCATCAATGATGTCGACGATCCGGTCACTGACGCCCATATCGATCTGGATCTCCGGGTAGCGCGCGCAGAACTCGGGCAGTGCCGGCACCAGAATCAGATTGGCCAGAGGGCTCGGCACATCGACCCGCAAGCGCCCCTTGGGCTGGGCCGCCGCGCCGGGAAGGCTGGTCTCGGCATCATCCATGTCCGCCAGCAATCTGATCACCCGCTCGTAATAGGCCGCGCCGTCCGCCGTGGCGTTGACCTTGCGCGTGGTGCGGTTGAGCAACTTGACCCGCAGGCGCGCCTCCAGTTGCTGTACCAGATGGGTCACGGTGGTCTTGCTCATGTGCAGGGTCTCGGCGGCCTTGGTGAAGCTGCCCGCCTCCACCACCCGGGCGAAGGCCTGCATCGCGTCAAAACGGTCCATATCCAACCTCTAATGGCGGCTCGATTGTTTGGTTATCCCAAACAGTGAACGCCAAGGTTGCGCGTTTATCGGGCCGATGCAAGCCCCTAGAGTTTCTCCATCACAGTTTTCAACCCATTGAAGGAGACACCCCATGACCCACGCCCAGCCAAAACGCGACGTGGTTTTCCCACCCGGACGCCATGCCCTCTATGAGCGCAATCGCTATTCGCCGGCCGTTCGATCCAACGGTTTTCTGTTTGTCTCGGGGCAAGTCGGCAGCCTTGAGGACGGCTCGCCCGAGCCGGATCTGAAACAACAGGTGCGACGGGCGTTCACCAACCTGAATGCGATTCTCGGCGCGGCCGGCGGCAGTTTCGATGACGTGGTGGACGTGACGGTGTTCATGGTCGATCCGCAATCGACCTTCGAAACCATCTGGGAAGTGGTGCCGGAGTTCTGGGGCGAGGCGCCGCATCCGACGATTACGGCGGTCGGCGTGACGTGGCTGTACGGATTTCAGTTCGAGATCAAGGTGATTGCCAAAGTGCCGGAGTGACCTGATATCGCTTCGATTTGCAGCACGGGCCGCCAGTCTTCAGACTGTCGGCCCGCATTCCTTTTGCGATCCATCGCCATGCCCGACACCTTGCTCAAGCCCAGTCTCCCCGGCATCGCCCTGCGACGCTGGCGTGCGCTGCACCGCGTCAAGCAGAGCCATGCCGCCGAGTTGTTCAAGGTCACCCAGTCGACGATTTCCCGCTGGGAAAGCGGTGTGCTGGCAATGGACCCGGAGGCGCATCGGCAACTCGAAACGTTGCTCGCGGCGCGCCTCGACAGCGCCGCCGATCAGGCCCTCGCACGGCTGGTGACGGAAAGTGCGCGGCCGGTTCATCTCGTCTGCGACCTGACCCATCGCCTTCTGGCCTGCTCCCCGGCCCGGGCCGCGCAGTTCGCCAGCCCGCTGAGCGATCTGCTGGGGCAATCGCTGTGGCGGTTTGCGACAGCGGAAATCCAGCACAAGGAATCCTTGCTGGATGACACCGGTTGGCGGGAAGTCCAGGCGCCGCCGGCTCTGGAATTCCTGACGGGCAGCAATGACTCCACCCTCGTGCCGATCCAGCCGGGTCTCTGCCGCTGGACGCGGATCGCCCTCTCCGACGGCACCGCCGCACGGCTGGTGGAAACGCTGTAGGCCACCCGCCGCATATTTTATGCGTGGACGATGATCGAGGCCGGGCCTAGGCTTTAAGCCCTGTTTTCTCTATCCCGGCCAGTGTATGGACCTCGAAAAAATCAAGGGACGCCTCGAATTCCTGCGCGAAGCAGAGCGGCTCAAGGACGTCCTCAGAAGCGCGCACACGTCCTCCGGGCGCAGCGAAAGCACCGCCGAACACAGCTGGCGCCTGTGCCTGATGGCGATCGTGTTTGCCGACGACCTGGGCGGGCTCGATGTGCTGAAAGTCCTGAAGATGTGCGTCATCCACGACCTCGGCGAGGCCATCAACGGTGACATTCCGGCGGTCGATCAAGTCGGTTTTCCCGACAAGGGCGAACAGGAACGCAACGACTTGCTCCTGCTCACCCGCTCCCTGGACGACGCCCTGAGAAACGAAATCCTCGCACTCTGGGACGACTACGAAAACGCCGGCTCTCCCGAAGCCAAGGCCGTGAAGGCGCTGGACAAGCTGGAAACACTTTTACAACACACTCAAGGGAAGAATCCGCCAGACTTCGACTATGGCTTCAACCTGGCCTACGGCAAGCAATACACCAACGCCGATCCGCTGTTCGAAACCCTTCGAACGCTGATCGACCGGGATACCCGAGAACGCATGAATACACACATCACGATCCGCAACGAACGCCCCGAAGACATCGACGCCATCGCGAAATTGACCGAAGCGGCGTTCCAGCACGAAGAACACTCCAGCCACACCGAACAATTCATCGTCAACGCCTTGCGCCACGCCGGCCAGCTCAGTGTTTCGCTGGTGGCGTTGGAGAACGACACGGTGGTTGGCCATGTGGCCATTTCGCCGGTGACGATTTCCTCCGGAATACAGGACTGGTATGGCCTCGGCCCGATCTCCGTGTGCCCGACCCGCCAGCAGCAAGGCATCGGCTCGGCGCTGATGAAAGCCTCGCTGGCGGAGTTGCAGCGCATCGGCGGCGCTGGTTGCGTGGTGCTGGGTGATCCGGGCTATTACGGTCGTTTCGGCTTCAAGGCTTATGCGGGCCTGGAGTTGCCGGGGATTCCGGCGGAGTATTTTCAGGCGTTGGCGTTTGGTGGGGAGTTGCCGGTGGGTGTAGTGAAATACCACGAGGCGTTCGAGGCTACCGAGTAGCACCCCACTGCTTTCCATTACTCACACTTCGTGTTCAACGGCTTCACCAATGCGCGCTTGATGCAGGTTCCGCAATCAACAATTCTGTCCGTACGTTGTTTTTGCACTGACCGAAAAGAGCCTGCGCCATGCCCAGCCCCAGAACCCTGTACCAGAAACACATCGACAGTCACACCGTCTGCGATCTCGACGATCAGGGCCACGTGCTGCTGTACATCGACCGCCAGGTCGCCAACGAATACACCAGTCCGCAAGCCTTCAGTGGTTTACGCGACGCCGGGCGCAAGGTCTGGCGGCCGGCTGCGACGCTGGCGGTGGTCGATCATGTGAACCCCACCGCGCCGACCCGCACCGCAACCATGCCCGACGTGGGCGGTGCGCGGCAGGTGTCGTATTTCGAAGAGAATTGCCGCGACTTCGGCATCGAACTGTTCGATGTGCTGGACAAGCGCCAGGGCATCGAACACGTCGTCGCACCGGAACAAGGCTTCATTCTGCCGGGCATGGTGGTGGCGGCCGGTGACAGCCACACCACCACTTACGGCGCACTGGGTGCGTTCGGTTTCGGCATCGGCACCTCGGAAATCGAGCACCTGCTGGCAACGCAGACCCTGGTCTACAAACGCCTGAAAACCATGCGGGTGACGGTCAACGGTGAGCTGGGGGCGGGTGTCACGTCGAAAGACATCATCATGGCGCTGATCGAGCAGATCGGTGCTTCGGGAGCCACCGGTTATGCCATCGAATTCACCGGCCCGGCGATCAGCGACCTCAGCGTCGAAGCACGCATGACCATCTGCAACATGGCCGTGGAGGCCGGCGCCCGTGGGGCGTTCATGGCGCCGGACGACAAGGTCTTCGCCTATCTGCAACTCAAGCCGCGCGCGCCCAAAGGCGAACTCTGGGAGCTGGCGGTCGAGCGCTGGAAAGGCCTGCACAGCGACCATGGCGCGGTGTTCGACAGTGAGGTCAGCCTGGATGTCTCGGCGCTGGAACCGATGGTTACCTGGGGCACCAGCCCGGATCAGGCCTCCCCGGTCGGGGGACGAGTGCCGGACCCGGCCAGCCAGCCCGACCCGATACTGCGTCAGGGTCTGCAACGCGCCCTCGATTACATGGGCCTGAAACCCGGCACGCCGCTGAGCGAAGTGGTCATCAGCCACGCCTTCATCGGCTCCTGCACCAATGCGCGGATCGAAGACTTGCGTGACGTTGCCCGCGTAGTGCGCGGCAAGCACGTGGCGCCCCACGTGCGGGCGATGATCGTGCCCGGCTCGACGCTGGTTCGCGATCAGGCGGAAGACGAAGGGCTGGCGCAGATCTTTCGCGACGCCGGTTTCGAATGGCGGCAATCGGGCTGTTCGATGTGCCTGGCGATGAACGACGACGTGCTCGCGCCGGGGGATCGCTGCGCGTCCAGCACCAATCGCAACTTCGAAGGCCGTCAGGGCGCCGGTGCGCGCACTCACCTGATGAGCCCGGCAATGGTCGCCGCAGCCGCCATCACCGGACATTTGACTGACGTTCGCGCCTTCGCGCCGGGAGTTTGAGCCATGCAACCGTTCACCACTATCAGCGGCAGCGCCGCGCCGTTTCTGGCGGCCAACATCGACACCGACGTGATCATGCCCAAGCAGTTTCTCAAGGGCATCGATCGTCAGGGGCTGGATCGGGGGCTATTTTTCGATCTGCGTTTTCTGGCCTCGGGCGAACCCAATCCCGGGTTCGTGCTCAATCAGCCCGCCTGGCAGGACGCGGCGTTTCTGGTGACCGGACCGAATTTCGGCTGCGGCTCCAGTCGTGAGCACGCGGTGTGGGGCTTGAAACAGGTCGGCATCCGGGCGCTGATCGGCACCACGTTCGCCGGGATCTTCTACGACAACTGTCAGCGCAACGGCGTGTTGGCGATTCAGCTCGATGCCGCGCAGCTCAAGCAGGTCTCCGACATCATCAGCGTTCCGGCAACCGCGCACATCCGCGTGAATCTGCCCGAGCAGACCATCGAGCTGGCGGACGGAACACGGATCGCTTTCGAGATTGATGAGTTGCGCAAACAGTCACTGCTGCTGGGGCTGGACGCTATCGGCACAACGCTGCAACGGGCCGGGCAGATTCGCGCGTTTGAAGCGCGACATCTGGCAGAAAATCCCTGGCTGAGCTGAACACAAAAAACCGGGTGGCTCAGCGAACAACCCGGTTTTTCATTCAACGGACAAGTCGCGGAAATACTCTTCGAGAAACTCCACGCAGACCCGCAACTTGGCCGACTCGCTGAGCCGTGTCGGGTACACCGCCCAGACGTTGGCGCTCTGGGTGTAATCCGCCAGCACCTGTACCAGCCGCCCCTGTTCGAGCATCGGTTTGACGTCCCACATCGAGCGCAACAGGATCCCGCCGCCGCTCAAGGCCCACTCCATCACGATTTCGCCACTGTTGGAGGACAGCGGGCCGCTGACCCGTACCGACTCCTGCTGCCCGTCCTTGGTAAGTTCCCAGATGCCGAACGCATTGTTGCGTTCCTTCAGCACCAGGCAGTCGTGGTCTTGCAGATCTTCGAGGGATTGCGGCGTGCCCCGACGCTCGAGGTAGTCCGGCGTGGCGCACAGCACCCGCCGGTTGCTCACCAGTTTGCGCGCCAGATGCTGACCCGGCAGGTCATCGCCAACGAGGATTTCCAGATCGAAGCCCTCGCCCACCAGATCAACTACGCGGTCGAACACGTCCAGGCGAATGTCGAGCTTTGGGCAGGTGCGGGCCAGTTGGCTGATCGCCGGTGCGACGTGATTGCGGCCAAAACCGAAGCTGCTGCAAATGTGCAGCGACCCGGCTGGCTGGTGCCGGGCCTGGGCCATCTCGCCGAGGAAATCATCGAAGTCCCCCAGCAGCTTTTCCGCCCAGATCCGTACCCGCTCGCCATCGTCGGTCAGGGCGATGCGCCGGGTGGTGCGGTGTAACAGTTTTGTCGAGAGCGTGCTTTCGAGCACCGCGATGCGTTTGCTGACGTAGGCCGGCGAATAGCCCAACTCGTCGGCGGCGCTGGCGAAGCTGTTCTTGCGGATGACCGTCAGGAATACCTTGAGGTCTTCGGGCAAGGGAAACTGGTCACGATTCGTGTTCATACAGCGCGATCTTCCACTGCCTGCTTCATGATTCGCGCAGGATAGCAGCGGCCATGACCGTTCGGCGCTTTTTCTGGCAGCCCCGGACAAACAGGGCTAGGGTTGCGTGGCTGGCGATATGCTGGCCACTTGGCAAACGTCTCTCGACGAACGCCATCAGCAGCACTGGAAGAAAAATCAGGGATGGTTTTTGTGCTTGCGGGTTAATGCACTCTTGATGAGTGAACAACCTATCCCTGTGTTTCGTTGCTTTCTATCAAGGACAGAAAGATGACCAACGTACAGGCGAACTTCTCTTGCCCTCTGCCACGGCAGACGCGCTCCCCGATTCCGGACAGCAGACCGGACGGTTTCGGCTGACGCCCTCGGCGTCGCATCGGCGCCCATTCAATCACCACGATTTGACGGATCCGGACGGATCAGGCCTTCACCTCGCCAGGCACCACTGTCGCCAGTGATTCCTGCCGTTTGCTGTCGCCTGCCTGTCAGGAAAGACGCCCCTCGCCTGAAGGGGATGTTCGGCAACCACCACGAGGAAACCCTCGATATGACTGGCTCAAAACACAACATGCCGCCTTACGGCGTCGCCATCCAGAGCGCCATCACGGGAGGCGATCTGCAACAGATGAAGACTTTGTTGAAGCAGCGCGATTCAACGAAGCCGGAAGCGAAGGAGCTGCAAACCGCGTACGAAAAACTGGCCAAAGAAGTTTCCCGTCTGGAAAAACACTAAGGCCATCAACCACATTGCAATGGAGGCAATTCACATGTCTGGTTCAGTTCAGCAACAAAATGTCGGCTTGTTCCCCGTGAGCTATCGGATCGGCACAGGTCAGCCGGGGGCGCAAAGTCTTGCGTTGAACCTGCTGGTGTCCACGCCACAGCAGCATGTCACCGGCAACGCCGCCGTGACTCAGGCGACCAATCCGCCGCTCGACATCGACTCGGATGTCTGGGGCGAATACACCTACATGACAGTCATGAAGCCCGGTGTCAGCAAGATACTGATCACCGCTCAAGGCAACCATGGAGGCCCCGGCTCCAACTCCATCATCAACTTCAAGATTCATTTGGTGGTCGGCACTGACTGGCGTGAAGGCGTGGCCAACTATGAGTATTTCGACGGCCAGCGCTGGCACGAACTGAACAATGTGCCGGCACATCTGGTGGAGGTGCCTTCGAACGTCCTGCAATCTTTCAATCCCGGCCCGGTGATCGAGCGGCACAAACCGGTTCTGCCGCTGTATGCCGCGCCGATTCAGGGCGCCATCGCCAGCGGTGACCTGGCCCAGATGAAGAGCCTGTCCGCCCAGGCCAGACAGCAGCTGGAGCAACTGCCGCTGTTGCGCAAAGCAGTGGACGACGCCAACAAAGAAATCAGCCGCGTGCAAAGTCGCTGATCGGCCATTTGGAACCATCACTTTCACAAGGGAGCAGCATCATGTCGATCGGACTTTTTCACACCCGTCTCATTGCCAGCAACTCACTGCTGGGCGCACCGGTTCTGACCCTCGATATCGTGGTCGATACCGTCCGTAAAAAAGTCAGCGGAACCGCGAGTGTTTTTCAAAGCACCTGGCCACCGGTGAACTTCCACGCCCAGGTCTGGGGCGATTATTCCGAGGCCAGGCTGACGCCATCCACCGAGAACTACATCATTCTCACCCTCGGCGGTAACCCGAGCGGTCCGTTGAGTCAGATTGCCCAGACCTTCCACCTCAAGGGCATTCTGAACGACTGGACCAGCGGCTTTGTCGATTACCGCTACAACGAAGGCGGTCAGTGGCAGGACGTGCGTCACGTCGCCGTGCATCAGGCGCCGAGCGTTGAGCCACTGCCGCCCGAGCACCATGTCCACCCGCTGTATGCCGTGGCCGTGCAAACGGCGAAAGAAAGCGGTGATCTGGCGCAGTTGAAAGTCGCCGTGCAGCAGGGCGAACAACAGCTGGCCCACGAGGACGCCTTGCGCAGTGCCCTTGCGCAGCTGAACGCGGAAATCGCGCGACTGGAAGCGCGCTAAGCGCTACGGCCCGGGCGCGGTCATGGGTGACCGCGCCCGGTCTTCCAGCCACTCGAGGTCAGTCCACTCGTGCCGCGCACAGGCCCGTGCGCAAGGATCTCCCATGACAGACAACCGCCCTGCCCGCTACCTCAGTGACACCGATCTCAAACGCTACGTGCCGGTGCACGTGGTCTGGGAAATCACCCTGGCCTGCGACCTCAAATGCCTGCATTGCGGCTCGCGCGCGGGGCATCGACGCCCCGATGAACTCAACACCCGTGAATGCCTCGACGTTATCGATTCTCTCGCTGCCCTCGGCACCCGCGAGATCACTTTGATCGGCGGCGAAGCCTATCTGCGCAAGGACTGGACGCAACTGATCCAGGCCATCCACGACCACGGCATGTACTGCGCGATCCAGACCGGCGGGCGCAATCTGACGCCGGCGAAGATGCAGGCGGCGGTAGACGCGGGCCTCAACGGGGTCGGAATCTCTCTGGACGGGCTCGCGCCGTTGCACGACAAGGTGCGTAACGTCCCCGGCTCTTTCGACAAGGCGGTCGATACCCTGCGCCGGGCCAAGGCGTCCGGGCTGGCGGTGAGCGTCAACACCCAGATCGGCGCGGCGACCCTGCCCGATTTGCCGGAACTGATGGACACCATCATCGAACTCGGCGCCACCCACTGGCAGATCCAGATCACCGTGGCCATGGGCAATGCCGTGGATCACCCGGAACTCTTGCTGCAACCCTATCAATTGCTGGAGGTGATGCCGCTGCTCGCACGGCTGTACCGCGAGGGCGTGGATCGCGGTTTGTTGATGAACGTCGGCAACAACATCGGCTACTACGGCCCTTACGAACATTTGTGGCGCGGCTTCGGTGACGAGCGCGTGCACTGGAGCGGCTGCGCGGCGGGTCAGACCGTGCTGGCGCTCGAAGCGGACGGCACGGTTAAAGGCTGTCCGTCACTGGCGACCGTCGGTTTCTCCGGCGGCAACGTGCGCAACATGAGCCTGCACGACATCTGGCACTACAGCGAAGGTATCCACTTCGGACGCCTGCGCTCGGTCGACGATCTTTGGGGCTACTGCCGCAGCTGCTACTACAACGATGTCTGCCGGGGCGGCTGCACCTGGACGTCCCACTCGCTGCTGGGCAAACCGGGCAACAATCCTTACTGCCATTACCGCACCCTGGAACTGCAAAAACGCGGACTGCGCGAGCGCATCGTCAAGCTCGAAGACGCGGCGCAGCGCTCCTTCGCCATCGGCCGTTTCGACCTGATCACCGAACGCATCGACACCGGCGAGCAGGTCAGCAGCGTCAGCGACAGCGGCCAGGTGATCAAACTGGCGTGGATCAATCAGGGTCAGAAGTCGCCGGAGGAAGGACGCATCCCCGTGCAACTGGCGCTGTGTCGCAGTTGCCTGCAGTACATTCATCCCCACGAATCGATCTGCCCGCACTGCCACGCCGATGTCGCCGCCGCCGAGGCCAGGCACCAGACGGACCGTGCCCGTCAGCAGGCGATCATGAACACGCTGACGGGTTTGCTGGGGGTGGCGCCGAGTACGTTGGTGTGAAATCGGGTCCAGGCGCCCGCAGGATTCGGGCGCCTGGACCGCCAGGACGTCCTGAAAATCCGGCCCTTTCACCCGCTCCGGGAAATAAGTAGCTGTTTTCCATGAAATTTATTTGCTTCAGGGGTTCCCAGAACGCAAGAGCGCTGGTAAAGTGCTGCCCACTGTTGCAGAGGTCCTCTCGGGGCTGAACACAATAGCTACAGGGGCGTCGCCAAGCGGTAAGGCAGCAGGTTTTGATCCTGCCATGCGTTGGTTCGAATCCAGCCGCCCCTGCCATTTTTTCCTCGTTTCACCCTCCTCCGCGTCATCTCTGCCTCAACGGCAAATCACTTTTTCGAATTCAACGTAATCGCCGAACGCACCAGCGCTTTCAGTGCCTTTGCATCAATCTTGTCGTCTTCGTGAACATCAATCGCCCGCCGGGTATTGCCTTCAAGGCTGGCATTGAACAGTCCCGACGGATCCTCCAGCGCCGCGCCCTTGGCAAAGGTCATTTTCACCACGGCCTTGTAGGTCTCTCCGGTGCAGATGATGCCGTTGTGTGACCAGACCGGAACGCCGCGCCACTTCCACTCCTCGATGACCTCCGGATCGGCCTCGTGAATGATCGCGCGGATCTCGGCCAGTTTCTGGCCGCGCCAGTCGTTGAGTTCCTTGATTCTTGCGTCGATCAGCACCGAGGGATTCTCGGTCGCCACGCCGCTGTTGTCCTTCTTCATGTTCTTGTTCTCCCGAAAACCTTGTCCGCTATCCAGCGTAGCGCCGACTGCGCCAGACGTCGGGCAAAAAAAAGCCCCGCAAGGTGCGGGGCAAAGGAATTGGTTGGTTGCGGCCAACCAAAGGAGCATCGTCAAAAGCGCTGACCGTCAGGCGTTACAGGCACTCCTGGGCAGCCCGTTCAAAACTCGACGGCATGAAACTCGACGCCAGCAAATGGCGCTCGTACAAGAACACCTTGCCGCCGTCCTGCGCCTTGTAGGCTTCCAGCACGTTGTCCGCCGACACTTTGCTCGGCACCACGATCCGGTAGCTGCGCTGGGTCTGGGAGACAGTCGGGTTCATCGCACTGCTCTGCAGTTTCGGCACGACGCATTCGGCGTACTGGGCCGGGGTCTTGTGGGTCTGCAAGGTCAGCGTCGGATCGTTCGGCGCCGAGGCGCAAGCGTTCAGCAGCAAAGTGGCGGAAGCCATGGCAGGGATAAAAAAGGCACGCATGGATAAAATCCTGAAAATAAAAGGTTCGGTTCTCAAGCAACGTTCAGCGTCACGGGCGCTGCCGTTGCGGTTTTAATATGTGTGCTCAGCCAGCAGTCACCAGGGCCTTGAGCGAATCATCGAACTGCTTCAAGGCGCTGAATTGCAGGTCCCGTTGTTTTTCGATCTGGGCCGCAATCTCGGGCGCCGCCTTGTTGTGAACCCACACCGACGGCATCTGTTTCTCCACCGCACCTTCGGCCTTGCCAATGTATTGCAGGTTGGCGTCGTAGAAGCGTGCGGCGAACCGCGCTTCGACCTGGCTGTTGCGCTGGGTCAGCAGACGGTTGTGGGTGTCGAGCATCACCACCACGTCGGGATGGGCCTGCACCAGTTGATCCAGGCTGTCGTAGACGGTCACCGAGAGAAACTGCTGTTGCAGCGAGCTCATCAACCAGTCGATGGCCAGTTCCGGATCGGAGCTGTTGACGAAGGCCTCGCGAATCCGCGCATCGAGTGCATCCTTGGCACCGTTCTCCGCCACATCGTGGTAACGCTCGAGGTATTGCAGGTTGTCCAGGGTGTTTTCGCTGTACAGCACACCCACGGTTTGCGAGTGCTGCAGTCCGCTGCTGGCGCTGCCGATGGGAAGAAAATGGCACGTACCGGCGTCGGCTGCGTAAGTCGGTGCAGTGGTGGCTACCCCTCCCATCAGCAGGGCGACCAAAGCCAGTCGGGTCAGAGTCTTCATCGCGCAAATTCCTTGAGCTGCGTTTCGATGGAGGCGATTTTCCGCCTGTCGGCCGCAAAGCAGAACTTGCGTTTCTTGATGGTCACTATTACTTGAACCAATAGTTGCGCAGCGTGCAGACTGCTGCACACTCGATCACAACGAAAACAAATGAGGATTTTCCGTGCGAACCTTTGATTTGATCCGCGATGCCGTCCTGCCCGAATTCCGCGACCGGGTGGCCGAATACCTCGTCGAATACGAAACCGTGCTGGGCCAGCCAGCGGACGATTCGGAGTCGGTACGGGCCGTGGCCAATCAATTACGCGGCTATCTGCGCGGCCTCAACACCACGCGAGTGCTGGGCATGGCGGACTGGGAAGAACTCGACCGGCGCGTGCTGGACACCTGGCTCGCGCATACGCGATGACCCGCTAGACTCTTCAGGCTGCGCCCGCAGCGCCAGACCTGGAGGTGTCCTGTGAGCAATAACACCGAACCGACGACATTTACCGGATGGGCCGCCACCTCGGCCGGCGCTCCGCTGGAGCGCTACAGCTACGATCCCGGCCCGCTCGGGGATGAAGAAGTCGAAGTCGCCGTGGAATACTGCGGCGTCTGTCACTCCGACCAGTCGCTGATCGACAACGATTGGGGCATCAGCCAATACCCGTTCATTCCCGGCCACGAAGTGGTCGGCCGCATTGTGCGTACAGGCCCGCAGGTCCGCGGACTGGAAGTCGGACAGCGCGTGGGGATCGGCTGGTACAAGGGCAGCTGCATGCACTGCTCTTCCTGTATCGGCGGCTCCCATCACCTTTGCGCCACCGCCAAACCCACCATCATCGGCAGCCACGGCGGATTCGCCGATCGGCTGCGCACCCACTGGGCCTGGGCCCTGAAACTCCCGGACAATCTCGATCCCGCGCTGGCCGGCCCATTGTTCTGCGCCGGTTCCACGGTATTCAACCCGCTGGTGGAATTCGACATCAAGCCGACCGACCGGGTCGGCGTGGTGGGCATCGGCGGCCTCGGTCATCTCGCGCTGCGCTTTCTCAATGCCTGGGGCTGCGACGTCACGGCGTTCACCTCGTCGCTGAGCAAACAGGACGAAGCCAAACGCCTTGGCGCGCACAAGGTCGTTGCCTCCACCGACAGCGATGCGCTGAAAGCGATTGCCGGCACGCTGGATTTCCTGCTGATCACCGCCAACGCCAATCTCGACTGGACGGCGATGCTCGCCACCCTGCGCGGCAAAGGCCGGCTGCACTTCGTCGGCATCGTGCCCGATGCGATTCCGGTGCATGTGTTCAATCTCATCCCTCAGCAAAAGTCCCTGTCTGCCTCACCGGTGGGCTCGCCCGCCACGGCGGCGACCATGCTGGAGTTTTGCGCACGGCATCAGATCCTGCCGCAGGTCGAAGAATTTCCGATGAGCAAGGTCAATGAGGCCGTCGATCATCTGCGCAGCGGCAAGGCGCGGTATCGGATTGTGTTGAACGCCAGCAAATGAACCCAAGGCGCGTGAGTCAAAAACTCACGCGCTTTTTTTTGCCTCGCCAAAAACCTATCAATATTTTTATACCAGCACCGCAAAAACAGAATTTCATTTATAAATCAGCACGCCCTAGCCTCTCGCCATCTTCCATTTGCGAGAGGCTCCCATGCCATTTGTCATCTATATCTTCACCCTCAGCGCCTTCGCCCTCGGGCTCGCTGAATTCGTGCCGATCGGCCTGACCGAGGTGATGGCGCAAAGTCTCGGCGTCAATGTCGAGGCCACCGGCGCAACCATCACTGCCTATGCTTTGGGCGCTACCGTTGCCGCGCCGATCTTCAGTGCGCTGACCGCCAGTTGGTCACGCAAGAACGTGATGCTCGCCACGGCGCTGGTGTTCAGTGCGGGCAGTCTGGCGGCAGCCTTTTCCAGCACGCTGACGCTGATGCTCATCGCCCGCTTCATCGCCGGCATGGGCCACGGCCTGTTCCTGGCTGTGGCATCAAGCACCGCCGCGCGCCTGGCCGGTCCCGGTCGCGCTGGCAGCGCTGTCGCCGTGGTGTTTGGCGGTTTCACGCTGGCCATGGCCATCGGCGTGCCGATCAGCACGTATCTGGGCGGTGTGATGTCGTGGCGTCTGGTGTTGGCCGCCATCGCGGTGTTCGGCGCGATCGGCTTCTTCGGGCTGTTGTTCGGCATGCGCGATCCGCTGCCGACCGCCACCAACAGCGGTTCGGCAGTCGACAGTCTCAAGACGTTGTTCAACCGCAAACTGCTGGCCGGTGCGCTGGTCACCGTGCTCGGTTACGCCGGTTCGTTTGTGGCCTACACCTACATCGCTCCGGTGCTGACCGATGTTACCGGCACCACCGCCACCACTGTCGGCGTGTTCATGTTGCTCTACGGCGTGATGGCTGCCATCGGCAACGTGCTCGGCGGCAAACTCACGGATGCCTGGGGCGTTGACCGCGCCAGCGCCTCGCTGATCGCCGGTATCGCACTGGTCACCGTCGGCATCTGGGCGTTCTCCGGTTCGCCAGTGCTGATGGGTGTGCTGGTAGCTCTGCTCGGAATGTTCAGCTTCGCCGCCGTACCGGCCCTGCAGGCCAGACTGATCGGAATCGCCGAACAGCATGCTCCCCATGCCCATGGTGTCGCTGCCGGCCTGAACATTGCCGGTTTCAACTCCGGGATTGCCTTGGGCTCAGTCGCCGGTGGCGTGACCATCAGCCAGATCGGCCTGAGCTATGTGGGCCTCACCGGCGCAGTGGTTTCGGCACTCGGTCTTCTGTTGATTCTCTGCCAGATGTCCGCGACCTCCGCCACACGCTATCGCCCGGCCGATAACATCTGACGAGCCTCGCGTCGGGAAAGCGCCGCAACGGCGTTTTCCCGAGACGAGCACACCACCTGCGCACCATGGTAAAAACCAGGTTCAGCCCCCGGACGCCGCCAATCCATGAGCCACCTCACCCACCTGCGAACCTTCCTCGAAGCCTACCGCGCCAAGTCGTTTTCCAAAGCCGCCGAGCACCTGGGCATCACCCAGCCGGCGGCTTCGATGCATGTCCAGGCCGTGGAAGCATTGGTGGGCAAGCCGCTGTTCCAGCGTCTGCCGAGGGGCGTCGAACCCACCGCAGCCGCCGACGAACTGGCCCGTTCGGTCGCACCATTTCTGGACGGTCTGGAAAACAAGATCGCCTCGCTGCGGCCCGGGCTGCTCAAGGGCGGCACGATTCATCTGGTCGGGCCTTCGGACTTCATTCACTCACAAATCGCCGCCCGGCTTGCGCCGCTGATGGGTGAAGGTTTCCTGCTGCGCTTTCACACTGGCGCAAAAAAACGCATCTACGAGATGCTCGAATCAAGGCAGATCGATTTTGCAATTACCGCGTCACTGCCCGACGAACAGACCCACGGCTTCGCCCACCTGCTGACCGAACGCATGCTGCTGGTCTACGCACCCAGCTTGCTGGACCGATTGGGGGAACACCCTACTCAAGAACAGCTGACTGAGGTGCCGCTGATTGCCTTCGACGAAGACCTCGCCCTGGTGCGCCCGCTTTGGTCATCGATGTTCCAGATCGCCCCGCAACTGCAAGCGTCGCTGACCATTCCAGACCTGCGGATCATCAAGGACCTGGTGCTCGGCGGTCACGGCTGGACGGTGTTGCCGGATTATCAGTGCGCCGACGCGGTTGCTGACGGTCGTTTGATTTCTCCGACCCTGTTCACCGATGCGCCGGTCAACGTGCTGTATCTGGTGTGGCGCAAGAGCGCGTTGCAGAGTCCGAGCCTGGTGTATGTGCGGGATTATCTGCTGAGCGCGTTCTGGACAGCCCGCGAGCCATTGTATCGAGGGTGACTGCCAACAGGCATGTTAATATGCCATCACTTTCCCTTGACGATGTGTGCCTGCATGGATGCCTTGATTCACCGTTTCAGTTGCTTGTCTTTATTGATCGTTGCCCTCGTGCTGAGCGGATGCCAAAACCCTCCCAAGCCTCAGACCTTGCCCGATTTCGATGCCATGGGTCGTAAGGAGTTCGAGACCGCCATAACCGGTCAACCCGAGCCGGACTCCATTGTGCGTGAAGGTGACCACGTCACATATATGGTCATGAGGGTCGAGGGAAAACGCATTCATCTGGTGCGCTTCGATGCCGATTGCCATCTGCCGGACGCGCAAATGGCCTACTTGACCACTGCCGGCATGTTGCAGCTCACAGCTGATGGCCACGGTCGCACGCCAGAGGGCAGGCAATTGCCTGCCGAGCAGAAAGCACTGTTTCTGCAAAGCAACCAGTTGAAGCAAGTGTGCGCTCAAGTTTCAGCTTCTCAATGGCAAGTGGTTACGGCGCCCGAACATCAGGATTGGCAAATGATCGATCGCGCCAGCCTCACTCAGAAAGACGGCCACACGTTGTTCTGGTCTTCCCGGGTTCCACCGGCCGAAGAACTGATGCCTACGCCCAGTAAATCGCTGTTCGCACGGGAGCGCCAACGCTGGAGCGCTGATTGTGCTCAGCAGCGGTTGACCCCACTCAGTACTTTTTATCTTGATAAGCAAAGCCGTGTGATTGGTGGGTTGTTAGAACGCCAGCCGGTTGCGCTGCAAAACCTCAATGCGGATCAGCGTCAGTTGCTGACCCTGGCTTGCGGTCCCCGGCAAGCGCTGGACCAATACAAACCTTTCCTGGGGCGGGAACAGACCGCTTTTATATTGCCCGACCCTGTATTGCCCGCGTCTGTGGTGAAAGCCATCGAAGGGCTGAAATTGCCCGCCCCGGAAAAGAATATTCGACACTTGCGCCTGTCGTTCAAGGAAACGTACGAGGAACCTGAGCCCGACATTTTCAACGGTATCGATCTGTCGTATCTCAACACCCGCATTCAAAATGAGCTGGGACGTCTGGGACGCGATAGCACCTACCTTGCGCATGAGCCGGGCAAACAGCTGACTGAGCGATTCGAAGGAGAAATCAGCCAATCGGTCAGCCTCAGTTTTCGTGGACTGACCAGGCTGGCCAAAATCGATTACACCAATGACCACAAGCGGATTACGGTAAAAACGGACGCCATTACGGACCTGCGATTCGAAGGTGACTGGGCGAACATGCCGGTTGGCACGCATTTGAGCTACACCGTGCAAAGGTCTCACATCCCATTCAACAAAGTACCCGAGCTGACCGACAGGCGAATTGAATGCGAGGTGAAGTCCCAGGAGTCTGCCAGCGAGTTTTATTCGACGTTGACCGGCATCGCCAAGGTTATCGATTGCACTGGCAAGGACTATCACTACGGCCAAAACACGACAACGTATGCCTATCTTCAGACCTATGGGATGTTCGTGCCGATCAACATCAAGCAAGGCGGAAGTTTCGGCCAGTTCAGGATTGAGATGGCTGAGTGAGAGAACGCAAGGGATAAACCACCGGTCACTCTCAAATAACCGAGACGAATTAACAAATACAAAATCAGTATTTATCGTTATAAAAATAACGACGTAGTCTCAGCTCATTCCGTCTGCCTCGCATCTCTTTACTGATGCCCCAGATGATTGCTCACGCCTGCACCTCAACTCATAAAAAGGGAGTTTCCATGCAAAAAAGCCTGTTGATGGCCGCTATGTTTTTGGCAGTCGCCGGTTGTGCCAGTCCTCCTCCCGTTTCCGTGCATACAAAGGATCCCGCCAGTTCAACCCTGCAAGGCGATACCACGCGCCCGGCCCAGGCACAGTGGGTTCGCACCGAGTTGTATTTTTCGGTGGGGCCGATAGAAGGCAAGGAAGGTGTGGTGAGCCCCGCGCGCTGGCGCGAGTTTCTCGATCAGGAAGTGACGTCGCGGTTCCCGGACGGTTTCACCGTGCTGGACGCCTACGGGCAGTGGAAGGACCATGACGCGAAAGTGCCTGAGCGGCTGGCGACCAAGGTGATTGTGATCCTGCACGAAGGCAGCCCGAAACGTGAGAGCGACATTGAGGCGATTCGTCTGGCTTACAAGCGCATAACGGGGGATTTGTCGGTGTTGCGCTTGTCGCAACCGGCCCAGGTATCGTTCTAATCCGCTGTCTGCTGTAGAGCTTGCCGAGGTGTCGACACCAGGCGGCTCAACCCCGCCAGCACCAGCGCCCCTACCAGCAACACCCCGATCCCCAGAAACGCCCCCAACCCCACCACCGTCACGCTGGAATACAGCATGTACACGCACAACCCGAAAAACAGCAGCGGCAAAATCGGATAAAGCGGCACCCTGACCGGCCGCGGCACCTCGGGAAATCGCCGCCGCAGAATGATCAACGCCAGGCTGCTCAAACTCAAAAATAACCAGTACACCGGCGTCAGATACTCAACCATCGTGTTGAAGCCACTCTGAGTAAAACTGCCGAACAACACCAGCAACAACGCTACCGCCCCCTCCGCCAGCAAGGCCTTGCGCGGCACGCCATCGCGTTCGTCCCATTCACCGAAGCGACGCAATTGCGGCACGTCCCGGGCGGCGGCGTACGTCGTGCGGGCGCCGACCAGCAGGGTCGAATTGATGGTGGCGATGGCTGCGATGCCGACCATCAGCAGGATCAGCATCACGCCCGGCGCACCGAACGCACGATTCAACAACTCCACGGCGGGCGCATTGCTTGCCGCCAGGCCTGCGAACCCCAGACCTTGAACGAACGCCCAGTTCAGCGCCAGATAGATCGCCATCAACACCGTCAGTGCGCCGAGCATGGCAATGAAGATTCCGCGTCGGCCATCGCGCACTTCGGCGGACAACGTCGCCGCATCGCTCCAGCCGCCAAAGGCCAGAAACACGAAGATCATCGCGGCGGAAAACCCTGCCGCGCCGGTGTGTTCGGGCACGACCGGATCGCTGGGCAGCGTCGGTTCGATCCCTTGCCACGCCAGCCAGACCCCGGCGCTGGCAATGCTCAGGAACCCGAGAGCAAGCAGCCCGACCAGCACGGTCTGGGTGATGAAGCCGATGTGCTTGCCCGTCAGATTCAGCAGCACCAATGCCGCAATGATCGCGCCGGCGAACAGCCCCGAGCCGTAATGCCCCAGCGGAAAAACCGCGTTGAAGTAATCGGCAAACATGAACGCCGACAACGCGATCCACCCGGTGTGCATCACTGAAAAACGCGACCAGGCGAACAGAAAACCCATGCGCTCGCCATAAGCGGTGCGCAGAAAATGATAGTCACCGCCCGGGTGCGGAAACGCGGTGGCCATTTCGGCAAAGCACAAGGCCCCGGCCATCGACGCCAGTCCGCCGAGAACCCAGACCCAATAGAAATGTTCCGGCCCGACGTTCAAGGCAACGGTCGGCGCGGTTTTGAGAATATCGGTGGTGATGACCATGCCCAGGGTGATCAGCAACGCCTGGAATACCGGCAAATGGCATTGAGGGCCGTTGGTTTTACTCATGCGTGATCCTGCAGAGGGTCCGCCATCCATGGCGGCAAATCTCAGAAGCCGTAAGTGGCGCGGGCGTAGTAGTAAGCGCCGTTGGTGCCTATCGGCGAAAGCACGTCGTACGGCAGGTTGCCGCCGTAGTTGATGGCTGAACCGGAGCGTTCCGGGTAGTTGTCGGTCAGGTTGTTGCCACCCAGGGCGATGTTGAATTTCGGGGTGAATTTGTAGGTCACTTCGGCGTCCAGTTGCCACACCGCGCCATAGGTTTGCTCGGGCTGCGAGTCGCCGAAATCGAACACTCGGGTGGTCTCGCCCTGCCGGGTCAGACGCCCGAGCAAGCCCCAGTGTTCGCTGACCCAGTTGGCGGAAAACACGAAGCGATCCTTGGGTGCCGCATCGGTCAGGGTGTTGGTTTCCTCGACGCCCACCAGCGCATCGTTGCCAATCCCCAATGCGGTCAGTTGCGACGGCGTACCTTTGGTGCTGGTGACTTTGGTGTGGTTGTAGGTGTATGCGGTGGTCAGGCCCAGTTGCCCTTCGTAGAACGGCTGATGGTAGTTGAGCACCAGTTCCGCACCGTGGGTGCTGGTGTCGGCGGCATTGGTGAAGAAGTTGACGTCGTGCACGCCCGGCACGCCGAAGTTGTCGTTGATATAGCTTTCCAGGGCATCGCTGCCGATGCGCTGGGACAGCGTGATGCGATCCTTGACGTCGATGCGGAACACATCGAGGGAGGCATCGAAGCGTTCGTTCAACTGGAAGGTCAGGCCGAGGCTGTAGTTGTTCGAGGTTTCCGGATCGAGCTTCTGCGCCCCCAGTGCCCGGGCAATCGGATCATTGACCGACAGCACACGAATGTCGGTGAGCGTGCCGCCCTCGCCGAAGTTGCTGGTGGTGTTCTGGAAGCCGCTCTGCGCCAGCGAAGGTGCGCGGAAGTTGTTCGACACCGCGCCTCTCACCGCCCACTGCTCGGTCAATTTGTAGCGACCGCTGAGCTTGCCGGTGAGTTTGCTGCCGGCATCGTCGTAATGCTCCCAGCGGGTGGCGGCGTCGACGAAGAACCGGTCGGTGAGATCGCCGGACAATTCGGCGTAAGTGCCGAACACGTTGCGATCCAGATCCGACTCTTCGCTCGGGCGCAAACCGTTGGCGCCATCAGCCCCGGAGCCGATGTAAGAAGCCTCGTCACCGGCGAACGTCAGGTAGTTCTCGTAACGATATTCGCCCCCAAGCGCCAGCACGAACGAGCGGCCGCCGAGGCGCAGTTCGCGACTGAAATCAAGGTTGGCGGTGGTCTGGCGCAGCTCGTAATCGCCGGTGTCAAAACGGGTCGGCGAGTCCGCACCGAGGCTGACGTTGAGGGTGCGGCGGGTAGCCGATTCGAAGCGGTTGCGGCCATGGGTCAGGCTGCTGTCGAAGTCCCAGTCGTCGCCAATCAGGCCCTTGAAACCGGCGGTGGCGGAAATGTCGGTGTTGTCGCCAAGGGATTGCGGCAGGTAGCCGTCGGGATAGAACTGCGGCTGCTCCGACGGATAACGATAGAACTCGGCGCCGGTGGTATGGCGCTGGTTGTAAGTGCCGAAGCTGTAAGCCTTGCCGCCGGCCAGCGGCAGCTCACTGTTGAACCACAGGTTCACGTCCCGCGCCAGACCATCGCCCATCACGTAGTTGCGCTGGCCCGGCGTGTCGGCAAAACCATCGAAACCGGCACGGTTGGTCGGGTTGCGGTTCTTGTACTCGGTGCCGCCACGAATGAACCCGCCCTCCTCGCCCAGCCGGGTGCCGATCTTGGCCGTGGTCACGCTGTTCTGGCCGTCGGTGGTGGTGCGGTCGATGGCGTCCTGATGGGTATGATACGCGCCATAACTGGTGGAGATTTCACCGCCCTCCGGGGCATCGTCGAGGATGATGTTGATCACCCCGGCAATCGCGTCTGAACCATACTGCGCACCGGCGCCGTCACGCAGCACTTCGATGCGTTTGATGGCGCTGATGGGGATCGAGTTGAAGTCCACCGGCGCCGTGCCGCGACCGATTTTCGACGAGTCGTTGACCACCGCCGAGGTGTGCCGGCGCTTGCCGTTGACCAGCACCAGCACCTGGTCCGGACTCATGCCCCGCAGCTGTGCGGCACGCACATGGTCGGCACCGCCGGAGTTGGACTGGCGCGGCAGGCTGAACGACGGCAACAGCGTCTGCAACGCCGCGCCCAGTTCGCCGTCGGCGGCACCGGCGGACTTGAGGTCTTCGGCGGTCAGCACATCCACCGGCACTGGCGAATCCAGTACTGTGCGCGCCGTGCCTCGGGTGCCAGTGACCAGCACGGTGCCCAGCCGTGTGTCATCGTCAACGTGGGTGGAAGTGTCCTCGGCCTGCGCAGGAAGTTGCCAGATCGCACTGACAACAGCGACAGCCAGTAATGAACGGGAACGGTGAACCATGTGACAGCTCCTTTTAACGCAGCTAATACCCGTCCGCTGCCGACAAAAAAGGAGTCGTCAGTCAGTGCACGGCATATGTCTGCTGTAGTTTTTTGGGGGTTGGGATTTTCAGTTCGCCACAGGAATCCACGGCGCCCGCGCGACGTTGGCGGTATCACCGAAGGACGGCAGTTTCTGTCCCAGATCGCGGACGTTTTTCACATCCAGATCCAGCAACTGCTGGCGGGTAATCAGGGTCGGCGGCACCAGCACCTTGTGCCCCGGATTCTCGCCGGCGATCAGCAGCGCCAGGCTGCGCACGCTGATCGCGCCGGCCACTTGCGGATTGACCGCCGCCGTCGCCGCCCAGGCGCTGTCGGGTTCCTTCATGATTTGAATGTCGGCGGTGGAAATGTCGGCGCTGTAGATCTTCACCTTGCTGCTCAGGCCCGCCTCATCGACGGCGATCTTCGCGCCTTTGGCGAACTCGTCGAACGGCGCGAAGATCACGCTGATCCCCGGATTGGCCCGCAGCACGGCGCTGGCCTGATCGGCCACGGAGTTGGCAATTGGCGGATTGAGCGTGCCGAACCGCGCCTTCTCGATGATCCCCGGATTACTCTTTTTGACCTGGCTCCAGATCTCGTCGCGACGCTCCATCGGTGTGAAACCGCTGATGTAAACGTACCCGGCGTCGAAGCGGGTGCCGTTGTCCTTCACCGCTTGATCGAGTGCCAGACGCGCCAGTGCGTGGTGGTCCTGCTCGACTTGAGTCACCTGCGGCGTGTTCAGATCGACGTCGAACGCGACGACCTTGATGCCTTTGGCGAGCGCACGGTCAATCGGCCCCTTGAGGGTTTCGGCCAGACCCAGTTGCACGATGATCCCGTCAACGCCAAGGTCGGCCGCCTGATCGATCATCTCGCCCTGGCTGGCCGCCTGTTGCCGGGCATCGAATACCCGCAGGTTGGCGCCCAGCGCTTCGGTCTGTTTCTCGACGCCGCGCAGGTAGGCTTCAGGGAAATCCCCGGAAAACAGATACCCCACCAGCGCAATTTGTACCTGACCTTTATCGAACGGTGCCGGCGCCCCCGGCAAGGCTTTGGCCTGGGCATTCAGCGCCAGTGCCGATAGCAAGGCACCGGTGAGGCAATGACGTGCGAACTGCTTGATTGAACCGTGCATGGATCGTTCCTTGAAGCATCAATGAACCGGCTCAGCGCGCCCGATGCGCGAGGCCGAAGGTGAACATCAGGGCCAGCACCAGCACCAGTCCCTTGACGAAATCCTGTGCGTAATACGGTGCGTTGAGCATGGTCAGGCCGTTGAGCAACGACGCCACCAGCAGCGCACCGACCAGCGTGCCGAACGCGTTGGGCTTCTTCGCCCCGAGCACGGCAAAACCGATCAGTGCAGCGCCGAGTGCATCCAGCACCAGACCGTTGCCGGAGCTGACATCGCCGCGCCCCAACCGCGCCGCCAACAACACTCCGCCGAGCGAGGCCAGCAGCGCCGACAACACGTAAGCGAGCAACTTGAAGCGCTGCACCGGCGCACCGGCCAGACGCGCCGCCTGCTCGTTACCGCCAATCGCATAGAACAACCGGCCGATGCGCGTACGTTCGAGAAACAGCCACACCGCCAGCGCGACAACCGCCGTGATCAACACCGGAACCGGCACCACGTCCCACAACCGTCCACGTCCAAGGGCGAGAAACAGCGCACTGAACGAGCCTTCGGTTTCATCGCCATTGGGCAGGGTCATCCCCACCGCAATCGAGCGCCCGCCCGTGGGAATCAACTGCATGCCGATCACCAGGAACATGCTGCCCAGCGTCGCGAGAATGTCCGGCACGCGCATCTTCACGATCAGCCAGCCGTTGAGCAGCCCGACCAGCGCGCCGCCCGCCAGACTGACCAGCACCGCCGGCAGCGCGCCCCAACCGAGCACCACCATCACGTAACTGGCGATCATCAGGCTCATGGCGGCCACCGCACCGATGGACAAGTCCAGCCCGCCAACGGCCATGGTCAGCGTCACGCCCAATGCCAGCAGCGCGACAATCGACACCGACTGCAAGATGCTGAACAGGTTGCCGACCCGCAGAAACGCCGGCTCCGCGACACTGAAAAACACCACGATCAATGCCAGCACCCACAGCAGGCCGTAACGGATCAGCGCCTGCACGAAGCGCTCGGACGTCGCCGGGGCGGATGACAACAGGGAACTCGAATCAGGCACTCGCTCTACTCCTTGGCGCGGCTTGAACAAAAGAACTTTGCGGATCGGTGCCGGCCAGCGCAGCGACCAGAACGGCGCGATCCAGACCGGCACGCGGGTACTCGGCGACCACCGCGTGATCGCGTACCAGCAGTATCCGGTCGGCGATCTCCAGGGCTTCATCGACATCCGCACAGATCACCAGCGTGGCGCGGCCATCGGCGCTGTTGCGCAGCAGCTGGCCGATCTCGCGTCGGGCACGTACGTCTACGCCCTGAAAAGGCTCGTCGAGGATCAGCACCCTGCCCTCGCCGAGCAGCCAGCGGCCGAGCACGACTTTCTGCTGATTGCCGCCGGACAGCGCGCTCATCGGCACATCGATGCCAGCGGTCTTGATCCCCAGCGCCGCAACCTGCGCCTCCACCGCTGCCGCTTCGGCACGATTACGGATGAAACCGCCACGGGTGAAGCGTTCGAGAAACGGCAGGGTCAGGGTCCGGCGCAATGAAAAATCCGGCACTAGCGATTGACTGGCCCGGTCTTCGGCGGCGAAGAACACGCCGCTCTGGATCGCCTGACGCGGCGAGCCCGGCTGCCAGTCCACACCATCCAGTTGCAATGAGCCGGACAACGGGTTGCGCAGTCCGAACAGCATTTCGGCGATCTCGCTTTTGCCGGCGCCGAGCAACCCGGTCAACACCACGACTTCGCCTTCGTGCAGGGTCATGTCAAAGGCTCGGGTACGTGGCAACAGTTTCACTCCGCGCAGCTTCAGCACTTCGCGCCCTGCGGTTCTCGGCGTGTAGACGTGCGCCCCCAGCGCCTGGCCGAGCATGGCTTCCAGCGCTTGAGGCAGTTGCCGCGCACTGAATTCGCCGGCCAGTTGTCCGTCACGCAGGACGATGGCTCGATCCGCCACCCGTTGCAGATCCGACAGGCGATGGGAGATATAAATGATCGCCACGCCCCGGCTGCGCAGCGTGTCGATCAGACCGAACAGGCGCTGCGCTTCGGCATCCGACAGCGCCGCCGTGGGCTCATCGAGAATCAGCAACCGTGGCTGCAGAGCGAAGGCACGGGCCAGCACCACCAGTTGCCGTTCGGCCTGGCCGAGGTGTTCGATCGGTTGCTCCAACGGCAGCACCAGGCCGAGTCCGGCGGCAATATTCGCGGCGCGCTCCAGCAGGCGTTTACGGTTGAGCCAGAAGTCGCCGTCCGGGCGGCACAGTTCATCGAGCAGCAGGTTTTCCGCCACGCTCAATCCGGGTGCGATGCCCTCGTTGATCTGCTGATGGACCGCAACGATGCCAACGCGCCGTGCCGACAGCGGCGAGTTGAACTGTCGAAGCTGACCATCCACCTGAATCTCGCCGCTGTCGGCCGACTGGCTGCCGGCGAGGATCTTCACCAACGTTGACTTGCCCGCACCGTTCGCCCCCAGCAGCGCCACTACTTCAGCGGGAAAAATCTCCAGGCTGACCCGATCCAGCGCCCGGTTCGAGCCGAAGGTCTTGCTCAGTTCACGCACACGAATCAGTGGTTCGGAGACCACGGTGACAGGCGCACTCATAAGATTCCTTAACGTCGATGAGCCAGCGAACGCACCAGCCGGTCACCCAGGCTCTGCACGCCCTGGACGAGAATGACCAACACCACCACGGTGGCGACCATCACTTCGTTGTTGAACCGCTGATAGCCGTAACGGATGGCCAGATCGCCCAGTCCGCCGCCACCGATAACCCCGGCCATGGAGGAAAAACCGATCAGCATCACCAGCGTCAGGGTCACGCCCGCCAACAGGGCCGGCAGCGCTTCGGGCAACAGCACTTTGAAAATCACATGGCGGATGTCGCCGCCCATGGCGAGGATGGCTTCGATGCGGCCCTTTTCGACTTCGTCCAGGGCGTTCTCGACGATCCGCGCAAAAAACGGAAAGGCGCCGATGGTGATCGGCACTACGGCGGCGGTGCTGCCCAACGTGGTGCCAACCACCAGACGGGTCAGCGGGATCAGGGCAATCAGCATCACCACGAACGGCAGCGAGCGACCGAGGTTGATGATCGCGCCCAGTGCCTGATTGATCCGGGGCAACGGGTACAGACCCTGACGGCGACTGATGAACAGCAACACCCCCAGCGGCAGGCCGATCAACAGGGTGAACAGCCCGGCGAGCAGCACCATGTAAAGGGTTTCGCCGGTGGCGTTGAGCACCAGTTGCAGGATTTCATTCCAGTCGATCACGCGGTTCATGAGTGGGCCGCCCGTACGCCGTATTGCCGCAGAAAACTCAGGCCCGGCGCGTCGTGCCCCAGCGGCAATCCGCAACTGGGCCGCAGGGAAGCGCCGAGGGCGGACTGCGGATCGGCGAGCAATCGGGCCACCGGCCCCGCCTCCACCAGCCTTCCGTTGGCCATGGACGCGGCGTGATCGCAGATCGAACGCACCACGTCCAGTTCATGAGTGATCAAGACGATGGTCAGTCCAAGCTGACGATTGATGTCGCGCAGCAGTTCCAGAATCGACGTCGTGGTTTCCGGATCGAGAGCGCTGGTCGCTTCGTCCGACAACAGGTACGCAGGCCGCGCCGCCAGGGCCCGGGCAATCCCGACCCGCTGCTTCTGGCCGCCGGACAATTGCGACGGAAAGGCTTCAGCCTTGTCGCTCAGCCCCACCAGATCCAGCAGTTCCCGAACCCGTTCATGACGCTGTGGTTTGGCGACTTTGGCAATTTCCAGCGGTACCGCGACGTTGTCGAACACATTGCGCGAATGCAGCAGGTTGAAACCCTGGAAGATCATGCCGATGCGCTGACGCTGGCGGCGCAGTTCACCGTCGGACAGCGCGGTGAGGTCTTCGCCATCCAGCAGAATCCGCCCGGTGTCCGGACGTTCGAGCAGATTGAGGCAACGCAGCAGCGTCGACTTGCCCGCGCCGCTGCGCCCGAGAATCCCGTAGATCGCGCCATCGGGAATGCTCAGCGATACCTGATCCAGCGCCGGGGTCGATGCTGACGGATAGGTCTTGCTCAATCGCTCGACGAGGATCATGGCTTGGCATCCGCCACCGGGATCACCGAGCCCTTGAAGCTCTCGGCGATGTACTTGGCCACTTGCGGCGAAGTCAGATCCCTGGCCAGTTGCTGGATGCGCGGATCGTTTTCCAGTTTCGGCGTGGTCACCAGAATGTTGGCGTACGGGTTGTGTTCAGCCTTCTCCAGACCGAGCGCATCCCTGGCCGGCACCAGCCCGGCTTCCAGCGCGTAGTTGCCGTTGATCACCGCCAGGTCCACGTCGTCCAGTGCGCGGGGCAGTTGCGGTGATTCGATTTCGAGGATCTTCAGGTGTTTCGGGTTTTCGGCGATGTCCTTCGGTGTCGCCTGATCGGCCGCCGGGTCATTGAAACCGGGTTTGAGTTTGATCAGGCCGTTGTCCTGCAGCAGGTACAACGCGCGGCTCAGGTTGGTGACGTTGTTCGGCACCGCGACCGTGCCCTTGTCCGGCAGTTGGGCGAAGGTTTTGTGGCGATGGGAATAGATGCCCAGCGGTTCGATGTGCACCGTGGCCGCCACTGCGAGTTTTTCGCCGAGGGCTTTTTCCTGGGATTGCAGGTATGGCAGATGCTGGAAGTAGTTGGCGTCCACATCGCCATGCACCAGCAACTCGTTGGAGTTCACTCCCTGCGGGATCTCGATCACCTTGAGGTCCAGTTGCGGATCAAGCTTCTGGATGTACGCGAGGATCTGCGCGTGGGGCACCGGGTCGGCCGCAACGCGCAATGGCTCCAGCGCTTGAACACTGATCGAAGTCACCAGCGCGCCGAGGACGGCGAGGGTCAAACCTGCTGTTTTCAACATGAGGAGAATCCTTTAGCGAGTGATGGATCAGGCGTTTGCGGTCTTGCGAGCCGCTGGTTCGGGCAGCAAGGCGTCGGCGTAGAATCGACGCGCCACATCCGGGTGCGAACGCAGCCGGCCCTTGAGGTAGTTCCAGCCGACGTCACGAAACAGCGGATTGAGCGGATCGCTCGCCGGCCCCCGCGCTTCGCGCAGCAACACCGCCGGCAGCGGGTACAGCGGCACCACCGCGTCGAGTTGCGCGCCAAGGAAAAACGCGATGGATAAACGCTCGCTCCCCGCCGGCGGCGAGACCACGCGATGCACAGTGGCGCGCAGATAACCGTTGGTGGCCAGCTCCAGCAACTCGCCGATGTTGACCACCAGGGTGTTGTCCCGTGGCAACGCATCGATCCAGCGCCCCTCTTCGATCTCCACTTGCAGACCAGCATGCTGGTCTTGCAGCAGGAAGCTGAGGAAACCCGAATCCTTGTGCGCGCCGACGCCCTGATTGCTCGCTGTCGAGGACTGCCCCGGATAGCGCATCAGCTTGATGTGTTCGTTGGGTTTGTCGCCGTACAACCGGTCGAAGGCGTTCTCCGGCAGCGCGAGTGCCTGAGCGAAAGCGCGCAGCAGGCGCAGCGACATATGGGTCATCGCTTGTTGCCAATCGAGCAGCAACGGCTTGAGTAGCGGCAACGCCTGCGGCCATTGATTCGGACCTTGCAGACGCGCCCACAGCGGACTGTCGGCCGTCAGCGGCAAGACCTCACGCTCGGCGCCCAGATCGAACTGTTCACGCTGGTCCGGCTGGCCGCGAGTGATCTCCGAAGCTGCGCGGTTGTAACCGCGAAAATGCGGCGAATTGATCATCCCGACAGCGGCTTTTTCACTGTCGGGCAAGGCGAAAAACTGGCGGGCGTGATCCTGAACCTGCTTGAGAAGATTGGCGTCGATGCCATGGCCGGTCAGGTAGAAGAACCCGACATCGCGAGCAGCGTGACGCAAGTCATCGAGAAAGGCCTGGCGCTGCTGCGGCGTACCGTCGAGCTGTGACAGATCAAGGGTTGGTAATGCGGTGATGTCCAAGGTATGCGGCATGATTCACTCCCGTGTGAATCAAACCTGAAGAGCCTGTGATCGATTCAGCGTGTGCCGTCATGGCAATCGGGGGTCTGTCGGTTTGATGCTTTGATTCGTTGATGAACCAAAACTAAACGATATTAAAAACTTCCGACAAATACCCTTTTTGCATTAGCTTAGGCCCCGGATCAACAACGCTGAACCCATCAGCAATCAGCGCTCGGCATGCTGCTCCAGCAATGCGTAGGCTTCACCGGTAAACCGATAACTCTTGTCCGGCTGAAACACGATGACGCCCTCCTCGCACAAACGCTTGAGCACTTCCCTCACGCTGATGAACTGAATTCCGCTGACAAACGCCTGCAGATATCCGTGCACCCCGCGCCCGCCAACGGCGCGTCCTTCCCGTGCAGCCACCAGCAAGGCATCGATCACCTTGATCCGGATCAGGCTGGTGCGCAGTCCGTAATAATGCAGCAGTTCACGGATGTGCTCATTGGTACTGCGCTCGAAATCGAAGGCCCGCTGACCTTTCGCCAACGGGAACTGCGATTGCTTGCCAGAGGAAGTCGATGCCGGGCTGGTTAACATTCGAATGCTCCTTTTTGTGATCAGCCGCTGTGCGTAGCTATATATAGAAGAAGGCGCACTCGACAGCTCCGCCATCAAGTGCACCTCCCGATCAGAAGTCGACGGTCGCCGACAATTGCAGCGTGCGTGGATAGCCCGGGGAGAACGCACCGTAGGACGCCACACCCGACCAGTACTCACGATCAAACACGTTCTGCACCGTGGCGCGGAACGTCGTCGGCCGACCTTCGATCTTGGTGGCGTAACGGGCGCCGGCGTCGATGCGGGTCCAGGATGGCAGCTCCTGGGTGTTGGCCTGATTGACGTATTGGCTGTCGGTGTAGATCGCGCCACCGGTCAGGGTGAAACCTTCGACCCACGGGGTGTCCCACTCGGCCCAGAGGTTGGCCTGCACATCCGGCACGCCCACCGGTTTGTTGCCACGGTTGGCAGCGGTGGCCGAATCCGTCAGTTCGCCGTCGAGCAAGGTCACGCCGCCCATCAGGCGAGTGCCCGGCGCCACTTCGCCGAACATGCTCAACTCGACACCACGGTTGCGTTGTTCGGCCTGCACCGAGAACACGTTGCCGGCGCCGATTTCGCCACTCGGTTTTTCGATCTGGAACAGCGCCAGGGTAGTCATGAACGTGCCGTGTTCGTACTTCACGCCGATTTCATGCTGCTTGGATTTGTAGGGTGCGAAGGTTTCGCCGGAGTTGGCTGCCGTGCCGGGGGCGATGTCACCTTTGCTCAGGCCTTCGACATAGTTGTAATACAGCGAGACGTCTTCCCACGGTTTGACCACCACGCCCGCCAGCGGTGTGGTGGCGCTGTCGTCGTAACGGGAGCTGACCGAACCGGACGCGCTGTAGTTACGCGATTCAATGTCCTGACGGCGCACGCCGAGGGTCAGTTGAATCCGGTCATCGAGAAAACCCAGGGTGTCGGTCAGTGCGACGCCGGACAGTTCCGACTCGGAAATGCGCAGCACTTTCGGCGAGTTGATGTACTGCTTGGGCACGTCCACCGGGTGATAGATATTCGAGCGGATTTCCGTGCCGTTGTTGATGCCCCGGGACAACTCGTCCTGATAACGGGTCGCCATGATCGTGGTGGTGTGAGTGACCGGACCGGTGGCGAACAGCGCGCGCATCCCCACATCGGCGGTCGAACGATCGACGTTGAATTTGTAGTAGCCAGGAATGTTGCTGGTGTCGCCGGCGTCGTTAAGGATTCTCGGCACCTGGTCGGACATGCGTTTGACGTCGGAGCGACCGCCGCCGGCGTGGGCGAACACGGTCAGGTTGTCATTGAGGTCGTACTCGCCGCCGAGCAATGCCGACTGCTCCTTGGTGTCCGACCAGCCCCAGTCCTGCGGCAGATTGGTGCGACCGTTCGGCGCCGATGGTACCTTCACGCCGGGTGCAATGGTGAACGGTCGCGAGGCCGCGTCGAAGCTCTCTTTCTGGCTGATGTAATCCAGGTTCAAGCGCAGCCGTTCGCCCTTGTAATCGAGTGCGATGGCACCGATGTCCAGTGCGCGCTCCTGATTGTCGATGGCGGTATCGCCGCCCTGGGTACTGCCGTTGAAACGGATGCCGAACTGGTTCTCGCTGCCGAAACGCCGGCTGACGTCCAGGTGCCCGCCCACTTGCGAGTCGGACGCGTAAGTGCCGGTGAAGCGGGTCAGGTCTTCGTCCAGCGGCCGTTTGGGCACGATGTTGATCACGCCGCCGACGCCGCTGTTCGGCGATATCCCGTACATCAGCGCGCCCGGCCCTTTGAGCACTTCTACGCGTTCGGCGTATTCGGTAAACACCCGGTAGTTCGGGGCTACGCCGTACACACCGTCGTAGGCCAGTTCGCCGAGGTTGCCCTCGCCTATCGCAAATCCGCGAATGAAAAACGAATCGACGATGCCGCCGGTCTGCCCGGTGGAACGCACCGAAGGGTCACGCTCCAGTGCATCGGCCACGGTCACCGTTTGCAGGTCGGCGAGGGTTTTCGCGGTGTAGCTGGTTACGCTGAACGGCGTGTCCATCACGTCCTTGTTGCCCATCATCCCGAGCCGCGCGCCCCGGGCGACCTGGCCGCCGGCGAGCACTTCCGGCAAGGCGGTCGCGCCGTTGTAACTGGCGTTGACGTTGGTGGTGTCCAGCGTGAGGCCTTCCGTGGTGACGGTGTCCTGTTGCTCGGATTGCTTGGGGTCTGCTGCCCAGACAGTGGCGCTTCCTGCGGCCAGAATAGAACTCAGCATGGCGGTGCGAATAGCCAGGGTTAACGCGCGTTCACTGCAAGGTCGACGTGCAACAGACATGACGATGGGGTCCTTCTCGAATGGCTGAAAATGGTAATGACTCCTATTTGCCAGCCAGCAATCGAAAAAGTATCAGCGTCGTCGGAATTTTTTTGGCGACCGGTTTGCGCGGAGGATGGGCGGGAGAAGCCCACCCTCCGGTACAGGTCAGTCGTACAGGCATTGCAGCGGAATGGAGATCACCGGCAGCGCCGGGTCAAACGCGTGCCGGGTAGTCTTGTACGGGAACAGTTCGCCGCGCTCGATGGTGGTGAAAATCCGCGCCACCTCGAACGCTTGCCCGGTTTGCCAGTGCCGCACACAGACACGTGGGTCAGCGTAGTCGAGCTGGATACACGGCACCCGCTTCAACCCTAGCGCCCGCGCTGCGTTGAACCGGTGATTGCCGTCCATCACGATGCCCCGGGAGCGCTCGACGATGATCGGTTCCAGCCAGTGCCCGGCCTGGACGATCGCCTCGCGCAGCCGTTGCACGTTGAGCGGATCGACCTGCTCGGATTGCCGCACGACGCACAGTGGACGCAGGGCAATCTGGTAACCATGTCCCATGATTCGTCCCCCGTTTCAGCAGACATCCGCGCTGGCGACCAGCGCGTACTGGCTGGCCATGTCCCGCAGGCGTTGCGCCTGTTCGATGAGCGGCAGATCGACCATTTCGCCGTCGACTTGCACCGCGTGGCTGCCCCCGGCCACGGCATTCAGGACCCGGTCCGCCCACGCCAGTTGGCGGGCGTTGGGCAGATAGGCTTTCTGCACCGTGGCGATTTGCGCGGGATGGATACACAGCTTGGCGCCGAACCCCAGTGACCGGGCATAACGCGAGTCGCGCTCGACCAGCGCCATGTCGCTGATGGCCGGGGTCACGCCATCGATCGGCGCCGGCAAACCGGCAACGCGCGATGCCAACACAATGCGATTTCGAGCGAACAGAAACGCTTCGGGAATCTGGCTGCAATCGATGTCCAGGGAGAAATCCAGCGAGCCGAATGCCAGCCGCGCCAGGCCGGGAATCGCTGCAATCGACTCGACCTGATGCAAGCCCTTGGCGGTCTCGATGATGGCGACGATTTGCAGTTCGGGGTTCCATTCCAGCAGGCGTTCGACCACGCGGGACAGGCTCTCCGGGCATTCGGCCTTGGGCAGGAAAATCCCTGCGCAGCGCTCGGGGTAGCGCATGTCGCCCAGCCAGGTCATGTCTTGGCGAAACAGCGAACTGCCGACGCTGTTCAACCGGATGTAACGCTGGCTGGCGGTTTCGGGCGTGCTCTGCTGCCAGGCCCAGATCGACGCCCGGGCCACGGCTTTGCTGTTCGGATGAACGGCATCTTCGAGGTCGAGAATGATCGCGTCCGGCCCGGCCTCGACCGCTTTGGAAAAGCGCTCCGGCCGGTTGCCGGGAACGAAGAGGTAGCTGATGGGAAGCGTGGCGTTGGTGCTGTGACGAACAGTCATCGGGACTCTCCTGAGCGTGCTTCAGTCGTGGGTTTCCAAAAAAAATCGAACACCTGTTACAGGGGAAAAACCGGGCTGAATCCCGGTGTCTTGAATCAACCGTCAACACCTTGAATAACAAGGCGTTGAAGGTTTTTGAAATCAACACGCGAGCGTTTACTTGAGCATGCGAACAAGCGGCTTCGCACTCCCCTGTTGTGTGTGTTCATTCAAAAATATTTGAAAACCTTACTTGATAATCGTTCCTGTTCGCAATATTGTTCGAGCCGCTGACAGGGTCAGGATTCAAATCAAGACCTGTGATTTTGTTCACGGAAAGTTCGGCGCAATGATGTCATTTACATGTCAGGTAATGGCACTTAAAAAGAGAAAAGGCCATCAGTCATTGGCCTTATCCTTGCCTGCCTGAACCTTAAGGAGTGGGGTTCTCATGAAACAGTTTTGTGAAAATTTTATGAAAGAAAATACCCCGTGTTTATTTGCAGAGCGGATCTGTCATCCGCCTCCACCTCTTTAAACCCTCGTATCTGACGAGCAGCAAGAACACACAACTCGACAAAAATTAGTTGTCGACCTGCACATGGCGATTATCGACGCCAGGGGTTTTCTATGCCTGAATTAATTGCGCCGCAAACTAAAGAAACAACAGAAGTCCAATACCAAAAAGTGCTGAAACCGTTAATCGACCCTGTTATCGCCAATCTACTTAAACTTTCTCCGGAAAAGCTTTTTGAACTCGTTAACCAACACGGATCCCCGCTGAATCTGGTATGGCCACATGCGTTTGAGGCCAACGTTCAGGCGCTGCAATCGGTGTTGAAACGACACGAAGTCGACTACGCGATTTTCTACGGAGCCAAGGCCAACAAGTCGCAATGCCTGCTGGCTGCGGCATCGGCTTCGGGCATCGGCACCGACGTGTCGAGCCTGTTTGAGCTGCAAGCGGCACTGCGCGCCGGAACGCCGGCGGAACATTTGTGCGCAACCGGGCCGGCCAAAACGGCAGCGTTTCATCGCGCGCTGATACAAGGCGGTTCGCTGATTTGTGTGGATTCACTGGAAGAGTTCAGCCATCTCAAAGCGCTGCTCGACACTTCGCAACCATCGGCCAAAGCCCGGATTCTGCTGCGTTACAGGCCGACAACTTGCCCGGCGAGCCGCTTCGGAATGGGCGCGGAGGATTTGTTTCAGTGCCTTCAGTACCTGGTGGAACAACGTGAGTCGTTCCACTTCGAGGGGTTCCATTTCCACCTCGGCGGCTACGGCTACGAAACCCGGGTACAGGCTTTCCGTGAAGTCACCGGCTTCATCGATGCAGCAAGGGAAATGGGCCTCGACCCGGTCATGATCGACATCGGTGGAGGCCTGCCGATGCGATATGTAGACCCGCAGGATTACAACAGTTTTCTGCAGAACGATAACAACCCGGGGCATTATCAGAATCGTCGAGTTCCCAGCTCTTATTACCCTTATGGCAGCAGTCTGACGGCTTGCCAGTGGCTGGAGTTATTCCTGGAGTCGGATCATTCCCCAGGAAAAACCATTGCCGGTTACTTGAAGAGCCAGAATATAAAACTGGCACTGGAACCGGGCCGAAGCCTGGTGGATCAAGCGGCCATTTCAGTATTCCGCGTCACCCGAACCAAACAGCTGGCCGACAACAAAGTTGTGATCTTTGCCGAAGGCAGCAGTTTCAGCGCGTGTGAAACCTGGTTCTCGTCTGAATACCTTGTCGATCCAATCCTTATTACATCGAAAGAATCGAAACCTGTTCCGATGCAAGCCTACATCGCCGGCCATAGTTGCCTGGATGATGATGTAATCACTCATCGCCTGATCAACTTCGACACAACACCACAAACCGGTGACTTATTGATCTACGCCAACACCGCCGGTTACCAGATGGACTTGCTGGAAAATGAATTTCATCGCCACCCGTTGCCGCAGCGACTGATGGCGACATGTTGTACGGAAGGTAACTACGCATTTACACCTGACTATTAAGGGAAGACGTCCAGATGATACTGAATAAAGTTTCGGATCTTATTGGCAATACACCAATGTTGGGCATCGATGTTCCGGATACCAACGCCCGGCTTTTGCTCAAGATAGAGAAGAACAACCCCGGCGGCAGTATTAAAGACCGTATGGCGAGAAACATGGTTTTGGCGGCGCTCAAATCCGGAAAGTTGAAACCCGGTGGCGTGGTTGTGGAATCGTCCTCCGGCAATACCGGTATCGGCCTCGCCATGGCAGCCGTGGAGTTCGATCTGCATTTCATTGCCGTGGTCGATCACCATGCGGCGCAGGACAAGATCGCAGTGATGAAAGCACTGGGAGCGGAGATCCGCTTTGTCGCCGGGACCTATCGGGAAGACGAAGTGGCCGTGGTCGAGCGTCAACGGCTGGCCGCCGAACTCGCCTCGCAGATCCCCGGTGCAGTGTTCATGAACCAGTCCGACAACGCGGCCAACGCCGGCGGCTACAGCGATTTCGTCCGTGAAACCATCGCCCAGGCCGGTGGCCACATCGGTGCCTATGTCGGTTGCGTCGGCACCGGCGGCTCGATGACCGGCATCGCACGGGGTCTGAAACTGCACAACCCGGACATCGTCACCGTCGCCGTCGAACCGGCCGGTTCCATTGTCTTCGGTCATCCGGGCTATCCGTATTACCAGTCGGGAACCGGCACTCCCGCCGGCGACACTGTCGGCCTGGTGCTCGACTACAGCTGCATCGATCTGGGCCTGCAAGTCACCGATTCCCAGGCCTTCGAAACCGCCCGCTACATCGCGCGCAATCTGGCCCTGCTGGTCGGAGGCTCGACCGGCGGTGCGATCTACAAGGCGCTGGAGCTGATCCACAAAGGCACGTTGACCGGCAACGTCGTGGTGCCGATTGCCGACGGCGGCGAGAAATATCTGCACACCGTGTTCGACGACAAATGGCTGGAAGAGCGGGACCTGCTGGACCCGGGCGTAGCACCACAACTGGATAACTGGCTGGGCAAGACCCGCTGGCTTGAATCCGACGCCACTCCCCTGCAATTGAGCGTCGCCTGACGCGTCTCCCACACAGGAAAGTCTCTGTATGAAACCGCTGAAAGTCGCCATCTGCGGCGCAGGCCGGACCGGGCACCTGAATGCAATTCTGTTCAAACAGCTGCCCAATGTTCAGGTCTCGATGCTCACCAACAATCAGGAAGTGGTCGACCGGCACCTCGCCAACCTGCCGATGCAGGCGCTGATGCCGGACGGTTCGACGCTGAGCGCACGGCCGGATCAGGTCAGCACCGATGCCAGCGTCGTGGTGGCCGACGCCGACATCGTGATCATCACGGTACCGGCCCACGCTCGACCACAAACCCTGCAAGCCATCGCGCCGCATTTGAGCGCGAGCAAACCGGTGTACGTCGGCGCGATTCCGGGATTCTGCGGCTTCGACTGGCTGGCGGAAGCCACGCTGGGCGAGCGTTCGAACGTAGTGATCTGGGGCATGAAGGATGTGCCACACACCGCGTTCGATCTGAAGCCGGGCGTGTCGGTGAAGATGGGCGGCGGCAAGAGCCAGTTGTACGTCGCTCTGCACGACCGGGAATCAGCGCAATCACGGCACCACCTGGAGGACATCCTCACGACGCTGTACGGCCCCTGCGTGACGATGCTCGATCACTACCTGGAAATCACCCTGACACCGGGCAATCCGATCATGCACAGCTCGGTGATCTACGGCTTGATCGGCCCTTACGGCCAATGGCATCGCAAGATCTTCCCGCAGCGCATGTGCTGGTGGACCGAGTGCCCCGAACTGGGCGCCTATTTTCTCGAGCGCATGGATCAGGAAAGCCAGGAACTGTGCAGCGTGATCAGCCAGCGTATGGGCATCGACCTGTCGTCGGTGAAATCCCTCAAGCAGGAAATCGTCGAGGCCTACGGCGAACAGATCCGCGATCAGAGCAGCATGTTGTCGATCCTGCGCACCAACCAGGCCTACAACGACATCCTCGCCCCGATGATTCCGGCCGACGACAACCGCACGGGTTACGTGATCGAACGCGAAAGCCGCGCCTTCAATGAAGACGTTGCCTACGGCCTGGTGCTGCTGGTGGAAATGGCCCGGCGCTTCGAACTGAAAGTCCCCTACATCGAAGAAGTCCTGCAATGGAGCGTTTCCTATATGCAGGGCTTGCGCGACTCGGCGCTCGACTACTTCCCCCGCCACTGGCCGCGCACGGCGTGAGCGGGTTCAACATTTCATTAATTTCTCGACGAGCAGATAGCTGATATGGATGACTTCAAGACACTCATCGCCTACTCCCGCAAGAACGCCCTGCGACGGATGATCCGTTGCCTGTTTGCCGAAAACATTCTGGACCGCTCGGGGCTGCGTTTCTCCGAGGCCGGCAACGAGGCCACGTACGCGCTGAAAGATGGCCGCTCCCATGTGTTCTTTTCCAACATCGCCAAGGGCCCGGCCGACACCGTGGTCAATGACGGCGATGTGGTGCTGGTGACCGATGAAGGCGTACGCCAGGTGATTCACACCCATCACGACTTGCTGGATGTGCTGCGCGACAGCTTCGATTTCGAACCCACCGATGAAGGCATCGCCGGGCTCAAGTCGGACATGGAAAACAGCCTGATGAACGACGCCCACGCGCGTCAGCATCGCCAGCAATGGAACGCACGACTGGCCGCCGCCGCCCGGGAACAAGGCCTCGACAGCCTGACCGATTACCTGCGCCAGCACGCCAGCACCAAGGACGCCGCGATCCTCCTCGACCAGTGGGGTTCGCTGGAAGGTCACCCGTACTATCCGACGTGGAAAGCCCGCCCGGGCCTGAGCGATGAAGAAGTCGAGCAACTGTCGCCGGAGTTCAACGCCCAGGTGCCGCTGCGCATTGCCGCGCTGCGGGCCGACATGGCGAAAAGCGAAAGCATGCCCCACGTCACCGACTACCGCAGTTGGTTCGCCAGCAACTTCCCGACTCAATGGGAGCAATGGAAAGCGTCGCTGAACGACAAGGGTCTGGACGAATCCCAGTGGTTGCCACTGCCGATTCACTCATGGCATTTGCAGGCTTACGTGCTGAAAAACTTCGCGGCAGAAATCGCAGAAGGCATCCTGATCACCGACGGCCCGGACATCCAGACCCTGCCGACCATGTCCTACCGCACGATGATGCCGGTGCTCAAGGAGAGCGCGCCGCTGATCAAGTTGCCGATTGCCGTGTGGATGACCAGCGAACTGCGCAGCCTGCAAGCCAAGTCGATCCACATGGGGCCGCGTATCAGCACGGTCATCACGAAAATCCTCGAAGTCGAAAACGGCTTCGAGCAGCGACTGGAAATCTTCCCGGAAGAAATCGGTGTGCGCTACAAGAACGCGATCACGCAGGACGATCACCCCGGCCGGCATCTGTCGGTGGTGTTCCGTGCCAGCCAGCAAGCGTTCGAACGCTCCGACGAGTGTCTGCCGATCACCGTGGCGTCGCTGTTCACACGGCTGCCCGGCAACGGCCGCCCCTTGTTCACCGAGTTGATCGAGCGCGATGGCGTTCGGGCCAATACCGCTCAGATTGAAGAGTGGTTCCGCCAATACGCCAAAGTCGTCACTCATCCGGTGGTGGCGATCTACCTGATGTACGGCATCGGTCTCGAGGCGCACCAGCAGAACACGATGGTGCTGTTTTCCCCGGATGGCAAAGCACGTAGTCTGCTGATCCGTGATTTCGGCGACGGCAGGACCTACGCTCCATTGCTGGAAGGACGCGGCTACACCCTGCAACCGCACGTGCAACCGGGCATTCTGCCAACGGTGTTCGAAGGCGATATCGAGCCGGTGCGCATGTTCGTGCTGGACGCGGCGTTCCTCACGCACCTGCATGAAATGGCCCTGTGGCTGACCAAGGAGTACGCGCTGGACAACAACCGGATGTGGGACATTCTGCGTGAAGAGACCGAACTGGCCTTCGCCGCCGTGCGCGAGCGTGTTGCGCCGGACCTGTGGGAAGTCGAACGCAAGGCCTTCCTCAATGATCCGTGGCCGACCCGTTCGTTGTTGCGCATGCACATGATGCAGTACTCCAACTACCGGATTCAGCACACGCTGACCAACCCGCTCAATGTCGTTCAATAACCGAGGCTGACCCATGACCCATGCAGGTGCCATCGCGGGTTCGCGCGTAAGAGTCCTGATTTATCTTCTGTTCGCGATCCAGCTCATTTCGATGGGTGCGATGGAAATGAGCGGGCCGTTCTGGCCCGTCCACCTGCGTGGGCTGACCTCGTCGGACTCGCTCTTCAGCTTCGCCAGCATCGCCGTGTACGTCGGGCCGATGCTGGGCATTATTCTGACCAGTGCATTCTGGGGCCGTATCGGCGACCGCTACGGCCACAAGTTGATGATGATCCGCGCCCTCGCCGGCCTGTCATTGACCCAGCTTGGGCTGGCCCTGTGCAGTGACATCTGGGTGATCCTGATCCTGCGCTTCCTGCAAGGCGCCTTCGCCGGCTACATCGCCCCGGCCCAGGCCTATGGCGTGAGCATCGAAGCGCCTTCGCGGCGGGCGCGGCTGTTCGCGATCCTGCAGATTTCCACCAACGTCGGCTCGTTGCTCGGCGCGGTGGTGGGCGGGCTGATCCTCGATTACGCGACGTTCTTCTGGATCAACTTGATCGCGGCGGTGTTATGCGCCATCTGCACCGTGGTCGCGGCCGTCACGCTGCCGGACGTGCCGCCGGTGAAGAAGGCCCCGGTTGCGGATACAGCGACGCCAAGCAGTCACAGTGGCAGCGTCTGGCAAGGCACGCCGCTGCTGTCGCTGCTGGGTGTCATGGGTATCTTGCTGCTGGCGCGGATGCTGCCGCAGACCTCGTTCTCGCTGTATGTCAGCTCGGTGTTCGAGGTCAGCAATTCGGTGGTCGGGCTGTGTTATGGCTTGCTGGCGCTGGGTTTCATTCTGTCGGCAACGGCGTGGTCGCGTTATTTCGAGCACCGCAGTCAGCAGGACACCTTGCAACGCATCACCTATGTCGTGATCGGCTGCATTGCGCTCACGGCACTGGCCGGCATCACGCGTAATCCGATCATGTTCGTCGGCGCCTACTTCATCTGGGGCGTATTGCTCGGCGCCACGACGCCGGTGCTGATGGCCCTGATCTCCAAGACCGCCGACAGCTCGCGCCAGGGCTACGTGCTGGGCATTGCCCAAAGCACCGCGCAATTTGCGTCCATCGCCGGCATCTCGGCCGGCGGGCTGCTCAGCCAGGTTTATGGTTTGCAGTACACCTACCTGTTTGTCTGCCTCGCCTACATCCTCGCGCTGATTCCCATCGTTGCGTTGCGCTATCGGCCCATGGTGATGCAACCGAGCCAGATCCCGCCGGGCGACTGATCAAGGAGTTTGCTTTGAACATTGAACAACTGCGCGCCGACACATCGGGTGTCGAGCAACTGATTCACTTCAACAATGCCGGTGCGGCGCTGATGCCTGACCCGGTAATCGAGGTGATGACCCGTCATCTGCAACTTGAAGCCCGGATCGGTGGATACGAAGCCGCCGGACAGCAATCCGTTGAAATGGAAAATGTCTATGAAGACATCGGCCGACTGATCAACGCCCGTCCCGAAGAAATCGCGGTGATCGAGAATGCGACCCGCGCCTGGGACATGGCTTTCTATTCATTGCCGCTGCAGCCGGGCGATGTGGTGCTGACATCGACCACCGAATACGCCGGAAACTACATTCCCTACCTGCAACTCAAGCAACAGCGCGGGATCGAGATCAGGGTCATTCCCAATGACGAGCAGGGCCAGGTGTCATTGTCGGCGCTGCGGGACATGCTTGGCGATGATCGGGTTGCCCTGGTTTCGCTGCCGGTGATCGCCACCAATGGAGGCCCGGTGCAGCCCATCGAACAGATCGGCGCCCTCGCCCGCGCGGCCGGAGTTCTGTTCCTGCTGGATGCCTGTCAGGGCGTCGGGCAGATGCCGATCGATGTGCAGAAAATCGGCTGCCATATGCTCGCTGCCACCAGCCGCAAATACCTTCGCGGCCCTCGGGGCATGGGCTTTCTGTACGTCGAAAAGTCTTTGTGCGAAAGCCTCGAACCGGCGTTTCTCGACCTGCACGCGGCTTCATTGCTGACCCCGGACACCTTCAAAATTCGCGGCGATGCCCGACGCTTCGAAAACTGGGAATGCAACGTTGCCGCGAAACTGGGCATGGGCGCGGCGGCCCGTTACGCCCTGGCGCAAGGCATCGAGCCCATGTGGCAACGCATTCAACGATTGTCGGCGCACCTGCGCAATCGCCTGGCCGACGTGCCGGGAATTACGCCGCAGGACATGGGCGCCATCAAGTCGGGCATCGTCACCTTCACCTGCCAGAACGCCAGCGCGGCGCAAGTCCAGGCATGGCTGGCGCAGCAGGAAAAACGCATCAACGTCACCACCTCGACCTTCCGCTCGACGATGCTCGATATGCAGCAACGGGACCTGCTGGAAGTCAGCCGCGCATCGCTGCACGCCTACAACACCGAGGCCGAAATCGATGCCATGGTGGACGCGTTGATGAGAATGCCCCGCGCCTGAAAACGGATGCTGATTCGCGCTTGCGTCGCGGGCTCTTTGTACACTAGCATTGGGAATACTTCTCAATTGCAAAACACTGCAGCCATGAGCGAAACCCTTCCCGCGAACAACGACAACCATCTGCGCGTGATCGAAGCGCTGTACAGCGGCCATCATGGCTGGCTGTACAACACGCTGAAGAAAAAACTGGGTAACGCCATGGATGCGGCGGATCTGGCGCAGGACACCTTCACCCGGATCCTCGCCTCCCAGGTCACGGCCATCGAGCAACCCCGGGCTTACCTGAGCTGCGTGGCCAAGGGCATTTTGATCAACTGGTATCAGCGCAAGGCACTGGAACGCGCCTACCTCGATGCCCTCGCGCATTTGCCGGCGCCGGAAGTCACCTCGCCCGAGTTGCGTTTCGTGGTGCTGGAAACCCTGCACGAAATCGACGCGATGCTCGACACCCTCCCGCCACTGGTCAAACGCGCATTCCTGCTGTCGCAGATCGGCGGTTTGAAATACGCCGACATCGCCGAGCAGCTGGACGTCTCGCTGATCACCGTCAAGCGCTACATGAAACAGGCTTTCGTGCAGTGCCTGATGCTGGTGGAATGAATGCTCACGCGTCGCAATGAACCGCCGCTCGACCCGAAAATTCTCGAAGAAGCCGCCGAGTGGCTGATGCGCCTGAGCGAAAACGACCTCAGCGAGACCGAGCGCGCGGAATGGGAATACTGGAAAGTCAGCAGCCCCGAGCGCAATCGGGCGTGGGCTCGCGCCCAATTGCTGCAAAGCAAGTTCGGCGGTTTACCTCCGGCGCTGGCAATGTCGGCGCTGGATCGCCCGAGCAACCCGGAACGCCGCGCAGCCCTCGGCAAACTGGCCTTGCTGCTGGCAGCGGTGCCCGCCGGTTGGGGCAGCTGGAAACTGGCGCAATCGCAGCAATGGTCCGCCGATTACCACACCGCCGTCGGCCAGCGCCGCGAACTGACCCTGGCCGATGGCTCGCACATCACCCTGAACACCGACACGGCCATCGACGTTCTGTTCGACACCCGACAGCGCCTCATCAATTTGCGCGAAGGCGAAATCCTCGTGCAGACTGCGCCGGACAACGCCGCGCAGCCTCGACCCTTTCTGGTCAGCACCCGTCAGGGCCGGATGCAGGCGCTGGGCACCCGCTTCACCGTTCGTGAATGGCAGCCGCGTACCCAACTCGCGGTACTCGAAGGCGCCGTGCAGGTCGAACTGGCCGACAACCCTCAGCGCACCCCGATCATCGTCGACGCCGGGCAACGCACCGACTTTTCATCACAGGCCTTTGGCTCAGTGAATCCGACCGACCGCAACGTCGGCGCCTGGACCCAAGGCATGCTGATGGCCGACAAGATGCGCCTGGCGGATTTCGTCGTCGAACTAGCGCGCTATCGCCGGGGTTTCGTGCGCTGCGACCCGGCCATTGCCGACTTGCGCATTTCCGGGGCCTTTCCCATCAGCGATACCCAGCGCTCGCTGAACATGCTGGCGCAGACCTATCCCGTGCACGTTTCAGGGCACTTGAGCGGTTACTGGGTGACGCTCTCACCCGCCTGAGCAAAAAAATCACCGAACGGGTGATACTTTTTTTGTTCTCGGCTGGCAATGAAAGGAACAACCATTCCACCTCGTCCATAGGGTCATCCCTTCATGCTCGTTGCACGACCCTTGTCTTCGGATCGTCTGCTACTAAAGCCCGTTATATGCAGTGTGTTGCTCAGCGTCGTGCTGGGCCTGGCCGGCGGTGCGTTTGCGCTGGCTGCCGAGCCGGCGCAACTGGACGCGGTCACCGTTCGAGCCTACAACATCGCTCCGGGGCCGCTTGGCGTGACCCTGTCGAGTTTTGCCGTGGACGCCGGGATTGCCCTGTCGTTTCAACCATCGATCACTGAAGGCCTCGTCAGTCCGGGATTGTCCGGCAGGTACTCGATTCAGGAAGCGGTGTCCCGGCTGCTGGAAGGCAGCGGCCTGGAAATGGTCGCCCGCAGCGACGGCACATGGACGTTGGTGGTACGCCGGGTGACCTTGCCGGACACCACGGTCGAAGGCACCGGAAAGCGCACCGACAGCCTCCCGACGGTGCTGCCGGGCGGTCAGGCCGCTCGGGGCGGACGCCTCGGCATGCTGGGCAACCGTGACGCGATGGACGCCCCGTTCAGCGTCAGCAGCTACACCTCGACGCTGATCAGGGACCAGCAGGCGGTCACCGTCGGCGATTTGCTGGAGCGCGACTCTTCGGTGCGCTCCACGGGACAGGCCGGCGGCATTGTCGATTCGTTTTTCATCCGTGGTTTTCCGGTCGGCGAAGGCAACCTCGGTGAACTGGCGTTCGACGGCGTGTACGGCGTGGCCTCCAACTACCGGGTGTTCACCGAATACGCCGAGCGGATCGAACTGGTCAAAGGCCCCGCCGCCCTGCTCTACGGCATGTCGCCCAACAGTGGCGTCGGCGGCGTGATCAACGTGGTGCCCAAGCGTTCGCTGGACGAAGACCTGACCCGCTTCACCGCCAATTACGCCTTGAACACACAAGTGGGCAGCCACCTCGACATCAGCCGCCGCTTCGGCGAAGAACGGCGGTTCGGGGTGAGGATCAACGGCAGCATCCAGCAAGGTGAAACCGCCATCGAAAAACAGTCCCGGGAAGTCGGCATCGGCGCCATTTCCCTCGACTATCAGGGCGAGCGCCTGCGCACTACCCTGGATCTGATCAACCAGAAAGAATCATTCGACGCCGCTTCCCGACCATTTCTGATCGCCCCCGGCGTGGACATTCCGTCGGCGGCCAACGGACGCACCAGCGTCAGCCAGGAATGGGGCTGGTCGGATACCCGGGACAAATCGGCGTTGCTCGGTGGCGAATACGATCTCAACGATAACCTGACGCTGTTCGCCCACGCCGGTGGCGGACGGTCGGATGTCGCGCGCATGTCCGACCAGACCCCGACCATCGTCAACGCAGCGGGCGACACCTCGTCTATCCCCGGCTATTACAAATTCGAAGTCCAGCGCTACACCGTCGATGCCGGTGCGCGGCTGCGGTTCGACACCGGGCCGGTCAGCCACAGCACCGCTCTGCAAGTCACCCGCTATCGCGATGAGCTGGCGCGGGGCATCATTTCCGGCCCGGCGATCCTGTCCAACATCTACCACCCGATCGACCGCCCGAAACCTGCAATCGCCAAACCCGATACACCCAAAGTCTCGCAAAGCGAACTGTCGGGCGTGGCCCTTGCCGACACCCTGTCGGTGCTCGACGAACGCGTGCAAGTCACGGTCGGGTTGCGCCAGCAGAACATCAAATCGGACAACTACAACGCGGCCGGCTTCGTCACCACGTCCTACGACAAGAGCAAATCCACGCCGCTGTACGGGTTCGTGATCAAGCCCTGGGAGCATGTCTCGTTCTACTACAACTACGTCGAAGGCCTGAGCAAGGGTGACATCGCGCCTTCCGCCGCTTCGAACGCCGGCGAGATCTTTTCTCCCTACGTTTCCCGGCAGCAGGAGCTTGGGGTCAAGCTCGACTACGGCAGTTTCATGTCCACCCTGGCCCTGTTCCAGTTACAGAAACCCAGCGGTGAACTGGCCTCGGGCGTGTTTTCGGTCCAGGGCGAGCAACGCAACCGCGGCGTGGAGCTGAACATGGCAGGCGAAGTCACCCCGGGCACTCGCCTGCTCGGTGGCGTGACGCTGCTCGACGGAGAGCTGACCCGAACCAGCGTTGCCGCCAACCGCGGCAACAAGCCCGTGGGGGTGCCAGAGGTGCAGGCCAACCTCTGGGCCGAGTGGGACGTCCCGCAAGTCGAAGGCCTGACATTGACCAGCGGCGCCATCTACACCGGCAGCCAGTACGTCGATCAGGCCAACACGCAGAAACTGGATGACTGGACCCGCTTCGACGTCGGCGCCCGCTACGCCACGCGCATCGCCGAACGGCCGACCACGTTCCGGGCCACCGTGCAGAACGTGTTCGACCGCGAATACTGGTCGGGCGTCGCCTCCTATGGCGCGTTCTCTCAAGGTGCGCCTCGGACCCTGTTGCTCTCGGCCACTGTCGATTTCTGAAACGTCCGGCCCGGTGCGGCGCCTGGCGTCGTGGTCCGATCCGGCTTTTGCAAAGGCATACACCATGGTTAATGTTTTTCGCCGCCGCCAGACCTTCGCCGCCCTGCTGTTCGCCGGGCTGCTGGGTTTGTCGATTTCCTCCCTGATGCCAGGCAGCGCACAGGCTGCAGAACCGGATCCGGCACTGGGCACCGTGACTGATTTGCAGGGCCGCACGGTCAAGGTTCACCTGCCGGTCCGTCGAGTGATCCTGGGTGAAGGTCGCCAGTTGTATCTGGTGGCCGCGCTGGACACGCAGAACCCCATCGAACGCATCGTCGGCTGGCGCAAGGATTTGATCCAGTCCGACCCGGACACCTACAACGCCTACCTGCGCAAATTCCCCGACATCGCAAAAATCCCGACCTTCGGCGGCTTCGAGAGCGGCACCTTCGACATCGAGCAGGCGATCTCGCAGAAGCCAGACGTGATCATCCTCAACATCGAAGCCCAGCACGCGACGGAGGATGCGCGCTACATCGAGAAACTCGACGCCCTGGGCATTCCGGTGGTGTACGTCGACTTTCGCAACAACCCGATGCAGAACACCGAACCGACCATGCGCCTGTTCGGCAAGTTGTTCGGCAAGGAAGAACGCGCCGAGGCCTTCATCGACTTTCGTAACCAGCAGATCCACCGCGTCACCGACGTGATCGAGAAACACCACCCGGCCCGCCCCAGCGTGTTCATCGAACGCATCGGCGGCTACACCGATGATTGTTGCCTGAGCTTCGGCAACGAGAACTTCGGCCTGTTCGTCGACATGGCCGGCGGCAACAACATCGCCCGACGGATCATTCCGAGTACGTTCGGGCAACTGAACCCCGAGCAAGTGATCGTCGCCAACCCCGACCACGTCGTGGTCACCAGCGCCGACTGGGAAGCCTTTGCACCGGGCGGCCATTGGGTCGGTGTCGGACCGGGCGCGGACCTGGCCGAAGCCCGACGCAAACTGGCCTGGTACACCCAGCGCCCGGCCTACGCCGGGATCAAAGCGCAGAACACTCAGGCGTTTCATGCGATCTGGCATCAGTTCTACAACAGTCCTTACCAGTTCGTGGCCATTCAGCAATTGGCCAAATGGTTCCACCCGGAGCTGTTCGCCGATCTTGATCCGGATGCCGCATTTCGCGAGCTGCACGAGCGCTTCCTGCCGGTGCCTTATGAACCTGGCTATTTCGTCAGCCTGCAAAAAAACGAGACCAAACCATGAGTTCGCTGGGCGAAGCACCGATCGTGCAAAGCGTCACCTACCGGCGGCTGGTGCTGCGTAAACGGCTGATTCTGCTCGGGCTGGCCGTGCTGCTGATCTTCAGCGTATTGCTCGACCTGGCCCTCGGCCCGGCAAAATACAGCCTTGGTGAAGTGCTCGAAGCGCTGTTCTCGCCGGATACAGCTTCGGCGCAGGTTCGGGTGGTGATGTGGGACATCCGTCTGCCGGTGGCTCTGATGGCGGTCGCTGTCGGCGCGGCGCTTTCGCTGGCCGGGGCGCAGATGCAGACCATCCTCAACAACCCGCTCGCCAGCCCTTTCACCCTCGGCATTTCTGCGGCGGCCGGTTTCGGCGCAGCACTGGGGCTGGCCTTCGGCGTGGCGCTGTTTCCGCTGGCGGCGCAATACATGGTGCCGCTCAACGCGTTCATCATGGCGATGCTCTCGGCGCTGCTGATCCACTTCATGAGCATGCGCCGTGGCGTGACCGCTGAAACCATCGTGCTGCTCGGCATCGCACTGGTGTTTACCTTCAATGCGCTGCTGGCGCTGGTGCAGTTCTTCGCCACCGAACAGGCCGTGGCGGCCGTGGTGTTCTGGACCATGGGCAGCCTGACCAAAGCCACCTGGCCCAAGCTCGGGGTGATCTGCGTGGTGATCCTCATCACCCTGCCGATTTTCGCCAAGCGCGCGTGGGCGATGACGGCCCTGCGTCTGGGGGATGACAAGGCCGCGAGCTTCGGCATCAACGTGCGCAGCCTGCGTTTTCAGACATTGATCATGGTCAGCCTGCTCGCCTCGTTTCCGGTGGCGTTCGTCGGCACCATCGGTTTTATCGGACTGGTCGGGCCGCACATCGCGCGGATGCTGATCGGCGAGGATCAGCGGTTTTTCCTGCCGGCCTCGTTGTTGACCGGTGCACTGATCCTGTCCGCCAGTTCGGTGGTCAGCAAGACCCTGATCCCGGGGGCGATATTCCCCATCGGCGTGGTCACGTCACTGATCGGCGTGCCGTTCTTCATTTCTCTGATTCTCAACGGGAAGAAAAACTCATGGTGAAGCTGCGGCTCGAAAACCTCGGGGCCGGTTACGGCCAGCGCGAGATCATTTCCGGTGTCAGCACCGCGACGTTTACCGGCGGCCAGGTCGTGGCGGTGGTCGGGCCCAATGCGGCGGGCAAATCGACGTTGTTCAAACGCATGGCCGGGCTGATCGACGGCCCGGGCGAAGTGATTCTGGAAGGTTCGAAAAAAGGTACGCAAGGCATCAGCTACATGCCCCAGGGCCTGAACGCCAGCGCCCGGCTCACGGTGTACGAATCAGTGCTGCTGGCGCGCAAGCAACTGACGCCCAACTGGTCGGTTCACGACGATGAGTTGCAACTGGTGGACGAGATTCTCGAGGCGCTCGGGGTCACCGAACTGTCGTTTCGCAACCTCGGCGAACTGAGCGGCGGCCAACAACAGTTGGTGTCAATCGCCCAGACCCTGGTGCGCGAACCGGAAATCCTGCTGATGGACGAACCCACCAGCGCACTCGACATGCACCGGCAGGTGCAGGTGCTGAACTTCATGAAAGCCCTGGCGCGCCGCCGCGAAGTGATCGTGTTCATCGCCATCCACGACCTGAACCAGGCGCTGCGTTTTGCCGATCAAGTGCTGGTCATCGCGGGCGGCACCGCCCATGGCAGCGGGCCCAGCCACGAAGTCATCACCGAGCCGATGCTGCGTACGGTCTACAAGGTCGAGGCGCGGATCGAGCAGTGCAGTCGCGGGCAGCGCCATATTCTGATCGACGATATTGTCTGAGGGTGGGTCCTCAGAGCAGACTCCACGACACCCCGACATACATCGCCATGCCTTCGCCCGGCGTGGAGCGTGCAGCGTCCAGTCCTTTATCGTCATAGCCCGGCGTAACTGTAGCGGCGTAGTGCTTGTCGGTCAGGTTGCGCATGTCCAGCCAGGTCTGCCAGTCGCCCTTGGGTGCGTTGTATCCAAGGGTCGCGCCGAAGGTGGCGTAAGGGTCGGCGTAGTAGCTGTTGGCGTAATCCACCGCGACTTTCGACACCAGTTGCATGTTGACTGCGGCGAAGAAACCCTGCGGGAAATCGTAGCGCAGTTCGCCCTGGTAGTAATGCATCGGCAGGCCCGGCAGACGGTTGTCGCCGAAGCGATCGTCATTGCGGTAGTGGAAGTCGCTGAAGGTGTAGGCCTGACGCAGGCTCAACTTGCCGCCGTCGTTCGCCGACCACAGGTTACTGTTCAGGCTGGCTTCAATGCCTTGGTGCACGGTCGGGCTGGCGTTGAGTTCGTACGGGGTAGTCGCGTTGGCATCCGGCAACACCGAAAGCAGTTCGTGGCGCACCTGGGCGTAGTACCAGGCCAGGCTCCATTCGCCGAGTGCACTGTTGCCACGACCACCGAGTTCCAGCGTGGTCGCGGTCTGGTTCTGCAGTTTGACCGGATCGCGCTGGGTGCCGGTGGCGGCGCCGCTGCCCGCCGGGAACCGTACGTTGGAGCTGTAGATCAGCGACCACGGATGCGGCGCTTCGACCGAGCGACTGAGGTTGCCGAACAGTTGCAGGTCCGGCGTCACCTGATAACGCAGGCCCAGACGTGGCGCGTAGTCCCAGTCGCCGAGGCTGGTCTTGCCGCCTCCGTCGGGGTAAGTCACGGCACTTTCGCGGCGGGTGTAGATCGCGGCGAGGCCCGTGGTCAGCCACAGGTCATTGGCGATTTCCAGGTCATTGCCAAAGTGCAGGACGGTGTCCGAGCCTTGATAAGTGAAGTTGCGCATGTGCGTGCCCGGCGCATAACCGGCGGTGTTGCCGGTGGGGATCCGAACCAGCTCGCTGGCGCCGTCGTTGGGCAGGTGTTTGGTCACCCGCAGGCCAACCGTGCTGCGGCTTTCGAGCCCCCAAAGCGTATCGCGGCGCTTGTAGTCGAACGTGCCGCTGACATCGGTGTACGCGACCTTCAAACGGTTCGGACCTTCACGCAGATCCATCGGGTAATCGTGATAAACCAGACCGGTCTGGATGCTCGAATCATCGTCGATGTAGTACGTGGTCTTGTTGCCGATGAAGGTGCTGCCGGGCTGATCGCGGCTGTCGTTGCGGGTCACGTAGGCCGGGTTGGCCGCACGTGGATCGTGCTCGATGGAATACTTGGTCACTCGCCCGGCAAGATCATTGTCGGTCTCGCGGTGACGGATGTAGAAACGGGTTTCCAGATTCGGATTGAAGCGATAACCGAAGTTGGCGATCACACCCTGGCTCTTGCTGGCGGTGTGATCCTGATAACCGTCGGAGTGCGCGTCGGTCATCGACAGGTAGTAATCGAAATCGCCCAGCACCTGGCCCGAGCTGGCTTGCCGTTGCGCATAGCCGTGGCTGCCCATGACGTAGCGCACATTCAACCGCGGCGCGTTGTAGCCCGTGTGGCTGACGTAATCGACCGCCCCGCCGAGGGCCGGCGCGCCGCGGTCGAAACCGTTGGCACCGCGCAGCACTTCCACATGGTCAAGCCACAGTGGCTCCAGCAATTCATAAGGCGTACCGCCGGGGCCGGTCAGCGGCAGCCCGTCGAGCATCGTGTACAGCCCCGACGCGTGAGCACCGGGAGCCCGATTGATGCCCGAGCCGCGAATCGATATTTTCACCCCTTCGTTACCCGCCGACTGCGCATATACGCCCGGCTGATACGCCAGCACATCCTGATTGCTCGCCACCCGCCCCTGCAACGGAGCCCGCATATCGACCACATTGGTAGCGCCGGGGACTTGCGCAAGCCGGGACCTGGCCTCTTCCACCGAAAGATCTTCGCCAGTCTGTTCTTCAGCCCCGATCAACACCTGCCCCAACTCCATGCCCTGAGACTCGGCTTCGACCGGACAGGCAAGGGCCAGCCCCAGCAATGCAGCGGGCAGTGTTTTGAGAGAGGGCATCGAGAGAACTCCAGACAGACAGTTACGGGCAGTGAGAACTGCGACGTATGAATGAACGAAGTAAACACATGGCGATTTTGTTTTTTGTCAGGTAAACAGGCGGCTGAAAGGCTGGATTGTGATTTGAACGAAGGAGATGCAGGGATGGCCGAAGCAGTATTGAAGACGAAACTGGCCAATTTTCTGGCCCCCAGCGGACTCTGGGTTGGCGGGAAGGTGACGGTGACCCACTCCACGATTTTCATGAACGCCAATGCCATGAACCGTATGGTTCAGGACGGGGTTCTGGATATTGAAATCCCCATGGCATCGATTCGAAAGGTCAGCCTGGAATGGGGGTTCTTGACCAAGATTGTGAGTCTGGAAACCGAGTACGGCCACTTTTACTTCCGTTGTTTCGGGGCGAAAGAGATGGTGTCAATGATTACCAAAATGTACGTGTCGCGGGCCTTGCAACGCACCTAGAGAACGAGTCTTGTCCTGCTCCCCTAGCACCTGCGGTTCTCACTGATCGGCATCAAAGGCTCGGGGCCAATCGCCTTGGCTGCGGCCAACACCACGCTGCGCAGCCACTTCGACGCTTGCGAACGATGTTTGCGCGCATGCCACAACTGGTAGTAGCGCAAGGGCTGCGCCGGCACCGGAAACGGCTCGATCCGCAGCGGCAACAACTCGGTGTAATGCTTGGCAAACGAACGTGTGGTGGTGAACACCAGATTCGATTTGACCAGCACGTAAGGCGCAATGCAGAAATACGGCAAGGTCGTTTTCACGCGCCGGGCCAGGCCGCTTTTCGCCAGCTCGGCGCCAATCGTGCCCTGCCCGGACGCGTTGTGTGTCATCACCGCCAGGTGGTCTGCTTCCGCATAGGCCTCCGGGGTCAACCCGCCTTGCGGAATCGGATGCTCCTTACGCATCAGACAAACCAAGTCATCGTCGCACAAGGGCTGCAGATGAAGATGCTCGGCCGGCGTTCGCCAGTTGCCGATCACCAGATCCAGAAAACCGTCCTCCAGTCCACGGGAGTAGCCGCCCTCGGCTTGCAGGTGCTTGAGCTCCAGCGTGGCGAACGGGGCTTGCGCATAAAAACGCTCGATGATGGCGGGCACGAAAAACACGCTCAGGTAATCCGGCGTGCTGATGCGAAAGGTCTGTCGGGTGGTGGCGGGATCGAACAGATCGACCGGATGCAGGATCTGCTCGATACCGTTCAGAGCCTGCGAAACGGGCTCGATCAAGGTAAGGCCGTGCGCGGTCAGCACCATCCGGCTGCCGCTTCGCACCAGCAATTGATCGCCGGTCAGCTCGCGCAGCCTGCGCAGCGCGACGCTGATTGCCGGTTGGGTCTGCCCGAGCAGCTCGGCCGTGCGCGACACGCTGCACTCTGTCAGCAGCGTGTAGAGCGTGCGGATCAGTTGAACGTCGCAATTGGGCAAAGCGTTGGACACAGCAACCTCTTTTCCGGTGGACAGTTTTATATAGCGCTATATACCAGATGATATAGCGCCATTCATTTTCGCGTCCATGCGAGGGTTCAAAGGCAGTGCTACCGCCAGTCCGGCAGCCTTTTCAGCAGCTCGGCCTTTTCATGGACCGCACCGCCCATCAGGACGAATCCCTGCATCTGGCTCTGCTGATCCAGATAAATGGATTTCACGTGAGCAATGCCTTTGTCACAGCGACCCGCCCACTCGGTCGACCACTCTCCCTCGGGGTTCATCGGCGACGCCACAATGGTCGGCAAGACGCTGGTCTTGATCGTCACCGGCATGGCGGGATAAGCGACCGGCGTCGGCTGACCCGCCAGGGTCCGGGCCAGCGCCCGGGCCTGCAACATGATCGGCATCACATAGGGCAGCACCAGGTCATGGACTTGCGCGCAATCACCCAAGGCGTAAACGTTATCGGCGCTCGCACGCAAATAAGCGTCAGTGACAATACCGCCGGCAACCCGAATACCCGCCGCCCGCGCCAGATCGACGCGGGGTTCGAGGCCAATGGCACTCAACACATAATCCGCTTCCAGCACGCGGCCATCGGCCAGTTGCAATGCATACCCTTTACCCGCGCGGTTAACCGCAATGGGCGCATTGCCAAGCTCCAGGCGCACGCCGATCGACGCCAGTGCATTGGCCATTTCCTCTCCAGCCTCCGAAGGCAGCAGGCGACTCAGCGGCCAGGTGGCCCGGTCGACAACCCACACTTCATGACCGGCATGCCGCAAATCATTGGCGAACTCGCAGCCGATCAGCCCGCCGCCCAGAATGGCGATCCGGCTATCAGCGCTGATCTGCTGACGCAGGCGCCGGTAATCTTCCAGGTCGTTCACCGTGATGATCGCGTCCACCCCATCGCCTTGCAGCGCGGGGCGACGCGCATCCGCCCCGAGCGCCAACACCAGCGCGCGGTAGCGAAGTGGCTGGCCGTCGATGTAGATCGACCGGGCATCGGTGTCGATCCGTTCAATCGAAGTACGTGTCCTGACCTGCGCTTGCAGTTGCGCGGCCATCTGCTCGGCGCTGAAGGTCACCAGTTGCTCCGGCAAACGTCCGGTCTGGAAGGCGTTGGACAGCGCCGGCTTTGAGTAGAACTCGCCGCCGTCGCGGGTGACGATCAGGATTGGCGTGTCGCTATCCCGCTTGCGCAGTTCGCGCGCCACGGTGTACCCGGCTAGCCCTGAGCCCAGAATGATCACCGGGTCGGATTGCTCCGGCACGGAGTTCGGCTCTGCACTCTGCCCGACCTGAATCATCTGAAAGTCAGCCTTCCCTACCCCGCACTCCGGGCAATACCAGCTCTCCGGCACGTCCTCCCAGCGAGTCCCGGCCGGGATATCGTGCTCAGGCATACCCACGGCTTCGTCGTAAATGAAGCCGCACACAAGACATTCCCACTTGAACATGGTCGATCCTCCAGTCAATCGATACGCAGCGGTTGGGTCAGCTGGTGAAGGCGCGTCCCAGGCCGAGCGCACTCAAGGCGCGACGGTAGGCAGTGGAGGAACGGTCGGCAGGAATATGGATTTCCAGCGACAGATCCAGCGGCAAGTCTTCCGGGCGGCACAGCTCGACGATGTCGCGATCTTCTTCGAAGACCTGCTGGTTGAACGCGTAGACGTCTTCAAGCGGCATCTCCTTGTCGAAGTTGCGGGTGATGGCGCAGAACATGCGGGTCTTGCGCGCCGAGATCGGGCTGGCTGCGTTCAGAATCACCAAGCGGTGTTCCGGTTCGGGAAAGTTGACGGTCAGGCGCGCGGTGAACGGCGCAAAGACATCGAAGGTGCGGTTCCAGAGAAAGCCTTCCGGCGCGCGATGCTGCAGGCTCTTGGGGAAGTTGCTGACGTTGCTGATGTACTCGGCATGAACCCCGTACGGCGTGACCTCGGCCTTGTAGGTCGGCACCACCGGGTTGTCGCGCTCGGCAAAAGCCTCGTGGTGGATCCACGCAAAGTGCGCGACATCGATAAAGCCCTCCACCTGCCGGCCGGCGGAAGCCGCAATGTCGATGGACGGCGGCAGGATGCGCTGGAAGCTGTCATCGGCCCAGGACGGCATTTCAGCAAATGGCGCTTTCGTTCCCGACATCAGCACCCAGATCAGCCCGAAGTCCTCGCGGGTCGCGTACATCTGGATGCGGTGGCGTTCGGTGAGATTGGCATTGGGCTCCGACGGGATACGCGTGCATCGACCATCGGTGCCGAAGTGCAGGCCGTGATACGGGCAGATGATGTTTTCGCCCTTCACCCAACCTTTGCTCAGCGGCGCGCCGCGATGACTGCAAATATCCCGGGCGGCGTTCAGTTTCCCGCCGGCCCGGTAGAGCACGACGGGCTCATCCAGTAGCGTGACGGCATAGGGTTTGTCGGTCACGTCTGCCGAAAAGGCCACGGGGTGCCAGTGCTTGCTGAGCGTCTCGCGGTCTTGTGCGGTGAAGGTGCTGCTCTTGGTGATCGGGTTCCAGGTAACGGACTGGCAGGCTATTGCGGCCGTGGACATGTGAGTTCTCCTTGACGTGGAAAAGGCACCGAAGAGGTGCGCATCCGCAGGCTATTGGTTGTGTTGTTGGCCTGCGGACGACGAGTGCGAAATCCATGCTAGAGATTCGCGCCGGCCTCGCCCATGTCGTGAGAAGCATGTTGCTTATGTGAAATCAGATATACCGGTATGACTGGGTATTCACTTGCACTTGGCCAACACCACCTGACAAGTACCGGGTGTACCGCCGGAGCGGCCGGCGTAGCGCATGCAGTTATCCATGGATTTTTTCTGTGCCTGGCCCAGGGTCTGTCCCCAGGCCAGGCCACCCTCGCCCATCGTCGGCACCGCTTTGGCATAGCAGCGATCACCCACGGTCGCATAGCGAGCCTTGCTGGAGCAGCTTGTCGTCAACGTCAGCATGATCGCGCAAAGAAAATACGCGCAATGGCGTATCTGTATCCGGTTCATCTCGTTTTACCTGCGCACATTGGGGCTGACGGGCTCAGTTTATCCGCAATGACCCGGGAACCGTTCATTGCTCTGTCGCCTGCCGGTACTGACGCGGTGTGAATCCGGTCGAGGCCTTGAATTGGCGAGTGAAGGCGCTGTGGTCGGTGTAGCCGCACTGCAGGGCGACTTCGGTGATCGGCAGGTCGGTGTGCAACAAACGATGGGCATGCTCCAGCCGTACTTTCTGGATCATCTGCCGGGGCGTCAGGTGGAACACGCGCTTGCAGTAACGCTCCAGTTGCGCCACCGAAATACCGGCGATCCGGGTCAGCTCGCCCAGCGTCACCCGGCGATTGAAATGCGTGCGAATGTGCTCGTCGACGGCGGCCAGTCGCTCGAAGGCCGGATGCGTCTCGCTGGCCGATTGCAGATCCACCGAAATCCCCGCCAGACCGATGATCGCACCATCGCGGTTGTACAACGGTCGCTTGTGGGTCAGGCACCAGCCCGGCTCGCGACTGCCGTACAGATGCAATTCCAGCTGATCCTCCAGCACCCACCCTTCTTCCAGCACCCGGCGATCCTGCTCGGTGTAGCCCGGCCCCAATTGCGCGGGAAATACCTGCGCACTGGTTTTGCCGAGCAACGGCTTCAGGTCTTTCAACCCGCAGCGCTGCACCAGTGTGCGGTTGGCCAGGACGTAACGCGCGTCCGGATCCTTGATGAAAATCACCGCATTCGGGATCACGTCCAGCATCGGCAACAGTGCGGCAACGCCCGCCACCAGGGCTTCGAGGGTCTGGGGGCGATTGTGCTCATCGCCCTCGCACAGGCGCGCAAATGCGTTCTGCATCGTCGGTGTTTTCCTTCGCGGGTGAGTCGGCCAACGGCCCGCCATACGGCGTTCGCGTGCAGAGTGCAGCAACGCCCACGGCCTGTCGAGGCCTGCCGTCGTTCAGCGCAATTGTGCTGATTTCGTCATCCAGGCTTGCGCAAAACATCAATCACGCAGCGGCCGATGAGTTCAATGTTGGCCCGTCCCAGTGACATACACCTGCCTATCCAATAACTCACAAGAAGGCGACGCCATGTCAGGCCAAGGCAAGTTCAAAAAACAGCTTTCATTGATCGACCTCACGTTTATCGGGCTCGGAGCGATCTTCGGTTCGGGGTGGCTGTTCGCGGCCAGTCACGTTTCTGCGATTGCCGGGCCGGCGGGGATTTTTTCCTGGTTGCTGGGCGGTTTCGCCGTGTTGCTGCTGGGCATCGTCTACTGCGAACTGGGCGCTGCGCTGCCCCGGGCCGGCGGTGTGGTTCGCTATCCGGTCTACAGCCACGGGCCGCTGCTCGGCTATCTGATGGGTTTCATCACACTGATCGCGTTTTCCAGTCTGGTGGCGATCGAAGTGGTCGCCTCGCGCCAATATGCCGCTGCATGGTTTCCCGGCCTGACCAAAGCCGGTAGCGGCGATCCGACGGTGCTGGGCTGGCTGGTGCAGTTCGGTCTGCTCTGCGTGTTCTTCCTGCTCAACTACCGCAGCGTGAAAACCTTCGCCAAGGCCAACAATCTGGTGAGCGTGTTCAAGTTCATCGTGCCGCTACTGGTGATCGGTGTGCTGTTCACCTTCTTCAAACCGGAGAACTTTCAGGTTCAGGGCTTCGCACCCTTCGGGCTCTCGGGTATCGAGATGGCCGTTTCCGCTGGCGGCGTGATCTTCGCCTACCTCGGCCTGACCCCGATCATCTCGGTGGCCAGTGAGGTGAAAAATCCGCAACGCACCATTCCGATTGCGCTGATCCTGTCGGTGCTGCTGTCCACCGCGATCTACGTGCTGTTGCAAACGGCGTTCCTCGGCGGCATCCCGACTGAACTGCTCGCCAATGGCTGGGCCGGGGTTTCCAAGGAGTTCGCCCTGCCGTACCGCGATATCGCCCTGGCGCTCGGCGTGGGCTGGCTGGCCTATCTGGTGGTGGCCGACGCGGTGATCTCGCCCAGCGGCTGCGGCAACATCTACATGAACGCCACACCACGAGTGATCTACGGCTGGGCGCAGACCGGCACCTTCTTCAAAGTGTTCACCCGCATCGATGAGAAATCCGGCATCCCGCGCCCGGCGCTGTGGCTGACTTTTGCCCTGTCGGTGTTCTGGACCCTGCCGTTCCCGTCCTGGGAAGCGCTGATCAACGTGGTGTCCGCCGCACTGGTGTTGAGCTACGCCGTGGCCCCGGTGACCGTCGCTGCACTGCGTCGCAATGCGCCGGACATGCCGCGCCCGTTCCGAGTCAAGTGCATGGGCGTGCTGGGGCCGGTGTCGTTCATCATCGCTGCGCTGATCGTTTACTGGTCCGGGTGGGACACCGTCTCCTGGCTGCTCGGCCTGCAAATCCTGATGTTTGTCGTGTACCTGCTGTGCGGCCGTTTCGTACCGACCAGACACCTGAGCCTTGCCCATCAAGTGCGCTCATCGGCGTGGCTGATCGCCTTCTACGCCGTGACCATCGTCTTGTCGAAACTCGGCACTTTCGGTGGCCTCGGCATCCTCGCCCACCCTTTCGACACGCTGGTCGTCGCCGCTTTCGCCACCGGCATCTACTACTGGGGCGCCGCCACCGGTGTGCCGTCGCACCTGCTGCGTCTGGAGTCCGAAGAGGATGAAAGCGAAGTCGCTTCGACGTCCCCGGTCTCCGCTGCCAACCCGCGCGCTGCCGGCGCTTATTGAAACCTTTTGAAGGGACACGAACATGAAACGCGTACACGTCATTGATTCGCATACCGGCGGTGAACCGACGCGTCTGGTGATGAAGGGTTTCCCCGATCTGCCCGGCAACACCATGGCCGAAAAGCGCGATGCCCTGCGCAACCAGCACGACCGCTGGCGCCGGGCCTGCCTGCTGGAGCCGCGCGGCAACGATGTACTGGTGGGCGCGCTGTATTGCGAACCGGTGTCGCCGGACGCCACTTGCGGGGTGATTTTCTTCAACAACGCCGGCTATTTGGGCATGTGCGGCCACGGCACCATCGGCCTGATCGCCTCCTTGCAGCATCTGGGGCTGATCGCCCCGGGCGTGCACAAGATCGACACACCGGTCGGCCCGGTCAGCGCGACGTTGCATGAGGACGGCGCCGTGACCCTGGGCAACGTACCGGCTTACCGATTGCGCAAACAAGTAGCGGTTGAGGTGTCGGGATACGGCCGTTTCCTCGGCGACATCGCCTATGGCGGCAACTGGTTTTTCCTGGTCTCCGAGCACGGTCAGACGCTGACGATGGACAACGTCGAAACCCTGACCGACTTCACCTGGAAAATGCTCAAGGCCCTCGAGGACCAAGGCATCCATGGCGAAGACGGCGCAATCATCGACCACGTTGAACTGTTTGCCGATGACGACCACGCCGACAGCCGCAACTTCGTCATGTGCCCCGGCAAAGCCTACGACCGCTCACCGTGCGGCACCGGCACCAGCGCCAAACTCGCTTGTCTGGCCGCCGACGAAAAACTTCAGCCCGGCCAGCGCTGGGTACAAGCCAGCATCACCGGCAGCCAGTTCGAAGGTCGCTTCGAACGGGAAGGTGAACGCGTGCGCCCGTTCATCACCGGCCGCGCCTACATGACCGCCGACAGCACGCTGCTGATCGACGAAAACGATCCGTTCGCGTGGGGCATCTGAGCCGCTGCGCTGATTTTCAAACCTATCTGAATGACCGTTCCAAGGAGAACAATAATGAGCGACAACATCTTCACTGGCTGCATGCCCGCCCTGATGACCCCGTGCACCGCCGCACGCAAACCGGACTTCGATGCGTTGGTGGCCAAGGGTCGCGAGTTGATCGATATCGGCATGAGCGCCGTGGTGTATTGCGGCTCCATGGGTGACTGGCCGCTGCTTACCGAAGCCGAGCGTCAGGAAGGCGTGGCGCGGCTGGTGGCTGCCGGGATTCCGACCATCGTCGGTACTGGCGCCATCAACACCCGTGAAGCGGTCTCCTACGCGGCCCATGCGGCCAAAGTCGGTGCTCAGGGTTTGATGGTGATTCCACGGGTGTTGTCCCGAGGCTCTTCGCTCGCCGCGCAGAAGGCGCACTTCGCCGCGATTCTGCAGGCCGCGCCGAACCTGCCGGCGGTGATCTACAACAGCCCTTACTACGGCTTCGCAACCCGCGCCGACCTGTTCTTCGAACTACGCCGCGAGTACCCGAACCTGATCGGCTTCAAGGAGTTCGGTGGTGGCGCCGACCTGCGCTACGCCGCTGAAAACATCACTTCCAAGGACGATGACGTGACCTTGATGGTGGGTGTCGACACTCAGGTCGTGCACGGCTTCGTCAACTGCAACGCCACCGGCGCGATCACCGGCATCGGCAACGCCCTGCCCCGCGAAGTGCTGCAACTGGTGGCCCTGAGCAAGCAAGCGGCCAAGGGGGACGCCAAGGCCCGGCGTCAGGCGCGGGAACTGGAATCGGCGCTGGCGGTGCTGTCGTCCTTCGACGAAGGCGCGGATCTGGTGCTGTATTACAAACACCTGATGGTGCTCAACGGCGACAAGGAATACACCCTGCATTTCAACGAGACCGACGCCCTCAGCGACTCCCAGCGTCGCTACGCGGAAGCCCAGTACGCGCTGTTCCGTCACTGGTACGAAAACTGGTCGGCAGAACAAAACTTCGCCTGACCCGTAGCCCCGTTTCAGCCCGCCGTGATTACCGGCGGCGGGCCTTCTTTCTTCTCAGGAACATGCCATGTCTCTTACGGGCAAACTGCTGATCGGTCAGCAAACTATCTCGGGTGATCGCGAGGTCATTCAGGGAATCAACCCGGCCACCGACGCGCTGCTGGAGCCCGCTTACGCTGGCGGCTCCGCCGAGCACGTCGAACAGGCTTGCGCGCTGGCCTGGGCTGCGTTCGACCGCTACCGCGAAACCGCGCTGGACGCACGCGCCGAATTCATCGAAACCATCGCCCACGAGATCGAAGCCCTCGGCGATGAGTTGATCGACCGCGCCATGGCCGAAACCGGCCTGCCGCGCCCTCGCCTGTTGGGCGAACGCGGACGTACCTGCCAGCAATTGCGCCTTTTCGCCCGCACCGTACGCGCCGGCGAATGGCTGGATGTGCGCGTTGACAGCGCACAACCGCAGCGTCAGCCGCTGCCGCGCTCGGATCTGCGTCAGCGCCAGATTGCGCTGGGGCCGGTGGCGGTGTTCGGCGCGAGCAATTTTCCATTGGCGTTCTCCGTCGCCGGCGGCGATACCGCTTCGGCACTGGCCGCCGGTTGCCCAGTGATCGTCAAGGCCCACGGCGCCCACCCCGGCACCAGCGAACTGGTCGGCCGTGCAGTGGCTCGGGCCGTCAAGGCCGGCGGACTGCCTGAGGGCGTGTTCTCGTTGCTGTACGGTTCCGGGCGTGAAGTCGGCATTGCCTTGGTCAGTGATCCACGTATCAAAGCCGTCGGTTTCACCGGTTCGCGCAGCGGCGGGCTCGCGTTGATCAAAGCGGCTCAGGCTCGCCCCGAACCGATTCCGGTGTATGCGGAAATGAGCTCGATCAACCCGGTGCTGCTGTTTCCCGCTGCGCTGCGCAATCGTTCGCAAGCGCTGGCTGAAGGTTTTGTTAACTCGCTCACGCTGGGCGCCGGGCAGTTCTGCACCAATCCCGGCCTGGTGATCGCCCTCAAGAGGCCGGAACTCGACACCTTCATTGGCGCCGCCGCCGAGCTCATCCAGCGCAGCCCGGCCCAGACCATGCTCACACCCGGCATCTTCAATGCTTACGAGTCCAGCGTGAACGCACTGGCGGAAAATCCGCGTGCTCGCCTTGCAGCGGTCGGCCAGAGAGGGACAGGTCCAAACCAGGGCCAGGCACATTTTTTCGTCACCGATGCTGCGGATTTTCTTGCCGATCACACGCTGCAAGCCGAAGCCTTTGGCTCGGCATCCTTGATCGTGCAGTGCATCAGTCACGATGAAATCCGTGAGGTTCTGGAACATCTGGAAGGTCAACTGACCGCCACGCTGCATCTGGATGACGAGGATCAGGATCAGGCCCGCTCATTACTGCCGACCCTGGAGCGCAAGGCCGGGCGCTTGCTGGTCAACGGCTGGCCGACCGGCGTCGAAGTCTGCGATGCGATGGTGCATGGCGGGCCGTTCCCGGCCACGTCCGATCCGCGCACCACGTCGGTCGGCACTGCCGCCATCCAGCGCTTCCTGCGCCCGGTCTGCTATCAGGATTTCCCCGACGCCTTGCTGCCAACCTCGCTCAAACAGGCCAATCCACTGGCACTGCGACGCCTGCTCGATGGCCAAAGGGAAGCCTGAAACCATGTCGAACATCACCCATGACATCGCCGTGGTCGGCGCCGGCATCATCGGCGTTGCCTGCGCACTGCGTCTGGCGCGGCAGGGTTTGCAGGTGGTCGTGATCGACCCGCAGGAACCCGGCCACGGCGCATCGTTCGGCAATGCGGGGCACCTGGCGACCGAGCAGGTGTTTCCGATTGCCGACCTGTCGATTCTCAAGCGCTTGCCGGCCATGCTCATGGACCCGATGGGGCCGCTGCGCCTGGACTGGAAATACCTGCCCTGCGCCCTGCCCTGGTTCACCCGGCTGCTGCTGAATCTGCGCTCGGCGCCGTTCCAGCGCACGGTGGCAGGTCTGCGAGCGCTCAATGAGCGTTCGCTGGAGGCCTGGCACCGGTTGCTCGGTGACATCCAGCGACCCGATCTGCTGAAGGTGGAAGGTTCGCTGCTGGTGTTCGAACGGCCCGACTCGCGTCCGGCCATTGATGCGTTGCAGGCGCGCTTGCGTCAGCAACAGGTCCCGGTCGACCTATGGCAGGCATCTGCGGTGCGTGACACCGCGCCGCAACTGAGCGAACACCTGCAAGGCGGATTGTTTTTCCCTAGCACCGGGCACTTCATCGATCCGTACCGGGTGGTGTGTGAACTGGTCAGCGCCGCCAAGGCCAGTGGCGTGCAGTTTGTGAAACAACGGGTCGAAGGCGGACAACTGAATGCACAGGGCGTTTCACTCAATACCGGAACCGGCCGCCTGAATGCCCGTCGAGTACTGATCGCCTGCGGTGCCCATTCGGCCAGACTGACGACAGCGCTGACCGGCAAGAAAATACCGTTGGACACCGAACGCGGTTATCACCTGATGCTGCCTCAGGAACACAACCGGCTGCCCTTCCCCGTCACCTCACTGGAACGCAAGTTCATCATGACGCCAATGTCCGAAGGCTTGCGCCTGGCGGGCACCGTCGAGTTCGCCGGACTGGAAGCGCCGCCGACCATGGCCCGGGCCTGGCAGTTGCATCGGTTGAGCAAGGGGTTGTTTCGTGAGGAGTTGAGTATTGAAGCGGCCACACCGTGGATGGGGTTCAGGCCTTCGCTGCCGGACTCGCTGCCGGTCATCGACCAGACAAACGACGGCAAGGTGCTGCTCGCGTTCGGGCATCAGCATCTGGGGTTGACGCAAGCGGCGGTGACGGCGGAGATGGTCGAGCGGATGGTTTCGCCGCTGGCTGCGACTCGGGATGTGGAGCTGCCGAGTGTCGAGCCTTACAGGCTGGATCGTTTCTGAAAAAGCGAAAGGCCTGCTTCTGAGGGCAGGCCTTTCGTATTTATTGCACTATCGCGATCAACCCTGACGAGCCGTCAGCGCCGCATACCCATTCATCAAATTGCGGTAGTTCGGAATCCGCTGCGACAGCAGGTTGCCCAACCCTTCGATATCGTTGCGCCAGTCGCGGTGCAGCTCACAGGCCACGGAGAACCAGTTCATCATCTGTGCGCCGGCCTGGGTCATGCGGTTCCATGCGGCCTGTTGCACGGTGGTGTTGAAAGTGCCGGAAGCATCGGTCACCACGAACACGTCAAACCCTTCCGCCAGTGCCGACAAGGTCGGGAACGCCACGCACACGTCGGTGACAACACCGGCAATGATGATCTGCTTGCGGCCGGTGGCCTTGATGGCCTTGACGAAGTCTTCGTTGTCCCAGGCGTTGATCTGGCCCGGGCGGGCAATGTACGGCGCATCCGGGAACATTTCCTTGAGTTCCGGCACCAGCGGGCCGTTCGGACCCTGCTCGAAACTGGTGGTGAGGATGGTCGGCAGCTCGAAGAATTTGGCCAGGTCGGCCAGTGCCAGCACGTTGTTCTTGAACTCGTTCGGCGAGAAGTCCTGGACCAGCGAAATCAGACCGGTCTGGTGATCGACCAGCAGAACCACGGCGTCGTCTTTGTTCAGGCGGTTGTAGGTTGCAGTGCTCATGTTGAATCCCTTTTTAGTTGTGGAAGTTCGCTTGCGTTCAAGATGGGCACAGATTAATGACTCGCCTGAAAGCGATAAATCACCTGCAAAGCGTTTTACCGTCAACCCAAACGAGACAATCCACTCAATCCGGGGCTCAATCACACGGCGGTCCCGACCTTCCCGCCGATCCTTGTCATAATGTTCGCCAGCAATACGTTCAGAACGACATCCAGGGAAAAGTTGATGCTCGGACGCAACACACAAGCGCCCACGGCGAACGACACGCGGCGCCCCGCCGGCAAAGCGATGAAGGCCGGTTCGACCTTTCGGCTGACCGTCAGCTTCATGCTGGTGGTGGTCGTGGCGTTTCTGGCGGTCGAGAGCTGGCGGACATGGCGTGACTATCGTTCGGTCTTTGCGTCCGCGCGCGATTCGGTGACCAACCTGGCCCGCGCCACGGCCCAGCACGCCGAGGATACGATTCGCCAGGTCGATGTGGTCACCGCCGGGCTGGCCGAGCGTGTCGAAGGTGATGGTCTGCAGAACCTCGATGTCCCGCGCATTCACAAGCTGCTGGTGCAGCAATCGAAAATCATGCCGCAGCTGCACGGCCTGTTCATCTACGGCCGGGACGGCCACTGGATCGTGACTGACAAAGAAGTCACCCCGGAAATGGCCAACAACGCCGACCGCGATTATTTCGAGTACCACCGCACCCATGAGGATCGGCAGGTACGCATCGGCCAGGTGGTCGAGAGCCGCTCCACCCATGACCTGATCATTCCCATCTCCCGCCGCTTGAACAACCCCGATGGCTCGTTCGCCGGCGTGCTGCTGGGGACGGTCAAGGTCAGTTACTTCGTCGACTATTACGGCGATTTCCGGATCGATGACAAAGGCGCACTGGTGCTGGCCATGCGTGACGGCACGATTCTGGTTCGCCGCCCTTTCATCGCCTCCGTGGTGGGCAAAAGCCTGGCGAACAGCGAGATCTTCAAGACCTACCTGCCCGCCTCCAACGAAGGTATTGCCCAGATCCGGGCGGTGGTCGATGACACCGAGCGCCTGTACGGCTATCGCGCGTTGACCACCTATCCGCTGGTGGTGGAGGCCGGCCTGTCGAAAGATTCCATCACCGCGCCGTGGCGTCGGGACTTGCTGAAAAACGGCTTCGTGTTGATTTTCCTGATTCTGGTCCTCGCCGGTTTCGGACTGATCGTACTGAGCCAGTTGCGCCAGCGGATCGCGATGGAACGGGAAATCCGTTCCGCCCACCAGGCCATGCGCGATATGGCACTGACCGACAGCCTCACCGGCCTCGGCAACCGTCGGCGCCTGGACAATGCGCTGGCGGACGAGATTCGTCTGGCCCGGCGCCAGGGCTCGTCGCTGTCGTTGATCATGCTCGATGTCGACCACTTCAAACGCTACAACGACCGCTATGGCCACGCCGCCGGCGATGACTGCCTGAACGCCGTCGGACGTGCGATCCAGCAAGCGGTCAAACGCCCCGGCGACCTCGCCGTGCGCTACGGTGGCGAAGAATTCACCGTGCTGCTGCCCAACACCGAAAACGCCGGCGCCATCCAGGTCGCCGAGGACATCCTGCAAGCCATCCGCTCGCTGGAACTGGAACACACCGGGCATCCCCTCGGATACGTGACCGCCAGCGCCGGCATTGCGACCCGCCATCCGGTTGACGACGCGGTGACGCCGGCCATGCTGCTGAAGTCGGCGGATACCTGCCTGTATCAGGCGAAGCGGCTGGGGCGCAATCGTTGGTGCTCGGCGGATGAGTCGGTGTGATTGATGACGGCGCGTGACGGCCAGAAGCGCAAGCCCGATTCCACGTCAGTCGCCCGTCAGAATCGACAATGAACCTCAGCCCCTCAACGTACGCATTATGTCCTCAACCACTGGCCTCGCGTATTTCTCACTGGGATCAGTTCCCGGCGGGTCTTCACTGCGGATCCACTCACCCAGATCGAACGCCTGATAGAGCGAGAAGGCGGGTTCAGGCATATCTTCAGTCATGGCGACCTCAACCACGGCGTTGATGATTCCGTTCATCACACCATCGCAAAACTCATAGTCCAGCGATCTCTCCAGATAGCCATCGGCAATGGTTATGGAGAGTTCGTTCAGCAGATCTCGCGGTGCAATGGAGAACTGCGTGCAAGTGGCGGCAAGATCACTGAGCGTTAAACCGTTGTCCTCGGCTTCCACCAATAACGCGTTGAGTTCGTTGTCCGGTAACACTCTGGGCATGGGGTTCTTCCGGTCAGACGCGAAGGTCGCGGGCAGCTCACTCATAAAACTTTCCGGCCAGCAGAATGGCTGCGCAACGCTGCCATACGTTCGATACCGCACCTCCGTTTGAGGAGGATCGGCTGCTCGAATCCGCCCACGCGGCGGCGGCATCAAGGAACGAGTCAACGGATCCGTTTTCCCACCCTGAAGCGCCTGCTCCATAGAGGGCTGAAGGTGAAAGGCCTTCCAATGATCGCTCGTGGGCAAAATCAGCACCCAGCGCCTTGATGAAGCGAATGAACGAGGCTTCATCGCTGACATGCTCCAACAATTCATCAAGGTCCAAAGGTTCAGACATGAGTTTCCAGCCGTGGAATTCGGGAGACGCCATGCTGCGACAAGGCAGCATGGACGGTCAACTTCAGACCCGGGCGATCATGCGTAGCGCTGCTGGAAACCAGGAATGCATACCACCCGATTTCCGATCCTCACACAGCACTCCCCGACAAGGACGCAATCCTTTCACTTCACAGCGTCAAGGGTGATCAACGTCTTCGGCTCCAGATACGCACTCATCCCCCACTTGCCCATTTCGCGCCCCAGGCCCGAGTGTTTGAATCCACCAAACGGAGCACGCGGTTCGTGGGCCAGGGTGTTGATCAGCACGCGCCCCGAATCGATCTGGCGGGCGATGTTCACACAGCGTTCGGGGTTCTGGCCCAGCACCAGGGCGCTCAACCCATAGTCCGTATCGTTGGCGATGCGGATCGCATCGGCGTCGTCCTCGTAAGGGATGATCGTCAGCACGGGACCGAAGATTTCTTCTCGCGCGATACGCATCTGGTTGTTGGCGTCGGTGAAGATCGTAGGTTTGACGAACCATCCGGCGTGCAGGCCTTCAGGTCGACCTTCGCCACCCGCCAGCAACCTCGCGCCCTCTTCCTGGCCGATACGGATGTAGCGCTGCACTCGGTCCCATTGTTTCTGACTCACCATCGGGCCGATATCGGTGTCGGCGTTGCGTGGGTCGCCCGATTGAAACTGTGCGACGCCTTCCTTCGCAGCCTGCTCGAACTCTGCGAGCCGTTTACGCGGAACAAGAATGCGCGTACCCGCGATGCAGGCCTGGCCGCTGTTGAGAAATCCTGCGTGCAGCGCCAGCGGCATGACCGCCTCGAAATCCGCGTCATCGAGTACCACGGTGGGTGACTTGCCGCCCAGCTCCAGGGTCACGCGCTTCAGGGTGTCGGCACCGGTTCTGACCAGATGCTGACCGACCGCGGACGACCCGGTGAACGAGATTTTGGCCACGTCGGGATGGCGGGCGATCTCCTCGCCAACCACGTCGCCTCGTCCGTTGACGATATTGAAGACACCCGGTGGCAGCTCTGCTTCGTGCAACGCCCGGATTACGACCTGCGTCTGCAACGCGCTCATCTCACTGGGTTTGATGACGGCAGTGCAGCCTGCCGCCAGTGCGGTGGCCAGCTTGTTGCAGATGAAGCCGGCATTGCTGTTCCACGGCGTGATCAGCCCGGTCACGCCCACGGGCGTCAGAATGACCTTGGCCATGCCGGCCTGCTCTTCGAAGTCGAACGCCTCCAGTGCCTCGATCGCTTGCGCAATCACATCCGCCGGGTACGTCGCCATCCAGCGCCCGCGAACCGCAGGCGAGCCGTACTCCTCAAGGATGGCTTCCAGCAGTTCTTCCTCTCTGGCCGCGACGGCCTTGTGCATGCGTTGCAGGGCGGCAACACGCTCTTCACGCGTGGTACGAGACCAGGCCGGGAACGCAGCCTTGGCGGCGGCGATGGCACGCTGGGCGTCGAGTGCATCGCCCAGTCGAACCTGGCCGATGACTTCCTCGGTGCTCGGGTTATGGAGGTCGAACCATTCCTGACCGTGTGGCAGGACGTACTCACCGTTGATGTAGATGTGTTCAATGCGCTGCATGGCAACTCCTCGCTGAAAATGACCCGCTTGAAGCAAGCCTCGATGAAGCGAAGTCTAAGAAGGGTTGATTGTTCCGATAAGCTATCCTTCGGCTTATGAAGCATCCCTATTTTCAGGACAATCCATGCACAGGACAGGAATGACCGAGCTGGAAGTGGTGCTGGCCGTCGCCCGACGCAAAAGTTTTCGCGGCGCGGCACAGGAACTGGGCATGTCCACCACGGCGGTGAGCAGCGCGGTGGCCGGCCTCGAAGCGCGCCTGAAGGTGCGTCTGTTCAATCGCTCTACGCGCAGCGTTGCCCTCACCGACATCGGGCAGCGCTATGTGGAGCGCATCGCCCCGGCCCTGGCGCAGATCAAGAGTGCCGGCGAAGAGGCCAGCGTCGGTCTCGACGAGCCCAGCGGCACACTGCGCATCAACGCGCCGCACGGCGCGGCGTACCTGCTGCTGGAGCCGCTGCTCAATCAGTACGCCCGACGTTATCCCGAGGTGCGCATCGACGTCGTCAGCGAGGCCAGCATGGTCGACATCGTCGCCGGGGGCTTCGACGCCGGGATCCGCCTGGCGGAATCCGTGCCGCAGGACATGATTGCGGTGGCGCTGTCAGACGACATCCGCATGCTCATGGTGGCAACGCCCGAGTACCTCGAACGCCACGGCGTGCCCGAACACCCACGGGATCTGCTCACCCACCAGAGCATCGGCATGCGCATGGCCCACGGCGGCCTCTATCACTGGGAGCTGGAACGCGACGGCGAGAAACTGCAGATGGATCTGCCGACGCGCTTCGTGTTCAACGAATTGCTGGCGATCAAACAGGCCGTGGTGCTGGGCCTTGGCATCGGCTTCATTTCCGAGTGGTTCATCCAGGAAGAACTGGCCAGCGGCGCGCTGGTGCCGGTGCTGATGCCGTGGTGTCCGTCGTTTGGCGGGTTGAGGCTTTACTACTCGGGCCATCGCTTCGTGCCGGCTCGGTTGCGTGCGCTGATTGATCTGGTGCACGAGTTGCGGCCCAATCTGGTTTGATTCGGGCGTAGAGTCGACACAGGATGTGCGGCTCGCACAATCAATACCTGCCTCATTTAACGTAGAAACCGTATCTGGAATGCTCCATGGAAACCCGTCACCTGCGTCGTTTACTCCAAGGACCCACCCAGTGTGAGTCCGATATCGAATCACTCATCCTCATACTTGAGGCCGTTATCGAGTTGGTGTCGATTCCGGATAACGACTTCTGCTGGTCGTCCTGGGCTGATGAGCTCGATGCGAAAACAGAACTGCAAGCCCTAATTCACTCCTTAAAGGCTGGCACCTTGCCAGAGCGGTTGAAGGTCGCCGTGCTGTTCGCACCGACCGGACCGTTGCAGGAACTCGGCATGAGTAGCGGATGGGCGGATACCTTTTTGAGGGTCGCCGGTAAATTTGATGAAGTTGAAGCGTTGCTGTGGTGAGGCTGGCCAGAGGGTTTTCGGATCGGTTCCTGAAATAAATCAGTCCCCTTCTCACGCCTTTTCACGGGAATCAAACATGAAGCTGCTTCGACTTGCCCCTGCAACCTATCACCTGAACGACAGTTATTGGGACCTTCTGGGTGCTGAAGACGGATCCCTGTATCTGCTCGTCAATTGCGAAGCGTCTTTTGTGAGTTATGACGCTCTGATCAAGCTCAACGACGATGAGTTGCGCGATCACCACGGCCTGGGCTGGCTGTCCATTCAGTACCTGGCCAATCGAATCAATTATTTCGTCAGCGATTACAAGGCACGGCTGATCACGGGGCCATTGCTTGATGCGGCGATTCAAGCGTCGAAACCGTAGTCATCAAGCTTGAGCGCGATGGCTCCATCAATATCAGGCGCATTGGCTCTTTTCTTGAGGATCCGAGACTCTAGACTGGTTCCCTTCCCACGATTCAACTGGAAAGGACCCCCATCAAGTGCGCGACTTCGACTGCCAACCCGTTTTATGCGGGAGCACGCTGAGGCTCAGGCCTCTGACCGAAAACGATTTTGAAGGTCTGTTTCTGGCGGCCTCGGACCCGCAAATCTGGGCAGGCCACCCCGCCAGCGACCGCCATGAGCAGCCGGTATTCGAAACGTACTTCGCCGCGCGGCTGGCCACCGGCAAAACCCTGGTCGTCATCGATATCGACTCGGGGCTGATCGTGGGCATGTCGAGTTATTACACACCGCCCGACCTGCCGGACAGTATCGCCATCGGGTACACCTTTCTGGTGCGGGCGAAATGGGGTGGCGAAACCAATCACGAACTGAAGCAGCTGATGCTGGAACACGCCTTCAAGGCGTACGACACGGTCTATCTCCACATCGCACCGTCGAACATCCGCTCGCAAAAAGCCGCCATGAAGATCGGTGCGGTGCACTTGTATGATGCCGAGCTGACGCTGTCCACGACACCGGCCTGGTGCAAGTGTTACGGGTTGACCCGGGAGCAATGGGCTACAAGCCAGCCAGAAAATCAGAGATGAAGGCCACAATCTTCCTTCACGCACCCGCCCCAAACACACCCCTTGCAAAATCCACGAAGCTTCGCAACTTGGGCGTCAACCGAGGGTCCGGTGCGTACAGAAGATTCATCGGGGAGACCGGGACGTTGTAGTCCGGCAGCAGCCCGACCAGCGTTCCGCTTCTCAGCGCATCCTTGACCAGCTCCAGCGGCAACAGCACCACACCCAGTCCGGCCACCGCCGCCGACAGCAACGGGTCGGCCTGATTGATCGTCAATCTGCTTTTAATCGGCACGTCGATGCAACCGTCCGGCCCTTCGAGGCGAATGTGGGAACGACCGTCGGAATAGGCGAACGCCAGGCATTCATGTTCCTGCAGATCCAGCGGGGTCGTAATCGGTGGACGCCTGGCCAGATAGGCAGGCGCCGCGCACAGCACCATTTGATAGGGCTTCAAAGGCAATGCCTTCAGACCGCTGTCAGACAGTTCACCGATTCGAAACACCACGTCATACCCGCCCTCCAGCAGGTCAACGAGTTCGTTGGACAGGGTCAGATCCACCGACACCTGCGGATACCTGACCATGTACTCCAGCAGTCGAGGCGCCAGCGTGCTGACGCCAAAGGTGACCGGTGCGTTGATTCTGAGGCGGCCACTGGGCACGCCTCGGGTCATCGCGGCCATTTCTTCGGCGGCGTCCATATCGGCCAGGATCAGCTTCGCCCGTTGATAGAACGTGCGGCCGAAGTCGGTCAGGCTCTGTTTGCGGGTCGTGCGATTGAGCAGCGAGACACCCAGATGCTGCTCGAGCATCTTGACCTGTTTGCCGACCAGTTGCGGGGACAGATTGAGCTCATCGGCCACCGCGCTGAAGGAGCCAAGTTCCACCGCTTTGACGAAGACGGCCATCAATGTGAGGCGATCCATTGGAAACCCTGTGTTTCTAGTGTTGCGCTATCGTAGGTCTTTATCCGACCCGGGCCAAAGCCTAAATTGACGGCCATGGCAACGACGCGCACAACTCCAGCAGGCGCGTTATCACTGGTACTCAGGTCGTTCACACCGGCCTCATTGATCACAGAAGAGGTAACCATGGCACGCATTGTCAGGATTCATGAATACGGCGACGCAAGCGTTTTGAAACTGGAATCGGTCGATGTGCCGGCCCCGGCACCCGGCGAAGTGCAAATCGAGGTCAAGGCCTTTGGACTGAATCGGGCCGAGGTCATGTTCCGCAATCACGCCTATCTGCAGGAAGCGCAATTTCCCAGCCGCCTCGGTTATGAAGCCGCCGGGGTGGTAGCTGCCGTCGGTGCCGGTGTCAGCGAGTTCAAGGTCGGCGATGCGGTCAGCCTGATTCCGCCGCTGGACATCGCGAAATGGGGCACCTACGGCGAACTGGCCAACGTGCCCGCCGAGCTCACGGTCAAACACCCGTCGAACCTGACTTTCGCGCAGGCTGCCGCCTCCTGGATGCAATACGTCACCGCGTGGGGCGCGCTCGTCGAACAGGCCAGACTGACGAGGAATGATTTTGTGCTGGTCACTGCCGCCTCCAGCAGCGTTGGCCTCGCCGCCTTCCAGATTGCCCGAATGGTCGGCGCGACTTCGATTGCCGTGACCCGCACCCGCGCCAAGAAGCAAGCCTTGCTGGACGCCGGCGCCGCGCACGTCATCGTCAGCGATGAAGAGGATATCGTTGCCGCCGTCATGGCCCTGACCGATGGCCAGGGTGCGCGCGTGGTGTTCGATCCGATCGGCGGCCCCGCTTTCGAACAACTCACCCAGAGCATGGCCAGGGGCGGCATTCTGCTTGAGTACGGCGCCTTGAGCCCGGAGCCTACGCCGTTCCCGCTGTTCACCGTGCTGGGCAAATGCCTGACCCTCAAGGGCTACCTCTACGCGGAGGTCGTCGCGGATCCTGCCGCTCTGGCCCGAGCCAAGACGTTCATTTCCGACGGTCTCGCATCGGGCGCGCTGAAGCCGATCATCGCGAAGACGTTCCCCCTCGAGGACATTCAAGAAGCGCATCGCTTTCTTGAAGCCAACCAGCAGGTCGGCAAGATTGTCGTGACCGTTTAAGGATATGATCCGGGAAACCAGGCCTCAATGGACCGATGTCTATGCCCGTTTCCCGGATTCGCCCGTCACCCGCTCCCCTGCTGAAACCCGGCGAGACGGTGGTGTTGTTCGATGGTGTCTGCAAGTTGTGCAATGGCTGGGCGAAATTCCTGATTCGCCATGACCGCCATCAGCGAGTCCGGCTGGCAGCGGTGCAGTCTCCCGAAGGGCAGGCGCTGCTCGCCTGGGCAGAGTTACCCCTCGATCAGTTCGACACCATGGCGGTCATCCGCGACCGACACTATTGGGAGCGCTCCGATGCCTTTTTCGAAGTCGTTGCCCAACTGCCTGCCCGCTGGCGTCCATTGCAATGCTTGCGCATTTTCCCGCGCGGGCTTCGGAACTGGGCCTACGATCGTATTGCCCTGAATCGTTATCGGCTGTTTGGACAATATGACACCTGTCTTCTGCCTGATCCCGATCATGAGCAACGCTTTCTGAAGGCTTCACTACAGCAACAGCCCTAGCACCTGCACGGGCGTCATCTTCGTCACCATCATCAAGACAATCACGAACATCCCCAGAAAACCGGCCACCCCCATCCAGAACCATTTCCGGTAGACCGACCGGTATTCATCCTCAAGCCCTCCTCCGGTCTCGATTGCATTCGAAGCCATCACGTACAGGCGCTTCTGAAGCACCAGTACCGGCAGCCAGAGCGATCCCACGCAAAGAAAGATGATCAACGAGGTCAGCACCCATTCCGTGGTCAACGGAAGGCCGGCCAGCCTGATCAGCCCATAGCCCGATGCGATCTGAATGAAACCTGCCGGGGTGGTGATCCAGGCGTCGAAGCGCACGACCATTTTCGCCACGTGAGCGATCACCTGAGGGTTGGCAGTGCGGCTGGCGGCGATCAGGTAAAGGTAGGAGCCCATGCCGAAGCCGAACAGGAAAACCGCGGCGATCACATGAATGTACTTGAGGCACAGATAAAGCATGGTCAGCGCTGCCCGTCAGAGAAATGCACGGACAGGCTGAGGTTTCCAGGGTCGTTGATCGCGGCCATGTATTCGTCGACGGTGATTTCGCCGACGCAAGGCCGGGCGCCGGACTCGGGCACATACCCTTGGGCCATTTTGGTGGCCAGGGCCACAGCGGCGCAGCTTGGGATTTCCGGGCCCTTGTCATTTCCGGCCGTGAGTTGAGCGGTCATGGACAGCGGTTGTCCTTCAACCCCGAGACCTTGCACGTCGATGTACATCGCACTTTTGCCATCGCCGAATCGCTCGAAGCGGGTGCCCAGGCGATGCAGTCGCGCAGCCCAAGGCGCATGGTCCCGAATCAGCCCCATCTTCTGGGCCTGGGCAAATAGAGCATTGGCGACACCGCCAAGTTTCAACCCCGCCCCAGCCTTGAAACTCAAGGTACGGGCACCGTAACGACCGGCGAAAATGTCCATGTCCGGCACGTCGACATTAGCCAGCAAGCGAGTGCCCAGGTGCGGCATCTTGCGCAGCGTCAGATCCTGCCAGCCCGGCACCTCGTGAACCCGGCCATCCTTGAGCTGCTTGATCGGCTTGCCCGCGTAGGCAAGCACACCTTCGACGGTCGACAGCCCCGGCATCTTCGCGGAAGAGGAAATGCCATGCTCGATCGAGTCGATGCGCTGAAAGCGATACCGCTGCTGATCGATGATGGCTGACGATAGCGTCGGCACTGAACTGCAACCACTGAGAATCGCCACGCCCGCCGCTTTCGCGCGCGCATCGAGTACAGCGATACCGTTGACGAAGGTTCGGCAGTCAGACAAGTCGCAATAATTCACCCCGGCCTCGATGCAACTCTCGGCTACCGCATAGGACTGCCCCTGAAACGGGCCTCCGGTGTGGATGACCAACTCGATCCCCATCGAATTCAGAGCGGACTTGAACCCATTCCCCATGGCATCACCACACCAACTGGCGCAGGTTTTTCCTGAAGCGGCTTGCAACGCCTCGACCTTGCGCAGCAACTTGTGCGGATCGCGACCCGAGATCGCCAGATCAACATCGGGCATCGACGCCAGATGCCGGCAGACGATGCTGCCGAAGTTTCCATACCCACCGACCACCAACACCTTGAACGCCATTCACCGCTTCCCTAACGATTCGATCGTAAAGCCAACTTGCCCGAGACAGGATTCGCGGGAGCTTCCCTGATATCTACGGGTCAGGCAAGAAATACGACTGAATCCGCTTTGATTGAACACCCGAAGCCTGCACAATTGCCGGCTTTTTTCGACAGGACGTCCCCATGCAACGGATTGTGATTCTGGGTAATGCCGGCAGCGGCAAATCCACCCTCGCCCGCACCCTCGGCCGGCGCCTGAACCTTCCCGTGGTTCACCTGGACACCTTGTTCTGGGAGCCAGGCTGGGTCGAGCCCGACGCGGAGCAGTTCCGCACACGGGTCCGCGAAGCAATCAAAGCAGATTCATGGGTGTGTGAAGGCAACTATGCCCGGCGAACCTTCGATCTGCGCCTGCCCCGTGCCGACCTGATTATCTGGCTCGATACGCCGCGACTCACCTGCTTCGCCCGCGTAATTCGGCGCAGCATCATGAACCGCCCTCGCCCGGATCTCGCGACAGGCTGCAGAGAGAAAATCGACAGAAAATTCCTGACATTTCTGAAGTTCGTATGGACCTTTGACCAGGATTACCGCCCGGGTATCGATAACGTACGTCAATCAATCGGGCCAAACATCCCGGTAGTGCGTCTGCGTGGCAAACGGCAGGTTTCGACCTTTCTCGACAGGCTTTGCACCACACCTCAAGTCAGCCAGAAGCAGACGCCCGCGCAAAACACTCAACGCTAAAAGGCGGGGTTCTAAAAGCGGTCTACGCTCCATCCACTACCTCCTCTGGAGTCTCCGTGATGATCCGCGCCTTGCTGACCGCCTCCTTGCTGGTGGCCCTGAGTGCTCCGGCACATGCTGACGTAAAACCGTTCCCCGCTGACTTCCGCACGCAAGACGTTGCCGTGGACGGCGCGAAAATCCACACGCGCATCGGCGGCAAAGGCCCAGCCGTGGTGCTGTTGCATGGTTTTGGTGATACCGGGGACATGTGGGTGCCACTCGCCACCGATCTGGCGAAGGATCACACCGTGGTAATCCCTGATCTGCGCGGCATGGGGTTGTCGTCGATACCCGACGGTGGCTATGACAAGAAGACCCAGGCGGGAGACATCCGCGCCGTACTCGCCTCGCTGGGCATCGAACATTCGGTCGTCATCGGTCACGACATCGGCACCATGGTCGCCTTCGCCTATGCCTCGCGGTATCCGCAAAAGACCGACCGCCTGGTAGTGATGGATGCGCCCGTTCCGGGCATTGCGCCGTGGAATGACATCGTGCGTTCGCCGATGCTCTGGCACTTCGATTTTGGAGGCGTGGACATGGAGCGGCTGGTCGCCGGCCGTGAGCGCATTTATCTGGACCGGTTCTGGAACGAGTTCGCCGGCGACCCGAAAAAAGTCGACGAAGCCACCCGCCAGCACTACGCCAAACTCTACGCCCGCCCCGGCGCGATGCACGCAGCCTTCGCCCAGTTCCGCGCCATTCGCCAGGACGCGGTGGACAACGAAGCGTCGTCAAAGAACAAACTGACGATGCCGGTCCTGGCCGTCGGTGGTGAGAAATCCTTCGGCAACAACGAAGCCATCGTAATGCGCAACGCCGCCGACAACGTCACCGAAGTGGTGATCGCCGGCGCGGGCCATTGGCTGATGGAAGAAGCGCCGGTGGAAACCACTCAGGCGATTCGCCGCTTTATGACCCGCTGATGTTAATAAAATGGGGACAATAAAATGGGGACAGATTAATGCAAAATGGGGACAGATTTATTTGTTGATAATAAATCTGTCCCCATTGATTCACTGCTGCTCGCCATACTCCGGCAACTCGATAGCATCCGCCTTCGGCGAAAGGATCTTCCCGAACAGGCGCTTGAACCCCGGCGCGCTGGCCAGCCTCAACACCGTGTGACCAAGGGCAATGCCAAGGCGCGAATGCGGCGAGGCCAGTCTGGGGGCGAAGCCGGGCACGTTTTGCGCCTGGGCGACGAAGGGCCGCATCCGTTTTTCATAGGCCGCGAACGCCAGGGTATGGTCGGCATGACGCCCCAGTTCACCGGCCAGCACATAGGCGCCGCACAGCCCCAGGCTGGTGCCCATGCCGCTGATGGGCGATGCGCAATAAGCTGCGTCCCCAACCAACGCGATGCGTCCCTTGGACCAGCGGGACATTTTGACCTGCCCCACTGCGTCCAGATAAAGATCGGTGGCATCCTCCAACGCAGCCAGTACGCGGGGCGTTTCCCAACCGGCGTCGGCAAATATTTGCCTGAGCAAGGACTTCTGTTCGTCCTGCGCGAGTTTTTCGTATCCACACGGCGCCTGCTGAAAAGACAAAAACGCGCGGGTGGTGCCCAGATTGTCCGGCCGCAAGCAGACACAGCGACCACGCGGAAGGTTGTGCCAGCGCATGACCTGGCCATCGCTCGGCTGTCGAGGCACGGTGAAGTAAGCCGTGTACAGATTGAGAGGACGACGCTGGACCTCGTTGCCGAACACCCGGTTGCGGGTCGTCGAACCAATCCCTTCAGCCACGATCACCAGATCGTAAACCTGTTCGCTACCCTGCTCGAAACGCACATGAACCTGCTCGCCATCGTCTTCCATGGCTTCAACACTATCGCCGAAGCGGTACAGGACACGGTCCTGGCCGTGCTGGATCAGCAGTTTGGCGAGCTCACCCCGCAGGATCTCCAGTTCGGCAATCGGCCCCTCACCGTCGAACGCTTCGACCCCCAGAAACGCCTTGGTCCGATTGTTCCGGTCAACGAAGGCGATGCCTTGTTCCTGGGTCGTGTTCGCCCGAATCAAATCTTCCAGGCCCATGCGCCGGACGACCTCACGCCCGGCGCCCCGCACGTCAATCGTCTGTCCGCCATCGCGAAACGCAGGCGCCCTCTCCACCACCGTGACGTCCATACCCTGCCGGGACAACCAATACGCCAGCGCAGGCCCGGCGATGCTTGCGCCGGTCACCAATACTTTTTTGGGGTTCATCACTCGTCCCGGTTTTCAGACGTGACCACAGCGTTGCCTGGCAACGTGGTGCGGTAGACCTCGATCACTTGACCCAGGAAGGCTTCAACCACGGCGCGATCCTCGCCATCGAGGGCTCCGAGCACGGCGCTCAGGCTATTGAGCATCGGCGCGATATGCCGATAGGCCTGCGCCACCGATTCCGGAACCGGACACACCAGCACCCGGCGCTTGTCATTGAGCTGCCGCTCGCGGACCACATGCCCGGCGCGTTCCAGTCGATCGATGACCTGCGTGATACCGGCGGAGGTCACGGAAAGCCGCGCCGCGAGTTCGGTCGGCGGCAGAGGTCCATCCGCGATCAGATGCTCCAGCGCCGCGACATCGGTCTGATTGATGCCCAGAACCGCGCCCAGATGGCTGGCCGCCTTGCGCGTGAGGATGGCGATCTGCTGCAACTGCTGGCCGACGACATCACTGGCGATCTGCAGATTGCGGGGATCTTCGGACGGATCGGGCGGTGATGAAGGCGATGTCATGTGTAGGGTCAGTCCCGGCGGGTCGTGGTGAGGACGCGAAACTAACATATAGCTAACTTGCTTAGCTACATTTCTGGACTGAAGGCAAAAAAAGGGAACCGGTCCGTTTTTCGGAAAACAGACCGATCCCCTCTTTCACACTGACGCTACTGAACCTCAGGCGCGCTTCGGAAGCTTCCAGTTCGGGCGAATGAAGTGGCAGGTGTAGCCATTCGGAATGCGCTCCAGGTAATCCTGGTGCTCCGGTTCCGCTTCCCAGAACGGCCCGGCCGGCTCGATTTCGGTCACCACGCGTCCAGGCCACAGGCGTGAGGCGTCGACATCGGCAGCGGTGTCTTCGGCGACGTCGCGTTGCTGTTCGCTGAGGTAATAGATCGCCGAGCGATAGCTGGGACCGCGGTCATTGCCCTGACGGTTGGGCGTGGTCGGGTCATGTATCTGAAAGAAGAATTCGAGGATCTGCCGATAACTGATAACGGCAGGATCGAAGACGATTTCGATGGCCTCGGCGTGGTTGCCATGATTGCGGTAGGTGGCATTCGGCACATCGCCGCCGGTGTAACCGACGCGCGTCTTCAGGACACCGGGGTAGCGCCGCAGCAGGTCCTGCATGCCCCAGAAGCAGCCGCCGGCGAGGATGGCAGTTTCGGTTTGGCTGGTCATGGTCTGTCCTTCCCCTTGGGGATGTTGGAGGTAACCCTTGTTATGAGGGCACACAGGCCAATTCCAAGCCCCTCAAATGGGGACAGATTTATTTTAAAAATAAATCTGTCCCCATTAAAAAATCGATTCGATGAACGCCTCAAGCGTCTGCTCTTCCAGAATCTCGATAGAGAAATGCCCGAAGCGCTTGGGCAGCCAGATGATGCGTGTCCCGGACGGTGATTGCAGGTTTGCACGTTCCAGTGGCTGGCCGTTTTCGTCTTCTGGCTGCACACCGGCGATCACCAGTTCGTCGTAGGCTTTCTCGATGTCCGGTGTCGAATAGCAGTGACGATAGATCATTCCTTCCCCCGACGAATCCAGCAGTTCCTTGAGATTGCCCGCCAACGGTTGGACCAGCATGAAACGCTCCTGGCCGATCAGCGCAACCGCGTAGCGAACGTGCAGGCCACCCCGCTCCCAGATGAGGGTTCTGGAGATTCTGGCTTTCAGGATCTGCGCATAGTAGGCACAGGCCTCCTCGAGGTTATTGACCAGAACATCGACGTGACTGAACTTCAAATCCATTGCATGTCCCCCTGACTGACAGTCGCCCATTTAAAACAGAAAAGCGCCTGAAAATGGTGAAAATGGGGACAGATTTATTTAAAAAATAAATCTGTCCCCATTAAAAGGACTACTTCGGCATCAGCACCGTATCCACTACATGAATCACACCATTGGACTGCATCACGTCCGCAATGGTGATCGCTGCCTTTCCGCCTTTGGCATCCACCACCCACAATTTGCCGTCGTGCAGCATGACGGTCAGGGATTCGCCCTGAACGGTTTTGAGCAAGACTTTGCCGCCGTGCATTTTGGCGTCATTCATCAGCTGTTTTGCCGTGTGAGTGCCGGCAACCACGTGATAGGTGAGGATCGTGGTCAGGTCGGCCTTGTGCTCCGGTTTGACGAGCGTATCGACGGTGCCGGCGGGCAACTTGGCGAAGGCTTCATTGGTCGGCGCGAAGACAGTAAACGGACCCTTGCTGTTGAGGGTATCGACCAGCCCCGCCGCCTTGACCGCTGCAACGAGCGTGGTGTGGTCCTTCGAGTTGACGGCGTTTTCGACGATGGTCTTGTTCGGGTACATGGCCGCACCGCCGACCATCACGGTATCGGCGGCAAAGCTCGATCCCGTGCCAAGGCAGAGCAATGTGAAGCAGGCGATGGCGATGCGTTTGATGAGCGAGTGCATGGTGTGTCTCCTGAATTCTTCGACCCTTCGAATGAGGGTGATGAACTTACGGAGCAGCCGCGCAAATGGATGCATCAGGGTGCAAGTATTTTCAAAAGGGGACAGATTTATTTTAAAAATAAATCTGTCCCCATTAAAAAATCCCGGTGGCCGCCGATTCCACTTCATTGATCCGGATGGCTATGAACTGGCCGTCTGGACAAGCCAGGAACCGACTCACACGTAACAGAGCCAGCGACCGCCCCACCACCCGACAACAAAAAAGCACCCGAAGGTGCTTTTTTTGTCGCTACTGTCAGCGTTACGAAGTCTTCACGCTGGCCCGGGCCGCGTGCAGTTTCTTGTAGCTGTCGATCAGTCGCAGATGGCGGTCGAGGCCTTCGAGCTTCATGCTGGTCGGCGTCAAGCCATAGAAGCGTACGCTGCCGTCCACCGAGCCGATCGCCGCGTCCATCCGTTCGTTGCCGAACATGCGGCGGAAGTTGGTTTCGTAGTCGGCCAGCTCCAGATCCTCGTCCAGCTGCATCTCCAGCACCCCGTTGACGGCCTGATAGAACAGACCCCGCTCGACGGTGTTGTCGTTGTACTGCAGGAACATCTCCACCGCTTCCTTAGCCTCCTCGATTTGTCCCAGGGCGAGCCAGATCAGCAGTTTCAGTTCCAGGATGGTCAGCTGACCCCACACGGTGTTGTCATCGAACTCGATGCCGATCAGCGAGGTGATGTCGGTGTAGTCGTCCAGTTCGCTTTCCACCAGACGCTCGACCAGCGACTGGAGTTCTTCTTCGTTCAAGCGATGCAGGTTGAGGATGTCTTCGCGGAAGAACAGCGCCTTGTTGGTGTTGTCCCAGATCAGGTCGTCCACCGGGTAGATTTCCGAGTAATCCGGCACCAGGATGCGGCAAGCGGTGGCACCGATGTGCTCGTAGACCGCCATGTACACTTCCTTGCCCATGCCCTTGAGGATGCCGAACAGGGTTTCGGCTTCTTCGACGTTGGAGTTTTCACCTTCGCCGGTGAAGTCCCACTCCACAAATTCGTATTCCGCCTGGGCGCTGAAGAAGCGCCACGACACCACGCCGCTGGAGTCGATGAAATGCTCGACGAAGTTGTTCGGTTCGGTGACCGCCTGAGCTTCGAACGTTGGTTGCGGCAGATCGTTCAGGCCTTCAAAGCTGCGACCCTGCAGCAGTTCGGTCAGGCTGCGCTCCAGCGCCACCTCGAAGCTCGGGTGTGCGCCGAACGAGGCGAACACGCCGCCGGTACGCGGGTTCATCAGCGTGACGCACATCACAGGGAATTCGCCCCCCAGCGACGCATCCTTCACCAGCACCGGGAAGCCCTGGGCTTCCAGGCCTTGAATGCCGGCCATGATCGCCGGGTACTTGGCCAACACTTCCTGCGGCACGTCCGGCAGGGCGAATTCGCCTTCGATGATTTCGCGCTTCACTGCACGCTCGAAGATTTCCGACAGGCACTGCACCTGGGCTTCGGCCAAGGTGTTGCCGGCGCTCATACCGTTGCTCAGGTACAGGTTTTCGATCAGGTTCGACGGGAAGTACACCACCTCGCCGTCCGACTGGCGCACGAACGGCAGCGAAACGATGCCGCGCTCTTCATTGCCGGAGTTGGTGTCGATCAGGTGCGAACCGCGCAGTTCGCCGTCGCGGTTGTAGATCTTCAGGCAGTACGGGTCGAGGATTTCGCTCGGCAGCTCGTCATTGCTACCCGGCTTGAACCAGCGCTCGTCCGGGTAGTGCACGAATGGCGCATCGGCCAGGTCCAGGCCCCAGAACTGATCGTTGTAGAAGAAGTTGCAGTTCAGACGCTCGATGAACTCGCCCAGAGCCGACGCCAGCGCGCCTTCCTTGGTCGAGCCCTTGCCGTTGGTGAAGCACATCGGCGAGTGCGCGTCGCGAATGTGCAGCGACCACACGTTCGGCACGATGTTGCGCCACGAGGCGATTTCGATCTTCATGCCGAGGTCGGCGAGGATGCCCGACATGTTGGCGATAGTCTGCTCCAGCGGCAGGTCCTTGCCCGGAATGTAAGTGCTCGCGCTGGAGTTCGCGCCCGGCATCAGCAGTGCCTGGGCGTCGGCGTCGAGGTTTTCCACTTCTTCAATGACGAACTCGGGGCCGGCCTGCACCACTTTTTTCACGGTGCAACGGTCGATGGAACGCAGGATGCCCTGACGGTCCTTGTCGGAGATGTCTGCCGGCAGCTCGACCTGAATCTTGAAGATCTGGTTGTAGCGGTTCTCCGGGTCAACAATGTTGTTCTGCGACAGGCGGATGTTATCGGTCGGGATATTGCGGGTTTCGCAATACAGCTTCACGAAGTACGCCGCACACAGCGCCGACGAAGCCAGGAAGTAGTCGAACGGACCCGGTGCCGAACCATCGCCCTTGTAGCGGATCGGTTGGTCGGCCACCACCGTGAAGTCGTCGAACTTGGCTTCAAGTCGAAGGTTGTCGAGAAAGTTGACCTTGATTTCCATGGGGGACTACCAGAATAGCGAGCTGAACAGAATGGCCGCCATTATCCGGTTTTTGAGCGGGAAGTCTTGTGCTTTGGCGTTTTGGCCGCCGACCGGGGTACCGGTCAGGTCGAGGCGTTGCATTGCTCCATCTCGGCGACGATGGCGTCGATCACGCAGCGGGCGGTCGGTGACAGGCTTCTGTTGGGCAGGCTGACGACACCGATTTCGGAGTGCAGTCCGGGCCGGTCCATGACCTGCAATTCGATCAGGTTGCCGCTGCGCAGGTCTTCAGCCACGGCGCCGTGAATCACGCCGAGGATGGTATCGGTCGAGCAGGCCACCGTCCTGAGCAGCGCCACATCGTCGCACTCCAGTGCCAGCGGCAAGGCCTGGCGAGCGGAAATGCCCAGGGTATGCGCAGTCTCTTCCTTCACCACGGCCGGCAGGCGTGTCGTGGCGATGCCGTACTTTTCCAGGTCTCTCATCGTCACCGCGCGTCCGGACAACGGGTGTTGTGGCCGGACGAAGAACCCCGCCGAGGCCTGACCCAACGAGCGGATCAACAGGTCGCTGTCGGCCGAAAAATTGCGGATGTCCGCGACGAAGAATTCGATCGCCTCATCCCGCAACCGTGCTTCGAGAATCTGCCAGTTGTTGATCTCTACCCGCAGGGTGACTTGCGGATATTCCCGGCGCAACCGAGGCACCACCTGATGCATCAGCATCGCTGCCGGAAACGGCCCGACGCCGAACGCGAGGCTGCCGAGCCGGCCATCGCCGTAAAGCGCCAGGTCCCGTTCCAGCGAGCGTGCATCGAACAGCAGCCGTCGCGCCCGCTCGATCAGAAACTCCCCTGCCGGCGTCGGGCGTACATCGCCGCTGTCCCGGTCGAACAGGCGCTGTCCGGTTTCGCTTTCGAGTGCCTGGATGCTGCGGCTCAGCGCCGGCTGGCTGAGGTGCACGCGTTCGGCGGCGCGGCCGAAATGGCGTTCATCGGCAAGGGCCAGCAGGTGTGTCAGTCGTTTGAGGTCCATCTGGCCGATGCTAGCCACGCATTGTCTGGATGTAAACAATGCATTGGATACATCACGCCCGCCTCCCTACTCTCTGATGAATCGATCCTCGGAGAACAACAAGAATGAGACCGACCTTTCACACACTGATCGCCCTGACGCTGGTTTCCCTCGCCGGCTGTGACAAACCGCCCAGCGTTGCCAGCGGCGAAGCGACGTCCGCCACGGCGGCGGTGATAGAAGCCTCAATCAACGGCCTGGACCTCAACGACACGCGGGACATGGAAGACGCCCAGCGCGGTCTCATCGCCCGGCCGACCGGCCAGATCCTCGGCTCCGACGGCTCTGTGCTGATCGATTTCGATGCGTTCAGGTTCGTCGAAGGCAAGGCCCCCGCCACGGTCAATCCGAGCCTTTGGCGCCATGCGATGCTCAACGCCCAGATCGGTTTGTTCAAAGTCACCGACGGCATCTACCAGTTGCGCGGCTTCGACATCGCCAACATGACGCTGATCGAGGGCCAGACCGGATGGATCGTGGTCGATCCACTGACCTCGAAGGAAACCGCCGCCGCTGCCTTGGCATTCGCCCGCGCACAACTGGGCGACAAACCCGTGACCGCCATCATCTTCACCCATGACCACGCCGACCACTTCGGTGGTGTGCTGGGCATTACCTCGGTCGCGGAAGTGGCCGAACGCAAGATTCCCGTGGTGGCTCCTGTCGGTTTCATGGAGGAAGCCACCAGCGAAAACGTATTGGCCGGGCCTGCGATGTCGCGCCGTTCGATGTATCAGTTCGGCAAGAACCTGGCACCGGGCGCCACCGGCATGGTGGATACCGGGCTGGGCAAAAACGTCGCCTACGGCAGCATCGGCATTCTGCCGCCGACGCAGATCATCGATCAGCCGACGCAGGAGCTTGTGATCGACGGCGTGACCTTCGTGTTCCACAACATTCCCGGTGCTGAGGCCCCGGCCGAGCTGACTTTCTCCATCCCCGAACGCAAGGCCTACGGCGGTGCCGAGCTGCTGGCGCAGACCATGCACAATCTGCTGCCGATCCGTGGCGCCAAGGTCCGCGACGCATTGCTCTGGTCCGATTACGCCCAGGCTGCCCTTGATGAACTGGGCGACACCGAAGTCTATTTCGGCCAGCACAACTGGCCGGTCTGGGGCAATGAGCGCATCCGCGAATTCATCACCAAACACCGTGACGTCTACAAATACATGCACGACCAGACCGTGCGGTTGATGAATGCCGGCTACACGCCCGACGAGATCGCCGAGAAGATCCAGTTGCCCGACTCGCTGGCCTCGTACTTCGGCACCCGCGGCTATTACGGCGACGTGCGACACAACGTCAAGGCGATCTACCAGATGTACCTCGGCGCCTACGATGGCAACCCGGCGCATCTGAATCCGCTCCCTCCCAGGGAATCCGCCAAGCGCTACGTCGAGTTGATGGGCGGCAGCGCCAAAGTGCTCGAAGCCGCACGCGCGGCCTATGACAAAGGCGAATACCGCTGGGTCGCCGAGCTGCTGGATCAAGCCGTCCTCGACCAACCCGGCGACAAGGCCGCCAAGGAACTGCTGGCCCGAGCCTATGAACAGCTGGGCTATCAATCGGAATCGGCGACCTGGCGCAACAGCTACCTGACCGCCGCCCAGGAACTGCGCAACGGCCCGCCGGAAAAAGGCGTGCGCCGCTCGGATCTCATCGAGCTGATGAAGCAGACACCTACCGAACGCTTCCTCGAAGCCATGGCCGCCAGCCTCGACGGGCCGGCGGCGGACGGCAAAAACTGGACCTTCAACCTGCAACTGACCGATACGAAGGAATCATTCGTGCTGTGGATCGAGAACGCCGTGTTGCACTATCGCCGGGGCGCACCGGCCAGCAATGCCAACGCCACGCTGAGCGTCACCAAGGATCTTTTCGTGCAACTGCTGGGCGGCACGGCGGGATTCAAGGACGCGCTTACGTCCAAAGACCTGAAGGTCGATGGCAGCACGGTGGATCTGGTGAGATTCCTCGGATTGCTGGAAAAAGCCCCGGGCAACTTTGCAATCGTCGCTCAGGCGCGCGATTGATTCGTGCAGGGTCGTTCGGATGTAATGCCTGAAGAGGTCAAACCCTCAGCAAGTCCGGCTAGGTATCTGTACGCCGCTTTCGACGATTCTAGGGCCGACCGTTACTCCAGGAGCTTCACTCCGTGCCAGACGCACCGACGCAAACAGCCTACGCGAAGCGCTTCACCGTCGTACTCGCCTACATCGACGCCAATCTTGAGGGCGATCTGTCGGTGAAAACGCTGAGCCAGGTGGCGAACTTTTCCGAGTTCCACTTTCACCGCCAGTTTACGGGATACGTCGGCGTGCCCGTCTCGCGCTATGTGCAGTTGATGCGCCTGCGCCGTGCCGCGCACCGTTTGAGCACCCTGCCCGACCATTCGGTGATGGAAGCCACGCTCGACGCGGGGTTCGAAAGTCCCGAAGCGTTTTCCAGGGCATTCAAGCGAGCCTTCGGCACTTCGCCGGGGGCATTTCGCAAGGCTCCGGACTGGAGCGTCTGGCACACGGTCTTCGCCATACCTCACTTTTCAAGGAGCATTACCATGCAGGTACAAATCGTCGACTTCGCCGGAGTCCAGGTCGCTGCACTCGATCACCGTGGGCCACCAGGCCTTGTCAATCAAAGCGTGCAACGCTTCATCCAGTGGCGCCAGCAAAGCGGGCAGTCGCCGGTGGCGTCGAGCCGCACCTTCGGGATTCCTTACGGCAATCCCGACACGACGCCGCCGGAGGACTTTCATTTCGCGATCTGCGGCGAAATCCGTGAAGCGGTGGCACCGAATGAATTCAGCGTCCGCGAGCTGAGCATTCCTGCCGGCCGTTGCGCGGTGGTGCGTCACTCAGGTTCAACCGATCACATCGGCGAAACCATCTACCCGGTCTACCGCGACTGGCTGCCCGCCAGCGGCGAAGAGTTGCGCGATCACCCGCTGTTCTTCGAGTACTTGAGCATCAGTCCCGAGACCCCGCAGGAACAGTGGCAAACGGATATTTACGTGCCGCTGCGCTGACAATCGCCTGCCCCTCAGGCTCAGCTAAGTTTCACTGGATACCTTCTCTCCTGCGCACATTCAGCGCTGCTCAGGAGAGGCCATCCACCCATGAAACCCGCCATAGCCGACTGGCTCAACAAAGTGCCCGAAGTGACGCTGTCCTTCTGGGTGATCAAGATCCTGTCCACGACCGTGGGTGAAACCGGTGCCGACTTTCTGGCCGTCGACGCCGGTTTCGGCGCCGGCCCGACCAGCCTCGGCATGGCCGCGCTGCTGGCCATCGCGCTGTTCACCCAGTTGCGTACCAAAGCCTACACCCCGTGGATCTACTGGCTGACCGTGGTGCTGGTGAGCATCGTCGGCACGCAGATCACCGACATCCTGACCGACATGCTGGACGTCAGCCTCTACACCAGCACGGCGGTGTTCTCTGTGTTGCTGGTGGTGAATTTCCTGATCTGGTACCGGACCGAACGCAGCCTGTCGATCCGCGAAATCGTCACCCCGCGCCGGGAGCTGTTCTATTGGGCCACGGTGCTCTGCACCTTTGCCCTCGGCACCGCCGCCGGCGACCTGGCCACTGAAGCGCTGGGCCTGGGCTTCACCGTCGGCGCAGTGATTTTCGGCGCGCTGATCGCGGCCACCCTGATCGCCTGGCGTCTGGGTGCCAACACCGTGCTGACGTTCTGGATCGCCTACATCCTGACCCGCCCCTTCGGCGCCTCCCTCGGCGACCTGCTGACCCAGGCCAAGACCTACGGCGGCCTCGGCATGGGCGCGACCTGGACCAGCGCGATCTTCCTCTGCGTCATCGTCCTGCTGGTCACCGTCGCGCAGATCAGCGTCGGCAATCGCAAAGCCATCACTCAGTAAACCTTCAGACTTTCATCAAGGAATCATCATGCGCCAGATTCAAGACATCATTCGTCACGTTGCCATCGTCTCGTCCATTTGCCTGCTGAGCATTGCTGCCGGCTGCTCGAAACCGGCAGACAAGCCTGCTGCAAACGCCGCTGCAGGCGCAGTCAGCACACAAGGCCAGGCCGCCTCCAAACTGGGTGATCTGTCCGAGTTCCGCAACATCGCGGCCGACGTAGCTGCCCTCGTCGATAAAAATGATCTGCCCGGTGCCAAGGCCCGGATCAAGGATCTGGAAACCGCCTGGGACTCGGCCGAGGCCGGGATCAAACCCCGTGCCGCCGGCGACTGGCACATGCTGGACAAGGCCATCGACCGCTCGCTCGATACCTTGCGCGCCAGCGCCCCGCAGCAGAAGGACTGCAAGGCGCGGATGGATGAGTTGCTCAAGGCCTTTGACTCGCTGAAGGGCAACGCCTGATCCGGGGCCGGACAAACCCTTGCACAGATGCTTCAATACAAGCGCGACGGCCCTGCCCGTCGCGCTATTTTTTTGGAGAGCGGGTCATGCGGATATTACTGGTGGAAGACGATCCGATGATCGGCGACGCCATCCAGGGCGCGCTGAACGACGCCAGCTACGCCACCGACTGGGTGAAAAACGGCCTCACCGCACTGGCCACCCTGGACACCCAGCACTACGACCTGGTGCTGCTGGACCTCGGCCTGCCCGGCAAGGACGGACTGGACGTGCTCGACAGCATTCGCGCTCGCAACAACCCGGTACCGTTGCTGATCATCACCGCCCGGGACGGTCTCGACGATCGCCTGCGCGGTCTCGATGGCGGCGCCGACGATTACTTGCTCAAACCTTTCGACATGGCCGAATTGCTGGCGCGGATGCGCGCGGTGCTGCGGCGCAAGGGCGGGACAGCGTTGTCCTTGCTCGACAACGGCGTGGTGTCCCTCGATCTGGTCTCCAAGCAAGCCACGACCGCCGACAACCCGGACGTGCAATTGTCCAGCCGCGAATTCGCCCTGTTGCAGGCTCTGTTGATCCGGCCCGGCGCAATCCTTTCGCGCAGTGAACTGGAAGACCGGCTCTATGGCTGGGGCAATGAAGTGGAAAGCAACGCGGTGGAGTTTCTGATTCACGCCCTGCGCCGCAAACTCGGCAGTCACGTCATCAAGAACGTCAGGGGAATGGGATGGATGGTTTCAAAAGGCGCCTGAGGGATTCGGTGCAACTGCGGCTGTCGGTCACCCTGTCGCTGGCGATTCTGGTCGTTGCACTGCTGGCCGCTGCGTTTGCGTTTGTCTCGGCGTTGGACGAAGCCCACGAAATGCAGGATGAAACCCTGCGTCAAGTGGCGGCCCTGTACGACCGCCAGCAAATGACCCTGCACTACCCCGCCGCTCAGGCCGTGGACGACGACAACGAAGAGTCCCGGGTCATCGTGCAATACCTGGCCGACGGCAGCCAAGCGGTCGGCAACGACGACGCCCTGCTGCCACTGCCATTCCCCACGACCCTGTCCGATGGCCTGTCGACCTTGAAGGTGACCGGTGAAGACTTTCGCGTGCTGGTCAGAACCACCGCCCGTGGCGAGCGCATCGTTGTCGCCCAGGAAACCGGCGTGCGCGACAAGGAGGCCCGCGAAAGCGCCTGGCGCAGCCTGTTGCCGTTTCTGATCCTGTTTCCGGTGCTGTTGCTGGTGGTGGGCGATCTGGTGCGCAAGATGTTCCGCCCCATCGCCACGCTCTCGGCCGACATTGATCAGCGTGACGAACAGGCCCTGCACCCGGTGGACGAAAGCCATGTGCCAAGCGAGATCCGGCCGTTTGTGGTGGCCATCAACCGCCTGCTCGGCCGCGTCGCCCAGTCCGTGGACAACCAGAGGCGTTTTGTCGCCGATGCTGCCCATGAACTGCGCTCGCCGATGACCGCCCTGTCCCTGCAGGCCGAACGACTGGCCGCCACGGAAATGCCGGCCGCCGCCCGCGAACGCCTGTTGCCGCTGTCCCGAGGCATAGAACGCAGCCGGAACCTGATCGATCAGTTGCTGAGCCTGGCTGCCGCGCAGTCCAGCTCAAATACAGCGCCGAGCCGCGTTTCAGTCCTGCACATTTACCGACGGATTCTGGAAGACCTGCTGCCGCTGGCGGACCGCAAGAATATCGATATCGGCGTCGAGAGCAGCGAGGACGTGCAGGTCAGCATCAACGAAACCGACCTGCTGATCCTGATCCGCAACCTGGTGGACAACGCCATCCGCTACACCCCTCCCGGCGGACGCATCGACCTCTCGGTCAAGCGGGAGCAAGCGGCGGTCGTCCTGCAAGTCAGCGACACCGGTCCCGGGATTGCCGTGGAAGAACAGGCGCGCGTCTTCGACCCGTTCTACCGCAGCCTGGGCACCGATGAGTCGGGCTCGGGGCTGGGGCTGTCCATCGTCAAGGCGATTGCCGATCGAACGGGGCTCAAGGTTGATCTGGGGTTTACCGACGTCATCGAGCGCAGCGGTCTGTGTGTCACCGTCAGCATCGGGCAGCCCTGAGCCGTTTCCCGTCCTTACATTTCGACTTGCGTCCCCAGCTCGATCACCCGGTTCAGCGGCAACTTGAAGTACTTCAGGTTGCTGTTGGCATTCTTGAGCAGGAACGCGAACAGGTACTCCCGCCACTTGGCCATGCCGATGCGTTTGGTCGGGATGACCGTTTCACGACTGAGGAAGTATGTGGTGCGCATCGGGCTGAAATCCAGTTCGGCCAAGTGACAAAGGCTCAGCGCCATTGGCACATCCGGTTCCTCGGTAAAACCGAAATGCAGGTTGACCCGGAAGAAGCCGTCGCCATAGGACTCGACTTCAAAGCGGCGATCCACCGGCACTCGCGGACTGTCTTCGGACACCGCGGTCAACAGCACCACCTGCTCATGCAGCACCTGGTTATGCAGCAGGTTGTGCAGCAGCGCGTGGGGAACCGCGTCGGCCCGGGCCGTCAGGAACACCGCCGTGCCCTGCACGCGATGAGGTGGCTGCGCACGGATGCTGCTGATGAACAACGGCAGCGGCAACGCGGTTTCATCCAGTCGCTCGACGATGATCTTGCGTCCGCGCTTCCAGGTGGTCATCAGAATGAACAGGCCGATGCCGGCGATCACCGGGAACGCACCGCCCTGCAGGATCTTAGGTGCGTTGGCGGCGAAGTACAGGCTGTCCACCAACAGAAAACCGAACAGCATCGGGATCGCCAGCCAGCGCGGCGTCTTCCACAGCAACAACACCACGGCGGCGGACAGCAGCGTGGTGATCAACATGGTGCCCGTCACCGCCACGCCATACGCGGCAGCCAGGGCGCTGGAGGATTCGAAACCGATCACCAGCAGCACCACGCCGACCATCAATGCCCAGTTGACCGTGCCGATGTAGATCTGGCCCTGCTCCTGGCTCGAGGTGTGCTGGATGAACATGCGCGGGACGTAGCCCAGCTGGATGGCCTGGCGCGTCAGGGAGAACGCACCGGAAATCACCGCTTGCGAAGCGATGATCGTCGCCAGCGTCGACAGCGCCACCATCGGCAGCAGCGCCCATTCCGGGGCCAGCAGATAGAACGGGTTGCGCACCGCTTCCGGGTTGCCGAGGATCAACGCGCCCTGGCCAAAGTAATTCAGGACTAGGCCGGGCAGGACCAGCATGAACCAGGCACGGGCAATCGGTTTGCGACCGAAATGGCCCATATCGGCGTACAACGCTTCCGCACCGGTCAACGACAGGACGACCGCGCCCAGAATCGCCACGCCCATGCCCGGATGGGCCGTAAAGAAGCGCACCGCCCAGACCGGGTTCAGCGCCTGCAACACCTCGGGGCGCTGCACAATGCCGTAGACCCCGAGCGCGCCCAACACCACGAACCACAGCACCATGACCGGGCCGAACAGGATGCCGATCCGCGCCGTGCCGTGTTTCTGGATCAAAAACAGCGCCACCAGCACCAGCACAGACAGCGGCACCACCCAGTGTTCGATGCCGTCGAACGCCAGCTCCAGCCCTTCCACCGCCGAGAGCACCGAGATCGCCGGGGTGATCATGCTGTCGCCGTAAAACAGCGCCGCACCGAACAGACCGAGCAACACCAGCACCTTGCTCAAGTGCGGGTAAGGCGCCGACGCACGACGGGCCAACGCCGTCAGCGCCATGATGCCGCCCTCACCCTGGTTGTTGGCCCGCAGGATGAACAACACGTACTTGATCGAGACCACCCAGATCAGTGACCAGAAAACCAACGACAGAATGCCCAGCACACCGTCGTGATTGAGCTGCACGCCGTAGTGGCCGGAAAACACTTCTTTGAGGGTGTAGAGGGGGCTGGTGCCGATATCCCCGTAAACCACACCGACAGCGGCCACCAGCATGGCTGCGCCCGAGGTTTTGGTTGGGGAATTTTCGTTGGTTTTACTCAAGGGTCGCGGCTCTCGAACGGCGGGAAGTAGTGGCATGCCATCCTTGGGCAATACGCGGACCGTGGCCTTCAGGAATACAAGGCTCAGGGGCGGTCAAAAAAACGCGGCCAGTATCAATGCGAACCCAATACTCCACCGTAAAGAATGCGTAAAAAATCGACCTGATCCGAGCTGTCGCACAGGTTTTTAAAGTCGGCCGATTGTTATGGCTGATGGCATAATCGCCGGCAGTTCATAATAGGGGCGCATCAATGTCCGTTGAAAGCTACGACCTGCTCGCGATCTTTTCGGCGGTGGCGCAAGAGCGCAGCTTCACCCGTGCGGCGGCGAAACTGGGCATGTCGCAACCGGCCCTGAGCCGGGCGATGCGTCAACTGGAGGAACGCTTGGGCGTGCGCTTGCTCGCGCGCACCACCCGCAGTGTTTCCCCGACCCAGGCCGGCGAGCACCTGTTGCGTGTGATTGCGCCGCGGTTCGAGGAGATCGATCACGAACTGGCCTTGCTCAGCGAGTTTCGCGACAAGCCCGCTGGCAAACTGCGCATCACCGCTGGCGAGCATTCGGCGATTACGATTCTGCAACCCGCCCTCGCCCGGCTGATGCCCGACAACCCCGACCTGAATATCGAGATCATCGTCGACTACGGCCTGACCGACATCGTCGCCGAAGGCTTCGACGCCGGCGTGCGGCTGGGCGAACAGGTAGCCAAGGACATGATCGCCATGCGCATCGGGCCGGACATGCGCATGGCGGTAGTCGGCTCCCCGGCCTACTTCGCCCGCCACCGCAAACCGCTGATTCCACCCGACCTCATGGAACACAACTGCATCACCCTGCGCATGCCGACCCACGGCAGCCTGCTGCTCTGGGAATTCGAGAAGAACGGGCAAACCCTGAATGTGCGAGTCGAAGGGCAACTGGTGTTCAACAACATTGCCATGCGCCTGCAGTCCGTGCTCCAGGGGCTGGGGCTGGCCTACATGCCGGAAGACCTAGTGCAGGAGCATGTCGCGCAGGGCCGCTTGATCCGGGTGCTCGCCGACTGGTGCGAGCCGTTTTCCGGCTATCACCTCTACTACCCCAGCCGGCGCCAGAGTTCACCCGCCTTCACTTTGCTGCGCGATGCGTTGCGCTATGGCGGCTGACGCGGCTCAGGGTTGGGCCAGGTGTTTTTCCAGTGCTTCGCTCGCGCGCGCCGCCGCTTCGACTTCTCCGTGACGAGTCAGCACCTGCGTCAACTGACGCATTTGCGCAGCACTCAAGCCCACCCGCAGGCTGGCCGCGACATGCGAACGCAACTGCGATTCGGCGCCGGGCGTAGCCGCCAGGGCTGAAACCGTGGCCAGTTCGCGGCTTTGCCAGTCCAGGTTGTCGCGTTCGAAGATGTCGCCGAACAGATGCGCCTGCAGGAACTGGTTGATGACCGGCGCGAAGTCGAACAACGGGCCCTGAACCGGCGCCCCGGCGATACGGGTCTGATTGGCCTTGCCCACTGCCAGCAAGGCGTCGCCTGTCGCCACGGCGTGACCGGGTTCGCGCCCCGGCTCATCGTGAATGCCCCGTTGCTTGCGTGCCTCGACCACTTTCATCAATTCGCCCAGCGCATTGAGGCTGCGGGGAAACCCGGCGTAGGCATACAACTGCACCAGGATTTCCTTTGCCTCGCTGACGGTCAGCCCGGCATCCAGCCCTTCGTTCAAAGCGCTGTTGAGACGCGGCATGTTGCTGCTGGCCATGGCCGCACCAATCGGCACGATCGCCTGCTGTCTTGCGGACAGAACGTCGGAGACAGCGGCCTCTACGGGTGCTGCCGGCGGCACTGGCCGGTCTTCGGCGACTTTCTCCAGCCACTCCACATTCTTGCCGTTCACCGAGCCGGTCACCGCCAGATGGGTCATGGTGCTGTTGGGCGCGGCGCCGTGCCAATGCTTGACGCCCGGCGGGCAGACGATCACATCGCCGGGGTGAATCTCCTGCACAGGCTTGCCCCATTCCTGGGTCTGCCCGACACCGGAAATCACCACCAGCCGCTGCCCCGCCGGATGCGTGTGCCAGGCTGACCGGGCGCCCGACTCGAACGTCACGTAAGCGCCGGACGCGTTGATTTCGCCCGTGTCGTTGAACAGCGGATCGACGCGCACCCGACCGGAGAAATAATCTTCAGGCCCCACGAATGAAGCCTGGGAACCCGCACGACGGATCTGCTGCGCGCTCGACGGCTCACTGCCGCCGCCCGCGACTTCGGCAGCGCTGGCAAAAGGGGTGGCTGCGCACATGGCGAGGCCCAACAAGGTTTTGTTCATGGCGATGGCTTCCTTCGAATCAGAGAGTTCGGGCGTAGAACGCCGTCAGCTGTTGCATGGCGACGTCCACGTAGGCCGGCACCCAATAGGTTTCGATGTGCGTGGCGCCGTCGATCTTGAACAGCGTCTTGTCCTGAGTGCCGGTGGCCTTGGCGAAGGCTTGCTCCGACATGTACAGGCTGTCGGCCTTGCTGCCGGCGATCATCAGCAACGGTTTGTCGATCAGCTCGATCTGGTCCGTCGCATCGAAACTCATCAGGTTCAGCAGGCTGCTGAGGGTGTAACGGAAAGTCGAGTTGGGATGCGCGTGGGTCTTGCCGTAATACTCGAAGCCCTGGCGGTACAGGTCGAACGGCAATTTGGCGATCTGCTCGTCGGTCAGTTTGGCATCGCCGATGTATTGGATTTCCCCGCCGGCAGCTTCCTGGGCACGGGCGGCCGAGGCTTGCTGCAAGCGCTGCTGGATGGTGTCGAGTTGCGAATCCTGATACCCGTTGCGGCGCACCAGCCCGGAATTGAACATGCTCACCGTGGCAATCGAGCGGAAGCGCTTGTCGGTCTGCGCAGCCTTCAACGAATAGCCGCCACCGCCGCAGATGCCGAGCAAGCCGAGATGGGCAGTGTCGACGCCCGGGTAGCTGGCGATGAAGTCGGCCATGCCGTGAATGTCTTCGACGCGGTTGGCCGGTTTGTCGATGTTGCGTGGCTCGCCACCACTTGCGCCCTGATACGCCGCGTCCGCCGTGATCGTGATGTAGCCCTGATCGGCCAGACGCTGAGCGTAAAGACCGGCAACCTGCTCTTTCACCCCGCCATTGGGGTGCGCGACGACAACGGCGGGATAGTGCCGGGCAGGATCGTAGTTCGCGGGGGTGTAGACGTTGGCGGAAATGGCCAGGCCATTGAGCGTGTAGGTCACCGGGTGAATGTTGACCTTGCCCGGTTCGTTACGGGTGATCGCGCCACCGTAGGTCAAGGTGAACGGATTCTGCCGGTAATCCGCCGCCTCGACTTCAGCGCCCGACATTCCGATCATCTCGGCCAGCACGCCGGCCTTCATCGTGGTTCGCATCGTTTGCCCCCTCGTTTCCATCAATACGGTATGGAGATGCAAACTACCCTTCGACGATTGATGGATAAACGGCACTAATTGGATAGCACTGATATCAGAATCACATAAGTCCGACGTTCGACTTCCTGACCATGCACTCGCGACGCTGGCCCGCAGTCGAGCGGGCCAACGCCGATCCTCTCAACTTGCCCTCTGCCCTACCCACCGATGCCGATAGGCAAGCCCGGCCTGCAAGCCGAACGCGAGCAGCACCGTCGCCGGTGCAGAAAAACTGCCGGGAACACCGCCCGTCCACATCAGCAACAACCCCAGTGCCGTGGCAGCGAACCACGCCATCAGGCCGACCGGGTTGAACGCCGGGCTGCGTTCAAGTGCACCTTCGTCATTGCTGCCATAGACAATCTGCGCCAATGCCACACCGACCCAGGCGACCACAAAAATGCCCTGATACGCCAATGCCTTGAGCAAGTAGGAAAACACGTCGGCGAGCATCAAGCCGTACACGATCACCCCGACCACCACTGCCCACAGCAGGTACGAACCGCGTATGCCGAAACGACCGAAGAATGCCTGCATGTTGAGGGTCGCCAGATAGTAGTTGGCGGTGTTGATCCGGGTTTGCGTGGCCCAGACGAACAGCAGGCCCCACAGCCCCATCAACTGCAGAATTGCCATCACCACAGAGACTTCGTTCAGCGCACCTTCATGGGGAATGCTGCTGACCAGATAGATGCCTGCCGCGCCGTTGAGCAGAAACGTCACGGCATAAAACGGCATGCCGAAGTTCCAGCGCCCATGATACTGAGCGTCCTGCGGCTTGCCGAAACGGGCGTAGTCGAAGGTGAACAGCATCAGGATCCAGACGCCCATGTAGGCCACAAAGCAGTCCCACCAGCCGAAGGTCGCAGGGGTTGCCGGGCCGAAGTCGAGCCATTGCGGCTGGTAACCATAACGGCTGATCGACAGCCCGACCGCCACCAGCAAACCGCCCAGGTACACCGGCAACAACACGCCGTTGAGCTTGTCCAGCCAGTGCTGCACGCTACCCAGAATCATCGGCACGCTGTACAGAACCACCAGCAGGGCAGCCAGTGGATAGACCAGTTCCGGGTACAGGTGATTGAGCGCCACGGCGATCACCGATCCTTCGAACACGGCGTAGTAAATCGCCGTCGAAAAGAAAATCAGCGTGGCCAGGCATGCCCCGGTCCGGCCGAACAACACGCTTGAAAACAACGCGACCGACCAGCCGCTGCGCATGGCGAAACGGCTGAGAACGCTGTTGACCAGTCCATAACTGATCACCGACAGCACCATCCCGATCAGCGCATTGCGTGCGCCGAAAGACAAGGCCAGCGAAGCGCCGACCACGATGTAGAACATGGCGCTGCACACGGCCCACCAGGCCATGGTCAGAGACAGTCGGCCCATGCGGGCTTCGGCGGGAACAGGATGATGGGCCGGATCCTGCCCGGTTTGACTCGATTGCGATAAAGCAGCCATATGCGTGTACTCCAGAACCAGTCAAAGGTTGAAGCGCGGGCAGCCTTCACCGCACCGAGGTGCGGCGTTGGCCTGGCGTGTGGCAGGGCCCGCGCGGTGCGGCGGGCAGAGTCAGGAAGGGAAAAGCTTGCTCAGGCAGCTGAGTTTTTTCTTGTAGGAGCGCCGTGCGTCCAGGGCCTCGTCGAGGCTGACCGCTACAAAGCGAGCCTTCTGGTTGGGCTGCATCTGGCCGATCAGATCCAGGTCGGCACTGATGACGGTGCCGATCATGGCGTAACCGCCACCCGATACGGCATCGCGATGCAGCACGATGGGTTCGAGGCCGGCAGGTACCTGAATCGAGCCGATCGGGTAGCAGCTGTCAACGATGTTCGACGGATCGGAGCCGGCACCAAAGGGTTGCTCTCTCGGCTGGAAATCCAGCGCGCTGCCGCCCTTGAAGCGATAGCCGATGCGGTCCGCTTCCGATCCGACGGTCCACGGCTCGGCGAAAAAGCTCTTCGCTGCCGCGTCGCTCAGGCGATCGTAATAAAGCCCCGGCACCACACGCAGAGTGATCTCCCCGCCCAGTGACTGGCGCAGCGCCATGGGCAGACTGGCCCCGGCACGCCCCTTGTCGCTGGCGTTGCCCACCGGCAATTCATCTCCGGCGATCAGGCGGCGTCCGGCAAAACCGCCCAACGCCCCGAGCGCATAAGTCGACCGACTGCCCAACACCAGCGGTACATCGATTCCGCCTGCCACCGCCAGATAAGCCCGGGCACCGGCCTTGGGAAAATCGAAACGCAGAACCTGGCCGGCCTTCACCGCGAACGCGGTGGCGTGATGCATTTCCACACCATCGAGTCGAGGTGCCATGTGCGCGCCGCACACCGCGACCAGTGCGTCTTGCTGAAACGCCAGCTCAGGGCCCAGCAACGTACACTCCAGTGCGGCGCAATCCGCCGCGTTGCCGACCAGATGATTGGCCGCTCTCAGCGCATATTGATCGAGCGCGCCGGACGGCGGGATGCCGAGGTGGTAGTAACCTTCGCGGCCCAGATCCTGAACCGACGTGGCGAGACCGGGTTTGAGTACCTTGATCATGCCAGCACCTCCTGCAGCGACACGGGATAACCGACCGGGTCGGCGAGAAACGCATCCAGTGAAAACTCCACCGGCCGGATCCGTAAATCGAAATGCCCGGCCTCCACCTCTGCAACGGCCTGGTCATACGCTGCACGATCCATTGGCTTGAACTGCACGATGTCACCCGGACGGAAAAACACCATGTGGTCTTTCAGGTACGCCAGCGATTGCTGCGGGTCGTAAATGGGCGCCGGTGTGACACCGAACATCTGATAGCCCCCGGCGCCACGCACCGAGTAGATACAACCGAAGCAACCACCGTGACCCAGTGTCAGTTTCGGCGTGTCGGTACGTGGACGCAGGTACTTGGGCACCTGCAACTGACGTTCGCGCTCGACCATCTGGAACATGAAGGGCAAACCGGCGACGAACCCCACCATCGAGACAAACCATGGCGCCCCGCTATGAGCCGCAATGAACGCATCGACGTCCGCCAGGCCATTGATGCGCGCGGCGTATTCCAGATCCGTGGCGCTCGGGTCCTGGTGCCGGTCGCGAAAACGCATCAGCGTTTCGTGGGTCCATGGATCGTTGTACAGCACCGGAATCTCAATGATCCGGGTCTGCAATGTGCGCTCGGCAACGGCTTCTGCCTCGGCGCCCTGCACCGCCTCGAGCAAGGCCTGCGGCGCAATGCGATCCGGATCGAAGCGGATCTGGAAGGATGCGTTGGCCAGGCACACATCGAGTACGCCATCGAGTTTCAACCGCTCCACGGCGCGGGTGACCGCCATGCCCTTGAAAAACGCCTCGAGGGACATGCTTTCACTGACTTCGGCAAACAGATGCTCATCGGCACCAAAGCTGTAGCGGATCGGACGACTCATGCTTCACCTCCGCTGCGGCGTGCGGACAGCCAGTTTTCCAGCGTCCCGGTATGAAAGTCGGCGGTTTGCAACCACGGTTGTTGCAGCAGTTCAGCGTGCAGCGACAAGGTGCTGGCCATGCCGGTCAGCAGGGTTTGCGCCACTGCTGTCCGGGCACGCGCCAGGGCTGTGGAGCGATCCGGCCCATGCACAATGAGCTTGGCCAACAGCGAGTCATAGTACGGTGGCACCCGATAACCTTCATACAGGTGGGTGTCCACACGAACGCCTTCGCCTTGCGGCCAGACCAACGATTCGACCAGACCGGGGCTGGGGAAAAAGTCCCGGGCCGGGTCTTCGGCGTTCAAGCGCATTTGCAGGGCCGCGCCATTCAGACGGATGTCACTCTGTTTCAGGCCCAGTGGTTCGCCACCGGCAATTCGCAGCATCGCCTGTACCAGATCGATGCCGGTGACCCGTTCGGTGACCGGGTGCTCCACCTGGATTCGGGTGTTCATCTCGATAAAGAAAAACTCGCCGGTGACGTCGTCATACAGGTACTCCAGCGTGCCCGCTCCCTTGTAGCCGAGGGATTCAGTCAAGCGTACGGCGCTGGCGCAGAGTGCCTCCCGCTGCTGCGCGTCGAGTACGGGCGACGGTGCTTCTTCAAAGATTTTCTGACGCCGGCGCTGTAGCGAACACTCGCGCTCGAACAGGTGCACGGCGTTTTTCCCGTCGCCCAGAACCTGTACTTCGATGTGCCGGGCCTTGCCGATAAAGCGCTCCAGATATACCGCACCATTACCGAAAGCGGCCTGTGCCTCGCGCTGCGAACGGGGAAACTCTTCACTCAATTGCGCGGCACTTTCTGCCAGACGAATACCCCGCCCGCCGCCACCGGCCGAGGCTTTGATCAGCAACGGGTAACCGACCGATTCCGCCGCCCGAAGCGCCGACTCGACATCAAACAGCTCGCCCGGCGAACCCGGCACGACTGGAACACCTGCCGCCTGGGCGGTACGCCGCGCTTCGGCCTTGTCACCCATGCGCCGGATCGTGTCCGGGTCCGGCCCGACGAAAATCGCGCCGCTGGCAATCACGGCTTCGGCAAACCCGGCGTTCTCGGACAGAAAACCATATCCAGGGTGAACCGCATTGGCGCACGTCGCTTGCAGGGCACCCAGCAACGCCTCGATGTTCAGGTAGCTTTTATCGGCACGGGCCGGCCCCAGAAGATGCACTTCATCGGCCAGGCGTGCGGCCTGAGAGTCGATATCGGCCTCGCTGCACGCGGCAACGGTGGGAATGCCCAGGGCCTTGGCCGCACGGATGATGCGCACGGCGATTTCGCCACGGTTGGCGACCAGCAATTTACGAATAGGTTGAGTCATGTTCACGCCCTCACTCGCTATCAAGCGTAGCGACGACCTGACCCGGCTCCACCGGATCACCGTCTTCAACCTGAAAGGCACTAAGGCGCCCCGCCGTCCCGGCGGTCAGTTCGGAAAACTGCTTCATGACTTCGATCAGGCCAATCACCGTGTCGGCGCTGACTGGATCGCCGACTTCGACGTAATTCGCCGAATCAGGCGTGGCCTTTCGGTAGAAAGTCCCGGGTAACGGGGTGATGACAGAGTGTTCGGCCATGTCTGTTCCTCTTGGAATAGTTGTAGAAAGGCAGGCAAAAAATGTTTGAACCCCGGCGTCTGTGTGCCGGGTGTTTCGTTTTTATTCAGCGGGGTCGGCGCACCTCGATCCCGGCGGCATCGAGCGCCTTGCGGGTGGCCTCGACCAGCGCCAAAGCGCCCGGCGTATCGCTGTGCAGACAGATGGAATCGAACTCGATCGGCAGATCCTCACCCTCGACGGTGCGCACCACCCCCTCCTGGCAAGCGCGCAACACACGGGCGGCGACAAATTCCGGATCGTAGGCGCGAACATTGCGGGTGAAGACGATGGAGCCGCTCAAGTCGTATTCGCGGTCTGCATAGAATTCGCGAACAACCGGTTGGCCGAGTTCTTTGGCGACACGCCAGATAACCGAATTCGGCATGCAATACAGCAACAGATCGGGCTCCAGCCGTTGCAGGTTTTCCACCAGCAGACGCGCTGCTTCTTCGTCCCGGGCCAGATGCATGTACAGCGCGCCGTGAGGCTTGATGTGTTGCAGCGTCACGCCCTGCACCCGCGCCAGTTCGCGCAGTGCGCCCAGTTGATAAAGGATGTCGTCGACCAGTTCCTGAGCCGGTGCATTGATGTGTCGGCGCCCGAAACCCACCAGATCGCGAAACCCCGGATGCGCACCGATGCCGACCTTCAGACGCTTGGCCAGCTCGACGGTGCGACGCATGGTGCCGGGATCGCCGGCATGGAAACCGGTGGCGATGTTGGCGGAACTGATGAACGTCATCAGTTCGTCGTCGACACCATCGCCGATGGTCCACGGGCCGAAGCCTTCGCCCATGTCCGAGTTGAAATCTACTGCCTGCATAACCCTTGCTCCTGACCCTTGTGACTTCATGCAGGCCACGTTAAATTCCCGCCAACCCCTTGGGAAGATCTATTAACAGATAGGGTATCTTCTGAAAAACAGATACCTGAAAAAACAGGAACACCCATGTCGTTGACCTTGCGTCAGGTTCGCTATTTCGTTGCCACCGCCGAGATCGGTCAGATCTCCCAGGCAGCGATTCATTTGAATATTTCCCAGTCGGCGGTGACCACGGCGATCAAGGAACTGGAAGGCATGCTCGGCACGTTGCTGTTCCAGCGCTCGGCACAAGGCATGAGTCTGACGGATGCCGGTAGGCACTTCCTGAACCGCGCCTACGTGATTTTGCGCAGCGTCGACGACGCGCTGAACAGCCCGCTACCCGACATCCGCGCCAGCGGCCTGATTCGCCTGGCCGCGAGCTACACGGTGATCGGTTATTTTCTGCCGCACCATCTGCAACGGCTGGAACACTGGCACCCGGACGTCGCCATCGAAGTCCACGAGCAGGAACGGCAGGCCATCGAACAGGGATTGCTGGAAGGCAAATTCGATATGGCGGTGGTGCTTACCGCGAACCTCACGCACCCCGACATCGTTTCGGAAACCCTGTTCAACTCCGAACGCCGGCTGTGGCTGCCCAGCCACCATCCGCTCTGTGAGCGCTCAGCCGTCAGCCTTTCGGATGTCGCGCTGGAACCCTACATCCTGCTGACCGTGGATGAAGCGGAACAAAGTGCCATGCGCTATTGGGAAAACGCCCGCCAGCAACCCAACGTGCGGGTACGCACCAGTTCTGTAGAAGCCGTGCGCAGCATGGTCGCCAATGGCAGCGGCGTGGCGATTCTCTCGGACCTGGTGCACCGTCCCTGGTCGCTGGAAGGCAAGCGCATCGAGACCCTGACCATCACCGACAAGGTAACCCCGATGAGCGTCGGCCTGGCCTGGCACCGCGAGCGTGAATTCAGCCCGGCGATGCAGGCCTTGCGCAATTACTTCCACGATGCGTTCCTGGCACCGCAGCAACTTTCTGCACGGCGCTGACGCACAGGATCAGGCAAGAATTCAGTAGAAATGCACTAACGGAATGTGGGTTCGGAGCGGGAGGATGGCTGTCCGACAGATCCATCGAGGACGTTCCCATGCTTGTACAAGCCTACGGTGCCCACGCGGGCGACAAACCCCTTGAGCCCATCCAGATCAATCGCCGCGCCCCTGCGGCCCATGACGTCCAGATCGACATCGCCTTCTGCGGCATCTGCCATTCCGACCTGCACCAGGTGCGCTCCGAGTGGGCCGGCACACAATTCCCTTGCGTCCCGGGACACGAAATCGTCGGCCGCGTTTCGGCGGTCGGTGCCCATGTGTCCGAATACAAGGTCGGCGATCTGGTCGGCGTCGGTTGCATCGTCGACAGCTGCAAACACTGTGAGGACTGCGAAACCGGCCTGGAAAACTACTGCGACGGCATGATCGGCACCTACAACTTCCCGACCCCGGACGCCCCCGGCTGGACCCTCGGCGGCTACTCGCAAAACATCGTGGTGCATGAGCGCTACGTGCTGCGCATCCGCCACCCCGAAGCACAACTGGCCGCTGTCGCACCGCTGCTGTGCGCAGGCATCACCACTTACTCGCCCCTGCGTCAGTGGAACGCCGGGCCGGGCAAGAAGATCGGCGTGGTCGGCATCGGTGGCCTGGGCCACATGGGCATCAAGCTTGCCCATGCGATGGGCGCGCACGTGGTGGCGTTCACCACATCCGAGTCCAAGCGCGAAGCGGCAAAAGCCCTGGGCGCAGATGAGGTAGTGATTTCGCGCAATCCGGAAGAAATGGCCGCGCACTCCAAGAGTTTCGACTTCATCCTCAACACCGTCGCCGCGCCACATGATCTCGATGCGTTTCTGGTGCTGCTCAAGCGTGACGGCGCGCTGACTCTTGTGGGCGCCCCCGCCTCGCCGCATCCATCGCCAAACGTGTTCAATCTGATCATGAAACGCCGCACCATCGCCGGCTCAATGATCGGCGGCATTCCCGAGACCCAGGAGATGCTGGATTTCTGTGCCGAACACGGCATCGTTTCCGACATCGAGCTGATTCGCGCCGATCAGATCAACGCGTCCTATGAGCGGATGCTGCAGGGCGATGTGAAGTATCGGTTTGTGATCGATAACGCGACGCTGGCTGGCTGAATACATCACAACGAAAGGAACCTGCAGACTTTGACCGTCGTGAAGATACCCCCCTGTTTCCAGCGGGGGGGTATCTTCTGATACGTTTTAATGTCAAAGGTCTGTTTCATTCATGAAGCACCCTTTCTTTATATTCCAGCAAGATTTTTTCGATAATCAACGAACGAATGTGTAGTGCTGAAATTTTATGTTTTTCGGCAAACTCTTTTGCTAGCGTCCCTACACTGGTGGTCCGTATTTTTTTGTCCTCGCAATATTTAATTTGAACATCATCCTCCCACGTCAACGTAGCCAGATAGTCATCGCGCAACGTCCCGTATGCCTGAGTCAAAAACACAGATCCCATGTCGATTTTCGCAATGGTTTTGCTCTTCACCCGAAAGGTTTGATGATCGATCCTGCCTCTGGATCGCCAGCTTCTTTCTTCTGCTACAAATGTTGCGGTCACATCAGAGTCTTCTGAGGATGTGATGAAGCACGGGTCATACATCAACTCGTCACTGATCATGATGACCTGTTCAAGAGGCCGTCCACCGCCCCCCTCGCTCTTTTTAACCTCGATCATCATCCCGACCTGAGCGCCATCGCCATCTTCATCGGCAACTACAGGATCGCGCCATTTATAAACAGGAACTCCGGAACCGCTGCCCATAGAGGAATATCGATAGGTGGATTTGAAGGGAAGTTTATCTTCCCTGTCAGTCTCGTAACCGCTCTGCAGGTTGCCGGTATTGACAACGTTGACATCCGACATGACGACAAGGCCCCTGTCGCTGTAACGCAGGCCGGCTTGTTGGGCGGCAAGTCTTGAAATACCAAAGCCTGCAATCGGTTGGTCGCACGTCCAGGAGACAATTCCGACGTTAAGTTTTTCCATGACGTCTCCGACATTATCCATATAACACTTTGCCTCCGTTCCATGGACAACGAGGAACGTAGGGCGTTCTTTGGCATGGGCCGCCCACAAAAGCGCTCTGCAGAAATTGATGTCTTTCAGCAGCGCAGGACAACCAATTGTCGGAACAGCCATGACTTTGCGATGAACGTCATTGCATCCGGGTTTCAGCAACATTTCAAATTTGAACTTGACCTCTGCCCTTCCTCGTCGTTGGCGCAGTTCTTCACACTGCGCAGGTAAATAAATATCAGAGCAACCCACGGGCTGATATTTCATGGCGCCTTTGCCACCGTTATCGTGATATCGATAAACGTATGAGCAATAGGCCACCGCATTGCACTTTTTGAAATCTGAAAGTTTCGCCGGTATTTGCGGGTACCCCAATCCGAGTGCCACACTGAATGTGTCGTCAAAGATCGCTAACGGGCACTCTTGCCTGATCATTTGTTCGCCGATGTGTTCGTCATCCTCATCATAGATACCGGATGCCGCCTGGATATCCTCTTCCATCATGCTGGATTGATCCATTTCCATCTCGACACGCTCCCTGGTCGTCCCTAGATATGAAACTCGAAGATCCTGTTGCCCTTGCTTTCGAGCGTTCGCGCCAGCTCTTTCCACCCCAGCGTCTCGACCAGGCGTATCGACGGTATGTTCGTCCGTGCAATGTTCGCCCGTAACCTTATCGAGTGCGGTTGCTTGCTCAGATGCACAAGCAGTTTTCCAATGGCATCGGTGGCAACTCCATAGCCCCAGAACGGCCGGGCGACCCAATAGGCGATGCATGTGAAGGGCAGTTCGTTACGTAACGTGATCGCTCCAATAAATCCAGCCTCCGAGTGTCTGATCGCGTAGGCCTCCTGACCATTTCCGGCACTGACCGACCTGATGTGCGTCTGGACCTGTTCCAGACTGATACGCGGCGGCATTCGGCCAAGCCTCCAGACATCCGGGTGAAGTGCGTAGTGGAAATACAGATCGGCATGGGCTGCCGCCAAAGGCTCTATCGATATCGAGGGACGAACCGACTTGGGAACGTACGCGTCTTGGGCAGGTTTGCCGGGTAACAGGCTCGCGAACGGAAACGGAGTTTGCGCTCGAGTGACGATATCGTTGTCTGCAGCACGCTCCCAGATATCCGTTTTCATACCTTCGAACAACGGTGTCATGCGCCGGTTCTTGTCCGGCCCCGCCGAGATCAATAAATCATGTGCAGCGGGATACTCTGCAAACAGCGGTCCGACTACAAAGCAAAGCCGAATGAATGAGCGAAGATCCGGCGCCTCTCGCAGAGCGTATTTCTCAGCCATCTCCAACGCCGTTGCCAGCCGAGCGTCCGACTCCGTCGATGACAATCCCATAACAGTATGCGGGGCTGTTTCCTTGAGGTTTAGTACCACCCTCCTGCCAAGCTGTTCGCGCGCGTTGTTGTCGAACGCCTCCATCTGTTCGCGTCTGATCATCAGCATACAATCGACCGTCCATTGGTTTATTGGCCTGCCTGTCTGCGCCAAACTCAAGTTTGTACGCGTTCAACTTCACAAGATAGTGGCATTCAGCCATTTTGCAGACTACCTTATTCATGCCACATCAACCGCCCCCCGGCCAGTCGCCCGACGCATGGGAATGGCAGCTCAGACAGAAACACTGTCAACCATCGGGTAGCGTCAGTTTTAACAGGAATGGATTTCACTCTGGCGCAACTTTTCGTTGTGCCGACCAGGACGGAGTTCAAGGCATGCTGGACGCCAACGCTACCCACATTACCCTCACGCTCGAAGGCGCTTCGGCCGATCTGCAAGTCCTCAGCTTCACCGGTCGCGAAGCCCTCAACGAACCGTTCCGTTTCGACCTCGAACTGGTCAGCGCCCGTCCCGACCTCAACCTCGAAGAACTCCTGCACAAGCCCGGCTGCCTGACTTTCGGCGCCACCGGCGAAGGCAAGATTCATGGCTTGGTGTATCGCATCGAGCAAGGCGATTCCGGCAAGACCCTGACTCGCTACAGCCTCAGCCTGGAGCCACAGCTGGCCTACCTGCGGCACAACCATGACCAGCAGATCTTCCAGCAACTGACCGTGCCGAAGATCATCGCCCAGGTACTGGAAGATCGCGGCATTCTGGCCGACGCCTACAGCTTCCAGCTCGGCGCCGAGTACCCGGAACGCGATTACTGCGTGCAGTACGACGAATCCGACCTGCACTTTATCCAGCGCCTGTGCGAAGAGGAAGGCATTCACTTCCACTTCCAGCACAGCAGCAGCGGCCACAAACTGGTGTTCGGCGACGACCAGACCGTGTTCCGCAAACTGAAACCGGTGAACTACCAGCAAGACTCCGGCATGACCGCCGACAAACCGGTGATCAAGCGCTTCAACCTGCGCCTGGAAACCCGCACCAGCCGCGTCAGCCGTCGCGATTACGATTTCGAGAAACCGAAGATCCTGCCCGAAGGCGCAGTCAAATCCGCGTTCATGCCGGACCTCGAGGACTACGACTACCCCGGCCGCTTCACTACACGTGAGCGCGGCAAGTTCCTTTCGACCCGCGCCCTGGAACGCCATCGCAGCGACTACAAACTCGCCGAAGGCAAGGGTGACGAGCCGACGCTGACCACGGGCCATTTCCTGACGCTGGCCGAACACCCGCGCGCCGAGTGGAACGACCTGTGGCTGCTGCTGGAAATCTTCCACGAAGGCAAGCAGCCGCAAGTGCTGGGCGAAAACGTCACCAGCGACGTCACCGACAACAAGAGCGATTTCCACCAGGGCTACCGCAACAGCTTCGTCGCCACCCCGTGGGACGCCCACTACCGCCCTGCCCTCGAACACCCGAAACCGAAAGTCCTCGGCAGCCAGACCGCCATCGTCACCGGCCCCGCCGGCGAAGAAATCCACTGCGACCAGTACGGCCGCGTGAAAGTGCAATTCCACTGGGACCGCGACGGCCAGGCTGACGACAAGACCACTTGCTGGCTGCGCGTCGCCAGCGGCTGGGCCGGCGCAGCCTACGGCGGCATCGCCATCCCGCGCATCGGCATGGAAGTGCTGGTGACCTTCCTCGAAGGCGACCCCGACCAGCCGCTGGTCACAGGTTGCCTGTACCACAAGGAAAACGTCGTCCCCTACGACCTGCCGGCGAACAAGACCCGCAGCACCTTCAAGACCCTGAGTTCACCGGGCGGCAAGGGCTACAACGAGTTCCGCATCGAAGACAAGAAAGGCGTCGAGCAGATCTACATCCACGCCCAGCGCGACTGGGACGAAAACATCGAGCACGACCAGAAGATTCGGGTTGGCAATGAACGGCATGACACGGTCGAAGCCAATGTTTTAAGTGAATTCAAGGTTGAAGAACACCGCATCACTCATCTGGATCGTGTCAGTGAGATGCGTGCCAACGATCACCTGACCGTGGGCGTGACCCGCCATGTGAAGGTCGGCACCGGGCAGTTCGTTGAAGCGGGTACGGAGATTCACTACCACGCTGGCGAAAAAGTGGTGATTGAAGGCGGGATGGAGCTGACGGCGAAGGCTGGGGGGAGTTTCGTCAAGGTGGATGCGGGTGGCGTGACCATCAGTGGTGCAGAAGTGAAGGCCAACACCGGTGGTGCGCCGGGGGTGGGTTCCGGTATCCAGATTCTGGACCCGGTCATTCCGTGGATAGCTGACAGCGATAAAAACGGCCAACGACTGAAAGCCGCTACGACTGCCACTGCGCCCCGTATCTCTGCGCCGTCCCTATCGGCTGCCGAACGCAAAAAGGCCCTTATACAACGCCAGAATCGCCAAGTCAGACCTCTCAAACAAGCGGCCGAAGACGGAAAGCCATTCTGTGAGATCTGTTCGAAATGAATGCTCCGCATGAATCAGACCTGAGCCTGGTCACATGGCTTATTCGGGAGTTGTGGAGCGCAGGGAAAGGTCCGCAAGCACCGCAGGTATATGCATTGCTGGACGGTGCTCGGGATGACCGAATCGAACCCATGATCCGTGCGAGCAAGGCCAATTTCACCTGCCTGTACGCAGGACGTCTCACTCCGGCGCTGTCTGCCGTTGCACCCTATCTGGTACATCTTGATCCTGATCAAGCGTTCACCGGTTCATTGCTGGATCTGGGGTGGGGAGCAAGCTGGGGGTATTTTGTCGTTGCACCACCTGATGTTTCCCTCCGCCAGTTACGCCGTCACTTTCGCACCTTGCTCAAAGTAGTGGACTTCGAAGGCAATGAGCTCGCCTTTCGCTTCTACGACCCGCGAGTGCTGCGCACCTATTTACCGACCTGCATGCCGGAAGAAGTCAACGCCCTCTTCGGTCCCTCCCTGCTTTTCATCACAGAAACAACAACGGAAGGCTCACTGGTTGCGTACTCTGTCGCCCGCTCTTCCGACTCCGGTGCACAGAAGTGCACACTGCAGATGAGGCTTGGAAGCCTCAAATAAACGGCAGAAAGAAACACGAGAAATTCAAGAGCAATTGTGCAGAACCCAAATCTCGCAACCACTGCAATCAGCACGATGCCCCGACAGCAAAACCATCGAATCCGCCGAGCGGTTCAGCTCATTGATCTTTCCCCCCACACCAAGTAAAAAACCCTCTCCTTTTTCCATTCTTGCAAGGAGCAGCGGATGCTCGAGCTATCCACGGATCGACTGGACCTGCGCACGATGGTCGAATCCGACTGGCCGTTGTTTCTCAGGTTGCATTCCGAGCCGCAGACCATGCAGTACGTGTTCGGCGAGATTGCCGAGGAACAGGTCCGCCAGGGCTTCGAGCATCGACTCCCGGAATGGGGCCCGCAGTCGGAGCACTGGCTGTGCCTGGTGGTGACCGACAGGACCAGCGGCCACGAGCTGGGCGTGACCGGTTTTCGCATCCTGTCGCCGGGGCACGCGGAGGTGGGATGCCTGCTGTTGCCGGAGCATCAGGGCAAAGGCTTTGGCACCGAGTCGCGAAAGGCGATCATCGACTACGCCGCGGCCATCGGGCTGAACTCGCTGGAGTCGACCGTCACCGATGGCAATATCGCGTCCTGCAAGGTATTGGAAAAATGCGGCTTTGTGTTCGCACGTCGTGTGCCGCAGGCCTACCGGATCGGTGATCGGTGGTTCGACGATCTGATCTACCACTATCAAATCCGCTGAGCCTTGCGCTCAACGACTCGCCAAGGAGGCCTCTCGTCGTGAATCCCTATCAATGCCTGCCACCCCGCGCTTTCTGGCGTACGGCCATCGCCGACAAGTCCCCGCCGGACATCGGTGAGCTGTGGACCCCGCAATTCGATATCGGCAACAAGGATGCCATCGTCACCGCCGGCTCCTGTTTCGCCCAGCACATCGGCCGCGCACTGGTGGAGCGCGGCATGCACTGGCTGGACGCGGAGCCCGCCCCGGACGCGTTGCCGGAGGCCGACTGGAAAACTCACAACTACGGGGTGTTTTCGTTCCGCACCGGCAATCTGTATACCCCGGCCATGTTGTGCCAATGGCTCGAATGGGCACTGGGTGTGAGCGCGCCGCCGGATGAGACCTGGGTGCATGACGGGCGCTTCTTCGACCCGTTCCGCCCCGCCGTGGAGCCCGACGGATTTGCCAGCGAGCAGGCGTTGTTCGACTCGCGCGAGGCCACCCTGGACGCCATCCGCGAAGCGCTGCGCCGGGCCAAAGTGTTTGTGTTCACCCTCGGTTTGACCGAAGCCTGGCAACATCGACAGACCGGTCTGGTGTATCCCGTGTGCCCCGGCACCGTACGCGGAACCTTCGATCCGCAGCTCCATCGGTTCTGCAATTTCGGCTTCATGGACACCTATGGCGACATGGTCAGGGCGGTGGAATTGATGCGTTCGATCAACCCGCAACTGCGCCTGCTGCTCACCGTTTCACCGGTGCCCCTGACGGCCACCGCCACCGGGCAACATGTGCTGAGCGCCACGACCTACTCCAAATCAGTGCTGCGTGCAGTCGCCGGGCAATTGTGTGAAGACCTGCCCGACGTCGACTATTTCCCGTCCTACGAAATCATCACCGGCACCCCGTTCAAGGGCGCGTTCTACCAGCCCAACCAGCGGGAAGTCACGCCAGAGGGCGTGGCGTTCGTGATGCAGCAATTCTTTGCCGGACTTGAAGCCGTCCAGTCGGTGCAGGCGCCGACCACCTCCACTAGTGTATCCAGCGAGGATCTTGTCTGTGAAGACGCCGTACTCGATTACTACGCCTAGGTTTCTGCTGCTGGGCGACTCCCATGCCGGCGTCATCGGCAAGGCAGCGCAGGCCCGTAAGCTGCCTTTCGGTGGCGGTCCGCTGGGCACCGGCCGGGATTTCGCCGTCGATTTCTTCCAGTTGACCCGTCATGACGTGGCCTTTCGGGATGCGGAAATGGATCGGCTGTACCGCCAGGCCCTCGACACGCTGGAAGTCCCGCAACTGGCGAAGGTCGGCGTACCGCTGGTGAGCACCATCGGCCTGAGCCTGCACTATCTGGCCACCGCGCCGAACTGGACCTGTTACCAAAATGCGCAGGGTGAGTTCGACGACGGTTTTCTCGCCGGGCCGTTGTTTGAGGCGGTCATCGACACCCTGTCCCGCCCCGCCCTGGCCTTCTATGAACAGGCCCTGGCGCTGAATCTCAAGGTGTTCGCCGTACTGCCGCCGCAACGGGTGCCGGAGCTGTCGGACCCACGCGTGTTCATGGCGGCGCAGTCATTGCTGATCGAACGCCTGCAAGGGCTTGGTGTCGAGTTGATCGACGTGCGCGAGGCAGCGAATGATGAGCAGGGTTTTCAGCGTGAGGCGTTCTGCGAAGGGGATGACCCGCTGCACGGCAACCTGGCGTTCGGTGAGTTGATCGTCGAGCAACTGATTCGGCGCGGCGTCTAGAAAAAAAGGGAGCGCATTGCTCCCTCCGATGTTTTCAAGCCTTGGGCTGCGTCCCGAGGATCGTCACCCGCTCGCCATAACGCGAATGCGGGAAGTAATCCCAGATCGCGTGGTGCTGGGTGCAGCGGTTGTCCCAGAACACCAGCGTGTTCGGCGCCCAGCGAACGCGGCAGCTGAGGGATGGCTCCCGGGCCACCAGGTCGAACAGCATGTTCAACAGCACCTGACTTTCGCCCCCGGACAATTGCACGATGTGCGACGTGAACCCGGAATTGACGAACAGCGACTTGCGCCCGGTTTCCGGGTGGCGCACCACCACCGGGTGTTCGGTCTTGGGCAGATTGGCCGGCGCCTCATAGCCTTTCCATGGAATTGCACCGTCGTGAATCGCGGTCAATTCGCCGAGAAACTGCTGCATCGTTGGCGAAAGCATTTCAATCGCCAGGTGCATGTTGGCGAACAGCGTATCGCCGCCCGTGCCGATGGCCGGGGTTTCCTTGACGTACAACATCGAACCCATGGACGGCGCCAGGTCAGCCGTGCCGTCGGTGTGCCAGGTTTCGCCGGCCACGTAGCGCGATTGCGCATTGGCGCGGATCACCACCAGTTCCGGGTCATCGCCATCGATGTCCTCCACCGGCAACGCCCGCAGTTCGCCGAACAACCGACCAAACGCCTTGTGCTCTTCCACCGACAGATGCTGATCGCGGAACACCAGCACATGATTCTCCAAAAAGGCCCGGCGGATTTCCGCGAGCTGAGCGTCATCCAGCGGTTGCGAAAGATCGACGCCGCCGATTTCGGCACCGATGATCGGTGTGATCCGGTCGACCGTGATGCGCTGATACGGCGCACGTTTTTCTGCGGCGATGCGCTCGATTGCCTTGAGTGCCAACTGATCCATGTTTCCTCACCTTTTTATTGGAACGACACCGATGACTGCTCGCGCAGAGAACGCGGGCGCATGTCGATCCAGTGCTCATTGATGTAATCCAAACAGACCTGACGTTCACCGCGCATCCCGGCCGCATTCCAGCCGCTGGCCATCGGCTTGCCCGCCGGCCACAGGGAATACTGACCCTGAGCGTTGATCACCACATCGAATTGCTGCTGCGCGTCATTCATGTCGTTTCTCCTGTTGGATGGGACTGCAGGTGCCGGACCAGCCCTTCTGCAAGATGGTTGAACAGCACACGCCGTTGTTCGTCGGTCTGGGCACAGGCCCAGACGTAAACCCGCGCCGACGCTGCGCAAACCTGCGCATACGCATCCGCGTCGTCAGCCGCGAAGGCTCGGGACGAGATTTCAACATTGGCGGTGGCATGGGCCTGAGCGAACGCCGAGGCGCTGGCCTCGGTATTCAGTTGCGCGTAATACACCGCGAACGCCTCGGCATCGCCGAAGTGCTCGGCGATCATCGCGGTGTTGCTCGGCGCGAGGCCGTAAGTCATCGCACTGGCATGGGCCTGGGCGTACGCCGCGTCATAGGCATAGGCCCGTCGATACAGCGCCAGCAACACCGGTTTGAGCGTGGCCCGCCACTCGCCCTGACGCCCGGACAAACCAAGGGCCGCCCGTTGATGCAGGCTTTGCAAGGCAAGCAGCGCTGACCGGTGCTTCGGCAATGCCTCGCACAACATCGGCACGACAACATCGGCTTGCCAACGATGAATCGGACGAAGCGACTGCGTGTCCTCGAACCCGTGAATCCGCTGACGCAGGACTTCGGGCTGGTCTTCACACAGCACCTGCATCAACGTCAGCCACCAGCGAGGCATCAAGATCGGCTCATTCATCTCGACGGCCCCTCCATACCGATGACCTCAGCGAGCATCCGCGCCCAAGGGCCCGCGACGATGCCGTAGTGGTCGGTGTCGAGCCGTTGCCAGCTCTGCAGCTGCGGCAGCAAGGCCTGCCAGTTGCGTTGCAGGTCATTCATGTTCCAGGCGTTGCCCAGCCCATAAGGGTTGGCGTGCCCGGCGATAAACATCTGCACCTGTGTGTTGCTCAGCGCTGGAGGCCGGAAGTCGACCATGCTGGCCATGTTATTGCGGCAGCACACCGTCAGCCGTTGCAGATAAGCCTGACGTTCCTCGGACATCCCCTGCCCTTCGACGTCGGGCCAGCGCTGGGCGAACTCACGCTGGAACACCTGTTCGATGGTCTGCTCGTCGATGCTGGCCAGTTCCGCACCGGCATCCGGCGCGGGTGGATCGATCAGGTACAACCGAGGTTGTCGGAAGCCGTCAACGTGGGCCTGCTGACACAGCGCCTGCGCTACCCAGGCCCCGAACGACCAACCCGCCAGGCGCCAGGCGCAACCGTCCGGGAGGTGGGCCTTGATCGTCTGCAGATACCACCGGGCCCGCTCGACAATGCTGATGTTCGCCAGCGCCGGCACACGCAACGCAGGGTCCGCAATCACGCAGACACCCAGATCCGTCGGCAGTGTCGAAACCAGTTCCCGGTAGGCCTGAACATCACCGCCCACCGGATGGATCAAATACAGCCATTCGCGACCGGCACCGGCATGCCATTGGTCGATCCGCACCGCGTCGCTCCAGCTGTGCGACGCGTCATCTGAAGCCTCTGCCGTGGAATCTGCCACCAGCCCCAACACCTCGCTCAGGCTGACTTTGTGGCTGAACTGCGACAGCTGGAACACCTCGCCGGTGGCCGCTTGCAGTTCATCGATCAGGTCCAGCAAGGTCAGCGAATCCGCGCCCAGGTCGTACAGCGAATCGTCATCCTCCAGCTCAGCCACGCCGAGCCATTTGCACAGGCATTCACGCAGGCGCTCGGAAAGATCCACACCCTTGGGCATTTCGACCTGCGCGACAACGGCGCCATGGCGAACCGGATAGAAACGCCGCGCCGTGTCGATACCGGTGGTGGAAACCAGCAATTGCGGCAACTGCGCCGCCATCGCCAGATTGAACACCCGACACCCCTCTTCAGCCGACAAGCCGACCGTCAGATGCTCTTGATGCGCAGCATCCCCGCCATTGCTGGTCGTGGCCATGCCGATGTCGCGCCAGATGTCCCAGTTGATCCCCAGGCGCAGGCAAGCATTGGTCGTGTCCGGACGGTAATGCACGAAGCCGTCGAGCACGCCGCTGGCTGCCGAATAATCCAGATGACCCGCGCCGCCGAACAGTGCCGACATCGACGAGCAGTACAGGACGAAGCCCGGCGAAAGCTGTTCGATCAGGCTTTCGACCGCCAGCATGCCGCGAGTCTTGGCGGCCATCGCCTCGGCCATCTGCCGGGTGTCACGGTGGCGAATCAGACTGCCTGCACCGACACCCGCCGCATGAATCAACCCGGTCAGTTGACCGTAACGTCGGGCCAGATGATCGAGTACCTGCGGCCAGCGTGACAGATCGGCGATGTCCGCCTGAAGGCAATCGATTCGCGGCGAATAAGCTGCGAGATTTGCAGGCAACTGCCCCTGACGCGAGAGCAACACCACACGCCGCCCGGGCGCTTGCAACAGATGTTCGCAAAGGGTTCGACCAATCCCGCCAGTGCCGCCCAGCACCAGAAACGTGCCATCTTCCGGCAGCAGGCTGGAAGTCGTGGTCGGGCCCGGCAATGGCTGAGCGATCAACCGTGGCTGCCACAGGTAACCGTCGCGCACCGCCATCCGCCGAGGCAACGTCGCCGGATCACCGAGCAGCGCCGCCAGCTCTGCGGCCTGCGCATCAAGGTGCGGCGACGGCCAGTCCAGCCAGTGGCAACGCACCGGGTATTCCTGGGGCACCACTTCGCTGATCCCGGCCAGTGCCCCCAACTCGGGACGCCGAACCTCGCCATCCACCGGGCACGCCTGCCACGACATCAGCCACAACCGCAGTCGTGTCGTGCGCATGGTTTGCCCCCAGGCCTGCATCAACGCACTGACCGTGTCCAGACAGGCCCACTGCGCCAGATCCAGCGATTGCTCGTTGACCGCCCCTGACACCGCCAGCGGCAAGGTGTGCAGCCAGTCGAGTTCGCCGGGTTCAGGTTCTGTGACCTCGGTGAGCAGACGATTCAGGGCTTCGGTGTCCAGCGGATCCAGTTCGAAACGATCTGTGCCGAGAGGCTTGAAACCATTGCCGGTGCGGACTTGAACCACGCGTCGATAAACCGTTCGCAGATTTTCCAGCAATGCCGCGCCGGGTGTTTCATGGCTGCAAAGGATCAGCGTTTCTCGTGCGGCGCTCATGACCTTTGTGTTCAGGCGCTGGACGCGCACCCACTGCCGCTGATGAAACCACTGCGCCAGAGGTTGCCGCTCGATGCCGGCCGAAACGGGGGCAACGATTTCGCCAGCGGGTTGAAAGCGATAGGTCTGGAGATCAAAAGACGACGGCTGCAAATCCCAGGGCGGCGGTGCCGAGCGCTGCGGCCACTGGATATGAGCGCCTTCGTACCAGGCCTCCAGCAATACCTGCGCTGAATGATCACGGGCGATCAGTTGTGCACCCGACGTGGTGATTTCCTTGATCGTTGTCGGCTGCAAGGGAATTTCGTCACCCGGTTGGCAGACCATCCCGAAGCGCCAGCGCAGTTGCCGGCGACCTGACTGCAAGTGCCGGAGCAATGCGGTGTGCTGCTCTGGATGCGTTTGCAGGTGTTCGCGGATCACCGCGATATCGCGCAGCAGTTCCGCTCGGCTGTGAGCCGAGATCATCAGCAGTGGCAGCGTTTCCTCGGTCACGTCCTGCGTCTTGGGTGCGGCGCCGACAATCACATGAGCGTTGGTGCCACCGATCCCGAAACTGCTGACACCCGCCAGTCGCCGCCGCCCTTCCGGCCACGGCCGGGACGTGGTGGGCACGTAGAACGGCGAATGCTCCAGATCGATTTGCGGATTGATCCGGCCAAACCCGAGGTTCGGCGGCAACACGCCATGGAACACTGCCAGACTGGCGCGAATCAGCCCGACCACCCCCGCTGCCGCACCCAGATGACCGATCTGGCTTTTCACCGAGGCCAGCGCGCAACTGTCGGGCGGCGCCTCGCCGAAGGCCTTGGTCAATGCCGCGACCTCGATCGGATCCCCCAGCAAAGTGCCGGTGCCATGGGCTTCGATGTAGCCGATGTCCGCGCCCGTCAGTCCGGCACGATTCAAGGCATCGCTGATGACCGCGCTTTGTCCGGCCACCGACGGCGCGGTGTAACTCATCTTGGCCCGGCCATCGTTGTTCAGTGCAGAGCCTTCGAGCAACGCGTAGATCCGGTCACCATCCGCCCGCGCCCTGGCCAACGGCTTGAGCACCACCACGCCATAACCGCTGGCGCCGATGGTGCCGCTGGCGTCGTCGCTGAACGGACGGCACAGGCCATCGGCGGAGAAGATGTGCTGCGAGCGATGACGGTAGCCATCGGTCAAGGTCGGGTCGATCAGCACGCCGGCGGCCAGCATCACGTCACTGTCGCCCTGACGCAGCATCGAACTGGCTAGGTGCACGGCGATCAGCGAGCTGCCGCACGCCGCCTGCACGCTCAGGGCCGGGCCGTTGAGGTCCAGGTGATAGGCGGCTTTGGTCGCCAGAAAGTCCTTGTCGTGATGCAGTGCCATCTGGAAGCCGTCCGGCAGATCGCCTTCAGCAGTCTCACGCAGCAGCTGCTGGAAGTAGGTGGTTTCGCCGCAACTGGCGATCAGGCCGATACGCGGACCGTCCGCCGACGGAACGATGGCTGCGTGTTGCAAGGCCTGCACACAGCCCATCAGCAGGTGCCGCTGTTGCGGATCCATCAGGCGCGCTTCCTGGCGGCTGATGCCGAAGTATTCGGGATCAAAATCGAGCATGCCGGCCAGTTGGCTGCGGGCGCCGACCAGAACTTCGCTCGCATCAAAGTGTTCGATGCCCAGCTCATTCCCCTGCACCATCGCCCAGAACTCGGACAGGTTCTGCGCCCCGGCCACATTGACCGACATGCCGATGATTGCCATCGGCTGATGACCTGCATCGGTTTGCCGGACACGCTCCACTGCTGCCACCGAAGCCGTCGACAGATGCGCCGCCAGACGCCGAATCGTGACGTGTTCGAACAGGTCGGCCATCGTCACCTTGTGCGGCAGCGCTTCGGCGTAACGACCATGCAAACGCATCAGGCCGAGGCTGGTGGCACCGGCCTCGAAGAAGGTCTGATCCGGCTCGATGTCACGGCCGATCACATCCCGGAACAGTTCGCTCAGTTGCCGCTCCAGCGCGGTCAATTGCACAACCGGATGTGGCGTGCTGCGACGCTCCAGCGCCTCGCCCACATTCGGCAAGGCCTTGCGATCGATCTTGCCGCTTGGGGTGCGTGGCCAGACGTCGATCCGCCGATACTCATCGATCCGCACATGGGCCGGCAGACGTTGCGCGACCTGACGATCCAGCTGTTGCGACGTCGCAGGCTCGCCGTCGAGTTGCAGCCATGCGATCAGGCGCGGCGGATCGCTCTGAACCGCCACCACCGCGTTGACCACTTCCGGCACCTGCATCAGCGCCGCTTCGATCTGCCCCAGCTCCAGACGATGACCGCTGAGTTTGATCTGCTGGTCGTCACGTCCCAAATAATGCAGACAGCCTTGGGCATCGGCCCACGCCAGATCGCCGGTGCGATAGAACAAGCGGCCCTCTGGCAGCTCTACAAACCGCTTGGCATTCAGATCAGCATCAGCCAGATAGCATCGAGCAACCATCGGCCCCGCCACCAGTAGATAGCCACGACAACCGTTCGGAACCGGACGGTCGTATTCATCCACCAACAGCAGACGGGCATTGCCGACGGCGTGACCGATCGGTGCACGCAACGGCCATTCACGGGGCTGCGGAGGCAGACGCAAGGCACTGATCACGTGGGTTTCGGTCGGGCCATAGTGATTGAACAACGAAGCCTGCGGCATCCCGCCGAACCAGTTGCGCAGCGCGTCCGTGCAGAGCAGCTGCTCCCCGGCGGTGATCACTTCGCGCAATGCCGACGGGTAGATTCCCCGAGCCACAGCGGTTTGCGCCAGATGCTGCAGCGCCACGTACGGCAGAAACAACCGTTCGATCCGCGCCTCGACCATGTAACCCAGCAACGCCTCGGCATCCTGCCGCCAGCGCGGCGTGATCAGGTGATAGCAGCCGCCCCCGCACAGGGTGCTGAAAATCTCCTGAAACGACACATCGAACGACAGCATCGAGAACTGCAGGGTCACCACTTTTGCCGGCAACTGCCCTTCGCTGCGCTGCCATTGCAGCAGGTTGCACAGGGTTCGTTCCGACACTTGCACACCTTTGGGCGTGCCGGTCGAGCCGGAGGTGAACAGCGTGTACAGCGGTCGCTCGCCGGCGTGACGTGGGCGCTTGAACGCTTCGGCATCGACGTGCAGATCGACCCGGTGCACGGCGAATCGTCCGGCATTGAGGTCATCGAGCGCGGCCGTCGTCGTGTCGCTGAACAGCACACAATGCGGCTGAGCCTGCTCCAGCACCTGACGCTGGATCGCCACCGGATAAGCGGGATCCAGCGGTACGGCGGTCAGATTGAGTTTGGCCAGGGCCAGCAGCGCGACGATGTGCTCGACCGAGGCGTCGAGAAACAGCACCACATGCAGCGGCGCATTCCGAATCGGCAACGGATGGCGCTCGACCAAGTCACCAGCCAGAGCGTCGGCCAGTCCATTCAGCTCGCTATAAGTGAGTTGGCGCTGACCTTGCACCAGCGCAACCGCCTCCGGCGTGCAATGCACCTGATGCTCGAACCAGTCCGCAAGGGTGTTGAACGGCAGCTCGCCCTTCGGCCCCTCACTGGCCGGGGCCAGAGTGTGTCGATAAGGGCCCAGCAGACTGTCGAGCGTCGCCGCCGGGCTTTCCAGCAACAGGTCCAGACCACGGCGGAACAACGCGTTCGCCGCGCTAATCTGCCCGGCATCGAAATAGCTGCACTGAAATTCCCACCAGCACTCCAGCTGCGAACCGCTGCCCACCATCAACAAAGTCAGCGGACACTTGGCGTGCAGGTGTTCGTTGAACTCAAGGGTCGCGCGCAGGCTGGAGTCAGCCAGCGCCGCGTAATCAGTGTTTTCCAGCACGAACATGAAATCGAACAGCGCGATACTCGAGGACAGCCGCAGGTCTTCGACCAGATCCGCCAGCGCCACGTCCTGCAGCGCCAGTACCTCGCGCACGGTGGCGGTCTGTTGATGTAGCTGCTCGCTCAGGGTCACCGTGTGGTTTAAGGCGGCGGGAATCAGCACGGTGTTGGCGAACATGCCGACGCTGTCCTCGAACTCCGCCAGTGGCCGGTTGGCCACCGGGCTGGCGATCCGGGGCCGCTCGCACCCGGTCAAGGCGTAAAGACTCCAGGCGAAGACACTGAACAGCACTTCGAAACGGGTCAGTCGCTGTTGCGTGCAGAACCGTTCGAGGGCGGCGCTGCGCACGGTGCCCAAGGGTTCTCGATGCAACCGGGCGTCCGCGCTGATTTCGCGCATTGGCATCAGTGCGGGCGACGGTTCTTCCTGCCGACGATGCAACTCGGCCAGTGCGCGACGGTGGTCGCGATAATGCGGATCGACGCCCCACTGGCGCTGCCACTGGCCAAACTCCAGTGTCGTCAGATGGGCTGTCGATTCAGGGCTTTCGTGACCTTGAACGGCGTCGCTGTAGAGCTGCTTCAGGCCGTCGAACAGCAGGTTCACCGACCAGCCATCGACGATGATGTGATGCAGATTCAGCAGCAGCCGGACGCTGCCATCGGCGAACGGCAACAGCCACGCCTGAAACAGGTTCGGCGTGAACAGGTCGAACGGCGTGGCGAACACCAGTTCCGCGAAGGCCTGCCAGTTGTCTTCTGTAAAGTGCCCGACGGCAAAGGTGCGGCAGGCCGAACCTTGCTCGGCAATCACCTGATCAAGACCCTCGGCACCCGATGCGAATGCCGTGCGCAAACCGGGATGGCGCTTCACCAGACGGTCCACGGCCTCGCCCAGCGCCGCGACCCTGACACCTGCCGCCAAATGCAGAATCAGCGGCACGCTGTAAGCGGTCGAGGTCGGCGAACGTTGCTGCAACAACCACAAACGGCGCTGTTCGGCGGTGGCCGGCAAGCGTGCGGCGCGACTGATCCCGGGCGCAGGTGGATAGATCGAATCGCAACGCTCACCCAGCAGTTGCCCGGCCAATGATGAGAAAGACTCGTTGAGCAGAGTATCGAGGGGGATCTCGCGCTGCCAACGGTTACGAATTGCCGAACGCAGACGCATGGCCTTGAGCGAATCGCCGCCGCTGCCCAGCCAGTCATCCTGCGCACTCAGGCCCGGTTGGCCGAGCAGCGAACGGGCCTGACTCAGCAACCAGTCCAGCAGTGGCGAAGAATTGTCGTTTTCCATGGCCACTGAAGCTGGATACCACGGATTCAGCGGTTGCCCCAGCAAGCTGTCGCGATCGATCTTGCCATTGGCCGTCAGCGGCAGACGCTCCAGCAGGAACAACTGATGCGGTCGCATGTACGGCGCCAGTTGCGCCCGCAAATGGGCTTCGAACGCGTGATAGTCCAGCTCCCCGCGCGGAACGATGAACGCCAGCAACTGATGATCTTCCGCCGCCTGACGCCGGGTGCAGACGTACACCTGCGCCACGCCCGGATGCTCCAGGATCCGTTGCTCCACCTCCCCCGGCTCGATGCGGAAGCCGCGAATCTTCACCTGACGGTCAACCCGCCCCAGGCACTCGATCAAACCTTCGGCATTGCAGCGCACCAGATCACCGGTGCGGTAATGGACGTGCGCGCCACCGTCGAGGTCGGGCAACCGCACGAACTGGCGGGCCGTTTCTTCGGGCCGGTTGCGGTAGCCACGGGCGACGCCGCTGCCACTCAAATACAGTTCGCCCACCTCTCCCACGGGCACCGGCTGTTGCTGCTCGTCCAGCACCTGCACGCCAGTATCCGGCAGCGCCCGGCCAATGGGCGCCAGGTCACCGGTAAAGTCGCGGCTGATCGGCCAGCACAGGGCGAACGTGGTGCATTCGGTAGGGCCGTAGACGTTATGAATCCGGCACTGGCTCTCAGGGTTGGCCCGATACCATGCACGAACGGCTGCGGCGCTGATCTGCTCGCCGCCGATCAGCACCTGACGAGCGCTGGCAAAGCACGACGGCCACTCGGCAATCAAGGTGTTGAACAACGACACCGTCATGAACAGGTTGTCGACCTGCGTCCGCTCCAGCACCTCGGCCAGCCGCCGGGCATCCAGCACGTCTTCGTCGGCGATCATCACGCAGCAACCGCCGTTGAGCAGCGGTGCCCACAGCTCGAAACTGCATGCGTCGAACGCCGGGTTGGACAGGCAGGCGAAGCGGTCCGCCGGACGAATTTCGATATAGCCGGCGGTGTGCGCCAGACGCAACAGACCACGCTCGCCGACTTCCACGGCTTTCGGAATGCCGGTGGTGCCCGAGGTGTAGAACAGGAACATCACCTCGGCGACTTCTGCGGTCAGCGCTTGCGGCGGAACGTCCGGTTGATCGAGCAACGCCTCGACACTGACTTGCCACAGTGAGGACGACATCAGTGGCTCTTCGTCCAGGGTAATCAGCCCCACGCACGCTGCATCCGCCAGCATCAACTCCCGGCGCTTGAGCGGACTGGCACGGTCCAGCGGCACAACCACGGCGCCGATTTTCAATGCGCCGAGAATCGCCGCCAGCCATTGCCAGCAACGTGGCATGCACAACGCCAGCGACTGGCCGGGCCCGACACCGCGTGCCAGCAACCCTCGGGCGATGCGCTCGCTGGCGCTGGCCAGTTCGGCGTAAGTCAGGGTTACCGAGCCGTCGATGACGGCCGGGGCTTGCGGATTGCGCTGCACTTGCCCGGCAAAGCGCGCGAGCAACGTCAGGTCATTGGATGCGCTCATCATTTCGCCTCCTGCGCGGCGAAGCGTTGCAGCTCCTGACGGATGATCTGCGAGACCCGATGGATTTCCGCACTTTCGAGCATGTCCCAGTGCCCGCCGCTGACCAGTTTCGCCAGATAGCCGCTACCCGCGCGACGACGCCAGAACCCGCGCAGTTCATGCAACTGATGACGGCTGAAGTCTTCCCGCGCCTGAATCAGCACCACACGCCCGGCGCGCGGCGCACATTCATAGGAGGCCATGGCCATTCGGTTATGGTTGTAAATGTGGAAATAGCGCTCGACCTGGGCATCTTCAATGCCGGGGTACATGCCGTTGAAGCGCACCAGTTTGTCGCGGAACTCGGCCATGTCCACGGTGCCGATCTGCTCGCGGAAACCCGGATCATCGCTGCCTTGGGTATCGAGCAACACCACGGTCACCCGACGATGCCCGGCCGCCGTCAGCAACCGCGCCATTTCATAAGCCACCAGACCGCCGAACGACAGCCCGGTGAGAATCAGCGGTTGCGTCGTCAGCGGTTCGATCAATCGCAGATACGCTTCGGCCATCGCTTCGACCGTCGGCTCGGTGCTCTCCCCTGGATTCAGCCCCGGCGATTGCACGCCGTAAACACCAGCCTCATCCGGCAACACCTTGGCCAGTGACAGATAACAGAACGCCGTACCGCCCGCCGGGTGAATGCACACCACATTGCTCTGCCCCGCGCCACGGCGGAATTCGATCAGATTGCCCTGCGCCACCGCCGGGTTCGCCCCGACCCGCAGCCAGCCGCCCAGCGCTTCGATGGTCGGATAACTGAGTACCACGCGCACCGGCATCTCAACCGCGAACACCTGGCTGATTTCATGGGCCATCTTGATCGCGGCGATGGAGGTGCCGCCGACGTTGAAGAAGTTGTCGCGGATGCCGATCTGCGGCACCAGCAGCAGACGTTTCCAGATTTGATACAGCGTCAGTTCTATGTGGTCGCGCGGGCTGCTCAGGTTGACCTGACGATTGACCATTTCCTCATTCGCCAACGCCGTCAGCGCGGCACGGTCGACCTTGCCATTGGCCGTCAGGGGCAAGGCGTCGAGCCACAGATAACTGCCGGGGACGACCGCACGGGGCAGCGTCGTCGCCAGATGGGCCTGCACCGCCGCGTCATCCATCGACTCGGCGACCACACAACAGGCCACCAGTCGCTGATCCTGCGCCGCTTCGCCGACCATCAGCACCACGGCGCTGCGAATGCCGGGAAACGCTTCGAGCCGGGTTTCGATCTCGCCCAGCTCCAGACGCACACCGCGCAACTTGACCTGGAAGTCGTTGCGCCCGAGAAACTCCAGTTGGCCATCCGGTCGATAGCGCGCCAGATCGCCGCTGCGATAGAGGCGATCACCTGCCACGAACGGATTGTCGATAAAGCGCTCGGCACTGAGCTGCGCCAGCCCCAGATACCCCCGGGCCACGCCGACGCCGCCAATGTGCAATTGCCCGGTGACACCCACCGGCACCGGCTCATCGCGGTCATCGAGCACGTAAAAACGGTTGTTGGAAATCGGCCGGCCGATCGGCAGTTGCCGGGCCGGTACTTCGGCGCCGGGCTCAAGGGTCCAGATGCTGTTGATCACCGTGGTTTCGGTCGGGCCGTAGACGTTGTGCAGCCGCGCATTGGGCAGACGCTCCTGAAAACGCCGGGCCAGGGCTGGCGGGAGTTCACCGCCGCCGCTGAACACATCGGTCAGCGAAGTGCACAGGCTGACCTCTTCGACTTCCAGAAACAGCTGCAACATCGCCGGCACGAACACCAGCGCCGTGACCTGCTGCTCGCGCACCTCACGCGCCAGATACGCTGGTTCGTAATGCCCGCCGGGCTTCGCAATGATCAGACGCCCGCCGGTTGCCAGCGGCCAGAATGTCTCCCACGCCGAGGCATCGAAACCGAACGGGATCTTGTGCAACATCGCCCCCGCTTCACCGCAGACCTGCAAACACCACAGCAGCAGGTTGCTCAGGCCTCGGTGAGCGACCATTGCACCCTTTGGCAATCCGGTGGTGCCGGAGGTGTAGATCACGTAGGCGAGATGGTCAGGGGTGACGCCGACATTGCGTGGGTCGAGATTGTCCGCCGGCAACAATGCCCAGCTCGCGGCATCTTTTTCGAGGTCAAGGATTGGCGCTTCCCAGGTCGAACCTTGTATGGCCTGACGCAAAATCCCGTGCGCCGAGCCGAGGGTCAGCAGCACTGCCGGCGTGCTGTCGCCGAGCATGTGGCTCAGGCGTCCCAGCGGGTAATCCGGGTCCAGCGGCACATAGGCGCCACCGGCCTTGAGCACTGCCAGCAACGCCACCGGCAGTTCCAGCGAACGCTCGATGCACACCGCCACGCGCACGTCCGGGCCGACGCCCAGCGTGCGCAAGTGCCGCGCCAGTCGGTTGGCCCGGGCATTGAGTTCGGTGTAGTTCAGTGACTCCCCTTCAAACACCACCGCGCAGGCCTGAGGGTTACTCGCGGCCTGAGTTTCGACCAACTGATGCACGCATTGCGCCGGTTGCGTCAGCGGCATTGTGCGGTTGAAGTCGACCAGCACCTGCTGACGCTCGGCCTCGTTCATCAACGGCAAGGCATTGATCGGTTGCTTGGCGTCGACGGCGATCTGCTCAAGTAGATGACGGTAACGCCCGCTCAGGCGTTCGATGGTGGCGACGTCATAGAGGTCGGTGTTGTACTCCACCAACAGGTCCAGCCGCCCTTCCCGCTCGACCCATTCAAACGCCAGGTCAAACTTGGCCGTGGCGCTGCTGGTGCCATACGGCGTCAGTTCCAGTTCGGGCATCTGTACGCCGCTGCCGGGGGTGTTCTGCAGCACCAGCATCACCTGGAACAGCGGCGAATGTCCCGGATCGCGCTGCGGGTTGACGGCTTCGACCACGCGGTCGAACGGCACGTCCTGATGAGCGTGGACGTCGAGCATCTGGCCACGCACATCGCGCAGCAGTTCGGCGAAGGTCTGCTGCGGATTCAGGCGCTGACGCAGCACCAGCGTGTTGACGAAATGGCCGATCAGCGGCTCGACCTCCGGGCGATTGCGGTTGGCGAACGGCGTGCCGATGCACAGATCCTGCTGACCGCTGTGGCGCCACAGCAACACCGCCAAAGCACCGAGCAGCACGTTGAACAGCGTGCCCTGAGTCTGCCAGGCCAGCGCCGTGAGTTCGCGCAACGTGCCGCCATCGACGGAGGAGCTGAAAGTGGCGCCGACATAACGCTGCACCAACGGGCGCGGCCGGTCGGCGGGCAGAGTCGACAAGAGCGGCGCGTCGTCCAGGGTGCGACGCCAGTAATCGAGCTGAGCATCCAGCGCCGCACCGCCGACGCGCTGTTGCTGCCAGCAGGCGTAATCGGCGTATTGCACCGGCAACGGCGCGAGAGTCGAGGTTTCGCCGCGCAGATAATCGCCGTAGAGCGTCGCGACTTCCTGCAGGATCACGCCCATCGACCAACCGTCGGCGATGATGTGATGCACGCTGTACAGCCACAGGTATTCGTCGTCCGCCAAACGCAACAAAGACGCGCGCAGCAATGGCCCGGTGGCCAGATCGAACGGTGCCCGGGCGTCCTGTTCGACGGCGAATCGCACTTGCTGCTCCCGCTCATCGGCAGATAGCTGGCGCAGATCCGTCACCGACAACGACAGCGGCATCGACGGATGCACCACCTGACGCGGCTCGCCATCCACACTGCAGAACGTCGTGCGCAAGACTTCGTGGCGGGCAACCAGTTCATTCAGTGCCCGCTCCAGCAGCGCCACGTCCAGTCGCCCCTTCAGCGTCACCGCCGTGGGCACGTTGTAGAACGGGTTGCCGGGTTCCAGTTGATCGAGAAACCACAACTGTCGTTGCGAGAATGACAACGGCCAGTCCGTTTTCCCGTCGGCGCGCCGGGGAATCGCCGTGTCATCCTGGCCGCCGAGCAAGGCAATCAGTTCCTGCTTGTGGAGCTTGAGCGCCTGGGTCAGTTCTTCGGTGAGAAACCCCCGCGGCGCCTTGCAACGCAGCCTGTCACCGTCCACCTCGAGCACCACGCCATGCCGAGCGAACAACGCCAGCAATTGATCGGCATTCATACTTCGAACTCCTCCATGTCTTCGTCGTCCAGGCTTGCGGTCACAGGCTCGATGGCAAACGCCTCGACCGGCGCGCGGTGTTGTTCATCGGCCGTGCGCAGGCCGCCGATCATCGAGTAGATCAATTCATGACTCGGCCCGAGGTCGAACAGCGCCGTCAGTTGCTGCTCCTCGACCGAGCCGATGCCGCACAGGCCCAGGCCGTGTTCGACGGCGGTCATGCTCAGCAACTGGGCCATGGCGCCGCTTTCGATATGGCAGAAGTCACGACTGCGCTCGCCATACAGCGGGCGGATCGCGGCCATGTCGGCAATGAAAAACAGCGAGAACGCGGCGTTTTCGTACACCGGGCGATTGACGAAATAGTCGTAGGTGTCCGGGTCGAGCAGCCCGCTCTGGAGCGCCAGCAAGCGATGCTGGCGAGGATCGTAGTAATACGCGCCACCGGGTACGCCGAGCACGCGATCCGGTTTGATGTAGAGATAAGCCTGAATCGGGTACAACCCGCCCGCCGAAGGGAACTGGTATTTCACTTCACCGTCGAGCTGCCCCTGGGCCAGTGCCGCCAACAAGTGCGCGAAAGCTTGAGTGGCAATCGGCTGCGCGCCGAACTGGCGCACCGAGCGGTAATCACTCAAACGCCGGGCGAACGCCGGGTCTTGCGGCAAGTCCAGTGCCACCTCCGGCAAGGCTTGAGCGAAGGCACGGCGACCGCGTTGCTCAGCCTTGAACTGCGCCCGCTGCTGCGGATCTTCGATGATGTCCTGCGGGGTCTCCGGCGTCTGCTGGACGTTGCCGAGCAATTCCTGACGGGCCCGGTTCTGGCGGTACATGCCGAGCAGATGCAGCAACGTCGGCTGGGCCAGCAGTTGCGCCACATGCGGGCGGAACTGCAAGGCGCCGGACAAGGCGTTGCTGATCCTGACGATATCGATCGAGGTCGCACCGAGATTCAGCAGGTTGGCATTGGCGGCAATGGATTCGCGCTTGAGCACGCCCTGCACGATTTCCACCAGCCGCTGTTCCTGCGGGCCCTCGACTTCCAGCGCCGGGCCTTGTTCCTCGATTTGCTCGGGTTCCGGCAGGCGCTTCTTGTCGACCTTGCCGTTGGAGGACAACGGCCAGGCTTCGACGAAGGTGAACGACGACGGAATCATGTACGCCGGTAGCTTGTCCGTCAGGTAGTCGGTGAAGTCACTGGCCTGCAACGCCGGATCGGCCTTGAGCACATAACCCGCCAGACGTTTCTCACCCAGCGTGCTGCCAAGAATCCGCACCACCGCGCTCTGCACGCCGGGATGGCGATTGAGCGCGGCTTCGATCTCGCCCAGCTCGATGCGATAGCCCTGGACCTTGACCTGATTGTCTTCGCGGCCGAGGAATTCGATATTGCCGTCGGGCAGCAAGCGCCCCAGGTCGCCGGTGCGGTACAGCCGTTCGCCAGTCAGTGGATGGTCGAAAAAACTGCCCGCGCTGAGTTTCTCGTCACGCCAGTAACCCTTGGCCAGACCGATGCCGCCGATGTAAAGCTGCCCCGCGACCCAGGTCGGGCGCACTTGCAGGGCTTCGTCCAGCACGTAGAAGCGCTGATGATCGAGGGCCTTGCCGTAGGGAATGCTGCGCCAGGCCGGATCGACGTGCTTCACCGGATAATAGATCGACCAGATCGACGCTTCGGTGGCGCCGCCCAGGCTGATCAACTGCAAGTCCGGCTGCAACGCCCAGGCCCGCTCGGGCAGGGTCAACGGAATCCAGTCGCCGGACAACATCGCCACCCGCAGGCTGGCAGGCAACGCGTCGCCCTCGCCCTCCACGTACTCGACCAGCATGCCGAGCAGCGCCGGCACCGAGTTCCACAGGCTGACCTGATGACGCTTGATCAATTCAAGCCAGTGCGCCGGATCGAGGGTCAGTTGCGGATCAAGGATGACCACCGCCGCACCCACGGCCAGTGTGCCGAAGAAGTCATAGACCGACAGGTCGAAACTCAGCGAGGAGATCGCCAATACGCGGTCGTTCGGGCCCACGGCAAAACGGCGGTTGATGTCGAGCAAGGTGTTGACCGCACCGCGATGGTCGATCACCACGCCTTTCGGCTGGCCGGTGGAGCCGGAGGTGTAGATCACGTAAGCGAGGTCGCTTTCGTTGATCTGCACCGGTTGCAGGGGCAATGCGTCGTTTGAGACTGCATCGGTCACGGCAATGGGCGTGACCTGTGCCGGCCATTCGATTTTGTCGAGCAGCACCGGTTGGGTCAGGGCCAGACTCGCCTCGGCCCGCTCCAGAATATGCCGCAGCCGTTCCGCTGGCTGAGTCGGTTCGATGGGCAGGTAGGCGCCGCCGGCGTACAGAATCGCCAACGTTGCCACCACTTGCTCCCAGCCGCGCTCCATCACCACCGCCACCAACCGGTTCGGCAGCACGCCCTGCGCTTGCAGGCGGGCGCCGAGTTGCCGGGCCTCAAAGCGAAGCTGGGCGTACGTCAGCTGCCGCGTGCCGATCACCGCCATTGCATCCGGCGAGGCGAGGGCCTGACGCTCGAACAGTTCGTGCATCAACGGCAGTGTTTGCTGATTGTCGACCGGTGCCGGCAATCGCGCTTGCGGCAGCAGTTGTGGCGTGTTGGCGCCCCAGGCTGCCGGTTCGCAGAGGCTGTCGAGCAACGTGTTATAGGCGACGAACATCTGCTCGATCATGCCTTGCGGGAACAGTTCGTCGATGCTGTCCCAGTTGAACAACAGGCGTCCTTCCAGCTCCAGCAACGTGTGGTCGAGCCACACCTGCGGGGTCTGGGTGATGCTGTGCATGTGTTTGGCGTTCAATGCGTCGGCCAGGTTGAATTCGGCCAGTTCCGGCGCCGCTTCCGACAGCGTGCTGTTGAACACGATCGGCATCGCCGTCTGCTGCACGCCCCGGGCCTGAGACAACTCGCGCAGCACCCGTACGCCGCTGACCACCGAATGGTCGATGTCGCGCCACAGTTGCGCCTGCACGGCGCGGGCCTTGTCGGTGAAGCTCTGCGCCCCGTCGATGCCGACTTCCAGCAGCACCAGCGAGGTGAAGTCGCCAATGATTTCGTCGACATCCGGGTGCAGCGGCATACGGTTGAACAGCGGCAGGCTCAGGGTGAAACGCGGGGTGCGGCTCCACAGCGCCAACACTTCGCTGAAGGCTGTCAGGAGCATCACCGACGGCGTCACCGCAAACTGCTTGGCCACGGCTTTGAGTTGCGCCCACTGCGCCGCCGACATGTCGCGGTCGCGGCGGGTGAAGTGCGGGTTGACGATGCTCTCGGGTTGGCGCACCAGCGGCAGGTCCGGCGCCGGGGCCAGAGTGGTCACCCGCTCGCGCCAGTAGCCCAGCGCCTGCTCGTAGCGGCGACCGTTGCGCAGCTGTTGTTCGGCCAGCACGTAGTCGCGGAAAGTCAGGCCTGGTTCCGCCAGTTCCAGCGCCGGATCGACGTAGAACGCCATGAGTTCGCGGGCGAGAATCTGCGTGCTCGCGGCGTCGACGATCAGCGCGTCGAGGCTGATATGCAGATGGGTAATGCCGTCATCAAGAAGCGACAGGCTGAACTCGAACAGCGGCCAGCGACTGGCGTCCAGCACCTGATGGGACTGGCGCTCGCGGGTCGCCTCCAGCGTGCGCTGCGCCTCTTCGGCGGGTAAACCGCGCAGGTCGCTGCGGGGCATGCGGTAGGTCGGCACCTGCGCCAGCACCTGTTGCGTGCCGTCGCTGAGAAACACCACGCGCAGCATGTCGTGGCGCAGGATCATGCGGTTCAAGGCTTGCTCGAAACGCTCGGCGTCGAACCCGGGAATGCGCAGTTCTTCGTAGCCGTGGGCACTGACACCGCCGAGGCTGACCGTGGCCTCGCGACCGAACCAGTAGGCCTGCTGAATATCGGTCAGCGGGAAGGGTTCATGCCGGTTACCGCGATCCGGATCGATCTGGATGAACGCCGGTTCAACGCTCTGCTCTTCACGCGTAACCTGCGCCGCCAGATCCCTCAACACCGGGGTCTGAAACAGGCTGCTCAGGGACAGTTGCGCGCCCATGCGCTGGTTGATCGCGTAGATCATCCGCGTCGCCAGCAGCGAATGACCGCCGAGGTCGAAGAAGTTGTCGTGGATGCCGACCCGCTCGCACTTGAGCACTTCGGCCCAGATCTCGGCCATTTGCCGTTCGATGTCGTTGCGTGGCGCCTCGTAGGTCGCCCCGGCGCTGCGTTCCGGTGCCGGCAGCGCCTGTCGGTCGAGCTTGCCGTTGCGGGTCAGCGGCAGTTGCGAAAGCCGGACCCAGGCACTCGGGATCATGTGTTCGGGCAACTGGCGTTGCAGTTCGGCACGCAGGAATTCACTGCTCGCGGAGCCGACCACATAGGCCACCAGACGCTTGTCCCCGGCCACGTCTTCGCGCAACAGCACGGCGGCTTCCTGCACGCCAGGTTGCTGCTGCAACAGGCTGTCGATCTCGCCGAGTTCGATGCGGAAACCGCGCAGCTTCACCTGTTGGTCGATGCGTCCCAGGTACAGCACGTTGCCGTCGGCCTGGAACTTCGCGAGGTCACCGCTGCGGTACATCCGCGCGCCCGGCTCGTCGTTGAACGGGTCCGGCAGGAAGCGTTCGGCGGTCAGGTCCGGGCGGTTCAGGTAACCCCGGGCCAGGCACGCGCCGGCTATGTACAACTCGCCCGCCACGCCGATCGGCACCGGATTCAGATGCTCGTCCAGCACGTAGAGCCGCGCATTAGCGATGGGACGGCCAATGGGCGGCGCGTCCGGCCACGATTCGGCCTCGTTGCAGTCAAGGCTGAACTGGCTGACCACATGGGTTTCCGTCGGCCCGTACTGGTTGTGCAACTGCGCGCCGCCCAACCCACGGACAAAACCGCGCAGCTCGTCATTGATTTGCAGGGCTTCACCGGCGGTGATGATTTCGCAACCGCCGGCCGGCATCGGTGCATCGGCTTCGGTCAGGCCGGCGAGTTGCTGCAACACGGCGAACGGCAGAAAGGCGCGTTGCACGCCTTCGGCCACCAGAGTCGGGCGCAGCGCGGCGAGGTCCTTGCGGCTGTCTTCGGTCATCAGCAGCAGACTGCCGCCCTGGCAGAGGGTGCTGCAGATTTCCTGGAACGAAACGTCGAAGTTCAGCGAGGCGAATTGCAGCACGCGCTGAGGTGCCGTGGCTTGATCGAGTTGCCAGTTAATCAGGTTGTCCAGCGCACGACGGTTGTGGGCGACGCCTTTAGGTCGCCCGGTGGAGCCGGAGGTGTAGAGCACGTAGCCAAGATTTTCCGGGCTCACATTGACTTGCGGATCATCCGTCGGGTGTTGTGCCCATTGCGATGCGTCAGTGTCCAGGCAGCAGATCTGCGCCTCGTTGGCCGGCAGCCCGGCCATCAGGCTCGATTGCGTCAGCAGCATGGTCGGCGCGGCATCGCTGAACATGAACGCCAGACGCTCACTCGGATAAGCCGGGTCGAACGGCACGTACGCCGCGCCGGCCTTGAGGATTGCCAGCAGGCCGATGACCATTTGCGGCGAGCGTTCCAGGCACAGGCCGACGCGATGTTCGGGGCCGACGCCCTGTTCGATCAGGTAATGCGCGAGACGGTTGGCCGCGCGATTCAGTTCGCCGTAGCTCAGTTGCTCACGGTCGGCGAGCAGCGCCACGGCTTCGGGGCTTTGCCGAGCCTGGGTTTCGAATCGCGCCACACAACCGGGCAGCGACGTGGTATCCCGCGCGGTGCGGTTCCAGTCGTGAACAATTTGCTGATGTTGCTCGGCGCTCAGTAGCTTGATCCCCGCCAGCGACTGTTCGCTGTCCTCGACCATCTGCATCAGCACCCGGCGCAGGTACTCGCCGAACTGCTCGACGGTGCTGCGTTCGAACAGACCCGAGGCGTATTCCAGACCACCGACGATCTGCCCGTCGCGCTCATGGAGCGCCAGTTGCAGATCGAACTTGGCCACGTGATGACTGCTTTCGACCGGTGTGACGTCGAGCCCGGTCAGCAGCAGATCGGAATCCTGATCCTGCTCCCAGGCAAACAGCACCTGGAATAGCGGACTGTGGGCCAGACTGCGCGGCGGGTTGAGCAACTCCACCACTTGCTCGAATGGCAGGTCCTGATGCTCCTGAGCCTCCAGCGCGACCCGGCGCGCCTGTTGCAGCCATTGCGCTACTGAAGGCGTACCCGATCGGGTCATGCGCAGGGCCAGGGTGTTGACGAAGAAACCGATCAGCCCTTCCAGCTCCTGCTGCGGACGGTTGGCCGATGGCACGCCGATCACCACATCATCCTGCCCCGACAGGCGCGACAGCAGCAGCGAAAAACCGGCCAGCAAGGTCATGAACAGCGTGGTGCCTTGTTGCATGCCCAGGGCTTTCAGGCGCGTGGTCAAGGCTTCGTCGAAGACCAGCGGGACAAAGCCACCGAGGTAATCCTGCACGGGCGGACGCTTGTGATCCGTCGGCAACTCCAGCAGCACCGGGGCGCCGGTAAGGGTTTCGCGCCAGTAACGGCTCTGCTGCTCCAGCACTTCACCGGTCAGCCATTGTTTCTGCCACACGGCGTAATCCACGTACTGCACGGGCAACGGCGGCAGCGGATCGCCGCGATCCTGTAGTGCGGCTTCGTAGAGTTGCCCCAGCTCACGAGTGAGCACGCCCATCGACCAGCCATCGGAGATGATGTGGTGCTGGGTCAGCATCAGCACATGGTCGTCCGGCGCCAACCGCACCAGACTTACGCGCATCAGCGGGCCACGGCTCAGGTCGAACGGTCTGGCGCCCTCCTCGTCGATCAACCGGGTGAGACGCTCTTGAGCATCGGGCCCTTGCAGATCGGTTACGGTCAGTCGAAGGCTGTGGGCAGGCGGTGAAACCTGCTGCCGCCCTTCCCCTTCAACGGCAATGAAGGTGGTGCGCAGCGCGTCATGGCGCGCCACAAGTTGATTAAAGCTGCGTTCGAGCGCCGCTACGTCCAGCAAACCGCGCAAACGCAGGTTAAGCGGCATGTGATACGCCGCGTTGCCACCCTCCATTTGTGCCAGAAACCACAGGCGCTGCTGGGCAGACGACAACGTTTGCGCGCCCGAGCGTTCAAGGGCCGTGATGGCTGGACGAGCCTCCGCCTGACTGGCTTGCAGCCGTTCGGCGAACAGTTTCAGAACGGGCGCGGTAAACAGCGTCGAAGGCGCGACTTCCAGCCCCAGCGTATGGCGAACCTGCGCCAGCACACGCATCACCAGCAACGAGTGACCGCCGAGAGCAAAGAACTGATCTTCACGCCCGACCCGCTCGACGCCGAGCACTTCGGCCCAGATAGCGGCGAGCGCGGTTTCCAAAGACCCCTGCGGCGCCTGATATTCCTGCTGATCGAATGCCTCAACGTCCGGCGCTGGCAAACCGGGCCGATCGACCTTGCCATTGGCGGTCAGCGGCAACGCATCCAGACGCACGAATGCAGTCGGCACCATGTAATCCGGCAGGCTGATTTTCAGCTGTTCACGCAGGGAACGCGGGCTCAGCGTTGTGCCCGGTTTTTCGCAGTAATACGCGACCAGTCGAGGTTCACCGAGGCCGTCCTGGCGCAGCAACACCACGCTTTCAAGCACGCCTGCAATGTCCGCCAGCCGGGTTTCTATTTCCCCCAGTTCCAGACGCAGACCGCGCAACTTGGCCTGGAAGTCGTTGCGGCCGAGGAATTCCAATTGGCCGTCGGCCCGATAACGCGCCAGATCTCCGGTTCGGTAAAGGCGTTCACCCGCCACGAACGGGTTGTCGATGAAACGCTCGGCAGTGAGTTGCGGCAGGTTCAGATAACCCCGCGCCACGCCGAAGCCACCGATGTACAACTCGCCCGCGACACCCTCGGCAACGGGCAAGCCTTGCTCATCAATCAGGTAAATCCGGGAATTGGGCAGTGCCCGGCCGATGGGCAACACCGCGTCGATCTGACGGCTTTGGGTGAACTCGAAACAGGTGCTGTCGATGCTCGCTTCGGTCACGCCATAGGCCTGGACGATCTGCACTCGCTCACCGCAAAGCCTGCGCAATTGCCGTGCGCTGTGGGCGGTCCAGATGTCCGAGCCGCAGACCACGGTGCGCAGGAACGACAAGTCATGGCCGGTCTCTTCGGCCCAGGCCAGCAGCGGATTGAGCAGCGCCGGCACGAAGTCGGCAAAACCGATCTGCGCTTCGCGCATCAAGCGATACAGGGCCGGCGGGTCCATCAAGGTGTCCCGGGGGCACAGCACCAGCGTGCCGCCAAACCCCAGCGCACGAATCAGGTCGGCGCTGAACACGTCGAAGGAAAAACCGGCCATTTGCAGGTGTTTGATCGGCTCGCCCAAGGCATAGAGTTGCGCCCAGGCGGCGCTCACGGCGATCAGCCCTCGATGCTCGACCATTACGCCTTTCGGGGTGCCGGTCGAACCCGAGGTGTAGATCACGTAGGCCAGGTGTCGGGGTGTCAGGCCTGTTGTGTGGGGATCAGGATTCTCGGGTGACTGTGAAGACCAATGCATTGAATCGCCCAGATCGAGCACCGTGGTCGATTGTTCGAGCGCAGTCATCAGGACATGCCGCGCCTGACCGTGGGTCAGCACTACCGGCGGCGCGCTGTCGGCCAGCATGTGCGCCAGCCGCGCCTGCGGATACGCCGGGTCCAGCGGCACATAGGCACCTCCGGCCTTGAGCACCGCGAGCACACCCACCAGCATTTCCAGCGAACGCTCAAGACAAATCCCCACCCGCACGTCCGGCCCGACCCCGAGGCTGCGCAGGTGATGGGCCAGTCGATTAGCCCGGATATTGAGATCGCGGTAACTGATCGCCTCTTCCTGCCAGCGTACGGCAATGGCCTCGGGGTTGCGCAGCACCTGCGCTTCGAACAGACCGTGCACACACAGATCGGTGTCGAACGGAATCGAGGATGAAACGTCGGGCTGCGCGGGATTCGTCCCACGCAAGGAAGTGTTGTCGAGCATCGGAGGCTACCGTCCATGACTGCATTATTTTTGTGATCAGGCAGAGACAGCACGCGCCCCGCCAGTCAGGCCCCGGTATCAGATACCGGTTCGGTCATTCGAATTCAGGAAGATGGCGCGGCACGCGCATGCAGACTCGCGTCGCACGCAGGCACACACAGGAAACCGGGGGGAGAAAGGCTGGCGAAGAACACCGCGGCGCGGTCCGCGCAGGCAGCTGGGGAGATGACAGAATCGTTGACGACATCCGTCGCCCTGCTCATTGCATCGTCGATTGCAAACCGCGTGATCAATTGAAACCTCGACTTCCATTTGAGGGTCAACGACGAGGAACAACCTGCGCGGTGGGTGACAGCGCCAGGGTGGTCCCGATCGGCTGCGACTGCCGGGTCTGTAGACGCACGGCAATCTTCTGGCGCCGGGTTTGTGACCCGAAGCGCCGCCGGATAATAACCACGTTTTTTGCTGGAGAGGCAAACAAAATGTAGGAAAAGTGCGAAATAAATATCGGGGGTTTCCTACGCCATCGGAATGATGGCCAAGCGACCGGGTTGTCATAAATGCGCCCGCGCAAACCTGCTCGTCCTTCAGGCATCCACTGCCGGAAAACCACGCAAAGACCCCGGCCTGACAGCCAGGCAGTCGTCACTTCAAACACAGCCTTCAGGCATCGCTAACAAGCGCTAACAACGCATAACTGGCAGTCGATCAGGTCCCGGGGGCAGGATTGACGCTCACCGCTGAGCGTCAGGCAACCTGCAGACATCATGGGTTGTCGCGGTCGGTCGAACGATGGTTTTGCGAGGGATCCGATCATGGCTGAAGGTTATCGCCAACATTGCCTGTGCGAGGCTGACCGACTCGGCAACGACGAGCTGTATGCTTTGGTCACGGGCGCCGTCAGGCATGACAGGGCTGAATCCCAGCAACTGTTCGCGACGGTGACACCGTTGCTCATCGCCTATTTCGAAGGCCAGGTACAGGCCGGAAGGATCAGTCGCGAGGACACCGGCCGCCTCGTCCAGCAAGCCTTCAAGACCCTTTATCTCGAGCAGGCCCGGCATGACCCCGGCTTTCCGTTTCGGGCATGGCTCATCGAAATTGCACGATCCACGTTGCTCGACAACCTGGGCCATCGGGGCATCACAGCGCCGGACCACCCCCGGCCGCTAGCGAGTGCGTCTGCCGCAGAACGTCACGATACCCCACGCTCAGCCTGCATCGATCTTTCGACGCAGTGAAATCTTCACCAGGGAATGCCCATGATCAACATCGAAAAAACGCTCTACACCGCACAGACCCGCACCACGGGAGGCCGTGAGGGGACCGCACGCAGTCACGATGGTCGACTTGATCTCAGGCTCTCTCCACCGGGCGCACCGGGGACGGGAACCAATCCCGAGCAGTTGTTCGCGGTGTGCTGGTCGGCTTGTTTTCTGGGTTCCCTGCGCCACGCCTGCAACGCTCGCAGGATCGGCTTCCCGGCAAACGCCGGGGTGGAGGCTCAGGTTGACCTCGTACACGCAGAACACGGGTTCTTCCTGCAGGCCCGCCTGGCCGTGTCTTTGCCGGAAATCGAACCGGAAGTGGCACGCCAGCTGATCGAAGCGGCGCACCAGAATTGCCCCTACTCCAAAGCCACGCGCAGCAACATCAACGTCAGCATCACCCTCGCCTGATCCCCCATCTGCCGCTCCCGAACGGTCAAACGTCGACACGCAAAACACGCCTGCCCTGCCCGGCGGCCATGCAGCGACACCATGGTGCAATAGAGGGCTCCCAAGGCTTTTGATGTGATGGCGGCAAACCGACAAAAGCCAGGAGTAGCGCATGAAAAAGCTGACGACCGCCGCCGGCGCACCAGTGGTGGACAACAACAACTCGCAGACCGCCGGCCCGCGAGGCCCGGTGCTGTTGCAAGACGTATGGCTGCTGGAAAAGCTGGCGCATTTCGATCGTGAGGTCATTCCCGAACGACGCATGCACGCCAAGGGTTCGGGGGCGTTCGGCACCTTCACCGTCACCCGTGACATCAGCCGCTATACCAAGGCCAGACTGTTTTCGAGCGTGGGCAAAACCACCGATATCTTCGTCCGGTTTTCCACCGTGGCCGGCGAGCGTGGTGCCGCCGATGCCGAGCGTGACATTCGCGGGTTTGCCATCAAGTTCTATACCGAGCAAGGCAACTGGGATCTGGTGGGCAACAACACGCCGGTGTTCTTTCTGCGCGATCCGCTGAAATTTCCCGACCTCAACCATGCGGTCAAACGCGATCCGCGCACCAACCTGCGCAGCGCCCGCAACAACTGGGATTTCTGGACGCTGCTGCCCGAGGCGCTGCACCAGGTGACGATTGTCATGAGTGATCGCGGGTTGCCGCGCACCTACCGCCACATGCATGGTTTCGGCAGTCATACGTTCAGTTTCATCAGCCCGGCGAACGAGCGATTCTGGGTGAAATTCACCTGGAAGACCGGGCAAGGCATCGAGAACCTGACCGATCAGCAAGCCGCGACACTGATCGGCGATGATCGCGAAAGTGCCCAGCGCGACCTGTACACCAGCATCGAGGAAGGCCGCTTCCCGCAATGGAAGCTCTACGTGCAAGTGATGCCGGAGCTGGACGCCGAGACGTACCCGATCAATCCCTTCGACCTGACCAAGGTCTGGCCCCACAAGGATTACCCGTTGATCGAAGTCGGTGTACTCGAACTCAACCGCAACCCTGACAACTACTTCGCCGACGTCGAACAGGCAGCCTTCAACCCGGCCAACGTCGTGCCCGGCATCAGTTTCTCACCGGACAAGATGCTCCAGGCCCGCCTGTTCTCCTACGGCGATGCACAGCGTTATCGGGTGGGCGTCAATCATCATCAGATCCCGGTGAACGCCCCACGCTGCCCGGTCAACAGCTATCACCGGGACGGCCAAATGCGCACCGATGCGAACGCGGGCAGCACCCTCGGCTACGAGCCCAACAGCCATGGCCAATGGGCCGCACAACCGGATTTCAGCGAGCCACCGCTGGCCCTCAAAGGCAGCGCCGGGCACTGGGATCACCGCGAGGACGACGACTGTTTTTCGCAACCCGGCGCGCTGTTCCGGGCCATGACCATGGCCCAGAAACAGGCCCTGTTCGATAACACCGCACGCTCGATTCATGGTGCCAGCGCAGAGTCGAAACAACGACACATCGACCACTGCACCCGGGCAGATCCGGCTTATGGCGCTGGGGTTGCGCACGCCATCGAGGCACTGGGCTGATCTGCGATGACGCTGGCAGGGAGCCGAAACAACAACGCCCGGATTAACCGGGCGTTGTTGTTTGTACGGGTCAGTCAGGCAATGATTCGCGACTGAAGGCCTGCACCTCCTGCACCAGACCGCGCGCGGCCATTTCCACCAGTTGCCGGCCCTTTTCCGGTGAAGCCTGGGCCGGGTCCGAACCCATGCGGCCATCGGGGTGACGGGCGCGGAAGTCCGCGGCTTCGCGGATCGGGCCCCAGTTGGCGATCTGCGGCGAGTAGTCGGCCGACTTGATGGAATCGGGATAGGCCCACTGGGTCACGGCGATTTCCGAAGGTGTCGCATGAATGCCGTGGCCGGTCGGGAACTGGTCACGCGCCAGCTCATTCACGCCTTCCAGATCCCACCAGTTGCAGAGTTTCAGGGCGAACCCGGCCTTGCGCCGGGCAAAACTCGCCTCGGCGTACAGCTCCGAAAACGCCGCTTCGATCGAGGCGATGTTGCCGCCGTGGCCATTGAGGAAAAAGATCTTTTCAAAGCCATGGGCGGCCAGTGAACGGGTCCAGTCCGAGATAGCGGCGATGAAGGTCGAAGGTCTGAGCGAGATGGTGCCAGGGAAACCGAGGTGATGTTGCGCCATGCCGATATTGAAGGTCGGGGCGATCAGGATGTCTGCACTTCTCTGCGCTTCATGGGCGATGATCTCCGGGCACATCCAGTCGGTGCCCAGCAGGCCGGTCGGCCCGTGCTGTTCGTTGGAACCGATCGGGATGACGATGGTGCGGCTGCGTTCGAGGAATTGGGCGATTTCGGACCAGGTCGATAGGTATAAAAGCATCAGGATTCTCACTCTTCTAAGGTTCCTCGCGGAACGAGGGTTGGCGTTCAATGCACCTGCAACAGCAGCGTCATTGATAACACCCGCCTCCCTTCGACGACAGAATACGAAGGTATCGGAATCGCCAAAACGCCCTAGTCACGGACGAGAAACTCACGGGGCGATTCACCCATCACTCGTCTGAACATTGCGCTGAAGGCGCTTTGGCTGGCGTAACCCAGGTCCCGGGCAATCACCCCGACGGACTGGCCTTTGTCGAGCCGGTCGATGGCGGTCGCCAGCCGCACCTGTTGCAGCCAGTGCCGGAAATTCAGGCCGGTTTCGTTGACGAACAGGCGAATCAGCGTGCGAGAGCTGGCGCCAACCCGGTCTGCCCAATAGCCGATCGAATGGTCTTGTCCGGGATCCTGCAGAATCGCCTCGCACACCGTGACCAGTCGCCTGTCGACCGGCCACGGCACTTCGATCGGCAACGTCCGCGCCGCCTGCAGTTCACTGAGTATCAACGCCACGATGTGCGCGTTGCGCCCTTCCTGCGGGTATTCGATCGGCTGGTCGGCCAGGGCCAGAATCAGCTCGCGCAGCAGTCCGGGGATCTCCAGCACTTTGCAGTGATCGCCCAGCCCGGCGCAGACCTGCGGCTCGATGTAGATCGAGCGCATCCTGACCGCGCTCAGCATCAACTGATCGTGGATCACCCCGGGCGGAATCCACAGCGCCCGCTTCGGCGGCAGGATCCACAACCCACGCTCGGTGGCCACCCGCATCACGCCGTTCGAGGCATACAGCAACTGTCCGTGCCGATGCACGTGCGGCTCGTTGTATTCACCGGTGGCCTGATCGCGCACCAGCACGGTCATCACTCGCGGCACATCCTGATAGTCGGGATAACGTTCGCTGCGCGGCGCGGACTCACGCCTGGCGACGACCTTGCGCACCTCTCGTTTCATCGCGTGGAGTCTCCTGAAATCAGCCCTTGATCGTCGTAAGGCCAGGATTGTCACTTTGACGACAAACCCTGGCATTTGCCATGGCCGGCCCATTGTTAGCCTTGCGCTCATCGTTCATCAATGAGGTTTTCCCCATGGCAATCACCCGCAATCTCTCCAGCAGCCAGCAGGCCATTACGGCGGTGATCGGCCTGCTGATCCTGTCCATCGCCCTGCGGCCGCCGATCATTTCGGTGGGGCCGATTCTGCTGTTGATTCAGCAGCACTTCCATTTGAGCTACACCCAGGCCGCGCTGCTGACCTCGATCCCCGACGTCTGCATGGGCGTGTTCGCGCTGGTGGTTCCAAGCCTGGCCAGACGCTTCGGGATCGATCGCAGTGTGGTTGTCGCACTGACGCTGTTGGGGGCCTCGACCTTGCTGCGGGCGCTCTCGCCGAATGCTTTTTTCCTGCTCGGCAGTACGTTCTTCGCCAGCGTCGGCATTGCGATCGCCGGGGCAATGACCGGTGCGTGGATCAAGACTCACTTTGCACAACGGCCGGCACTGTTCATGGGCATCTATGCCGGCGGACTGAGCCTGGGCGCGACCCTCGCGGCAGTGTTCAGCGCGCCGCTTGCCGAACTGGCGCAGGACTGGCGGGTCAGCGCCGGGTTCTGGAGCGTACTGTGCCTCACCGCCATCGCCAGTTGGGTGTGGATGGCACGCCGTTTTGCGACATCGGCGCCAGTGGTGAAGTCGTCGCACCAGGGCCAGCGCCTGCCGTGGGGCAATCCGCAGGCGTGGCTGATCGCGTTGAATTTCGGTGCCGGTCAGTTTGTGGTCTACGCCCTCTTCGCCTGGATGGCGCCTGCGTCGGTGGAAGCGGCCACGTCGAGTGTGTCCCCGGGCATTCTGCTGGGGATTTTTACGGCGGTGTTCGCCGTTGCCAGCGTGGGTGCGGGGCTGATTCCAGGCAAGGCCCACGACCGGCGCGGCCTGCTCGGACTGTCGGCGTTGCTGGCCCTGCTGGGGCTGGGCGGCATGACGTTCCTGCCGGCGTACTGGCCGATGCTTTATGTGGTGCTCGCAGCCATCGGGCTGGGCATGGGTTTCACCGTGGCCATGACCTTGCCGCTGGATCACGCCAGCACCAGCGAGCAGGCCGGATTGTGGACGGTGTTCATGCTGTTCATCGGTTACCTGATCGCCGCGCTCGGGCCGTTGCTGTTCGGTGCCCTGCGCGAATACACCGGACACTATGGCCCGGCGTACACCTTGCTGTTCGCGGTCCTGCTGTTGATGCTCGGCATCACCCCGCTGCTCAGAGTGGCACCGGCAGCATCGCCACAGGTGTCCGCTGCCTGAGCGGGAAGTGAAAGACCTGCGACGCGCCTCGGCACGTCGCAGGGTTTCAGTTGGCCGCAGCGGCTTTCTCAATCAATCGGGCCACCGGTGCCGGGTTCGACACCATCACCACGTGAGAGCCGCCCTTCACCACCTCGACCGCTTTGGCATCCACACGTTTGGCCATGAACGCCATCGCCTGGGGCGGGATGTTCCTGTCCTTGTCGCCGTAGATGTACCACGACGGAATGTGCTTCCAGGCGGGCGTGCCGGCCTGCTCGTTGAGCGCCGCTTCGGTGACCGGGCGCTGGGTCGCGGCCATCAGCGCCGCTTGTGCGGCCGGGACATCGGCGGCGAACTGATCGTGAAACTCGCTCTGCTGGATGTACAAGTCCTTGCCGCCGTCGGCCAGCGCAACAGGTGGCGCCAGTGTCGGGCCGAGGGTACTGCCGGGAAACTTGCCGGCGAGTCCGGCAACGGTTTCGCCAACCTCGGGCGCAAAGGCACTGACATAAACCAGCGCTTTGACATTGGCATGATCGTTGGCCGCCTCACTGATGACGTTGCCGCCATAGGAGTGCCCGACCAGCACCACCGGCGACTGGATGCTGCTCAGCAAGGCGGAAACCGCCGCGCCATCGCTCTTGACGCCACGCAATGGGTTGGCGGCGGCGACCACCGTGTAGCCATCCTTCTCGAGAATTTTCGCCACGCCGTTCCAGCTCGACGCGTCGGCAAACGCGCCGTGCACGAGTACCACGGTCGGTTTGGCGGACTGGCCGAAGGCACTCACGCCCAGGCACAGGCCGGCAGCGAGGGTCAATGCAGTCAATGTTCTTTTCATGTGACAACTCCTTGTGTGACGGGATCAGGGGGCGTATCGGGTGAAGACATAGTCATGGTTCTGCACCCGCGCCTGATGGCAGGCGAAACAGGTCTGGTGCTGGGCTTCATCGGCAGGTTTGCCATTGATGAAACGGCCGAATCCCCAGCCACCGGTCGAGGCGTATTTGCGCGAGTCCTTGACCATCACCTGAACGGTGGTGGCCGGCCCCGGAATCGAGGCGGGTTCGAACTCCGGGGACTGCACGTGCTTCCAGGCCAGCTTGACCAGCACAGTGCCGTCGGGGAACGGCATCGTCTTGCTCTGGTAAGCCTTGATCGCCCGGTCATTGCCCAGCACCGCCCGCAGTTCATCCAACGGCGCGGCTTCCTGGGCCGGGGCAATCAGCGCCCACTGGCGATAGTTTTTCGGCAGCTTCACGCCGTAGATCGGCGAGGCGTCGCCGTCATCGGCCTCGCCCAACGCGACACCGGTGGCGGCCAGCGCGGCGAGTGCAATGGCCGACGGCAACACGGCCCAATGGTTGAGTTTCATCGTCGGATCCCCTCAGGCCGGCAATCAGAGATGATCGGCATCGATCACCGCCTGGGCGAACGCCTGCGGCGCTTCCTGTGGCAGGTTGTGGCCGATGCCACCGCTGACCAAGCGGTATTCGTACTTGCCGGTGAAGCGTTTGGCGTAGGCCTCGGCCGGCGGGTGCGGCGCGCCATTGGCATCGCCTTCGAGGGTGATGGTCGGAACGCTGATGGAGGGGAACGTCGCCAGTTTTTTCTCCAGCGGATCGTATTGCGCCTCCCCTTTGATCAGCCCCAGGCGCCAGCGATAGTTGAAGATCGACACGGCGACGTGATCCGGGTTCTGCAAGGCGGCGGCACTGCGGTCGTAGGTCGCATCGTCGAAGTTCCATTTCGGCGACGCCAATTGCCAGATCAGTTTCGCGAAGTCATGGGTGTTTTTCTCGTAACCCAGACGACCGCGCTCCGTCGCAAAGTAGAACTGATACCACCACTGCAACTCCGCAGCCGGCGGCAACGGGGTCTTGCCGGCGTCCTGGCTGCCGATCAGGTAACCGCTCACCGCCACCAGCGCTTTCACCCGTTCCGGCCAGAGCGCGGCGACGATATCGGCGGTGCGTGCACCCCAGTCGTACCCGCCGAGCACCGCCTGCTTGATGTTCAAGGCGTCCATGAAGTCGATCAGATCCTTCGCCAGCGCCGAGGGCTGGCCGTTGCGCACGGTTTTGGCCGACAGAAAGCGCGTATCGCCATAACCGCGCGCATAGGGAATCAGTACCCGATAGCCTTTCTGCGCCAGTGCCGGGGCCACGTCGGTGTAGCTGTGAATGTCGTAGGGCCAGCCGTGCAGCAGGATCACCACCGGCCCGTCGGCGGGGCCGACTTCGGCGTACGACACGTCCAGCAGTCCGGCCTTGACGTGTTTCAGCGCGCCGAATGAAACGGTGCTGCCGGCGGTGATCGCGTCGATCTTGCCGCCGGGTACTTCGGCGGCGCTGGCGTAGGCCGAGGCGATGCCCAGCGCAAGCGCCAGCATCGAAACGGCGAGCACGCGCCGGGATTGAGTTACAGCGTTATGGTCAGTCATGCCGAGTCTCCCTCGAGAACCGCCGGGCGGCGGTTCCGGGCTTTGGTTGAAGGGCTTGCGTTGAAGGGCTTAGCGTTGAAGGAATTGCCGATTGAAGGGCTAGCGCGCTGCCTGAGCCGCGGTTTTCTGCGCAGTCGCGCGCAGTGGCCGGAAGGCTTCGCGCAGTTCTTCGCTGAACAATTGCGGTTGCTCCCATGCCGCGAAGTGACCGCCCTTGCTGACCTCGCTGAAGTAGGCCAATGACGGATAGGCACGTTGCGACCAGACCTTGGGGGCACGGTAGATTTCGTGGGGGAACACGGTGATCGCCACCGGCACCTTGATGTCCGCGGTTTTTTGCGCGGCGGCACTGAAGTTATTGTTGTTGTTCTCCCAGTAGAAACGGGAGGACGAGGCGCCGCTGTCGGTCAGCCAGTACAGGCTGATGTCATCGAGCATTTCATCGCGACTCAGCACCTTCTCGGGCTGACCGTCGCTGTCGGTCCAGGCGGCGAACTTTTCATACATCCACGCCGCCGTGCCGGCAGGCGAATCCGCCAGCAGATAACCGATGGTCTGTGGTCGAGTCACCATCATTGCGCCATAGGCCGCGTTGCGCCCGAAGAACTTGCTGAGCGAGTTGAACGCCGTCAGTTCCGGGCCGCTCAGCCCTGCCGGAGCCGGATCTCCGCCATTGATCGGCTTGACCAGTTCCGGTGGCACGGTGGCGGGCATGTTCAAGTGAATGCCCAGCAAACCGGGCGGTGCCAGACGGCCCAGTGCATCAGAGATCACCGAACCGTGGTCGCCCCCCTGAGACACGTAGTGGGTGTAACCCAGGCGTTTCATCAGCACATCCCAGGCCTTCGCCACCCGGTCCGGACCCCAGCCGAGTTCGGTCGGCTTGCCGGAAAAGCCGTGACCGGGAATCGACGGAATCACCACATCGAACGAGTCCTCCGCCTTGCCGCCATAGGCCACGGGGTCGGTCAGCGGGCCGATGGTCTTGAGGAACTCGAATTGCGAACCCGGCCAGCCATGGGTGAGGATCAGCGGCATCGCGTTGGGGTTGCGTGAGCGCACGTGGATGAACTGAATGTCGACGCCATCGATCGTGGTCACGAACTCCGGCAAGGCATTGAGTTTCGCCTCTGCCTTGCGCCAGTCGTAACCGCTGCCCCAATACTTCACCAGGGCCTCGACCTGCGCCAGTTGCACGCCTTGGGACACGTCGTTGACCGTTTCCTTGTCGGGCCAACGGGTGTCGGCGATGCGTTTGCGCAGATCAGTCAATTTCGCCTCATCCACATGAACGTGGTACGGGCGAATGGCTTGCGACTGATCGGTTGTCGGGCTGGAGGCCCAGGCGCCGCTGCTGCCTGCCAGCACAGCAAGGCCCAGGGCCCCTCTTCTGATGGCTGACGCCAGGCAATGGCGCCATGTGGAACCGCACGTAACCGCAACCATGTTGGATCTCCTTGTAGTCATTATTCGAAAGGCATCGCCAATCGGATCAGACCACCCCGCCACCCTCGCAGCGATTACACGATGGTGTCGGTCGATACCTTGGTATGACGCGCAAAATCGCGCTCGAATTCAGCAGCGGTTAACGGGCAAAATGCGGCGGGGATACGGCTCGGCGAGCCGGCCCATTCGAATGACCTGGCAGAACAAGGATTGCGGATGCGTGGGGAAACAGCGCTCGAACGCCCGTGCGGCACAACATCGACCACTTCGCAGTGGTGGGTGATCGGGCTGTGCATGTTGTTCAACGTGATCGACGGTCTGGACGTGATGGCCATGGCCTTCACCGCCAGCCGGGTGTCAGCGGAGTGGACGTTGAACGGCGCGCAAACGGGCCTGTTGTTGAGCGCCAGCCTGGTCGGGATGGCGCTCGGTTCGCTGTTGGCCGCGCCCCGGGCCGACCGCTTCGGGCGCAGGCCTTTGTTGCTCGCCGGCCTGCTGCTCGGCGGACTGAGCATGTTGCTGTCGTTCTGGAGCCAGGATCATCACGTATTGATGCTTTTGCGATTGCTGACCGGCATCGGCACGGGGGCGGTGCTGGTGGGGGCGAACGTGCTGACGTTCGAGCACGCCAGCGCGCAGCGGCGCAACCTGGCCATCGCGTTGCAATCCCTCGCCTTCGCCATGGGCGCCAGCCTGGGCGGGGTACTGGCTCACGTATTGAATGATTTCATGGGCTGGCGGTATGTCTTTCTCGCAGGGGGCTGTATCACGCTGGCGGCGGCGTTGGCGGGCGTCTTCTGGCTGCGAGAGTCGCCGTCATTTCTGGCGCTTGAACGCCGTGGGCCTGCCACGACAACGTCGCCAGACAATGCCGGCCGGCCGTTTTCGCCGGGTCAGTGGCAACAGACCACGTCGCTGGCGCTGGCACTCTTTCTGCTGATGTTCTGCTTTTACTTCGTGATGAGCTGGACCCCGAGTCTTCTGGTCCATAACGGTTTTACCGATCGGCAAGGCGCCCGTATCGGCGTTCTGTTGGCGTCGGGGGGCATGCTCGGCGCCCTGTTGCTGGGACTGGCGGCCAATCGGTATGGCTGCCGGCGATTGTCGTCGGGTTTCCTGCTGCTCAACGCCGCCCTGCTGCCACTGATGGTGCCGGCCTCGCAGGTGCCCGGTCTGGCCGCGCTCGTGGCCGTCACGCTTGGCCTGATGCTCAACGGTGCAGTCGCCGCCCTGTATGTCCTGGCCCCTCAGGCGTTCTGCACGTCAGTCCGTACGACCGGCGTCGGCGTGGTGCTGGCGATGGGGCGCCTGGGGGCGATCATTTCGCCGATAGTCGCCGGTTTTCTGCTGGATGCCCGATGGACCGCGCAAGAGCTGTTCACGTTCTTCGCCGGCAGCCAGCTGTTGGCAGCGCTGCTGATCTGGCGTGGCACTAAGGAACAATGATCAGCTTGCCCGTCGTATTGCGCGACTCGATATCGCGATGGGCCTGCTGCGCGCCGTCCAGTGAATAACGCTGGCCGATGGAGATTTTCAGTTTGCCGGTGCTGACCCACGCGAACAGTTGCCGGGACTTTTCCAGCAGGAGCTCGCGGTTGCGCACGTAGTGCATGACCGAGGGATACGTCAGCTTGATACTGCGCGGCACGCTGAAGATATCGATCGGCGGGATCGGGTCCATGAACGGCCCGTACAAGGCCAGAGTGCCGAAATGGTCCAGCAGGTTCAACGATTCGGCGAAGCCCTCCGCGCCCGTCCCGTCGTACACCACATTCACTCGCTGCCCCTCCGTCAGGCGCATGACCTGTCCGGCAATGTTGTGCGCACGCCCGATCACTACGTAGTCAGCCCCGGCCGCGAGCACCGCCTCCACCTTGTCGGCCTGGGACACCCGGCCAATGACCTTGCCGCCCCGCAGCTTGATCAACTGAGTCAACATCAGCCCCACGCCCCCCGCCGCCGCGTGCACGAATGCCACATCGCCCGGCTGGATCGCGTGCACCTTGTCCACCAGATTGCTGGCGGTCAGGCCCTGCATCATCAGGCTGGCGGCGGTGGCGAAGTCGATCTCGTCCGGCAACGGCACCAACTGGCTGACCGGGGCGATCACCTGTTCGGAGTAGCTGCCCGGCACGTAATGCCAGGCCACGCGGTCACCGACAGCGAATTCCGTCACCTGCGGTCCGGTGGCTAAAACGATGCCGGCGCCTTCCGCACCCGGCGTCAGCGGCAGCTCCCAGGCAGCGCCGAGGCCGCGACGGACACCGGTGTCCATGAAATTGACGCCCGCCGCCATGACCCTGACCAGGACTTGTCCGGGTCCCGGTTCAGCCAGTTGAATGTCTTGCACCGTCAAGACTTCGGGCCCGCCAAAGGCCTGGATCACGACTGCTTTCATTGTGTTCTGCCCTGCCACAGGGACGACCTGTCCTGCTGCCGTTCGGGTGGCAGGAGCGCGGGCGTCACGTTGTCTTCATTCAATCGCCGGAGGGCGTTGAAACCAGCGCCAAGGGTGGCCGGGCGGTGTATCCGCGCAGTTTCGCGAACAGGCTCATTTGCATGCTTGTGTGGCTTGAGGGGCCGTAGATACAGTGGCTTACAAAAGCCCCGGGCGGTCTGTGATGCGCATCGCAATGCGTGACGGCGGCCGATATTCGCGGAAAGCGACACCAAAGTATGATGGGCGAGTGCCATCAGAAGGCGCATCTTTGTTCAACGGTGACTGCACAATGAGAATCGACATGGCGAACGAGCGGGAGCGCGTCATCGAAGACGGTCCAGGCCACGTCAATGACGGGGGCCTGCCAATGTCCGAGGCCGACTCGATCATCGACAGCATTCCGGCCATGGTCGCCTTCATGACACCGTCCGGTGAACTTGAGCAGGTCAACCGGCAAATCCTGGACTACATCGGCATCCCCCTCGATGAACTGAAAAACTGGCAGGCCAGCGACACCCTGCACCCCGACGATCTGCCATCGGTCAGCGCGGCGTGGATGCATTCGGTCAGCACCGGCACACCCTACGATATCGAGCATCGGATTCGGCGCGCCGACGGTGTCTATCGCTGGTTTCATGTGCGCGGCCTGCCGGTCAGGAACAGCGAAGGCACCATCACTCGCTGGTGCGTGTTGCAGGTCGATATCGATGAGCGCCGACGGGACAAGGTCTTGATCGCCAAAGCCCTCGCGGAGGTCAGCAGCTCGGAGGAGCGCCTGCGCGGCATCATCGATGCTGTTCCCGGGTTTGTCTGGAGCGCTTCGCCCGAAGGCAGCGTCGGATTCGTCAACCGGCGGTGGTGCGATTACACCGGCATGTCGCTTGAAGAGGCGTGCGGCGATGGCTGGGTGGCATCGATCCATCCCGACGACGCCCCCGGACTGGGCGGTTACTGGCAGGCACTTCTGCACTCGGGCAATGCCGGTGAGTATGAGGCTCGCCTGAAGCGCTTCGACGGCATTTATCGCTGGTTTCTGATCCGCGCCGTCCCCCAGCGCGACGAGGCGGGCCGGATCGTGCGCTGGTATGGCGAAAACACCGACATCGAAGACCGCAAACAGGCGGAAGCCTTTCTGGCCAAGGCCCGTTCCGAACTGACGCATCTGGCCAGAGTCGCCAGCCTGGGCGCAGTCACCGCGTCCATTGCCCATGAGGTGAATCAGCCGCTGGCCGGCATCATCACCAACGCCAGCACCTGCCTGCGCATGCTCGGAGCCGATCCGCCGAATGTCGACGGAGCCCTGGAAACCGCGCGCCGCACCATTCGCGACGGCAATCGGGCCGCCGATGTGATCAACCGCTTGCGAGCGTTGTTCTCGAAAAAAAGCATCACCATTGAAAACGTCGACCTCAATGACGCCGCACGGGAAGTCATCGCCATGTTGCTGGGCGAGCTGCAACGCAACGGCGTGGTGCTTCATCCTCGATTCGCCGAGGCCCTGCCGCCGGTCAGGGGTGACCGGGTCCAGCTTCAACAGGTGATCCTCAACCTGATCATGAACGCCGTCGAGGCCATGAGCAGCATCACCGGTCGCTCCAGAGAATTGATCGTCAGCACCGGCCAGGAGCAAGACCGGAGCGTTTATCTGGCGGTGAAGGACAGCGGCACCGGGGTCGATCCACAGGACATGGAACGGATTTTCAATGCCTTCTACACCACCAAAAGCTCGGGCATGGGGGTCGGTCTGTCGATCAGTCGCTCCATCATCGAACACCACGACGGGCAACTCCGGGCCTCAGCCCACGACGGCCCGGGTGCGACGTTCGCCTTTTCAATCCCGAATGCCGACAACCACGAGGCCTGTGATCGCGTCATGGAGAATCACTGATGGGTAAGTACTTGCTCGTATCGGTTGTCGATGATGACGAGTCGGTTCGTGAATCGCTGCCTGACCTGATCAGGGAGTTCGGATTCGCTGTCCAGGCGTTCGCCTCGGCGCAGGCGTTTCTGGCCTCGCCTTATCTCGGCCTGACCGATTGCCTGATTCTCGATGTGGCCATGCCGGGCATGTCCGGGCCGGATCTGCACAAGGAGCTGCTGCGGCGCGGCTATCGCATTCCGGTGATTTTCATCACCGCTCACGCCGACGCCAGCCAACAGGCAAAGCTGTTGAACACCGGCGCGGTGGAGTGTCTGTTCAAGCCTTTCAGTGAAGCGCAACTGATCAAGGCCCTGAGCGCTGCCCTGCCCCTCGACTGAACGTGAAGCGGTAAAGAAAAGGAATCGACATGTTGAACTCGAATCACACAGTGTCCCCCGGCCACGGAGCATTGCCGATGAGTGATGTCACGCCTGTGGTTTTCGTTGTGGATGACGACGTCTCCGTGCGCGAGTCGCTGGAACTGATGATCCGATGCGCCGGCTGGCAGCCACGACTCTTCGAATCCGCGCAGGATTTTCTCGCCGAGCCCCGAGCGCGAGTACCCAGTTGCCTGGTACTGGATATCAACCTGCCGGACTTGAACGGTCTGGATCTGCAGACGTCACTGGCTGACGAGCGCTACAACATGCCGATCATCTTCATCACCGGGTACGGAGACATTCCGCGCACGGTGCGGGCCTTGAAAGCCGGTGCGGTGGAGTTTCTGACCAAGCCGTTCAACGATGATGAGCTGCTGACCGCCATGGGCGATGCGCTCGAAGGCAGCCGCGCGGCTCTGGAAGGTGAAAAAGCCCTGCGTTCCGTACTTGAGGCCTACAAGACCCTGACGCCCCGCGAACAGGAAATCATGGCCGCGGTGGTCAGCGGTCGTCTGAACAAGTTGATCGCCGCAGACCTCGAGATCAGCGAGATCACGGTCAAGGCCCACCGGGGCAAGGTCATGCGCAAGATGAAAGCCCGCTCGCTGGCAGATCTGGTAAAAATGGCGGCGCTGATCACCCCCGCGTGACGCGAACGCTTTGCCAGAGGTTTTCCAGCCGGCGCAGGTCAAGGGTGTCGAAGCCCTCCGAAACCTGCTCGCGACACGCGTCGAGCAACGCCTTGGCCTGCTCCGCCCTGCCCTGTTCCAGCCAGAGCCTGGCCAGATCCATCGAAGTCCTCAACTCCCATGCCCAGGCCCCCTGATCGCGGCTCAGCGCGATGGACGCCTCAAGAAGAGTCGTGATGGCCTGAACATTTTCGCCATCGATTTCCTTGAGAATTCCGGCCTTGATCCGCAGCAGTTCCGGCAGCGCGAAGGCGTCGCCGCTCTGACGACAGTGATCGATGGTGCCGTCGACCAGCATCAGCGCCTTCGCGTGTTGCCCGCCCAGAATCAGGCCCTCGGCCAGCGCGATTTCAAACGATGTCGTAAGCAGTTCGTAGCGCATGCCACGCAGGCGCGCCAGGCTCTCCTCCAACAGCGGCACCGCATCGCCGGGCTGTTCGGCGCGGATCGCAATCGCCGCCCGCAAGCCATGGGCGGCGGCAATATAAGGGCCCAGGGCGTTGGTCTCGGCCACGGCACTGAACCGTTCAAGGCTGGCGGCCGCTTTCTCCAGATCGCCGGTCCAGATATAGATGCACAGAATCCAGACCATGGCGATGCAGTAGGTGACCGGATGCTGCAGCGCCGACGCTTCGGCTTCGATCAGTTCGGCCCAGTGTCGGGCCTGATCGGGAAAGCCCTGCAACCACAGCGAACGGGCCAGCGCCAGCCCGGTGCGATTGCGGTGATCGAAGCCGTAGTAGATGGTGTGGCTGGGATGGGACGGCAAACTGTTGCGCAGCGAACGTTCCAGCTCCTGGCGCGCCAGACGCTGATCACCCAGCAGATGATGGGAGATGCCGGTCAGCGATGAAGCGATTGCGATGGCCGCCGGCTGATTCAGCAGGTTGCCGACCACGGCTGCCTGCTCCGCCCACGCCAGCGAAGATGGGAAATCACCAATGCGTTCGTAGAAAATCTGCAAGCGGCCAAGCAGCCTCAACTGCGAGCCGTGGTCAGCCAGCGCAACGGCGATGTCCAGCGCCCGGAGCAAGGCCTTCTCGGCGGCTTCGCTGTTGCCCTGAGTGAACATCAGCACCAGCCCGAGCGCCGCCTGCAGTTCCATTTCGGTCGACGTGCCGTAGTACCCCAGTTCGAGCAGTTCCACGGCCCGGGCACACCAGGTCCGGCACTCGACCAGCAAGGAAAAATGCAAAAACAAGGGTGCACTCGCCGCTGCCAGGGGCAACGCCAGGCCTGGATCGCCATGGGGCCCGAAGCTCCACTCCAGCGCACTGCGTACGTTGCCCAACTGACTGGCAAGGCGCGCAAAGTTGCGGAAAAACTCATCGGGCGAGTTGCCGGGATGCCCCAGCAGATCCATGTAATACGCCGCATGCCTGAAGGCCAGCGAGTTCACTTCTGTGTCGCCCCGGGCCGCCAGTTTTTCCCGGGCGTAGGCGCGTGTCATTTCGAGCAGCCGATAGGAGTCCGTCGAATCACTGTGATCGACCGTGACCAGCCCCTTGCACACCAGATCATCGAGGATCGCTGCCACCGCAGGGCCTTCGGACTGAGACTCGGCAACCACCTGGGACGCCGCCTCTTGAGAGAACGGCCCGACAAACACCGACAACCGCTCCAGCGCCAGACGCTCCGGTGCCGACAACAGGTCGTAACTCCAGTCGAGCATGGAACGCAGCGTCTGATGCCGCGGGACCGCCGTCCGGCGCCCCGACCAGCCCAGTGAAAACCGCTCGCCGAGCAAGGCGTGCGTGGCCTTCAGGCCGTGGCTGGCAACCCGCATCGCCGCCAGTTCGATCGGCAGGGCCATGCCCTCCAGGCGCTGGCAGATGTCCGCGATCATTTGCCCGCCATCCGCCTCCAGCAGCAACGCCGCATTGCTCGATGACGCACGCTCGACAAACAGTTTGATCGCTGCGAATGCCAGCAGCTCCTGAGTGGACAGGTGCCGGGACTCGCGAGGAAACTCCAGCGGATTGAGCCAATGCACGTATTCGCCACGCACCCGCAACGGCTCGCGACTGGTGGCCAGAATGCCCACGTCGGGCGCGCTGTCGCTGATCTGTTCCAGAAGGGTCGAAACGGCGTCGATCAGGTGTTCGCAATTGTCGATGACCAGCATCAGCCGCTGTTCGCGCAAATGCGCCAGCAACACGAACATCGGATCTTCGGCCTGCACGGCGATTTCCAGCGACCTGGCCAGTGCTGAAGGCACCAGCGTGCTGTCTTCCACCTGGGCCAGGTCGACGAAGCAGACGCGTTCGTAACCCTGGGCCGCGATGCGATGCGCCACCTCGATGGCGAGGCTGGTCTTGCCGACACCGCCGGGACCGACGAGGGTGAACAACCTGGGCTGCTGCAGGTGATCGACGACCAGTTGCAGGTCGGTTTCACGACCGATCAACTTCGCCCGCGGCGGCAAACTGCAGGCGGCCCTGAGATGCCCGGTCTCGGTAGGTGTCGGCTGAACCCCGGACAGTTGCCTTTCCAGCGGCGCCACGAAGGCATAACCCACGCCCACCTGGGTCGCGATATAACGCGCGTGCTCCTCGCCATCCCCGAGAATCCGCCGCAGGCCCGTCATGTGAAAGCGCAGACTGCCTTCGGCGACCACACTGTCGGGCCACACCTTTTCGATCAGATCGTATTTGGACAGCACCCGCCCCGGCTGCTCGAGCAAGGCAATCAGCAGATCCAGCGCCCGACCGCCGATCTCCACCGCAACCCCGTTTCTGGTCAGCAGCCTTTTGCCTGGAACGACGCAAAACGGCCCGAACACGAACCGGGTCATGAGTGATTCATGCAAAGCGTCTGGAATAGACTCCACGAGGGGCGATCTCACTGGGAAACGAAGGGGGCGTCGCCGGTTGCAAGCCACAGGCGCAGGCCCTTTGCATCATAGGAGTTTTGCACGGTCGTTCAAGCCTGACGCGTGCGGAGTGAGAACTTCACCCCGTAATTTCGGCCCCTATGTTCGTAGCCCCCTTCGTTCGCAAATCAATGCCTGCGTCGAACGTCAGTCGCGATAGCGAGCAGCCGGCGCACTGCGCGACAGATCAGGCATCAGCTTCTGGCGCGCCGCCTCGTAGGCATTCCAGTCGGCGATTTCGGGAAGTGCCGGAATGGTGACGAACTCGCCTTGGTCGAGGCCGGACAGCGCAGCATCCACCATGTCGTCCGCCCGCATCACAATGGCCTCCGGCAGATGCTCCAGCGGTGTGCCGGCCACGCTCCAGAATTCGGTGGCCGTTGCGCCGGGCAGCACCACCTGGACCCGGACATTTTTGTCCGCCAGTTCATGACGCAAGGATTGGCTGAACGCCAGGACGAAAGCCTTGGAGCCGCCGTAAACACCGTTCAACACCTCCGGGGCAATGGCCACGATCGAGGCGATGTTGATCAGCGTGCCGCCGCCACGGGCAACGAAGCCCGGGACCGCCGCGTAAGTCAGCCGCATCAGCACGTTCACGTTGAGCGTGAGCAAGTCGTCGAGCTTGTCGACGTCCGACTCCAGCAAAGGATGAGTCGCGCCAACCCCGGCATTGTTCACCAGCAGAGAAATGTTGGCGTCCGTTTTGAGGCGATCTTCGACCCGTGCCAGATCGGCCCGGTCGGACAGGTCGGCAGCCAGAACTTCAACGTGACGGCCGGTTTCTTCACTCAGGCGCTTGGCCAAAACATTCAGGCGATCACGATTTCGCGCGACCAGGATCAGGTCATGGCCACGGCGGGCCAGGCGTTCAGCGTAAATGGCACCAATGCCGGACGAAGCGCCGGTGATCAGGGCGGTACCGAGGCGGGATTGAGTCATGTCGAGTCTCCAGGGTTGTGGGAAGTACTGGAGAACAGAATGCGACGGCTTGGCCATATCTCAAATGACGTATATGGTATGGATTCAGGACATCCGAGAATTCACCATGCATCGCATCGGCTATTTGCTCACCGACGGTTTTCAGGTGCTCTCCCTGGCGACTCAAGCCGTTTTCGAGTTCGCCAATCAGATCGCCGAAGCGCCCTTCTACAGCGTCGAGAACTTCTCGCCGGATGGCGGCATGGTGCGCTCCTCACTGGGGCTGGCCATGGAAACCCGCCCGCTCGAGGCACCCGGACTGGCCGACACCTGGATCGTTGTCGGGGTCAACGATCCGGAAAAAACCGACACAGCCTCCGCTGTGCTCGACTTCGTGCGCCAGGCCGGCAACCAGGCACGGCGCACCGTCGGCATCTGCACCGGCGGCTTCATCCTCGCCGAAGCCGGCCTGCTGACCGGACGCCGCGCCACAACCCACTGGGCCTACGCGCAGGCCTTGCAGAAACGTCATCCCGAAATCAGCGTCGACGTCGACCGCATCTATATCGTCGACGGCCCCTTCTGGACTTCGGCGGGCATGACCGCCGGCCTCGACCTCGCCGTCGGCATGGTGGAGAAAGATCTGGGCGCCGAGGTCGCGCGCTCGGTGGCGCATAAACTGGTGATGCACCAGCACCGCTCCGGCGGCCAGTCGCAGCATTCGGAAATGCTCGACCTCGCACCCAAATCCGACCGCATCCAAAGCGCGCTGAACTATGCACGACAGCATTTGAACCGGCCGCTCAGTGTCGAAGAACTGGCTGGTGTGGCGCACCTGAGCCCTCGCCAATTCACCCGCATATTCAGTGCGGAAACCGGACAGTCTCCCGCCAAAGCCATCGAAGGCCTGCGCCTGGAGGCCGCTCGATTGATGATTGAGCAGAGCCGACACTCCCTCGATGTGGTCGCCAGCGAATCCGGTTTTCGTGATCGGCGGCATATGCGGGAAGCGTTTATCCGAGGCTTCGGCGTGCCTCCGCAGGCGGTGCGGCGGGATGCGCGGCAAGTGGTGGGGAAAGTGTAGATATCGCGGACTGACGAGGCCTCCCCTTTGTTGAGCGTTGATAAGTGCAGTAAAAAGAAAAATGGCCGAGGTCGTCAGTTACACCTGACAACCTCGGCCATTTTCCTTTCGGCTATTGAGCGACAGCCATCAACCGATCACGTCTTCACCTCGACATGATCAAGCGCCTGATTCACCGCCAACCCTGCGACCATCACCACTTGCGCAATGCCCAGCGCCGTTTTGCGGTGGCCGGGTTCCAGGATCGCGGCGAAGTTGCTGAGCATTTCGCTGGCGGAATCGAGGGACTCGCTGGCGTTGGCCAGGAGGGATTCGCTGTTGTAGGCCGGGTTGGCCAGGAACATGGGGTCGTGCTTGGTGTGACTGCCCATGATGCGTTGTTGTGGGGTGAGGTAATGATCGAGGGCGCGCTCGGCGGCCTCGTTGAGGGTGCGGGAATCGGGGAATTGGTAGGGGGAAACCGGGTCGGTTTCGGGTGGGTTGGGTGTTGGTTTGATCATGGTGAAACTCCTAATTATTGATAAGGAGCCTTCACCCTCGCTACCAAACGAAGGGTGGCGGCCAATACGCGGGTTGGTAGACCGGTAACTAGGAACCCGGCGCACCCGAAGGTGCCCTGCGCATGGCCACCATTAAGCAGAGACCCGAAGAGGTCTGCGAACGATGCGCTATGCGACTAGTTAACTCGGGCTACCAAACCCGATCACTGTTTTTCAGTGACCATGGAACGATAAAACCCGCGCCCTAGACGCACAAGCCGGCGGATTCTGGCGTAGTCGTAGGCAATGACGCAAGGTGACGTAGCCTTGAGGGCGTTACGGATGGTGTCTTTTAAACGGGGATTTTTGGAAAGTTAAACGGGTGGATCTGGAGCGGCCCTCATCCTTTGTTTTTGACCGGCTGCTTTCGGCCAAAAGCAACCGCCCACGCATGGCCTTTTCCAGCCCAAAAAGATAATAATCGGAGCGGAGACGGCCTATTGAAAATTAGCTACATGGCTGAATACGTCTCTTCTTCAGCATTCCATTATCGAAATCAGAGTAAGACTCATGGGCGCGCCCATCATTATCGGCAACAGCTATGACCTCTGGGTCAGCAACAGCATGAAAGATACTTTTTGCGAGATACTCACCGCTGTCGCGACCTTGGAAGGCCATGATGTGAAGGCCATATATGAGGAGGCACCAGGTGTGGCCGGCACCTATGGTGTTCCAGGCGTGGGTATCCTTCTCGACGAGTTCTATCTCTATCTTGGCGGATTTTTCGGGGTTCGACGCCATCTCGATGTTTGCCGAGTACGGCTAGACGAAGTCAGAGAGTCTTGCGGGCTGTCGCCAGTTGCTGCCGAACGCATGGAACACCTACTGGCATGGGCCGCATACCATATGGATGGTAACCCGATCCCTGTAGGTGGCTCTTTCTATGAGAGCTGGCCTCCTGACGCAGCTGAAACAAGTTATTACCCGCCTGCTTTCCGCCAGAAGCTGACAGAGGAGCGGTAAATAAATCTGTCCCCTTTTCCGCTTGAGCACTTTCTCATTATCGCACTTAAGCCTCCGTAAAACTCCAAACCAGGGCCGCGCGAAATTGAGGCCTTCGTTCTGCCCAGTAGAAGCTTTGTGTTGAGAGCGTTGCCATCATTGCGATATCATTGAGGTATCCAAACACTGAAGAATTAACTAGGAAGTTAGATGTACACACTATTAATAACAGGATTGTTTTCCTTGCTGCTTTTGGTATTCCACATAGTGGGAATTCGACTGAAAGGGAAGATCTCTCGAAAAATATGGAAATCTGGAGATTACATTTGGCTGTTCATGGCCATTTTTGCACTTATTGGGGGAGGTTACGAGTTACGAAAAGCAATATCGGATGATGTTATACAATCTACAAACGTTGCTTTGATAGATACTCTCAAGGAAAGAGAGCTCACTGCCCAATTAGCAACCGATGAACTCATAAACTTTGTCAACCAAAAAGACCTTTCCAAATACGATCACTCGAGGCTAGATCAAATAGCCAAGAAAAGCGTAGTGCTCGATAAGAACCTCACAGAAAATTTCAAGCTGCAATCTGAAGCGGAGCAAAGTCTTAGTAAGAGTTTGTTTGAAAGGGCCATGGTGTATCTGTACCCCTTCGTGCTTGCTTTTGCATTAGCTCTGCGATTCACCCTAGCGTCCGCAGATATTTTTGACTGGTACGCAAAGCCATCATCGTCAAATCAAACTAGTAATGAACCAGACCCTTTTACCGCGTTGAGCGTCTCTACCGATGATATCCCGTCAGAAGGTACACGTCCTGTAAGCGATAAAGAGTATTATTCTGCGCAGACGGTCAACGAATCTCAAGTGACACCCGATAGTGTTAAGTCATAGGCCGGGCTAGAACGTTTATTTGGAAAAACCTTTGATCACAAAGCAGGTTGCACGCGAATGAGCACCGCCAGCTTCAAGCTGCTCGGTGCGAGCGGAGGCATGCTACGCCGTTGAGTGGAATATCGGCTGCGGGTAGTTCTTTAGGCCGCCCACTGACCAGTGGCGGCTGCCTCTCACGCATGGTCGCTTAAGGTCGATTTCTGGCTGTCGCAACCGTCAGCTTTGGGTCGAAAGCAGCCGCTTTTGGCCGATTTCTGGCTGTCGTGAAGGGCTGCATCCGACTCATAGCTGTGATTAAACCGAGGTAACGAAGCGGGTTTCGAGGCCTACACTTACTGGCAGTAGCGCATTAATCAATACTACGGCATCGTCGCCCTGGTTAAGATAGATCAATGAGTCACCGGTCTCGAACGCAACTCTGAATCCGGCGGGCAAAGGCTTTTGCCCTTTGAAAGAGTCAAGAATTCCCTCAACTGCGCAATTTTTTTGTGTTCTCAAGGTGGGTTGCTGATAGACCTGCAAGCAGATTTTCCGTTTTCCAGGAGCATGTCACGTTCGGCTCTATCTCGAAGGAAATCGGCGTATCAGAAGGCAACAAGTCCGCGCCTACTCTTGCTCCATCACTCAAGAGATACATGGATAGAAGTTCTCGCTCGCCAAAATGCCACTCTAGAGAACCTATGTCTCCCAGTTCCTTCTCGTAGTTGAAATAGTACTGGTCGTGCAGCAGCGCACCCAGCCGCTTTCCCAAAAGCGAACGTGCGTTTTGCAGGTCTAGGACAGCTCTTGTAGGGGATGGGGAGTGTCGGCTAGACATCGGGCACCTTTATACAGGTCAAAAGAGAAGCAGATACTACACAAGCGGACGCGGAAAAAGCGGAAAAAGGGGACAGCGGAAAAAGGGAAAAAGGGGACTGATTTATTTCTACTTTCTGGATGACTTGTTACTGGATTGCCGGAATGCAGTGCGTGGAATAAAGCGTTGATCCCTTTGATAAAGCCTGTCGCGGTATTGGGCATGTATGTCGATGGGCGCTCGATTTAACTAGTTGCTTCTGGCCGGTTGTGGTTGTTCGTGAGCGGCTGCTTTCGGCCAAGAGCTGCCTTTGAGTTCCTGCATTTAAAGCAATGTCAGATATGAAAATGGCTATTTGACATCTGTCGAACTACGCTAGGTTGTGCTAAATCATCAAGGCAAACAAGGAAGGTGCCTATGGGGCTTTCACCAGTACCAGCTCAAATCCTCTTTCTCATAGCGGTTGTGAGTCTCGCGGGCTGCACATGGTCGCCAGCCAAACAGAGTTGGCCGACTCCCCCTGAGGCTATCGTGAAGTACCCCCCGCCGGTTCTTGCGCCTGACCCGGCAAAATATCAGATGATTTCAATCGCCACTGAGCATGCCAATGGACTGCGAAGCCTAATCGTCAACCAGTCCATCGATCGGCAAAATCGTGACTGGGCGACAAGTGACTTCACCTCTATAGGTGTCGTTGGGGCTGTGGCTGGTGCGCTAGCTGGCCAAACAGGGCTTTTGAACACCGGTGCCGGGATGTCGGTTCTAGGTGTCTCTACTCGTGAGCGTTACCAATACACCAATCAGCAGGCCGCGTACGCCGGTGCTCAGAATGCACTGGACTGCATGCTTACGACTATTCAGTCCACAAACGATACATACGTTGCCTGGGCGGGTTCTCAAACGGGTAGCCAAGTTACGGCCGAGGCGGCTCATGCGTTGCCTGGGATCATCGTTGCGGCGACGACCAAAGTCAGGCTAAGCCTCATTACAAGGCTCGGTGCTATCTCCAGTGAGCCGATCAAAGCGTCAGAGCTGGGCGATGCCTACCGAGCTCAAAAGGCAGCGCAGGATCGAAAGAAAGAGGCATCTCAAGAGCTGAAGGATCAAGCGGATGCTGATCGCGTGGTTTTAGATCGGCTCGCTGATCCATCCAAGAAGGCCAATATCCTGACTACAGATACCAGCGATAAGCTGAGAATTGACACAGAGAATGCTCTGGTACCACTCGTACTTCGAGATATCGTTGGGGTGGATATTGTCGGTATGGAGGCAAAAATTACGGAGTGCACTGCAGGGTATTAAATGCCAACCAGTTCAACCGGTTTCGGAAAAGGACTTTTACGACGATGCTTCGACTGTTCTTCCTCGGATTGATCACATTGCTCATCCGCGGTTTTTCAGGTTTGTGTATGCGCCGCTGCGCGGTGGCCTTGGTCATTCGGGCCGGTCCGCTCATGTGTGTTCCGAAAGAGAATTGCCCCGCGCTGGAGGCTACCTTCGGCGTATCGGTGTTCCCATTTCGTTTTGGTAGGATGTGAGTCCTGACTATCGATGCTCAAACAGCCGCTACCGTGGCCGCCAGCAGCATGCTGAGATGGAACTAGCGAAGTTTCCCACCTCTGCTATACCAATCTTCAGGAGGCCCTTCTCCAGTCGTGTGGGACCATACGCAGCAGTGTATAAACTTAGGGGCAAACTATGGCTCTTTCACGACGTGACATTCTTATCGCAAGCAGTGTTGCCCTTTTCATTCCCAGATTTGGTTTTGCAACAGTTCCTGACTGGACTGCTCTATCCCAGGAAGACACTGAACCTCCCGTTATTCCAGAGAGTTTGACTGCATTCAAAGATCAACCTTCGCTCAATCAGGGTGTTCTTACTGGTTACGTGCCTTTTGGTACGCAGGCTGCGACGAGCGATGAAGAAGCGCTTGCAAAAAAAGTGTTGGAGGCTGCCCCCAGAAACTGCACCGCTATCGAGGTGGCATTGTATTTCCACGATGTCGGACAGGGAAAATATGGTGATGAGCGTAAGCCATACATTACAGCGTGGCCGGTGCGTTGGAACCCTGTGATCGTAGAGTTCTTCAAAGCGACCAAGCTACAGCCCAGTGGCGATACCACCGCGTGGTGCGCGGCGTTCGTGAATTATTGCCTGATGACAGCCGCAGATGGAAAAACCTTACCCGCGGGCTCGAGTCCTCGGACGAAGAGTGCGGCTGCTTTGTCATTCAGAAACTGGGGCAAAGAGACCAAGAATCCAAAGCCGGGCGATATCGTCGTGTTCAAAAACGTTAAATCACCTGGCAATGGCCATGTTGGTTTCTTTTTGGCAGATCAAGGTGAGAAAGTTCTTGTGCTCGGCGGCAATCAATTTGAGGGCACGCCCTCTCGGCATACGATAAACCGTAAGTCGTTGCTGAAGGATGGGAAAGTACTGAAGCTCCACTCCTACCGAACGGAAGAACAGCTTCATGTATAACAAGCTTATTCCTGCCATCTTGGCGCTGACCATGCTGCCTGTGCATGCAGATCCCTACAGTGATTCCTGGCCATCTATCGTCTTGCTCCATGTTCACGGTATTTTGAAAGAACCTCTTCCAGGCACCGATACCGTAGATTTCAACGAACGGGGTACAGGGTTTTTGGTGTCTCCCAACGGGTTAGTTTTAACCGCAGGACACATCATCCCGAACAAAGAAATGTTCGACGAAGATGGTGTCCAAGTCGAAGGCTACTTCCCTGAGAGAGATGATGACGCACTGGCTGCTGTCGATCCACCAGTGCGGCTCCAAGTCATTAAAGCGACCCAATCCCCCTATGACGTTGCCTTGTTGCAAATTGCTGACCTACAAGTAGTGAAACCGTTTTTGCGATTATGCGATGGCTACAAAAAAGAGGGGCGACCTGAGTTTCTTGTATTGGGGTACCCGGGCGGAGATCGGCAACTCACGGTTATCGGCGGTCCTTTGTCGTCGGGGGCGGGTGCTTCAAGCAACCTCATAGTCCAGATACCGATCAACCCCGGTAACAGCGGTGCCCCCCTGTTCAATGAACTAGGAATGGTGTTCGGTATAGCGATCGGAGAACGAACAGTCGCCGGCCAACGGATGCAGCTATCAGGGTTAGCTGTCCCTATGGCGAAAGCGATCACAACATTGGGGGATGAAGCCAGGCAATTAATGGGACTCAGTTACGACCCAGACTGTCAGAAACCCCTCAATCCAAAAATCTCAACGGCATTGAACGACAAAATTCTGATCGAGCGACCAAGTGGCGGAGTTCTCTTAGGGACCGCGCCGCGGACCGTGGGCCGTGGCTACGTTAAAAGCAAGGTTCCAGATGGCTACCGTGTCATTCATACGGGTGACGTTGACTTCGGCGGTCAGCAGGTCAACGGGAGCGTGCAGGTGTCCAATAGCGGGCGATTTATCACTATCGGCGGTGAGGATATAGGTATAGGTTCACGTACAGTGAATGCCCGCTTGCCGGTAGTTCTCGAACAAGTGGTTAAGAAAGAAATTACGATTCGCTCCCAGAATCGGATATTCCCGTTCTCAAGAACCCTGGATGATCATGGTTTCATAGTAACCACCAAAGAGTTCAACGATAAGATTTCCGCTCCTGAGGGTTTCCGCTTTGAAAAAGTGACGAAGGTGGAGTATCAGAGCCTGAATCACTCCCCGTCGAATGGGTTGAAAGTAAGCGTGGCCGCCGACGGCGCAGCACTGATGCTCAACTACACCCTTCAAAGCGGACCAGCACTTGACCAATGGCGCGGCTGGGTCGATGCGCTCATCACTGCCTCAGTAGTCCGTAAATGATATACAACGTACATTAGCGCAGCCGGCATTCGTTCATACCAACAGAGCGTTGGATGCGACTTCGCGATCTGGCACTCCGCGTGAACGAAGACCATCCAGATTTCATTTCACGGTCACTGATATCGAAAGACGCGCGACTGAATTGGCGTTATACGTACGTGCAGCCTATGAGCAAGCGCAGCACTGATCAGGACAAGGAAAAGGCGTTGTATCAACACGAGCCCGCATTGCGAGCTTTTTAGTTGCAGCTGCAGGTACCGATTGGGGAGTTGGAGATGTTGTCGGATTCCAGCGACCCGGTTCGGCTTGCATCATGCAGATGCTGCGGTGACGGATGCGCTCCCCATCGCCTTGCCTACGCTCCCCTTACCACAGCGCATCGAGAAGGCTTCAGCGGTAGCTGGCAGCTTCCTTTGTTACTCTGAATAAATAATTTGCCTTTGGTTTTCGTAGTTACGGGACGACCGTTTTTGGCCGAAAGCTGCCCGCCTTGAAACCCAACAATCAGCAGCGAATCAATTCTCCAACACTTCCCTCTCAACAACCCGCCCCACAACCCACGCCCGACCATACCCAACCACCCTCCCCGCCAACCCCAGCGGAAAATGAATCACCCCATGCGCCGTTTCCGGCAGCAGATGCACCTCCACCTCCGCCGCCCTACCCCAACGCTCCGCCAACTCAAGCGTGTCATCCCTGAGCGGATCCAGCTCCGCCGCAAACATCAATGCCGGCGGAAACCCGCTGAAGTCGCCGTACAACGGAGACAACGGCGGCTGCCGACGTTCTTCATCGCTCAATCCCGGGGTGAGCATTTGCAGCGCTTCAACCATCCCCGGCCCATCCAGCAGCAAGGTCTCGGGCCCGGCGTTGCGTACGCTGGGGGTTCCGGTCAGGTCGTAGACGCCGTAGTACAGCAGCGCCCCGCTCACCCGTTCGAGCATGTCCGGCCACTGTTTGAGTTGCAGCAGGGTTGCGGCGGCGAGGTGGCCGCCGGCGGATTCGCCCACGACAATGACGGGCAGGTTCGCAAACTCGTGGCAGTCATCGCTCAGCAGCCAGCGGGCCGCCGTGAGGCAGTCTTGCATGACGCCTTCGATCGGGGTCGAGACCACAAGCCGATAATCGACCGAGACCACGGCCACGTCGCAGGCTTTCACCATGCCGATGTTGAGGTGGTCGTTCATCTGCGCGTTGCCGATGACCCAGCCGCCGCCATGAAAATCCAGCACCACGCCTTTGGGTTTTGTCTTGGGTCGGATGATCCGCACCGGCACTGATGCGCCGTCGACGCCCACCACTTTGCGTTCGGCCTCGAGCCCGTGCTTGCGCAACTGTCTCGCGCCGCCCAGTTGGCTGAGGCGCAGCAGCAACTGAATCACTCGCGGCGTGATGCGATTGCGGATGCGAAAGCGCGGCAGCCGGGCGAGTTTCTTGTTGAACGCGCGTAGTTGCGCCAGCTCGTTTTCGTCGGCGGGCCAGTCCATTGATGTCTTCATTTCGTCCTTTTTATTCGCGGTTGTTACGCAGGATGGAGAAATTCAACGCCGCCGCGACGCACAGCCATGCCAGGTAAGGGAACAGGATCAATCCGGTAATCACGTCCAGGCGCAAGGCCAACACCACCATCGCGGCGACCACCAGCCACAGCAGCGTGATGATCAGCATGCCGGCGAAGATACGGTGGGCGCCGAAGAATACCGGTGTCCACAAGGTGTTCAATGCAATTTGCGCCGCCCACAAGGCGAGTACGGTTTCGCTGCCGGGTGTCAGGGTCAGGCGATAACCGACCCACGCAAGCAACAGGTAGATCGTTGTCCAGGCAACGGGAAACACCCAGTTGGGCGGTGTGAAGCGCGGTTTGACCAGCGATTGGTACCATGGGCCCGGCTGGAAAATCATCCCGGTGCTCGCTGCCGCACCGCAGGCCAACAGGAAAATTAGAAAGGTCATCGTCTGTCCTTGGCTGATATCAGCGCGTTGGGTCTGTTCCTGCTTGGATGCCCGGAGCCATGCAAAAAGTTCATCGGGCGTTATCTCGCCTCGTTGATAGGAATAGGCAATGCTCAAAGACAAACCGACATAGGTGGGCGTTTCTTCGATGGATACCATGAGCTGAACCCCATTCACCGGAGCCCGTCATGTCCACCACCAAAACCCTGTTCATTACCGGCGTCAGCAGCGGCTTCGGCCATGCGCTTGCCAGGGAAGCACTCGCTGCCGGCCATCGCGTCATTGGCACCGTACGTAAGGAAGCCGACTTGCACGCCTTTCAAGCGCTCTCCGTGGATAACGCTTACGGGGTGATGCTGGATGTCACGGACTTCGACCGGATCGATGGCGTCATTGCCGAAGTTGAAGCGACTCATTGCCCGGTCGATGTGTTGATCAACAACGCCGGTTACGGTCACGAAGGCATTTTCGAAGAGTCGCCGCTGGAAGACATGCGCCGTCAGTTCGACGTGAACGTGTTCGGTGCGGTCGCTGTGATCAAGGCATTCCTGCCGTTCTTTCGCAAGCGCCGTGCCGGCCACATCATCAATATCACCTCGATGGGCGGCACGATCACGATGCCGGGGATCGCGTACTACTGCGGCAGCAAGTTTGCGCTCGAAGGCATCTCCGATACGCTGAGCAAGGAGCTGGCGCCCTTCAATATTTTCGTGACCGCCGTCGCGCCGGGTTCATTTCGTACCGACTGGGCCGGTCGCTCGATGCAGCGCACGCCGCGCAGCATTGCCGACTACGACGCCAGTTTCGATCCGGTGCGCAAGGCGCGCGAAGACAAGAGCGGCAAGCAGCTCGGCGATCCGCAAAAAGCGGCTCAAGCGATGTTGCAGATCATCGCCAGCCCGACACCACCGGCACACGTGCTCCTGGGCAGTGACGCGTTGCGCCTGGTGCGTGAAAAGCTTGAACACGCCGCCAGCGAGATCGACCAGTGGGAAACGTTGACTCGCTCCACCGACCATTGAGCGGCCAATAGAGAGAACGCAATGAAGCAGGCCGACGCAGGCACCTCGCGCATGGTGCAGCTCATGGAAACCCTCGCACCGGTCGAGGGTTATAACCTCAGTGCGCTTGAAGGCGTGCGTTTCCTGCGCTCGAACCGGCCACTGACCCGCACACCGGTGCTGTACGACCCGGGCATCGTGATCCTCTGTCAGGGCCAGAAACGTGGTTATCTGGGCGATGACGTCTACGTTTACGACGCCCAGCATTATCTTGTGGTGTCCGTGCCCATCCCCTTCACCATGGAAACCGATGCCACGGAGGCCGAGCCGATGCTCGCGATCTACATGCACCTCGACTTCCAGCTGGCCAGCGAGTTGATGCAGCAAGTGGATGACCTGCACGGCCCGAGCGATGCGCAACCCAAGGGCATGTACGCTTCGCCGATGGACGACAAGCTCCGCACTTCGACGTTGCGTTTTCTCGAAGCGATGAGCATTCCGGGGGACGCGCAGATACTGGGGCCATCGCTGCTGCGGGAAATCTACTACCGCATTCTGACCGGCGAACAAGGCGGATCGATGCGTGCCGCGCTCAATCGACAGGGGCATTTCGGCAAGGTGACTCGAGCGATCCGCAAAATTCACAGCTGCTATCAGGAGCGCCTCGACGTCGAGCAACTCGCCCACGAAGCGAGCATGAGCGTGCCGAATTTTCACCTGCACTTTCGCGGCGTGACGGACACCTCGCCCATGCAGTATCTGAAGTCGACACGTCTGCATCAGGCGCGGCTGTTGATGCTGCGCAATGCCATGACCGCTTCGGCAGCGGCGTTCAACGTGGGTTATGAAAGCGCCTCGCAATTCAGTCGCGAGTTCAAACGCTTCTTTGGCAGAACACCGCAGGCGGAGATCGAGTGGATGAAGGCGACGTACGCGTTGCCTGCGCCGACTACACCCTCGGAGTATGTTTCGTCGCATTAACTGGCGGGGAGGTTTTCCACGCTTGCCAGCAATTGAAGAAAACGCGCCTTGAGTCCATCGTCTGCCAGCCTTGCGCTGGCGTATTCCCGCAAGCGTTCCAGCTCCCCGCTCGCGACCGCAAAGCCCTGCTGACCTTTCAGTTGTTGCGCGTAGTCAACCAGCACGGCGGACGTTGCGTTGCACAGTTCAAGCGATGCCAGCCAGGCCTCGCCTTGGGACTGACCGTGAGCCAACTCCACTTGCAACGCATCGATTGCCATGGCGATGGTTCTGAGTCGCACCAGCAGTTCCTGCATGCGCAAGACCAACACTTCCTGATGACTCTCGGCGACTTGCCAACCGGGCTCCAGCGCCACGCGGGCCACCATCGCCTGGCAATCGGCCAACTCACTCCACACCCGCAAATCACGGGGCGCGTCGTCAGCTGTTCGTCTGGTTTTCAGCGAATCTGCAAGCCGGCCAACCAGCGTCGCCAATCGCTGGCGCAGCGTTTCACCTTCTGCCTCGGGCCATAGAAAGGCGTGAATCAACAGGGAAATCCCGACACCCAACAGCACACCGATGATGCGATCGCGAATCTCAGTGAGATTGGTGCTGGGCGCGAACTCCTCCAGCAATGCCAACGCAAAGGTGAACACGATCTGCACACCGGCATAGCTGATTCGTTCGGAGCCGGCGGCGATCCAGGAACCCAGCGCGATCACCGGCAACGACATGAACAGCAGACCGACGATCCCGTCGATGTGCGGAACCACCAGAATCACCATCGCCAATGCCAAAGCGCTGCCCACCAGCGCACCACCGACACGTAACGTCGCGCGCATCCCGGTGGCGCCGAGGCTGGGCTGAGCGACGATCAGGCAGGTCAGCATGATGGTGTGGATGCCTTGCCAGTCCGTGCCCATGTAGAACAGGTAACACAGCGACGCAGCCACCAGCGTCTTGACGGCGAACTGCGTGTACACCGGGTTTTCAAAGGCATCCGGCACCCACATCGGCGGCCCCTTCGGCTTGGTTTCCGGGGTGCTGTCAGCCGCCTGCACATTGAGAAAAGACAGCAACTCCAGGCGCATTTCCTCGTACACGCCAGGCAGACCGGTCGTATCGATCTGATCAAGTGCGGACAATCCTTCAGGCACTTGACCCGTCTCCAGAGAGGCCTCCAGATCAAGCACGGCCTGACGCAACAACTCGGTGGCCCGGGCATTGGCTGTTGGCGGTGGCAATTGAGCCGCCAGCGTCAACAGCCGGGAAATACTGCTGATGCGTGCCAGATGCGCGGCCTGCTGACTTCGATAATCGGCGTCGCGCATGCAGGCGAATCGCAACAGTTGCTGCGAAGCCAGCACGCTGCGCTGAATTGTGGCGGCACCCAGCACCGCCCCGCTCTGCTCGCCGCTCAGACACCGGGCAACCGTGAGCAACTGGGAGCGCAGATGATTCTGCAATTGCCTGACAGGCTCCGCCGGCAACAGCAACGTGTTGACCAACAGCGTCAGGCCGATGGCGTAACTGACTGCCACCCATACCCAGAGCACCAGACGCAAAACGGCCTCGGCCTGATCGGTCAGGTCGACGAAGGTCTGGGCATAGATCACGACAATGCCGACCACGAAAAACACCACGCCGATCCGCGTGACCCGAATCAGATACGCACTGCAGAAAAACAGCACGCTCGCCCCCAGAATTCTCAGAAGCGGGTATCCGTAGGTGAACTTCAGAAGCAGGATGGTCAAGCCGATGGCCAGTGTCGCGCCGACCAGAAACAGCATCCCGACCATGCGGGTCAGCACCACGTTGGTCTGCGTCACGTAGAAGACCACGATCAGCGAAAGCGCCAGCAACGGCACCTGCAGAGTCATCGAAATGATGATCACCAGCGCACTGCCCAGCAGTGTGCGCAGCAACAGGTTCATACGACCGGGATAGGGCTGAAGTTCATCGAACAGAAACCGGTACAGGCGCTCCAGACCACCCCTGTTCCAGTCTTCCGCCGAGCGACTCATTGGCCGGCCTTGGCCGGCTCGTCAGGACGCAACACCGCTACGGCAGAAGCGCCGATGCGAAACAGTTCCGGGTCAGGATCCTGCACGGAGATCTTCACCGGAAAACGTTGCGAAACCCGGACCCAGTTGATGGTGCGCTGGACGCGCGGCAGGCCTTCGATGACGGTCCCGCCGTCATCCGGCAGCACACCGAAACTGAGCGAATCGACCCGCCCCTGAAAGCGCTTGCCGGTGTCTCCCAACAGATAAAGGGTGGCGGACGTGCCGGCCTTGATGCCTTTCAGATCGGTCTCGCGAAAGTTCGCCACCACGTACCAGTGGCGCGTATCGATCAACGTGAAGATCGGTTTGTAGGCCGAGGCGAACTGGCCGACGGTGGTGCGCAAGGAGGCGATTCGCCCGTCGAAAGGTGCGCGCACTTCGGTGAATTCCAGACTCAGTTCGGCCAGGGAAATCTGCGCCTCGACCTCGGCCCGCTGCGCCACCAGCGCATCCACGCCACTGACGGCAGCCCCGGCCCGTTGCGCCTGCAATCGGGAGGCATTGAGTTCAGCGGCCGTCGAACGCTGGGCCGTTCGCGCCTGATCCACCGCTTCCACGGACACGTAGCCCTTGGCGAGCAACTTCTCCAGACGCTGAAGGGTGTCGTTGGACTGCGTGGCCTGCGCCCTCGCCCGCTCGACCGACGCCACAGCCGATGCGGCCTCGTATTGCTGGGCGTTCACACTGCGTTGGGTCAAGCCGATTTGATGATTGAGGGTCACCAGCCGCGCCCGGGCCTGATCCAGCGCGTCCTGATACGGGCGTGCGTCAATGCGGATCAACAGATCGCCCTGCTTGACCAACTGATTGTCGCGCACCGGCATCTCGACGATCCGGCCGTTCACTTCCGGAACGACATCGATGGTATCGGCGTACACGTAGGCATCATCGGTACTGGGCCGGGTTTCGGTTTGCCAGAGCACGTAACCCAGCAGCAGAACAGCCGCCAGAACGATCAGCAGCGCCGGCAAACGGCTTGAATGCGGTTTTGCGTCGGGTTTATTCATGGCGGGCATTCATCCGTGGAAGACGACGAGCCACAACAGCATCGCCAGGAGTCCGGTCAGCGCCGGATAACTCAGTGCCAGAGGAGAAATGCGTTCGCGCAGCGAATATCTGCCCAATATCACGTGGATCGTCGTGGTCGCCAGAACGCCGCCGACAATGCAGAACAGCCAGTCGGGAAAAGCCGCACCAAACAGTACAAGCGAGGGGGACGTGGAGCATCCACTGAGCAGGAGAACGACAGGTATCAGTGCCAGCCTGACGGGATCGGATGAAGGCATGTCTACCTCCGCAAGTGACGACTGACGCAAACCGGAACCTCTGGGCAAGGAATTGACCTGCGCACCTTACCGATCCGACCACGGCCCCGATATTGGAAAAAAACATAACTTCGTTGTGACAGTAAACAACCGCAAAACCGGGCTGAAAGTGCTGTTGAACTGGCCTGGTGAACGTAAGAGTATAGAGCGCGCACAGACACTCGCCGGCGAGTGAAACCGACACTTCCAGGCGCAAAAAGGTGAACGCAATGACGCCCATTCCCACCCTCAGCGCTCGACTTGCAACGATCACCCGAGAGTTTGCGAACACCCCTTCCCTGCTCACCGCAAAGATCAACAGTCAGCTGAACGGGATGGCGGGCTACAAGGACCTCACGCCCGAAGCCCGCAGGGATCTGGAAAGCTCCCTGAGCTACACCGCACGCCTGTGGTGCGAAACACTGCTGACCGGCGAAGGCTTGTCGCAGGACACGCGCCGTACGCTGAAGGAGATCGGTTACCGGCGCGTCCATCAGGGCGTGCCCCTGCAATCGTTGATGCGCGGCTTCAGCCTGGGCGTTCGCGAGATCTGGAGCGGCTATCTGGAACTTGCCAGAGACGACGATGCATTAAGCAAGGAATTGTTGTTGCAGATCTCCGGCTACATGTTCGACTTCTTCGACGACATTGCCGAAGAAGTGGTCCAGGCGTATCTGGAAGAACAGATTCAGAAAGTTCGCTGGAGGGAACATCTGCACCAGCGGCTTTATCACTTCCTGCTGCACTCGCCGCACGATACCGAGGGCTTCGAAGACACCCTGTCGGCGCTCGGCCTGGACGCCAGCACGCCCCGGGTGGCACTTGCACTGGAACTGCCCTTGCGCCCTGTCCAGCCGTTGCAGCGCGAGGACGAATTCGACCGTATGACCCTGCAGGTTGCCCGGCATCTGAAGATTCCCGTCAAGGAACTGATCCGCGTCTGGTACCGCGACAGACTGGTGATCTGGCTGCCGGGCATCAAAGGCGAAACCCTCACGCAATGCGACCAGCGCATGAGCGACAGCGCCGCGTCACTGCCGGCGTTGCTGCCGTCGTTGCGTGGTATCGGCATCGGTCTGCTGAATCAGGGGATCGCCGGCTGGATCGGCACGGCGGAAGAAGCGATCAAAGCCATCGACCTGTTCCCTTTCGACGAGGCCGAAGCACGTGTCAGACGCTACTCCAGCGTGCTGATCGAAGACAGCGTGCGCAGCCACGACAACACCCTCAGGTACCTGATGTCGCTCATCGAGCAACTTAGCCACGAACCCGACCTGCTGCTGACACTGGAAGCGTTTTTCTCAAGCGGCCGTCACCGCGCGCAGACCGCCAAGACTCTCGGCATCCACCCGAACACCCTCAATTACCGGACCGGACGCATCGAGAATCTGCTGGGGGCGGATCTCAATGACATCAACTGGGTGAGCCGGCTCGACACGGCCCTGAAACTTCGCCGGCATTCGATCAGCAAGGGGCAGGAGCGCTGAAAGTTCAGGCGTCCAACAATCGCCTGGTGGTCGCCATCGCCGTGTCCAGCGACTGCCCGGTCCGTTGCAACTTGTTCAATAGACTGGCCCCCAGCCAAAGCTGATACAGGGTTTCCGCCAGTTGCCGGGCATCGCCGTCGGGCAGGCAATGATCGGCCTGGCCCTGCTCGATGCAAGTAGTGATGCTCGCCACCACTCGCTCGGCGCCATCGCGCAAAGTCAGGCGCATGGCTTCGGACAGATCGGCCACCTCGGCACTGAGTTTCACCACCAGACATTCGTCACCGTGCCCTTCCAGCGTGCAGCGATCCTGCCAGCCCTGCCAGTAGTCCATCAGCCGCTCGCGGGCATTCAGGTCGGGCAGCGTCAGGCGTCGTTCCATGTCGGCGAGGTAACAGACAAAGTAATCCTCGAGCAGCGCCTGGCCGTACAGCTCCTTGGATTTGAAGTAGTGATAGAACGAGCCCTTGGGCACGCCGGCGGTTTGCAGGATCTCGTTCAGGCCGACACTGGTGAAGCCCTTTTCGGCCATCATCCGGTGGCCGGTGTCGAGCAGGTGTTGGCGGGTGTCGTCGTAGGTCGGTTTCATCGGGGCGCAGATTACCAGGCAATAGACCAGTCGTTTAACTCGAAGGAACGGGAGTTTGCCACACCGGTCCATGAAAAACATGCGGATAAAAAATTACTAGACGACTGGTCTAATTGGAATCTATGCTGCGCCCCGACAAACCTTTTCGCCGGTGTCGATCGTGTGCGAATCCCTCGCACAGCCACGACACCCGACCCAACCAAGGTGCTCTATGAAAATCTTGATGGTTCTGACTTCCCACGATCAGCTCGGCAACACCGGCAAGAAAACCGGCTTCTGGCTCGAAGAATTCGCCGCGCCCTACTACGCCTTCAAAGACGCCGGCGCCGACATCACGCTGGTCTCGCCCGCCGGCGGCCAGCCACCGCTTGATCCGAAAAGCGACGAACCCGACGCCCAGACCGCCGAAACCGACCGCTTCCGCAAGGATTCGGCGGCGCAACAGGCGCTGGCGAACACCGGGCGCCTGACCGATGCCAGCGCCGAGGATTTCGATGCCGTGTTTTATCCAGGTGGCCACGGCCCGCTCTGGGATCTGGCCGAAGACAAACACTCCATCGCCCTGATCGAGGCCTTCGCCCGCAGCAACAAGCCTCATGGTTTCGTCTGCCACGCCCCGGGCGTGCTGCGGCATGTGCTCAGCGCTGACGGCAAAGCCTTGGTCAAGGATCGTGACGTCACCGGCTTCACTAATTCCGAAGAAGCGGCGGTCGGTCTGACGGATGTGGTGCCGTTCCTGGTTGAAGACGAGTTCCAGCGCCTCGGCGCCCGTTATTCCAAAGTCGCCGACTGGCAGGTGCACGTGGTGACTGACGGGAAACTGGTCACCGGCCAGAACCCGGCCAGTTCCGCCGCTGTCGCCGAGAAACTGTTGAACCTGCTCGGCTGACATTTTCAGCCGTCATCCACCCGGACGCCGTGCGCGTGTTGCACGGCGTCTTTTTTTGGCCCGGCAACTAGTCGACTGGTCTATTAAACCCCAATCAAGGCACATCCATGAATCACAGCAGTTTCTTCAAACCCGGCACTTTGGGCCGTCACACCCTGAAAAACCGCATCGTGCTGCCGCCCCTCACCCGCCAGCGCAGCACACAACCGGGCAACATCGCCAACGCGTTGATGGCCGAGTATTACCAGCAGCGCGCCGGCGCCGGTCTGCTGGTGACGGAAGGCACGCAGATCGAGCCGCGTGGCCAGGGTTATGCGTGGACGCCGGGCATTCATACCCCGGAGCAGATTGCCGGATGGCGCAAAGTCACCGAGGCTGTCCATGCGCGGGACGGCGTGATCTTCGCTCAGCTCTGGCATGTGGGGCGCGTGTCCCATACGGCTCTGCAACCCGACGGTGCCGCACCGGTTTCGGCCTCTGCGGTGGCCACCGACCGGGTCAGCGTGTTCATCGAAACCGCGCCCGGCGCTGGCGCCCTGGTGCCACCGTCCGCCCCGCGCGCACTGACCACCGATGAAGTGCAGGAACTGATTCAGCTGTACATCCAGTCCGCGCGCAATGCCATGGAAGCAGGTTTCGACGGGATCGAATTGCACTGCGCCAACGGCTATCTGGTGAACCAGTTCATCTCGGCCCACAGTAATCTGCGCACCGACCAGTACGGCGGCTCGCTGCACAATCGCCTGCGCTTTTTGCGTGAAGTGGTGGCCGGTGTTGCCGAGTGCATCGGTCGTGAAAAAGTCGGTGTGCGTTTCGCCCCGCTGTTCACCACCACCGACGAGGCGCGCACCTACCTGGGTATGGTCGAGGAAGATCCGCACACCACTTACATCGAAGCGATCAAGGTGCTGCAGGACGTGGGCATCGCTTATCTGTCCATCGCCGAAGCCGACTGGGACGATGCGCCGGCGATGCCACTCACGTTCCGTCAGGCAGTGCGCGACACCTTCAGTGGCGCGATCATTTACGCCGGGCGCTACACCGCAGAATCCGGTGCGCAGTTGCTTGATTCCGGGCTGGCGGATTTCGTGGCTTTCGGTCGTCCGTTCATGGCCAACCCGGACTTGCCGGCGCGCATCGCCAATGACTGGCCGCTGAATTCACTGAATCCGGCCACGGTCTATGGTGGCAATGCCGAAGGGTATGTGGATTACCCCGAGTACGCGTGATGACTGCCGATACTCGGTAAGGCGCGACACCCGCCCCTTCAGCACCGCTCACACTGGCTGTGCTGAAGGGATGCTGTCGCCGGGAGCTTTCCTTGCCATCCGGTTCCGCCCTGTGGTCTTCGCCTGGTACAGCGCCTGATCTGCCGTCTCGATCAGCGCTTGCACCACGGCCAGTTGCGGGCCAGCCGCCGCGGTGACGCCGATACTGACCGTCACCCGACCGAACGGGCTCGCCGGATGAGCAATGTGCTCTTGCGTCAGTCGCTCCAGAATCAGCTGCGCCACGACCGCCGCCCCCTCGCCATCGGTGTCGGGCATGATGATCGCCATCTCTTCCCCGCCATAGCGCGCCACCAGATCCGACGGTCGCCGCACGCAGGCCTCAAGCACCTTCCCCACCCGTTGCAGGCAGGCGTCGCCGGCAACATGTCCCTGGGAATCGTTGAACAGCTTGAAGTAGTCGATATCGATCATCAGCAAGGCCAGCGAAACCCCGTCCCGCTGAGCCCGGCGCGCTTCCATGGCCAGTGTTTCATCGAAACAGCGGCGATTGGCCAGGCCCGTCAGCGCATCCTTCATCGCCAGCAATTCCAGCTGCCGGTTTGATCCGAGCAACTGCTGTTGAGTGAGCCGCAACTCCCCTTCCACCTGGGTCCGCCGACGTATATCGAGAATGAGAAACCAGCCGATCACGCCAGTGAGCCCCAGCAGCGATGCGACCACCACGATGGACAGCAGCGCTTCCAATCGCCACGCCGCCAATGCTTCGCGCTTGCCGAGCGCGACCGTGGTGATCAGCGGCAGCTTTTCACTCTTGCGAAACGCGTAGAGCCGCTCCACGCCGTCGAGGCTGGACGTGAAGGACGCGGTGCCCACCGATTGGTCCACCAGGTACTTCGCATAAATGGGCGACTTGGAGAAGTTGCGCCCCATGTCCTGTTCGCGAAAGGGATATCGCACCAGCAACGTACCGTCGGTGTAGGACAGACCGATGGCACCCTCCTGCCCCACGTCGAGCTTGCCGAACAGTCGCAGGAAGTTTTCGACTCCCAGGGTGACCGCCACCACGCCGGCGAACTCACCGCGCGCGTCATTGAAGCGGCGGCTGACGGTAATCACCCACTCCTGATTCGAACGGCTACGGATGGGCGGGCCGATGAAGGGCTCGCGGGAAGGATCGTCACGGTGATGGATGAAATAGTCCCGGTCGCTGCTGTTGACCCCGGCCGGAATCGGTCGGTTGGAGGACATCAGCCAGTGGCCGCGATTATCGTAGACGGTGATGCCACTGAGCTGCGGCATCAGTGGCTGCTGACGGTTGACCAGCGCATTCAACCGTTCGATCTGCGCGGGGCCGCTGCCCTCGGTTTCCAGACGTTCGACGAGCCCGAGCAAGAGCAGCGAGCTCTGCCGGACGATGCCTTCGGAATAGGTCGCGAGCGCCTGGGTCAGGTTCAACCCGTGGACGTTCACCTCGTCCAGCGCCCGCTCCCGAGAGCCCAGCACCTTCCAGATGGTCAGCGACGCCAGGGAGCAGCCGATCACCAACAGCAACAACATCACGAGGTGGGTATCACGCTTCACATCAGTACCTTTTGGAAAGTCCGTTTTCCGTCACGGCCGTTGTCGGACCGGGGCCACAACAGCGACCGTATGTCCCGGGCCGCGCAGGATACAAGCAGTCCATCGAAGACGCAGCAACGGCGTGTCGGGCCCTCGATGAAGTGTTCGCTGATCGGTCGGTTCGATGAAAAAACCGGACCCCAAAAGACTTTTTGCCGCTAGACGATTTTCAGGGCCTTGAGAATGACCAGCGAACGCTCGGCAAATGCCTCGGCCTGCTCGGTCAGTTCGGCAATGTTTTCTTCGGCGGTGGTCAGTGCCTTGCCGTTTTTCAGCAGACCTTCACCCTGACCACCAATGATGCCCCACGCCAGCAATGCCCACTCGGCCGGACGGGTCTTGCCTTGCTTGATCGAAATCAGGAACAACTGCTGGAAGCGACTGACCGTTACGCCACCCCCGGTGACCGGGCTGGCCAGCACCTGGATCTTGTGATCGAACAGCGAGCGTCTGCACAGTTGCAGGTTGAGGGTGTTGCAGCGTGCCTGTGCCAGCTTCTCGGCCGCTTCGCTCTGGCACGGTGCCACGGCGCCCATCCCGATCAGCACGTTGAGAGCCTGCTCCACATCGCCATAGCCCAATGAAGGCGAAGCTTCCAGCAAGTGGCGCAAGGTCTTCGGTACGTAGGCATCATCGGCCAGCGCGTCCAGCACCGGGCCGTAAATATCTGCCTGCAACGTCGCGGAGCCTGCCGGGCCCGTGACGCTGCCCGCGACACTGTCCGCCAGTTGCATCAGAACGAATCGGGTACTGAGCATGCGCTCGCGGTGTTCGGAGGCGGACAACCGGTTGGCGCCACGCACGTAAAGGTCCCGACGGAAGTTCTGATTGACGAAGTAATCGCGCGCTTGCTCACGCATGACCGGATGCTCGATGCCTTCCAGAAAATCCATGCCTTCGGCGCTCAGGTTGAGCGGGTCCACTGTATCCAGAGGCACGGCAGTGGTGGCGTAGTCGAGCTTGGCCGGGGCCATGGCTTCGACCACATCGGTGAAGTACATGCAATTCCAGTCGCGGTTGAAGTATTCGTGGGCAACGTACTGACGGTTCTGGCCCTTGATGCTCTGCAGCTTCGCGTCCAGACCCGGCACCGAATTGGCGTAGTTGGGGTTGGCGGCCAGAAGCGCTTCGGAGAATTGCAGCGCGGCGTCGATCCGCTGGTCCGGGCGTGCCGAAGTCTGTGTGGCAAAACGATCATGCAGGCTGAACAACTGGCGCAACGGCGCCATGGGCGACCAGCCCGGGAAGCAGTTGTAGCTGATGTACACATGACCGCCCGGCTTCAGATGACGACGGATGAACTCGACGATCAGCTTGTGATTGTCACGGCTGACCCAGGTCCAGATGCCGTGCAGGCTGATGCTGTCGAACTGCGGCAGGTCATGGCGGGCCAGCAGCTGCTCGAAGCTGTCGTCATACAGCCGAGCATCGCTGCCCCAGTCGTTCGCCAGCCCGATGGCATGGGCGGCCTGGCCGGGATGAAAATCCGTACCGACGTAGGTGCCCGGATTACCCGCCGCATGGATATTGATCGAAACGCCCTGACCAAAACCCAGCTCGCAGTGATAACCGTCGGTGCCCTCCAGCGTGGCGAAACCACGCAACAACAAACAATAGCGCTGGAAAACCGGATTGATCTCGCGGCTATACCCGTAGGTGTAGCCTTCGTCCGTGAAATAACCTTCGTTCCAGGCATTGCTCATGCGTGACACCCTTATATATCGAAAGTGAAAGCCGATCTTATAAGGGGTAGTCAGGACGAATCACAAGCGGAAAAGCGGCGCCCCGCCGCCAGCCGTCGTCTATCAGCCAATAACCCGCGCATACACAGCCCGGTCGATGTTGCCCCCGGACAGAATCACCCCCACCCTTTTGCCCTGCATCCTGTCCCGTTCCTGCATCAATGCCGCGAGTGCCGCTGCTCCGGCACCTTCGGCGAGGTTGTGGGTGTCAGTGTAATACACGCGCATGGCTTCGGCGATTTCGTCCTCACTGACGGACACGATTCGTGCAGCGCCGGCCCCATAGACATCGAACGCTTCGGCAATCGGTTTGCGCACGGCCAGGCCATCGGCAAAGGTATTGGCGGAGGCGGTCTCGCAGATCGTTTTCGCCTCGAAGGACAGCTTGGCGGCGGCCGCTTCCGTGGACACCACGCCCACCACCTGGGTATCCAGGCCCAGCGCATCGCGGGCAGCGATCACGCCACAAATGCCCGAGCCGCATCCGATGGGAACGTAGACGGTGTGCAGATCCGGCGCCGCACTGAACAGTTCCAGCGCGTAGGTCGCTACGCCCTTGACCAGCTCGGTGTGGAAGGGTGGCACCAGATAAAGTCCATGTTCCAGCGCCAGACGCGCCGCTTCCTCGCGGGCCTCGTCGAAATCACGTCCGTACTCGACCACTTCGCCACCAAAGCCGCGCATGGCGTTGTTCTTCTCCAGCGAATTGCCCAGCGGCACCACGATCAACGCCTTTAACCCTACCGCTTGCGCGGCCAGCGCCAGGCTTTGCCCGTGATTGCCACGCGTCGCGGAGACAATGCCTTTGACGTTGGGATGTTCGCGCCGCAGCCAGTGCATGAAGGTGATGCCGCCGCGTACCTTGAACGCACCGGTCGGGGTGTGGTTTTCGTGCTTGACCCACACCGTGCAGCCCAGCCGCTCGGCCAGCAATGGCCAGCGATATTGAGCGGTGGCCGGCATCACCTGATAAACCTGACGGGCAGCCTGTTCGATTTCTTCGCGAGTGAGTGAATGCATGGGAATCTCCTTGTGCCTGGCCCCAGTCTAGGCACAGGCACATCACGTCGGCTTTCAAAAAACTGACCTGACTTTCACCTGCACTCTTCACTACTATGGCGCTCATGAGCCATCGAAACCGTCAGCAGCCAGTCGTCGTCCCGGAACCGGTCCGTCGTATCGAGGCCGGCCCATGGGCGATCGAATTGCTGCCCGGCGCCGCCTACGCCACCCGATATGTGGCGAGCCAGTCTGCGATCGGTTTCGCCTTCGACAGCCAGCGCGGCGTACACGCGATCGGCAGCGACCGGGTGCGCCCTTTCGATGCCATGCCCAATGGCCTGGCGTTTGTGCCTGCCGGCTGTGACGTGATGTCCGAATCGCCCATGGGCGGTGAATACCTGCGGGTGATCCGCACCGACGGCATCGAACTGGCTGGTGAGTACGCGTTCAACAATCGCATCGACCCACAGGCCATCCACCTCGCCTCGCGGATGCGCTGTGCCTTGTTGAATGCCTCGGTGGACGATGACTGGCAAACCTGGGCGCTCGCCCTGGCCGAGCGCACCGCAGGCAAAGACACCTTGCCGCTCCAGGGCTCGATCACCGGCAACCGGATGCGCCTGCTCGACGAGTTCATCGACGCCGGTCTCGACGGCCCGCTCGGCCTACACACCATGGCGCAACTGCTGGAACTGTCCGAAGGCTATTTCACTCGAGCCTTCAAGCAGGCGACCGGCAAAAGTCCCCACAGTTACCTGATCGACCGCCGCCTGGCCCGGGCCCGGGCACTGATGCGTGACTCGAAGGCCAGCCTGGCGGAAATCGCCCTCGCCTGCGGTTTCAATTCCCAGGCGCACATGACCAGTGCGTTCAAGCAGCGACTTGGCGTGAGTCCGGCGCAATTGCGCGCAGGATCGCGTCATAATCCGGCCATTGGCAAAAAACCAAATCAGTGGTGAATTTTTTCGTGTCCACTTGTATCTGATCAGGAAGAAGCCGTGCCATCACAGAGATGGCATCGGTCACGGCAAACCGCGCTGACTCAAGCCTCACCGGGCCTCGCGGTTTGCACAAAGACAGATCAGATGCAGAGTGAATCCCATGGAATCAAAGGAAAGCGTCAGCCCGATCGGACTGAAAGACATCACCATTGTCGACGATGCCAAGATGCGCAAAGCCATTACGGCCGCCGCGCTGGGCAACGCGATGGAGTGGTTTGACTTCGGCGTCTACGGCTTCGTCGCCTATGTGCTGGGCAAGGTCTTCTTCCCCGGCGCCGATCCCGGCGTACAGATGATCGCAGCACTGGCGACCTTCTCGGTGCCGTTCCTGATCCGGCCGCTGGGCGGACTGTTCTTCGGTGCGCTGGGTGACAAGTACGGACGGCAGAAAGTCCTCGCGGCAACCATCGTGATCATGTCGCTCAGCACCTTTGCCATCGGGTTGATCCCGTCCTATGCCTCGATCGGCATCTGGGCGCCGATCCTTCTGCTGCTGGCGAAAATGGCCCAGGGCTTTTCGGTCGGAGGCGAGTACACCGGTGCTTCGATCTTCGTCGCTGAGTACGCGCCGGATCGCAAACGCGGTTTCCTCGGCAGTTGGCTGGACTTCGGTTCCATCGCCGGTTTCGTTCTCGGTGCCGGTGTGGTGGTGCTGATTTCCGCGATCATCGGCGAAGAAAAATTCCAGGAATGGGGCTGGCGCCTGCCGTTCTTCCTCGCCCTGCCGCTGGGCATGATCGGGCTCTACCTGCGCCATGCGCTCGAAGAGACGCCGGCGTTCCAGCAGCATGTCGAAAAGCTTGAACAAGGCGACCGCGAAGGCCTGGCCGGCGGCCCGAAAGTGTCGTTCAAGGAAGTCGCGACCAAGCACTGGCGCAGCCTGATGACCTGCATCGGCGTGGTGGCTGCCACCAACGTCACCTATTACATGCTGCTCACCTACATGCCGAGCTACCTGTCGCACAACCTGCACTACAGCGAAAATCGCGGGGTGCTGATCATCATCGCAATCATGGTCGGCATGCTGTTCGTGCAGCCTGCCATCGGCTTCATCAGTGACAAGATCGGCCGTCGTCCCTTCATCATCTTCGGCAGCATCGGTCTGTTCATCCTCGCCATTCCAGCGTTCATGCTGATCAACAGCGGCAAGATCGGCCTGATCTTTTCCGGCCTGCTGATACTGGCCGTGGTGCTCAACTTCTTCATTGGGGTCATGGCGTCTACGCTGCCGGCGATGTTCCCGACTCATATCCGCTACAGCGCGCTGGCCAGTGCCTTCAACGTCTCGGTGCTGATCGCCGGTGTGACGCCGACCGTTGTGGCCTGGCTGGTGGAAAGCACGCAGAACCTGTACATGCCGGCTTATTACCTGATGGTGACCGCCGTCATCGGGCTGATCACCGGTGTGACCATGAAAGAAACCGCCAACAAACCGCTGCGCGGCGCAGCACCTGCAGCGTCCGATATCGAGGAAGCCAGGGAACTGCTGCAGGAACATCACGACAACATCGAACAGAAGATCGAAGACATCGACGCCGAAATCGCCGAGCTGGAAGCCAAACGCGAGCACCTCGTGCAGCAGCACCCGCGAATCGAATAACGATATAAAGAGTTGATGGGACAACGGGGTGGAATTCAAACGCCCTTCTGTGGTGTTCTGTTCGTCAGGAGCCGGTGGTTTTTTCTGCCGGCTCACGCCTGTTCAGCAGCTGACGATGAGGTTCGTTTCATGAGCAAAACGCCTTACGTACCACCCAAGGTCTGGAAACACAGCGCTCCGTCCGGCGGCCAGTTCGCCAACATCAATCGCCCGATTGCCGGGCCGACCCACGACAAGACCCTGCCCGTCGGCAAGCATCCGTTGCAGCTGTATTCGCTGGCCACGCCCAACGGTGTGAAGGTCACCATCCTGCTGGAAGAGTTGCTGGCGCTGGGGCATGCCGGGGCCGAATACGATGCCTGGCTGATTCGTATCGGTGAAGGCGATCAGTTTTCCAGCGGTTTTGTCGAGATCAATCCGAACTCCAAGATCCCGGCGCTGCTTGATCGCGGCGCCGAGCCGGCGATCCGGGTTTTCGAGTCGGGCTCGATCCTGCTTTACCTCGCCGAAAAATTCGGCGCCTTCCTGCCCACCGACCTCGCCGGCCGCACCGAGACCCTGAACTGGCTGTTCTGGCAAATGGGCTCGGCGCCCTACCTGGGCGGCGGTTTCGGGCATTTTTATGCCTATGCGCCGGAGAAACTCGAATACCCGATCGACCGTTTCACCATGGAGGCCAAGCGTCAGCTGGATGTGCTCGACCGGCGTCTTGCCGAGAGTCCTTACCTTGCCGGCGACAGTTACACCATCGCCGACATCGCGGTCTGGCCGTGGTACGGGCAACTGGTGCGCAATAACGTGTACGGCGCGGCCGAATTTCTTTCGGCGCACGAATACACCCATTTGCAACGCTGGGCCGAGGAGATCGCCAAACGGCCTGCGGTCATTCGTGGGCAACGCGTCAACCGTACCTGGGGCGATGAGGCGAGCCAGGTGCCGGAACGACATGAGGCTGCTGATCTCGACTGATCGCTCGCACCCGATAACAAAAACCAAGGGGCGCCCGCATGAACATTCTCTACGACGAACAGATCGACGGCCCCCTGCCGGGCGTCGATAAAACCGCGCTGTTGCAGGCGCTGCAAACCCGGTGTCCGGCACTGGAAATCCTGCACCAGCGCGAGGATCTCGCCCCGTATGAATGCGACGGTTTGTCCGCCTATCGCACCACGCCGCTGCTGGTGGTTTTGCCCCGGCATCTGGATGAGGTGCAGGGCATCTTGCGCACCTGTCATGAGATGAACGTGCCGGTGGTCGCACGGGGTGCGGGCACCGGGTTGTCCGGCGGCGCGTTGCCGCTGGAAAAAGGCGTGCTGCTGGTGATGGCGCGCTTCAACAATATTCTGCACATCGACCCGGCTGCCCGCACTGCGCGGGTTCAGCCAGGGGTGCGCAATCTGGCGATATCCCAGGCTGCCGCTCCGTTCGGCCTGTATTACGCGCCGGATCCCTCCTCGCAGATCGCCTGCTCCATCGGCGGCAATGTCGCGGAAAACGCCGGCGGCGTGCATTGCCTCAAGTACGGCCTGACCGTGCATAACCTGCTCAAGGTCGAGATCCTGACCGTCGAGGGCGAACACCTCACGCTCGGCTCCGATGCGCTCGATTCTCCCGGTTTCGATCTGCTGGCGCTGTTCACCGGATCCGAAGGCCTGCTGGGCGTGATCACCGAAGTCACGGTCAAACTGCTGCCCAAGCCACAGACCGCCAAAGTCTTGCTGGCCGCATTCGATTCCGTGGAAAACGCCTGCCGCGCCGTGGCTGACATCATCCCCGGAGGCTTGGAAATGATGGACAACCTGGCCATCCGCGCCGCCGAGGACTTCATCCGCGCCGGCTACCCGGTGGATGCCGAAGCGATTTTGCTTTGTGAGCTCGATGGCGTTGAAGCCGACGTCCACGATGACTGCATTCGCGTGCGCCAGGTGCTGGAAAACGCCGGCGCCAGCGAAGTGCGCCAGGCCAGGGACGAAGCCGAGCGCGTGCGCTTCTGGGCCGGTCGCAAGAATGCCTTTCCGGCCGTGGGCCGCTTGTCACCGGACTACTACTGCATGGACGGCACCATCCCGCGCCGCGAACTGCCCGGTGTGCTGCAAGCCATTGCGCAGTTATCCGCCGAATACGGCCTGCGGGTGGCGAACGTGTTCCATGCCGGCGACGGCAACATGCACCCGTTGATTCTTTTCGACGCCAACCAGCCTGGCGAACTGGAACGCGCCGAAACCCTGGGAGGCAAAATCCTCGAATTGTGCGTGAAGGTCGGCGGCAGCATCACCGGCGAGCACGGCGTGGGCCGGGAGAAAATCAATCAGATGTGCGCGCAGTTCAACAGCGACGAGCTGACCCTGTTCCACGCCGTCAAAGCGGCGTTCGACCCCGACGGCCTGCTCAATCCGGGCAAGAACATCCCGACCCTGCACCGCTGCGCCGAATTCGGCGTCATGCATGTTCACGCCGGGCAACTGCCCTTCCCCGAGCTGGAGCGTTTTTGATGGTCCGAGAAAAGGATGTCGACGACAGCGCCGCGCTGCTCGATCAAGTCAATCAGGCATTGCAGGACGCCACGCCCCTGCGGATTCAGGGCGCCAACAGCAAGGCATTTCTGGGGCGCATTGTCGCCGGAGAAATCCTCGACACTCGCACCCATCGCGGCATCGTCAGCTACGACCCGACGGAACTGGTGATCACCGCACGTTGCGGCACACCGCTGAGCGAACTGCTTCCGGTGCTGGACGCTTCACAACAGATGTTGCCGTGCGAACCACCGGCCTTCGCCGACGATGCGACGGTGGGCGGGATGATCGCCAGCGGACTGTCCGGCCCGCGGCGCCCGTGGTCGGGGTCGGTGCGGGATTTCGTGCTGGGTACGCGGATCATCACGGGTCATGGCAAACACCTGCGCTTTGGCGGTGAAGTCATGAAAAACGTCGCCGGTTATGACCTGTCGCGGCTGATGGCCGGCAGTTACGGTTCGCTGGGAGTGATTACCGAGGTCTCACTCAAGGTCCTGCCCAAACCGCGAGAGTGCCTGAGTATCAGCCTGGAAATAGACAGCGAGCGTGCCTTGCAGCGCCTGGCGGAATGGGGCCAACAACCGTTGCCGATCAGCGCCGCCTGCCACGATGGCCAGCGGCTGCACTTGCGTCTGGAAGGTGGCGAAGGTTCGGTGGCGGCGGCCCGTGATCGTCTCGGTGGCGAACTGCTTGATGGCGCCTATTGGTCAGATCTGAATGAACAGCGCCTGGATTTTTTTGATGAGGACCAGCCCCTGTGGCGCCTGTCGGTGCCGAACAACACCCCGCCGCTGGCCTTGGCCGGTGTACAAATGCTCGACTGGGGCGGCGCCCAGCGTTGGCTGAAATCAGGGGCCGAAGCTGCTCTGATTCGCCAGGTGGTTTCGGCTGTTGGCGGGCATGCGACCTGCTACAGCCATGGTTTGATCGACGCGCCGTTTCATCCGCTGCCACCCGCCCTCCTGCATTATCACCGTTGCCTCAAGCAGCGGCTCGACCCTCAGGGCATCTTCAACCCCGGTCGCCTGTACGCGGAGCTTTGAGCCATGCAGACCACTCTCAGCGAAGAAGCCCGACAACTGCCCCGCGCCGAAGAAGCCGAAAGCATCCTGCGCACCTGCGTGCACTGCGGTTTCTGCAACGCGACCTGCCCGACCTATCAGTTGCTCGGCGATGAACTCGATGGCCCACGGGGCCGCATCTACCTGATCAAGCAAGTGCTGGAAGGCAACGAGGTCACCCGCAAAACCCAACTGCATCTGGATCGTTGCCTGTCCTGCCGCAATTGCGAAACCACCTGCCCGTCAGGGGTGGATTACCACAACCTGCTCGATATCGGCCGCGCCGTGGTGGATGCCGCTGTGCCGCGGCCCATCGGCCAACGCTTGTTGCGCGAAGGTTTGCGCGCGGTGGCGCCCGATGCCTCTCTGTTCAAGGGACTGCTCGGTGCTGGCCGGATCTTCCGCGCGCTTCTACCCGAGACTCTGCAAGCAAAACTGCCGCGCAGCACCTCTGCAATCGCACCCCGTCCGGTAGCGCGGCATGCCCGCAAGGTGCTGATGCTCGAAGGCTGCGTGCAACCGGGTTTGTCGCCCAACACCAACGTCGCGACAGCACGGGTGCTGGATCGATTGGGAATCAGCATTACTCCGGTGCTGAATGCCGGCTGCTGCGGCGCCGTGGACTATCACCTCGACGCCCAGGCCAAAGGACTTGAGCGCGCCCGCAAGAACATCGACGCCTGGTGGCCGGCCATCGAGCAAGGCGCCGAAGCGATCGTGCAGACCGCCAGCGGCTGCGGTGCGTTCATCAAGGATTACGGGCATCTGCTCTGCACCGACCCAGCCTATGCCGAGAAGGCAAAAACCGTGAGTGAGCTGGCAAAGGATCTGGTGGAAGTGTTACGTGAGGAACCGCTCGAATCCCTTGGCATCCATGCCGATCAGCGCCTGGCTTTCCACTGCCCCTGCACCTTGCAACACGCACAGAAACTTGGCGGTGCGGTGGAGTCGGTGCTGACCCGGCTGGGCTTCAACCTCACGACCGTGCCGGACGCCCATCTGTGCTGTGGCTCGGCGGGCACCTATTCGATAACGCAGCCGGCACTGGCCCGACAATTGCGCGACCAAAAACTCAATGCACTGGAAAGCGGTCATCCGGATGCCATCGCTACCGCCAATATCGGCTGCCAGGCCCACCTCGACGGCGCGGGACGCACGCCGGTCAGGCACTGGATCGAGCTGGTGGATGCCGCGATGCCCTTGGTGCGAGACGCGTAGGATTGCTGGCGGTGGTCAAACGATGGGCGAAAAAAAACCGCCTTAGCGGGGCGGTTTTTCGGTAGGCCTCAGTTTGCGGCTGGGGCCTGGTGTCTCACGGACAACACTGACGTGCGGAAATACTATTAATCTTTGGTATTCGTTGCAACGTTATTTTGTGTGTGTTGAATGACGTCATGCAATGACAAGGTCAGCCCTGACGAGGCTTTGACAGACCGAGATAATACTGACAGAAACAACGAATTACAAAACTCATTGAGTCTTTATCCATACCCCTCAGAATCACGTCACAAGACAGGTTAATATGCCGACGCTCACTCGCCAGTGCGTCCATGAGGTTTGGCTGGAACCATAACGGTTTCATGCCCTTCGACACGGTTTTGCACCCGTGCCGGAATGATGGCTCGGAGGGATCACAACCGGCCGCCTCATGGACAACATTGACGTGCATGTCCGAAGGCACGCATGGTCCGGTAAGTGCGCTGGAGGTCTGGCCCCCGACCTGGAGGCCAAAACGTATGAAGCTTTTGCTGCGTACGCTGAGCCTCGTATGGAGATCGTTTCAAGCGTTTCGCTTTTACGAGTTCCTGCGAGACCACTTTGACAACCTGAAATAACGGTTGTCGATGCGGGAAAAAGCCCGTTTTGGCTTCGGCTGAAACGGGCTTTTTTTGTTCACAAACACTGTCATTTGTAGGATTTTTTACAAAATTGATCCTGTTCAGCTGTAAGGCATTTCTCTGACACCTGTCATCCCGACATCCTCCTCACCGTCAGTTATGAGCTAATAGCGCCTTCATTAAACCGTCGCTGAAACGTTGTACTAGGATAGGATCCAATTTCCTGATTCGCTGTCGCCGGGCATGGAGCTGTTTTCCGGTGGTTCAGGAACACGAGTACCACACTGCAACTCATGGATGAACGACATGAACTCACAGCTGTTTCCTCACATTGGCAAGGTCATCGCCAGCACTGGCAGCCGACATTTCCCACGGATGCTGCATGACCTGATCCTGACCCAACTGGCGGTGGATGCCACACACATCCGGCAGATGCGCGTGGAACCGGTCGGACGCACGCAACCGCGCAGCGAACCCGAATGCATCAAGGAAGCGCCACTGCCGGCTGAAACGGTGTATTCCGAACTGAGCACCCTGCCGAGTGCCAATGATTTGCCCGCTCCCGAACCCTCGACGGTCACCGACGCCTCGCAATTGCACCTGACCCGACGCAAGGACGGTTACCGCTATGTGATCTCGGTCTACCGTTGCGGTCCGGCAAAACGCTTCTCCGCTCACGAGCGCAGTTTGTTGCAAGACATTTCCCCAGTGCTGCTGCCGATGGTGGAAAAACACATCAACGCCCTGCAACCGGCAAACACTGACGTCCTGGGACAATCCCAGGAACAATCGGATTCCACCCTGCTGGGCCTGGAAACCCTGCGCCTGCGCTTTTGCGAACGAGTGGAGCAATTGGGGCTGAGCCTGTCGAACCGCGAAATGGAAGTGTGTGTCGGCCTGCTGGCCGGGCGCACCGCGCCTGAACTGGCCGAACAGTTGCAACTGAAGGTCAATACCGTGGAAAGCTACCTCAAACGCGCAGCCATCAAACTGGGCATCAGCGGACGTCACTCGCTGATGCGCTGGATGTATTCGCCGCAGGACTGCCCGACAGCCTGCGGCCCTTCGAATGCGGCCTGAAGGCTCACACATCTCTGACGAAACCGCCTTCCTGCAAAGGACGGCGGTTTTTTCGTGCCGACCTCAATCCCGGGCCAGCGCCTCGATCGGATCGAGACGCGACGCATTGCGTGCCGGCACGAAGCCGAACACGATGCCGATCAGGGTCGAGCAGATCACGGCAGTCAGTACCGAGGTCAGCGAGAACACCATTTCCCATTCCTTGATGAACAGCGAGAACAGGTGGCCGATGGCGTAGGACAGGGAAATGCCGATAGCGCCACCGAGCAGGCAGACCATCACCGCCTCCACCAGAAACTGCTGTCGGATGTCCGACTGCCGCGCCCCGACCGCCATGCGGATGCCGATCTCACGGGTACGCTCGGTGACCGACACCAGCATGATGTTCATCACGCCGATACCGCCCACCACCAGCGAAATCACAGCAATCAGCGACAGCAGCAAGGCCAGCGAGCGGCTGGTTTTCTGTACGGTCTGCATCACGCTGTCGAGGTTGTTGGTGAAGAAATCCTTGGTGCCGTGGCGCTGCAGCATCAGTTTGTTGACGTTGTCTTCCACCACTTTGCTCGGCTGGCCGTCCTTGATCCGAACACTGATGCTGTCCAGATAACGCTGGCCCAACAGCCGCCCGGCTGCGGTTTCGTAGGGCACCCAGACATTGAGCGACTTGCTCGACGAGAAGATGTTCTTGTTCTCCGCCGCCACACCAATCACGGTGCATGGCAGGTTGCCGATCAGGATCACCTGCCCCAATGGATCGACGCCCTCGCCGAACAACCGATGGCGGGTGTTGTGATCGATCACCACCACCTGCGCCTGACGCCGGGCATCGCTTTCACTGAACGGGATGCCCGACTCCATCTTGATTCCGCGCACCTGGAAATACAGATCGCTGACGCCGTTGACCTGCGCATCGAGGTCGATATTGCGATAGCGCAGCAACAGGTTGCGCCCGACCACCGGCGTGGCACTGTCGACGTAGTACAACTGATTGAGTGCGGTGACATCCGCCGGCACCAGGGTTTCGATGGCCGCCGAACGGCTGTCGCCGAAACTGGTGCCGGAATAGATATCGATGGTGTTGCTGCCGATGGCCTGAATGTCCTTGAGTACATAGCGTTTGGCCCCTTCGCCGATGGCCGAAATCGACACCACCGAGGTGATACCGATAACGATCCCGAGCATGGTCAGCAAGGTGCGCATCCGATGGGAGATCAGCGCGACCCAGGCCATGTTGAACGCTTCCTTGAACAGGCCGAAGCTGGCCACCAGACGTCGTGCCGCACCGGATTTGCGCGACACGGCGTCTTCGTTGGTCAGTGCCGTGGTGTCGCGCTCATTGCGGCGGTCGCTGAGGATTTCGCCGTCGCTGACTTCGATGATGCGTTCAGCGTTGGCTGCGACCTTGGGGTCGTGGGTCACCAGGATCACCGTGTGCCCGGCGGCGTGCAGCTCCAGCAGAATGCGCATCACCTCCTTGCCGCTGGTGGTGTCGAGGGCGCCGGTGGGCTCGTCGGCGAGGATCACTTCACCGCCGTTCATCAAGGCCCGGGCGATACTCACCCGCTGCTGCTGGCCGCCAGAGAGCTGGCTGGGGCGATGCGTCAGGTGCCCTTCCAGCCCCAGGCGCGCCAACAGCTCACGGGCCCGGGCGTGTCGCTGCGGCTCTGGCGTGCCGGCGTAGATCGCCGGCATCTCGACGTTGTGCATCGCGCTCAGATGCGGCAGCAAGTGATAGCGCTGGAAGATGAAGCCGAAATAGTCGCGTCGCAGTTCGGCCAGCGCCTGGTTGTCCAGATCACGGGTTTCCCGGCCGTTGATCTTGTAGCTGCCGGCCGTGGCGTAGTCGAGGCAGCCGAGGATGTTCATCAGAGTCGATTTGCCGGAACCCGAGGCGCCGATGATCGCCACCATTTCCCCGGCATGGATCGTCAGGTCGATGTTCTTCAGCGCCAGAAATTCACGGTCGCCAGCGGTGAAACTGCGGCTGATGCCGCTCAGATGCAGCAGAGGTTCGGTCATGCTCATGCCCCTGCCACTTTCGCCACCGGATCACCGATCACCACCCGGTCGCCTTCGGCCAGACCGTCGTTGACCTGCACCTTGACGTTGTTGTTGATCCCGGTCTGCACATTGCGCGACTGCGCCTGGCCCTTGGCGTCCAGCACCCGCACCGGGAAGCTGCCATCGTTGTTGCGCGGACCGAGTGCCGCCACCGGAATCGTCAGCACCGACTTGGCGGTGTCGAGCACCACGCGCACCTGCGCCGTCATGGAAATACGCAGGCGATGATCCGGGTTGGGCACCTCGAACAGCGCGTTGTAGAACACCGCCGTGTTCTGTTTCGGCGTGCCGGCGGGCGGGGTTTCGAGGAAGTTCTGCGGCGCCGGCTCGGTGCCGCGCAGCTTGCCGTAGTAACGCTTGTCCTCGCCGAGAATGGTGAAATACACCTCCTGCCCCGGCGCGATATGAATGACATCAGCCTCCGACACCTGAGCCTTGACGGTCATGGTGTCCAGGTCCGCCAGTTTCAGCAGGATCGGCGCCAGTTGGTTGGCGATCACGGTCTGGCCTTCCTGGGTGACGATGCCCACCACGTCGCCGTCGATGGGCGCGACGATCCGCGTGTAGGCCAGATTGACCTTGGCCGTGTCGATCTGGATATGCGCGCTCTTGATCTGCGCGTCCAGCGATAACAGGTTGGCCTGCTGCACCTCGTAGTTCGATTGCGCGGTTTCGAAATCCTGCCGCGAGATCGAGGCGTCTTCCTGCAGATTTTGATAGCGCTCGTAGATTGCCTTGGTCTGGCGCAACTGAGCCTGAGTCGCCCGGCGCTGGGCTTGCAGGTTTTCCTCGTCGACCTGCGCCTGACGCAAGGTGTTCTGCAGCACCAGCGGGTCGATTTCCGCCAGCCACTGGCCCTTCTTGACCTTGTCGCCGACCTTGACCTTCAGCGACTTCAACTGCCCCGAGACCTGGGCACCGACGTCCACCTGTTTGATGCCTTCCAGCAATCCGGTGGCCAGCACCGCGTTTTCAATATCACCGCGTTCAACCGTGGCGGTCAGGTACTGCGGTGCTTCGGCCGGTGCCTGCACCGTGTAGAACACCAACCCTGCCACCAGCGTCAACGCGATTCCCAGACCGACTTTGCGCAACTTCGACTGTTCCATAAATGACCACAATTCCGTTCAGGGTTGAGCCCGGCCAGCGGCCGGGTTCCAGGATAAAAACTTCAATCAGGACAACACTTGACCCGCCGCCACCGTCAGCCCGTCATGCCACCACGCCGCGAGACTGAAGACGTTGGGCGCCTTGAGGATCGTGAAGTGGTTGCCGGGGCCATACCACACCGCCAGATCCCGGGCCTCGCGCTGCCAGCCTTCGAGCATCGCTGCCTGCTCGCGCTGATTGCCCGAGGCGTCCAGTGTCGGGTCATCCACCAGCGCCAGACGCACCGGCCCGGTATAGGCCAGGCTCGGCCGGTAGACCGTGCGCAATGCCGTGGCGAACGTACGCACCGGGCCCTGCATCGCGTCAGCTGACGAGCGTTCGGACAGCACACCGGCATGCACCATGCCGTCATGCAGCAAGCGCATTTGCGTAGCGTCATCGGCTTCGGCGAAAGCCAGTGCATCGATCCCCAGGGACTTGCCGCTGGACAGTTGCAGCGACTCGATCAGTCGCAACAACGCCGCCGTCGTGGTGTACGGCTTGCCCACGACGCTGTTGCCGCCCGGCGATTCGCTGTCGATCAGAGTCAGGGACGCCACCTCGCGCCCCGCCGCCTGCAACTGCGCCGCCATGGCGTAGGCCACCCAGCCACCGAACGAATGCCCGATCAGGTGCACCGGTCCTTGCGGGTACAACTGCTCAAGTGCCCGCAGGTAGAACGTGGCCGCACTTTCAACCCGGCTGTGGGGCACGGTTGCGCCGTCGAGGCCTCGGGGCTGCAAGCCGTAAATCGGCCACTCCGGCCCCAGCGCCTCGGTCAGGTGGATGAACCCGGTGACACTGTCGCCGGCCCCCGGCACACAGAAAATCGGCGCATGCCCGGCGTGACCGGTCTGGATCGTCAACAGCGGCTGATAGGCCCGGGATTCGATCACTGCCGAGGCCTGAACTGCCTGACCGAGCGCCTGACCAAGCACCTGCACATGCGGCGCCTGCATCATGCTCTGGTGATCGCCCGGCACGTCGATGCAGTGCAGGAGCGTGGCCGGCACTTCATCCGACCAGCCCAGGGTCGGGTGACGACGAGACAGCTCCGTCGGATGCTCCTGAGCCCGGAACAGATAAAGCGGCAAGCCCAACGGATTGATCCGGTAATGCGCCAGCGCATGCCCGTGGGCGACCTCGCGGTCGAGGTAATGCCAGAGGTCCTGCGGAGCGGCGGCCGCCATGTCCGGATGCAGCAGTTGTTCGTCCCGGCAACGCTGCAGCAGCGGCTGGAAGTCGATCTGCTCAAGCTCGGCCTGCAACAGCGCCAGATGCGCCAGCGCACTCTGCCCCGAGTCTCCGCGAGCCGCCCAGTACAACGTGCAATGCTGTAGCAGCTGGCGCTTGTGCGCATGTTTGTCGCTCCAGCGCGCCTTACCCTGATCGGTCAGACGCGGCACGAAACTGTCGATCAGGCCGACGAACGCCACCGTCTCGTCCATGCCGAGCAATTGCATCGCGACTTCGTAGGCCAACACCCCGCCGAACGACCAGCCGGCCAGACGATAAGGCCCGTGCGGCTGCACCGAGCGGATGATCTCCACCATGCGCGCCGCCAGGCATTCCATGGTGCGCAGCGGTGCCTGGCCGAACGGGATGCCCGGCAAGCCGTAGATCGGGAAATCGCCCTCGATGTGCAGGCCCAGCGCCGGGAAGTAGGCGTCCATCCCGCTGAACTCGTGCATCAGGAACAGCGGCGTGCCTGCACCACAGGCCCGCACCACGACAAGCCCGTCATCCTGTAGTTCTGCACCGGTGCGCTGGCTGAGCAACGTGCCGAGCGACTCGATGCTGGCGTGCTGGAACAGCTCGGCCAGCGTCACTTCCAGGCCGTTCTGCTGCATCAGGTTGACCAGACGAATCGCCAGCAACGAATGCCCGCCCAGTTCGAAGAAGTTGTCGTGACGCCCCACCTGCTCGACCTGCAACACCTCGGCCCACAACTGCGCCAACGTTTCTTCCAGCGGATTGACCGGGGCTTCATAGGCACGGCTGAGCAGCGCGTCCTGCGCCGGGATCGGCAAGGCCTTGCGATCCACTTTGCCGTTGTTGTTCAGCGGCAAGGCGTCGAGCTGCACCCAGGCCGAGGGCACCATGTATTCCGGCAGACGCGCCTGCAATTGGCTGCGCAGGCTGGCGCTGTCGACGCCCTCTTCGGCGGTGAAATACGCCACCAGACGCAACGGCTCCTGTCCGTCCTGACGGGCCAGCACGATGGCCTCCTTCACCCCTTCGCAGTTCAGCAGGCGGTTTTCGATTTCCCCGAGTTCGATGCGGAAGCCGCGGATCTTCACCTGATCGTCGTTACGACCGATGCATTCCAGTTGCCCCGGTGCGAGCCAGCGTGCGAGGTCGCCGGTGCGGTACAGCAACGCGCCCGGTTGATCGCCGAACGGGTCTTGCAGGAATTTTTCGGCAGTCAGATCCGGGCGATTCAAGTAGCCCAGCGCCACGCCTTGCCCACCGATGTACAACTCGCCGGTCACGCCCATCGGCACCGGTTGCTGACGGGCGTCAAGCACATAGACCTGGGTGTTGGAGATCGGGCCGCCAATCGGCACGCTGTCGGCATCTTCTGCCACCTCGCGCACTTCGAAAGTAGTCGCGTAGGTGGTGGTTTCGGTCGGGCCGTAGCAGTGGACGATGCGCAGGTCTGGCGCCTCGGCCAGCAAGCGACGGAAGGCCGCCGGATCAGCGCGTTCGCCACCACAGAGCACGATGCGCAAGCCTTTAAGGGCTTCGGGGATCAACTGCACGTACTGGTTGAACAGCGCGGTGGTGACGAACAGGATCGTGGCACCGGTGTTGGCCAGTTCACGTCCGAAGGCTTGCGGATCAAGCAAGGTCACGTGATCGATGACTACCACTCGACCGCCATTGAGCAGCGGCCCCCAGACATCCATCGTGCTGGCGTCGAACGCCGGGTTGGAAGCGAATGCCACCCGATCCTGCGGGTTGAAATCCGCATAGCCGTTGTTGATCACCAACCGGCCAATCGCCCGGTGCGGCACCATCACCCCCTTCGGTGTGCCGGTGGAACCGGAGGTGTACATGATGTAGGCGAGGGACTCGGAAGACTGCGGCAAATCAGGGTTGTGAACCGGTTGTGCGTCCAACGACAGCAAATCCAGATCAATCCGGCGCACAGCGTAATCAGTCGCCTCAGTGCTCAAGGTCAGCAGCGCTTTCGCCCCGCAATCCTCAACCATGAACGCCTGACGTTCAGCCGGCGCATTGATGTCCAGCGGCACATAGGCCGCCGCACATTTGCCGATGGCCAGTTGCGCGACCAGCAGATCCAGCGAGCGCGGCAGCAGGATTGCCACGTGGTCGCCCGGTTGCACGCCATGTCCGATCAAGTAATGGGCCAGGAGATTGGCCCGTTGATTCAACTCTTCATAAGTCAACGCCGCGCGGCCATGCACCACCGCCACCGCTTGCGGATGCTTCGTCACCTGCTGTTCGAACAGACGATGAACCGTCAACGTCGCCGGGTAGTCCCGTTGAGTGGCGTTGAACTCGACCAGCAATTGCCGCCGCTCATCCCGCGGCAAAATTGACAACTGGTCGATGCTCAGTTGCGGCGTCCGTTCCAGCGCCTGCAACAGGCTCTCGACCGCAAGATCCATGTAGTCGCAGATCCGCCCGGCGTCGATCCCGGCCATGGTCAACGCGGTCAGGCTGAAGTCTTCGCCCAGGTCATCGACGCTCAGGCTCAGGCGGTAGTTGCTGTGTTCTTCGGCATCGAGCAACTGCATGCCCTGCCATGCCGCCACGACTTCGTCGGACGGCGTGCCCCCGCCGCCACTGTGGCGGTAATTGAACAAGGCATTGAACAGCGGCACCCCCGGCGCCATGGCGCTGCAACGTTGTATCAGCGCCAATGGCGCATGTTCGTGATGCAGCAAGCGGTTCAGGCGCTGATGGGTCGCCAGTGCAGCTTCTTTCACCGTTTGCCCGCCCAGATCGATGCGCAGCGGCAGCGTGTTGATGAACACGCCCAGCGCCCGCTCGGCGCCTTCACCACCGTGCAAGCGGCCGAGCATCACGGTGCCGAACACCACGTTTTCACGCCCCGACAGTTGCCCCAGCACGCTGGCCCAGGCCAGGTGCATCAGGCTGGCGGCGCTGATGCCCAGACGCCTGGCCTTGGCCCTGACCCGCTGACTCAACGCGGTGCTCAGCAACCGCTGCGCATGCCCGTTGCCGCCGTCCGCGACAGTGCCCTGGCCATACGGCAGGGTCGGTTCCTCGATATCGCCGAGCATGTCGCGGAAGAACGTCTCATGCTCCTCCTCGCTCAGCCCTGAGCGGGTGCGGGCGACATAGGTGCGATACGGCACCGGTTCGGCCAACTGCCGCACCTGGCCGAGCAGGACCGACTGCATCTCGTGGCGCAGCACCTCCAGCGCAATGTGGTCCATGACCAGATGATGGAACAGCAGCAGCGCCACTACGCGCCGATTGACCGCGTCCCAGCTGTGCACCACGCGCATCAGCGGCGCCTGAGTGACGGCCATGCGGTAGTGCCGGGTATCGAACCGGTTGCGCAGCTGGCTCAATGCATCCGTTTCACTCTCGTCCAGCTCCACCGTTTCACACACCAGCGACGCCTGGCGCCAGACCACTTGCACCGGTTCTTCCAGGCCGTCCCAGAACAGCGACGTACGCAGGATGTCGTGGCGCTCGATCACAGCCTGCAAGGCTTCGGCGAACACCCGCAGACGGGATTCATCGGCAAACGCGAACTGCGCCTGCAACACATACGGATCGCCCTGAGGTGCCGACAAGTGATGGAACAGGATGCCGGCCTGCAACGGCGCCAGAGGGTAAATGTCCTGCACGTTCGCGGCGCCACCGGGAATGCTGGCGACGATGCGGTCAATGGCAGGCTGATCCAGTGCAACCAGTGGCAGCATGTCCGGGGTGATGTGTTTGCAGTCCGGTGCAATGCGGTTGGCCGGGATAGCGATTTCCACCTCATCACCGACAGCAGCCGCCAGCGCGGCGAGCGTCGGTTGACTGAACAGCACACGCACATCGGCCGTCAGCCCGACATGGCGCATCCGTGCCACCAGGTTGACTGCCATCAGCGAATGCCCGCCCAGTTCGAAGAAGTTGTCGTGGCGCCCTACCCGCTCCACGTTGAGCAGTTCGGCCCACAGTCCGGCGAGCAGGATTTCCACTTCGCCGACCGGCGCTTCGTATTCACGGGTGATGACCGAGGCCTGATCCGGCACCGGCAAAGCCTTGCGGTCGAGCTTGCCGTTCGGACTCAGCGGCAATGCATCGAGGTGCACGAACACCGCCGGCACCATGTAGTCCGGCAGGTGCTCAAGCAGGTGACCGCGCAGCACGTCGATTTCCAGCCGTGCGCCGGTGTAATAGGCGACCAGACGTTTGTCCCCCGGCACGTCCTCGCGAGCCAGCACCGCCGCTTCCTGCACGCCGCCGATGTCGGTCAGGCGG